>JAKSJD010000029.1 GCA_024398435.1 Bacteroidaceae bacterium | reverse complement strand
CCAGAAGTGCTTCACTTCTTGCTTTCCAACTGTAAATATTGGCTTGACGAATTCAAATTCGACGGCTTCCGTTTCGACGGTGTAAGCTCAATGCTCTTCCTTGACCATGCGATGGGCAACGTTTTCGGAAGCTACGACAACTATTTCAATGGCAATCAGGATGGCGACGCAATTTGCTACTTGACTTTGGCAAACAAGCTTATCCATCAGGTTCATCCATACGCAATCACAATCGCAGAAGAGGTGAGCGGAATGCCAGGCGTCGCAGCTAAGATCGAAGACGGAGGTATGGGATTCGACTACCGTCTTGCCATGGGTATTCCAGACTTCTGGATCAAGATGATCAAGGAGGTTAAGGATGAGGAGTGGAAACCAGGACATATTCTTTGGGTTCTAACCAACCATAGAGCTGAAGAGAAGACTATCAACTACGCAGAGAGCCACGACCAGGCATTGGTTGGAGACAAGACAATCATGTTCCGTCTTGCCGACGCCGATATGTACTGGCACATGTCGAGACTATTCGACAGTTCATATATGCTCGACCGTGCAATCGCACTCCACAAGATGATCCGACTAATCACATTGTCGTCAATCAACGGTGGTTATCTAAACTTCATGGGTAATGAGTTTGGACATCCAGAATGGATCGATTTTCCACGTGAAGGAAACGGTTGGTCATACAAATACGCCCGTCGTCAGTGGCATTTGGTAGACGACACTGATTTGAAATACAAATATTTAGGAGACTGGGACAAGGCAATCATCAAACTTGTCAGCAGTATTCATAAATTCAACCAGTGCCCAATTGAGGTGCTTTGGGATAATAGTGGAGACCAGGTTCTTGCGTTCCGTAGAGAGGAACTTGTGTTCGTCTTCAATTTTCATCCAAACAAATCGTTTACTGATTACGGAATCCTTGCCCCAGCAGGCAAATATACTATGGTCTTATCATCAGACTCAAATAAGTTTGGTGGTTTTGGCCTGGTGGATGAGAATCAGGAGCATTTCACGATGGAAGATACAAATCATACATCAGCAGGTAAGGAATGGTTGAAACTATACATTCCTGCTCGTTCTTGCATGGTGCTTAAATTAGATAGATAATAGTGGAAAATATACAGTTGCCTGACGATTTCATTGCTGACTTGCGTGAATACTTGCCAGCCGAGCATCAACA
>JAKSJD010000028.1 GCA_024398435.1 Bacteroidaceae bacterium | reverse complement strand
GGCTTCTTTTGTTTGATTGGCTCTAGAGCAATAATTGGTGGGTATTTCCGTTATACATAGAAAACGACACAAAATGAGCGAATATATCACAGCAGAAGAGGTTATGGCGAAGGTCAAGCAGATGACCGTACTGGAGCAGGCCAGACTCAAGGACATGTTGTATACAGAGAATGAGAAGAAGGAGAATCATGACGAGTACCTCCTTCCTCAGCGATTTTCGGAAGGCAGAGTCTGTCCCCATTGCGGAGGGAAGCACATACAGAAGCACGGACACAGGGGGAACGGCACCCAGAGATACCGTTGCATGGAATGCGGAAAGACTTTCACACTACGGACGAACTCGATATTCGAGGGAACAAGGAAGAGTGCTGATGTGTGGAGGAAGTTCATGCAGTGTATGGCAGACCACAAGTCGTTGGATAAGTGTGCGAAGGAATGCGGAATACAACACAATACGGCATTTGTGTGGAGGCACAAGATATTGGATGCCATATCCAAGGCAGGCGATTCTGCCCTGTTGAGCGGAGTCGTGGAATCAGACGAGACATTCTTTCCTGTATCATACAAGGGCAATTCCAAACACTTCGAGGACGACAGCAAAAGACTGGCAAGGCGGAGGGGGAGCGAGATTCATCAGAGGGGCCTTTCTGACGAGTTGGTGTGTGTGCCGTGCGCGGTGGATGCCAAAGGGAACTCCGCCTCCAGGATAGCCAAGCTCGGCAAGTGCTCTATCAAAGGACTGCAGCTGGTTCTCGGAAATCGAATAGCATCGGGGTCGACCCTCTGTAGCGACGGGGATGCTTCGTACAAGGGATTTGCCAAGTCGAACGAGCTGAATCTGGTTCAGATAGTCGGAGGAAAGAGATCGAAAGGTTCGTTCAACATACAGCGAATCAATGGATACCATAGCAGACTGAAGAAGTTTATAGGGTATTTTAACGGAGTATCCACAAAGTATCTGAACAATTATCTGACATGGAGCAATGTGGTGGAATACAGCAAGGTGTATCTGGACAACAAGATATCCCTGTTGTTTGAAGCCTCGGCAAAAGCCTTGATGACAGTAAGGTCTCTGGAGGTTGGCAACAGGCCTGAGATACCTGTATTAGTGTAAACCAACCTAATGTTAGACTAGAGCCAACAAAAAACAAATGATTAGCTGCAAATAGCATGATTTTTATGTATAATTCACTATTTATTTCGTATTTTTGCAGCCGGAATGAATAAGAGGAAGGCACATATCAGGGAACTTATGGCGATGG
>JAKSJD010000027.1 GCA_024398435.1 Bacteroidaceae bacterium | reverse complement strand
TCAACAAATTGCCAAGTATCTAACTGCACATTCCCTTTCAGTATTAGGTAAAGGGTGTGCGTTCCTTTCAATTCTCCTTCAGTCACGGTCGTTTTGCTCTGCCAATTGTCGTCAAGACAAGCAATGGTTGCAATGTCCTTGCCGTTCTTGTCGTCTAATCGTATCGAAACCGTACCCTCGCCTTTCATCAGGCATTTTAGGTTGCCATTGCCTGTGAATTCTACATTTCGCACCTCAATAATACCCTCAGAAGGCACCGATGCCGACTTGCTCGGTGTGCCAATGGTGGCTACCATGTGTCCGGCTTCTTTTGTCGGTATGTATTTTATGCCGAGGGTTGCAGCTGCTGTTGCAGCATATTGATCTGTATATGGATTGATATTCTTAATAGCAGTAACACCCTCGTAGGTTGGCTTACATTCGCTGATGCTTACATTCTCTTCATCAACCTCAATTTCATCGACCAAAATACTTCTGAACCCACCACTCGATCCTATTGACGGTTCCAATACGTTCGCTTGGTAGAAAAGATACCACTTGTCTTGGTATTTGTGAAGATGTGTGTGGTTGTTGCAATATGGCATGCCATTATCGCCTGGATTTTTGAAATAGTTGTCGCCATAGGTCCACGAATCGGGGTTTAGTGGGTCGGTGCTTGTGAAGTATGCCATGCTGCAAGCTGTTGGAGCGACGCCACCCCAGGTCCACGAAGAATGGTCTTCCCAATCGTTGTTGTAGGTATAGACATAGGTTCCATTGATGTAGTTTAGTTCATTCGCCTCGAAGTGGAAGGAAGATGGAGTCTTTACCGGGTCAGAAGCAAAAGAGTGTAAGTCAGGATTCAGTTTTGCAATCCATCCCTGTCCGTTACCAAAAGATATCCATCCATCTCCGTTGTCGTCAATTACTGCACCTGGATCGAAAATTGAGCCACTACCCGCAACAATAGGATTTTTGCCATCAATCAGGCTCGCACTTAAAGGGGAGGTCCATGGGCCAACGGGAGATTTTGCCTGAATAACGCCTACCCCCCAACCACTGTTTGAGAAGTAAAGAGAAAAAAGTGTGCTGCCGTCGGCTTGTGGTTTGCTGATGATGCTTGGAGCCCACGATGCCATTATCCATGGAGCAATATCGCCGACAGGAATTAAGCCATGGTATGTCCAGTTGACCATGTCGTCGGTAGACATCATCGCTAACGTCTTGATTGCCTCATAACTATTAACTTCGGCTTCTTCGTATTGCTGGTGGTCGTTTGTTCCATAAACATAAAGCCGTCCATTGTACTCAATGGCTGTCGGGTCTGCACAAAACAAGAAGTCGAGTAACGGATTTCCCATACCTGTTCCAAGTTTAGGAGACTTGACAGGCATTGTGCTTATGTTTCCAGTAGAGTTTTTCGCATGTATAATCACACTTCCAAAGTGAATGGTAGCGTTGTCGTCTGGGATGTCCATTCCTAACGATAGCGCTATTTTCACGATTGTTTTGTTCTCTTCAAACGTCAGTGTATGGCTGGTGGCTCCGCTCTCTATAACATCATTGGTGTTACTGCCATCGCTATAAGTCACTGTCACATTCATGTGCTCGTAGTTAACCGCTTGGGCGAAAGTAAACACCACCTTGCTATATATGTTTGTGTTTAGGTCGTGTATATCCCAATAGTTATTGGCATACTTTTTATAATTGAATGTATTGTTCTCAACGTCTTTTGTGCCTCCGCCACCACTCCAATCTACAACAATGTCTTTAACGTACAGTGCAAT
>JAKSJD010000026.1 GCA_024398435.1 Bacteroidaceae bacterium | reverse complement strand
CAAAATCGGAGTTGTGTGTCATTGTCCATAGTGATGTGCCATCTCCGTGGACAATAACTGGTTTGCCTTCCATCATTCTTTTAACCACCTGATAGCTTCCGTTTTTACCGTGAACCCCAAGTGGAATGCTGCGCTCGTCGTAAGTGTGGCTTGGGCGGACGATGGTGATAGGGAATCCGTTGGTACGGTATTCAAGCATCAATCTCTCCTCAATCTCAATCTTCTCACGTGAATACTGCCAGTATGGATTGGCAAGTGGAGTTGCCTCATTCACGACGTGGGATGATAATGGTTTCTGATATGCTGAGGCTGAACTGATCACCATAAACTGGCGTGTCTTGCCTTTGAATAGACGGATGTCTCTTTCGATTTGCTCTTTGTGGAAACAGATGAAATCGCAGACAGTGTCGAATGTCAATCCTTCGATTGCTTTAGCCACTGCGGCTTCATCATTCACGTCGGCTACATTTATAACCTTGACGTTGGAAGGAAGTTCAGATGAACGGTTTCCTCGATTCAATACGTATAGTTCCCAATCTGGATTTGTGGCAAGTGAACGTGTGATTGCCATGCTGATGGTGCCTGTGCCACCGATGAAAAGTGCTTTCATAATGAGTGCTTTATTTTGATCGCCCTTTGCGATCCTTATTATAATGATAAATCCTCTTTGATTGTATCCATGCCGACGATTTCGGCTGTCGTGAACAATGATGTCATCGACACTCCAAGGATGCCGTGGAGGTTGAGGCTCTGTCCTGTCAACAACAGATTTTCGATCGGTGTGCGTGGAGTCAACAATGTCTGCATGACGTTGTTGTAGTCTTTACGGATTCCGTAAGCAGAACCGTCGACTGTCGAAACATAATCTTTATATGTAAGTGGAGTGCTTGTGTAGATCGTGTCTACTGCATTCTTTAACTCTGGAACATATCTTGAAACAAACTCTACGCAATCCTCTGCCTTCTTCTGTTTCATTGCTTCGTAGTCGTCGCCTCTCTGCATTACCTTTGTTCCGTTCCACTGCTCAACTGCTGCCCACGACATAGGCACAATGATGTCGACGTTATCTGCGTAATCTCCACCGTCTTCTGGAACTTGATAACTCATCAATGCTCCCTTGATTTGTGAATCGTCTCCGTCGCATACATTCCACACATCGTCTGTGTTGTAGAAATATTGGTTGCGGTTCAAGTATGGCAGAACGTCTTTCTTCAACTTGATATTGGCAGTGAACATTCCTGTTGTGTTCTGCAGACGAGAAATTCTGCCACGATAGATCTTGCGAATCTTTGTGCTTTCCTTCACCAAATCCAATGTGGCTGACGGATGTGCACTTGAGATGAATGTCTCTCCCTGGATTTCCTCTCCGTTGGCAAGACGTGCGTATGCTATCTTACCGTCGACCTCCACCAATTCTTCGACTTTTGCGTTCTTCTTCACAATACCGCCCATCTTCTCGATGTCGGCGGCAAGCGAGTCTGCAATCTGTCCGCCACCACCTTTCAAACGGTAGGCACTGCGGATGAAACTGTCGTTGATTTGTGCGAAAGTATAAAGAGGCAACGTCTCCTTCTTCAACTCAAGTTTGAGGCTTGTTCCGGAAACGACGTTTATTAAATCCTCATCAGTGAATGTCTCCTTCAAGAAATCGTAAGCCGACTGTCCGAATAGGGAAGCGGTATAGAATGAATCAAGATCCTTTGGAGAAAACTGATTGAAGATATTGTCGCCGACCTTAGAAAGAAAGTCGACGAAGTTTTTCAAATTCTGACGCTGGTGCGGGAATTTTTCAGCCAATGCATCAACGAAATTGTCATAGCCATTTGCAAAACGATAAGA
>JAKSJD010000025.1 GCA_024398435.1 Bacteroidaceae bacterium | reverse complement strand
AATGAAGGAACTTATGAGGTCGCTTCTGCCGACTCCATCCTGCTTTGAAGACTTTTTCTCCCTCTATATATTATATAAGGAGTACAACAACACCAACCCTATCATAGACTATGCAAAGGCAGTCCTCAATTCTGGCGAAGACATTGACCAGCTTCTTGCAGATGCCAAAGTGTTGAAGGAACAGGTTACAGAGTGCTACCAGCTGTACCTTGACAATCAGCAAGCATTCGACTCTATTGACAACAAGTCTCTTTTCAAGGCACACATAAAGCCTTACGAGGATGCCGAAAAAGCGGAGATTGCTATTGCCACTCCACTCTGGAAGGAATACCAGCATCTGAGCAACCGACTTGATTATCTCCCAATGGATAGCGACGAGTTCAAGACAAAGGATGAACAGTGCGATGCAGTAAAGGCTGAATATGACATCCACCATGCCAAGGTGAACGAACTGCATTCTGCATACGATAACGAGGTAAAGCGATGCAGTGGTGCATTGATATTCTCTCTTGAAGACCTTTCTATAGTATTCTACTACATGAAAGGCATTGCCCAGTCCATCATCGACACCATCACTAAAGCGAAAGGAGAATAGGCATGGCAGAAGTAAATTCATATCCATTGGACCACCATCACAACTACCTGGATGTTGAAGACTGTTCCCATATCTACAGATATTGCAACGGAAAACAGTTTGAAGCGGCTACCAAGCTAGACCTGTGCGAGTTCTTCAACTTGCGTGCCTCCCTTGTGCCTGTCAGAATCCTTGATGGCGAGAAGCAGAGAATGTGCTATCTCATAAGCCAGCTCCTGAAGCATAAGCTACCTGCCATAACCGAAATGAAAAAGCCTTGGCTCAAAGGAATTCTGGCATCTTGCAAGATCAGCGAGTCCTACTACAAGTCACACTATAACGATGTGGATGAAAAGAGTGGTTCAGAGGCTAACAAAGAGTTCTTTCAGACGGTAAAAACCATCATGAGAATGTAAAGGCAGGAAAACGACCACATAAAATCACACGGTTACCACACAACCGCATTTTTCGAAAGCGTCATATTGCTCATTATCAGCAGTATGACGCTTTTGCTTTATCTCAGAAAAACACACAAAGGCAACTTGTGACCACCTAAAAATATGGCGAAATTTGCAGTCGAAAACCATTCAAAATCAGAGGTTTGAAAACCACGGTTTGGGATGGCATAGAACAAGAAGTTTAACGCAAATTTTGTCATATGGAAAATGTAAAAAATCCGCTCTTGACCACAGCACAGGCAGCAGCCTATCTTGGTCTGAAGACTAGCTATCTTCACAAGTTGATGATGCGTCGCGCGATTCCATATTACAAGCCAAACAACAAGCTCTGCTTCTTCGCACAGGCAGACCTTGACCACTGGCTTACAGGAAATCGCATTGCATCGCAGGAGGAAATCGAGCAGCAGGCTCAGCAGTATCTGTCCAAGAAACGCAGAGAAAGCAAATGAGCATGATGCCACTTACCTACATCCGTCCACCTCCTTGGTGAGGTGCATGTCACTTGCATATATTTGGAAAGCAGTACAGGCATTCTGAAAGGGAGTACCCAGAAAGTACCTCCTTAACAACAGTGACACCAATGTAATTTTATATAATGTTCACGTGCGAAGACGAGCTACTAAAGCATTTTTTCATTCCCTATTGTCAATATCGAGACATAGGTAGAAGGGAAAAAGAATGCAAAAGGATGTAACGATACTTTCTACTTTCATGTATCAGAGGCAGAACGTATCGAGTGAGTTTTTGCACTAAGTAACCAACCTTTTAATAGAAATTGTGTATGCACGATGAAACTCATAACAAACCCACCTTCAATGATGTGCCTGTTCTTCTCGCCAACATTGACGAGAAGTTAGGCATCATTGTGGAGTGGATTCAGAGCGGAGGAAGCCAGCAGGATCCTCATGCCATCCTCACCATTGACGAGGCTGTGGCATTCACTGGCTACTCCAAGTCTGCCATACATTCTGCCACATCCAAGGACACGATTCCCCACT
>JAKSJD010000024.1 GCA_024398435.1 Bacteroidaceae bacterium | reverse complement strand
CCATCTACCAAAAAAATGGTAGGTAGATAGGTAGATTGTTAGATTTTTTTCGTATCTTTGTTGCCGAATTGTTAAAGGCGGGTAAAACTCTTGCTATACAAAAAAAGAATTGTTTCATGACTGATTATAATGGCGACTTACAGTTTGATTCAACTGGTAATGTGATTATTGGTTGTCAGACTGATGCAACTAATGTTCAAATCCCTGATAATGTTACGGATATTGATGAGGGGGTATTCTCCCATTGTGTCAATATCGAGGCATTCACCGTTGCAGATGGTAATACGAAGTTCAAGGCTGTTGATGGAGTCTTGTACAGTAAAAGTGGCAGCTTGCTAATCTCATATCCTGCCGCAGACAAATCCAAGTCATTCTGCATTCCTGATGGTGTCATGCTTATAGGAAGAAATGCGTTCATGCATTGTTGTAATCTGGTAAGCGTGAGTCTCTCTGATTGTGTCAGAATCATTGGCGAACATGCGTTTGATGGCTGCAGCAATCTTGTAGAGGTGAAGATGCCAGCGGAATTGAGAAGCATAGGAAGCAAGGCATTTGCCAACTGTCCATCACTTGTTGATGCCATTGTTCCTGATGGAGTGGACAATGTTGCCGCTGATGCCTTTGATGCAGATTTCGCAAAACGTAAAGCTGATGTCGCCACGGTTGAAACAGATACTTCAGAACTTGAGGAAGACACGGAGGTAACGATAGATGATGTAGTGTATAGTGCTGACGGAACAACTCTTCTTCGTGTAAATCCAACTTGGAAAGGAAGTATTCTTGTCGTACCGAATAGCATCAGGAATATTGCCGAAAATGCCTTTTCTGAGTGTCAGTTGCTGAAGAAGATATATTTCCCGTCAAGTCATCTTGAGTCTGTTGGCAATCATGCTTTTGATGGCTGTGTAGGCTTGGAGGAAATAACTCTTCCTGTTGGTCTGAAATCCATAGGCGACTTCGCTTTTGCCAACTGCACTAATCTTCGTGTTGTCGTGCTCCCGATAACGATAAATCATATAGGTGATGGCGCATTCTCTGATTGTAAGATGTTGTCGGAAATGAGTTTTCTTGTGATTGACCCTTACATGGTGGAGATTCATGAGAATGCATTCTCAGGCATTGGTGATTGTACTCTCATTACTCATTCGGATTTCGCGCTGAAAGAATGTCAGAAGAATGATGTGTTTGGTGTGTTCAAAGATTTCATCACGCAGAAAAACTGGTTGGAGAAGGAAATCCCTGACAAAACAAGAAGAACGGGAAATTCAGAGAGTCCCCTTACATTCGACAAGACGGGTTCTATTGTGATGAAGTGTGATAAGGATGCTACTGAAGTCATCGTGCCAGAAGGCATAAAGAAGATAGAAGCGCATGCCTTTTCCGGATGTACCAAACTGACTTCCGTGATATTGCCAGAAACCTTGACTGTTATTGCCGATAGTGCGTTTAGCAGGTGCGAGGCTCTTGAGTCGATTGTGTTTCCTGAAGGCTTGGAAAGACTTGGAATGTTTTCTTTCGATGAATGTAAATCCTTGAGATACGTTGTGCTTCCTGCAACTTTGACCGAGATTGAAATGAAAACCTTCTATGCTTGTGAATCTCTGATTTCCGTTGAGATACCTGAGAACGTGAAATCTATCTCAACAATGGCATTCGGCAGATGCAGTTCGCTCAAGGAGGTGCATCTCAAGCATTCGGATGCTAAGAACCTGAAGATTGTCAAGGATGCATTGCATGAAGTTGAGGGATGCACACTATATGTTCCTGCCGATGCTCTGGAATCATTCCGTGAGCACAGGAGATTCCCTAAAATCTTCAAGTCGATAAAGGCTGAATCAACGTTGGGCGGTATCTTTGCGTTCTTCAGGAAACTATGGAAATAGAACGCCTGAGTGTTGCCTCCAACGAAACTCGTATAATATAAGTAAAATTTCAAAACTATGAATGAAAATGTAATTGAATTTGAGACAAACAACTTTGACAACCTTGAATGGGTGATAAATAATGCTGAGCAGGGCGATGTAGTGGCTCAGACGTATCTTGCAGACTGCTATCTTTCAGGCAAGGGTGTTGAACAGGATTTTAGCAAGGCAATACATTGGTATTCTGAGGCTGCCAGTCAGGGCGAAAAAGAAGCCATGTACAACCTTGGTGTTTTCTATAGTAATGGCATAGGTGTAGAAGCTGACCCTCAGAAAGCCTTGGAGTGGTATGTCAAGGCTGCAGAGCATGGAAGTGTGTCGGCTTGCTTCAATATCGGTCTGATATATGAGCGCCAGGAAGATTATGAAAACTCCTTTATCTGGTATTTGAAGGGTGCTGAGCAAGGTGACATGGCGGCTCAGTGCAATCTCGCCTGGCACTATGAGTTGGGTATGGGTGTAGAGGAGGATGAGGCGAAGGCGTTTGAGTGGTACACAAAGGCTGCTGAGCAGGGCGATGCTGTTGCTCAGTGTAATCTTGCTTGGTTGTATAAGTGTAATGGTGGTGAAGAGGTTGCCATTGAGTGGTTTGAAAAGTCAGCAAGTCAGGGCTATCCAAGGGCTCTGTTTGAACTTGGTGTATGCTATTTTCAGGGTACTGGAGTTGAGAAGGATGATGCTAAGGCATTCGAATATATTGAGCCAGCAGCAAATCAGGACTACCCCGAAGCTCTCTTTTACCTCGCCTTTTTCTATGGTGCGGGTATTGGTGGCGTAGAGG
>JAKSJD010000023.1 GCA_024398435.1 Bacteroidaceae bacterium | reverse complement strand
CAGTTCTGTTCGATTCGTCATTCGTTTGAAAATCTGTATTGAATTCAATCTCAAGTTTATCCGCCTTTCCGCTATAGTACACATTGCCCAGCCAACCGCCGCTTTTCAGCATGTTGCAGTCATTAGCAGATGCAAGGTGGTCGATTATTAGGCTGTTCATGAAGACATCTTCTTCGACTGATTCCTTATAATTACCGAACAGCTGTGCCTTGTTCTGAACCTGAAAGCCCACGGAATGGTTCTCATTTATCTGCCAATTTATTCCGAACAGGGCCTGGGTACCTCCTGCATGCTGTCTGATGTCCATTGTTCCTTTTTGCTCGTAGAATTTGCCGGAGACATATGCACCCTCCCATATGTCAGCATACTCATAGCCATGGTTGTCCCAGTATGTCAGTTTGCCGATAAAGTCAATGCTGCCCTTCCTGTAGTTCAAGTCCAGGACTGTCCACGAAGGGTCGAAATCCTTTGTGGTCAAATACTTCCTTGCCTCGCTGGTAAGTGCGAAACTGAATCCTTCACCCTGCCGCCTGACAGTCCTGATGCGGACTACAGACTTGATTTCGCCTCCGTATGCAGCACCGGGGTTGTTCACGACTTCGATTGAACGGACCTCTTCCGACATGAGGCTGCGGAGCTCGTCCGGGTCAAGCACCCTGCGTCCGTTGATATAGTACACCGGCACTCCTCTTCCTATCACTTCGAGTTTCCCGCCATGTTTGATCATTCCCGGTATCTTGGCCATCAGGTCCTGTGCATTGCCAGCGTGCTCCAGTACAGATCCGGATATATTTGTCACCACAGCATCGCCTTTAAGTTCAGTTCGTGGCAGTTGCGCCTGGACTACTGCTCCTTCCAATGTCAGCTGGTCCTCTTCCAAAGCCAGATCACCGACATTCAAGACCTGACCAGATACCGTAATTTCTTTATCAATGTCCTTATAACCGACCAAAGTCACTTTCAAGATAGCAGGACCATTCGCCGCTTTCAGCTCAAAACTGCCATCCTCTTCAGCCATGGTCCCGTTGACCACTGTACTGTCTGCATGCAGCACGGCCACAGTCGCAAATCCAATCGGTTCACTTGATTTCTTGTCAATGATTCTTCCTTTGATAGCGGACTCGTTCTGTCCGAAGCATACCGCAGCGCTTGCCACCAGCAGTAATGCCGCCATAAAAATGATTCTCTTCATACTACTTTTTTGTTGAATTATTGAATAGTTCTGGCATTGCATGCTGCCAGAGCCACTGTACAAAGAGAAGGATTTCCGCATTAACCTCAAAATCTTAGGGACAGATGCCAAAAACGCGGTGCAATTGTCAAGATTCGGGATGATTGGAACTCTTTTCCAAACACGGCAGTTTCCTTTCCAAATATCCCAAACAGCGTTCTATTCCAGCCATTATTTTGTCTTTTATGTGATATGACGTATCATTGTACCATGAAACATATCCCTCGTGTCGTACTTACCGACTATCTCATCTATAGTATCGGATTTTTCCTCTTCATCGTGTTGCTTGAACCATTCGGGACACGTGACTTCATCAAGGCCAACGCAAATCCATACAATTATTATGTGATAGAGGCCATCTGCTTCTTCCTCATTTTGATGTTGTGTGAACTGTTTACTTCCTTTCTCTGCCATTTACCAGCCGACTATTCTCAACCAATGGAATATCAAGTCAGGAGGCTGCTCTGTTTAGCCATCCCTTGCATGCTGATCAATACGGTGTTCGATGGAGAGTTCTTCGTCATCATCCGCTATGGGTGGGAGCATTGGGACTATCTGTGGCGTGATAATGATGGCAACATGGCACTCCAATGGTTCTGCCATGATCTGAAAGAAGCTGTCTCTGTCGGAGCTTTTGTCATCGCCTATTATATCTTCGTCACTTATAATCGTGTTCAGCGATACCAAATTGAAGAACTTCAGTCACTCAATAGCCAGTTCGAAGCAAAACGACAGACAAAGCGGAATCCGACATTGCCGGAGAAGGTGAGGCTGCAAGGCAAAAGCAAAGAGACTATCATCCTCAATCCCTCGGACATTCTCTATATAGAATCAGTATCCAACTACGTGAACATAGTGTTTTTCACTGGACAGGACCTCATGCAGAAGCGACTGCGTTGTTCGCTGCATGACATCGAAGATATGCTGTCGCCATATTCCTTCATCATTCATATCCATCGTGCTTTCCTTGTAAATCTGAACTTCATTACTCAAGTTTCAGGTAATGCCGCTGGGTATAAGCTCCAGCTATTCGGATCGGAGAAGGTACTTCCTGTCTCGAAAGCAAATGTGCCGGCTTTTAGAGAGAGAGTGCTTGACAGACAAGAAAAATGACAGCCAAGTCATTGACTGATTAGTGGAATGAAGTTCAGAACTCCCCATATCGAAGCAGAAATCCTGTGAGATACATTGGCGTAGGATGCTGTGCCGAAGGTACTACAAACAGTGATGCACCTTACGCATCGATTATTTATAACTTATTGGATATAAGACATATACATGCTATCGCCGTGGAAGGTCCTACACCTTTTGTAGCACCTTCTGCAATCCAAGCAGAGATATCGGCGGAATATTTCTGCAACCAATCAAGCCAGATATAAGGATAGGGACGGATTATCCTTTCCAATGCGTATTCTGTCCCCATCACACCTGCATTTTATTGAAAATCAGCCAAATCCGACTATGATAGGGATTAAAATGCCATCCTGTGCTAGATTTAGTCCCTATCCCTTCAGGCAGAGCTATCGAAGTTATTGTGTTCTGAGTGGATTATCATCATCTTTCTTCCACATTCCCCAATAAATTATGGTCAAATATGGTCAAATT
>JAKSJD010000022.1 GCA_024398435.1 Bacteroidaceae bacterium | reverse complement strand
ACAGCCTCACAATATTGGTCTGGCTTTCGTGCCGTGCTCCATACAGCCTATAAGGAGCACAGGATAAAGGAGAATCCGAACGGTTTCCTCGACAAGATAGACGTTGAGCCAACGATGAAGGAATGGCTGTCGTCTGACGAACTCGTCAGACTTGCCCAGACAGAGTGCGAGAACCCACAGGTAAAGACAGCCTTCCTCTTCGCATGCCTTACCGGACTGAGAGTAAGCGACATCCTTGCCCTTACTTGGGGCAAGATACAGCCATACGGCAATAATGAGATGCATGTCCATACAAGAATGAGAAAGACACATGAGATCATCAACAATCCTATCAGTAAGGAGGCACTCGACCTTATAGGCTATGAGGAAGGCAGGCACAATCCAGATGATCGGGTACTTCCTGACCTCAAATACAATACGATTACGAAGATACTGCCAAGATGGATAGCATCAGCAGGAATAACAAAGGATATAACCTTCCACAGTTCCCGTCATACATTCGGCTCACTACAGATAGAGGCAGGAACGGGCATCTACACGGTCAAGCACCTTCTCGGCCATAAGAACGTGAGTACCACAGCCATCTATGCCGAGATGAACGACCCGCTGAAGCGACAGAGCGTGGACAGGATCACCCTGAAGCCAAGGATACAGCCTAAGGTATCAGCAGTAAAGACCGTAGATGCGTAGTTCATACTTCGATATACTAACAATTAAAGTCCGATTCAGTTCCAATACATCTTCAATTGTAATTGGAGCTGAATTGGACTTTAATTGGAGTTTAATTGGACTTTGAACGATTTTTGAGCGAACCAGAATGGGAGGGGAATGGGAATTACAAGGGAAGAATGGAGGAGCGGGAGAAGTGGGCAAGAGTAAGGAATAAATACATAATGGCAGTCATCCAAATGATGTATCAACAATGTAACATTTATCGGGACAGATGCGACAAAAGTTATAAGAATGGTTAATAACAGGCAATAATGGCAAGGAAAATTTTGCCGTGGAAGAAATCATTCCTACATTTGCAGTTGGTATTTCACGATTGTCTTCTAGTTACTATCGAAAAACGCAATGCCGTAGCGATACCAGCAGACTTCTTAACGGGATCAAGAACGGAAAGACACACATCATGGATAACTTACCAGCCAAAGATGGCAATAAAAGAAAAGCACAATAACTATGTTTGCACAATGAAAGAAAGAACTTCATCAACCGTTGCGACCTTGTCTGCGTATTCCACAGGCACAAAGAACCTACAGAGATGTATCGTATGGGGATTTCCTCTGACGATAGCATTCATCATTTCCTCCCTCGTCTCGCTTGAGATATCCAATATCCTCGGTGGCGGAATCTTCGTTCAGGTGACATCACTCATAAGCATATTCATGCTAATAGCACTGACCTATGCAAGCCTGTTTGTATATCTGCCATTGACGATATACCAGTATCTCGCAACAAAGTCGAGCGACAATAGCATGAAGATGCCAAATAGTGACATGGAGACTGCCGTTACAAGTACCAACGAACAGAAACACTCTTACGAGACTCAATGCATGAAGAAACTGAGAAGTAATGCAGAGAACAGGGACAAGGTATGCCAGATCATTATGGAATATGTGGAACACGTAATGCCGCCATTCCTTACGAAGGAAGATTTCGCATCGGTTTGTAGCGATATCAGACTTTGGACTATGGATTCGTCTCATGAGCCAAAGGCTGTAAAAGTTTGCGAATCACTCACTTCGCTCGATATCAGACACTTCATCTGGAATATTGCGGAGAGGATGAGTCGCTCAATGAATCTTCCCAAGAGCAAGAACTACGAATATGATGGAGAGAGTCGCATTCGCTTCATGACAGCGATGTTCCCCGACTTGTTCAAGGATATAAGTCACAACACTCTTAAGAACTTCACACATAAGCCGGATTTTGGTCAAATAAAGCTCGATCGCCTGAATCGCAGCGACCTTTACTTCCACTATGAAAAAGGAATTGGCTACGAATGTAGCATAAAACAAGAAAAGCATGAAAAGCACGAATGAAGAGCCATTAACATTCAACGACCTTCCGCAGGTCGTTGCCCAGATTCTCGATGAGGTCCTGGGCATGAAGGCGATGCTGTTCGGCCTTCAGAAAGGACAAACACAGCAAAAGACGGAAAACCGTCATACACCACTAACCGTTAAGGAGGCATCCGAGATCTTCAGGATTCCAGTTAGTACACTCCACCAGAAGTTGGAGCGAGGTGAGGTGCCTGGCAGCAAACCAGGCAAGACATGGATTCTCTATCGTGATGAGATGGAGAAGTGGATTGAATGCCATCGCAGGAACTCCGTGCCACTCACGGCAGAAGAGCAGAATGCAGCGATCCTTGCGACACATCGTCGTAAGCCCAATCGTACATACTAATTGAAATCTATGACATTATAAATTTCAAACAAAGAACAAGCAAAATGAACAAAGCAGAAATTCTTCCACTCAACCTCAAGTATCTTGCGGTTGCATGTGGTCGCTCCGACTCAGATGTAGGAGCGTTAATCAAGGGATTGCTTTCTTACATCAAAGAAGGCAAGAAGCAGACATTCGATAAGGAAGGGATCCAGGTACTCTATCAGTTGTTTGTCAACGACATTGACGACCTCGTAGCGAGTAAGGCAAAGCAGAGCGAGACAAACTCTTGCAACGCCAAGGCAAAGAAGGCTATAGGCAAGGCAAAGCCAAAGTCCTCAACAAATACAACAGTCGTAGCCGAAGCAAAAGCATCAGTTATAGATGAAGCAAATGCAAAATCCAGCGACAACGATGCTGACGGCAATGAAGGCACAACATCCACAAGTAGTGATGTCGCTACAGATGCAACCGACACCATCGCTTTTAGAGAAGATATAGCTTCCCTAAAAGTCGCTAACGAAATTAGCGACTTGAACAAAAGTAGCGACAACTCATAAGGAATAGAAACGCTAACGAAACTACCAAAGGCTCATCATTGAAGCAACCGCTTCTTTGACGAGCCTTTACAATTTTCGTTGCGACCAGATTCTGCCCCAAATCTCCCCCTGCCAGCTTGCTGATAATCCCCTCAAGTTTAAGTCCTCAAAGACGAAACTTGGTATTAGGCTACCAACCCT
>JAKSJD010000021.1 GCA_024398435.1 Bacteroidaceae bacterium | reverse complement strand
ACTTCTTGCAAGTCGGTTTTTGCTCACCGAACTTGCAATGATCCAAACGTTGGTAAGCATAGTCAAGTAAGGCAGAACACTCTTCGCAAAGACCTTTGCTCGTGTGCTTCTTCCCATGGCAGTAAACCTCGACCATCTGCCTAACAGTTCTCTTTTCTTGCTCTATGCGTGTCATCCATTTCATTGTTACAATTCCACATATTGTTGAGCATCTCAATCGCTGATGCCGAACGGAAAACATTATTCCTGAAGGCGATGATTCCATCCTTTGAGATTTTGTCCTCGAAAGAGTTTACAAGGAAGTCGGCTTCAAGCAGGATGCGATGGTCAGCATCCATAACGTCATGGTATGTGTGGTGGTGGGCAATGAGCCAGCAGATTCTCTCTGTCTGTTCAACAGTGAATCCCCCAACCTCAGCGAGTACCTTTCTTGCCTCACCAGGACCAAGTTCTTCTTGTGCCTTACCGTTGCAGTTGCCATACTTCGATTCTGCTGGATGAATGCCGATGTCATGAAGGATGGCGGCTGCTTCAAGAATGAAGAGTGTTTCTTCATCAAGGCCTTCCGTCACACCAATGGTTGCAGCAAAGTTATGTACCTTCACAAAGTGCTGTATGCGAGGAACATCTCCTCTGTCATACTTTATCATTGCCCTCATCAGTCGGGCGAGAGTTTCGTTCATCATGTTTACTTATGTGAGAAAACCCAGTCAAGACGTTCTGTGGTAAATGCTTGTGTGCAAGCCTCACCATGTCCTAAACCTTGCAGAATGTCAAATCTGACGTCGCTATTAATTCTGTTCAGTTCACTATACCAACGTGAAAGCCTTGGCACACGATTTCTCTCCTCACTGCCTACGGTAATATAGAAAGGAGTCTTTCCAAAATCTTGTGCCTGATACCCGATGGCTTGACCTGAAGCAACGAAGCAAGCAGCAAAACGATCCGGATAGGCAGCTGTCAGTTTCCAGATACCCTGTCCTCCTGCTGAAACTCCCAAAAGATAGATTCTGCTTCTATCGATCTTCTTTTCCTTGACAATGTAATCTATCAGAGGGATAAGATTCTGAATGTATGCAGGATTTTCTGGATCGCCTGCCCAAATATAGCCAGTAGGACATTGAGGAACGACGAAACAAGCATTCATCTTGTGCGAGACAAGATAGTCTTCAATCAGTTTTATTCCTCCCTGCTTCATTTGTGACGTATTGTCATTACCACGTCCCGAAGCACCATGGAGATACATTACAAGAGCTGGTTGCTTTGTGTCGTCTGAGTCAAAATTGCGCATTCTGTACAATGTTCCCTTGTACTCTTCTTGAGCATATTTGCTTAATTCTACGACCGGAGAACGCTGTGCCTGGAGATTTAAGACAAAGCCGCATTGAACGAGGATTAACCAAAAAAACTTTTTCATTGTCTTTATCTTTTTTATATTTACGTTTTCTTATTTTGACGGCTTTTGAGGGAGGAAGTTTACTGTTTCTACTCTATGTTTAAGTTACTTTATACTTTGCTATTTTAATTCTATTCCATTCTGCCATATTTGACCTTCGGTCGAGCCTGCTCATGTTCGGCATAGTCGGAGCAAGCTCCACTCTGCTGTCACTTAATCGCAGCCTTCATTTCTTCGCCTTCCTTGTCATACTGCTTGCGTTTGCCTACAGGTGGTTCGGTCAATGTAATGCGAACGACAGCAGTTCTTCCAAGGCTTCGTGCAATGGATGCATCGAAGGCATCCATGTGGTGTGGGAGAAAACGCTCGCAGATGGCGCGTAGGGCGGCAATCTTCTCGGTGTCATCCTCTACAATTTCTGCTGTTCCGAATGCTATGGCCGACTTGAACTCAAGCGTGAAACTACCGTCCTTAGGCCCTACTGTAGGCTTACACTTGGTGACGGCACTCAGACATACGCGAGGGGTCTTGCTCAGTATGTCAAGCTTCTTTCCCTCCAATGCACAGTGGAAGTAGAATGTCTTCTCGTCAGTACGTACTAATGACAAAGGCAAACCGTATGGCATTCCCTCGTCGTCAGCCATGCTGACTGTTATGTATGGAGCTTTGTCCAGCACCTCAAGCGCCCATTCAGCGCTCATTTGTCTGCTTTCTTTTCTCATTGTTTTCTTCTTTATTCAGTAGTTGTTTTACCACATATCTGGGATGATAAATACAGGCTTTTCCTCATGATCACCGCAATCATGGTGGCTGCATGACTCTGCAGAATCTGCTATTGAGCCATCAAGGTATGACTTCAAGACTTCTTCTATGTTGCCATGACAACCACGTACAACACTTATGCCGTGCATCGTGAGTTTGTTGAATGCTCCCATGCCCATGTTGCCGGCAAGCATGATGGTGATTCCCATCTCCTGCATTACCGAAGCAATGTTAGATTTACATCCGCATCCTTGTGGTGAGTCGAGACGCTCTGAATTGATGACATTCTTTTCGTCATCAATGGTGAAAACAGTATAGTGGTCGCAATGTCCGAAATGGTCATCAACGACATTATCTCTGGTTGGTATTGCTATCTTTATCATGTTGTTATTTGATTACATTCAGTATCTGCTCTGCATGAATCTTTGTCTTGATTTCCTTTGGAGTGAAGATTCGTTCAATGATTCCTTCCTCATTGACAAGGTAGGTGGTACGTAGTGTGCCAATGGTTCTGCGACCACACGCAACCTTTTCACCCCATGCACCAAGCGTCTGGAGAAGTTCTGTACTTGTATCAGCAATAAGTGGGAACTCCAAGCCTTGTGCATCAGCAAATTTCTTCTGCAACTCCTGCTTGTCCTTGCTCACCCCGATAATCTCATAGCCAAGCTCTGCCAATTCCTGCTTATGTGCCTGTAGCGAACACGCTTCAGCTGTACAACCGCTTGTGTTTGCCTTCGGATAAGTGTAGAGCACGATCTTGCGTCCACGATAATCACTTGACTTTATCTCATTTCCGTGTTGGTCAATGCCAAGCACCTCTGGTATTCTGTCACCGATATTCATAATTGTTTTGTATTTAGTTGTTTATAATTCTCTTACAAAGTGTGGGTACAGTTCTTCTCCTAAATTAGGATTGTATTCAAAACCCTCGTAACTGAATGCCTTCAGTTCTTCAGGATCAGTTATCTGGTTCTGCTGCCAGTTCGTTGGCAATAGATTGAAACTTTGGTGCCGTCAAAGGAATAACCTCAGAGCAATCGTTCATTATTTTGGCATTAGCAAGTAGTATCTGCATCTTTTATTT
>JAKSJD010000020.1 GCA_024398435.1 Bacteroidaceae bacterium | reverse complement strand
TTATCTGTTATAATTCAAAGTATTTTTATTGCTTTTCAGAATATAGTTCTGCCTTCTAAGTCCCGAATAAGACCTTACTTTCTATTCATCACACTCTCAGCCAACAGATACACTCGTGTTCCGAGAGTCTGCGGCCAACGGTCGGCTGGATTCTTGTCCAACGCTTTTGATCGTTCTATCGCTTCTTCTACATGGACAATCAGCATTTGGGCATCGTATGCAGCTTCATGGTAAGAACCCATCTCTTGACGCAATCGCATCTTTAGATATGGGTCTGTCCTCCTCGAATTTCGGTGGTTCTCCAACCATAGTTGTTGCTCTTCGGGAGACAAAGATGTGACATCGACCAGATGCAAAAGCAACCAAAGTTCGATGCAAGGGTTACTCAAAGCCATGTGCATGTATTCATCTTGCGCACATTCTGTTGCCACACGAGATAGCATCGCCTCTGTCCAGCGGTCTTTGTCGATTACAAGCCAGAGTTCATCGTCGGCTTCCAGAGCATATTGTTCCTTGTAGTCGTTCAACAGCTTCAAAACGTGTTCAGGACTGGAGTTGTTCTGCTCGGCTTCACTTCGTGCCAAGATATGTACATGCACACGAGGATTGGTGTATTCCTTGGCTAATGCCTTGAAATATATCCGCTCCGTGTCCTTGCCCTCGGAGGCAATCACTATTAGGCGAGCGTCACGGAATGCCTCTTGCCGCTCACGCATCAAACTATTCCTGCTTCGCATCGTCCCAATGAATATTATTCAGTTCGCCAAAGAACGGAATTGCTCCGTATCGGCCATTCAGATAGCCCTTCTGCACATTCTCCCTCGGCTTGTACTCGCAGAGCGAAGACAAATGGCTTTCTCCTTTTTTGTCTTTCTCCACGAACCATACTTCGTCCTGACGGATAGGAGCAGTAGAAAGCAGATTGGACTCGTGAGTTGTGCAAATCAGCTGCATTTGAGAATCGCTTCTGAGCAGACTATTGTACATCTCCAACAATTTCAATGTCAGCATCGGATGCAGACTTCTATCGATTTCATCAATCACATAGACAGCATCGTTGACACGCATGTCTATGAGCATTGGAATGAAATCGAACAGACGGGACGTTCCGTCAGACTCCTCAAACATTTCGAATACGTAGTCTGAGTTGCTTCCTTCTGTCTTGTGGATTGTTTTCAATTCGTACCACTTCAAGTTCTTCGACTCATCCTTTTCTGCAAAGATGAAGCGGCTCTCGCTATGAATCACGACACCCATCTTTTCATCCTTGCCTTCAAGACTCTCTTCAATCTTCTGTCTAACCTCGTCTGGAATACCAAGTTCTTCGGATTTAGACTCCACGCGACGAAGGTCAGAGATGCCAGTGCCGAAATATTTGAGCAATTCACGCATCACTGTTCTGAACTGAGTATCATTCACAACTCGGAATGGAAAATCCGTCCTATGTGTATCCGGGAAGATGATATTCAGATTCTCGAACCACTTGCGTGCCGACTTGATAACATCAATGCCCTTTCCGTTACGCTTGATGTACTCACTCAGGAAAGTGCCCTTTGTTGGTGTGCCATCAATCAGGAACTTCAAGAACTGTCCGTCCTCTCCCTTCATGAACTGTGGCGCAATGGTATTTTCCCAAGCTTCACCATTACGCTTGCGCTCAAAAATCATGGCATCAGTACGACTACCAGTCTTATACAGCCATTCCTCCAGCAAACCACCTTTAGAGAAGGCAATACCATAAGCAAAGAACTGACCGTCCACTTTGAACTCCAGTTCGATGCTCGAACGCTCCTGTGGAGTGTCCGTCATCTTGAAGTAGTTGTACTTGCGGTTGCTCCAACCATTAAGTGCAAATTCCTTGATAATCGCCAAGCATTTTATGATGTTCGACTTACCCGAAGCATTGGCACCATAAACCAATCCCATGCGTAGCACGGATATGTCATCCCGTTTCTCCGCACGCGATACTTGCAACGGCAATTGGTCGCTCTTGCATGCTGTAAACAAGATGCGTGTCTCCTCGTTGAACGAATATATATTTTCAAACTTAGCTGATAATAGCATAATGTTGTATAATTTTCCTTAATAATTCAGTTGCAAAGATAATGTATTTATTTTGTTTCCGTCAAATTATCGCATTAAATGTGTATAAATACGACAAAATTTATTTCTTTGACAGCAATTTTGTCTTTTAATCCTTTGTAATCTGTCATTTTATTGCCTATAATACGTACTTTTTCATAGAATATGATGAACTTTGGTTTGTTTGAGCACCGAACATGGTGTTAAAAAGTTTTTTACGGCAAAAATATCGAGATATAGACTTCTGTCATTCCTCGTAAAACACCAATGTTGCAGAATATATTTGCAAACCCTAAAATCCGCAACTATCATCCAATACACGATTAAGGGTAGATTTATGAGTCGTTAGTAGCAGCTTTCAGTAAAAAGCAACAGCACAACATCAATATGTAGCCACCATCCCCTTACCCCACGATGCGACTTGAGGTAATACGCAGATTCTAACCGGAAAGAAAGGATTCTTATCCGAATTCTGTTTTGAAAGGTCTTGCATAAGCCCGGTTTTCTGTATAGATATTCAGCACGTATTGCCTTGCTGTCATGATCCACTTGGCAGGTACGGAGATGAAGCTGAAGACAAAAGCCTTTATGCGACTCGTTTCCTTGAGCCCGAAAGCCTTGGTGTCAAGCCTGCTCATGATGGTCTTGTAGAAATTGTGTATCAATGCAGTAAGCAGAAGAAAGACAGTATTCTCCGCCATGAATGACTTGGGGAGCCTGCTCCAACCGAATCCGTTGTTCATGTCGTCAAAGATACGTTCCTTGCCGCCACGCAGATTGTAGAATTCAACAATGTCCCTTGTCGATGACTTGTAATCGTTGGTCAGAATACAACGGTAAGTGTATTCGCCTTCCCACAGGTCAAGGTCGCCACTGTTGCGTCTTTGTCTCTGGATGACAAGACGATAGCACTTGCCTTCCCATTTCTCAACGAGAATGGAATTGAGTTCGAACTGGATGCCGTTAATCTCCTCCGTCTTCCATCCTCTCAGAGCAAAGATGTCATTGTAGAGCGAACTGCATCGGTTGGCACGGATGTAGAAATGTTTGCAATGCTTCTCTATCTCACTGACGATTTCCTTCGAGCAGGAACCGCAGTCTGCCCTGAAGCGATTTACACGGATGTTCTGGGATTCCAGAAGAGCGAAGAATCTCTTATGGGTGTCTGCCTGATGAAAACGCACATTCGTGTTACCATCGCTGTTCTCGATATAGACTATCTTGTCACCGATAACATATACGCCAGGCCTGTAGCCGAGGAACTTTTTGTAGGTCGGTTTTGCATCATACTTCTCCGTTTCAAGGAACTGATGGTCAAAGTCAACATCGTATTCCTCAATTTCCTTCAACTCGCCTGTAGAAACCAAAGCGTTTATAAGCAATGTGTTGAGTTTGTCTGCAGTATTGAAATCATAGGTCTTGCCTTGGTCGGAAGTATAGGAGATGTTTTCCTGTGTCAGTTCCTTGATGGCTCTGAGGATGGTATCAGAGCTGCATGTACGAAGGGTAGGATGATACGAGAGATGGCGCATCAGTTGTGACGTTACATCTTCCACGCATGAGCCGCCACAGAAATAAACGCTCATCAGCGAACGGACTATCTCGCTGAACTGATATCCGAAGATACTGCTGCATCTCTGACCCAGTGTTGAGTCGATAACGGGTGAAAGCATGGAGTCAAATTTCTCCATGATTGAAAAAATTCCTCCAAAAGGTGTGAGTTTTTCAGATTTTATTTGTACCTTTGCCATGCCTTGTTACGATTTTCGCTTGTTTTCTAATTGCAACACTAAGATAAGTGAAAAATCTGACA
>JAKSJD010000002.1 GCA_024398435.1 Bacteroidaceae bacterium | reverse complement strand
AAAACGCATATTCACCAATTGCTGTTACCGATGAAGGGATGACTGTATTCTTACAACCAAATAAGAGTGTGTTGGTTGCCGTCTCGATTATGGCATTGCAGTTATTGCGGCTGTCGTAAACGGTGTTGCCTTCAGCTACACTGATAGACGACAATGACACACAGTTATAGAATACTTTGTCTCCAATTTCAGTAACGCTGCTTGGAATGGTGATTGATTCCAGGCTTCTGCAATCATAGAATGCACACTCTCCAATTTCAGTCACCTTGCTTGGAATGGTGATTGATGCCAACTCGTAGCAATCTTCGAATGCACCGTTTCCTATACTTTTTAAACCTTCTGGAAGGGTGATTGATGTCAAGCTTTCGCATTCATAGAATAAATAGTCTCCAATTCTATCCAAACATTCTGGAAGAGTGATTGATTTTAAATTTTTGCAATTCGCGAATGCGCGTTCTCCGATGCTTGTAACGCTGTTTGGAATCGTGATTGATGTCAGGTTAGCAATATTGTAAAACGCAAACCTACCGATAGTCGTTACCGATGAAGGGATGACTGTGGTGAAACATCCAGACAAGAGTGTTCTGGTAGCCGTCTCGATTATGGCATTGCAGTTATTGCGGCTGTCGTAAACGGTGTTGCCTTCAGCTACATTAATGGAGGCCAATGACGAACAACCGCCGAACGGATTACCTCCAATACTCGTCACGCTACTAGGAATGGTGATTGATGTCAGACTTTCGCAACTATAGAATGCATCTCCCCCAATATTCTCCAAACCTTCTGGAAGGGTGACTGATGTCAAATCTTCACAATAACAGAATGCCCCGTATCCAATACTTTTAACGGTGCTTGGAATGGTGATTGATGTCAAGCCGTAGCAACTTGCAAATGCATTATCTCCGATACTTTCCAAACCTTCGTGGAGGGTAATTGATGTCAAATCTTCACAAAAAGAGAATGCCCCGAATCCAATACTTTTAACGGTGCTTGGAATGGTGATTGATGTCAGACTTCCGCAACTATAGAATGCATTATCTCCGATACTTTCCAAACCTTCTGGAAGGGTAATTGATGTCAAATCTCCACAATATTTGAATGCCTCTAATCCAATTCTCGTTACACGATAAGTCACTCCTTCATTGACTACTATAGCAGGAATCGCGACAGCACCTGAATATCCATTCGCAATAACCTCTACGTCATCATCAAAGGTCACATTGTATTTGATGCCGTTCTCAGTAAACTCCTGGGCATTAGCCACCATGATGCAGCACACAGCTGCGAAGATTAAAATAATCTTTTTCATTGTTTTGTTTGATTATTTATTTTGATATTGATTTCAGTGTACAAAGATAGTAATAAAAACGATAACGATAACCTTAACCAACAACTTATTTGATAACATCACCTATATTTTTTATTAATAATGTGGGGTATTTACAACTTTGTTGCATATATGGATGTAGAATTGTTCGCGTTTCGAGAGGTTATGAACCGCGATGTTTGGGGTAATTTCTATAGAGAAATGAGGTCGAGAACCTATAGAAATGAGGTCATTTCTCTATAACAATTGCCTCGCGAACCATAATGTTTTTCGTAAAGATATTAGTTATCAGATATTAGATATTAGTTATGAGATATTAGTTATGAAAAGCCTTGCAAAATCTTATTTTTGCAAAAACTTGTCAGCCTGTCAGTTTTTGGAAAAATTCTTTTTTATAAGGATAAGAAAAAGTATTCGTGTAATCAGCAAATCTTCTTGGAACCATGAGCAAACAAAAAAGCCGCTCTTGTAAGCGGCTTTCGTGTGGTACCTCCAGGAATCGAACCGGGGACACAAGGATTTTCAGTCCTTTGCTCTACCAACTGAGCTAAGGCACCATTTTGGTTTTGCGGGTGCAAAGGTAGACATTTTTTTCGTACTACCAAAACTTTTTGCAATTTTCTGCTAAAAAAAATGCAATTATATGGGGAAAAACTGCTTTAATGCCTCTGCAATGCCATTTTCATCCACTGATTTGGTGACATATCGTGCTGCTTCCTTTACTGCCTCGCGGGCATTGCCCATCGCTATTCCATATCCCACATGACGAAGCATCGTGAGGTCGTTGCCTCCATCGCCGAAAGCCATCACTTCGGATAGGTCGATTCCATAATGCTGGGCGACTACATCTATTCCGTGGGCCTTGTCATTGCCGGCACATATCACATCGGCGAAATAGCTGTGCCAACGTTGGGCACTGCATCCATGCAGCACATTCTGCATGATATATGTTTCCTGCTCTGGAGTGAAGAATGCGATTATCTGCATCACGTCCATCTCGAGGCACGATTCGATGGGGCGAACGGGAGGACAAGGGAGATTGAGCAACTGGAGTATGTGGACGGATTCGGGGGATGTGTCGGTAATGAATGTCTCGTCGTCGGTGGCAAATGCTATTGGGAACGGATGGGCGTGATAGTAGGCTATCAAACGGTCGAGATCTGCGCGTGGAATGGGATTGTGGGCAATGACACTGCCGTCGGCCATTCGGATGCTGGCTCCGTTGACGGTCATAAGGCCATCATATTCCAACCTTCCGAGATTGTCGACAAACGGACGGGGGCGACCTGTGGCTATAATGACCTTGACTCCTAATCTCCTGACTGCGTGCAATGCCTCAATGGCTGATTCGGGCACTTTGTGGGTGTTGAACGACACAAGTGTCCCATCTATATCGAGGAATATTGCTTTGATCATCAGTTTGTTTTTTAATGCAGAATGTATAATGGAGAATGGAGAATTATTCGGTTATCCGCAATCTCTACACTCTAAACTCTACACTATTTATGCTTTGAGCAGGAATTGCTTGAAATCTGCAAAGTCTTTCGACATTGGCACACTTTCCTTCTTTCCCTGCATAAATGCTGCAAGAGGTGCTGGAATCTCTACATCGCCTTCGATGATTGCATCCACTGTTTGCTTGAACTTTGCAGGATGAGCAGTTTCGAGGAATACGCCTACCTCATCGGCATCGAGTCCTTCTTCGAGTGCTCTGTAGCCACATGCTCCATGAGGGTCGCAAAGATAACCGGTGTGGGAGAATACATCGTTTATGGTTTCGGCAATTTGCTCGTCGGAGAATGTAGTACCACTGATGTCCTTCACGATTGCGGCATGTGAATGTCCGTAGAGGTCGAAGATGCGGGCAAAGTTGCTTGGGTCGCCTACATCCATTGCATTGGCAATTGTCTGAACGGATGGACGTGGAAGATATTCGCCTGTCTGAAGGAACTCGTAGAACACGCTGTTGGCATTGTTGGCGGCTATGAATCGCTTGATTGGCAGGCCCATTCGCTTTGCGAACAAACCGGCACATATATTGCCGAAATTACCTGAAGGAACACATACGACCAAATTGTCGGCCAATCCTTTCTTCTTCATCTGAGCATAGGCATTGAAATAGTAGAATGCCTGTGGAAGGAAACGAGCCACATTGATGCTGTTGGCCGATGTAAGGCGAAGGGCCTTGTTGAGATCTTCATCCATGAATGCCGACTTCACAAGTGCCTGGCAATCATCGAAAACTCCATCAACTTCAATGGCTGTGATATTCTGTCCGAGTGTGGTGAACTGGCACTCCTGAATAGGACTTACCTTTCCCTTTGGATACAAGACATACACATGAATGCCATCAACTCCAAGGAAACCATTGGCTACAGCACTGCCCGTATCACCCGAAGTGGCTACAAGGACATTCACTGTCTGCTCCTTGTCGGCATTCTGACTGCAAAGGAAATATCTGAGCAAACGAGCCATAAACCGAGCTCCCACATCCTTGAATGCGAGTGTAGGACCATGGAAAAGTTCGAGTGAATAGATATTGTCGTTGACCTTCACGACTGGACAATCGAAACTGAGGGTGTCGGCTACAATGTCGTAGAGAGCATCGCCATCAACATCCTCTCCAAAGAAGGCACTTGCCACATTGTAGGCGATATCGCGGAACGACATGTCCTGAATGTTGTCGAAGAATGCCTTTGGGAGAGTCTTTATTTCCTGTGGCATATAAAGGCCCTTATCTTCTGCCAAACCCTTTACTACGGCCTTTCTCAAATCGGCCATAGGAGCTTTTCCGTTAGTGCTGTAAAACTGCATATCCTGTATGTTTTTTTAATAAATTCCTAATTGTATTATCCAATAAACTCTTTTATGAATTCATCTCCTTGAAGCATACCATACACTCCATGGCTGCAACTGTCTTCATCAAACTGCTTCACATCATCTGCCTCTATGCCCTTATACCAAATGAGGAAAGGTACGGGTTCGCCAACATGTGTGCGAAGTTCCACTGGTGTAGGATGGTCGGGAAGAACGGCAATGGCAATGTCTTCATCCCTGAATGCCTCATAAATCGGACCAATCAACCGGCGGTCGAGGTTTTCGATTGTCTGGAGTTTCAAATCCAAATCACCATCATGACCGGCTTCGTCGCTTGCCTCCACATGAAGGAAAAGGAAATCATCACCACCCTTCAATGCCTCGATTGCCGACTGGGCCTTGCCTTCATAATTGGTATCGGCCAAACCGGTGGCACCCTCTACATTGATGATTCGAAGTCCGGCATAGTGGCCAATTCCCCGAATTAGGTCGACTGCAGAAATGACCGAACCCTTGCGAATCTGTGGATATGTGACTGACAGTGGAACCATGGAAGGACGGTTGCCTGGGCTCCATGGCCAGATGGTAAGGCCTTCGGGAAGAATTTCCTGAGAATGGAGGATGAGGTCGGTGAGCAGTTCGTCGTTTGGCAGCATATCTCGCCAAACCTCGTTTGGATGGTCGTGAGGCGGATAGCATACTATATTCTTATTACCACCCTTTATCACCAACAAATGACGGTATTGAATGCCAGGAATGAACTTCACACTTTCATTACCCAGTTTCTCATCGAGCAAGTGGATAAGTTCTGTTCCTCGTTCGGTGGTCATGTGGTTGCCATGATGATTCTTGATGACACCATTCTCAATGGCAATGATATTGCAACGCATGGCCATATCGCCTGGCTGCATCTCATAACCTATACTTGCTGCTTCGAGAGGTCCACGGCCCTCATACACTTCGTTGAGGTCGTATCCAAGAATTGATGTGTTGGCCACTTCACTTCCTGGCTGGAAACCTTCAGGAACGGTCTTGAGCAAACCAGTTCGGCCCATGCGGGCAAGAAGGTCCATATTTGGAGTATTGGCGTATTGCAGGAGTGTCTTTCCCCCAAGTCGTTCAACATGGTGGTCGGCCATTCCATCGCCAAGTATGATTATATGTTTCATCTGAAAAAAATCCTGAAGGTACTAAATATTAGCAATACTCATAATATCAGCAAACACACCTGCTGCAGTCACGCTCGCTCCTGCTCCATATCCCTGAATGAGCATTGGATAGTCGTGATAGCGTTCTGTTGTGATAAGGATGATATTGTTGGAGCCTTCAAGTCCATAGAATGGATGGTGGGAATCAACTTCCATAAGCGATACCGTACCATTACCTTCTTCGAGTCGGGCAACAAAACGCCAATGCTTGTTGTTGGCCTCGAGAACCTTGCGCTTTGCCTCGAAATCGGCATCGAGTGATGGGAGATTCTTCCAAAAGTCCTCAAGCGATCCTTCGAAGAATTCGTTTGGCACGAACAGATGCTTCTCGACATCATCCTGATTGAGGTTGTATCCAGCCTCACGTGAGAGGATAACAAGCTTACGGATAACATCCTTTCCACTGAGGTCGATTCGTGGATCGGGTTCTGAATAGCCTTCTTCCTTTGCACGGCGAACCGTTTCACTGAAAGGAACTTCAGCACTGATTGTATTGAATATGAAGTTGAGTGTGCCACTGAGCACTGCCTCAATCTTCAAAATCTTGTCACCACTGTTGATAAGGTCGTTAATGGTATTAATGACAGGAAGTCCGGCACCTACATTCGTTTCGAAGAGGAACTTGACATTTCTTCTGCGGGCAGTTTTCTTCAGAAGGGCATAATTTGCATAATCAGATGAAGCGGCAATCTTGTTTGCTGCCACAACAGAAATACTATGCTCGAAGAAATCGTTATAGAGAGCTGCAACATCCTGACTGGCTGTGCAATCCACAAATACAGAATTGAATATGTTCATTCCGATGACCTCATCCTTCAGGCGAGAAATACTGCTTGGTTCGCTCATATTGAGAAGTTCGCGATAATTAGCGAGGTCGATGCCTTCACGGTTGAAAATTGCCTTCTTGCTGCTTGCAATTCCCACAACATTAAGCATGAGGTTGCGCTCCTTCATAAGTTTCTCACGCTGACTCGCAATCTGCTGGATAAGACTTCCACCAACAGTTCCGACTCCACAAATGAAGAGATTGAGAACCTGATACTCTGAAAGGAAGAAACTATCGTGGATTACATTAAGCGACTTGCGGAGATACTTGCTTTCGACAACAAACGAGATATTGGTTTCGGAAGCTCCCTGAGCACAGGCAATCACACTGATACCATTGCGGCCAAGCGTACCGAACAACTTACCTGCAATACCTGGTGTGTGCTTCATGTTTTCACCTACAACAGCCACTGTAGCGAGATTCTTCTCTACCTTCATCTTGAACATCGCACCCATCTGGATTTCCTTCTCAAACTCTTCGTTCAAAACTTGGCATGCAAGTTCAGCATCTTCGTTTCTCACACCAATTGAAGTACTGTTCTCTGATGAAGCCTGACTGACCATGAACACACTGATTTGGTTTTCTGCCAAAGCAGTGAAGATTCTACGGTTGACACCAATCACACCTACCATCGAAAGACCTGCCACCGTGATAAGGCTTGTATCATTGATTGAACTGATACCCTTGATGGCACGTGATTCATCGTTGTTTTCGAGTTCGATGATTGTTCCCTTTACCTCTGGATGGAAAGTGTTCTTTATGAGAATTGGGATATTCTTTATGCAGACAGGATAGATTGTTGGTGGATAAACAACCTTTGCACCGAAGTTGCAAAGTTCCATTGCTTCAACATAGCTAAGGCGTTCGATTGGATAAGCTGTGTTGATAACCTTTGGATCGGCTGTCATGAAACCATCAACATCTGTCCATATTTCAAGTACACTCGCATCGAGAGATGCTGCAATGATACTTGCTGTATAGTCGGAACCACCTCTGCCGAGATTTGTTATTTCACCTGTATGGGCATCAGAAGAAATGAAACCTGGTACAAGTGCCACCTTTGCTTCTTCGCTGAAGGCATCTTGTACGAGTTTTGTGGTAAGATCAGATTCGAGCAAGTTCTTGCCCAACTTCTTCTCAGTCTTGATGAATGTAAGGGCATCACGCCAAACTGCTCCATCAATCAATGTAGCAACGATTCGTGATGAAATGCGCTCTCCATAGCTTACAATTGCATTGAGAGTCTTTTCTGAAAGGTCGCGAATGAGGAACACACCTTGGTAAATGCTCTTCAGGTCGCTGAGAAGTGCATCAACCTCTTGATTCAATGCTGCCTTCTTGGTAGCATCGGTTATTGTCGAATTGATTATATCATGATGACGACCCACAATCATTTCATAGGCAGCGATGTATGATTCGTCGCCTGCCAATGCGAGATGAGATGTGTGAATAAGTTCGTCGGTAATTCCACCCAAAGCCGAAACAACCACTACAACTGGTTCTTCCTGTGCTTCAACAATTTTCTTTACATTGAGAATGCTTTCTGCGGAACCTACGGATGTTCCGCCAAATTTAAGTACTTTCATCGTGTTACTGATTCTTTCTTTATAAATTTGGTTGCAAAAATACTGCTTTTTGCCTAAATAGCCAAAGAAAGTTGAAGTTTTTGTCGGAAAGCCTTACAAAATGAATGTCAAAAGTATTGGATTGATACTTGAACAATAGTTCAAAAACTGAATTTCACTACATTGGGTCAACATCATAATACACTTGCAAGCCATTGGCACTTGGTTGCTGCATGAGTTGTTGCTGAACCGACCTCAAGATAGTTCGAATGCGCGATGGAGAGGCATTTTTCTCCATCTTTATTATGATTTTGCGAATGTACATCGACTGCACCCTCGAAACTGGAGGGCGGTCGGGGCCAAGAACCCTTTCACCAAACGGTTGGCGGAGCATTCGAGCCATATCCGATGCAAGGATTTCGAGTCGGCCTGCATCACGATGACGGAGGTAAACGCAGATGAGACGATGGAAAGGTGGATATTTGAAGAGTTTTCGCTCTTCCATCTGCGATGCAAACATTGTTGGATAATCGTTTTCCACAACTTGCGGAATCACCTCTGCATCAACACTTCGGGTTTGCAAGACGACTTTCCCCTTATGATTCTTTCTTCCCGCTCTGCCAGCCACTTGGGCAATCACTTGGAAAGTGCGTTCGTGACTGCGGAAATCGGGAATATTGAGCATTGTATCTGCATCGAGAATTCCTACAACACTCACATTGTCAAAATCAAGTCCTTTCGACACCATTTGGGTACCAATGAGAATGTCGTACTTATGTGCGGAAAAGTCGCTGATTATCTGCTCATAAGCTGTGCGGGTATGAGCAGTGTCAATATCCATACGGATGGTTCGGGCAAATGGGAAATGCTTTTTGATTTGATCTTCCACCTTCTCGGTTCCGACGCCAATATCAATAAAATGCTCTTCCTCACAAGCGGGACATTTTGACGGCAACTGATAAACTTTTCCACAATAGTGGCAGACAAGTGTGGCTGGTACTGCAGCCGACTTCGACTTGTGGTAGGTAAGGCTGACATCACAATGTTCGCATCGAGGCACCCATCCACAGGTCTTACACTGTATGAAGTTGGAATAGCCCCTTCGGTTTTGGAACAATATTGCCTGTTCTCCTTTTTCCAAAGCATTGCCGATTGCATCCAAAAGAACAGGAGAAAACACTCCTTTCATACGCTTTTGGAATTTCAATCGCTTGATATCAACTACCTCTATTTCTGGGAGTTGTATGTCTTTATACCTTTGAGTGAGAGCCACATAACCATACTTGCCAGAATGAGCCATACTATAGGTTTCCAAACTTGGAGTGGCCGTTCCAAGAAGGGTTTTGGCTCCATATTGCTTTGCCAGCATTATGGCTCCGCTTCGGGCATGATATCTTGGTGCCGGATCTTGCTGTTTGTAGGAAGTTTCGTGTTCCTCATCTATAATCACGAGGCCCAAATCCATGAATGGCAGGAAAACGGATGAACGAACACCGAGAATGAGTTTGTATGGATTTCCTGAGAGTTGGCGTTGATACACTTCCACTCTTTCTGCATCGCTGAATTTTGAGTGGTACACCCCCATTTCGTTGCCGAAAATGTTGCGAAGACGCTGGGTAATCTGTGTGGTCAAGGCAATTTCGGGCAAGAGATAAAGCACTTGCTTGCCCTGGCTGATTGCTTCCTTGATGAGATGAATATAAATCTCGGTCTTTCCGCTCGAAGTGACTCCATGAAGAAGGGTTACATCTTTCGTTTGGAAAGTGGTTTGAATTTCATCAAATGCCGTTTGCTGCACCTTCGACAACTTGTGCAAAGGTTGGGTTTCGTATTGGCAATTGTCGAGTCGTCCAACCTCAAATTCATAAGTCGTGAAAATCTTTTTCTTCACCAATTCATTGAAGGCTGCCGACGACGAGGATGTAATGCGAAGCAGTTCGGTTTTTGCCACTGGCTTCAGTTCGTCGAAGCGACCGAAACCTGCCATTTCGAGATAAGTGTCGAACAACACTTTTTGCTTCTGCGAACGCTTCAGGAAATTACTCACAATCTCTTCCTTCCCTGGCTCAAGATGGCTTGCAAGTGCCACTCTCGTCTCTGTCTTTGGCTTATAGTCTTCGCCTTTGAGTCCGGCTGGCAATGCGGCATTATATACTTCGCCGAGAGGACAAATATAATATTGCGAAATCCAAGTCCAGAACTTCAATTGATTTGGAGTTACGACGGGTTGAAGGTCGAGTTGCTGAAAAATATCCTTCACGGCGTAATCATCTGGTTTTGTGGAATGTATGTTTTCCACAATGCCGATATATTTCATGTTTTTGCCAAACGAAACCTTGACCCTGCAACCTACTTGTAGGGTCTGCTCCATCGACTGTGGTACACTGTAAGTGTAGTGGTCGTTGAGGGGCAATGGCAATATTATATCGGCGAATTTCATTGGTTTTGCTTGAAGTGAGAACGACTTATTTAGGAAAATTAGCCCCTCTCTCTCGAGAAGGGCAAATCATTTATTCTTTATTTGTAAAAGGGCATTTGGATTATTATGCCCAAAACTATTTTTCTTAAATCTTTATTTGTATCTTGTTAGTAATGACGGAGAGGCTTTTAGAACATGTAAGCAACTGAAATCTGGTGAGTGTTGTTCTTCAACTTGCCAGTTGCTGCCTTCCACAATGCACTTGCAGCAGTTCCTTCGTTTACATCTGCTGTTGCACCAAGACCGATGTTGTAGTTGTAAGCTACCTGAAGGTGCTTCACCAACTTAGCGCCTACACCGATATTCCAACTGAATTCAGATGTCTTCAATTCATACTGTTCCTTGAAAATCTTCTTTCCACCTACATTGAATGAGAACTGAGGACCTGTAGCAAGGAATGCACTTGCAAGACTTCCAAGACCTACAGAATACTTGAGGTTGATTGGAAGGTCGATATAATGAAGCTTGTCATTGACCTTCACGCCTTCTGCCTCCATTTCAACGCCCTTCTGGTCGTAAAGGAGAGCTGCATCCATTCCAAGACCTACGATTGGCAATGTGAACTCTGCCATTGGACCTACGAAGAAACCTGTACGGTTGTTGGCATCGACAACGTCCTTGTCTAACTTCATCTTTGAAACATTAAGACCGGCCTTAAGTCCGAACTGGAGCTGAGCCTGTGCAGGAACAGCAAAAACCAATGCTGCTGCAACTGCTAATGTGCTAAAATACTTTTTCATATTACGATAAAAATAATTGTTTACAGTGTGCAAAGATATAAAATGTTTTTATACTGAACAAATTTTTATTGACATTTTCTTTATTCAAGCCCAAAAATTATGATTTCCGAGGCAAGAACCCTCGCGCACATACTACGCGTGCAATAAAATAATAATGTGGAAAAAACGACTTTATAACCTCCAGAAAAAACCTCGCGAGAAATGACCCTGAGTTTCGCGAGAAATGACCTCGAGTTTCGCGAGAAATTGCCCTCCGAACAGCTAAACTTTTTTAGCAACAAACGAATGACAAATTCCAGACGATTTTCCACTTGCATTTCATACCTTTACCAAAGGTAAATATTTCATAATTACAATAAAAAAACTTTGCTTGTTTATAAGTTTTTCACCTCCAAATTCCACAGAAAATAATAGAGAAAACGCAGCCAATTTTTCCTGGTAAAAACAACAAAAAATTTCCATTTCTCAAACTCCCTCGACTTGAAGCATGAAATCAACCCTTTCCATTCGTGATTTTCAGCTTTTCGGGCAACACGATATTTTGATGCAATCCATTTTTGCCTTGTTTGCCACCCAAAAACCACCGAAAAACCAAAAAAACACATTAAAAATATAAAAAAGTGGGGAAATGTGGTGGAATGTGGAGAATTTTTTATTATCTTTGCAAACGAAAATTCAAAACAGTAAGGATTGATGCGTTTCATAGGCGACTACATAGCAAAAACGGATGCCAAAGGAAGAGTTTTCCTACCTGCACCTTTTAGGAAGGAAATCGAAACCGCAGCTGAGCAACGGCTCATACTGCGAGCAGACCTTTTCCAGCCTTGCCTCGAGCTGTATCCGGAAAGTCTATGGAACCAAATGCTCGACATGCTCAGTGCACGACTCAATCGATGGAACGGCAAGCATCAGCAATTAAGGCGACGCTTCCTGGCCGATGCCGAGATTGTAGAACTCGACAGCAACGGACGATTCCTCATCAGCAAGCGAAAACTACAATACGCAGGAATCACATCCGAAGTCCGTTTCCTCGCAGTCGACGACCACATTGAAGTGTGGGACAAGCAAAAATGCGAGCAACTCCTCAACGCAGACGACACACTCGGCGACGATTTGGAACGAGTGATGGCCGATTTGCCCCCAAACATAATTTAGGAAGAGGTCACAAACCCCTTCCAGAGCCATTGCTATCATAGCCAATGATGTATGGCCAACAAAAGGCGAAAGCCAAAAATTCTCATTTTCTCACCCGCGCGCACACATAAGGCGCATACAAAAAGTGTTAACACAAAAAAACGAAAAGTAACAATGAGCAACTACCACACACCAGTAATGTTGAATGAAAGTATCGACGCAATGAACATCCAACCAGATGGAATCTACGTCGACACCACATTTGGAGGTGGAGGTCACAGCCGAGAAATCCTCAGCCGCCTCACAGGCAATGCTCATCTCTACTCTTTCGACCAAGATGCAGATGCCGAACAAAACATCATCACCGACGATCCTCGTTTCACATTCGTAAGAGGAAACTTCCGCTACCTGAGCAATTTCCTTCGCTACTACGGACACGAACAGATTGACGGCATTTTGGCCGACCTCGGCGTTTCATCCCACCACTTCGACACTCCAGAACGAGGATTCTCATTCAGAAGCGATGCTCCACTCGATATGAGAATGAACCAAAGAGCTACATTTACAGCTCAGCACGTTGTCAACAACTACACACAAGAGCAATTGGCCGACATTTTCTACCTCTATGGAGAAATGCACAATGCCCGACAATTGGCTGCCACAATCGTCAAAGCCAGAAACCAACACTCAATCGACACAATCGGCGACTTGCTTACAGCCACACAATCTCAAATCAACCGCGAGCACGAAAAGAAAGACCTTGCACGAATGTTCCAAGCATTGAGAATCGAAGTGAACCACGAAATGCAGGCTTTGCAGCAAATGCTCACACAAGCCACACAGATTCTTCGCCCAGGAGGTCGCCTCGTTGTAATCACCTACCATTCGCTCGAAGACCGTCTCGTCAAAAACATCATGAAGACAGGCAATCTGCAAGGCAAAGAAGAAAAAGACTTCTTCGGACGAATCAGCACTCCTTACCAACTCGTTACACGCCGACCAATACTTCCTTCCAGCGAAGAACAGGAAAGCAACCCACGCTCAAGAAGTGCAAAACTCAGAGTGGCAGAAAAAATCGAATCACAAGAATAAACTACAATACGTTGACCAATGAACGAAGAAAAAGACATAATCGACCAGAAAGAAGAGGAACTCACCAACTCGGAACAGGAAAAGCAATACCAAGCCGAGAAAGCTGAGGCCATCGAAGCTATCAAGAAGTTCACTGATGAGGAAGAAAGCGAAGATGAAGAAAGCCTTGGCGACATCAGCATCAAGTCGATTCTCGGAGGCGACATTCTGCAGAGCAAACTGATTCTCAACCACGTCATCTTCTTCATGTTCATCGTTGCACTCATGCTCATCTACACCGGCAACCGCTATGCAAGTCAGCAAGACGCAATCCTCATCGAAGAACTAAAAGCCGACCTCACAGAACAACGCTACAAGGTTCTCACAATCAAGAGCGAATTGCTCAACGCAAGCCGTCAATCCAAGATAGTTGAGGCATTGAAGCAAAACGGCGACACACTCCTCCTCCATTCAACCACACCTCCATTCAAGGTACAGCAAAAGGAAGGAGAATAAACCGCAAACAATTGCAAGGCAACAAGGTCACACCAACCACTTACACACCAAATCAAGCAAATGAAGTTCAACAAGAAATACATATCGGGCAAGTTCGCATTCATTCTGGTAATGGCAGTAATAGCCATTCTCGGAATTATCTTTTTCATGGCCAAGACAATGATCTTTGAGAAAGACAAATGGGAAGTTCTCAAAAAGTCGGAAGAAGGAAAAGACAGCATCGAGATACAACCAAACCGCGGAAACATCCTTTCTGCCGACGGACAACTCCTTGCAAGCTCGCTCCCCGACTATAAAGTATACCTTGACTTCATGTCGGCACTTTCACGCCAAGCAACCCGCGATAACAATTTCAGTCATCAAGATTCAACCTTCTACAACGAAAAAGATTCTCTCTTCCTTGGCAAGAGCGCATACCACAAGGCAGTTCTCGACACAATATGCAATGGCCTTGCTGCCATTTGCCCAAACATGACAGCAGAGCAATACCGACAGCATCTTGCTAACGGATGGAACCAACATAAGCGTTATTACGAAGTCTGCCCTCATCAGGTATTGGATTATCTGCAATACAAGCAAATGCTCACATTGCCTTTCTTCCGCGACTATCAGAAACGCAAGAATTTCGTAGGACTTTCTGTTGAGGAACGCAACAACCGCAAGAAACCATTCGGTTCATTGGCAAAGCGACTTCTCGGAGATATGTATGGAGCAAAGGATTCTGCCCGTTCTGGCATTGAACTTGCATACGATTCTCTGTTGAAAGGCCTTCCAGGATATTCTCATAGAAGAAAGGTGCGCAACCAAATGCTCAACATCATTGATAAGGAACCAGTAAACGGTTACGATATAGTCACCACAATTGACGTCACAATGCAAGACATTTGCGAAAATGCACTTCGCGAAGAATTGAAGCAACACGATGCCGATATGGGAGTTGTAGTGCTGATGGATGTCAAGACAGGCGATGTGAAGGCAATGGTAAACCTCTCCAGATATGATGATGGCAACTTCTATGAAGCGCGCAACTTTGCCCTTGCAGCACTCATGGAACCTGGTTCAACATTCAAGACAGCATCAATTCTTGTAGGTCTTGACGATGGCGAAATCAATCTGAACGACCAAGTCGATGGATGCGGAGGTATCTATATGATGCATGGTTCGGCTATGAAAGACCACAACTGGGCAAGAGGTGGATACAGAATGCAATCAGTGGCACAGACACTCATGCACTCATCAAATATTGGTGTAAGCCGATTGATTGACGACCACTACCACAACAAGCCAGAAAAATTCGTTGAAGGCTTGAGGCGAGTTGGCATTGGAATGGACCTCAAACTGCCATTCGTAGGTTCTGCAGTTCCTGTAATCCGTATGCCAAAGCCCGACAGAAGCAACTGGTCGAAAACAGCACTCGCTTGGATGTCAATCGGTTATGAGACACAAATCCCTCCAATATCTACCGTTACATTCTATAACGCAATAGCCAACAACGGAAAACTCATGCAACCAAGATTCGTCACTACAATTCAGAAGGATGGCGAGGTTGTACGAGAATGTCCTCCAGTAGTTTTGAGCGAACAAATTGCCAAACCTCAAACAATAAAAGATATTCGTGACATCCTCAAGCGAGTGGTCAACGACAAGGAAGGTGTTGGAAAACCTGCAAAGAGCAAGTATTTCCTTGTTTCCGGCAAGACAGGAACTGCCCAAGTAGGTGGCAAGGGAGGATACAAAGGAGGCGGCCACCTCGTAAGTTTCTGTGGTTACTTCCCATCCGACGAACCTCAATACACTTGCATCGTCGCTATCCGTATTTGTTCAGGACCTGCATCCGGTGGTCTTCACGCAGGAACAGTATTCAAGAAAATTGCAGAAACAATATATGCAAAGGCAGTAACGTCCGACCTCAGCAGAGCTGCTGATTCTCTTTCCGTTTTCGTTCCACACGTTAAGAGCGGAAACATCTCTGCAGCTAACAAGGTGCTCGCCCACCTCAACATTCCAACAAAGGGTGGCAATTGTGAAAACAATGAAATCGGTTCGAGCCATTCCAATGGCAAGGCAGTAGAGTTCAGCATTCATGATTCCGACTTCTTCAAACTGCCCGACCTTACAGGCATGGGACTTCGTGATGCAGTATACGAAATCGAACGAAGAGGAATGAAAGCCAGAGTTGAAGGAGTGGGCAAAGTCAATTGGCAAAGCGTTCTTCCTGGTACAAACGTACAAAAAGGAATGGTCGTAGAACTCACATTGGAATAGGCAAAAGAAAAGGTAACTAACAAGAATAAACTACATAAAAAATCAAGCATCCATGATTCTTGAACAATTAATAAAAGACATAAAGCCTATACAGATAAAAGGCTCATTACAATGCGATATTCAAGGGGTCAATATAGATTCCCGACGTATAGCAGATGGACACATGTTCATTGCAGTGAAAGGTACACAAGCAGATGGACATACATATATAGATAAGGCTATCCAACTCGGAGCAAAGGCAATTCTGTGTCAGGACATTCCAGAATCCTTGAATGAGGAAGTTTGCTACATACAGGTAGAGAATACCGAGCAAGTGGTTGGCCAGATTGCCACCACATTCTATGGCAACCCTACTGAAAAGCTGAAACTTGTGGGTGTTACTGGCACAAACGGAAAGACCACAATTGCCACTACACTCTACAATTTGTTCCGCTTCATGGGTCATAAGTGTGGATTGCTTTCCACAGTTGTCAACTATATTGACGGAACGGCCATTCCAACCGAACACACAACCCCCGACCCTATCACTCTCAACCAACTGCTTGCACAAATGGTTGAAGCCGGATGCGAATATGCATTCATGGAGGTTAGTTCACATTCAATCGTGCAAAACCGAATCGGAGGTCTGCATTTCGTAGGTGGACTTTTCACGAATATCACTCGCGACCATCTCGACTACCACAAGACTTTCAGCAACTATATTCAGGCAAAGAAGCAATTCTTCGACCAACTGCCAGCAGATGCATTTGCCATTACAAACATCGATGATAAGAATGGTCTTGTAATGCTTCAAAACACAAAAGCCACTTGCAAAACATATTCCGTTCAGCAAGCAGCCGATTTCAAAGCCAAGATTATTGAATGCCATTTCGAAGGAATGTATCTTGAAATCAACGGAAAGGAAGTGGGAGTACAATTCGTTGGCAAATTCAATGTATCAAACCTTCTTGCGGTTTATGGAGCTGCTTATATGCTGGGCAAGGAACCACAGGAAATACTTGTCGGAATCAGTGCGATGAAGCCTGTCAGTGGCAGATTGGAGAATGTAACTTCCAAATCCGGCTATACAGCAATTATCGACTATGCTCACACTCCAGATGCTCTTGAAAATGTGTTGAATGCCATTCATGGAGTTTTGGAAGGAAAAGGCAAGGTGATAACAGTTTGCGGAGCCGGAGGCAACAGAGACAAAGGCAAGCGACCTCTTATGGCACAAGAAGCTGTAAAGCAAAGTGATAATGTAATCATCACAAGCGACAATCCTCGATTCGAAGAGCCTCAGGACATCATCAACGATATGTTGGCCGGACTTGACGAAGAACAGATGAAGCGCGTGATTTCAGTTGTTGACCGTCGGGAAGCCATTCGCATTGCTTGCATGATGGCACAGAAGGGAGATGTAATTCTGATTGCCGGAAAGGGTCATGAAGACTATCAGGATGTCAAAGGCGTGAAACATCATTTCGATGATAAGGAAGAAGTGACGAAAGCAATGAACTGATAAATATTGCAGATAAAGAAAGAACAAGAAGTTGAACATATAAAAATCAGATAATCAATTATGTTATACCATCTCACCCAATACCTCGAACAATTCAACATTCCGGGAGCCGGCATGTGGTCATACATTTCATTCCGCTCACTTTTGGCAATGATGTTGTCACTGCTTATTTCCATGCTGGCTGGCAAAGGATTTATCACATACATGAAGCGTAAGCGTATTATCGAGAAGGCTCGTGATGCAGAAATCGACCCTTATGGTGTTTTGAAGAAAGACACTCCTTCAATGGGTGGAATCATCATTGTGGCTGCTGTTGTGATTCCAGCTCTTTTACTTGGCCGACTCGACAATATCTATACGAATCTTCTGCTTGTTACGATTCTTTGGTTCGGCCTTCTCGGATTTATTGACGACTATATTAAGCTCAAAGGCAATAAGGACGGAATGAAGCCTCGCTACAAATTGCTTGGTCAGTTGCTGCTTGGCTGTGTAATAGGAATTGCCCTTTGGTTGAGTCCTCAAGCAGTTGTAAGAGAGAATGTTGAGCGTGAAATCGGTAATTCTATCGAAGTTTATCACAAGAGTGAAGCAAGAAAGTCAACCGTAACAACAGTTCCATTCTTCAAGAACAACAACCTTGACTATTATGAGGCATTCAGTTTCATAAAGGACGGTAAGACAAAGCGTGCATGTGGTTGGATTCTTTTCATTCTCGTAACAACATTCGTCATCACAGCCGTTTCGAATGGAGCCAATCTCAATGACGGAATGGACGGAATGTGTGCAGGCAATTCGGCCATCATCGGAACCACACTTGGCATTCTGGCTTATGTATCAGGTCACATTCAATTTGCCGACTATCTGAATGTAATGTATATTCCGGGGTCGGAAGAGATTGTTGTGTTCATGTGTGCCTTTGTGGGTGCATTGATTGGATTCCTTTGGTACAACACTTATCCTGCAAAGATGTTCATGGGCGATACAGGAAGTCTTGCAATTGGTGGAGTTATTGCCGTAACTGCAGTAATCATCCATAAGGAATTGCTTCTCCCTATCCTTTGCGGAATATTCCTTATCGAGAGTCTTTCAGTCATTCTGCAAGTGTCGTACGCAAAGAAGGGCAATAAGCGTGGAGTGAAGCAAAGAGTGTTCAAGCGCGCTCCTATTCACGACCATTTCCGTGTTTTGCAGAACCAACTTATTCCCGACTGCAAATATCTTTGCAAGCGACCAACAACCGTACTTCACGAGAATATGATTACAATCCGTTTCTGGATTATTACGGTTCTTTTGGCAGCATTCACAATCATAACATTGAAGATTAGATAACAAAAACATAATGAAAAGAATAGTCATACTCGGAGCAGCAGAAAGTGGAGCCGGAGCAGCCGTTCTGGCAAAGGTAAAGGGATTCGATGTATTCGTTTCCGACCTTTCTGCAATTAAAGACAAATACAAGGAGCAACTCGATAAATACGGAATCGAGTGGGAAGAATGTCAGCATACGGAAGAACTCATTCTCAATGCCGACGAAATCATCAAGAGCCCTGGAATTCCAGATAAGGCTCCTATGATTCAGAAGGTGAAGGAAAAGCAGATTCCTATCATTTCGGAGATTGAGTTTGCAGGTCGCTATACTAATGCAAAGATGATTTGCATCACGGGTTCGAACGGAAAGACAACCACTACTTCCCTCATCTACCACATTCTCAAGAGTGCCGGCCACAATGTAGGTCTTGCCGGAAATATCGGAAGCAGTTTGGCACTTCAGGTTGCAACCGAGCATTTCGACTATTATGTTATTGAGTTGAGCAGTTTCCAACTTGATAACATGTATGATTTCAAGGCAGATATTGCCATTTTGATGAATATCACGCCTGATCATCTCGACCGTTACGACTTCAAGATGCAGAATTATGTCGATGCCAAGATGCGAATCACTCAGAACCAAACTGAAGAGGATGCGTTCATCTTCTGGAATGACGATCCAATCGTGAAGGAAGAACTGAAGAAGTACAATCTCAAGGCTCAACTCTTCCCATTCTCTGAATTCAAGGGAAATGGTGCAATTGCTTATGCTGAAGAGGGCAAGTACGTGATTGAGATTCCTACTCCTTTCAATATGGAACAAGACGAACTCGCTCTCAGAGGAAAGCATAATCTCTACAACTCTCTGGCTGCCGGAATCTCTGCCCACATTGCAGGAGTGTCCGACCAGAAGCTTCGCGAAAGCCTCTCCAACTTTGCGGGAGTGGAACACAGATTGGAAAAGGCTGGAAGAGTGAAAGGAATCAGTTTCGTAAACGATTCAAAAGCCACTAACGTGAATGCTTGTTGGTATGCTCTCGAAAGTATGACCCAACCTACAGTTCTCATTCTTGGAGGCAAGGATAAGGGCAACGACTATTCCGAGATATTCGACCTTGTGAAGGAAAAATGTCGTGCTCTCGTGTTCCTTGGAGTGGACAACAAGAAGCTTCACGACAATTTCGACTCATTCGGATTGCCTATCAAGGATGTGAGAAGCATGAAGGATTGCGTCAATGCCTGCTATGAAATGGCTCAACCTGGTGATTGTGTGTTGCTCAGTCCTTGTTGTGCCAGCTTCGACCTCTTCAAGAATATGGAAGACAGAGGCGAGCAATTCAAGCAATGCGTGAAGGAACTCTAATCGAATCAAATCAAAAAAAAAGTAACAAATAAACTACATTTCCATGCTTAAAATTATCAGTAACAACCTATTCAAGGGCGACAAAGTAATCTGGATGGTGTTCTTCTTCCTCTGCATGATTTCGCTTGTGGAGATTTACAGTGCTTCCAGTTCGCTCACTTACAATCAAGGCAACCACTGGGACCCAATGCTTCGTCAGGCAGGTTTCCTCTTTGTTGGCCTTATCATTATCCTTATTACACACAGGATTCCGTGCAAGTTCTTCAAGTTGTTCCCAATTTTCCTGTTGCCAACTTCGATCATCTTGCTCATTTACGTTTTGTTCTTTGGAGGAACAATCAATGGTGGAAACCGTTGGATTGAATTGGGTTTCCTCTCTTTCCAACCTTCCGAAATTGCCAAAGCCGCATTGATTATGACTTTGGCTGTGATTCTCTCGAAGACACAAAACGAGGAAAAAATCATCACTCACAATGGTGACCGAAAGACTGTCATCAGAGCCACAAAGGGTGGATACACGAAGGCGTTCAAGTTCTGTGGCGGCCTTACATTGCTCGTTTGTGCCCTCATCTTCACAGAGAACTTCTCCACTGCAGCCATTCTCTTCCTTGTGGCCGTCATCATGATGTTCATCGGCAATGTGCCTTTGAAGCTTTTGGGCAAGGGTTTGCTCACACTTGGATGCTTGGGAGCAATTGCAGTGACCACACTTCTTATCACTCCTGATGCCACTCTCGGCAAGATGGGAGGTCGTCCGCTCACATGGAAACACCGTATTGAGAAGAAGTTCGTGAAGAGCAATGCAGATAAGGACTTGCTCGAGGACTTCGACGAAAACCGTCAGGAATATGATGCCAACATTGCGATTGCCAATTCTAAAGTCATTGGCCTTGGCCCTGGCAATTCGGTACAACGCGATTTCCTCTCTCATGCCGAATCAGATTTCATCTATTCAATCATCATTGAAGAGACAGGTTTGGCTGGAGGAATCTTCGTAATCTTCCTCTATGTAATCCTGCTCATCCGAGCAAGCAAGATAGCACAAAAGTGCGACCGATTCTTCCCTGCCTTCCTTGTGATGGGCCTCAGCATAATGCTGGTTACACAGGCCTTTGTCAACATGGGAGTGGCAGTTGGAATGCTGCCAGTCACTGGTCAGCCTTTGCCTCTCATCAGCAAGGGCGGAACCTCGATAATCATCACTTGCTTCTACTTTGGAGTGATTCTCAGCATCAGCCGCTATGCAGACAAGGTGAGCGAAAATGCAGAGGAACCAGTGGAGGCAATCAGTGCCAACGAAACCGACGAATACTTCAGTTCGGCTGGTTTGGAATAGCCTTTTGCAGGAAGGCAACTGCATGAAAATGTGGTTTGCCTTCCTCCATTTTCCTAAACATTCAGGATAATTCCTTCTCGAAGCCAAGAACAAAAGTAAAATCCTGTACATAATTAATAATAATATTGCACATAATTAATATTAATACTGTACATAATTAATAATAATATTGCACATAATTATAAAAACTATTATAGGAAAAAGAGGTTTTTAAGCAAGGTTCGGGAAGTTTTGAAGCAAGGCATTTCGGAAAAGTTTGCGAGGAGCATGGAAAGATAAAAATTATATCGCGAAACATTCCGCCTGCCAAAGGGAAAAAGCCAAACAAAAGGAAAAAACTGGAGAAAAAAGGCATTTAGGCATCATAAACCAAAAAGTAAGAAGAAAACTGAATAAAATTCAGTTTAGAATTTGTAGGAGTAAAACAAATTTTGTATATTTGCAGTGTTATGAAAGATATTAGAGTAATAGTAAGCGGAGGCGGTACAGGGGGCCATATTTTCCCAGCTGTATCGATAGCAAATGCAATAAAGAATCTGCATCCTGAGGCAGAGATTCTCTTCGTAGGAGCAGAAGGCAGAATGGAAATGCAGAGAGTTCCAGATGCAGGCTACAAGATTGTTGGCCTTCCAATCGAAGGTTTCAACCGAAAGAACCCGCTGAAGAACATTAGAGTACTCTGGAAAATCATGAAATGCCAGCAAATGGCACGCAAAATCATACGCGATTTCAAGCCACAAGTTGTGGTGGGAGTCGGTGGCTATGCAAGTGGCCCTACTCTGAAGACTGCAGCACAAATGGGCATTCCTACACTCATTCAGGAGCAGAACTCCTATGCCGGAGTGACCAACAAACTCCTTGCGAAATCGGCAAAGAAGATTTGCGTAGCTTATGAAGGAATGGAACGATTCTTCCCAGCAGAGAAGATTACGATGCTCGGCAATCCAGTTCGCCAGTCGCTTCTCGATGCAAATATCAGCCGAGAAGAGGCAATCAAGCAGTTCGGCCTCGACCCTCAACGCCCTACAATCCTCATCATCGGAGGAAGTCTTGGAGCCAGGACACTCAACGAAAGCGTACTCCAGCACCTTGAAGAAATCCGCAATTCCGATGCACAGATAATCTGGCAAACCGGAAAATACTATAGTAAGGAGATTCAGCAACGACTTGCCGACCAGCCAAAGGTCGACAATCTCGTCGTGACCGACTTCATCTCAAACATGGATGCAGCTTATGCAGCAGCCGATATTGTAGTTTCGAGAGCAGGAGCAAGCAGCATCAGCGAACTTTGTCTGCTTGGCAAACCTTGCATCCTCGTGCCTTCGCCAAATGTGGCAGAAGACCATCAGACAAAGAATGCAATGGCCCTCTCCACAAAGGGTGCTGCAATACTCGTCCGAGATGCAGAGGCAAGCGATGTGCTCATCCAGTTGGCCCTCTCTACTGTTACTGATAAGGAACAGCTCGCCACATTGAGCCAGAACATTCTGAAACTGGCACTTCCTGATTCGGCCAACAAGATTGCCCTTGAAGTGATGAAGCTCATCGAAGAATAAACATAAAACAAATATAACCAATTCGCAACAATAAGAAACACAATGACTGACAAGTTGAAATCAATATATTTCGTAGGAGCGGGAGGCATCGGAATGAGTGCCCTCGTGCGCTATTTCCTTTCAAAGAAATATAATGTGGGCGGATACGACAAGACACCAAGCGAACTGACGGAACGCCTCATCAGCGAAGGCGCACAAATCCACTATGAAGACAATGTGGAGGCGATTCCCGAATGCTTCAAACAAGTAGATTCCACTCTCGTGGTCTATACCCCTGCCATTCCAAACGAACATACAGAACTCACATACTTCCGCCAAAACGGATTCGAAATACAGAAACGTGCACAGGTTCTCGGATTCCTCACCCAAGCCCACAAAGGCCTCTGTGTAGCCGGAACACATGGAAAGACAACCACTTCCACAATGGCTGCCCATTTGCTCCATCAGTCGCACCTCGACTGTAACGCATTCCTCGGAGGCATTTCGAAGAACTATGGAACCAACTACATCCTCTCCGACGAGAGCGACTTTGTAGTGATTGAGGCCGACGAATTCGACCGTTCGTTCCATTGGCTTCGTCCTTTCATGACCGTAATCACAGCAACAGATCCAGATCATCTCGACATTTACGGCACAAAGGAAGCCTATCTCGAGAGTTTCCGCCACTACACCACACTCATCCAACCAGGAGGCGCACTCATCATCCACAAAGGTCTTGAGATGAAGCCAGATGTGCAGGAAGGCGTGAGAACCTATGAATATTCAAGAAACGAAGGCGACTTCCATGCTGAAAACATCAGAATCGGTGGTGGAGAAATCTTCTTCGACTTCATAACTCCGGAAGGCTCCATCAAGGACATCCAACTTGGAGTGCCTGTAAGCATCAACATCGAAAACGGAATTGCAGCAATGGCTCTCGCTTGGATCAACGGAGCAACCGAAGAGGAAATACGCGAAGGCATGAAGACATTCCGAGGCGTTGACCGAAGATTCGACTTCAAGCTCAAGACCGACGAAATCGTTTTCCTCAGCGACTATGCTCACCATCCAAACGAAATAGAGCAAAGCATCAAGTCGGTTCGTGAACTCTATGCCGACAAGAAGATTGCGGCCGTGTTCCAGCCTCATCTCTACACTCGCACAAGAGACTTCTACCACGAATTCGCCAACAGTCTTTCACTGCTCGATGAAGTAATCCTTTGTGACATTTATCCAGCAAGAGAGCAACCAATTCCAGGCATTACAAGCCAAATCATCTTCGACAACCTTCGCCCAGGAATCGAGAAATACCTCATCCATAAAGAGGAAATACTCGACTATGTAGGCAAGACCGACTTTGATGTCCTCATCTCTCTTGGAGCAGGCGACATCGAAAACTATGTTGGCGACATTGTGAAGGCATTGGAAAAGAAATACAACAAATAACGGATACACATTATATAATATAATAACAATCAAAGCATGCAAATAAAAAAAGGCATACAACTCGCAATCATGGCAATACTATTCTTAGGTGTTGCCGCTTATATCGTGTATGCCATAATTCTGGCCACAAAGCCAAACAAAGAGGTAAAATGCACAGAAATTGCATGCAACATTGAGGAATCTTCCAATGCGGGATTCATCACATCCCAAAGCATTGAAAACGATCTCAAGAATGCCGGAATCTACCCTATAGGCCGTCCGATGAACGAAATCCAGACAAAGGCAATCGAGAACCTGCTGAAGTCAAACGAGTTCATTGGTTCGGTCGAATGCTACAAGACAGCAAATGGGAAGGTAGCCATCGACCTCAAGCAACGGACACCCGTCATGTATGTGATGCCAAAGAATGGAAAGAGCTATTACGTTGACAACCACGGCAATATCCTCGCCAACAAATGCTATCCTGCCAACATACTCGTTGCCACGGGAAGCATTTCCACTTCTTATGCATCGAAACAACTCTCACGCCTTGGCAGCTATATATTAGCCGACGATTTCTGGAACAGCCAAATCGTTCAACTTGCAGTTTCAATCAATTCCGAAGGTGAAAGCGTCATACAACTCGTACCAAGAGTGGGCGAACAAAGCATTCATCTCGGCACAATCGACAATTTCGAAAAGAAACTTCAACGCTTGAAGACTTTCTACGAAAATGCGATCACTTCAGTTGGTTGGAACAAATACCAAGACATTAACCTCGAATACAAGGACCAAGTAATTTGTACAAAACAATAATATCATAATATGGCAGAAAAAGAATCAATAATCGTAGCAATCGAGTTAGGATCGTCAAAGATTTCCGGTATTGCAGGAAAGATGAAAGACGGCACAATTCAAATATTGGCCTACGCAGAAGAAAAGACCAATGATTGCATTAAGCGAGGTGTGGTTTACAACATCGAGAAAACTACACAAAGCATTAAGAATGTCGTCACAAAGTTGGAATCATCTCTCAAGATGAAGATAACTCGCACCTACATCGGACTCGGCGGCCAGTCGGTCCGTTCCGTAAAGAAGGTGGTAAAGCAAAACATGCTCGCCCCTACTTATATCAATCAGACTCATATCGACGAACTGACCGACCAAAGTCACGAAGTGGATATCGACGATTGCGAACTTATTGGATACTTCACACAAGACTTCATTATCGATGGTAATGTAGTTGCAGAACCAGTGGGAGTGATGGGAACCAACCTCGAAGGCGAATTCCTCAACATCATTGCCAACAAGAAACTCAAGAACAATATCAATACAAGCTTTGAGAATCTTGGCCTTGACATTGCCGACTACCGACTCACAACCTTCGAACTTGCCAACAACATCCTCACAGATGCAGAGAAGCGTTCCGGTTGTGCCATGATCGACTTTGGTGCTGGCACTACTACTATTGCTGTACTCAAAAACAATGTGGTTCGACAAATCGTTACAATTCCACTCGGAATCAACAATATCATTCAAGACCTTTGCGACCTTCAGATTGAATATACTGAAGCATTGCAACTCTTCCTCACTTACGGAAATGCTCTGCCACAGGAACTCGGAATCGAAGAAGAACAAGAGGAAACTCCAAAATACAGAACTTCAGACGGACGTGAAATCGAAGTTTCCAACATTGAGCATATTATTGAAGCCCGATTCGGTGAGATTCTCGCTAACGTAAACAATCAGCTCGTTCATTCTGATTATGCCAGCAAACTCCTCGGAGGAATTGTCATCACCGGTGGTGGTGCTAACCTCAAGAACATCGATAAGGCTTGCAGCCAAACTCTCAAGGCAGAGAAAATCAGAATTGCACGCAAACTCATTCCTCAGGTAATCAAGAATAGCGATATCACTTCTCTTTCTACTGAAAGCCCAACAAATTGTGCTATTATTGCTCTGCTCCTTCCAGGTGGAGAGAATTGTGTAGGAGAAGCTTACAATGGTCCTGATATCTTCCGCGATAAGGAAAAGGAAGACCAAATAGCAGAACGCCAAGCTGAAGCAGAGAAACTTCAGCAGAAAGAAGAACAAGCATATATTGCCATCGAAGCCACAAAGGGCAAACTTCGCGAAGCAATACTCAATATCAGCAAGGCAAGCGATGCTATCAAGGAAGATGGCAAGAACAAGAAACTTTGGGAAAAAGCATTCGCCCTCATCGACAAGGCAAACAACATAACGGATGATGACTATATAAACAATCTTAAACTTCTCGAAGGTAAAGACAAGTATAATCAGTCAATCCGCGAAGCTAATACATTGTTCGGCAAACTCGACGAAGAAATCGAGAACTTGCAAACTCTCATTGCTGAAGCCAAGAAACAAAACAACATTTGGGGCAAAATCACAAATGCTATTGAAAAACTGCTTCAGGAAGACGACGAAAATAGATAGTAACCACTAAAACATATAAGACTATGTTCGACGACGAAAATATAACATTCACATTCCCAGAGGGAAAGACCAGTATAATAAAGGTTATCGGTGTTGGTGGTGGTGGCTGTAATGCTGTCAACAACATGTATCGCAAAGGAATTCACGATGTTGCTTTCACGGTTTGCAATACTGATAACAAGGCTCTCAGCGATTCATGCGTTCCAAGCAAACTCCAACTTGGTAAGGATGGTCTTGGAGCCGGCAACAATCCAGAAGCAGGTCGCAAGGCTGCCGAAGAATCTATGGACGAAATCAAGGCAATGCTTTCCGACGGAACTAAGATGGTGTTCATCACAGCCGGAATGGGGGGTGGTACCGGTACTGGTGCTGCTCCTGTAATTGCAAAAGCAGCAAAGGACAATGACATCCTTACTGTTGGTATCGTTACAATTCCTTTCAAATGGGAAGGTAATAAGAAAATCGACCAGGCATTGGATGGCGTGACCGAACTCAGCAAGAATGTTGATGCCCTTCTCGTAATCAACAACGAGCGCCTTCGCGAAATCTATCCAGAACTGACTGTTCTTGATGCTTTCGCAAAAGCAGATGAAACTCTTAGCAATGCAGCTCGAAGCATTGCTGAAATCATCACAATGCACGGTGTCATCAATCTCGACTTCAAGGATGTTCGCACTGTTCTCCTCAATGGTGGCGTTGCTATCATGAGTACAGGATTCGGTAGAGGCGAAAACCGTATAACTCAAGCTATTGAAGATGCTCTCCACTCTCCATTGCTCAACAACAATGATATCTATCATTCTCACAAGCTCTTGCTCCACATTGCTTTCAATGGAGGAGAAGACGGTCACGGTTCTCAGGGACTCATGATGGAAGAGATGAACGAGATTTCTGACTTCATGGAAAAGATGAAGACAACGGATATTATCGAAACTAAATGGGGACTTTCAGTCGACTCTTCTCTTGGCGACCAAGTTAAGGTTACAATTTTGGCTACAGGATTTGGTGTCAGTGATATCAACTCACCAGAAATGGCTGAACGTGTAATCCAGCAAATGGAAGAAGAAAGAAAGAAACAAGCTGAACGTGATGAAAAGGAAATCGAAAACGAAAACCGCCGAATCCTCATATACGGACCTGACAGAAAGGGTGATTCCATTCGCAAGCGTGCCTTCACTTATATCTTCCGTGATGAAGACCTTGACAATGACGAAATCATCAGTATGGTTGAAAGTTTGCCAACATACAGACGTAAACGTGATGAATTCCGACAGATTGGAGAGATTTCCAACTCAACCAATGCGGCCACTCATACTGCTGGAACTGTAATAACTTTTTAACATAAAGGTTGCGATTGTATATATCTTAGCTATAATAATTGTATATTCCTTTGCTACTATAATAGCATAAGATACATAAAAAATTGAATCCCTGCCATACAGATTTATGGCAGGGATTATTGTATTCTTTATATAAAGCACATCAAAAAAGATGTGCCGACTCGGTCAGAATCACTTCTTTTTGGTCGGCACGAGAATATATGTAAGAATTGAATGAAATGTTCATTCAGTGATGTAGTTGCAATTATGCATCTACATTTGCATAGGTTGCATTGCGTTCAATGAACTCTCTGCGTGGTGGAACGTCGTCGCCCATGAGCATTGAGAAGGTATAATCTGCTTCTGCTGCATCTTCTATTGTTACTTGCTTGAGGAGACGAGTCTCAGGATTCATTGTAGTTTCCCACAATTGTTCTGGATTCATTTCACCGAGACCTTTGTATCTTTGAGTCTTCACGCTATCTGCTGTTCCGTCTCCATATGTGTCGATGAAGCGGAGACGAGCTTGCTCGTCGTAGCAGTATTCGCTTACCTGGCCCTTTGTACACTTATAAAGTGGAGGTGTAGCAATATAGAGTCGGCCATCACGAATGAGCTGTGGCATATAGCGGAAGAAGAGTGTGAGCAAGAGTGTGTCGATATGTGAGCCATCGACATCGGCATCGGTCATGATGATTGTCTTGTAATAGCGAAGCTTGTCATAGTTTGCTTCCTTACCGTCTGATTCGTCGAGTCCGAAGCGTACGCCTAATGCTTGGATGATGTTGTTGACCTCTTCGTGTTCGAAGGCCTTGTGCCACATTACGCGCTCTACATTGAATATCTTACCACGAATAGGAAGGATTGCCTGGAAGTGGCGGTCGCGTCCTTGCTTTGCACTACCACCTGCGGAATCTCCCTCGACGATGAACATCTCGCAATTTGCTGGGTCTCTGTCTGAACAGTCGGCCAACTTGCCTGGAAGTCCTCCTCCTGTCATTGGGTTCTTGCGCTGTACACTTTCACGGGCCTTTCGTGCTGCTACACGTGCTGTTGCTGCAAGGGCTACCTTATCAACGATAAGTTTAGCTTCCTTTGGATGTTCTTCGAGATAGTTTGCAAGGGCTTCACCTACTGCCTGGTTGACAGCACCTGCAACTTCGCTGTTTCCGAGCTTTGTCTTTGTCTGTCCTTCGAACTGAGGTTCTGCTACCTTTACGGAGATAACTGCTGTAAGTCCCTCACGGAAGTCTTCACCGCTGATTTCAACGTGCTGCTTCTCGAGTTTCTCTATCATCTTGCTGTCGTCGGCATACTTTTTGAGTACACGTGTGAGAGCTTGACGGAAACCTGTGAGGTGTGTTCCTCCTTCTATTGTGTTGATATTGTTTACGTATGAGTGAAGGTTTTCGCTATATGAAGTGTTGTACATGATAGCTGCCTCGATTGGCACTTCATTCTTCTCAGTATTGATATAGATTATATCGTTGAAGAGGTGTGTACGGGTTGAATCGATGTACTGTACGAAGTCGCGAAGTCCTCCTTCTGAATAGAATACATCTTTGCGAATGCCTTCGAATCCTGCCTGTGCGTTTACGTCGAGACGCATATCTTGCAGTGTGATTGTGATTCCTGCATTGAGGTATGCGAGTTCGCGCATACGGTTTGCGAGGATATCGTAGCGGTATTGTTGTGTGATGAAGATGCTTCCGTCAGGCCAGAACTGCTGGCGAGTACCTCTGATGTCGGTAGAGCCTACGACTTTTACATCGTAGAGTGGCTTACCGCATGCATATTCCTGCTGATAGATTTTTCCATCGCGGAATACTTGGGTAATCATTTTACTTGAAAGTGCGTTTACACAACTTACACCAACGCCATGAAGTCCGCCTGAAACTTTGTATGAGCCTTTGTCGAACTTACCACCTGCATGGAGTATTGTCATAACAACTTCGAGGGCTGAACGGTGTTCTTTTTCGTGCATATCTACTGGTATGCCTCGACCGTTGTCCTGAACAGTGATAGAATTATCTTCGTTGATTGTTACTTCAATATGTGTGCAATAACCTGCGAGTGCTTCGTCGATTGAGTTATCAACTACTTCGTAAACGAGGTGATGTAGTCCTTTTTCGCTTATATCGCCTATGTACATTGCAGGACGCTTGCGCACTGCCTCCAAGCCTTCCAACACTTGGATATTACTTGCGGAATATTGTTCCGTTGCCTGAATGTTTTCGTCCATTTTAGTTTATTCACATTTCACGCTACAAATTTACGATTTTTTTGTGAAACAACCAAACTTCCGGTGCTTTTTTTTAATAAAAAAAGGCACCTTTTTTAAAAGGCACCTTTATATTAACTTTTATGTTTATTTTTTACTAATTATCAAGCGAGCTTAGCGATATACTTAACAGCACCAGACTTGAGGTTTGCAGCCTTTTTCCAGTGGATGATATTCTGCTTAGCGAGTTTGTCTAACATCTTCTGTACCTTTGGATACATCTCTGTTGCAGCTTCCTTATCTGTAGTTGCGCGAAGCTTGCGAAGTGCGTTGCGCATAGTCTTTGCGTAGTAGCGGTTGTGGAGACGACGAGTCTCGTTCTGACGCATGCGCTTGATAGTTGATTTGTGATTTGCCATTATTTAATTTTCTTTTTTTGCGGAGTTGTTGAGCTATGCTCTTCTTTCAATTCTTATTGTTGAAGTAGTCCCTAGCAGAATCGAACTGCTCTTTAGAGAATGAAAATCTCTCGTCCTAGCCGATAGACGAAGGGACCAGCCTCTGGCAAATATTGCCTAGCAAAAAACGCGTTTTGCGGTTTTGCGGATGCAAAGGTACGTACTTTATTTTGACTGACAAAATTTTTTCTGCTTTTTTTTAGGGTTAAACGTGATTTTTTTCAATTTCTTTTGCTAAATTTGCATTCTGAAGGGCAAAAAAGCCGTTTTTTACCGAAAATGAACAAGTTGCATGGTATAGTTTTACGAACAGTCAGGTATGGTGACAATGGATATATTGTCGACCTGTTCACTGATGCTTATGGGCGAATGTCGGTTATGATGAAGCGTTCGGCTGGTGGAAAGCGTAAAGGCAGTCGGGTTGTACCATCATTGTTTATGCCTTTGAGCATGGTTGAGTTCGAGTGTGACGTTCACGCTTTGAAGGGGCTGCCCCAACCTAAGGAGATGGGATTCTATCATCAGTACAGTTCGCTCACGGTGAATCCGGTGAAGATGACTCTCTCGATGTTTTTGGCCGAATTCCTTGCAAATGCCATTAAGGAAGAGAGCGAAAACCGTTTGCTTTTCCAATATGTTGAGGATTCGTTGCTTTGGCTCGATTGTGCCGAACGTGGATTTGCCAATTTCCATCTCGTTTTCCTTTCGCGCCTCACGCGTTTTATAGGTATATTTCCTAATGTGGACAAATCTGATGCCAACTTGGTTCGAACTGAATTGAGCCGATATTTCTTCGACCTCTTGAATTGTGAATTCCGCATTGGTCAGCCTTCACATCCTTATTTTCTTCGTCCCGAGGAAGCTAGGACTTTGCCTTACATGCTCCACATGAACTATGACAACATGCATCTTTATGGCCTTTCGCGCCAACAAAGGCAAAGATGTCTTGAGGTGTTGAACGACTATTACCGCATTCATTTGCCTGGTTTTGCCGAACTGAAATCGCTCGAAATCCTTCGTGAGATATTCGATTGAAAGGAAGTTCTTCGGAAAAGAACGCGAGATTCGCCCCTAAACATCGCGAAACTTTACCTAAAACTTCGCGAAACTTCATGCCAACGAACGCGATGTTTCGTTCCACGAACAGCTAAACTCAACTTCATTTCTTGCTAAACTCGAGCTCATTTCTTGCTAAACTCAGCATCATTTCTTGCTAAACTCGAGCCTTCGAACAGCTAGAAAAAGGACGATAGTTAGCTAACAATTCCAACTACCGCCCTTTTCGTTTGATTTGCTTTGACTTATTCTCTCGACTTTATTTCTTTTCGAAGAGCTTCAAGTCGATTGCTTCGCCCATGTGCTGATAACCATCTGCATTGGAGTGGAGCCAGTCGTTTTCGAAGAGATAAGCAGGATTGAGTCGGTCAGGTTGCTCCGGATCGCGCATTGCAGCATCGAAATCGATAACTCCATCGAAATGACCTGCCTCACGAATCCATGCGTTCAAGTGCTGGCGACCTGCTTCGCGGCTTTCGTTGTAGTATCCGTTGCCCTTGAATGGCATTATGGTTGCACCATAGATTGTGATGCCTTGAGCATGAGCTTTGTTAATCATATCCTGGAATGTCTCGATGAGCATATTGGCTGTTTGCATTCCATCTCTGCTTCCGCCAAGGTCGTTCACACCTTCGAAGATAATTGCATAGCGAACCCCTTCTTGCTTGAGAACATCACGTTCGTAACGGCTTCTGCCCGTAGGGCCAAGTCCGCCGAAGAGAACGCAATTGCCTCCAAGGCCTTGATTCAATACGCTCACATTCTTTGTCTTCTTATTCTTGAGCAAGCGTTCAGAGAGAACGTCTGTCCAACGGTTCTGTCCATTGGTTGTGGTTCCACGGCCATCAGTGATTGAGTTGCCGAGAACTGCAATAGCTCTGTTGCCCTTCTTTGCAGGAACAAGAAGGCTGTTGATGTAGTACCAATGGTCGGTACGAACTGCACTGGAGAAGTCTTGTGAGTTGCCTTCCACAATGTAGGAAGTTGTACGCGAACCTGGATGGCCAGAGATTGACTGAGTCGAAGCCTTACCGAAATGGATTGTGATGGCCACATTCTTGCGAGGAGTCAACTTGAACTTCACAGGATCGGAGACTGCCGAACCTCCTGGCTGCATTGTCACACCTGGCTTTCCTCCAAAGGTTACCTGAACTGTCGAAGCCTCATCGATAGTTGGCTCGGCTCCTTCAGTGAGAGCTTCAGCTATTTCAATGCCGAGAATCTCGGTTTCTTCCTTGTTGTATTCGTTACTGAGTTTCAGTTCCACCTGATCGCCTGGAATCGAAACCTGTACTATCTGCCTTAGGGAATTGCCCGAAAGAAAAGGCTTTGGGGGCATATTGTGTGGCTCAACGAGCTGAATGGCTGTTGTCCACGAAACCACCCATCCGCCTGCCTGCTTCTTGGCACACACATTGAGTGATGCGAGCAAGCAAATGATTGAGGTAATAATTGTCTGTTTCATGGCTGCAAAGTTACACATTATTTTATATATAAACAAGCGAAAACCGAAAAAACTTCGGCTCTCGCTCATATTATTTTTCATTCTTCATCACTAATTCCAAGCAACGATTCCAAAGGCATCAATACCGAACCCACTGTTGGAATATCGGGAAGCTCTACTGGAATTCCACTTGTGGGAACCGCTTCTTGATTGCCTCCTTCTCTTCATCGGTCATCTGACCATTTACCCTCAGAATCTTAATGTCGAGTTCTTCGAGCCATTCGGGGAGAACTACTTTTCCGGTGAAGTCGAGGTTGAGTTCATGCAAATGCGTCAACTTCTTTAATCCTTCAGGCACTTTATCTATGCGAAGTGGTTTGCTGGAACTCCGTTGAACTTGTGTCACGATTGCATCTTCCTGATTATCTGCTTCGCGAACCGCCCAACCAATCTTTGGAGAGAGTGTGTTGGTGATTGTGTCTTCATCAATTCCGATGAATCCTGCCCAGAGTTCCATATTCGTGCTCGAAATGAGCTTGCCCTGAAGGTCGAGGACATTGTGGACGAAACCGGTTTTTACAACTTCCGGAAGCATCTTATACGTATTGAAAGGCACTTTGTTTGGTGTCTTTCCATTGCTGTCGAATGGGAAGAATGAGAGGAACCATCCGTCCAGGGTTGTTGGCTTTTCACGCGAGCAACCACCGCCCTTGAGTTCTTTCACCGAACGAACCTTCACAATCCGCTGCCAAAACTTTCTATTTATCTTCCCCTGTGAAGCTTTCACAAACTCCTGCAATACGGGTTTCAACTCGCTTGTCCACCATCCAAGGCCATACTTTTCGAGTTTCATTGCCTTGTCCAACACCTTTTGCCAATCTTCGGGTGTACCTTTAAGTGTCACCGAAGGTATTCCGCAACTCTGATACATTTCCTGATAATCGAAGTAAGGCTTAAAGGCATCCATCAGGGTAATGTCGGAAGCAAGTCGTTCGGTAAGGCCTGTTGTGGTGAAATCGGCAGTGAGGGTTTCGGCAATATCGCCTTTCGTATGGTTCACGATTTCGGTTCGGAACTGCTCAAGCGTATTCTCCCAATCATAATCAGGGTCGTAAAGTGATTTGTTAGTCACTGCAATGAGGTCAATTTTCCCATCATGTTCGACCAACTGAGAGCGAAGTTCCTCGGAATTGGTATTCACATAATGGCTGAATCCCTGAGCTATCAAGAGCCAAACTGCATCGGGTGTCAATACGATTGGGCGATGCTGGGCATAGGCATCACGAAAGAAACGGAACATTGGTTGAGTGCCAGCAACAGCAAAGGTTTCGTTGCCAAAGCTCGAAGCAATGAATTCCTTATCCGTATTCAATGCCTTATAGCTACTGAGGAGCCAATATGGGATTCTCTTTGAATATTGTGGTTGAATCAATCGATAGAATTCCTGTGGCTCACCAAGATTCTTATCAACGGTGAAGGTAACACCTTCATTCGTCTTCACTACTTGGGCATTTGCTGCAAGGACAAACAAACAGCAAACAAGGAGCATGAATTTAGTTCTTGTCATTTCTTTATATTATTATCTTTATACACATTATTATGTAATATATAAGAACGATTTATTTGACACGAACACTATACAAAAGTTATTCCTTTGGCCAAAGCGAAGTGAAATATTGCGTCAAACGTTCCATTTCAGGAACTAAACTCTTATATTGTTCAACATCGTTTTTCTCGATGGAATCACATATTTTCCACAAAACATCAATCAATTTAGCGCAATTCGTAGATGGTTCTGGGGAATGAAGTGTAGCAGTATTGCCTTCAGAAAACAAACCAAATACCAATCCATCAAGTTTTGTATCTGGCTTAAGAGGATAGGCGGAAGCCAAAACAGATGATTTCAACAAACCTTGCAATTTTGAACCTAGCTCTTCATTCAATTTCAACTCATAAGTCTGGATTGTTGGCATTTCAGTACGTCTTTCTTTTCTGAAAGCACCCCAAAAAGTACGATCTACAGCCTTTGTCAATACAAGTACACAATTATTAGTACCTAATTCGCGTGAAATCCTAACACCTTTCTCCGCCATAAGTGATGGCTCAATCGTAAAACCATTATTTGATAATGGATAATCTTCAGAGTTGAATAGCACCTTACACATCTCCAACTGATAATTCAACACTTCAGGAACTCCGGAAAGATATCCAGGAACCGGACGGTCTTGTGCAAAAACATTTGCTGCAAACATTATTGCCACGATTGCTAAGAACGACTTTTTCATATTCAAAACATTTTAGTTAGTATTACATTTTACACATTATTATATATATACGCGCGAGGGAATATTTTCCCCCTTTGCCTAAACTCGCATCATCGTGAAATAGGTTCTCAGTACGGTTTCGCCGGCAAAGTTAGTATTATTTTTCAAAACCACAAAACTTTTGCTCAATAAAAAATACACGAAAAAAACACGTCTGGCCGAAAACCCCGATGAAATCGTTGATTTTGGAGTAAACACCTCACAAGAAAAGGGCATAAAATCTTTTCCCGAAGAAGGCAAAACATTTCCTCAGTCATTCCGATTCCATTTAGTGAAGAAGCCACAAACATTCTCAAATCATAAGTTATGTCTTTCAAGTCATAATGTTATGTCGTTCAAGTCACAATGTTATGACGTTCAAGTCATAAGTTATGACTCTAAAATTTAGAATGATGATTCATAGAATGGAACAAGTGGATTCGGAGTATTATTCCTGCAAAACTAAAATACAATGGAAAGGCCACACCGAAAGCAAGCATTTCCCACACATTATCTTATATATTATATAACAAATCATCATCCAAACACACGCAAATTGCAAAGCAGAGAAAGCACAAATAGGCCGAATCAACACAAATGTATGGCTCTTGCATCAATTTGTCAATATTATATGACCGGAAATTGAAAAATTTTATTAACTTTGCCCTCGAAACTATACTTAAAAAAGAAGAAATATGTATTTATTAGGTTACGACATAGGTACTTCATCAGTGAAGGCCTCATTGGTAGAGATTGAAACAGGCGTTTGCGTTGCATCAGCTTTCTATCCTGAAATCGAAGCAACAATCATTGCAAAGAAAGCCGGATGGGCAGAACAAGAGCCAGAAGATTGGTGGCAAAACATGAAGATGGCCACTAAAAAGCTCGAAGCTAACGGACAACGCTACCTCGATAAGGTGAAAGCAATCGGTATCAGCTATCAGATGCACGGACTTGTCTGTGTCGACAAAGACCGCAAACCTCTTCGCCCAAGCATCATTTGGTGTGATGGCCGTGCTGTTCCTTACGGCAACAAGGCATTCGACGGCATCGGACACGAACAGTGCCTCAGCCACCTTCTCAACTCTCCAGGCAACTTCACAGCTGCAAAACTCGCATGGGTGAAGGAAAACGAACCAGAAGTATTCGAGAAAATCTACAAGATCATGCTCCCTGGCGACTATATCGCAATGAAACTCAGCGGCGGCATCATCAACACAACAGTCAGTGGTTTGTCAGAAGGTATGTTCTGGGATTTCAAGGACAACTGCATCAGCAAGGACGTAATGAAGTTCTTCGGATTCTCTGAAGACCTCATCCCTGAAATCGTTCCTACATTCTCAATCCAACAGACAGTTTGCAAGGAAGTAGCAGAAGAAATCGGTATTCCTCTCGGAACTCCAATTGCATACCGCGGAGGCGACCAACCAAACAACGCACTTTCACTCAACGTAATGAACGCAGGCGAAGTGGCAGCAACAGGTGGAACTTCAGGAGTTGTCTACGGAGTGCTCGACAAAGTAAACTATGACACACTCAGCCGAGTAAACACATTCGCTCACGTGAACCACGGAAAACAGCAGGACGGAACCGACCAAACTCGCCTCGGTGTGCTCCTCTGCATCAACGGAACAGGTATCCTCAATGCCTGGATGCGCCGAACAGTTGCTCCAGAAGGTTGCTCATACAACGATATGAACCAAATGGCAAGCAGCATCAAGATCGGTTGCGACGGACTTAGCGTCATCCCATTCGGAAACGGAGCAGAACGAATCCTCCAGAACCGTGAAATCGGATGCTCAATCGAAGGCCTCAACTTCAATATCCACACAAAGGCACACCTCATCCGTGCAGCTCAAGAAGGCGTCGTATTCTCATTCAAGCAAGGAATCGACATCATGCAGGATATGGGTATGAACATCACTAACATCCATGCTGGATACGCTAACATGTTCCTCAACCCTATCTTCTGCCAAACTCTCGCAAGCGTAACAGGTGCTACTATCAACCTTTACGAAACCGACGGAGCAGCAGGTGCAGCAAAGGGCGCAGGTATCGGTGCAGGCATCTATAAGGACAACAACGAAGCATTCGCAACTCTCAAGCACCGCTCAACTATCACTCCTGACACTGCAAACCAGCAGGCATACATGGATGCTTACCAACTTTGGAAAGAAAGACTTGACAATAAACTCAATAACTAACATTTTACAACTAAAAACAAATTTATTATGGCAAAAGAATTTTTCCCTGAGATCAAGAAGATCCAGTTCGAAGGCAAGGACAGCAAGAACCCAATGGCCTTCCATTATTATGACGCAGAAAAAGTTATCATGGGCAAGCCTATGAAGGAATGGCTCCGCTTTGCAATGGCATGGTGGCACACTCTTTGTGCAGAAGGTAGCGACCAATTCGGTCCTGGTACAAAGACATTCCCTTGGAACCAAGGCGCTAACGCTCTCGAAATAGCAAAGAACAAGGCTGACGCTGGTTTCGAAATCATGGAAAAGCTCGGTATCGACTACTTCTGCTTCCACGATGTTGACCTCATCGACGAAGGCGCAAGCGTAGAAGAATACGAAGCAAACATGAAGGCTATCGTTGCTTACCTCAAGGAAAAGATGGACGCAACAGGCAAGAAGCTCCTTTGGTCTACAGCTAACGTATTCGGTAACAAGCGTTACATGAACGGTGCAAGCACAAACCCTGACTTCGACGTTGTTGCTCGCGCTATCGTACAGATCAAGAACGCAATCGACGCTGGTATCGCTCTTGGCGCTGAAAACTATGTATTCTGGGGCGGACGCGAAGGTTACATGAGCCTTCTCAACACTGACCAGAAGCGTGAAAAGGAACACATGGCAACTATGCTCGGCATGGCTCGCGACTATGCACGCAGCAAGGGCTTCAAGGGTACATTCCTTATCGAACCAAAGCCAATGGAACCAACTAAGCACCAGTACGATGTAGATACTGAAACAGTTATCGGCTTCCTCAGAGCTCACAATCTTGACAAGGACTTCAAGGTAAATATCGAAGTAAACCACGCAACTCTCGCTGGTCACACATTCGAACACGAACTCGCTTGTGCAGTTGACGCTGGCATGCTCGGTTCAATCGATGCTAACCGTGGTGACTACCAGAATGGTTGGGATACTGACCAGTTCCCTATCGACAACTTCGACCTCACTCAGGCTTGGATGGAAATCATCCGCAACGGTGGTCTTGGTACAGGTGGTACTAACTTCGACGCTAAGACTCGTCGTAACTCAACTGACCTCGAAGACATCATCATCGCTCACATCAGCGGTATGGACGCAATGGCTCGCGGTCTTGAATGTGCTGCTAAGCTCCTCGAAGAATCTCCTTACAAGCAGATGAAGGCTGATCGCTATGCTTCATTCGACGCTGGCATGGGTAAGAAGTTCGAAAACGGTGAACTCTCATTCGAAGAAGTTTACGAATATGGCAAGAAGGTAGGCGAACCTAAGGCTACTTCTGGTAAGCAGGAACTCTACGAAGCTATCGTTTCTTGGTACTGCTAATCCACTTACATACATAAAACATTATGGGCGGGAGTCGATTGATTCCCACCCATTTCTTTTGATTCTATTAAAAGATAAACGCCTGCTACTTTGCAATCAGTTTAACAACCTGACGCTGACCATTGTAAGAGAATGTAACAACATACAATCCTGCTGGTACATTGCTTGGCATTGTGAATGTTCCGTCGGCATTGAGTTTGCCCGCCTTAACAACAGCACCTTGCAAACCAACAATACGGATGCTTACATTGCTTGGATTGATTCCGTCGAGATCGACAAGAACCTTTTCACCAACCTTCACATTACCCGACATTACCTTTATATTCTTTTCAGAAAGGTCATCGAACTTATCAACTTCAACATCCTTTATTCCTGCAATGAAATTATTATCCTTCAATGTCTGCTCATAATAGTACCACTTGATATAAGGGTCGGCAACTCCGAGGGCACCTTCACCAAGACGAATACGATAATCCCAATGGTGCTTGCGCTGAGCATCACCCGTATAGACATAATCTGTATTGGCAACAACACAGAAGATAACTCCATTGGCAGGGGCGTCAGTAATGTCAATACTCATATTTCCACAGAATACTGGCTGGCTGTAGTAGCACTTGCCCGACTTTGTACGGTAACATAGCTGTGCCCTCATATTGGTATCCTCAGGACGGAACTCAACATTTGCCACATTTCCACTAACATGAATAGGAATAACATTACCACCACTCCATCCAGGATTAGTCAATGTGTCAGGAGCAAGCCATCCATGAGTGTCGTTGAGCTCTGGTGCTGAATAAGGTGTAAGCTTATAAGGCTCAACATCTATCCAACATGACATTTGGTCGGATGATGTATTACGGCCAACGATTTCACCACCGCTTCTGCTGCACACACCATTTCTCCATTCAGCACGAATAGATGTTCCGAAATAGCTGTTTGCTACCGAACGATAACTGTTGTCCCATCCATCAAGGTCGAACAGAGCCTGACGGCATCGGTATTCAAGAATGATTCTTCGCATAGCCTCATCACCTATTGAGTCGGCTATTGTTTCAAGTACGCGATTTTTACAATAACGCCAAATCCAAGGAATGCAACCATCGCCACATATTGCAGCAAGAACTGTAGGGAATGCATTGGCATATTGTACACCTCCAAGATAACCTCGCCAAGTACAAACCTGAGCTCCTGTGTTGGCATACATATTTACACCCTGAGCAGCAGGACCACCATACGAACCATCCTGCAACCAACCCGAATAGCATTCGATTGGCATATGAGGAGCAAGGAATGGACCTCCATCAAGGAAACCTGCATCTCCATACTTTCCATCACGACGGGCATACACCTGACCCTGAAGCCAAGTGTTTCCACCTTCATGGAACCAGCTTGAACCCTGGCAAGCATTCAAGTCGGCAAAGATAGCATGAATGCCTTCATGCACCATTGCATCACATTGATAGTCTACATCTGACCACTTGCTTCGAGCATCATCGCGGAAACGACTGAATGGATAGTATGAAGCCCATACACAAGCATAGTTTCTTCCATCTACATTTGTAGAACTTTGATAACCACCCTGTGTGGTGTTGGATTCGTTATCATTTGCAAGTCCCGAACCAAATATATAAACGAACGACTTGTAACCATTACGGGCACTGAGGTCAGGTGGCCAACCCATATAATCGCGGATATATTCGAAGTCCTTATCATATTTAGCCACCAGATTCTTTGCTGCACCATAGATTGTTGCTGAATCAGTTCCAACTTCTTTGTTAAGATTGTCACCCCAGAATACTGACCACCATTCGCCAGCATACGAGTTGGCAGGTTTGCCACTCTTCTTCTTCACTGTATGAATCTTTGTTGGTTTCTGCAATGTTGGATATTCTGTATGGAAGTCGTAAGAAAGTTTTGGAGACTCAAACTTATGGAATTCTCCAGGATGTTCCTGTACATCCACGAAGTAATAGTATCTTACAATCTTCATTGCAGAACCATCAGCAGGAGAAAGGCGGGCAATAAGTTCATACATTCCGCCATCTTCGTATTCAGCAGATTCTGTAAGCACAAAATCGCTTGAACTGTAATTGCGGACAGTCTTTGTAGCCTCTTTCTTCGTTGAAGCATTCCAATAATGCTTTACCCACGAATACTTGCCCGATTCATAAGTCTTTGTATCGATGATTTCACAACCAAGTGTAATCTTATCACCTGCATTTACCTGAATCCAGTTGTGATTCTTTGGGTCTTGTTCGTTCTGGCGAACGACTGGACGCACAAGCCAATCATCTGTTATGCTCTTTCGGCCCATCACATAAGGTTGGTCGGTTGTGACTTTGTTTTCTTTGCCTATTGACACATTGAACACATAAACAATCGTGTCTGTTCCATTGATTAGGGCTTCCTTTACTGTGTAAGTTCCGCCTTCTTCCACATTTGCATCCTGATTGTGGGAAACATAAAAGTTAGGAGCTTTCCAAACTACCTTGATACAATAGTTCTTTGCCTTTGTTGTAGCAATACCAGACTTTGCAAACCAATGGCCTTTTGTTCCGTCATCGGTTGTACTGGTTTCGTAAAAAGTCTCACTGCCTGTTGAACTGACCCAAGTGGCTCTGAGGATAGCTGAAGAAGGATTTGAAAGACCGATAAGACTCTTGAGGAGTGATGGCCGGGCTTCACAAACTGACTCTTCTGCGGCATCAATCGTACGCTGTACATTGAAATTGAATGTGTATCGCTTTCCTGCAAACATACTTGTTGCAAGCATTAGGGATACAACTGCCATTAAATAGCGATTCATTAGTAGGTTTCTTCTCATATTTATATATATTTAGTTGTTTAGATTATTCGGGTATCGATTAGGTTTTGTTTGCTTTGCATTGGCAAAGATAATAAAAATATTTTACATCAATGCTATATTTTCAATATATTCCTGACAATCCACCAAAGAAGGCAAAGAATGACAAGGGAAATAACTGTTAGATTATTATGTGTGAACTTATAAGCCCAATCAAACCAATGCTTCTGGTTGTACCATTCTGACAACACCACTAACATGAGTATTGGAATGAGAACGATCAGGAAATAGTTGTAGGCCAAACCCTCCATGATATTCCCATGGAGGAAACAATGGAATGCTCGTTGGACTCCACATCCTGGACATTGAAGGCCTGTCAGCAGATGGAACGGACATTTAGGAAACCATTGTGTGGGAATCGTGGGGTCGAAGATGAAATATACCGCAGCTGCACCCACCACGAGCAAAGGAAACAGCCAAGGCATAACCTTTGAAGAACTTTCGTTTGCTGTGGATGGATTGTTTGGCATCGGCTGTTAGTTGTATGATTCCATGAAATATGGGATTGCGCCCAATCCTGTCAGAATTAGGAACAACAATAATATTATTACATTCACTGCCACACAAATGATGGCTCCCCATATTGCCCAATTGCGGGCCATGCGTGATGCTTTTTCTGCCTCGGCATAAAGGCCAACCATCCAATACGAATCTACCTTATTGGCATAGACAATCGAAACTATACCGAATGGAATACAACACAAACAAGTGCAGAGGATTCCCCACACCAAGTTGCTTTCCGGCTTAATCGGTGGAACATCATTTTGATGTTGCTGATAAGGATTTGAGCCAAAACTCTCTTGCTCGCTTCTGTTGTATGTCTCGTTGTTCATATTCGTTTGTCTTTGTTTGCAGAATTATTCCTGTTGCTTTTTTCTTCTTTGGTCAAGAATATCTTTAACAACGAATGCGAGGTAAATCAATATCAGTATTGTATTGATTCCCATTCTGAGCCATTCATTCCAATCGCTTGGCAAGTACATCATTGCTGCAAAGATGGCTGCTGCCAAAAGTACGAAACATGCGATTGACTTTGTTGGATAAGGTATTGGATTGATGCGTTGTCCGAATATGTAGGAGAGCACCATTGTTGTGCCGTAACCTGCAAATCCGGCCCATGCACATGCCCAATAACCATATTTTGGTATGAAGATAAAGTTGATGGCAAGCAATACGGCACAACCTGCCAGAGAGAACCAAGCTCCATAGATTGTCTTGTCGATAAGCTTATACCAGAACGAGAGGTTGACTGCAATGCCCATCATGATTTCGGCTGCCATCACGATTGGTACAATCTGAAGGCCGATTCGGTAGTTTTCGCCTACGAAGAACTTCAGAATGTCCTGATATCCTACAACACAAAGATAGGCTGCGAGGGTAAAGACGATGAAATACTTCATTGCGCTTCCATACATTTCCTTGCTGCCCTTTTGCTTTGCCGAACCAAAGACGAATGGCTCATAAGCATAGCGGAAAGCCTGTGTGATAAGTACCATTATGGCTGCTATCTTCACTCCTGCCTCATAGATGCCGAGCAAGTGGCGGCCTTCTTCCTTTTCCAAAACTCGTGGGAGCATCAGCTGACCTGCCACCTGATTCAGTATTCCGGCTATGCTGAGCACGAGGATTGGCCATGAATAGATAGCCATCTGCTTTGCGCGAACCTTATCGAACACCCACTTGAAGCCTGTGAGTTCCTTGTAGAAGCAGAAGGAAATAGTGGTTGTACAGATGAGGTTGATGACGAACACCCACTTCACGCTTACTTCCCATGTATCGCTCCAGCGAGGGAGGAAATAGAAGCAAAGCATATTGAGTGTCACACTGAGGAAGATGAAGGCAAGCTTCAGACACATGAACTTGATTGGCTTGTGTTCGTTTCGCAAATAGGCATACATGATGGCTTGGAATGCATCTTGTGCAATCACGAGGTACATCATGCCCACATACCATTTATGGTCGGCATAGCCTTCTATTGTTGCGATTGGATTGAGGAATAGCATTGTGATGATGATGAACAGAAGCCCTACTCCTCCCACCATCATCAGGGCTGTACTATACACTTTCATCTTCTCCACACGGTCTTCCTCCTTATTGATGAATCGGAAGAATGTGGTCTCCATACCGAATGTGAGTATGGCGAAGAGAAGTCCGACCTGTGCATAGAGGTCGGCTACAATTCCATAGTCGCTACACTTCTTTAGTGTATAAGTATAGAGCGGCACCATAAGATAGTTTAGGAACCTACCTACGATGCTGCTCAATCCATAAATAGCAGTGTCTTTTGCTAATGATTTCAGGTTTGCCATTATTCAAACAAATTGTTCATGCCCCCACCGTTCGATTCGTAGATGTTGCGGCCAAGATGCTTGTAAGCGAGCTCGGTCACTTCTCGGCCTCGAGGTGTGCGCTTGAGGAATCCCTCCTTTATGAGGAATGGCTCATAAACTTCTTCTACTGTGCCTGCCTCTTCGCCCACTGCTGTTGCAATGGTGCCGATTCCGACAGGACCACCCTTGAACTTATCAATTATTGTTGTAAGAATCTTATTGTCGATTTCGTCGAGGCCGTACTTGTCGATATTGAGTGCCTCAAGTGCGATTCGGGCAATCTTCATATCGATTGTTCCGTTGCCTTTCACTTGGGCAAAGTCTCTTACTCGGCGAAGCAATGCATTGGCAATTCGAGGCGTTCCACGACTTCGGCGGGCAATCTCGAGTGCTGAATTCGAGTCGATTGGAATGTTGAGAAGATTGGCCGAACGGGTGATAATCTTTGCCAACACATCCGAATCATAGTATTCGAGATGGAGGTTGATTCCGAAACGGGCACGAAGTGGAGCTGTGAGCAAACCGCTTCGGGTGGTTGCTCCGACAAGTGTGAAAGGATTCAAGTCGATCTGAATGCTTCGGGCTGAAGGACCTTTATCGATCATGATGTCGATGCGATAGTCTTCCATTGCCGAATAGAGGTATTCCTCCACGATTGGGCTCAAGCGGTGGATTTCGTCGATGAAGAGTACGTCATTTTCCTCGAGAGAGGTCAAGATACCGGCAAGGTCGCCTGGTTTGTCAAGCACCGGACCTGAAGTAATCTTGAATCCAACGCCCAATTCGTTTGCAATAATCTGCGAGAGAGTGGTCTTTCCAAGTCCCGGAGGGCCGTGAAGCAAAGTGTGGTCGAGTGGTTCACCACGGTATTTTGCTGCTTCTACGAAGATTCGGAGATTCTCTACTATCTTCGTCTGGCCACTGAAATCACAGAAGTTCAGCGGACGCAATGCGTTCTCGAAGTCTTTCTCCTTCGATGCTGCATATTGTTCTTCGTGTATGTCGAATCCTTCTCTCATTATTAGTTGTTTACTCGGTTGTAGTCGCGTGCAACAAAGATAAACTCGATTGGAAGGTACATCTTGCACTTAACGGTTTCAGATGTTCCGTCTTGGCGATACTCTGTGTAAGGAGTCCACTTAGGCATTGCCTTGATGATGCGGATAGCCTCTTCATTGCATTCCTTGCTGAGAGAGTCGGAAACTGCAACGTCGGTGATTGTTCCGTCAGTGTTTACATAGAATGAAGTCATTACTCGGCCTTCAATCTTTGCCTGCTTAGCTGCCTCAGGGTACTTCATATTGTCGCTGATGAACTTTGAACAAGCTGTCTGACCGCCTGGGAACTGTGGCATCACCTTGCGAACTACTGGAGATGTAGATTCCTGAGTTGTGACTGTGGTTGTTGTAACAGTAGTAGTCGTACCAACGGCATTTTGCTGTGCCTTCTGCATCTGGGCATCGAGAAGAGCTTGCTTAGCTGCTTCGATTTCTGCCTCTGTCTGAGCCTGCATTGTCATTGCTGCACCGAATGACAAGAGTGCTATGATTGCTAATTGAATCTTTTTGTTCATACACATTATTATTTAAGTATTAATATTATAGACTGCAAAGATAGTGATTAATTGCGAAATACGAAATACGAAATACGAATTATTTGCATATTCTTAAAAATATTTAACAATCACCCCCATTTCGGTCAAAATCCATTCAATCTCTCAAAACCACAAACTCCATCATAACAAACCCTCAACTCCTTGCTCCAAAACATCAAACAGCCTGCAACAAAAATCGTACCAAACCCTGAGTACAATCGTACCAAACCCGAAGTACAATCGTACCAAACGCTGAGTACAATCGTACCAAACATTGAGTACGATTTATTATTCAATAGAAACAGGAAAATGAAGCAAGGTGTTTCAACTTTTTATTCAATAGAAAACAAAAGATGCCCGAGCATTTCTGCCCGAGCATCCAAATATTTTGTCCCTTCGAATGAAGGACTTATTGAGGCCTTATTTTACAAAAACCTTCTTGCCGTCAACGATGTAGAGACCACCCTTAGTAATCTTGTTCACCTTCTGGCCAGAGATTGTGAAGATACCCTTCTTAACTGTGGTTTCTGTACTCTTAACCTCATCGATACCTACAACTGCCATATCAGCATCTTCACCATAATAAGTGAGAGTGAAGCCGCTAATTGCCATCCAAGCACGGAGGACATTTGTCTCCTCAGTCTTGCGAACACCAATGCGAAGCTTTCCGTCATCTACTTTCACTGCGAGGCTAGTGAAGTAGCGACCTGCCTGGAATGCATTTCCTGCAGTAGTCAAGCCATTAGGAACCATACCTGTTGTTCCGTCTGCAAGAGTTATAGCTACATCATCAGTTTCTGCCAAGTCAGAAGCAATGTGGCGAACTGGCACATTAACTTGGTTAGCATAGAATTCTACTGGAATGACCTCTGTACCATCATACTGACCATTGTCACCTGGACGATAGAATGCGTTCATTGTAACTGTGTAAACACCATTTGGAAGACCGGAAAGTGTCTGATATGTATCCCAAGTGAATACTGATGCAGTACCCGACCAGTTAGAATAGTATTCAGCAGCAGGAGCACCTTCTGCATCAGCACTGTTGTAGAATGCAGGAGTGAAGTCGGCAGCATGTTCCCAAGTCCAACCCTTACCATCACTTTCTGTGAAGTTAGGATTTACGAGAATTCCAGTGAAGTCGATAGGATTATCTTCTGAAGCACCTGTGTAATCAGGAATTCTGAGACCTGTAATTACATCAGCAACAGATGCTGTCAAAGCGTCAACTTCCTCAACTGTAAGACCGAGGTTGTCGAATGCATCTTCGATTTCAGCGAGCTTAGCTTCAGCCTTTTCTACAGCTACAGGAGATGCTTCTTCAGCACCATCCTCAAATGCAAAGATAAGGTCGTCATAAGCAGTATTGAGCTTGTTGTATGCCTCAACTGAAGCCTTAGCATAAGCAAGTGCTGCATTACCCTTATCAAGAGCTGCAATACATGCATCACCGTCTGTTCCATTGAGAGCTGCAATGAGATCCTTAGTTGCTGCGTCAACAAGGTCAGCTGCGTCCGTACCATAATAAATAGCTTCATCGAATACCTTTTCAAGTTCTGCGAGGAGGTCGTTGATTGGTTCTTCGTAAGCCTCAACACCATTACCATTGTAGAAGAGTTCGAAGTTGTCGAAGATAATCCAACTACTTGTAGAAGCAGTCTTCAAACCGATTGTGATGCTATCACCAGCCTCTGGAAGAGTGAAGGTAAGTTTTACCTGATAAGTTTCAGGAGAGATGTTGAAGTAGTAGTTTGCACCTGGCATACCGTTAGGAATATAACCGTAGTCAGTAGAAACGTCAGACCACCATTGACCATCGTTGAATATCTGTTCTGGCTGAGCATATGCGAGGATATTGTTAATCTTCTTTTCAGTTGAATTAGCATAGAGCACACCGTTGATACCAACTTCTGGACCCTGAGCAAACTGTGCTGCATAACCTTGATCATTACGTTCGAATGCCTGACAAGTAAGAGTGAAACTACCCTTAGGCATGTTGCGGATAACCTGATACATGTTGAATACAGCCTGGAATACCTCAGCATTGCCAGATGTCATTTCATCTGGATTAAGGTTGTTAGGACTGATACCGCCCCATGCTGGAACAGCACCTGTAGTCTTCCAACCACTGAAGTCAGTCTTGAAGTCACCATTGTTGATGAGCGGAGTGATATTGTCGCCTGGCTGCATGTTTTCAGTGATGTAGTTCATGATTGTTTCCTGAACAACATTAGCTGCATTCTGGCAAGTCTCATCATCAGCAGTTCCTTCTGCATACAAGTCTTCCCATTCCATGAGGAGGTCAGCAAGTTCGTTTGAAAGGTCTGGCCAAACTTCATCAAACTCAAGACGACGCTCTTCGGCAGCATCGATAGCAGCCTTGAATGCCTGATATTCCTTGATGTTTGCCTTGAATGCATCATAAGCAGCATTGAGGATATCACACTGGTTCTTGAAGTCGTCAGTAGCAGCGGCAGCAGCTTCCATTGCGGCTGCAAATGTTTCCTTAGCCTCAACACTTGCATAAACATTATCCAAATCAGGGATTTCACTTTCGATAGAAGCAATGATACCATCAAGGACAATCTTATAAGGGTCGTCCTTCACTGGTCCATAGTATGTAAGTTCGAAGTTATCACAAGCCATCCAGTTGGCTGTTGTCTTCTCTGTACGGAAACCAAATTCGAATGTACCGCCTTCATCAGCTTTGATGAACATCACTTCGAAATGCTCTGGAATACCATCACCTGTGCAGATTGGAGTCTGGAACAAGTTGTCACCACTCTTTGCATAGAGGTAAGCACCTGTTACCTGAAGCGACTTATTATCCTGACAAACAGAGATAGCATCACAAGTGAATGTGTACTTACCTGCTGGAAGTCCTGCGATTGTCTGATAAACAGAACCATCACCAAGGGCACGGGTAGTTACATCAGGATTGTAGGCAACATTTGACCAAGCTTCGATGAAGTGTTCAACTCTGATATCACCATTTGTATAAACAGTTCCATTAGGGTCGATACCAAGGTTAGTTACATTCGTACCCTTAGTATAGTTGAGAGTCCATCCATTAACGTTCAAAGCATCGAAGTTGGCATTCTGCATAAGGACAGTTGCATCTACAGGGTTTTCGTCTGATGCACCATCAAGCAAAGAAAGCTGAACATCCAACTGCATCTTTTCGATATCTTCATAGAGTACAGGAGATGTAGAGTTGAGGATTGCCTCAGCTGCTGACAAGTTGACTCTATTGCCATACTGGCTCTTCATTTCGTCCATATAGTCCTCCAAAGCACCACTGTTGATGTAATCCCAAGCCTTGACCTGTGACTGCCAAGTAAGGAATTCTGCCTGTGGAATGAACTTCCAATCGATAGCAGGTTCGCATTCGAGAAGTTCTTCGCCTACATAAGCCGAATTCCATACATAACCTGTTACACTGATCATTGGAGTAAGAGGCATTACAGGAACATCCTCTCCTTCATAATAGTCTTCATCCTTGAAGTTGAAACCAAGATAAGTTTCTGGATTTCCGAAGAGACTGTCAGCAAGAGTTGAGTTGTAGTCAGGGTTGACATCAGATACACTGATACGGAAAATACCATTGCCCATGTCCTTCACATTCCACATGTAGTTTGGCTGGCTTCCACGGTCAACGAACATCGTATAACATGTATTTGGGAACACACCCTTCCAAGAACCATTGAAGAGGTCGAGAATCTTGTAAGTTACATTGTCCCAAGGAATAACATTGAGGATTGTATCAATCTTGAGGATTTCAGTCTTCGACTCATCAACATAAGTTGTGTCGTAAGTGAAATAAGGGTCAAGACGATACTGAGCCATGAATACAGGATTGCCCACTTCCTTCTTCAGTGCAGCATGAGTAGACCACTGGTCGTGGTTAGGGCAAGTGTTGTTAGTGAGGAATGCATCAGCCTCAACATTGTAAAGGTAGTAGATGGTAGTATCGCCATCCCAATAAGTACCTTTCTGAAGAGTTGACTTCAACTCACTTGCAAACTTGAGGTCCTTTGCTAAAGGACGATCCCAATTCTGTGCGAATGACACTACACACATGAGTATCATCACACTTGTTGTAAGTAATCTTTTCAACATACTTTGATAATTTAATAAGTTAAACAAATGTTTTATTTCTATTTTTGATTTATATCTTTGGTATTAATATTCTAAATTTGAATTCAACAGCACTTATATCAATTATATACTATTTATTATAATATAGAGTAATATTTCAATGATTAGCGAAAATGATATTCTGCTTACAAAGGAAACGTTTTTTTTTGAATCTACCAAATATTTCAACGTTTTTTTTATTAAAGCATTAAAAATAAGCTGGAAGTTCTAGGGATTCTAGGAAGACTAGGGGGACTAGGGTTTCTAGATAAAAAAGATGCCCGAGCATTTCTGCCCGAGCATCCAGATATTTTGTCCCTTCAAATGAAGGACTTATTGAGGCCTATTACTTAACAAGAACCTTCTTGCCGTCCATGATGTAGAGGCCCTTAGAAGCGTTGCTGACCTTCTGGCCTGCGAGAGTGTAGATACCCTTCTTAGCTACAGATTGAGCAGTCTTCACGTCTTCGATACCAACAGCTTCAGGAGTTGTTTCGTTTCCGTAGTAGTAGAGTGCCCAGTTGTCGAAGATAGCCCAGTCAGTATTGATTGTCTGGCCCTTCTTAGCACCGAAGCGGAGGTTACCGTCTTCACCTACTGTTACGAAGAGAGAATTCATGTAGTAGCCAGCCTGGAACCAAGCGTCACTTCCTACCATTGTGCTTGGGATAGCATAGCTACCACCTACAGTTGCACTTTCTCCAAGAGATTCTTCAACTGGAAGAGCTGCAGAAGAAGGCTGAACGATAGGCACACTGAATTCACCGTCTGCCACCTGCGCATAGAGCACTGCATAAGCGAGAGAATCCTTGTTTGTAGTCCAAATGTTGTAGTCATCGTTTGAGTTACCTCTACGATAGAAACCTTGTACAAAGATTCCGTAAACACCTTCAGGGAGACCCTTGAATTCGAGGTAAGTATCGAAGTTCTTGCTGTATTGTTCAGCACCATCGGCTACATTACCGCCACGACCCCATTCAGTACCGAGCCATCCACCGAGGTTAGCATCTGTGAAGTCAGGGTTTTCGATGAGTTCAGTGAAGTCAACTGGAGTTTCTTCGCTTGCACCTGAGAAGTCAGGGAGACTGAGAGCAGAAGCCATCTTATTTACCTGGTTGATGAGTGACTGAACTTCTTCGTTTGTGAGGTTAGTCTGATCCATTGCATCAATAACCTTGTCGAGCAATTCGTCTGCCTGGCTGAGGAGTTCCTCACTTGCTGTCATTTCGTAGTCGCCACATGCAATTGAGAGTTCATCGAATGCAGCCATAAGTGCATTGTAGAGCTGAGCTGATTCCTTCACATAAGCGAGAACTTCGTTACCAGCCTTGATAGCAGCTATACATTCATCTTCGTCGCCACTTGCAGAAGCCTTGAGGAGGTTGTTGATTGCTTCGTCAGCCTTTTCCTTAGCATCATTACCAAAGATAGATGATTCGTTTTCGAGTACCGAATTGATGCTTGCGATGAGGTCGTTGATTGCGCCTGAATAGTCGCTTCCGTTGTAAACGATGTTGAAGTTATCGAAGATTACCCAACTGTTAGTATCAGCGTTCTTAAGACCGATTGTGATGTCCTTACCTGCTTCAGCGAGTGTGAAGTTAACCTTTACCTGATAAGTTTCAGGAGAGATGTTGAAGAAGAAGTTAGCACCTGTCATTGAGTTAGGGAGATAACCACCAACTACTTCATTGTAGATATCTGATTCCCAGCTTTCGTTAGAGCTGTGGAATACTTCTTCTTCCTGTGCACCTGCTGCAAAGTTGCAAACCTTAGCTTCGAACTCGTTAGCATAGAGAACTGCTGTGATACCTTCTTCAGGACCTACGAAGTAGTCAGAAGCCCAATCACGACCTTCGTTACGCTGGAATGCCTGGCAAGTGAGAGTGAAGCTACCCTTAGGCATGTTCTTGATAGTCTGGAACATATCGAATGCGTTGTGGTAAACTTCTGCGTTACCGCTTTCGAGAACTTCAACATCGCCGAGAGTGTTAAGTCCGTTGCCTTCCTTACCACCGAATGCAGGACGGCTGCCATTGACTGACCAAGAGTCGAAACCATCCTTGAAGTCTGGGTTCTTGATGAGTGGAGTTACAAAGTCGCCAGCCTTGAGGTTCTCACAGATATAGTCAGAGATAATAGATTCAACAGTTTCAAGTGCATTGTTGCAGAGTTCGCTGTCGGCAGTTCCATCTTCATACATTTCGCTCCAACCCTGTTCAGAGATACCTTCAACACCAAACTCGAGGAGGTCGGCGATGAGTTCAGAAAGGTCTGGCCATGTGTCTTCGAATTCAAGACGACGGTTGTCGGCATATTCCATAGCAGATGCGAGAGTTTCGTAATCCTTGATTGAAGCATCGAGGGCAGCTACCTTTTCTTCGAGGTTCTTCTTTGCCTGGTCGAAGTCTTCAGTTGCATTCTTAGCTTCGTCGAGAGCAGTTTCGTAAGCTTCCTTGATTTCAGCATTAGCGAAGATTTCATCCATGTATGCATACTTTTCTTCGAGCTGTTCGATGTAGTCGTCGAGGATTTCCTTATAAGGGTCGTCTTCGAATTCACCGTAGAACCAGAGTTGGAAGTTGTCGACTGCAATCCAAGTAGCGTTGGTTCCTTCAACTGTGCGGACACCGAGAGTTACGTCGCCACCTGTGCTTACGAAATTAACAATGAAGTGTTCTGGGATGTTATCACGAGTCTTGATTGCCTGAACAGCTTCGATTTCGCCACCAAGTGCAAAGAGTTCAACACCTTTAGTTGAGTTTACATCGCGCTGGTTGACGCCGATAGCATCAACTTCGAATGAGAATCTACCAGCTGGGAGGTCTTCGATTGTCTGAGAGATTTCACCAATACCAAGTGTATCATTGTAGCGCCAGAACTGGCAGAACTGGTTGAGTTCGATACCAGCTTCACCGTTAGAACGAACTTCTGCATCGTGGTAACCACGGTCAGTATATTCGTTGATAGTCATTGTCCATCCGTGGTCGTCGCCGCAAGAGAAGTCAGGGTTGACGAGGATTGCAGTTACATCATTAGGGTCGTCTTCAGTTGCACCTTCGAAGATGATGTCCTTAAGTTCCTGTTGACGGATAAGGTCGGCAGCGATCTTCTGCTCGTTGAGGTCGGTCATTGCTGCTTCAAGCTCGTCCAATGTAGAGCTTGTGTTTTCGAGAATTGCAAAAGCGTTAGTGAAGTCAATTTCTTCTTCAGTGTACTCTTCGAGAAGTTCGTCGAGAAGTGCCTGGAGCTGCATTGCCTTAGCATAAGTGAGGAGAGCTTCCTGATTTTCCTCGAATTCTTCTGGAGTGATGAGAGCCCAGTTGAGTGCGTATGCGCCTTCGTATGGTTCTTCATCTGGATAGAAGAGAGCAACACCTGTGTTACCTGGTTGTGTCAAGTCAACACCAAGACGGAGTTCATAGTCGTTCAATGTTGGGTTTAAAAGAGATGGAGCAATCTGGAATGTTCCGTCACCATTTTCGTAGATTTCGAACATGCCACCCTGATAGTTGCCGTTCATATCTGCTGGCAGACCATCGAGGTAGAAACCTCCATGACCATCAAAGAATGCAGTTTTCCAGCCAAGGTATTCCTGAGTAGGGTCATTGTTTCTCCAAATGTTACCATGGAGGAAGTAGTGAGGCCATTCAGCCCACTCTTCTTCAGTTTCGCCTTCTTCGAAAGCCTTTGTGAAGTAAGCCTGTGAAGGGTTGTAAGTGATACTACCCTGAGTACCCCAAGAGTTGCCTGGGCCAAAGAACATTTCTGCTGCTGGATTGTAGAGGTAGAAGAAAGTTCCTGACTCTTCAAAATCTTCAACTGTCTGGAAAGGCACAAAATTGTAAGTAGGCAGTGTCCACTGTGCCATTGCTCCAACAGTCATCAGCAATGCGATGCTGAGAGAAAGTAATTTTTTCATCATACTTTTTTTGTTGTTAATAAGTTAAACTTAGGTTTATATAATCTCTTTTTTTTCTTACGTTGTTTACCCCTTTGGGGTATATATACAATAAGCATTTACATATTTAAGTGCAAATAACGTTAAAAATCTTGACATGGGCAAACATTTTCATGTTTTTTTTTAGTTCAAAACCAAAAATAATATGTTTTTAACAGCATTTTTCTATTTTTTCGAGCAAAATGATTCTCGAGCATCAAAATATGTGATGCAGAGACTTTTAGAAGCGTTGCTAACCTTCCGACTTATTTCTATAGATTCTACTCTTCACGTACATGCGCTCACGACACACACACTCGAAATTTAATAATATGGTGTACAAATTAACAAACAACAAAATAAATATCTTACACAATATTCACTAACTGCATTCTGCTAAAAACTTATTTCCGCAAAAACCTGTCAGCCGTCAGTTTTTGGGCGTAACCCATACAGAATCAGGGGATTATATAGCTGACGGATTTCAAAAAAGCCGTCAGTTTCCTTCAGCCAACTGTCAGTCATTTTTCAAATAATTTTCTGGCTAATATCAACAAATCCATCAAATTCCTTGTTTAAAATATACGAATAATGCTTATTATTTATCAATATTGCGACTGAAGGATGGCTGACAGATGCTGACAGGTTTGGAGGAATCCGTCAGCCATATAACAAACAGACACAGAGAAAGTTACGGGCAAAAACTGACAGCTGACAGGTTTTTGCAAAAATTCATTATTTGCAAGGCCAAGCCTTACAACACCGAACAGAAAACATTATTAATAATGACCCTATTTCTTATAAGAAAAGAGGTCATTTCTATAGAGAAATAGGTGTGCGAACCTATAGAAATTGAGCCAAGAAACGCGATGTTTTACCATTCGGAACGCGAGAAAAAATTATATAGTTGCTCCAGAATGGAAAAGATGAAAACGAGGACCGAGAGAATCGGAAAGTAGCTTACAGGAGGTGGAACCTGTGCAATGACCCGTGAACAACTGAATGTCGGGACACATAGCTAGAAGTTGGCTGCATAGCAATGGAATGTCGTCATGTTCCGATTCTTCATCAAGCAAGTGTAATCCGCCTATGAATCGGCTCACATGGTTCTCCCCCGTTGCTTCCATGCACGAACGGATGATATTCAGCATTCCCCCATGACTGCACGGACTTACCACTGTCAGTCCTTCCTCGCCTCTCAGGGCCAAAACCACTTCATCGTCGGCCATGTAGGGACGGGAATCAGCTTGGAGATATTTGTTGCCCGACGGACGGCTGAAACCATAATCGCGGCATCTTACTGCCATTGCGTTTGGGGCAAGAGGGATGGATGTGTCGACATCGACGATTCGCCTTGCCACTTCTTCCATCAGCTCGTCGGAAGCCGAAATATCATGGAGATGGCCGTGGCGTGTGGACGAATAGCTACGATGAAGGATGTGGTCGGATGCATAGATGGCCACTGACGGATTGGCTTGAATAAAGGGGAGAAGGCCGCCGCAGTGGTCGTTGTGGCCGTGGGATAGAATGATGGCTGAAAGGGAATGGACATCAAGGCCGAGGTGGGCGGCATTGGCGAATGCCTGCCCAGTGAGCCCTGCATCCATCAGGAAACTCTTTCCGCCTGTATGGATAAGAAGCGACAAGCCATGTTCGCTCTGAACGTGTGGCTTGTCGCTGAGATTGTTGTCGATGAGTATGTAAACCTGCATCTAAATTACTTTACGAACACCTTCTTCGTAGTGACTGAACCGTCGCTGCGTGTCTGACGGATTACGTTGATACCACGCTGCATCTGACTGATTCTGCGGCCGTTGATGTCGAAGATTTCTTCCTTTGTGAAGATTGCGTTGTCGCTTATGATGTCTTCGATTGCGTTAGTTTCGCCGTCCATGCTGAGGAAGATTTCATCGAAATAGACAGAACCGCTTCCGTTTGAAGAAAGACCTGCAATGTAAATCTTTGAAGGGTCAACTTTCTTTCCGCTGGCTGTGGTCATGTTCTTGAGGTCGATTGCAATCATCTTTGAGCTACCGAACTTCTGCGCGAAGCATTCTCCGCTTGCGTCTGGATTGTCGTAGATGCGGAACTCAGGCTTTGTAGAAGATGCGATGCGGAGCTTCACTACGAGGTAGTTGTAAGCTGAGAGGTCGAGACCATTTGTATATGTCCAACCACCCAATCCGTTCTTAGCTGTAGTCACTGCCTTTGTCTTCTCGATGAACTTACCTGCTCCCAAGAGTGATGGATTGAATGCATCGGCTGTGAGTGGGAAGTAAGTGACATTGACTGTGAAGCTTACGCTGCGGCTGTTGCCGAATGGGTCGGTGTAAGTAGCTGTGATGTCGGTTGTACCTTCTGATACAGATACGATTCGTCCGCCTGATACTCCTGCTACTTCTGGGTTGCTAACTTCGTATGTACAGTTGGCTGCTACGTTGGATTCTACACCTGATTCTGAAGTGCACATAATCTTGAGCTGAATTGCACTTGATGGAGTCATTGAGTAGTTGGTAGTAGCGAGCTGGAGGTCAACCATTGTGAGGTCAGCCTCTGTGAATGAGTTGAGTACGCCTGGGCCATAGAACCATTCTTCTGCGAATACAGGCTCTGTTGAGAACCAGTCGATATCAACAAATCCGCCGAGCTGCTTTGTTCCGTAGTTGAAGATATAGAAGCGGTTGCCCACGAATGCGCCGAGGGTGAACTGCATGGTCATATCATAGCCGAATGAAGTGTACTTCTGGTTGTCCAAGCTGTAAGCATATACACACTTGTTGCTTCCGAAGTTGACCTTTGCACGGAGATAGATTGTGTCGGCTTCGATTACGTCGCCGATGATTTCTGTTGGAGTGCCACCAATCTTATCTTGCTTCTGGCTGTAGAGATGCTTCTTGCCGTCGATTACCTTCACACCGATGTATGACATTGGTTCCTGGAATACTGCAAGACCTGCCACATCGCCTTCAATCATATTGTTGATGGCCATCTTGATTGTACCGTAAGATGTGTATTGGCGAGTTGCAAGTGTTCCTTCAGGACTGTAACCGAAGATACGCTGTGTAAGGCTGTTGCGAGCCTTGTCGAGTGAGTTGGCAACTGATGCTGTGTGGAGACGGAGGAAACCTGGCTTCTCATAGAGGCTCCATGCTGTGTTGTCTGGATTGTGGTTCCATTCCCACTGCTTTCCGAGTTCTGGGTCGGTGAATGTATCGTTGGTTGGGAGATAAGTGCGAGGATAAGACTGTCCTACGTTTGGTTTCTTGTAAGCTCGCTTATTCTTGCTCACGTCGATTCCCTTGTTTCCGATCACTGGCCAACCGTCTGTCCATGTAACTGGCTCAAGATAAGGCACACGACCGATTGAACCTGCATCCTTGAAGAGGATTGTCCACCATTCGCCTGTCTGAGTTTCGACGAGTGCTCCCTGATGGATTGCCTGATTCTCGAATACCATGTAAGGGCACTCTTCGTAAGGTCCCATAGGATTCTTACTTCTCCAAATCTGCTGACCGCGATAATAGCCGCCAGTTGTGAGATAGAGGTAGTAGAAGTCACCGATGTGGTACATGTGGCTACCTTCCATTGAGTTGTAGTAATCCTTTGTATCGTGGCTGAGAACCTTTGTGCTTGAGAGCTTCTTGAGGCTCTTTGCATCGAGTTTGTTCACATAGATATCACCAATACCACAAGCTACATAAACATAGCCGTCGCCGTCAGGACCATCGTCGAAGAGCCAACCACTGTCATAATAGTGTTCTGGCCAGTACTGCATGTCCCAAGTTCCTTCAGGGTCAGTAGTTGTAAGGAGGATGTTCTTGCCCTCATCTTCCTTTCCATAAGAAATGAAGTAAAGATAGAACTTGCCCTTTGAATAGTTGAGTGAAGCTGCCCACTGTCCCTGTGCATAGTGGTTAAGACCGTTCTTGAGGTTGTAGTTGTCAGTATCGTTGATTTTCTGAAGAGGATTAGAGCAGTATTCCCAGTTGACGAGGTCCTTTGACTTCAGGATAGTTGCTCCTGGGAAGAGGTACATAGTGGTGCTGACCATGTAGTAAGTGTCGTTCACTCGGATAACGTCTGGGTCAGGGAAGTCGGCATTGATGATTGGGTTGATGTATGTGCCGTTTCCTTGGTCGGCCGACCATTTGCGGGTTTCGGCCATGTATGGACGACGTGTATTGTCGGCGGCATAGTCCTTATACCAAATCCAGCAAGCACCGCTTGATGCCTCATAAGCATCTTCGAAACCGTCCTTCTTCATTGCATCGAGGAATGCTGGCTGAAGAATCTTGTTGTTGCGCCACTTGTCGATATCGATATAACAAGCAGTTCCGGAAAGTGTCATACTGATGTTGCCGAAGTGGTCGAGCATGCCCTTATAGGCCTTACCCCACTTGCTTGTCGAACCAGTTGCCCATGTTCCGTAGTTACCTGCTACCCATGTGCCCGATTCGTTGTAGTGGCCGTTCGACTTGCTTTCAGGACTCCAGTCAACCTCGGTGATGATGATTGGGTTGGTGTTGACTACTGGCACCGAACCTTGGAATGCACTGATTGTGGCATTGGTGTCGTAGTGTGAGTCGCTTGTATTGAACCATCCTACATAGTCATGTACTGCATAACCGATGTTGTAGCCAGTGATTGGGTTGGTTGCATATCCCTTGTATTCCTGCTGCCAAATACCTCCTGGCACCCAAATAATACCAGTGAAGCCATTGGCACGAATCTTGTCAACGATTGGTTGGAAGAAGTCGTGCATTGTAGGGCCGCTGTTCTTGTTGCCTCCCTTTGCATCGAGGATGTCAACTGGTTCGTTTGCCAACTCGATAGAAATCTGACCAGGATATTTGAGCACTGTATCGTTCTTTGTCACGATGTCCCAAACGTCCATAAGATAATGCTGGTAGTCGCCACCAACGGTGATTTGGCCAGGGCATACTCCAGGTGGACGCATTACGACATACATACCGTGAGCCATTGCCTTCTGGGCGATTCGGGTGTAAACTGATTTCAAGTACTTTGTCAGTCGTGTTTTGTCGAAATGCTGAATGTCGGCTTCGCCGTCACCAGTTTTTCCAACCTTGATTGTGTCGCCCTTGTCGTTTACATAACTGTAGTTGACTGAATTGTTGTTTGTCCAACAGCAGTCGAGGTGAAGACGGAATACATTGGCATAAGTTCCCTTTGAAGGGTTTGCCAATCCGTCGAAGAGTGTGTTGAAATAGGTAACACACGCACTTGTGGTGTTGTCATTACAACTTCCGCCCCAACGGTTGTTGTTGAACCAAGGGCTCGGAGTGTCCATGACTCCGTGGAGCACTACTTTGTTGCCGTGTTCGTCGACAAGCCATTTGCCTTCAACATGGAGGTCAGGAATATTGCCAAATGTCTTTTGAGCCATACCCTGCACCATTGAGAAAGCAAAGAGTGCCAGAATAAGTAGATTCTTTTTCATAAGCATAAGTTATTGATGTGAATGTTGATTATCGGTTGCAAATATACAAAAATCTTTATATAAAAATATAATGTGTAGGAAAAATAATAATAAATAGTTTTTATTTAAGCCGATTTTTCTGCAAAATGAATCGATTACAATCAATTTTACTTCTTTTCTTTTGTCTTCTCCCAATTATTTTGTACTTTTGCAGCATGAGAGTAGTGATTCAACGCGTTAGCGAAGCATCTGTCGGAATCGACGGCAATGAATACTCACGCATCGGCAAGGGTTTGTTGGTACTTGTAGGTTGCGAAGAAGCCGACGGAGAAGAAGACATAAAATGGCTGGCAAGCAAGATTGTAAACCTTCGGATTTTCGACGACGAGCAGGGGGTGATGAACCGTTCGCTGATGGATGTCGGAGGCGAAATCCTGATAGTCAGTCAGTTCACGCTTTGGGCTTCCTACAAGAAAGGCAACCGACCAAGTTACCTACGTGCCGGACACCACGAAATCACAGTACCTCTCTATGAGAGATTCTGCGGAGAACTCAATGATTTGGTGGGCGATAACCGTGTAAAGACGGGCAGATTCGGAGCCGATATGAAGGTGGCTCTCACGAACGACGGCCCTGTCACAATCTGCATGGACACAAAGAATAAGGAATAAGATAAAAATATATAATTATGATGGAACATGATCATGAATGTGGATGCGGATGCGAACACCACGACCACGAACATATTGTAAGTAAGGTAGAACAGGCATTCGGCAAGTATCAGCTCAACCTCGACGATGAGCAAGTGAAGAAAGAAGTGGCTAACCTCCTGGCTAAACACAGAGAGGAAAACAACACTGTGGCTGTGAAGAAATTCCTCCTCAACAGTGTGGAACTCACCACTTTAAAGACCGACGACTCTGAAGAAAGCGTGATGCGCTTCGTGGAGAAAGTCAACAAGTTTGATGATGTTTATCCCGAACTTGGACACGTTGCCACAGTGTGTGTGTACCCTTGCTATGCAGCCATTTGCCACGACACTCTCGAAAACGAGGATGTGGAGATTGCCTGCGTTTCGGCTTGCTTCCCTTCTTCACAATCGTTTATAGAAGTAAAGATAGCTGAAACTGCAATGGCTATCCACGACGGAGCTACAGAAATCGACATCGTTCAGTCGGTTGGCAAGTTCCTTGCAGGCGACTATGAAACCGTCGCCGACGAAATCAGTGAAATCAAGTCGGTTTGTGGCGACAAGAAGTTGAAGGTAATCCTCGAAACAGGTTGCCTCAAGACTGCCAGCAACATCAAGAAAGCTTCTATCCTTGCAATGTATGCAGGTGCCGACTACATCAAGACTTCCACAGGGAAACTCGAACCAGCAGCCACTCCAGAGGCGGCTTACGTTATGTGTCAGGCAATCAAGGAATACTACGAACAAACTGGTATTCAGATTGGTTTCAAGCCTGCCGGCGGCATGAAGACAGTGGAAGATGCCCTCACTTACTACACCATCGTGAAGGAAGTGCTTGGCGAGAAATGGCTCACAAATCAGATGCTCCGCCTCGGCACAAGCAGCCTTGCAAACAAGTTGCTGAGCGACATCTTGGGCGAAGAAACAAAGTTCTTTTAAATAAGACAAATAATATGACAAAAATCATTAAATCCGTTTCATTGGCAGTGGCCTTGCTGCTCTCCCCTGTTGCAGTTTCGGCTCAAACCGAAACCACAGCCAACGATTCAGTATCTCCAGTTCAAACAAATGTTGCGGTAACTGCAAATCACATTCTCTTCGGCTATCTCAGCTACGGCGAAGCTTTGAAGCAGATGCCTCTCTATGCTGATGCACAAAAGAGTCTTGAACAATTGAAGACCACTTACAAGCAGGAACTCGACCGCTCAGAACAGGAATTCAGCAAGCTGTTTGAAGAATATGTTGACGGACAGAAATCGTTCCCTGAAAATATTCTCCTCAAGCGTCAGAAGGAACTGCAGCAACTGCTAGAACAAACTCTTGCATTCAAGGACGAAACTCAAAGATTGCTTACGAATGCAGAGGCCGAACTCATGCTTCCCGTAAACAAGCAACTGAACGAAGCAATTGCAAAGGTTGCCCGTCAGAAAGGACTTGCATTCGTGCTCAATACCGACGACAACAACTGCCCATACGTAAACGGAAATATGGGCGAGAACATCACTGCCGAAGTAATCGAAAGTGTAGGTAAATAAAGCGAATCTGACGTGAACACGGAATCAATGAAGGCATCAGCAATCGGAGTGTTCGACTCTGGCTACGGAGGTCTTACCATCCTCAACAGCATAAGGAAGGTAATGCCTCAGTACGACTATGTCTATTTCGGCGACAATGCCCGCGCTCCTTATGGCACTCGTTCGTTCGATGTGGTGTATGAGTACACTCTCGAAGCCGTGAAGAAGCTCTTCTCCCTTGGCTGCCCACTCATCATTCTCGGATGCAACACAGCTTCAGCAAAGGCATTGCGAACCATTCAGCAAACTTACATTGCCTCGGAATGCCCCGACAACCGAGTACTTGGAGTGATTCGTCCGACGGCTGAAATCGTGGGTTCGGTCACCAAGAATGGGCACATCGGCATCCTTGCAACCGAAGGTACGATAAAGTCGGAATCATACGACATTGAGATTCACAAACTCATGCCCGAATCGGTGGTTACAGGACTTGCCTGCCCTATGTGGGTTCCGTTGGTGGAGAATGGCGAATACGACAAGCCAAGTGCCGACTGGTTCGTTGAGGAACGCATCAACACATTGCTCCACACCGACCCCCTCATCGACACCATCATCCTCGGTTGCACCCACTATCCTCTGCTTCTTGAGAAGATTCGCAAATATTGCCCTGAAGGCATTGAGATTCTCACTCAGGGACAATTCGTAGCCGACCGCTTGGCCGATTATCTCCTTCGCCATCCTGAGATGGAAAGCCGACTGACAAAGGGCGGAACTTGCAGTTATTTCACATCCGAATCACCCGACCGCTTCCGCGAAAATGCCTCAACATTCCTCAGTGAGGAAATCGGGGAAGTCGTCCGCCTCTAACTTTTGAACTCTTATAACTTTTGAACTTTTATAACTCTTAACCCCTAACAATAATGAAAGAAAAAAAAACACTCTTCACAGTGCTTGAAGTAGCAATGGCACTGTTTATCTTCGTAGTGAGCCAATTGGCTTGCGGAGTAGTTGCAGCTGCTGTCTATGCAGGAATCGAATATTCAAAGACAGGCAATATCGACCCTAACGCAATAGGAATGGCCATGGGCACAAATACTGATGTGGTTTCCTATGCATTGCTGCTCTCTTCATTGCTCACAATATTTATGATTATCGTGGTGAAGATAGCGCTTAAACGCGATATTCTCGGCGAACTCAATGCAAAGCGTTGCGATTGGAAGATAGCTCTGTTCGTATGTATCTTCCTTTTGCTCGGAGCTCAGGGCATAAGTATATTAGAAGAAAAGCTGAACCTGCCAAACCTTATGGCCGATACATTGACTGATATGAGCGGCAGTGTGGTAGGAATGCTGTCGATTGCCATATTAGGACCTATAGCCGAGGAATATGTGTTCCGCAGCGGAATGATTGGCGGAATGCTTGCAAGAGGCGTGAAACCATGGGTAGCCATCCTCGTTTCGTCTTTCCTTTTCGGCCTTATACACATCAATCCAGCTCAAGTGCCATTTGCAATGCTTATAGGCGTGGCTCTCGGAATGATGTATGTAAAGTCGGGCAGCATTATCCCAAGCTGCATCTGCCACATCTTGAACAACAGCATTGCCGTATACACGATGATAAAGTACAGCGACAATCCCGACATCACTTATTCCGAGATGATTGGCAGCGAAGCATGGACAAATGTCATCATGGTAGTTAGCATCACCCTCTCGGTTGCTTTCTTCATCTACTATTGGCGTCGCAGGAAGGCTATCTAATCACTCGACACATTATTATATATATAATATACAGGGGCAGTATCTCTCATCAGTGGGGTACTGCCTATTTATTAATAATGACTGGTCGACTATCATAAAAGTGCAGGTGTTAAAATATAGGTGAAACGCTGAAACGCTTTTAAAGTTCAAAGTTCCAGGTTCAAAGTTGGATGGGTCTTCTTGTTGACTCGCTGAATATCAATATGATACAAGAAAATCCTCCCACCCACGGATGTGTGGATGGAAGGACTTATAGATGGGAAGTAAGAGGGATTGCTGCTTACTTGACAGGAGTTGTCATACCGATTTCGAGACGGTTGCCACTCTTGAAGATTGCCTTTGCCACTTGCTGGATATCGGCTGGCGTGATGGCTTCTACGGTTGCCTTATAGTCGGTCACGAAGTCGCGGTCGAACATAACCTTTTCGTTGATTGCACCTATCCAATAGCCATTCTGCTTCACGCTCTCTTCGTAGCTGCGGAGCATGTATTCCTTCACCTTCTGAAGGTCTTCGTCCTTAGGTCCGTTGGCTACCATATCGTCGATTCCCTGATAGATTACCTTTGTCATTGCCTCGCGCTTTTCTGGTGCTGTTGGCAACTGAATCTGAACCATACCCATCTTCTCTGGATAGTCGCTCAATCCACTGCCTACGCCTACACTGTAAGCACCTCCGTTGTCTTCACGAACTGATTCTGTGAAGCGAATCTGGAGCACTTGTTCGAGCATGTCAACGCAGAGGTCGTTTTTGAGAGTATAATCCATTGGTGCATGGTAGAGATATACAACGATGGCATTTGGAGTTTCCTGTTCCTTCTCGAAGATATTCTCCACTTCGCCCTTGCGGATGCGGAGGTCGATGTCCTTATACTTTTCCGAACCCTTCACCACTGGAAGGCTGCCGAGATATGTTTCGAAGAGAGGCTTTGCAACTTCGATATCGATGTCGCCGATGAAGAAGAACTGGAAGTCGTCGGCATCAGCAAAACGCTCCTTATAAATCTGAAGGATGCGGTCGTAATCAATCTTATCAAGGTCTTCTGGCTTCTCGCGGAGACGGAATGGGTGGTTGTTGTAGACAACGCTTGTTACAGTGTCTTGGAGAGCAGTGATTGGATTGATTTCAGCAGCTGCGAGTTGTTCGCGAGAGCGCTGGATTGTAGCTGTGTAGACATCCATATCCTTGCGAGGAGCTGTGAATGCGAGATAAGCAAGCTGGAGCATTGTCTCGAAGTCCTTCACAACGCAGCTTCCGCCCATACTTTCACCGCGGTAGCTGACATTTGGAGAAACGCTTACCTTCTTGCCAGCAAGCATCTTGTTGAGCTGGATGGTAGAGAAGTTGGCATATCCACCAATCTGAGCAAGCGAGATGTTGTTGAGCTGGATGTGTTCGCTCTTATCATATAGAGAAATACCACCAAAGCTCTCTGCATGCATTGAGATTGAGTTTGGAGTGAAGTCGGTCTTCTTCACGTAGATATTGATTCCATTCTGGAGTGTGAGCTTTGTGAAGCCGAAGTAGCTGTCGCTCTCGCTCTTGATCTTGCTGCCCTTGAGCTGACTTACATCGAGCAATGGTTCGTTTGAAACTTCTTCTGCATAAGCTTCGATTTCCTCTGCCTCAACGGCTTTGAGAATGCCTATGATTTCCTCATCAGTTGGATAAGTGATTCCTTCCTTCTCTGGGAACATTCCAAAGACAACAGGAGCGCACTTCTCTTCCTGCATGATAATCTGATTGACTACCTCGAGAGGAATCTGATCGGCCAAAGCAATCATGTTGGTGTGTTCCCATTCAATGCCAGGAGCAGCAATATTGTCGAGGAAGTGGCGAACATATTCGTCAACATAAGATGAGTTCTGAACCTTGTCGCGACGCTCATACATAGCTTCGATTGAAGACTTGAAATTCTCCTTGAAGCGGTCGTATTCTGTCTGTGTGAAGCCGAAACGACGGGCACGGAGGAGTTCGCGGTAGAGCGATGAAATGGCATCCTTATGGCCATTGTCCTTGAACATGGTGACTCCCATGCAGGCATCCTTTGTCTTCGAAACGAGATAATCTTCGTTGTAGCTGATTTGAGCTCCGAGGAATGGAGGATTAGGCTTCTGAGCGATTTCGCTAAAGCGCATTGCGAGCATGCTGTTGATGGCATTTGTAGTGTAGCTCTGCACATACTGCATCATCGTGTTCTTCATATCACGCGACATTGCATCGTGCTTCCACATGATGTAAACCATCGACATCTGCTGTTCCTTATCCTTCTGGATGCTCACGATTGGCTGGTCGTTGTCTGGCACCTGGAAATACTCTCTTTCTGCAGGATTCTCCACTGGCTTGATATCAGCGAAGATTGACTTTATCTTGGCTTCGATAGCATCTACATCCACATCGCCCACAACGATGATGCCCTGAAGGTCGGGACGATACCACTTCTTGTAGTAGTTGCGAAGGTCGTCGTAAGGGAAGTTCATCACGATGTCCATCGTACCGATTGGCATACGATTGGCATACTTGCTGCCTTCGTAAACCTCTGGGAATCCCTTCTCATACATACGCTGAGTGGCACTGCTTCGCATTCTCCATTCTTCGTTGATGACTCCGCGTTCCTTATCGATTTCCTTTCCTTCGAGAAGAAGGTCGTGACTCCAGTCGTGGAGGATAAGAAGGCAAGAATCGATTGCCTGAGGGTTGGAGATTACAGGCACATTATTTATATTATATACTGTCTCGTCGAAACTTGTGTAAGCATTGAGGTCTTCGCCAAACTTCACACCGATTGTCTCGAGATAACTCTTAAGGCCATCACCAGGGAAGTGGGTGGTACCATTGAAACACATATGTTCGAGGAAGTGGGCAAGACCTCGCTGGTTGTCGTCTTCCATGATTGAACCAACCTTCTGAGCAATGTAGAAGTCGGCTCTCTGTTCTGGCCATTCGTTGTGGCGGATATAGTAAGTAAGTCCGTTGTCGAGTTTACCCATACGGACAGCTGGGTCGAGTGGAAGTTGAGGAATCATTGCTTCCAACTGCTGTGCGTTAGCACTGGCAAGCATCATCACCATGAATGCTGCCAAAGTCAAAATTCTTTTCATCATAACTATATTTCTATTAAGACATTTCAGTCAAAAAAAACGGGCAACAAGGCATTTCGTACCTAGCGCATAGTGTCATTTGTACATGCAAAGCATTTCAGCGTTTCACCTATATTTTAACACCTGCACTCTTGCACTCTGATAACTTTTGCACTTTTATAACTTTTCCAACTCTTTAGACGCAAGACATTCTGAAAAACTACAAAATATTCTCTTTTTTTTATTTGTAACCCTTGTTGGGTGTTCAGAGGTTCCGCCTCTGAATCTTAAACCTGTTACTTTTTATCCAGCGCATGCTTTTCGTAGTCGACCGTGAAGTGAAGGCCACGGCTTTCCTTGCGTTCGAGTGCCTGACGAGTGATGAGATAACCCACATTTATCATGTTGCGAAGTTCGCAAATGTCCTTCGTAGGCTTCACACGCTTGAAGAGATGTTCCGTCTCCTCATAGAGAATGTCGAGACGTTCCCAAGCACGATGCAGACGAAGGTCGCTGCGGACAATACCCACATAAGTACTCATAATCTGACCTACTTCCTTCACATCCTGAGCAATAAGCACCTTCTCCTCATTGGTCATCGTACCCTCATCATTCCATTCAGGTACCTTTTCGTTCCATTCGTATTCGTCAATCACTTCAAGCGAATGCTTTGCTGCCTTATCTGCATAAACAACGGCTTCAATCAAAGAATTACTTGCAAGTCGGTTTCCTCCGTGCAATCCTGTGCATGAACATTCGCCAAGGGCATACAATCTACGGATGCTCGACTGGCCATCGAGGTCGACCTTTATACCGCCACACATATAGTGGGCACTTGGAACCACTGGGATGTATTCCTTCGTGATGTCGATACCGATTGACAGACACTTTGCATAGATATTTGGGAAGTGATGTTTTGTCTCCTCTGGGTCCTTATGAGTGACATCAAGGCAGACATGATCCAATCCGTGAATCTTCATCTCCTTATCAATGGCTCTTGCCACAATGTCTCTTGGAGCAAGACTCAGACGCTCATCATATTTCTGCATAAATTCCTCACCATTTGGAAGGCGGAGAATACCTCCATATCCACGCATTGCCTCTGTGATGAGGTAGGCAGGATGAGTTTCCTTTGGATTGAAAAGCACTGTTGGGTGGAACTGAACGAATTCCATGTCCTTCACCTTTCCCTTTGCCCTGTAAACCATTGCGATTCCGTCACCAGTGGCTATGTTAGGATTGGAAGTAGTGGCATAGATAGCACCAGTACCACCAGTAGCCATGATAGTCACCTTCGAAAGATATGTATCTACCTTTCCTGTCTCTGGATTGAGAATATATGCACCGAAACACTCGATATCAGGAGTGCGACGAGTAACTCGAATACCCAAATGGTGTTGTGTGATGATTTCCACAGCAAAATGATGCTCCAGCACCTCGATATCAGGATGATTCTTCACGGCTTCTATCAATCCTCGCTGGATTTCAGCACCTGTATCATCGGCATGGTGAAGGATGCGGAACTCAGAATGTCCTCCCTCTTTATGAAGGTCGTAGGAACCATCCTCGTTCTTGTCGAAGTTGACACCCCAACCCACGAGTTCCTTGATGCCATCAGGGGCATTCCTAACCACCTGTTCCACAGCATCGCGGTCGCTGATGAAATCGCCGGCAATCATTGTGTCTTCGATATGCTTCTCGAAGTCGTCAACCAAAAGGTTAGTCACACTGGCTATACCGCCCTGTGCCTTAGCCGTATTTGCTTCTTCAAGAGTTGTCTTACAAACGATGGCAATCTTACCCTTTTTAGCCCTTGCCACCTTGAGAGCATAACTCATACCAGCCACACCGCTGCCAATAATGAGAAAATCAAATTTACGAGTCATTATATTTACTATTTTGCGGACCCCCTCCCGCTCCCCCTAATGGGGAGGGCTCAAGTCCTCTTATTTACTATTTTAGACATCGAACCTGGAACTTTGAACTTTCAAAAGCGTTTCAGCGTTTCACCTATATTTTAGTAGTCAACATATCTCCCCTCTGGGAGTCGGAGGGATTTACAATTCTTCCCACCCGTTGTTGCGACTTTTTCCATCATATTCTGTATCGGTTTCGCCCGAAATGATAATGTCATGATGTTCGCTTGCTTCCATCATCTGAATATTGAGAGTGATGGTTTCTACCGATATCTGAGGGATTGTATATTTTGCTTTCATATTGGTTTTGTTTACTTGATGAATACTTTTTCGCCATTGATAATATAGATACGTGTGCCCTGAACCTTATCGAGTTTACGACCATAGATATCGAAGATTCCTTCTGCCTTGCTTTCGGCATTGATTGCTCTGATAGAAGAGGCATCTTCCTCACTGTCGAAGTGGCGAATCTTTACATTGAGAGCATCAACAGGTTCACCTGTTTGCTTGTCTGTCACTTCAAGATAGAAACGGTATGGCTTCAAGTTAGCACCTGCGCCATTTGCCTTTTTGAAGATTCCATCTTGCAATGCATAACGGTTGTTGGCTGTCATTTCAGTACCCGAAATCTTGCTGTAAGTGCCAGTGAATGTGTATACTTCATCGCCCACCTCACAAACGATTGGTTTGGAAGTATCTGTCTTCTGAAGGGTTACCTTGTCGAAATTGATTGTTCGTTCGGTAACATATTCATCATAATTTGCCTTGATAAGGAATGGAGTGTTAGCAGGAATTGTGTTGCCTGCAACCTGCAAAACAGAAGTAATCGTATTTTCTTCTTCCTCATCATTGATGCTGAGAATCTTATCAAATGAATAAGAGTAAGTCAACCAAGTTGGAACCTTAAACGCAAATGGAAGGATACAGCCTTGGTATTCGGTGTTCTTGAAATCACGAACATATTCAATTCCTACATTCTCAACATCATCCGAAACCTCTATATCGAGCAACTTTCCAAGAGTTGAATCCGACTCACGAAGTTTAATCCAATCATTTTCGCAAACGGCTCTATGAGTGTAGCCTTTTTCCCAAGTTTCGTAGATGTGGCAGTAGTCTTCATCAATGCTGACAATGTAGTAATCATCAGCAAGATTGCACTGGTAGCCTTTCTTCAAAACATCAGTAGGGTTATCCTTGAACTTTCCTCCACAAGCATCAAAATTCTCTTCATATAAATAATAGAATGTGTAGCCACACCAATTGCCATATTCGTATCCAATGTTTGCATATTCGCTATTGCCATTGAATGTTCCGCCAAACATACGGAGATTACCTCCACCGGTAAGGTCGAAACAACTGTTGAATGTACCATCATAGATATAGAAATCGCCTGAAGACATCACATTTCCATCCACTGTTCCTGTGGAGTTCCAAATGACGCTTCTATAATTATATTCGTAAATTGCATAATCGGTTTGACGGGCAATGATTGATGTGTTGCCATTGAAGACAGCGCCTCCATCAATATAAATTGCATCATCAGCATATTCCGAATTGTTAAGGTTTGTTCCATCGATGGTCATATTATCGAATGTAGCAAATCCTTCAAGTGTAATAAGTGTAGTGAAATCGGCATTCTCACAACAACTGATTTTACCATCCATCAATGTGGCTTCACCTTGAATCACAACACCTGTCCAACCATCATAATATGGTGTTGCCACTGTGTATTCGTGACCATCAAAGTCGATTGTAATGTTTTTGTTATAAGGCACATAGAATCCTTCTCCGTCTTCCACATCACGAAGGAGGGTAATTGTTGTTCCGTTCTCTTCTGAAGTTGCATTGATTGCATCATCAAGAGAATAATAAGCCGTTTCGCCTATCTTTGCAGTTGGAATAGGCGCAATAACTGTATACCACTTGCTTCCATCATATTCAACAGAATAGCCTTCCTGAACATATTCAGAAGGATCATAAGAGAACTTTCCACCTGTGATGGTAGTTGATGGCTCATCTTCATATGAACCTAATGTTCCGTCAAAATTGCCATTGTAGATATTCATTTCAACTTCATCTGTATACAAGATACCCTTGATTGTTCCTGTTATATCGCAATTAACTTCACCATCATAAGCATATATTGCATAACCTTCTTCGCCTTCAATAATCGAAGTGGCACCGAGCAAATCAAGTGTGCCATGACTGAAATTAACTGTATATCCATCGAATGATGCATCGTAAGCAAGAGCCTTGCTTCCATCGATTGTCATATTGTCCAATACGAGATTACCTTCGTAAACATTCAACAAATCATATGAAGTAAGGTTTTCGGATGTTGTGATAGTACCGTTTTTGAGAGTTACGGTTCCTGAATACTCAATATACCAACAATCCCAGTTTCGAGAACTTGCATGATTATATGTATGACCATCAAAATCAATTGTAAAATCATTAGGGTTGTAAGAAATCTTTATGTCATCGCTATCAAGAATGTCTTTTAGCAAAGTGATGGTTTGTCCGTTGCCTACTGCCTTTATTGCTGAATTCAGAGTGGCATAATATTTCACCTCTTCACCTACTTCTATCTTGGCAACGGCTGCTTCGATTGGCAAATCCTCTAATACATACCATTCGCCGTCTTCTTCCTTAACAAACTGTTTCATATAAAATAAGCCTTCCAACGATTCTGCCGCAGTAGCCGTAAACTTTCCGCCGTCAATGTTTACATTTCCAGAATAAACATAGAACCTGCCATCATATTGTCCGTCTATAATATTCATCGTACCTGCGAGGTTGCAGATAGAATAGTAGAGAGCCATATTATTTTCGCAATGAGTAGTCATGCCAAAGAATGTAACTGTTCCTCCAAAGTTGGCAAAAAGTCCCATTATACCTTCTGCACAAGAATAGTCGATTGTTCCGGAGGCAAAGGTTATATTGCCTGCAGCAACAGCCATAGCAACTGGAGCGCCGAAGGCTTCCAACGGAGTGTTCACTGAATACGAGTAGCCACAGAAGTCAATCGTAAATGATTTGTCCACATCGATTAAAATGCCTTCAGCATTATCTACATCCTGGTTCAAAGTGATTATTCCTCCATCTTCCACTGCATTGATGGCTTCGGAAAGAGTTGCAAAAAGTTCAGAACCTACTTGGAATGCCATTGTTGGATATATTTGAACACCATCTTCCACAACTGTGATTTGGTCAGCATCGCCCCAATCATCTATTGCCCAAAGGCTTACATCTGACTGTTTTGTGCAGTTTGAGAATGACACTTCACCCGAACCGATATACACTTCTACATCTTCGAGAGAGGTGAATGTACAGTTGGAGAAGGATATATTGCCATAACATATTATTTTATCAACATAGCAATCCTTGACTATGAGTTGTTCCGAGGCCTGGAGACGGGTATATGGAGCATCTTGTGGTGTAAAGATTGTTACACCTTCGAGTACAGCATAATTTAAGAAAGTGACTGAAGGAACTTCTGCATTTCTATAAGTCAACTTCACTGCCTCTGGATTGATTTCTCCGGCTTCGTTCTTTACCTCATTCTTTATAGTAATACCTGGCAATGTCTCTGGCATAGCATATGTGCCTGGAGCCACGATTTCTATAACATCTCCATCTGTTGCATCCCAAATAGCTTCGTCGAAATAATAATATTCGCTGTCACCTATCTTTGCGCATACTGGCAACGGAGCAAGCATATAGTAGCCATCTTCGCCTTGCACCATTGTGTAACCATAAGGCAACCAAAAATCTTCGGGTGCTATTTTGAACTTTCCTCCATTAAAGTAAATTTCCGAACCGAATGATGCCTGGAAGTCGGCTATCTCGAAAAATCCTCCGTTGATTGTCACTTCTGAACTATTCGTAGCATATATTCCAGCTGTGAAATTGCCTTCTGTGATAGTGACCTTACCTCCATTGACTGCATTGATTGATGCATTATTGTAGGAGGCTCCTGCATATCCGGCGATAGTACCGGTTGCTCCTTTAATGGTTACTTCAGCACCTTTTCCCACTGTAAGTGTTGCTATCGGATTGCCTGATTTAAGTGCAGAAAGAGTATAACCATTCAGATTGATGGTGATTTTCTTTCCTGTAACAACAAAATTGCCTGCCTCGTCTGCTTCAAGACAAATTTCATCTCCATTATTGGCACTAGCCAATGCATCCTTAAATGATGTTACTTCGGATGTAACTTGGCTGATGTGACTGCAAACATTGGCATGTGCCAATGCCTGATAAGGCACAAGCATCATCACGACCGCAATGGCCAAATGTAATACTTTCTTCTTCATAATCTTATTGATTTGATTAATATATCTCTCTTTATCCATTTTCATTATATGGGCACATTGCCCTAATTTAACGTGCAAAGATAATGTTTATATTCCATTCGGCAATGCATAAATGGTGGAAAAGTGCGTTTGAGGAAGTAGAATTCTACACATTATATATTATTTATATATTGGAAAATGTCCTAACACCAATAGATGCACCCTCTAAATCTCATCAAGGGGAGACTTTCATCATTTGTATTTGATTTTGATGGCATTGGCAGAAGAAAAGTTGGATTTGAGCTAAAAAACTTTGAAAAATGGCTTAAAAACTTTGAAAACGTGGGAATAAAAGTTGTTTGCCATAGGATAATTCTTAAAACAGCGTCGCCGTTTATATAAATTACGTCGCCGTTTAATTAGATTGCGTACGCTGTTTAATTAAATTACGTCGCTGATTTAAAAATACTTATTGAAAAACATACTTTTTACTCGCCAAAAAACAACTTTTTCCTATTGTTTTCGGAGTTTTTGTAGCCAAAATCAAAGTTTTATCCTTTTGCTGATTCTATCCAATGAAAATATAAAAATATGGAAAGATTCTTTGTGGTGTGTGAAATATTTCGTATTTTTGCAGACAAATAACCAAACCCGTTCAATCCTATGGCCGATAACCATTCTGCTTCGCAACGCCACAACAATATGGCTGCTATCCATTCAAAGGATACGAAGCCGGAGATGATTGTGAGGAAATGGCTGTGGAACAGGGGGTTCCGTTATCGTCTGACTCATCGTCGGCTTCCTGGAAAACCTGATTTGGTTTTGCGAAAATATCGTACTTGCATCTTCGTCAATGGTTGTTTTTGGCATGGTCACATGGTGGAGGAAAACGGAAATCCGGTGGCTTGCCGATTCTTCAAAATGCCAAAAACGAATCAAACTTTCTGGCAAAACAAAATCTCAAGAAATCAGGAACGAGACAAGGAAGTTCAACTGAAACTGGCTCAAATGGGTTGGCATTGCATCACCATCTGGGAATGTGAACTGAAACCTGCCCGAAGGGAGGCAACTCTTCTTTCGCTTGAATACACTCTCAACCATATTCTTCTCGAGGATTTCAAGCGTCTTCACCCTTACTCTTTCGACGATTCCAACCTCTCTTTTGCTGCCGAAACAGAAAGATAGTTGATTCCGAAATAGGGTTTCACAGGGGATAATCTCCCTAAAAGGGAGAAAAAAGAAAAATAATTCTGCATTCTGCATTCTGCATTCTGCATTTTTTCGTATCTTTGTGGCGTAATATAACTCAAACTCATTTATCAAAAGACAATGATTTACTTTTTTCAAACACCACAGAAGTCGGTGATTGCCGTTGGTATGAACCACTCGATTCAAGAGGCAGAACGCGATGCACTTCAATGGCTCTTTGCCGGTGCACAACTCTTGAACGAACAAAGCGTAAAGGGCTCGTTTGCCGGTCCTCGTAGAGAAATGATTACTCCTTGGAGTACGAATGCAGTGGAAATCACTCAAAACATGGGTATCGAAGGCATCAGCCGAATCGAGGAATACTTCCCTTGCTCAAGCGAAAGCGAACTCGACCCTATGCTCCAACGCATGTATGACGGACTCAATCAGGATATTTTCACAGTCAACATCAAGCCTGCCCCAATCCTCTCTATCGAAAACCTTGAGGAATACAACGAGCAGGAAGGTCTTGCCCTCAGCCCTGAGGAAATCGAATATCTTCACAATGTGGAGGCTCAATTGGGAAGAAAACTGACTGACTCGGAGGTGTTCGGCTTTGCCCAAATCAATTCAGAGCATTGCCGCCACAAGATTTTCGGTGGCACATTCATCATCGATGGCGAAGAGAAGCAAAGCAGCCTCTTCCAGATGATCAAGAAGACAACCCAGGAAAACCAGAATAAGATTATCAGTGCATATAAAGATAATGTGGCATTTGCACAAGGTCCTATCGTCGAGCAGTTTGCTCCAAACGACCACAGCACAAGCGACTTCTTCCGTGTGAAGGACATCGAATCCGTTATCTCACTCAAGGCCGAAACCCACAACTTCCCTACCACCGTTGAACCTTTCAATGGTGCAGCAACTGGAACTGGTGGTGAAATCCGTGACCGTATGGGTGGTGGTACTGGTTCGTGGCCAATTGCCGGAACTGCTGTCTACATGACCAGCTACCGCAACGGCAGCAATCCTCGCCACTGGCTCTATCAAACTCCTGAGCAAATCCTCATCAAGGCTTCGAACGGTGCCAGCGATTTCGGCAACAAGTTTGGCCAACCGCTGATTTGCGGTTCTGTCCTCACATTCGAGCATCAGGAGAAAGGCGAAGGCGAACCAATGTATGGCTATGATAAGGTAATCATGCTTGCAGGTGGTGTAGGTTATGGAACAAAGCGCGACTGCCTCAAAGGCGAACCACAGAAAGGCAATAAGATTGTAGTCGTTGGTGGCGACAACTACCGCATCGGACTTGGCGGTGGAAGTGTCAGTTCGGTTGATACAGGTCGCTATTCAAGCGGAATCGAACTCAATGCCGTTCAGAGAGCAAATCCTGAAATGCAGAAGAGAGCCAACAACCTCGTGCGCGCACTTTGTGAAGAAGATGTGAATCCAATCGTTTCAATCCACGACCATGGAAGTGCAGGACACGTGAACTGCCTCAGCGAACTCGTTGAAGAATGTGGTGGAACTATCGATATGACCAAATTGCCTATCGGCGACCAAACTCTCAGTTCGAAGGAAATCATCGCCAACGAAAGTCAGGAGCGTATGGGACTTCTTATTGATGAGAAACACATCGAGCATGTTCGCAAGATTGCAGAGAGAGAAAGAGCTCCACTGTATGTAGTGGGCGAAACCACAGGAGATGCTCATTTCGCCTTCGAACAAGGTGATGGCGTTCGTCCATTCGACCTCGAAGTGGCTCAGATGTTCGGACATTCGCCAAAGACTTATATGAGAGACGAAACCGTGGAACATCAATATGAGGGTGTAACATATTCAGAGGCTAATCTCAACGAATATATTGAAAGCGTATTGAAGCTCGAAGCTGTGGCTTGTAAGGATTGGCTCACAAACAAGGTGGACCGTTCAGTCACAGGTAAGATTGCACGCCAGCAGTGTCAGGGAGAAATCCAGTTGCCATTGAGCGACTGTGGTGTGGTTGCCCTCGACTATCAAGGTCAGAAAGGTATTGCCACTGCCATCGGTCATGCTCCACAGGCAGGATTGGCCGACCCTAAGGCTGGAAGTGTACTCTCTGTAGCTGAATCGCTCACAAACATCGTATGGGCTCCAATGGCAGAAGGATTGGACAGCATCTCACTTTCTGCCAACTGGATGTGGCCTTGCCGTTCACAAAAGGGCGAGGATGCCAGATTGTATGAAGGCGTGAAGGCTTTGAGCGACTTCTGTTGCGAACTCCATGTGAACGTTCCTACAGGAAAGGATTCGCTCTCAATGACTCAGAAATATCCTGACGGAACAAAGGTAATCAGCCCAGGAACAGTAATCGTCAGCAGCGGCGGTGAGGTTAGTGATGTTCGCAAGGTAGTTTCTCCTGTATTGAAGAAGAATTCCGAATCCACTCTCTATCATATCGACTTCTCATTCGACACCATGAAACTTGGTGGAAGTGCTTTTGCCCAGAGTCAAGGTTGCATTGGAAGTGATGTTCCAACCGTACAGAATCCAGAATATTTCCGCGATGCTTTCCTTGCAATTCAAGAACTCGTGGAGAAGGAACTCTTGCTTGCAGGTCATGATATAAGTGCAGGTGGTCTCATCACTTGTTTGCTCGAAATGTGCTTTGCAAACAAAGAAGGCGGTCTCAATGTATCGCTCAACGAAATTGCAGAAAAGGATCTCGTGAAGGTTCTCTTCGCTGAAAATCCAGGAGTTGTCATTCAGGTTGCCAATGATAAAATGGAAGAGGTGGAAAACATCCTCGAAGCCAACAGCATCGCATTCGCAAAGATTGCAACCCCTGCAAATGGTCGAAAGCTTATTGTAAAGAAGGGAAGCAAGAAGATCTGCGACTTGGACATCGACAGCCTTCGTGATGTTTGGTACTCTACTTCACACGAACTTGACCAGCACCAGAGCTTCAACGGAATGGCTGATGCAAGATTCGAAAACTATAAGAACCAACCTATCGAACACAAATTCAATGCCGACTTCACTGGTATGCTCTCACAATATGGCCTTACCCGTCGTCCTCAGGACATAGAGGCAAAGAAACCAAAGGCTGCCATCATCAGAGAGAAAGGTACGAATGGCGAACGCGAAATGGCTTACTCATTGTATCTCGCTGGCTTCGACGTGAAGGATGTTATGATGACCGACCTCGTTAGTGGACGCGAAACACTGGAAGACATCCAGATGATTGTATTCTGTGGCGGTTTCTCAAATAGTGATGTTCTCGGAAGTGCAAAGGGTTGGGCAGGTGCGTTCCTCTACAATCCAAAAGCAAAGGCTGCTCTCGACAACTTCTATGCCCGTGAGGATACTCTCTCACTCGGTATTTGCAATGGTTGCCAACTTATGGTTGAACTTGGCCTCATCGGTCAGCAAGCCAAGATGCAACACAATACTTCGCACAAGTTTGAAAGCGGATTCCTCACTCTCAACATTCCTCAGAACGACAGTGTTATGTTCAAGAGTCTCAGTGGCAACAAGCTCGGCATCTGGGTAGCTCACGGAGAAGGACGTTTCGAATTGCCTTTGGCAGAGAACGAATACAATGTAGTGGCTAAGTACAACTATCACGGATATCCAGCAAACCCTAACGGAAGCGACTATGATGTTGCAGGTCTTTGCAGCAAGGATGGCCGCCATCTCGCTATGATGCCTCACCTTGAGAGAGCTATCTTCCCTTGGCAGATGGCCAACTATCCAGAAGACCGCCTGAAGGACGAAGTAACTCCATGGCTCGAAGCATTCGTAAATGCTCGCATATGGTGTGAGAAACATTAAGACAATTAAAAAAATAAATAGAATATGGCACAGATTCCAGAATTTAAGTACGCTCCTATGTTCCAACTTGGACAGGACGAAACAGAGTATTATTTGCTTACAAAAGAAGGTGTAAGCGTAAGTGAGTTCGAAGGAAAGCCTATCCTGAAGGTGACTCCAGAGGCTTTGACTATGATGGCAAATCAAGCTTTCAGAGACGTCAGCTTCCTTCTCCGTCGCAGCCACAACTTGCAGGTTGCTAAGATTCTTCGCGACCCTGAAGCAAGTGACAACGATAAGTATGTAGCCCTCACATTCCTCCGCAATGCTGAAGTTGCAGCAAAGGGACAGCTTCCTCTTTGCCAAGACACAGGTACTGCAATCGTTCATGGTGAAAAAGGTCAGCAGGTTTGGACAGGCTTCTGCGATGAAGAAGCTCTTGCAAAGGGTGTGTTCAAGACTTACACAGAAGAAAACCTTCGCTACAGCCAGAATGCTCCTCTCTCAATGTATGAGGAAGTAAACACAAAATGCAACCTTCCTGCTCAGATTGATATCGAGGCAACAAAAGGCATGGAATATAAGTTCCTTTGCGTTACAAAGGGTGGCGGTAGTGCCAACAAGACTTATCTCTATCAGGAAACAAAGGCTCGCATCCAGAATCCTGGCACTCTCATTCCTTTCCTCGTTGAAAAGATGAAGAGCCTCGGAACAGCTGCTTGCCCTCCTTATCATATTGCTATCGTTATCGGTGGTACAAGTGCTGAGAAGAACCTTCTTACCGTGAAGCTCGCCTCTACTCATTATTATGATGGTCTTCCTACAACCGGAGACGAAACAGGACGCGCTTTCCGTGATGTAGAACTTGAAAAGCAACTCCTTCAGGAAGCTTACAAAATTGGACTTGGTGCACAGTTTGGCGGCAAATACATGGCTCATGATGTTCGCATTGTCCGTCTCCCTCGCCATGGTGCAAGTTGCCCAATCGGTCTTGGCGTAAGCTGTTCAGCTGATAGAAACATCAAGTGTAAGATAAATAAGGATGGTATTTGGATTGAAAAGATGGATGATAATCCTGCAGAACTCATTCCAGCAGAACTTCGTCAGGCTGGCGAAGGCGAGGTAGTAAAGGTCGACCTCAACCGCCCAATGAGTGAAGTTTGCAAGCAACTCAGCCAATATCCTGTCAGCACTCGCCTTTCTCTCAATGGTACTATCATTGTAGGTCGAGACATTGCTCATGCAAAGATTAAGGCTCGCCTCGATGCTGGTGAAGGAATGCCACAGTACCTCAAGGAACATCCTATCTATTATGCTGGACCTGCAAAGACTCCTTGCGGAATGGCTTGTGGTTCAATGGGCCCTACAACAGCCGGACGTATGGACCCTTACGTTGATGAATTCCAGGATAATGGTGGTTCTATGATCATGCTTGCAAAGGGTAACCGTTCAATCGACGTAACTAATGCCTGCAAGAAGCATGGTGGCTTCTATCTCGGAAGCATTGGCGGACCTGCTGCTATCCTTGCTCAGAACAACATCAAGTCAATCGAATGTGTTGAATATCCAGAACTTGGAATGGAAGCAATATGGAAGATTGAAGTGGAAGATTTCCCTGCTTTCATCCTTGTAGATGATAAGGGCAACGACTTCTTCAAGCAGTTGAAGCCTTGTGAAGGATGTACAATTCTGAAATAATCCCATATTAACAAAAACCTATATTTATGGAAGAAGTAAAACAATATCTTAACGAAGCAGAGGAAAACATGGAAATGGCTGCAATGGCACTCGACGAGAAATTGAGTCGCATTCGTGCTGGTCGTGCAAATGTTCATATCCTCGATGGCATCCGCGTAGATTCTTACGGAGCAATGATGCCTCTCAGCAATGTTGCTACCCTTACTACTCCAGATGCTCGCAGCATCGTAATCAAGCCTTGGGACCGCAATATGCTTAAGGTGATAGAGAAGGCTATTATCGACTCTCCTGTTGGTATTATGCCAGAAAACAATGGTGAGCAACTTCGTCTTGGTATTCCTGTACTTACAGAGGAACGCAGAAAGGACCTTACAAAGCAGTGTGCCAAAGAGGCAGAACAAGCTAAGGTAAGTGTTCGCAATGCTCGCCGTGATGCTATTGACAAGCTGAAGAAGAGCGTGAAGAATGGAGTACCTGAGGATGTTGAAAAGGATGCCGAAGGTGAATGCCAGAAGATTCACGATAAATACATCAAGAAGATTGATGCAATGCTCGAAGAGAAGAACAAGGAAATCATGACTGTATAAGCCACTGGATTCCATTGTTTCGTATCTTAAAGAATAGCATTTAATGCGCGCACTCGTTACCAAAAACGCAGGCAATATATATACAGTACTGACCGACTTAGGAACTTCTATGCAAGTGACCGTTAAGGGCAACTTTCGCATAAAAGGAATAAAGTCGACCAGTCCTGTGGTTATTGGCGATCATGTTGAGGTTGCCGATGGCATGATTGTGTCTGTTGAGGAACGAAAGAACTATATTGTGCGCAAATCCATCAACCTTAGCAAGCAATCGCATATACTTGCTGCCAATCTCGACCAGTGTTTCCTCATTGTTACGGTCAACTATCCTGTTACTTCCACTACATTCATCGACCGCTTCCTTGCAACAGCCGAAGCCTATAACATTCCGGCTGTACTTGTCTTCAATAAGATTGATGCCTATGACGAAGCAGACAATGAATATCTCGAAGGCATGGTCAACCTTTACGAAACTATCGGCTACAAATGTCTGAAAGTTTCGGCCTCAACGGGAAAAGGAATGGAACAAGTGGTGGACATGCTGAAAGGAAAGGTAACACTTCTTTCGGGTAATAGTGGTGTGGGCAAGACAACTTTCATCAATCACATATTGCCCGAACTCAATCTTCGCACGGCTGATATCAGTGATGCCCACAATCAAGGCACTCACACAACCACATTCAGTGAGATGTATTCTCTGGATGATGCAGATGGAGGGTTTATTATCGACACCCCGGGCATCAAGGGTTTCGGTTCGTTTGATATGGCTAAAGAGGATATAAGCGACTACTTCAAGGAGATTTTTCAATACAGCCACGATTGCCGATTCAACAACTGCACCCACACTCACGAGCCAGGTTGTGCTGTGAGAGAAGCGGTTGAGAGGCATGATATCAGTGAAAGCAGGTACAATTCCTATCTATCAATGCTGAAAGATGAAGATGAAGAAAAGTATCGCACTGGCTATTAGTTTGATGGTCTCAGCAGGTTTGATGGCACAAAGCTATGAGGACTATGTTTCGGCAGGCATCAATGCTGCCCAGAATGATAGTTTGAAGGAAGCAGAGGAATTGTTTGAAAAGGCTTTGAAGGCAGAACCTGAGAACTATCGCAATGCTTTGGTTTATTCCAATCTCGGTAAGGTTCAGTTGGCTCAAGGCAAGAATCGTGATGCTTTGGAATCGTATTCAAGGGCTGTTGAACAATATCCAAAGGCTCCTTATTTCCTTCGTTCAAGGGCCGACCTTTACCTTCAGTTGGGCAATTACCGAATGGCTATTGCCGACTACACCACCCTTCTCGACCTTGATGCTGACAATGCAGAGGCTCATGCTTATAGGGGTTATGCCTATTCGATGACGAGGGAGTTGGACAAAGCCAAGGCTGATTTCAGTGCTACCTTGAGCAAAGATGCCAACAACTATGTGGCTTTGCTTGGAATGGTTATGATTCAAGGCAAGATGGGCCATAGGCAAGAGGCTATCACTCAATTGGGCCTTTTGATTGAGCGCTTTGAAGATAAGGCAGAATTGTATTTCGTTCGGTCAGAATTGGAGAAGGAAAACGGTCAGGCAGAACTTGCTTTGTTCGACCTTGATAAGGCAATCGAATTGAATCCTTCCAACGTGAATTATGTTCTTTCCCGCGCCCGTCTTTATCTGGAGCAGAAGAATGGCCGAATGGCTCGCAAGGACTTTGAACAGGCTATTCAGTTAGGAGTGCCTCGAGTTAGTTTGGCCGAAGAACTCAATAAGTGTAAATAAGATAGCGGTTTTTAGATATAAGATATCAGTTATCAGATAGTAGTTATTAGATAGCAGATAGTAGTTATCGGTTATCAATTGGATAACAATGATAAAAGCCAATGACTTATGGTCACTGGCTTTTATTGTATGGAGTTGGTTGAATTACTTTATCTTCTGGAATTCTGCAAAGATTGCATCGGCTGCTGCCTGCATTTCGTCGGCAGGGAATGATTGTTTTGGATTGCTGAAGAGCATATCCTTTTCCGACTGCATTGGAATGAGGTGGATGTGAGCATGTGGAACTTCAAGTCCGAGCACTGCTTCGCCTACCTTTACGCATGGGAATGCGACCTTGATGGCTTGAGCTACCTTCTTTGCGAACACTTGGAAACGTGCGATTTCATCGTCTTCCATATCGAAAATGTAGTCGACTTCTCTGCGAGGAATGCAGAGAGTATGGCCCTTTACGAGTGGGTTGATGTCGAGGAATGCATAGAATTCATCTGTCTCGGCACATTTGTAGCTTGGTATTTCGCCTTGAGCTATGAGTGAGAAGATTGATGCCATAGTGGTTTAGACGCTGATGTTGATGATTTCGAGTTCGATGATTCCTTGTGGAATTTGAATCTTTGCAATGTCTCCAACCTTCTTTCCGAGAAGTCCCTGTGCGATAGGAGTCTTTACGGAAATCTTGTTTTCGCGGAGGTTTGCTTCGCTCTCGCTAACGAGAGTGTAAGTCATTGTCATACCAGTCTTCACGTTCTTCATCTCTACTTTTGAGAGAATCTGAACTGTGTCTGTCTGAACTCTTGATGGGTCGATTATCTTTGCATCGGCAAGGACAGCCTTGAGTTCGGCAATCTTAGTTTCGAGTTTGCCTTGAGCTTCCTTGGCTGCATCGTATTCAGCATTTTCAGAAAGGTCGCCTTTTTCGCGAGCTTCCTGGATTTGACGTATTACTTCTGGACGTTCAACTTCTTCGAGTTGCTTGATTTCGGCTCTGATTTTATCGTAGCCTTCTTTTGACATATAAGCCATATAAATACAGTTTTAAATGTTTCTAATGTTTAGTTTTGGCCACTTGTGTGGCGGTATTAAGTCTCGTTTTGCGCAGAAAAAGATAAGAATTCCGACACTCAACGCATCGGAACCCTTTTACCTTAATTGCTCTGCAAAGGTAGTGCTTTTCTGTGAAACCACCAAACAAATTGGCGTTTTTCGTGTGTTTTGGCAATGTTGATGACTGATTTTTGCCCGTTTTGGCAAGTTGTAGTTGACAAAATGACGGAAAATCCGGATAGTTATTCATATTGCAGTTTCCGTTGTTGTATTGAAGCATTTTCATGAAGGCATCGGTTCAAAACCCGTTTTCTATAAGAACAAACTTAAAACAACGTCGCCGTTTAATTAAATTACGTCGCCGTTTAATTAAATTACGTACGCTGTTTAATTAAATTGCGACGCTGATTTAAGAATCAACCTATAAGAAAGGCAAAATAATCCTACGCGCGCACGCATATATTATAATAGGTGTAGAAGAATGAAGATGGGAAAACCAGGACCTACAAAAGGCGTTTCTGGCCGTTCACAATGTAGATTCCGTGAGGAAGAGATGCAGACGAACCCGTGGAAATGCTGATTCGCCGGCCTTGAAGGTCGAAGATTTGGGCATCGCGAAGATTGGCCGATGCCTCGGACGATCTCGAAACCGAATGGATACTGATAGGGTCGAGGCTGTATTTCTTGTCAAGATATTCGATTCGTTGGTCGATCCAATCGTGGATGTATTGCTGTTCGCGGTCGAAATCCACTTCGATTCCGTCCACACCATTCCATTTCTCCTCTTCCCTCGCGGCTGCTCCACTCTCACGGAAAAGGTCGAAATAGCGGTCGAATCGCTTCTTCAATTCCTCCGGACGGAAATAGGTTTCGCGCAATTGATTGTAGCGAGTGGCATAATCGGCAGCCTCTCCATCATATAGGTAAATGAAGAAACTGTTGATATAGTTGCGGTTCACAACTTCGGTAATGGCACTCATCTCCTCTCCGTCCCATGTTCTGCCCCATGTGGCATCCATGTCCCAAGGGCAACAAGTGAACTTCTCGGCTTGAAGCATATTGTAGATGTAGACGAAGAGATTCTTCGAAGTGTTGTCCTCGCCCTTGATAAGTTCCATGAAGAGGAAGAGGTCGCGCCAAACCGGAACATCAAGCCTATCATCGATTTCGGACAAGACGGTTGCCCTTTTCTCATACGAGAAGAAGTGGATGAGATTGACCAGAGGAGCCCAATCTATCGGTTCATCGTCCTCCACCTCGGGATAGTCGCAAACCCAAGCATCCCAAGAGCGACTCATATTATCATAGTTGTAGAACGAAACACTCTTCTGATAGAACGAAGCCCACATATCGGCCTTGTAGAGAAGCCCTTTTGCCTGTTCGCCCTTAAACTTCTTCAACTTCAGTTGCTTGCGGTCGATTTTCTCCTCAAGACAATAAAGTCCAGCATATTCTTCATTTATATAAAGCTCCACAAACACCCCTCGAATGCCATTTATCGCATCTTCCTCATAGTATTTATGATAAGGCGGCTCAGCAAAATCGTTCCAAATATCAAATGAAACCATATTCCTCATCCTCGCCTTATCAATAGCCATTGCATCAAGAATCCACGAGTTGTCGCATCTCATGCCAAAAAAAGCAGTGTCGAGCTGTTCCTCATTCTCATCAAGGAGTTTGAGTGCAAAAGCTTTCTTCGTATATTTCAAAGCCGAAGAACCTCGATATCGAATGTCGGCCAAGATAGGAGTGGAAGGGTCGTCAATGGCAAATGTACCTCTGGCAAAGGTTTCGGAACACTGGTCGAACGTGATAAACACCTTATGGAGCCCATCATCGGCTAAACATTTCTGAGCAAAGCCAAAGAACGAAATGCAAAAACAAAGTATGGACAAGAATCTCATCCTCGCTGGGTAGATATGAATGAAATGCCTGTCCATACTTATTGTTAGAGTGAGTATTGATTGATTCTGCCAAAACGATTTCTGCCGATGCAGGCATCGTTCAGCAACTTTTACCTTACTATCAAGAATTTTGTGGCCACTCCCTTATCGCCTTCCGAATCGGTTGCAAGCACATAATAAACTCCCGAAGCAGCCTTCTTGCCACCATTTAGCTTGCCGTTCCAAGTGAATTCGCCACCAACCGAAATGCCTTCATGTACCAATCGGCCAGCTGCATTCACAATCTTCACACGACTATCAGCCATCAAACCCTTGATGATAATATCGCCTGTATAGTCAGGACGGATAGGATTAGGATAAACCTTCACGAGGTCCTTGTCAAATTCCTCATCAGGATTTGTAGCATTGCTCATGTAAGACACAAGGCCCTTTGTGGTTCCGATAAACACTTCACCAGTGCGGCCATCGATTGCAATCGAATAAATCTCATCCGAAAGAAGAGGACTGTTCTCTGTTGTGAAATGCTCAAGAATCTCTGTTCCATCGGCACTTACAAGATAAACTCCATTGCCAACCGTACCAAACCACTTTCTGTTGCCTCCATCAATGGCCATACACTTCACCTCAATATCTGCCAAGAGATAATCGGCATAATTGGTTCCGTCGTTGCGAGGCACCTTTACCTGATAGAATATTGGTTTCTCATCAAAGACTGTCCGAGGGTCGTAAAGCACGAAAGGTCCTTTGTTCGTACCAATCCACATTGCTCCATTGAGGTCTTCGAGCAAACAATTGACATAATTGAAACTGTATGAAGTACCATCCTGATTTGTAACATAAGAGCAAAAACGATAATCATCATCCGACTTGTTCTCAAGAGTTCCGTTGTTGTCGAGCACCAAAACACCAGCAACACGGTCGTTCAATGTTCGGCGGCAATTAATCCAAGCCCAACCTCTTTCATCGAATACAATCTGGTCGAAAGTAGGACTCTTCGCAATTTCAGGGAAATAATACGAATCCCATGTCTTGTCTGGCTTCATCACTCTCACAATCGTGTCCACCTCTGTATTGAGCATCCAAAGGTTCTTGTGCTTGTCCAAGGCCAAACCTGTAATACGAACATAGTTGTTTACGTGGCTACTGTTTGGAAGAATACTTGTCAGAGGAGAGTTTGTTCGAGTGATGTGGTTCACATACTTATAGTCCTTAAACTCATAGATACCCGAAGAGGCAGCACTTGCATAGTGATGTTCAGAGTCGTCAGGGTCTTGCAGAATATCACAAATATTATTATAGTAGTAGTCGCCAACATCATTGATTGGACCTTCCTCATCGAATGTTGTCCACTTTCCGTCTTCATATTTCATGATAGTTCCCGTCCACTTAACATCAGGATAGTTGAAAGCACCACCTGCAACCAACAACCTTCCGTTGTCCATCATCTTCATGCGGAAGAAATAGTTGCGGATAGGTCCGTCAGGAATGATGGAAGAAACCTTCTGAGTGAATTCCTTTCCATCGAAACTCATTCCCTTCAATCCTTCCGTACCGGCAGCCACCCAATATGTGTTGCCCTTTGCAAGAAGACTCTTATAACCTGGATTTGGAATCTTTGTTTCGTTTTGGTCCTTATCATATACATAAATATCATCAGCCGTAAACACGAAAATCCTATCGCCTACAACACACATCTCCGTAATCACAACATCAGAAATTTGTTTCCATGCAAATGTGTCCTTATTGGTTGTTCGGAACAAACGGTTGTACCTGTTAGTGAAGTAATAATCGTTGCCAAACTGAACGATTCGAGTGAAGTATTGCGTGCTTATGCGCTGCCATTTATTGCTGTCGAGAAGATTGTCAGTGAGTTTACCTTTGTACGTACCACCTTCTGTAACAGCAACAATATATCCATTATCAATCGTAATTCCAGCTACCTTTTCACCGAAATAGAAAAAGTTGGCAAACACTTTGCGCTTTGTATCGAGAACTACAATACCCGAATTGGTGCTTATATAGATATTTTCTTCATAAACATACAGTTGGTTGAGGGTTTTATCATTGAGGTTCTTGTCCTTCAATTCAGGCATGTTATACACATTGCCCTTCGTATCGAGAAGGTCAACATTGCCGTTTGAATAGACAATTACCACCTGCTTCGTCTTCTCACAACTGATAATATCGAAAATATCATTATCGCTAAGAGTTTCTGCCTTATTGTAGGTTTCAACGCTTGTATCGTCAATTCCATAGCTGTAAAGTCCGTTGTTGCTGACAACATAAATCACATTGTTCAGTTCTGCAACCTTAGTTGCATTGCCATACGATGCGTATATCTTCCAATCTCCATAACTGGCAAATGCGTTTGCAGCAAAGAGGCTGGCGATACAAAATAGTACGAAAAGTTTTGCTTGTCTCATACGTTTATTTATTTGATAAGGAATTCACAAAGTTTAGCAACTGCCTGTGCTCGGTGGCTGATTTTGTTTTTCACATCGCTTCCGAGTTCGGCAAATGTCTCATTGTATCCGTCAGGCATAAAGACAGGGTCGTAGCCAAATCCTTCGCTACCCTTCTTCTCGCTGATAATGTGACCTTTCACAATGCCTTCAAACACGAGTGTCTCGTCCTTGTAGAGAAGTGCAATGGCAGTACGGAATTGTGCACTTCTGTCTTCCTTGCCTTCGAGATTCTTCAAGAGTTTCTTCATGTTTGCCTCCGAATCATGGTCAGCTCCTCCGTCTTCGCATGCATAGCGAGCAGAACGAACACCAGGTTCTCCTCCAAGTGCTGCACATTCAAGACCTGTATCATCGGCAAAACAGTCGAAGCCATAGTATTTCTTAATGTACTGAGCCTTTTGAAGGGCATTGCCTTCGAGGCTGTCGGATGTCTCTGGCAATTCCACCTTGCAACCAATGTCTTCAAGGCTTCTGATTTCAAATTTGTCGCCTATTATCTTGCGTACTTCCTCCAGTTTATGCTGGTTGTTAGTGGCAAATACGAGTGTAGGCTTTGCTTTCTTTATTTTTGCTTTCATAGGGTCGAATCCTTCTCCATACACACCTTGAACATTTCCCATCGAAACGAATGCGTATGGGTCGATGATTTTGATGTAACGAAGAATATTTACAGATTGTCGTTTACGTGCAACCACCACTACTACCTTGCGTTCGGTTCGGGTGTACCAGCCAGTTCCGTCGAGCACTGTAACTCCAAAGCCTTGCTTGTTGAGCATTGTGGCAATACGTGAATAGTTGCGTGAGAAAATCATAAACTGCACTGATTGGCGGTTGCGGTTGACCACGAAATCGAGTGTCATGCCCGAGATGATGAGTGCTGTAAAGCCGAACACAATCTTCTCAAGAGCCTTTGTAGTGCCTTCATCGCCGACGAATACAAAGTAGCTGGACGAAATGATGATGCAATCCAAGAGCATAAGAACTGTACCGAGTGACACTTCCTTATACTTGTTGACAATGGCTGCGATGATATCCGTTCCGCCTGTACTTCCGTTGTGTGAGAAACAAATACCAAGAGCAATACCTTCGAGCAAGGCACCGAGTACCACAGCCATGAAAGCTTGGTCGCCCACGAGGTGTGGCAATTGGCCGTTATCGTCTTCCACCATTCGTTGCAATACCCAAAGATATATTGTCAGCAATCCAACTCCATAGATTGTCTTCACGCAGAATCTCCACCCTACTATCTTGATTGCAAGCACGAGCAGAATGGCATTCATGATGAGGTAGGATATCTGCACCTCAATTCCCGTTGCGAAGAAGATGAGGGAAGCAATACCCGTCACACCACCAGTCGTGATTTCGTATGGCAGGAGGAAGAGTGTCACACCTGTGGCATATATAAGCAAGGCGATTGCTATGTATATGTAGTCGCTTGCTTCGTCTGCTATTAATTTCAACCTTTGTTTCATCTCTATGGATATAAAACGTTTGTCGGTACTACATTATTATTTCTTCAATACAATATTGACAATCTTCTTTGGTACGATGATTACCTTTGCCACCTGGAATCCCTCTGTATATTTGGCTGTCTGAGGATTGTCCATAACGGCTTTTTCGATTGTTTCGTTGTCGGCATCTGCGGCAAATTCCATAGGGAAGCGAGCCTTACCGTTGAAACTGATCATCATCTTCACGCTGTCTTCCTTCAAGAAGCTCTCGTTGAATTCTGGCCATTGTGCATCACAAACAGATGTGTCGTGTCCGAGTGCTTCCCAGAGTTCCTCGCAGAGATGAGGAGTGAAAGGTGCCATAAGGATGACGAATTGTTCCATCACTTGCTTGTTCTTGCTCTTCAATCCGTTGAGCTCGTTGAGGCAAATCATGAATGCAGCAACTGATGTGTTGAATGAGAAGTTTTCAATATCATCGCCCACCTTCTTGATGAGTTTGTGGATGCTGCGGAGTTCGTCCTTTGTTGGAGCATCATCTGTGAGGACGAGTTGTCCGTCGCGGTCGAAGAACATGCCCCAGAGTTTCTTGAGGAAGCGGTGGCAACCATCGATTCCGTTTGTATCCCAAGGTTTGCTTTGCTCAACAGGGCCAAGGAACATTTCGTACATGCGAAGTGTGTCGGCACCGAACTTCTCAACAATCATATCTGGATTGACAACGTTGAACATAGATTTCGACATTTTTTCGATTGCCCAACCACAGACATACTTGCCGTCTTCGAGGATGAATTCGGCTGTTGCATATTCTGGACGCCAAGCCTTGAATGCCTCGACATCGAGGATATCGTTGCTTACGATGTTGACGTCGACATGAATTGGAGTGACGTCGTAGTCCTTACTGAGGTTAAGACTTACGAATGTGTTAGTGTCCTTGATGCGGTAAACGAAGTTGCTTCGTCCCTGAATCATTCCCTGGTTGATGAGTTTCTGGAATGGTTCTTCCTTCACACTGTAGCCGAGGTCGAAAAGGAACTTGTTCCAGAATCGGCTGTAGATGAGGTGACCGGTTGCGTGTTCGCTTCCACCCACATAGAGGTCGACATTCTGCCAATATTCATCAGCTTTCTTGCCTACGAGTGCCTCTGTGTTGTGAGGGTCCATGTAGCGGAGGTAGTATGCTGATGAACCGGCAAATCCTGGCATTGTATAGAGTTCGATTGGGAACACTGTCTTGTTGTCAATCTTCTCATTGGCCACAATCTGCTTGCCAGCTTCGTCCCATGCCCAGTTGGTGGCATTGCCGAGAGGTGGTTCGCCTGTTTCGGTTGGGAGGAACTTGTCGACGGCTGGGAGTTCGATAGGCAGACACTCTTCAGGAATCATCTGAGGAATACCATTCTTATAATATACAGGGAATGGTTCGCCCCAATAGCGCTGGCGAGAGAAGATTGCATCGCGGAGGCGGTAGTTGACTTTCACGCGTCCGAGTTTGTGTTCTTCCACATATTTCTTTGTTGCTGCGATGGCTTCCTTCACTGTGAGGCCATTGAGTGAGAACTGTCCTTCCTTAGGGCATTTTGGTGAGTTGCAAACGATTCCTTCCTTTGCGTCGAAACTTTCTTCGCTGATGTCGCATCCTTCGATGAGCGGAATGATTGGAAGGTTGAAGTGGCGTGCGAATGCATAGTCGCGGCTATCGTGAGCAGGAACGGCCATGATGGCTCCGGTTCCGTATCCGGCAAGTACGTAATCGCTTACCCATACAGGGATTTCATCGCCTGTGAATGGATTGACTGCATAGCTTCCGGTGAATACGCCTGTCACTTTCTTATCTATCATGCGCTCTCTTTCGGTGCGTTTCTTGGTAGCGTCGAGATAGGCATCTACTTCGGCTTTCTGCTCAGGGGTTGTGAGTGAGGCAACGAGTTCGCTCTCTGGTGCCAAAACCATGAATGTAACTCCGAAGATTGTGTCGGCACGAGTGGTGAAGATTGTGAACGACTGGTCAGTGCCTTTTACCTTGAACTGCATTTCTGTACCTTCCGAACGACCAATCCAGTTGCGTTGTGTTTCCTTGATTGATTCCGACCAATCGATTGTGTCGAGGCCGTCGAGCAATCTCTGTGAATAGGCAGAAACTCGGAGACACCATTGGCGCATCTTCTTTTGCACTACTGGATATCCGCCGCGGACGCTTACTCCGTCGACTACTTCGTCGTTTGCGAGCACAGTACCGAGTTTAGGACACCAGTTGACCATTGTTTCGCCGAGGAAGGCGATGCGATAGTTCATCAATGTGTCGCTCTTCTGCTGTTCGTCCATTGCGTTCCATTCGTCGACTGTGAACGAGAGTTCTTCTGATTGAGCCACGTTCAAGCCTTCAGTTCCTTTTTCTGCGAAGTGGGCGATGAGTGTGTCAATTGGGAGAGCTTTCTGCTGTGAGAGGTCGTAGTAGCTTGCGAACATGTGTTGGAATGCCCATTGTGTCCAATGATAATATATAGGGGTGCATGTTCTTACCTCACGATCCCAATCGAAGCAGAAACCGATTTTGTCGAGTTGCTCGCGGTAGCGGTTGATATTCTGGTTGGTAGTCACTTCTGGGTGCTGACCTGTCTGTATTGCATATTGCTCAGCAGGAAGTCCGTAGGCATCGTAACCCATTGGATTCAGTACGTTGAAACCTTTCAAGCGCTTGTAGCGTGCATATATATCGCTGGCAATGTAGCCGAGAGGGTGTCCCACATGAAGTCCGGCTCCCGATGGATAAGGGAACATGTTGAGTACATAGAATTTCTTCTTGTCGTTGTCTTCCTTCACTTGATAAGTCTTTTGGTCAACCCATTTCTGTTGCCATTTTTTCTCGATGTCTCTGAAATTGTATTCCATTTTATTGTTTAATGTTTAATGATTTTCTGTTTTCTCTGTGTTGTGCCCATATGGAAGGGCATATTCAGCGTGCAAAGTTACTAAAAAATAATAAGGTGTAAAAGCTTATGCGAGTTTTTTTTGCTATTAAAGCAAACTTATAGCTCTTTTACCCCGAGTATGAGGAAATGGATGGGTCAAAAATTTGGTAAGTCGGCGAGTTTTGCCTTGTGGTTTTCTCTTCGGAAATCGATATCGGCTCGAAAGGGTCAAAAATGCCAAAAAGTGGTGTTTTTTCGTGCGTGTTCGACAACAACAATTGATAAACATCAACGAAACCATGTTTTTCGATGTTTTTTTGATATAAAATGATTGTAGGTTGGCAAATAGTGCGTACCTTTGCAGCGTCAAAAAGAAAATGACACACGAACAAAGTTAGAACATTAGGTTTTAGTAAAGGATATAAAGGTTTATTGTTAATAAGGATATCAATAGGTATTAAGTAAGGTAATTTTTTCAATAGGTATTAAGTTAAGGTAAAAGATTGTAAAAAAGGATTTGATTAGGTATTAATTTTAAGGTTAGTAATGACGAAGAGGCACTAGTGATAGTCCCTCTTTTGTTTTTTTGGTAGTGACTAACATAATGACACTACAGTTTTTCTCTCTCCGTAAATTATCGATTTGAGCGTATCGCTTCGCTTCCTTTGTAAGATGTGACTCCTTCTTTTTGTGAACGAGTTCCCATCAAAAGGCTCCACATCTTCCAAGTCGGCCTTTCGGCCTTACGCTCAAATATTATTCGTAAATTTTAAATAAATTCCATCCGGAGGGAATTTGCTTCTAATATTGTCAGCCAAATGAAAGGCTTGGCACAAGACTTTTGAGGATTTGCTCTGACCATTTATCTGCAAGCTTGCTTGCAAGGAAATGGGAATGAGCATAAGACTCAGGGCTGGCAATCGAAAAATTTATGATAATTTGCGGAGAGAAAACATAGTCGATATGTTGGTGTCAATATGTAAGTCATTGCCGTTTTTTTTGTATGGCCCTCTCTAAATTCAATGGTCTTTACACCCCCTTCGGTTCCCCCGTTATCGGGGGACAGAAACCCCGAGGGGAGACTTCTTGTTGGCTTATCACAAAGTGATACTATCAAAATATAGGTGCAACGCTGCAACGCGCAACGCCTATTCATTTACAAAGGACAATGTACAATGTACAATTTACCAAGTACAAACTTTAGTTCGACGGAGTCAATGTACAATTCTGCATCTGGATAGATTGAGTATTGGCTTTTTTTTGTAACTTTGCACCCGATATGACAGTATTGTATTCATCACCAGTGTTTGGGCCCGTACACAGCCGTCGCCTTGGCATTTCCCTCGGCATCAATCTCTTGCCGGCGGATGGGAAGTGCTGCTCGTTTGATTGCATCTATTGCGAATGCGGATTCAACAAGGATTTCCGTCCTCATCGTCCGTTCCCCACTCGTGAGGAGGTGCGTGAAGCATTGCGCCTTCAGTTGGAGAAGATGAAGGAGGAGGGCGAATGCCCAGATGTGCTCACGTTTGCCGGCAACGGCGAACCTTGCATGCATCCGGAGTTCCCTGGTATCGTGGATGATGTGATAGAATTGAGGAATCAGCTCTGCCCCGGTGCGAAGGTCAGCGTGTTGAGCAACGCCACTCAGATTCTGCGCTCCGACGTGTTTGACGCTCTCTTGAAGGTGGACAACAACATCTTGAAGCTCGACACCGTTTGCCCCGACTACATCCGGATGGTCGACCGCCCTGCGAGCCGTTCCTACGATGTGGAGAAGATTATTGAGGCAATGACGCGGTTTGGCCGCCGATGCGTGATTCAGACGATGTTTATGCAAGGAGAGCATGAGGGACAGGAGGTTGCTAACATTTCCGATGATTTTGTTCGCCCTTGGCTCGAAGCCGTGAAGCGAATCCAGCCGCGCGAGGTGATGATCTACACTATCGACCGAGAAACGCCTTCCCACAATCTCCGGAAGGCCACTCCTGCCCAACTCGATGCCATTGCAGAGCGTGTGCGCCAAATGGGCATCCCTTGCAGTGCTTCGTACTAAACCGCAAGAAAAAGGTCAGCTCTCCAGCCGACCTTACTTACAAAAAAATCATTACTATAAATCCGCATCGTCTCACGACGAAAACACTATTAGATTACCGCCCCCCCGTGGAAACAGAAAGGGGCTCCTCCTTCCATCATTTCCCGTCTGTAAGCCAGAAGAGCTCGTTCACCGTCTTGCCGAAGTAGGCAGAAAGGCGGAGGGCAAGTTCCGTACTTGGCACGAATTTATTGTTCTCGATAGCGAAGATAGTTTGTCGGCTTACACCTATTGCCTCGGCCAACTGGGCCTGACTGATGCGCTTGATTGCGCGTTCCACTCTAAGATTATTCTCCATTGCCACGACTCTTTAATTTGTTAACAAACAATGTTCCCTTGAAAATAAGCAGATACACGATTGCAAGCACAGCCCTGTTGGGGAACCATTGGGCATACATCATGAACCGTCCAACGAATTCGGCGCTCATCATGCGGAAGGAATATCCAGCAAACGCACTAAGCAGCATACCACCCACGAAGCCAAATACTACTACAATAAACACTGAACGGCTGCGGATAAAGCTGATGTATTCGTCCTCCTCCTTCTCTCTCGAAAGGCAAATGAGCAAGAGGGCAATATTAGGCAAAAAGTAGAATCCAAACGCATAGAGATTCCGAGTAAAGTCGCCCACCTCAGCGGCTCCCGCTCCCGCGTTGTAACTAATGATTACGAATGTGATGCATAGCACTGCAACCAAGCCAAGCAGCCACCAACCGATGATTTGGCAGCAATGAGGCAATAAAAACGATTTCTTTTCCATTCTTTTCTTATTTAATGATTAAACAAATGATTTGTCAAGTTTGCGAGTGCAAAGGTAAAGTATTCTTTACATATTTCCAAATATAATTAGATAAAAATGCACTCTACCCCTCATTTTTAACATTTATTAACAAGAAAGCTCTAAGAGTTTAGCAAGGAAAGGGCTCCCGAACCGCAAGAAATCCCCCTTCGAACCGCAAGAAATCACCCTTCGAACCGCGATGTTTTACTCTCCGAAGCGCGATGTTTTACTCTCCGAAGCGCGAGGAATTATTCCAATCAAGCGTTGCGCGTTGCAGCGTTGCAGCTGTTTTCGTAATACCTGCATTTCCCATTTTCTCCACTTAACTATCTATATATCAATATATTATATATAGTATATTTATATATTATTATATTATATATATATAGTATATAGTATATAATAGTTATTAATAGTAGTAATAGTATATATAGTATATTATATATATGTGTATTATATTATTATATATATATTATTAATATTATAATTATAATTAATAATAAGAATCTTAGTAATCCTATAAAATCTTAGGAAAAGAAAGAACTGCATACATGACAAAATCGACTGCAACGCTGCAACGCGCAACGCTTCGCATGTGCGAAGCCACTGGAACGATAAGAGAGCTGGAATTACTTCATATCGATGTTGCGCTTCAACCCCGCATATTTCACTCGCTTGACAGCCGAACCACGGAAAAGTCGCTGGTACTGCTCAAGCGTGAGCGACTGCCAATCAGCAGGAGTCATCCCCAGAAATTCAGCCGTTGGGTGGAACTCTGCCACTCGGGTAGGTTCTGCCTCACGGTTGTGGGGACACACCAACTGGCAACGGTCGCAACCATAGATGTATGGATGGAGATTCGATATTGAACGCGCCTTGTCGGGAGAGTCGAACTGACCTCTGTATTCAATCGAAAGATACGACAGACAATGCGACGAATCAAAATAGCCATCAAGGTGCAATGCCTTGTTGGGACAAACCTGAAGACAACGAGTGCAGTCGCCGCATCGGTTCGTCATCGGTTCGTCGTAAATCAGAGGAATGGTGGTGAGGATTTCGCCCAGAACATGAAAACTGCCTTTGCCCGGAATGATGAGCAGATGGTTCTTCCCTATCCATCCTATGCCTGCCCGCTCTGCCCAGTAACGCTCAAGAATCGGCGCAGTATCCACGCAGAGACGGAAAGAAGACCCCTCTGAATCTCCCCTTGTAGGGGAGACTTGCTGACCTGTTGACTTGTTGACCTGTTGACTAATATTATCAATAAACTCCGCCAACTGCTGCATCTTCCTTCGCATCACGTCGTGATAATCCTTGCCATAGGCATAGTAAGCAAACTGGCACTGGGAAGATGTGAGCTTTTGAGAGGGAAAATAGTTGAGAGCAAGGGAAATGACGGATTGGCAACCGGGGAGCAACTGACGAGGGTCGAACCGAAGGTCAGGATAATTGGTCATATATTCCATCTCGGCATTGCCTCCTTGCTTGAGCCAATCATTGAAAACGGCTTGTGTAGGAGCATCAACAACCTCTGCACGCGCTATTCCGCATGCAGAAAAGCCGAGGCGCATTGCTTCGGCTTTTATACTATTTGAGATGACGGCTGCGAGGTTGGTTTTCATCAAACAACTTGAATTCGTAGCCTTCCTGTTGAAGCCATTCGATGGAACGAGGAAGGGCTGTACGGAGTTTGTCGATACTTTTCAGAGAATCGTGGAAGGTGATGATGCTTCCAGGGCGCGTGTAGCGCTTCACGTTGTCCACCACTTCATCGGCCGTGAGAAGTCGGCTGTAGTCGCGGGTTACGACGTCCCACATGATGATGGTGAACTTCTTGCGAAGAATCATGTATTGCGTCCATCGCATCCAACCGCGAGGTGGGCGGAAAAGATGTGAATGGATGAGAGCATCGGCCTTGTACGTGTTCTCCAAGAACTCCTTGCTGTGGTAGCCGAAACCGCCGATATGATTGAATGTATGGTTGCCCAATCGGTGGCCTTTATCCTCTATCTGCTGCTTCAAATGCGGGTATTTGCCCACATTGTCGCCCACCATGAAGAAAGTTGCCTTCACTCCGTAGCGGTCGAGAGTGTCGAGGATGAAAGGTGTGGCTTCGGGAATAGGCCCATCGTCGAAAGTCAGATACACTGCCTTCTCCGTTGGGTCCATTCTCCAGATGGCACTGGGATAGAGCCATCGTAACCACTTGCTTGGTTGTTCGATTATCATTCTATTGCAATCCTAATGCTTGGGCACGGGATGCCAACTTGACATAGATGTCGTTCACGTATGTGAGCTTCTGCTCAGCCATCTTTGCATATTGAGCTGCCTTGTTGCCTGCATCGGCCGATTGTCCGAGTGCCTCGTAAGCACGCTGAACCTCTGCCAATGCAATGATTTCGCTCTTGCAATCACGCCAAGCAGCAGCAAAGCGCTGGTCGTTGAGCGACGAGTAGAATTGGATATACTCATTTGAACGCTTCTCGATGGCATCGTAAATCTTCAAGCCCTTCTCAATCTGTCCGCAGACAATATAGCCGCTGGCAAGGTCGAGAGCTCCGTTCTCGGCTGCGAAAGGCACGTTGTAGTCAGGAATTTCCATCGTACACTTATCAAGTGCCTTGAGAGCCTTATCATACTTGCCCTCGTCGATGAGAGATGTGATGAGATGTGCAAACCAACGACGGTGGGTGTTGCAAAGACGCATGGTTGTCTCGTCGAGATAGAGATCTGGCTGCTTGAGATTGCCATAACGGTATTTGTTCATCATGTTGTCGTACATCTTTTCAGTGTCGACAGCGGTTTGTTGCTTGTTGTTGTCGGCAAATGAATAAGGAGTGATTCGCCAAGCAAGACCTTCCTGAACGAAATGGCGCCAGAGGTTGCCGAAGTTGTCAGGTCCTACTGTTGTCGACATATAGAATGGACGGCTGAAATTGCTCTGTCCAATCATTTCGAGCATCATGATGAAACTCTTGAGCACTTGTCCTTGTCCGGCCAAGTCGATAACCATCTTGTCAGGGATTGAGTCGTTTACCAACTTCATGCCCGACTTGCGAACGGCTGCCTTGTCCACATTAATATACAACGTGTCGGATGGCAAACATGGTTCGAAGTCCTTCACGAGATCCTTCAAGTCGTCAGGGATATTGTCCTTGAGAAGGAACTTATGGATAGCATTAGTGAGTTCGAATGGCTCTTCACCCCAAAGACGCTTTGCAAGTTCCGGATTCTCAGCATAGAACTGCTTGACAACGTCCTTCATCTGAATCTCCTGTCCACTGAGGAACATTGTAGGATTGACCTCTGCCGTTTCGTTCGTACCAGAAACATACTGGAGGCGTGTCCACGAGATTGGCAATGGGCTCGACTTGCCTTCGCCTTCGAATACAGGGCGTTTCATTTGGTCGATGTACCAGTCGGTATTGAGATAAGAGAGGTTGCAGACGCGAACGTCGGTGCGGTTGCCCTCAGTATCTTCGTTGTACCAAAGTGGGAATGTATCGTTATCACCGTTGGTGAAGATTACACCGTCCTTTGGAATGGTTTCAAGATAGTTCAAACCGAAATCACGACACATGTATCTATCGCTGCGGTCGTGGTCGTCCCAAGTTTGGCTGACCATCTGCAAAGGCACTGCAACTGCTGGAATGCAAGCAATGAGAGCTGCGATGAGGGCAGTGTTCTTCTTTCCGAGTTTCTCGTTGATAAACTTCTCAAGCCATGTATAGATGGCAGTGATTCCAAGTCCACACCACATTGCAAATGCATAGAACGAACCAGCATAAGCATAGTCACGCTCACGTGGCTGACCTGGAGTTTGGTTGAGGTAGAGAACGATTGCAATACCTGTCATGAAGAAGAGGAAGAATACAACCCAGAACTGCTGAATGCCCTGCTTTCCACGGAATGCCTGCCAGAGCAAGCCAAGAAGACCTAGAATGAGAGGCAAACAATAGAACACGTTGTGACCCTTGTTTTCCTTCAAGTCGGTTGGAAGCAAATCCTGATCGCCAAGACGCATATCGTCGAGGAAATCGATACCAGTAATCCAGTTGCCATGCTCCAATTCGCCAAGACACTGAATGTCGTTCTGACGTCCGGCAAAGTTCCACATGAAGTAGCGCCAATACATGAAATTCATCTGATAAGAGAAGAAGAAGCGCATGTTGTCGTACTGTGTTGGGATGGTCATCGTGTCACTGCCTCGACCAGGAATATCGAAGCTAACTGTCTTTGTATGCACGTTTCCAAGCCAACTTTCATATCGAGAGTCGCTTCGGCGGTCGTAGATACGAGGGAAGAGCATACACTGGTTGGCAGGATAATCATAGTCGAAATCACTGCGGATTGCTTCGTATTCGTCAGGATCTGTTGGATTTACCTTTTCCTTCTGGCGATAGATTGGTTCACCGTCGATTACCTTATAAATCAAACGACCTGAAGCATCTTCAGTGATTGTTGGCTGCGACTTATAAGTAGGTCCCCAGAAAAGTGGACGCTTTCCATATTGTTCGCGGGCAAGATATTCGCCGAGAGTGAATACGTCCTCTGGAGAGTTTTGATCCATTGGAGGATTTGCAGTAGAACGAATCACGATAACTGCATAAGAGGAGTAACCAACTACCATCAATGCAAAGCAGAGGATAGTGGTGTTGAGACCCTTAGCCGTAATCTTTGGAACATTGAAGAGCAAATAAGCGATGATGGCCAAAACGATAACGCCAATCACAACACTTGCCCAACCCTTGCCATAGAATGGAATACCAAGCAATGCCACGCAAAGGAGGAATGCAATGTTCATACGATTCTTGCTTGTAGCACGGGTAGTTTCCCACAATGCCCAAATGATTGCCAATACGAGGAGCACGAGATAAGTGTAGAGACCTGTATTGAATGAGAGGCCCATCTGATTGACGAAGAGCAACTCAAACCAACCACCGACCTTCACGATACCTGGTACAACTCCATAAAGCACTGCTGCAATGACGATTACAGAAACTCCAAGAGCAAGGAGCGAACCTTTGCCAGTTGGATTCTTTGCACGCTTGTAGTAGAATACGAGCACCATTGCTGGAATGCAGAGCAAATTGAGCAAGTGGACACCGATACTGAGGCCTACAAGATAGGCAATCAATACAAGCCAACGGTCGCTTCCTGGCATATCTGCCTTTTCCTCCCACTTGAGGATGAGCCAGAACACGAGTGCAGTGAGGAAAGAAGAGAATGCATACACTTCACCTTCGACGGCACTGAACCAGAATGTGTCGCTCCAAGTGTAAATCAATGCTCCGGCAACTCCACTGGCCATCACTGCTATGATTTGAGCTACGGAAATCTCATCTTCCTTGCAGATGAGTTTCTTTGCCAAATGAGTGATACTCCAGAAGAGGAACAAGATACAGCCAGCACTGAGGAGGGCCGACATCATGTTCACCATCTTGGCTACTTGGGTTGAATCACTTGCAAACTGAGAGAACAAGTTTCCCAGAAGCATAAAGAAAGGTGCGCCAGGTGGGTGTCCCACTTCCAGCTTAGCTGCTGTAGTGATGAATTCAGGACAATCCCAGAAACTGGCAGTTGGCTCGATTGTGGAACAGTAAGTGAACGCTGCTATGCAGAACACTATCCATCCGGCCACATTGTTAACGATTTTGTACGTTTTCATTGTTTTACTGCTATTCTGTTTGTTAATATTTTATCCTTTAATCGTCTAATCATCAAATCGTTCATCATCTAATCGCCTCAATGTCCACCATTCCATCGTAGGTTGGCAGAGTGAGAGTGAATCGTCGGCAATCGGGATAATCCGAGAGAGGCAAACTCAGATACATTGTCGATGTATAGGATTCGGCATCACCTTCAGGACGTCTATGGTGGAATGTGAAGAAGGCATGACGCGTTCCGTCGGCATCCTCACGAATGCTATCCTCCGAAAATGCAAACGCATGGGAACCCACACTTGTAGTGAGAATTCCTATACGTGCATTCAGATATTTTGCAGTTGTCCAACTGCTCACCAACTTCACTGGGTCGGTTTGGCGAGTTTCAAGAAGGCTATCGACCACTGCATGAGGTGAGAACACTTTCGAAATAGAATAAATTTTTGCCTTTGCATCGTCAGTCACCTCAAACATACACAGGCAGCGATAAATGGTGTCGGCAACGGAACATGCCACAGTATTGGCCAACTGATAGGAAGTGCCGCCGTCGAGAGTAATCGACGAAATTATCTTCTTTCCGTTGGCATTGGCTTCCACGAGTTCAGTGATGTAGGAAGGGAGACACTGTTCATCGTCTTCCGTACAACCACAGAGCAGCAAAGCCACTGCTATCACTATCCATTTCGTATGTTTCATCCTTTTATATTTTAGTTTCTCAACTGATTGATAGCTGGGAAAGCATACATTGTGAGCAATCGATTGAGAAGGAACTCGTTGTCAGGATTTTCTATCTTGATTTGTTCCGTTTGATGCATTATATAGCCAAGGAATGCCTGGCGGTCGGCTTCAGAAACCTCAACACGCTTTGCCAATTCCTTCAAATCAACACCTTCCACTGCATCTGGCCACCTCTCTGCCAACATCTGAAGTGCTACGAGATTGCCTGGATAAAGGCGGTAGTGAGCATGGATTTGCTCATCGATATGCTGAGCCACAAGGTGGAAAATCTCTGATTTTGGAGTTTCGGGGTCGATGGTGTCGAGCCATTCGTTGATGCAAGGAGCAGCATGATAGTGAATATGACCTTTATAGCCGAATATGCCTGTACGCATATTGTCGAGGTCGTCTTGCTTGCTCTTCTTGAAATCCTCAATATCGCGCTTGTTCTGGAATTCCTCTGCTTTGAGGTAGTCGCAAGGGTCGAATTCGTAGGAGATTGCAAGAGGTACGATATGAAGGTCCTTCAATCGACTTATCAAGTCGCCTTCGCCTCCCATTGCAAGCATCTTCAACACACTGTCCTGAGTACGGTCGTTGCTGTCCTTTGCACGGCCTTCGCGTTGTGCAATCCAAATGTTTCCACCCTTCTCACCCACTACATAGTGCATGTATTTCGACATCTTGGCAGAAGCCATAAGCATCTGGCGCATTGTGAGTGCACGCTGAACGATGAACGAACGGTTCACCCTTACGAGGTCTTTTATCCAAGGGTAGATGAGGAGGTTATCGCCGATTGCAATTTCCACAGTGTCGAGTTCTTGGTCGACGAGTGTCACGTCGAGCAGAGCCGAATCGAGAACGATGTCTCTATGGTTTGAAACGAATGTGTAGCCATTGCCTGTGATATTGCTGAAATCGGATGTAAGGCCTTTGCTTGCCTTCACGAGCAATTGCTTAAGCATTGGATAAACGCATCGCTTCTGGAATTCATAATTGGTAGGACAAGAGCGCATCAGTTGTGCCACTTGCTCGTATGGTGTGTCGGGAAAAACGAACTGCATTGCCTCCTCAAAGCGTGGGTCGGCTATCAGTCGTTCATACACTTCCGGCAGTTCTTCGGGAAGAAACGGACGTATGCCGTCAAATTCGTGAATATCTGTCATATTTATATTATAAAGATCTAGAGCCCTAGGAGCTCTAGGGAATCCAGGAACTCTAGAAAACCAATTTACTGAAACTTACCTTCAATCACTTCGGTGAGGATGTCCTTCATCTCAAGTCCATCGGCACGTGCCTGTTGAGGGATGAACGAAGTGGCAGTCATACCTGGAGTGGCATTGATTTCGAGCAAGTTGATGATGTCCTTCTCGCCGTCCTTAGTGATAATGTAGTCGACACGCATGATGCCGCTACCTCCGAGGATGGTGTAGATGGCTTTTGTGAGAGCTTTCACGCGTGAAGTAGTGTCGTCGGAAAGGCGTGCAGGAGTGATTTCCTCCACTTGTCCGTTGTATTTTGCACCGTAGTCGAAGAATTCGTTCTCGCTCACAACCTCTGTGATTGGGAGTACATACACTTCGCCATTGAGTTTCTTGTACACACCATTGGCAATCTCGGTACCTTTCAGTTCGGCTTCAATCATCACGTCGTCGCATTCTTCGCGAGCCTTATCGATGGCTTCCTTTATGTCGGATTCTGCCTTGCAGCGAGTCACTCCAAAACTGCTTCCAGCTCCGTTTGGCTTGATAAAGCAAGGTAATCCAAGGCGCTCTACCACCTCTTTCTCGCTGATTGTCTGATTCTTGCGAAGGAGTATTGACTCTGATATCTTCACTCCGAATCCCTTGAGATATTGATTGAGGGTGAACTTATCGAATGTCATTGCAGCCACAAGGAGGTTGCACGAAGAATAAGGGATGTGGAGAAGGTCGAAATATCCTTGAAGGATTCCGTTTTCGCCTGGAGTTCCGTGAATCGTGATATAAGCGAAATCAGGGATTATCTTCTTTCCACCATCGACGAATGAGAAGTCGTGGCGGTTGACCTCGGCCTTTGTGCCATCCGAAAGATGAGCTTCCCAATTAAGTCCTCGGATTTCTATGGTGTAAACTGTGTATCTGCTTCTATCGAGCCATGAATCGATGCCTGCAGCGCTACGCATCGAGACATCATGTTCGGAGGAATCTCCTCCTGCAATGATTGCAATTACTTTCTTTTCCATTATTTGGTATATGTATGATTGTATGTCTATTCTTCTCTTGATTGGATGTATCCTCTCCACTTCTCTATGAGCGACTGCATGTCGGATGGCAGTTCGGAAGAGAACATCATTTCCTTGCCAGTTCGTGGATGAACGAATCCGAGGGTTTTGGCATGGAGTGCCTGACGAGGGCAAATCTTGAAGCAATTCTCCACAAACTGCTTGTACTTGCTGAAGGTGGTACCTTTGAGAATCTGGTCGCCTCCATAGCGTTCGTCGTTGAAGAGGATGTGGCCGATATGCTTCATGTGAGCACGTATTTGGTGGGTGCGTCCCGTTTCGAGTATGCACTTCACGAGTGTCACATAGCCGAATCGTTCGATTGGATAGTAATGTGTGACGGCATGTTTGCCTATTTCGCTATCGGGTGGGAACACCGCCATCTGGAGTCGATCCTTTGGATTGCGAGCTATGTTGCCTTCGATTCGTCCTTCTGCTTCGTCGATATTGCCCCATACGAGGGCATTGTATTCGCGTTTCGTTGTCTTGTTGAAGAACTGAAGCCCGAGGTGGGTTTTGGCATAAGCTGTCTTAGCCACAACGAGCAATCCGCTTGTATCCTTGTCGATGCGGTGGACAAGTCCGATTTCAGGGCTGTTGAGGTCGAATTCGGGTTGGTCCTTGAGGTGCCAAGCCAAGGCGTTGAGCAACGTGCCTCGCCAGTTGCCGTGTCCGGGATGCACCACAAGTCCTGGTTGCTTGTTCACAACGATTACGTCGTCGTCTTCGTAAACGATTTCGATTGGGATATCCTCTGGGATGATGGAGTTGACGTAGTGAGGACGGTCGAGCATTATCTTGATAACGTCGAACGGCTTGACCTTATAGCTGCGCTTCACCGGTTTGTCGTTGCAAAGGATGAAACCGGCATCGGCCGCCTTCTGTATGCGATTGCGCGAAGTGTGGGCAAGATGCACGATGATAAACTTATCGACTCTCATCGCGCCTTGCTTGCTGTCGGCCACTATTCGGTAGTGCTCATACAGTTGGGTGGATTCCTCATCCTCGTCCTCGGCTTCTATGTCGAGGTATTCATCATCTATTGGGTGCAGTTCCTCTTCCATCAAAGTTGAACGTCAAAATTGCTTTCGCTAATGTTCTCGTCGTATTGGAAATCGCTCAAGCTGTCGGCAAAGAAGATAGAGTCGTTTTCCTCTTCTCCGGCACCGACATAGATAGTGAGAGCTCTTTCGCGTGAAACCATCTCGCCTTTTCTGATTTTGCGGTTGCCTTGGCGCACCTCGAGCACGAGGTCCTTGTATTCGCCTTCCACATATTTAGGAGCTGTGAGCTTAAAGCCGAGAGCCTTGAGCAGCACTTCTGCCTCGCGGAGCGATACATTGATATCTGGCATGCGTACGAGTGGTTCGCCGTTGAGATTGACGGTAAGGTAGATGAGTCGTCCTCGCTTTATCAGGGCTCCTGCCTTTGGCACTTGGTCGAGCACTGCTCCTGGCTTTGCGCCCTTGCGGTAGATGGAGTCGGTCACTACTGCCACGAATCCCTTTCCGTCGAGCACGCTCTCTGCCTCAAACGAGTTCATTCCGATGACTGAAGGCACACTGCTCTTTTCGCCATGATTGGTGTAGGCATCCAAAGTGTTGAACAGGATGGTTGGTATGGCTACGAGCACTGCCACTGCCAAGAGGAGGTTCACCCAGAACACAACTCCCGTCTTACCTGTGAAATATTTCTTAAGTCCCATTATATATAATGTATTTTTTTGCTTTTATTCGTTTCCCTGCAAAAAAAACTACCTCTCTGCCCTCATCGGATTGTTGAGGAAGTCTTCGTAGGCAAGGCGGATTCCGTCTTCGAGTTCGGTGCGGTATGTCCAACCCAGATTAGTGGCTTTCGACACGTCGAGCAATTTTCGAGGGGTTCCGTTTGGCTTTGTAGTGTCCCACACGATTCGGCCTTCATAACCGACCACCTTGGCTGTGAGTTCGGAAAGTTCCTTGATGGTGAGTTCCTTGCCAGTACCTGCATTCACGGTTTCGTTTCCGCTATAGTTGTTCATGAGGAACACGCAGAGGTTTGCGAGGTCGTCGACATAGAGGAATTCGCGGAGCGGACTTCCGTCGCCCCAGCACACTACCTCTGGCTGACCTGCCACTTTTGCTTCGTGGAATCGGCGGATAAGAGCCGGGAGCACGTGGCTGTGGGTTGGGTGGTAGTTGTCGTTAGGGCCATACAGGTTGGTTGGCATCACGCTGATGTAGTCGGTGCCATACTGTCGATTGAGGAATTCGCAGTATTTCAATCCTGAAATCTTGGCCAAGGCATAGGCTTCGTTGGTTTTCTCGAGTTCGCCGGTGAGGAGGCAACTCTCCTTCATTGGTTGTTCGGCCATGCGTGGATAGATGCACGAACTGCCGAGGAATTCGAGTTTCTTGCAACCATTCTTCCATGCTGCGTTGATAACATTCATTTCGAGAATCATGTTGTCATACATGAAGTCGGCCAATGCACTTTGATTGGCTACGATTCCGCCTACTTTTGCTGCTGCGAGGAACACATAGTCGGGTTTTTCCGTCGCGAAGAATTTCTCCACCTCGTCCTGTCGGCACAGGTCGAGTTCCTTATGTGTTCGCGTAATTATGTTATTGTATCCCTGGCGTTTCAGTTCTCTGACGATGGCACTTCCTACCATACCTCTGTGGCCAGCAACATATATTTTTGAATCAAGTTCCATATTTACAATTTTTCTTTATTTTCCAATCTTCCCCCTTTGGGGGGATAAGAGGGGAACTTTGAGCCCTTTACTTCACAATTCCCTTCTCGAGATATTCGGCCAAGTTGGTGCGAACATGATCGGCTGCCTTGTCGGCTGCCACCTTAGCCATATCGTGCTCAACCATGATGCGTACCAAATCCTCGAAACTTGTCTTCGATGGATTCCAGCCAAGCTTATTCTTTGCCTTCGTTGGGTCGCCCCAGAGGTTGACAACATCCGTCGGACGGAAGAAATCAGGACTTACCTCAACCAGCACTCTGCCGGTGGCCTTGTCGATACCCTTCTCGTCGATTCCCTCACCCGTGAATTCGAGTTCGATTCCGACGTGCTTGAAGGCATAGTAGCAGAATTCGCGCACACTGTGTTGCACTCCGGTGGCAATCACGTAATCCTCTGGCTTGTCTTGCTGCAGGATGAGCCACATACACTCCACATAGTCCTTCGCATATCCCCAGTCGCGCAAACTGCTGAGGTTGCCGAGATAGAGCTTGTCCTGCTTGCCCTGTGCGATGCGGGCAGCCGCAAGAGTGATTTTGCGTGTCACGAATGTCTCGCCTCGGCGCTCACTCTCATGATTGAAGAGGATGCCTGAGCAGCAATACATATTATATGCCTCGCGATATTCCTTCACAATCCAGAATCCATAGAGCTTTGCCACTGCATAGGGGCTGTATGGATGGAAAGGTGTCTTCTCGTTTTGCGGCACTTCCTCCACCTTGCCATACAATTCGCTTGTCGATGCCTGATAGATGCGGCATGTGTCGGCCAAGCCACAGAGGCGAACTGCCTCCAACACGCGGAGCACACCGGTGGCATCTACGTCGGCCGTGAATTCAGGAGAGTCGAAACTTACCTGCACGTGGCTCTGTGCTGCCAAATTGTATATCTCGGTTGGGCGAACTTTTCCTACTACTTGCAGAATCGACATTGAGTCGCCCATATCTCCATAGTGGAGGTGGAAACCATCACGACCTTCAAGGTGGGCAATGCGCTCACGATAGTCGACACTGCTGCGGCGGATTATTCCGTGCACTTCATAACCTTTTTCCAACAAAAGTTCCGACAGATAACTGCCGTCCTGACCTGTTACGCCAGTGATTAAAGCTACATTTCTTTTCATCTCTTTCGAATTTTGGTGCAAAGATAGTGCAAATCGAGCGAATTACAAAAGAAAAGTTATAAAAACTTTTATTTTTACTTCCGAGTGCAGCCTATCTCGCGAGAAAAGACCGCTGGGATAATCATTTCCTCGGTTGTAACAATAAGTCAAGTAACGCTTTGCCATGACAGGCGGGCAGCGCACAAAGGCAGCTGTATATATAGTGGAAAAGAAAGTGGAACTTAGGGGCATCACTCGCAATGTTGTGGGGCGAGTTTCGCGGTTCGAGAGGACGTTTCTTGCTAACAATGGACCGGAGTTTAGCGGTTCACGAGGTTGCGGCTTGCTGTGTTTTTCGTTCACGGTGCAAAGTTACGAAGATTTTCTGACACTGCCAAACATTTTTATAAATATTTTAAATATTTATAATTTTTTCTTCTCATAGGGCATGTTTTGCAAAGTCGGGATTGCAAAAATGCACCCCCCAAAAAATGCTTTAAAACATAAGGTGTGACAGTTGTCACAGTGCTTCAGTTATTTTTAAGCCGTTATTCAAAATAGAAGTTTATTTATATATATATATATAAATAAAAATTTTCTTCAACATATAGCTCATTTTTAACTGAAGCACTGTCACAACTGTCACACTTTTTTGAAGCACGTTTCATAACTGCCTGATTATCAGAAGACAAAGAAAATAGCAGTTGGAGAACATCAAATACACGATACAAAAAATCAGTTGTTTTTTTTAACACGAATAACATCGATTCAACGTACAACGAACAACGCTAACCTTAACGATAACGAGCAACGTTAACCTTTGACGATAAAAGTTGAAAACTTGTTTATACACTTTTCTTCAGATTCTGACATAGCGTGGTTCGAAAGGAGTGCGCCAAGGTGCGCCTCTGCGTGAGGCAAAATCTCACAGTCGATGAGTTCGTATGAAAAAGTGCCAAAAACCGCGATTTCATCGGGGTTTTGACCACACTGGTGTATAGAAAAAGTTTACACTTTTACACCGAAAACATATGGGAAATCAGATTTTTTTCTGCCGAATGATGCGATTATTTGTAGTAGTTGAGAAGGAAATCAGCCTCTTTTGCCGTGATTGAAATCACTGCACCATGCTTTGGAGAGCGGAAATTGGTGGTTTTCATCACTCCTTCGTTGAATCTGCCTATCGGATTGTAGTGAACGAAGTCGGAGGTTTCGGTAAAACCGAAGTTAGCAGGACGAATTCCGAACACATCGTACATCACTACCCACTTTTCCTCCCCGTTTCGCTTCCAGCAGTTAGGAGCTTCATGACTGTTTTTTTCGCCATCGTTGTAGTTTTCGTCGCGCACATAGCCATAGGTGAGATGGTCGGAAACGGCATGCTTCACGGTTGCTCCCTTTTCGTGGGAAACATAGTGGAGATGGTATTTATCGCCTACTTTCACAATGTCGCCGTCAATCACGTTGTATGCCATATTTGGAGCATGGAAAAGGTCCTGAGGCACTGACGTTAGAGCCGTGAATTCATCGTTTACATACACGTAGCTCAAGGTGTTTGGCCCATTGCCGATGCGGGTTGTATAGTAGAGCATGATGGCTTTCTTCTGCTCATCATAAATCATTTCAGGGGCCCATACGCAACCGGTTTCGGCAAATTCGGGACCTATCTTCGTGAAGTCGATGTTGGCGCGTGTCCAATTGACAAGGTCGAACGATTTCATCAGTACAAGGCCGCGGTTGTTGCCCCATCCATACTTGTCGCCGTCGCGCTCCCACTGGGTGGTTCGTCCTGCCCGCTGACCAAAGACATGAAGGTCGGTCATTGCCACGCAGATGCCTCCGTCGGGACTTCGGAAGATGTAAGGGTCGCGGATTCCGCGTTGCTCGGCTATCGTGTCGCCGGCAAATATCGGCTTATCACCTCGGAGTGCCGTGAACGTGTAGCCATCGCGCGAAACGGCCATGTGGAGCCCATGGTCTTCGTCTTTATGATACACCATCAGATATGCCACAAGGTCTTTCTCCTTTGGCATCTTATGCTTTTTCTTGGCATTTGCACACACTGGAATAAGTGACACAAGGCACACAAGGATTGCTTGATTGATTCGGCTCATATTTTAAGGGTTTTAATTAGCTCAATCCGTCGATCTGTCCGTCTACGAGGTCGATTCGCTCTGCCTGTGGCGAACGCGAAAGACCTGGCATGCGCATGATATCGCCTGCAATGGCCACAATCATCTCGGCTCCCGTGTTGATTACGAGGTCGCGGATATGGATGTCGAAACCTGTCGGAACTCCGTATTTCGTTTGGTCGGCAGAGAATGAGAACTGAGTTTTGGCAATGCACACAGGGAAGTGCTGGCATCCCATTTCGTCGATTCGGCGGAGCATCTTCTCCACTGGCTTTGCATAGCTTACAGAGGCGGCACCATAGATTTCGTAGCAGATTTTCTCTATCTTTGTCTTCACATCGTCGCTGTCGTCGTAGGCATAATGCAATGGCTTGGATGGATTGTGTTCGATAGTGTCGACCACGATTTGAGCCAGTTCTGTTGCTCCCTCACCTCCTTCGAGGAAGGCGTTGTTGATGGCAAAGCCCACTCCGAGTTTCTCGCAATGATGGCGAACGATGGTGAGTTCCTCATCAGTATCAGACGCAAATCGATTGAAGGCTACGACCACTGACTGACCAAACTTCCGCAGGTTGGCAATGTGGCGGTCGAGATTGTCGAGGCCCTTCACAAGACCTTCCTTGTTTGGTTGGGAAATCTCTGCAAGCGGCACATTTCCGTGCATCTTGAGGCCTTGGGTGGTGGCTACAATCACTGTGAGCTTTGGTTTCAAACCTGCCTTTCGGCACTTGATATCGAAGAATTTCTCTGCTCCGAGGTCGGCTCCGAATCCGGCTTCGGTCACTACATAATCGGCAAATGTCATTGCCATCTTCGTGGCAAGCACTGAATTGCAACCGTGAGCTATGTTGGCAAACGGACCTCCATGCACGAAGGCAGGTGTCTGTTCGGTTGTCTGCACGAGATTCGGACGGATGGCATCGAGGAGAAGCACTGTGATGGCACCTCCAACTCCAAGGTCCTTCACCGTGAATGGCTTGCCTTCAGTGGTGATTCCGAGCAGTATGTTGTCGATTCGGCGACGAAGGTCGTCGACATCGGTTGTGAGGCAAAGGATTGCCATAATCTCACTGGCAGGAGTGATGTCGAATCCGCTTTCGCCCACACCTCCGTTGGTTTTGGCACCAACGCCTGTGATGATTTCGCGAAGGTTGCGGTCGTTCACGTCGAGCACTCGCTTCCAGAGTTTTTCCTTCAGGGCAAAGCCCTCGTCGCGATGCTGATAGATATAGTTGTCGAGCAAGGCAGCAATCATGTTGTGAGCCGATGTGACAGCATGGAAATCGCCCGTGAAGTGGAGATTGATTTTCTCCATCGGAAGCACCTGCGCATATCCGCCTCCTGCTGCTCCGCCCTTCATTCCGAAACAAGGGCCGAGCGATGGCTCACGAAGTGCCACGGCTGCTCGCTTGCCTATCTTGTTCAATCCAAGGGAAAGACCTATGCTGACGGTTGTCTTGCCTATTCCTGCCTTTGTAGGAGTGATGGCAGTGACGAGGATGAGGTTGCTCTCATCCACCTTCTTATTATCGATAAGTCGCTCTGGTATCTTGGCTATTGAATGTCCGTAAGGTTCGATTTCATCCACTGGGATAGACAGTTTTGCTGCTATCTCTTCAATCTTCGCAAGTTTAGTTTCGCGTGCAATCTGAATGTCTGTCTTCATTTTCTCTGCTTTTATCCTGTCGTTCTATGTTTATGTGTCCGATTGTCAATATGAAAGCCCATCACGGCTTTTAGAATCACAAATCGAGCGCAAAGGTAGGCATTTAATTCCAAACAGACAAATAAATCACGGTTTTTCTTTGCTTTCTAATACATAATATAATATATAATTAACAGACAGCAACTGATGGTGACACTGACAATCTGACGCATTGCGACTGACACACCAACGACTTTCACTCTTTGGCACGGAGTTTGCACCACTCATTTTCGGAATCAAAACAAACAAATAAATACATCAAATTATGAACATTAAACCATTAGCAGACAGAGTATTGGTATTACCTGCTCCTGCAGAAGAAAAGACAATCGGTGGAATCATTATTCCTGACACAGCAAAAGAAAAGCCTCTTCAGGGCGAAATCGTAGCAGTAGGCAACGGCACAAAGGACGAGGAAATGGTGCTCAAGGTGGGCGACAAGGTCCTCTATGGCAAGTATGCCGGCAACGAACTCGAATTCGACGGAGTGAAGTATCTTATCATGCGACAGAACGATGTTCTCGCAGTTTTGGGATAATGAAAATTGTTAACGAATTAAATATATTAAGACAATGGCAAAAGATTTGAAATTCGATATTGAAGCACGCGAACAACTCAAGGAAGGTGTCGACGCTTTGGCTAATGCAGTGAAGGTAACTCTCGGCCCTAAGGGCAGAAACGTAATCATAGAAAAGAAATTCGGTGCTCCGCTCATCACAAAGGACGGTGTGACCGTGGCTAAGGAAATCGAACTCGCTGATTCGTTCCAGAACACTGGTGCACAACTCGTAAAGAGCGTTGCAAGCAAGACAGGCGACGATGCCGGCGACGGAACAACTACTGCAACCGTACTTGCACAGTCAATCTGCACTACAGGCCTCAAGAACGTGGCTGCAGGTGCAAACCCAATGGATTTGAAGCGTGGTATCGACAAAGCTGTGGCAAAGGTCGTTGAGCATATCAAGGGCCAGAGCGAACAGATTGGCGACAACTACGACAAGATAGAGCAAGTGGCTACCGTAAGTGCCAACAACGACCAGGAAATCGGTAAACTCATCGCCGACGCAATGAAGAAGGTAAGCAAGGACGGTGTCATCACAATCGAAGAGGCAAAGGGACGCGACACTACAATCGGAGTTGTCGAAGGTATGCAGTTCGACCGTGGCTACCTCTCTCCTTACTTCGTAACCGACACTGAGAAGATGGAATGCCAGATGGACAGCCCTCTCATCCTTATCTATGATAAGAAAATCAGCAACCTCAAGGAGTTCCTCCCTATCCTCGAACCAGCAGTGCAGACAGGTCGTCCATTACTCGTCATTGCTGAGGACATCGACTCTGAAGCTCTCACAACTCTCGTTGTCAACCGCCTCCGCAGCCAACTCAAGATTTGTGCTGTAAAGGCTCCTGGCTTCGGCGACCGTCGCAAGGCAATGCTCGAAGACATTGCAATCCTCACAGGCGGTATGGTAATCTCTGAAGAAAAGGGCTTGAAACTCGAACAGGCAACTCTCGAAATGCTCGGAACTTGCGAAAAGGCCACTATCTCAAAGGACAATACAACAATCGTCGGCGGTAAGGGCGAGAAGGAAAACATCCAAAACCGCGTGAACCAGATTAAGAGCGAAATCAAGAACACTACAAGCGACTATGATAAGGAAAAACTCCAGGAACGCCTTGCAAAACTCTCAGGCGGTGTGGCAGTACTTTATGTAGGTGCAGCAAGTGAAGTGGAAATGAAGGAAAAGAAAGACCGAGTTGACGATGCTCTCTGTGCAACACGTGCAGCAATCGAGGAAGGTACAATCCCTGGTGGTGGCGTTGCCCTCATCCGTGCTTCTGAGGTTCTCGAAGGCCTTACAGGAGAAAATGCTGACGAAACAACCGGTATCAACATCATCCGCCGCGCAATCGAGGAACCTCTTCGCCAGATCGTCGAAAACGCAGGATTGGAAGGCAGCGTAGTGGTTGAGAAAGTTCGCAACGGAAAGGGCGACTTCGGCTACAATGCACGCAAGGACAAGTACGAACACCTCCGCAAGAGCGGTATCATCGACCCAGCAAAGGTTACACGCGTTGCTCTCGAAAATGCTGCTTCAATTGCCGGAATGCTCCTCACAACCGAATGCGTTATCTGCGACAAGAAGGAAGACAAACCTGAAATGCCAATGGGTGCACCAGGAATGGGCGGAATGATGTAATCGAAAAAGCTATTTACGCGCATAAATATTAAAAATGTGGAAATCATGCAAATGGATTCCACATTTTTTTATTATCTTTGCAACCACAAGAACAATCGAAAAGAATATTAACCTTTAATTAATTGAAGATGAATAAAAACAAAGCAAAACTTTTGGCATCAGCCGCATTGGCTCTTTGCTTCAACTTGCCAGCCGTTGCACAATGGGGCGCTCCTTCGCCTTCCACCGTGGTCAACCCTGACAACACAGTGACATTCAACTTCCGCGCGCCTAACGCAAAGGACGTGAAGGTAAACGCACAGTTTGCCGGCACAAAGGACATGCAGAAGGGCGAGAACGGAGTGTGGTCGGTAACTCTCGGACCTACTGCACCTGATATCTATCCTTACTGCTTCGTAGTGGATGGAGTGCAAGTGGCTGACCCTCAGTGCCCTGAATGGTTCCCTAACGAAACTTTCAAAAACTCACTCCTCGACATGCGCACCGCTCCGCTCATCCACGAAGTTAGGGATGTGCCTCATGGAAGTGTCGACTATGTTGACTACTATTCCGACCTTATGGGACTTTATGGCCGACTCGTCATCTACACACCTCCTCACTACGACCAAAACCCTAACAAGAAATATCCTGTATTCTACCTCATCAGCGGTACTACCGACACTGAGGAAGTTTACTTCAAGGTGGGCAAGGTCAATTTCATCCTCGACAATCTCATTGCCGAAGGTGCTGCAAAGGAGATGATAGTTGTACTTCCTTACGGAAACCCTTCTCTCTATTTCCCTAAAGGCACCAACACATTCCAGATGGGCGACATCTTCAGCAAAACTCTCATCAACGAAATCATGCCTTTCGTAGAGAAGAACTACCGCACAATCAATGAAAAGGACAGCCGTGCAATCGGCGGTTTCTCACGCGGCGGCAACCAAGGCCTTGCCAATGGTTTGGCCAATCTCGACAAGTTCTCATATCTCTGCAGCTACAGCTCGTTCACATCTCCTCAGAGTTCTCCAGAGGTTTATGCCAACGGAGCCGACACCAACAGCAAGATAAAGCTCTTCTGGCTCGGAGTCGGTACCGACGACTTCCTCTATCAGAATGCAAAGGAATATATGGATTTGCTCGATAAGAGCGGAATCAAGAACACAAAGGAATTCACTACCGACAAACATGGCCACACATGGATGAACGCAAGATATTTCCTCGATAAGTCATTAAGATTGTTGTTCAAGTAAAAAAGACGAAAGAAATATGAAGACATTATCATCAATAAAACTCGTGGCTGTGGCAGCAATCGCTCTCATGAGCCAATTCAGCTATAAGGCAAACGCACAAACTCCAGGTGGAAGAATGGACGCTGCCACTATTGCACGCCTATTCCCTCGTGGCGTTGATTCTCCTGCATTCAACAAAGACGGAAGCATCACATTCCGTTTCCAAGGTCCTAACGCCCAGAAGGTGGAACTCGACGCTCAGTTCCTCGACGGACGCAAGGAAATGACAAAGGACGACCAAGGCGTTTGGAGCATCACCGTAACTCCAGCAAAACCCGACCTCTATCCTTATTGCTTCGTAGTCGACGGCATTCAGGTGGCCGACCCTCAGAATCCTGAACTCTTCCCTAACGAGGGTTTCAAGAATTCTCTCATCGACATCAAGGCCGAAACTCCTACAATGCAGGATGTTCAGAAGGTGCCTCACGGAAAGGTCACTTATCGCTACTATCATTCCCGTTTAGGTTTCGACCGTCCAATGTGTGTCTACACTCCTGCCGGCTACGATCCTAACGGAAAGGAAAAATATCCAGTGCTCTATCTCATCCATGGAATGACCGACACTTACGAAACTTGGTGGAAGGTGGGTCGTGCAAACGTTATCCTCGACAATTTGATTGCTCAGAATATGGCCGAGAAGATGATTATCGTGATGCCTTATGCCAATCCTTATCCAGAGATGATTCAGCGCAAATTGGCTGAAAGATACGACCCTATGAACACCGAAATCGTTGTGAAGGAAATCACCGAAAGCGTAATGCCTTACATCGAGTCGAACTATAAGGTTTATACCGATGCCAACCACAGAGCCGTTGCTGGTTTCTCACTTGGTGGCCGCCAGACACTCGCTTGTGGACTTGGACATCCTGAATTGTTCCACTATGTATGTGCTTTCGCTCCTGCTATCTTCGGCAACGAATGGAACACCAACTTCGACAATGGCACTTACACCAACCCTGACAAAATCAAGAAGGAACTGAAGTTCTTGTGGGTTAGTTGCGGTACGGCCGATGGTCTTTGCAGTGCTTCACGCGGAATCGATGCCACTCTCACTGAGAAGGGAATCAAGCACACTGCCCTCTATTCTTATGGCGGACACACTTGGATGAACTGCCGCGACTATCTCGAAGCCATTGCAATGCAGTTGTTCAAATAATCCTTAATACAGGCAAAATATGAAGAAAGTTTTATTTTTCGTTGCAGGCATTGCCCTCATGGGATTGTTCTCTGCATGCAACCAACAACCAAAAGAACAAGAAGAAACAACAGAAGCCATGAACACAGACTTTCTAACTCTCGCTGCTGAACGTTTTTCAGTACGCCACTTCTCCGACAAGCCAGTGGAGCAGGAGAAACTCGACAAAATCCTCGAAGCAGGAAAACTCGCTCCTACTGCCGTTAACAGTCAGCCACAGAAGATTTATGTAATCCAATCTCCAGAGGTATTGGAAAAGGTCAACAAGCTTTCTCCTTGCATCTACGGAGCTCCACAGGTATTCCTCTTCTGCTACGACGACAATAATGTTTGTCCAAGAGGCGAAAACGACAACTATGGAGATATCGACGTGACTATCGTTCTCACTCACATGATGCTCGAAGCATGGAATCTCGGCATTGGCACTTGTCCTGTTGGCTATTTCGACCAGAAAGAACTGGCAAAGTCTTTGGAACTTCCTTCCAACATCCATCCAGTGCTTCTGATGCCATTCGGCTATGCTGCCGACGATGCTGCTCCATCTGAGAAGCACTCTACCTTCCGTCCTATGGAGGAAATGGTGGAATACATCTAAGCAACGTCGCCCTCTGAAAACAATTATCCTTCCCTGAGGCATTGCTTCAAGGAAGGATTTTTTATTTCTACCAAATTGTACCTTGTACTTGGTACTATGTACATGAAAAGTCTTGTTGACTCCTATTTTATGATAATCCTCCTATACGAAGTGAGGTTAGGAGTTCCGTCGTCAGTCACTTCACAAATCACATGAAGTGTCTTGCCGTTCAATGGTTCGGAAAGTGTGAGTCGAGCCACCGCCTTGTCACTGTTCGTAATAGCCACTGGAGCCTTGTAAGTTCCTGCCTCTGGCACAATCCACCATTTATAGTTCAATCCGTTACCCTCCGCATCGCTTGTCTTCGAGGCATTCAGTTCGTATTGTCCTTCAGCCATTTGCTTTGGAGCTGAAACAACCACCACAGGATTGGTATTGCCCATTCCCTTGTCTGCCCAATCCATTCGTGCAGCAAAGTCGTTGAATTCGGCACGATAGAACGAGTTGACATAATTGTTTGAAATGTCATTCACAGGTTTGCTTACATTCGTGTAGCAATAGTTCTTGCCATCGGCACTTACATCCCATACGAAATAACCTCCCCATCCCACATATTCAGGATGCTCAGGGTCGTTCAATCCGTTAGGCATCACATAAAGGAACGAAGGTGTGTCACCCTCCACTCCCCACTTGTATTTAGGATAAATCCGTCCCATATTGCCGTGGCCCTGAATGTGTTGGGCATACGACTGCCAATCGTCCACACCATTCGAGTTTTGGCGAAGCCATGCACTTTCGTCCCACATGAATTTCAGTTTCTGTCCGAATTCCTTCATCATCCAAGGATGACTGCTCAGATCGTGTTGCTTCTGCTTGTCCCAACTCACATCCTGATTGGTGATGGTGTAAACTCTGAATTTTGAAAGCATCAGGTCGAGCAGTTTCTGGTTGCCGCTCATCTTCACCTTCCACAATGCCTGTGCCAATGTGTTGGCACCTCCCCACACTGCAATCCATATTGGGCGGTCGTCCTTTTCCTGGGCAAGGCGAATGAGGAATTCACTGCCTTCCGAATCGTTTTCCGTACCTATCTTCGACACTCCCATTCCCTTGCTTCCATACATCACTCTGCTTCGGATGTATTCGGCACTTGGCCAATAGCCATCGATTTGTTTCTTCGATTCCTGACTCAACGACTTGAATCCCTTCTGCCGACTTCGCTTCATAAGGTTTGGAAGGTCCTTCTCATAGGCATCCACCACACTCAGCAATATCTTCTGCCATTCAGGATCGTAGTTGCCAGTGTTCCAACCCGAACCCGTGATAATGGCTTCCACCTCAAACTTATCCGCAAAACTCAGCAGGCGGATTGACGATTCCATGTCATCGGGTTCGATATCAGTAGGTCCGATATCCGTGAGAACTACAAGTCGGGGTTTCAGTTGCTGCTTTGCATCCATACCCATGCATACAGACAAGCAAAGCAATATTGTTGTCAAAAATTTTGCTTTCATATCTATCCAATTTGATTAAGTATTTTCAACTGGTATCTAATATCTCCTAACTAATATCTGATATCTTATATCTTCTAACTAATATCTCCTAACTGATATCTTGACTTGCCCCTCGGGGGAATAAAAGGGGGGGGGTTAATATTTCCTCTCAACCACAAGGTCGACATAGGCAAGCAAGGCAGTTTTAGTGTCCGATTCAGGGAACTTATCCAACATGTGCTTAGCCTTCTTTGCATATTCGTTCATGGCAGCGAGAGCATATTCGATACCGCCGTTTTTCTTGGTAAATGCCACGAGAGTTGCAATTTCCTCCTCCGTAGCCTTCGATTGCTTCACCTTACCCACGATTTCGTCCATTTCCCCATTCGAGTGAGTCACGGCATAGATGGCAGGCAGGGTGAGTTTGCCCTCCTTCATATCGTTGCCCGTAGGTTTGCCCACATTGGCATCCTCATAGTCGAAGATATCATCCTTTATCTGGAAACAGATTCCGAGGTTTTCACCATATTGGCGAAGCAATTCCGCATCCTCCTCCGATGCACCAGCCACGATGGCACCCGAAGTGGCACAGGCAGTGAAGAGAGCAGCCGTCTTGTTGCGAATGATTTCATAATAGGTGTCTTCCGAAATCACCTCATTGCTGATATTATACAGTTGGAGCAACTCACCGTTGGAAAGGCGTTGGGCAGCACTGGCCAAAATATCGATAAGTTGAGGGATGTCAGTTGCAGCAAGGTGTTGTAGGGTCTTGGCAAGGATAAAGTCGCCCACAAGCACAGCCACCTTGTTGTCGAACGAAGTGTTGACCGACTTCTGACCTCTTCTTTCCTCGCTTTCGTCCACCACATCGTCGTGGATAAGGCTGGCAGTATGGAAAGTTTCGTAGGCAACAGCCACCTGAAGGGCATTTTCCTTTATCGAACCAAACAATTTAGCCGAGAGCAGCACGAGGATTGGACGCATCATCTTGCCCGAACGAGCCTTCACTTGTGTGAGAGCTTGGTCGAGAAGAGGGGTCGTGTGAGTGAGCGAATCACAAAACATCGACCTGCATTCCTGTAGCTGACTTTCAATCGGCTTTTTTATCTGTTCGAAAAGGTCCATATAGTCCTTACTTGCAAAGTAGCCGCAAAGGTACGGAAAAAATACGAATTAATAATTACAAATCCCAAAAAATTGCGTTTTCCCTCCGTGTTTCAGTTCTTGAAACTATGAATAGGAGCTGGGATGCGACCTGTGCGATTGACAAATCGGCTGCAGCCAAACTGATTGACACTCATGATTGGAGCATGACCGAGCAAACCACCGAATTCCACGGTTTCGCCCTCCTTCTTGCCCTCCACTGGGATGATTCTCACAGCCGTAGTCTTTTGGTTCACCATTCCGATTGCCGCCTCGTCGGCAATGATACCAGAGAGGGTTTCAGCCGATGTGTCGCCAGGAACTGCTATCATATCCAGGCCCACAGAACAAACACAAGTCATTGCTTCGAGTTTTTCGATAGAAAGGGCACCCGCCTCCACGGCATCAATCATTCCCTGGTCTTCACTCACTGGGATGAACGCCCCCGACAATCCACCCACATAGCTGCTTGCCATCACTCCACCCTTCTTCACCTGATCGTTCAGAAGAGCAAGTGCAGCAGTGGTTCCAGGAGCTCCCGCCTTATCCACACCTATGCATTCGAGGATATCAGCCACCGAATCACCCACAGCAGGCGTTGGAGCAAGCGAGAGGTCGATAATGCCGAAAGGCACACCAAGACGTTTGCTCGCCTCCTGAGCCACGAGCTGACCCACACGAGTGATTTTGAAAGCCGTCTTCTTTATTGTTTCACAAAGGACTTCGAAATTGGCATCAGGAATTTGCTGCAAGGCATACTTCACCACACCAGGACCACTGACGCCCACATTGATGATGGCATCGGCCTCGCTCACACCGTGGAACGCACCCGCCATGAACGGATTATCATCAGGAGCATTACACAGAACCACCAATTTTGCACATCCTATGCTGTCGGCCTCGGCAGTCAGTCGAGCCGCCTGTTTCATGATGTCGCCCATCATCCTGACAGCATCCATATTGATGCCCGTCTTCGTCGAACCCACATTCACGCTACTGCAAATCCTCTCCGTCTCGGCCAAAGCCTGAGGGATGGAACGGATGAGCAGTTCGTCGCTCCGAGTCATTCCCTTCGACACGATGGCACTGTAGCCGCCGATGAAGTTCACCCCCACCGTTTTGGCGATTTCATCGAGAGTTTTCGCAATTTCCACATAGTCCTCCGGCGACTTGCAACAATTGCCACCCACGAGCGAAATAGGAGTTACCGAAATGCGTTTGTTCACAATCGGAATGGCAAATTCTCGGGCGATTTCCTCCCCCGTAGCCACGAGATTGCTCGCCAAGCGCACTATTTTTTCCCTAATCTTCGAGCAAGTGACCTGCAAGTCAGAGTCGGCACAGTCGAGCAGACTTATACCCATCGTGATCGTTCTGACGTCAAGATGCTCCTGCTCAATCATCTTGTTCGTCTCGAACACTTCCGCCAAGTTAATCATATTCTGTGCATTTTATCAAAGATATCCTCCAATTGGCACTTCACCTGCACCCCGATACTCTCTCCCAGTTCAGCCATTTCGGTCGAAATGCAGCCGAAGTCCTTCGTACATTTCTCCATGTCCACAATCATCATCATATTGAAATACCCCTGCACGATTGTCTGACTGATATCGAGAATATTGATGTGATTATCAGCAAGATGCGTACACACTTTGGCTATGATACCCTCCGTATCCTTGCCCACCACTGTAATGATAGCTTTTGTCATTTTCCTATGTAGTTTTGAATTACGAGTGCGAAATTACGAAAAAAAAACGAAAGCGAAAACGAAAACGGCAAAAATGTTTCAAGATTACAAGTTCTTGGACGAGCCAAGCAACTTTGTCGATAACTTGGACGAGCCCAGCGACAAGTCGATTAGCAATACAGATTACGGTTGATTTAATCGTTCATTGATAACTGATAATCGTAATTTCCTGTCCCTTGAGACATGTTTTCTATCAGCATGCTCGTCACATTTATTTCATTTCTATAGTTTATGCTCTATATACATGACAAGAATCATTTAATTATAGAAAGATGCTTCCAATCTTTCTTAAATCCACAATTATTAAAACCAAGTTTCTTCAATAGAATAACCACAACTGCAAATTTCATTTTGCTTACCAATTCTGCTTGGTCGAGATAATCATCAATTTCAACAGTTGACATGAAATGCATAATATAATTCCGGAGATCACAGAAATTAGTAACCTCTTTGTCTCGGTTGTTTTCTCTTTCTAAAGTCAAATGTAATCTTGTTATAGTAGGGTCTGATGATTTACCTATCTTTCTAATGTCGATACCATAAGCTCTCAATTCTTTCTCCATAGCTCCGTATGGATCTTTTCCATACTTGTTTCCTGCAAATCTATCCAATATTGAGTATATTGTTAGAAATTGCAGATGAAATGGAATGTATTTTGATTTAGCATAAGTGTATATGGCTTTTGTTAAGTCATGTCTGTCATGTTCAGAATAGTTTATCCACGTCGAATTCTCCAAAAAGTAACGAAGATGATTCGATTGGCCTATATCCATATATCCGAGTTCAAAATTACGTAATCCTTCCTTGTTCATATCGAATCTGCAAGGGTTCCATGAGACACATTGTTTCCCTTCTGAATCAACGGAAAATGAAGCAATTGTTGAAATAGGACATTGCGTGTATAGGGTCAGCAATGATAACAATCCATCAAAATTATTCCATCCACTTGAGGATGTAATCATTGAATAGCAAGGGTTGGATGTTTGCGAAAAAGTGTATTCGTTATCGCCAAAACATACGAATTCATCAGACAATTCAAGCCCAAGTTTACCCAAGAGGGAAGCTAAATGAATAAAAGGTGCTGATATAATCCTGTATTCCGCAGGCTTTTCCGTAATGTATGAGAAAGCGGCCCTTGATAGACTCCAAGAGATTGAATTCTCTTTTGTAGAACAATCAATAGTGAACTGTTCAACATGTGAACAACCTGACAAGTCTAAAGAAACGTTTATGGAGTCCAAGGTAGTATTCGTAAATACCACGTTCTTTAGAAGGTCTTCGTGGACATCAATACTGGCAGGATGGGCACTTGAAAATCTCTTGATTTCCTCAGATGAGAGATTCCCGAATACAGTAATAGCTTCTTCAGAAAAGGTTATTGACCCATTCTGAAATTTGATATTACCATACTTTTTGTTAATCCATTCTATGTCAGTCTGAAGAATAATCATTTACTAATACACTTTACTGAAACACCCAACGTTTGTTGGATTTCTTAAAATGACAAATCATAGTTGCGAGTTACGTGTAATTCTTTGATACCTGAAACAACTATTCACAATTATCCTCTTTCCAGTCGTAATTGCGCTGATATAGTGGCATAATGAATCTCTTGTCTTATTCATCAAAGAATTTTATTAATGGTTGAGAGCCACCTTTCATATGCTAAAATTGAGATTTAATATAGTTGAGAACTTCAAGATTATTACAATTTGGAATTTCTAGAGATCTACCACCTTTGAAACCATGCTTACATAGTTCTTGTTCTGATAGCATTGTACCATCGTACTCTTCAAGCAATTCTAGTTTGTATGTGATATCATCAGGAGCCTTTTCTACCCAGAATGCCTGATCCTCACGTTTGCAGTTTTCTGCTGTCACGACCAATTTGAAGCGTATACATCGTTCATCGGACATGAAAAGATACACCACATCACCAACGGTAAAGCGTGCTCTTCCCATTCTCCAACTGATGAATCCTAGGGTATGGATAGCATCAGCATGTCTGCACCTTTTTCGGTTGGCAAAGGCAAGCCAAGTGCGGTTTTTATTCATATACTACAGTTGGTAAATTTCTTCAATCGTATCAAACAGAATTCGGAATTCATCGAAGTCGCAATCTGGATACCTCTTACAATCTTCTGATAATTTGATTTTAGCCTTAATAAGAACCTTATGTGCAAAGTCTTTTACAGATCCGCTAAATGGATTTTCAAGCAACGCTTCTTTATATGCTTCGTTGAACCTACTATCTTGGAAGAAATTCTCAATTGTAGCATTTTTCTTAGGTAATGTAATTGCATATAATCCCCTCTTGTTCTTTGCTTTCGAATATTTTACTCTTGTCTTATTGCAATTATCATTTCCTTCTTTGTCACTATCAAAAATTGCTATTATCTTTTTCTCTTCCCATTGTAAATCAGAGGTATTTAATCCAATGAGTAACTGCGGTATATTATCAGCACCACTGCAATGGAAAACATCAAATCTTAATAATGGGTAATCATTATTCAGCCTTTTATAAGCTTCTTCTATTATTATTTTATCGGTTTCTCCTTCAACAAATAGTATTATTGGTTTATTTGAAGCCAGAAATATATTCTGTTGATGAATATTCCATATACCACCTGTTAATTCTGAAATCAAATCTGATGTAGGCTTATCTATTATTTTTGTCTTGTTATTGTCATTAACACCCAAGCCAATAATATGATTACCATTATTGAATGCACCAGCTAATGATGGTGAATGTGTTGTCAAAACGCTTTCTCTTTTATCTTGATATCTATCCAATGTGACTTTTAGCTCGCGCTTTCGACTAATATGGATATGTGAATCAGGTTCATCAAAAAGAATAAGAGAATTTTCGTCTGCAAGAACTTCTAAAATAGTTGTGATTAGCAAATTCTTTTTCTCTCCTTCACTCAAATCATTTAGCGTAATGATTGAACCGTTATTTAACTCACAATCAAAATTTATACCAGAGATAATCTTGTCGTCTTCTGGCATTGTTGCACCATATAGAAGTGAAAACAATTCATAACCATTAGACAGAATAGAGGATACATTATTCTTAAAGTCAACTAGTAATATTGTTTTGTGTGCAGGTATATTTGTGACTTTATCGACTCCACATATAGCCTGTGCTAAATTCAAAACCGCATTTGTTTTCCACTCCTTTATTTTCATAGAGTCAAAATCAAATGTTATATTTTTTATGGTTCTAATGTTTAATTTGTCATTACAAAACGTAGCGATATCAGTATAAACATCAAAATCATGGAAAAACAATGTAAGAAGAGATATGTTAAGAGTATACTTGTTAATGTAAACTAGTGGGAGCTGCGGAACTATATCAGACTTCTTAATATTGTCTATATATAGTTTGTAGTATGGCAAATAGTATTTTGCCCATAGACGATTACTTTCTCCACTATAACAACATATAATGCGTGAAGGTAAGTTAGATCTGTTTTGTGTAAATTTACTTTTTGATATGCCTTTAGAGTCAACTTTAATAGTATATTTCCCATTGTTAAGGGATACATCTACAACTTTGCCATTAATCTCGTAATCAATCCTAAAATCAAATTTCGGTTTTGTGAAGTTATCTTTGTATAAGGCTGAAAATATTGCAGAAATAGCCTCAAGTATATTACTTTTTCCACAGCCATTATTTCCTACTAACAAAGACGCACCTTTGTTAGTAGAAAAATCCAAAGATATGTTTTCTATGTTTTTGTAACCTCTTATATTTAAAGTCCTTAGTTTCATTTTTCAAATAGATTATTGCTAAATCGTATAAATGCTTCTTCTTGTAACTTCTGTACATTTTCTTTTAACGCTTCTATCTGTTCTGTGAGAGCATTAAGATCGTTTGCTATCTTTTCTTGAATAGACATTGGAGGATTTGGTATAACAATGCTTTTGAATGTTTTTTCATCAATTCTTGGCATTCTTGCACCACTCATAGCTTCAGAAATCTGCGCTTGAACAATATATGAAGATAAAATATATTTAAAAAACTCTCGATTGAATGTTTCTTTTACCTTAAAACAAAAGAACTCCGAAGAACAGACAATATCATCTATATTCATATCGTTAAGCCAGTATTTATTCAAATATGGCCTCAATTTTCCAAATATAAAGAATCCTTTAGGTATTCTGACTGTTTGACTTTTAATATCGGTTCCTTTTACAATAGGCAAATTTATTAACTCACCATCACCCTTATGAATATTTTCCATTCCAATGTAGTGAAAATCCTTATCAGGAAATTTATAGGTTTCTATTCTTAACGAAGAGATGGCGTCCTTCATAAAGTAGACTAATGAATCACCAATTGTTGTTGTTGCGTATTGCGAAATTATGTGATTCTCAGATGAATAATATTGAACATCCCACCTTTTGATATTTTTAAATGAAACAAAGTGCATAAAACCCTTATAAACACTCTTTTCGTATTTAAAATCAAGTTCTTTTCTAAGATAAGTTTCAATCTGATTCTTTAAGTTTTCTATTTCATTGAAAGCACTAACAGATAAATGAATATTATCGTTATATTCTTCCAAAATCTCCTCCTGCTCCTCTATGCTTGGCAAAGGAATCTGCTGATTTAAGAAAGCTTTTTCTTGAAGATAATGTCTGTTTGTTGTTCCATTACTACTTTTTTCTGCAAATAAAAGAAACTCTTTTGTCTTAGTTATTAAAGTTAAAAATTGTGGATTGATTATGCTGTAGTCAACATCGAAAGTCCAAAAGTTTCCTGTAATGATTGCCTTTTCTGCAATAGCCGGAACAACGCCATAGGCTCCATTTCGAGCATCAATTTTAGACAACAAGAATTGACCTTCATGTATTAAAAATTGCTTCTTCGTACCAATATCTTTTCCATCTTTTTCATCTCTAATGGATATATTTCCTCCTTTTGTGCTTACAGTTACTCGTTTATATATAACACCATCTTGAATGTCAACAGACTCTTTTCTACGTGTCAGGAAGGATCCAATTCTTGCCATTGGAAATTTATTTGTGAAGCCAAGATCTTCCTCATCTGCATATTGGACACTCCAGTTCGGAATGTCCTTTAGATTTGTAAAATGGAGGAATTTATATGTTGCCGTTGCCATATATCAATGTTTCTTTGCGTTATAGAAAACTTCGTCTTCCTTGACCATGAAACCATCTACTTCTGTTGAGCGTGTCATATTGCCATCGTCATTATAATGGTATGACTTAACAACATGAGGTTTGTACCATAGATTATTCTCCTTGCGATACTTGGTAAATTCTTCAAGAAGTGGTTCGAGGTCATTCTCTATTTTTATACCGATAGAGTTGATACCAGCACGCTTAATGTCTGCAATTGGAATGATGTAGTCAAAGCGCTGCTTGATCAAAGCCTTTGCTTCTGACTCTATAGCAGCTTCAATTTCCTTTTTACTTGCACGAAGCACCTTCTTTTCTGCGGCAGGTTTTGCATTTTTGCCTTTCTTTGCAAGATCTTTTTCTATGGCGTTCAGTTCTTCAGAGTACTTGTCACGCACTTCCGAATACGCCTGTTCCTTGATGTCATCATACTGTTTCTGTTCATCCTCAGTGAATCGTTTGAAGAACATAAGACTTGGTTTAACAGTCGCACCTGCAGCCATGAATACCTCTTGTGGAATGGATACAATGAGGAGGATCTTGGCTCTACCTTCAAAGTATTCACGTACATTCTGAAGGTTTGTATTGTTCAATACGCCTTCTGGCAGAACAATGCCCAAACGTCCACCTGGTTTAAGCAAATTGATGCAACGGTCAATGAAGAGCACTTCTGTAAGACTGCTAAGCTTACCAACACCGAACTGATCAAGAAGTGATTCTCCTATATGGTCGTTTACCTGTTTTAGAGCATTAAGATACTCATCACCATAGCGCTTGATGTAAGCATTAATTTTTGCTTCGTCCGTAAACTTGTCCGCTTCAGTTATTTTAATATCCTTGTCAACACGTGAACCGAAAGGAGGATTGGTCAGGATTATATCGAAACGTCCGTCCCAAATGCCATTGACATTCAAGAGACCATCATGATGATGCACGCCACCATGACCGTCACCATGCATAATCATATTCATCTTGGCTGTACGCGCCATACGAGGGTTGGCATCAGTACCATAGATGCAGTTGAATGAAAGGCTACGAAGACGGCCTTTTTCGTTACTTATATCAACTTCATAGTTCATTTTTGCAAAAGCATCAGACACTTTGCCATCAATAACCTCCTGTTCTTTAGATGTTAAATCATCATAGTTTTCCGGTATGAGTTGAGCTTTCACTTCTTCTTTGCGCTCTTCAAGTTCGTTCTCTATTTGTTCTCGAACATATTCAAACGCACGAATCAAGAATCCGCCACTTCCGCAACAAGGGTCACATACATACTCTCCCTCTTGAGGATCAAGAGCAGAGACCATAAAATCGACAATAGTACGAGGAGTAAAGAACTGACCGAGTTCGCCACGGAATGTACGTCCAAGGAATTTCTCAAATGCTATACCTTTTACATCATCTGAGGTATGAGATAGGTTGTAAATTTGAAGTTCTTCTACAATCTTTTCAAAACTTGTTTCACGAATCCTTATCGTGTCATTTGGATCAAAGAGATTATCCTCCTTGAAATCTTGCTTTGTTTTCTCAAAAAGATTTTGGTAAAAGGGCTTAGCATCCTTAACTCCCATTTCTTTATTCAGTTCCTCATATTTTTGTTTGTTTTGAGTGAATCTTTCTTTTGAAAAAATTTGTCCAAGATTATTTTCACGTTCATAGCGAATTTTGATGAACAAGATTTTGCTTATTTCGTCAAAAGCTGCTTCTGGAGAAAGTTTGTCGTTATTACGGATGATGTTGTGGCACTTGTAGAGAAGACGTGAGAACTCGTCACGAGTGAAAGCCTTTGTTTGGTTGAGCAGTTCCTTTACTTTTTTCTCATTGTTTGCCATCTCGGCAGTAGGGATATCAACAATCTCTTCAAGCTTTTTAGGTATCTCGCCCTTCACGACCTTAAAGATGCGTGTCTCCTTGAGATTAGTGGTAACAAAGAAATCTGCACCAGCCCATGCAGCATAGTTATAGCCTTGATAATAATCTTCCTTGCGGATGGTTACACTCTCGGCTTTACATTCTACTATGATGAAAGCACTTTTGTTGTCAATCTTATCTTTAGCTGACTTCCAAATAACAATGTCGGCGCGCGCAGATCCTTGACCTCGGTGAGAGTTTGTAACTTTGAGTTCCTGATCCATCTGCTTATAGTCATAACCATAACTATCTGCCAGTCGACAGATGTATCTTTGTCGCACTTCCTCTTCAGGTTTAAGTACTAACCACTTATCTTTCAAAGGTGCGTATATTTTTTTGTCTTTTATTTGAATTTCCATTGTTTCAAATTTTATAAAAGTCTATTATTTCTTTGGTAACACCTTTTTCTCGTCGGATGCCAATCTGCGTTCCACTTTCTTGACATCCTCACCTGCAGGAAGTTGTTCTGGGGTAATTCCACGGCTTAGGAGCATGTCGCGTACGGCTTTGTTGTTATCAATGTGTTCTCTTTCGATGGATGAAATTCCGTGAAGGTCTTTTTGCTGTACATTCACACTCGTCATCTCTGCAGCAAAATCCTTTGCTTTGATGCTGATGGTGGGGAGGAAGTCTGCAACAGCACGGTTAGCGGGAGCACCTAATCTGCGTTTCAGCATGGCGGTATTCATATGGAAAAGTGCCTGATCACCTTTGCTTCGGATTATGGCAAAGCCCTTGTCGTCAACACCACGCTCATAAAGCACACCCGACAACATCTTTTCTGTCTCTGCCAGTTTTTGACGTGCCTTTACACGTTCGTATTCCAACACTCTACGCTCCACCATCTCTGCCACACGTGTCTGTACGGCAAAGTAGTTTTGGGCGAAGGCAATTTCAGGCTTGCGAGGATCGCCATTCTGTGCTACAAGGTAACAAGCATAACGGGTGAGCATATAATCCGGAATCTCGCGAACCGAGCCACTTCCTAGCTCAACCATTTTCCCGGCGCTGGGAAAATGGTCTGCAGATGAGACCCCAGCGTTTTCACAAGCCTCTTTTGCTCTATTTATTACGCTTTCGAAGCGTTCCCACTTGGCATATCCAAGCAAGCCACATAACTCACGAGCACTCCAACATTCTACACCATCGTATTCACAAGCAATGGATTCGAATTTTTCGAATAGATTCTTTATTTCTTCCGACTTCATATTTTTTGCCGTTTCTAATTTATCACTTTCTAATGTCCTGTCTTATTGAATCAAGGAACTGACTTGTTTTATAATTTCCACTTGCAAATATAGTGAATAAAACGATAACGATAACCTTAACCAACAACTTTTTTATTGCATCGCCTATATTTTATATAAATAATGTGGATTATTTGTAATTTTGTTGTGGCTATAGAATGCATCGCGCTTCGAGGGGTCATGAACCGCGATGTTTGGGGTAATTTCTATAGAGAAATGAGGTCGAGAACCTATAGAAATGATGGCATTTCTATATAACAATTGTCTTGCGAACCATAATGTTTTTCGTAAAGATATCAGTTATCAGATATTAGATATTAGTTATGAAAAGCGGTTTTGCATTACAATAATTTTCGCAAAATCTTATTTTTGCAAAAACCTATCACCTTGTCACTTTTGATTATAACTCATTGTGCGTTAGGTAGTTAATGAGTGACAGGTTACCCCCAAACCTGTCACCAACCTGTCACTAACCTGTCACTTTTCTGCTCCCCTCATCTTATAACTCTATGAGCTTTTGAACTATCTTTCCCCTTCTGGGGGTTCTGTCCCCCGAGAACGGGGGAATCGAAGGGGGTGTAAAGACCATTGACAGGAAGGGGGCTTTTTCTCTCTTCCATTGCAATCCCGACTTTACAGTTTTTTGAGCAAAATCAAGGTAAATGGATGAGGGTCAAATGGTTAGAAAGCTTCGCTGAATATCAAGTTTAAGCAACAACGTAAACATCTGTATATTAAGCAGTTGACTTTGGTATTTTAAGTTTTATGAAAATATTTTCGGACAGGCATGAAAATAGTTGTTAAAATATTTGGAAATCGGCCGATTTTGTTGTATCTTTGCAGTCAAAATACAGGTGCACTGTATGAGTCAAAAATCTCTGCACTCGCTACTGTAAAAAACAGCTTAATCGATAACGATGATGGTATGGGTTAATGGTTAGCTCACAAGGCGTGAGTCTCTTTTCCCCTCTGCCACTTTGCGTGAGATGTGAAACTACTGCGTCGTCTCTGCATTGAGTAAAAAAAAGAATGAAAGACACTTTTTTTTAATTCTTAAAATTTTATTTTTACAATGCATGACAATGTAACTTTTGCCATGACTGACCAACAGTGTCAGCTGGCTATGCTGGGGGAATTCCTCAGCCAGAACTACGAATTCAGGAGGAACATCCTTTCTGATACGTATGAAATCAGGGAAATCAACAATGATGGCAGTGAGTCGGCTTTCCGTCCTCTGACTAAGGAGGCTCGCAACTCTATCCTCCGCCGAATCAAGATGGCGGGCATCGAGGTGGACAGCCTTTCGCAGAATCTCGACGAGTTCATCTACTCGGAGGAGACCAAGCAGTTCAATCCTGCCGGTGAGTATCTGGGCAATCTCCCAAAGTGGGATGGGCGAAACCATATTGGTATGCTCTTCGGAAGGATTCCGGGAATGACCACCGAACAACATGGGTTTGCTGCCACTTGGCTTCGTTCGGGTGTTGCCCATTGGCTTGGTTTGGACACTATACACGGAAACGAGTGTGTGATCACGCTCATCGGGCCTCAGGGGTGTGGAAAGAGTACGTTCTGCCATTGCCTCCTCCCGCCTCATCTTCGCGTCTACTATCTTGACCATCTAAATCTTGGCAACAAGAATGATAAGGAGATGGCTCTGACGAACAATATGCTCGTGAACCTCGACGAACTCGACCAGATTAAGACGGGTCAGCATGCAGAACTGAAGCAGGCACTCTCGAAGGTGCAGGTGAATGGCCGCCCTATCTATGGAAGGGCACAGAAATGCAGGAGAAGGTTCGCATCCTTCGTAAGCACAACGAATAACCTTCATCCATTGGCTGACCCAACGGGAAGCCGCCGATACCTGTGCATCCGAATTCCTGATGGAGAACTGATTGACAATGACACTCCGATTGATTATGAGCAATTGTATGCTCAGGTGGTGTATGAGGTGAAGGAATTGGGAATGAGGTATTGGTTCACGAATGAGGAGACGAAGCGAATTGAGGAACTGAATCAGGATTTCCAGCGAGTGATGAACCTTGAAAGTATGGTGGATGCTTGTTTCCGCCACCCAAAGGAAGGGGAAATCACTGTACCGATTACGGCAATGGAAATTCTTCGATATTTGGCAAACGAGTTTCCGACTGTGAAGATAAATGACAGTACAAGCACGAAACTCGGATTGCTTCTGAAGTCACAGAATTACGAGCACAAGCACAGGAACTATGGAAGTGTTTACTACATTGTTCCAAAGGGAAAAAGGTCATAAAAAGTGACAGGGTGGTGATAGGTTAGTGACAGGTTCAGCCCTAACCTGTCACTCTTTAACCACCTAACCTACAATGAGTTACAAGCAAAAGTGACAGGGTGATAGGTTTTATAAAAAATGGTAGTTGTACTACCCTAGAAAAAGTTGAATGGATTTCCATTAATTTGCGAACTCATAATCCTAATATTTCGTATTATCAGTTTGCAAAAGTAGTAATCTTATTTGAATTGAGCAAGCAAATCAGTATTTTTTTGACTTTCCTAATGTTGGTTTGTAGAAAAAACACCTTGAACTTTGAACTGGAGGCAGCACCATGAGTGTCTGCCACCAATCAAATATACAACAGACTTTCGGGCCCCATGTTCATCAGGAGGTCGATGATGCTGAGATTGGGCACGAATCCGTGTTTGTGGGCAAAGACTTGATAATACGTCGACCTAGGGGATTGCATCTGCTTCAGGCGTTGGGGCTCTATCGCATCGAGGCCCATGAGATGGCTGACCGTCTGGATGAGCTGGGCATTGAACTCGAAGAGGCGCTCTTGATGGCCTTCGTAGATGGGGAGAAACTGATCTTGATAGTACTCGAAGTAGGGACTGTTGTAGTAGGTGGATTGCAAGGCGTGCCAATGTTTATGGCGCCAATCGCCGTGCTCGCTCAATCGGACTTCACTTACCTGAATATGCGGTGTGGCTGGCTTTTCGATGGGAATCGTAAGTGTCAACGGGCCGTTGGGGGAATCGATCGTGCAATGGTTCATTCCGCCGCGCTTGCGATAGATTGCATCGTCGGCGAATGGGGGCATTCCTTCGGCTATCCATTGGTGCCACCAACTGATTGGGGGTAGGTATGATGTCGTCATTTGATTGCTGCGAATTTGATTACAAAGGTAGTGAAAATAATGGATAATGGATAATGGAGAATGAAAAATGATAAAAAAATCCTGCATCCTGCACCAAATAATGGACAATGTACAATGGACAATGTACAATTCAATCATATCCTATGTATAAATCGCCACTTCAAAGCATCTTTTTTGATTTTTTCTTTGTACTTCGCCCGAATTGCACTATCTTTGTCACCCAAATATAAAAAATAATGTATTAGCATAAATAAAAAGACAGAAAGAAAATGGCACAGGAAGATGTTTTTAAGAAAGTAGTAAGCCACTGCAAAGAATATGGCTTCGTGTTCCCTTCAAGTGATATCTACGACGGACTTGGAGCAGTTTACGACTACGGACAGAATGGCGTTGAACTCAAGAACAACATCAAGCAATATTGGTGGCAGTCGATGGTGTTGATGCACGAAAACATCGTGGGTATCGACTCTTGCATCTTTATGCACCCTACTATCTGGAAGGCCAGCGGACACGTTGACGCTTTCAACGACCCTCTGATCGACAACCGCGACTCTAAGAAGCGCTACCGTGCCGATGTATTGATCGAGGAACAGATTGCAAAATATGAGGATAAGATTGAGAAGGAAGTGGCTAAGGCTAAGAAGCGCTTTGGCGACAGCTTCGACGAACAGAAATACAGAGAGACAAGTCCTCGCGTCCTGGAGGAACAGGCTAAGCGCGATGCCCTTCACGAGCGCTACAGCGTTGCCATGAACGCAATGGACCTCGACGGTCTCCGCCAGATTATCCTCGACGAAGGTATCGTATGCCCTATCAGCGGTACTCGCAACTGGACTGAAGTTCGCCAGTTCAACCTCATGTTCAAGACTGAGATGGGTAGCACTGCCGACGGTGCAAGCACTATCTACCTCCGCCCAGAAACTGCTCAGGGTATCTTCGTGAACTACCTCAACGTGCAGAAGACCGGACGCATGAAGATTCCATTCGGTATCGCTCAGATTGGTAAGGCTTTCCGCAACGAAATCGTGGCTCGTCAGTTCATCTTCCGCATGAGAGAATTCGAGCAGATGGAGATGCAATTCTTCATCAAGCCTGGAACTGAACTCGACTGGTTTGCTAAATGGAAGCAAACTCGTATGGCTTGGCATCAGAACCTCGGATTCGGTGCAGAGAACTATCGCTTCCACGATCATGAGAAATTGGCTCACTATGCCAATGCAGCTACTGACATCGAATTCAAGATGCCATTCGGATTCAAGGAAGTGGAAGGTATCCACAGCCGTACAAACTTCGACCTCTCTCAGCACGAGAAGTTCTCGGGCAAGAGCATCAAGTACTTCGACCCAGAAATGAACGAGAGCTACACTCCATACGTGATTGAGACAAGTATCGGCGTTGACCGCATGTTCCTCAGCATCATGTGCCACAGCTATCAGGAAGAGCAACTCCCTGACGGAGAAACACGCGTTGTGCTCCGCCTCCCTGCTGCCCTCGCTCCTATCAAACTGGCTGTAATGCCTCTCACAAAGAAGGACGGTCTGCCTGAAAAGGCTCGCGAAATCATCGACGACCTCAAGTTCCACTTCAACTGCCAATACGACGAGAAGGACTCTATCGGCAAGCGCTACCGCCGCCAGGATGCCATCGGTACTCCTTATTGCGTCACTATCGACCACCAGTCGCTCGAGGATGGCACTGCTACAATCCGCTTCCGCGACACAATGGAACAGGAACGCGTCAAAATAGCCGACCTCCGTCAGATTATCGAAGACAAGGTAACTATCACAAGCTTACTCAAAAACCTCAAATGAAAAGAACATTCAACTTAGCCACCATCGCCTTGCTCATCGTCACAATGATGATGCAAATATCGTGCAAGGAATCGGATGTAGTGGATGAATACGACAACTGGCACAGCCGCAACCAGAACTATATCGATTCGATTGCGCGAGTGGCCAAAGCCAATGCCGACGGCTCGTGGATTATCCTCAAGTCGTTCACACTGGGCGACTCTACAAACCTCTACGTGAATCAGCCAAACTTCTTCGTATATGCCAAGCAACTGAAGAAGGGAGAGGGAACATATTCGCCTCTCTACAACGATTCTGTCAGAGTCCACTACAGTGGCCGACTCATCCCTACAAGCGAACACCCTCTCGGCTTCAACTTCGACAAGAGCTACAGCACCAGCACTCTGAATGAGCGCACTGACGTGCCTGCCTTGTTGGGCGTCAACCAGAACATCATAGGTTTCGCCACTGCCCTCATGCACATGCACGAAGGTGACCGTTGGATGGTTTACATTCCTTATTATTTGGGCTACGGTTCGGAAAAGATTCCAACAACCAACATCCCTGCATATTCGACTCTCATCTTCGATGTTCAGTTGGCACGAATCTACCGACTGAAAATCGACACGGATACAAGTTGGCACTAGGAACCCAGCAAGATATAAAAATCCTCCCACCGCATTGGTGAGAGGATTTTTTTTATGACTTAAACAATGCCCTTTACTCGGCACACTCGAGCGGCTCGACATGAAGAGAAATATGGGTCTCGTTGCCATACTCAACGTGGAGAGCCGATTCGACATTGTCGGTAATATCATGAGCCTCAGCAACTGTAAGCGAGGAATCAACCACTATATGAGCATCTATAACGAAATAGTGGCCCATCCTGCGAGTCTGAATATGATGCACATTGCGCACACCCTCCACACTACACATTATCGATTGTATATGATGCTCCTCCTCGTCAGACAATGAAGTATCCGTCAACTCCTTAAAGGCCGAAAGAATCATCTTTACACCTATCACGAAAATAAAGATACTGATAAGTCCGCCTACAAGGGGGTCGAGCACCACCCATTGACCACCCAGCAAATAAGCACCTCCTATGCCAAGGGCAGAAGCCACTGAAGATATTGCATCCGTTCGGTGGTGCCATGCATTGGCTATCATGACAGGACTGTTGATGCGCTTGCCCACACGAGCTGTCCATTGATAAAGCCATTCCTTCATGGCAATGGAAACAAGGGCTGCCCACAATGCCAACAATCCCGGAACCTGAAGCGTCTCACCATGGTAAACGGATATTATCTGCTTGACGGCATGAACCAACATCTCGCCCGCCACATACAACAGAATCACACTGACGCAAAGTGTGCCTATCGTCTCATAGCGCCCATGACCATAATCGTGCTTGCGGTCGCTTTCCTTGGCTGAAAGTCGGGAAAAAACAAGTACCACAGCATCGCTTATCAAATCGGAAAGTGAATGAACGGCATCGGCTACCATGGCTGCACTGCCACTGACCATTCCCGCAATAAACTTGAAAATGGTCAATAGCACATTGCATAGCGCACCCCAAAGGGTGACATTCTGTATCTGATTGAGCCGCTTGTCCATTACTTCACGAATACCTTCTGACCATCAATCACGTAGATGCCTGGCTGGAGCTGACCGTTGGCAAAACGCCACTTTCCATCAGCTATGCGCTGTCCACTGATTGTGTACACTCCTTGCTTCAGGCGACTGAGGGTTTCGCCATTGCTTACATCATTGAAGATGTGCTGAATGCCAGTTGAATTGGTAAACTGCCAACCCTTGAACTTGGCGTCCTTGCAATTGCGGAACTTGAAGAATACATGATGGTTGCCAGTGATGAACGAATCAAATTCGGCAGATGCATTGCTCTCAGGAGAGAACTCAACCGATGCAACCAGTTTATCTTCTGAAATGGCATCAATATATACATCCACAATGCCTTCGCCTTCCATATTGACATTAACGGCATCGGCTCCATCTGTACCGAATGCAACACCGCGAACCATTGTCCATCCACCATTCTTTGCAAAGACTTCACCTTCGGCTGTGAGCTTCATTCCGGCTGCATTGGCAAACGTATTGGCCTTCATCCCATCGAAAGCACTTGGGCGATTGGCTGTAACCTGACCAGGACCTGTGTTGGATGCTGTGACAGATGAGAATCGACCTGACGATTCGGAAACAATGCTCTTGTTGATGGCAATTCCACGATAGCCACCATTGTAGCCCAACTGATTTTCAAGCCATTGAGTATTATAGAGTACATACCATGAAGTACCGAACTTCTGCATGTGAGTATGATTGTTACTTGCAGGATAGCCGTATGAGCTGAGAGCCTTGAAGAATACAATCTTGTTGGCCCATGTGGCTCCATTATCCTCTGAAACCATGTATCTCATGCCACTTGCATCGGTCTTGGCACTTGAATTCTGGCAATAACTATACACGAACTTGCCATCCATATAGTTGAGTTCGTTGGCATCGAGATGATAAGGTGCCTCAATCTTGGTAATGTCACTTGCAAGGCTAACGAAATCGGTTCCCAACTGTACGAATCGTGCATTGCCAGGATACTCTGCAGAAGCTCCGCTTACTGGTTTTCCACCACCAAAGGCAAGCCATGCAACACCCATGCTGTCGACTGCCACTCCTGGGTCGGTGATGCTTGTGATAGTGCCCAATCCTTCTGTGTTCTTATCAATAAGAGCAGCACCGAGTGGGTCGGTCCAAGGACCTAAAGGACTATCGGCCTTGAGTACACCGATTCCCTTTGTTGAATTAGCAAAATAGAGGTAGAACTCGTCCTTGCCTGTGGCTTCATTGTGACGAACAGCAACAGACGGAGCTCTTGAACTTGTAATCCAAGGAGCAATGGCCTTCACGTCGATAATTCCGTGGTGAGTCCAATTGACCATATCGTTGCTCGACATCATGACAAACTGGCTGATTTGGCTGTAGTCGTTGGCTGCCACACCTCCTGAATAGTCGAACTGCTGCTGGTCGAGTGTGCCATAGACATACATTCTGCCATTGTATTCCATTGATGTAGGGTCGCCACAGAACCAAAGTGGATTGATTGGGTTGACATTGGTACCAGTCTTCTTGCTCGTAGCATCTACTACCTCTGTTGGTTCGTTCTTGTAGAACTCAAACGTATAAAGCATTTCAGGATAGAGATGCACTTGAGGGCGGCGCATACCTCCATAGAGGTCGGTAACATCGCGTGTAACTCTATTGACCGAAGCTCCTGTTACGATTTCCTTCACTGCTGCCATTGTGTCTGGCAATGTAAGCGTGATATTATATTCATATTTACTTCTATTGAGGATGAACACACTGACGGTGTCTCCATTGGCCGAAGCAAATGCCATACCTGTGACTGGAGTGGAATTAGTGTCACTGATAGTCATGCCGATTCGGTCCTTGCCTGTGGCACACTTTGCATAATGACTGAAAATGTAGGCACGCTTATAGAGTGTGGAAGAATTTTCGTTCTCAGCACCACTGAGACCCTTTCCGAAGAAGTCGGCCAACATATTATAATATACGTATGCTGAGAAACCATTCTTCAGACACTGCTCAAGGTTGTCGATCATATTGTATTCCTCTTCCCATGTGCCTTTGTAGTTGTCGAGAGCAAACTCAGTCATCCACATGTGCTTGCCTGTCTTCTTCGTGATGGTGTTGATGTAGCTCCAATCGTTGATACCATAGATGTGGTTGCCCCAAATGTCGATACTGTTCACCGCATCAGGCATTGTCACGAGGAGGTTGTTGTAGCTGTGCTGACCCCATCCGAAACATTCAGGACCCATCACCATACATTTCTTGTCAACATGTTCTCTTGTAGCCTTCAGGATGGCTGCCATCTGCTTTGGCGAGAAAATGCAACTCTCATAACTTGCATGCTCCACACCATTGTCGGTGGCTGTTGGAGTGTAGTCGCTTTCGTTCTGAATGGAAATCATATCGATAGGACAACCCTTCGACTCCATGGTCTTGCGATAGCGCTCGAAGAAGTCGGCATATTGCTCTGTATAGGCATCATTGAACGTACCACCATTGGAACCTTCACCGCCCCACGAATGCTCAACAAGTGGCCATACCCATGTGCCGAATTCGTTCTGATACTTCTCCGACTTGCTTGTCTTCCATTTCTTTGGAGGAGTCCAAGGAGTGGCAAAAACAGTGACATTAGGATTGTACTTCCTTGCCCAACGGATAGCATTGCCATATTCGCCCCAGTTGCCTTCGTTTGGATTGATTCTGACACGCATGATATTAAGACCTACAGAGGCATCGTCGGTGCCCCAAAGAGCCTTTACCTTAGCTTCAGTGTAATTGTCAGACCATTGGCCATTCATTCCTGTACCGCCAAAGCCATCGATATGCTGATAGCGAGCAGATGCCTTTACTGTGATTGAAGCTCTGCGAGGCAAAGCTGATGCACCAGTTGCAATGACTAAAGCCAGAGCCAAAAAGAGAAAACGTTTGTTGGTTCTCATGATGATTGTATTTGATGATTAATTATTTTCCGTGGCAAAGATAGTGCAAATCGAGCGAATTACAAAAGAAAAGTTATAAAAACTTTTATTTTTACTTCCGAGTGCAGCCTATCTCGCGGTAGAAAGATAGTGCAAATCGAGCGAATTACAAAAGAAAAGTTGAAAAAAAACGGGAAAGCAAATAATGCCTTCCCGATATATTTGATATTCAAACTGTACAAAGTACAATTTTACTCTTTTTAATGTCTTTCGCGACGAACTGATACGCGTGGAGCTGCTGAACCACTGTCACCGGACGATGCCTTTGGAGCCTTCTCAGCCTTTTCAGCCTTTACAGTCGTACGATTTGCTGCACGACTTGTAGTAGTCTTCGCTGACTTCTTGGCTTTCTTTGCTGCTGCCTCGGCTGCTGCAATCGAATCGCGGCGAGCAAGTTCGGCACTGTCAACAGGAGTTGTCCAGATGTGCTCTTCGAAATCGGCCATTTCCTTTTCTATGCGGTTCTGTGCATTAGCCAATGCCTTTGTCTGGGCACTGTCGGCTGGTGAGAGTTCTTCAGCTTGTTGCTTTGCTGCCTCTTCGGCTGCAATAGTTTCCTGAAGCGACTTGCCTTGCATGTTGGTTGTCATGTAGATTGTACCCTTATACTTGTTTGTTGCAAAGAAATCGGCCATAGACATTGTGGCAGCATTGTTGATATTGCTTGTCATTACCATATTCTGACTGAGATATCCTTCTACATCTTCTATCTTCACCCAGAAAAGAGGGTTCTTGCGAACATCGAATGAGAAATCATCACCACGATGAAGCACTGGGCAGATGGCTACCACACGACTATGATAAGTAGAAGTGTTCTGGTCATAGTAGCTGCTTTCCTTTACATAGTAGCTGAGAACCTCTGCTGATGGAACGTCACTTGGATTGACATTTATGCTGTTACCATTGATTTCATAATAGATGCCATAACGATCGAGCATGTCCTTGAAGTGCATACGATTTGACTGTGAGAAGTTCTCAAGTCCATTGAGGTCGTAGTTATATGCAGGAATCTTACCTGTATTGAGCAACTGGAAGAGGAGTGTGAAGAGGTTTACACGTCCGTCAAGTGGCTCTACTGGATAATAGAGTGCTGCATTCTCATCCTTTGTAAGGTCGAGTTCACGATAGATATCACGACGCCAAATCACTTCAGATGGCACTTCCACTGCTGTTGGGAACATGATGCTTGCACGACTTACGGCTGGCTTTGCCTGCTGACGAGTAGCTGTACGCTGCTGAGCTGTTGCAGGACGGGCAGCAGTTGTCTTGGCTGCTGTTGATGCCTTTGCTGCTGTTGAAGTAGCTGGTTTGGCTGCTGTGGCATTGGCGTTAGCATTGGCAGCATCTGTGACTGTTGCAGGTTTAGCAGTTGCTGCATTAATTGGGCGTGCTGTTGCTGGACGTGCTGTAGTTGTTGTAGTTGTTGCGTTTTGCTGCACACGACTCTTGGTTGGCTGTGCCGATACTGACAGACACAGACAAGCAAATAACATGCTGATGACAATCTTTATTTTTTTCATATCAAAATATCGGACCCTCTCCCCGCTCCCCCTAAATGGGGAGGGCAATTTGTCCTGTTATTTAATTACTTTTGAACTCTTGAACTTTTAGAACTCTTATAACTTTTGAACTCTTCCTTAATTTACTATTACTTCCATTGATGCTGGCAATGTACGCTCTATTCCGTCAGGACCTACTGCATGAACGCGAGATATATAGAATCGCTTGCCTCGGTTGAGCCTACGGAACATTTCGCGTTGGCGGTCGGTGAAGTTGGCTGTACGTGAAACTTCAGGCACTGCATTACCCATGTTGTCGAAGAATGTTGTTTCGAAACTTACTACACGGAACTGGATATCGAGCAATCCATCGTCGATGGCTGCACCGATGCCGGCTGCACTCATCAATGCCGACTTGCTGAGAGGCGTACCACCCTTATAGCGTGTCTTATTGCCAGAAGCATCGTTGTAGTCGATGTATGCTGTTGGGTCAGGCAATTTGCGGACATGATAGACAAACTTGCCCATCTCTTGCTGATGACCTTCGTTTTCGGCTGTTACAGTGAATGTAACATCATCGCCCACCTTTGATGGCACTGCAATATAATTACCATCAGCCTGCTTTGTGAGTGTACCGCCCGACATTGTGACATTTACCTTGTTGGTAGGAATACCAGGTACACTGACACTGATTGGGTTTTGATAACCTGCATAGAGCATATTCATCATTGTGGCACTGACTGTTGCTGTTGGTTCGACTACTGTATAAGGCTGACTGAACTCACGACGGATGGTTTCGCCATTACCATTGCGCATGACAAGATAACCATGAAGAGTGAAATCGCCTGTAGAATTGCAGATAGTTTCATAACGTCCACCTGCCGACTTGAGCAATGTATTGCCAATATAGATGTCTGGGCGTTGAGTCGTATCCACTGCTGCCATGATGATTTGTGCAGAGAACTTGCCTCCACGAACCACTGTTTGTGAGGTTGGAATCACATAGGCATTGATTTCGTTGACACGAACATCCTTGATGTCGATATTTGATACCAACTTATGGAGAATCTCGCCTTCTGCATGACGAACATCGTTCTGAAGCTTTGTGAGCAATGTGACTGATGCTGCCACTGGAGTGTTCTCAAACATATATTCCTGCCAATTCTTTCCGAGGAGCTTTCCCTTCTGAGGAACTTCGGTAGAGAGGTTGTCGGCAATAATCTTGCGTTGGGTCTTGTCGTCCACCATCTTGAGCACTGACTCGCGATATTCGTTGATGGCATCGAAAAGTTTTCCACCCTTACCAATACCAGGAGCGAGCATCACGTGAGTGGCTGCTTCAAGATTTTCCTTACCTTCTATATTGTAGATGTCGCCATCACTGCCATCGGCTTCGCGCACGATTTCCCACTTCAGATTCTCTGCAAACTGATAAAGGGAATCAGACATTGAGCGCACCTGCTTTGCCTTATTGTACCACTCCTTCACCTTCTCTGGATTCTGCTTCATTGCTTCTTCCAGTGTCTGATAGATGGCGGCATTCTGTGATGATGAATTGTCCTTTGAACGGTTCAATCCTTCATCAACCAAAGAGAAGCCATTGAGCACATCGCTGCTGACATTCAATGCGAGCATTGCCATCAGGACGACGTACATCAAGTTGATCATCTTCTGACGAGGAGTTAGTTTTTTCTTATGTTGAGCCATCTTGTTATTTACAATTTACTATGTACAAAGTACAATTTATCTCTTGAACTTTTATAACTCTTGAACTCTTATCAATCGCTTACTCTCCCTTCACTGCTGGAGCTGCATTTACCTTGAGAGCTTCGACCATGCGAGCATAAACTGCATTGAGTTCTTCAAGCTGCTCTGCGAGGTGACGTGTCTGTGCATTGACATCGTCGATTGTGTTGCTCTGGGCACTTACACTTCTGAGTTGCATCTCGTAGAAGCGGTTGATGCCTGTGAGGGTGCGGTTCATATTCTCCATTTCCTCTGAATCGCGAGTGAGACGAGCTGACTGCTCTGCCACCTGACGAAGAGTTTCTGTGAGTTCTGTGAGTTGGTCGACATACTTCTGAGTAGCTTCCTGCATTTCTGGGCACATTCCGTTGAACTGTGCTGAATTCATCAATGGAGATGCTGAGATAGCTCCTGCAAGTTGTGCTGCATCCACTGGTTCGGCTGGTGTTTCGCCTTCTGCAACTGGTTGTCCACCTGCTGCTCCACCACCGATAATGATTGTACCGCCTGCTGGGACACCACCACCAACGATGACTGTGCCACCGCCTACTGCTGCTGGTTCGCCTCCTGCCAAAGCTTCTGCTGCTTCTGCTGGCTCACCCTTTCCGTCGTCCTCGTATGGACGTTCAAATCCGGCAAGGAAGAACACGATAACTTCAGTTCCCATTCCGAGGAACAACATGATGTCGGCTCCTGCGATGTGGGTCAGTTTGAACAATGCACCGAGAATTACGATAGATGCACCCCAACTATAAGCATAGTTAAGAAACATTTGACCTGGCTTGCTGTCCATCCAATGCTGCATCCTTGCTATAAAGTTCAATTTATTAGTTGACATCTTACTATTTACGATTTATTATTTACTACTTTACAATTATTTCTCTATGATTGGATTATTTCTTTGCCTTGCCTGCAGTACCAACCTGTGTGCGGACGCAACGGAAGCCGACGAATGAACGACCTACATTCTGATATTCGTATGTACGCCAAGCCGACTTGATGAAGCTTTCAGGATCTTTCCAAGAACCTCCGCGAACTGACTTTTTCTTCAATGCGTAAGGGTCCTCGAGTGCTGCATTGTATTTGAGGGTTGGGTTGAGGTCGCTCATCGACTGAACTCCAGCCTCTGTATATACTGTTGATGTCCATTCTGCAACATTTCCGGCCATATCATACAATCCGTTTGAATTGGCTGAATAGATGCCTACCTTTGAAGTGATGAGGTTTCCATCCTTTGTATAGTTGCCACGATCTGGCTTGAAGTTGGCATAGAAGCAGCCATTATCGCTCTTCACGCCATCAAGTTCCCAAGGAAGTTCGTTGCCTTCCTTCCCGCGAGCTGCATATTCCCATTCAGCTTCGGTTGGGAGACGATAGCGCTGGATGAACTTGGCACTTCCGCCAAGGCCTTTCAAAAGGAAGTCGGTACGCCAATTGCAGAATGCGTTTGCCTGTTCCCAGTTGACTCCAACTACTGGATAGTCGTTGTAGTTTGGATGGTGGAAATAAAGGCGCATATAGAGTTCGTTCTCTGCATTCTGGAAGTCGTTTACCCAACAAGTAGTGTCAGGATATACATTGACAATGTATGTATTGACGAAGTCCCACATGCTTGAGAGCGGACGGGTGATTGTTTCGCGAATGATGCGGCCTTCATCATCAACATAGGCTGTATCCTTCGAAATCATAACCTGCTCGTTTGGATCGACTGTGATGTCGGTATTGAGGTTTCTTTCCTCTGGATTGAGGCGATACTTGCGCTGGGCAGCCATTGCATAGTCGAACACTTCGTAACGATAGTTCATCTGACGGGCATCGAGCATCTTTGTTCCATCGAATGGATGGTAGGTATAGACACTTTCGAGGATGCTTTCCTCGTCTTCATCCGGATTGCGCCAAGGGAGAGCCTTAGCCCAATTGAGGTGAGGAGTTACAGGATCGCCATTCTTGTCTTCTTCGATTCTGTACTCTTCGTAACCAGCATCAGCAAGGCGCTCGCGAAGGATTGAATCGCGAACCCACATTACAAACTGGCGATACTTTGAGTTTGTCACCTCTGTCTCATCCATCCAGAAAGCATCGACTGAAATCTCTCTTTCTGGCATTTTCTTTCCCCAAAGGCTGTCGGTATTTTCTGTTCCCATCTTGAGCGAACCACGCTTTACGAGTACCATTCCGAAAGGAGCTGGCTCTGAGATGGATGTACCACCGACACCTGTCACTTCACCTCCAATTGCAGAAGCGCTTGAGCCTTTTGAACTCATGCACGATACAACTACAAGTGTCAGAACTAAAATGCTGCATGCAAATAATCCTTTTCTCATATATTCTCTTTTTATATTTTTTATCATGTTATAATATATTTCGTATTCTATTTGGTTGTCACTTTATCGATTCATTCACTCACACATTATTATATATTATAGGAAGCGCACACTCTTATGCATGTTCCTGCCTTTTTTGAAGAGGTCGAGGTCGGTTTGGTAGTTGAGCACGATTTCGTGGGCTCCGTTTGTATATCCCACTCCCGAGGTGTACATCTGGTAGGAATAGCCAAGCTGTATGCCGTGGAAGTAGCCTCCAATGAGTGCTGTAACCGATGTGTTTGGGCTGTAACCAACGCCTGCATAGAACTTTCGTCCTTCGAATTCGTAGGTGGCCTTACACTGTATGTCTTCCCTCCATGATTGCAAGTCTGTCTGCACCATAAAAGAGGGCTGTAATGATAATAACGAATTTTTTATCTTAATATTGCCTCCACCCATAAAATAAAATACGCGTGAGATATCGATTTGGTAGGTTTGACCCATTTCGATTGAAGGCTCAAGGAGGTGTTGTCCTGAAACTCCTACCCAATATTTAGGGTGGTAGAAGTAGAGTCCGGCTCCCATATCGAATGACTTTCCGTCGACTGTGGAAGTTGGGAAAGCAGGGTCGTTGGAGTCTTCGAGCTTTATGTCTCCTGGGTCGATTTTCTCATTCATCATTCCTCCTTGGATACCTATTGCAAGTCGGCCTTTCTTGCCGAGTTTCATGTTGTAGGCATATTGGATGCTGACCTTTTGTGTCTTGAAAATGCCGATATCATCGCTGAACAGGCTTACTCCGGCTCCATGACGAGGACTGAGGAAATAGATTGGAAGGTCGCCTCCGAAGTACATTGTAGATGGACAATCATCATATTCCGAGAACTGGAGGGAATAGGCTGCCGAGATATTCAGCATTCCATCGGTTCCGGAAACGGCTGGATTGTAGAACGACTTTAGGGTTGTGAAGTCGGAAAACTGCACATCCCATTGTGCTCTCACGACCTGTGTGGCCATAAGAAGCATTGCCGTCAATATGATATATTTCTTGCTCATCAATTTATTATAACTGATTTTTGGTCGTTTTATTGTCTTGAGCTGCATTTTTATTTAATTCAGGATATGAAATCCTGGTGTGGTACATTACCTTGAGCTTTTCCTTGAATATTTCCTTGGCATCGTCAACATCCTTGAAAGTGATTGAACTCTTCTTGAAATAGCCTTCGCTCACTTGGGTGTTGACAATCTTTTCCACGAGTTCGCCAATGGCTTCTTCGGTATATTCGGTGAGGCTTCGTGATGATGCTTCCACTGCATCGGCCATCATGAGGATTGCCTCTTCCTTTGTTTCAGGATTTGGTCCTGGATAGGTGAAGAGAGATTCGTCGACTGGTTCGTCTGGATGTTCGTTTTGGTAGGTCACGAGGAAATATTTGGTTTTTCCTGTTCCGTGATGAGTGGAGATGAAGCCCTTGATTTGCTCTGGCAAAGCATATTTCTCTGCAAGTGCAAGACCTTTCTGAACATGGGCGATAATGACTTCGGCACTCTTGATTGGTGCTAAGTGCTTATGAGGATTGCCTCCTGCCTGATTTTCAGTGAAGAAAACTGGTCGTTCGAGTTTTCCGATATCATGATAGAGGGCTCCGGTACGGACGAGCTGTGCCCTTGCTCCAATCTTCTTTGCCACTTCGGAAGCGAGATTTGCCACTTGCATTGAGTGTTGGAATGTGCCTGGAGCTTCGGCCGACATTTTCTGGAGAAGAGGATGGTTGATGTTGGAGAGCTCAACGAGTGTAACATCCGAAACAAATCCAAACAAACGTTCCATAATCCAGAAGAGTGGATAGGTAAAGAGGAGGAGCAAACCGTTGATACAGAAGTAGATAAATATTCTTCGGTCGAGGTCTTGCAGTTCGGCTCCCGATGCAAACTGATAGATTGAATAGACAACACAATAGGCAATTGTGACGATGATTGAGGTCTTCACGATCTGTGAGCGTTGGGTAAGTTCGCGAAGGTTGAAAATGACCACAAATCCCATTATCAATTGTAGGAGCATGTATTCGTATGGATTGTTGAGCGAGAGGGAGATGAGGAGCACCATTCCCACATGGAAGGCAAATGCCGTACGTGAATCGAGGAACACTCGGATGATGATTGGCACCATACAGATTGGCAGGATGTAGACGTGGAAGAGGTGGCGCGAAACCAATACGGATGCGAACACGCTGAAGAATACTATCAGCAGATAGAGCAGGACAACGTGGCGAGGCTTATCGAGATAGTCGGGGCGGAAGATGGTGAGATAAGTGGCGAGGATGCTCATGATGATGAGTACGATGCCTATCTGTCCCCAAAGCAAGAGGGAAGAACCCGATTCCTCCGTCTGTTGGCGGTTCATCACGTTTTCGTAGGATTTCAGTTTCTGGAAAATTTCCTCCGAGACAATGTCGCCTCTTTCCACGATTTTCTCGTTCACACGGACGAATCCAAGGCTTGTGGCCATTTGTTCGTACTCGCTTTTGAGTTCCTCTTCCGATTTCATCAGTTCGTATGAGAGGTTTTCCTTCAGTTCGGTATTGATATTGAGTTTGCTGAGTTCGATTGGCTTGAAGGTTTCCTCATCATGATGCATTATGAATTGGTAGGCTTCATGCATCGACATCACTCTACTGAGCGGCACCACCACTGCCTCATTGCCTGCAATCACTCGAATGCCTGGAGTGCCGAGGGCTTTAAGGCTGTCGAGGTCGGTCGAAGGCATGATTCCTCGGTCGAAAACGCTGTCGAGCATTTCCACAACATGTTGTTTGAGTTTGCGGTCGCCCACGAGGTTCATTATTTCTTCCTTCACACTTGCCTCTACTTCCACATCGCGGACAAAGTAAGGCATGAACTTCTTCGAGAGGCTGTCCTTCTTCATTTCGAGCACTGAATCGCTCATCTGGATGTTGAATTTCTGGGTGGAAATCATGGTTCCATAGCGCCAAGGCTGGTTGATTTCGTACGAGAAGTTGAATCCGCCAGTGCGTGGAAGGAAGTAAACCACGATGGTTGTGGCCACAGCCACTATAGCTATTTTCAGCAACAGCATGTTGAGAGCATGGTCTTTTTGCTGTTGGAGTTTTGTCCTTGCTTTTCTATTTGAGAATATACGCATAGTATGCCAATTTATTATAACTTTTGCAAAGATAGTGTAAATCGAGCGAAATACAAAGAAAATGGCGAAAAACTTTAGTGTTTGGCAAGGACATTCTTGTCTAAAGGCAAGAAATATAATTTTCAGGGCATGGAAACAAAAGTTATTTCCACTTGTTCAAAAACCATTTTTTCATGGTTCTAAAAGTAAAATTATGTACAATATTATTAATAATTATGTGCAGTATTAATATTAATTATGTACATTATTTTTATTAATCATGACATGATTTTAAAAACTACACAATGAGTTTTGGGTTTTCAGTCGATAGAAATTATAATATTATTATATGTATAAGGGAAAAGAGGAAAACGTGTGGAAGAAAAAAATATAAAAAAATTTTCAACTTTTTTCATATTTGATTAAACCTTTATTGGAAACTGTGGTCAAAAAGGTGAATTGAATTTCATTTCGTTCCTGAAAAAGGATAAAAACCTAAAACAAGAACATTCATTATTAATAATTTAAAACAACTAAGAATTATGAAGAAAATTATTATTGCTCTCGTAGCAATGGTTCTCACAACAGGTGCATTCGCACAGGCTCCAGGCGGCTTCGGCGGCGGTTTTGGTGGTGGTCAGTTCAACCCTGAAGAAATGGTAAAGCGTCAGGCAGACCGTATGAAGGAAACTTACAAGCTCAACGACGAACAGTATGCAAAGGTTTTGAAGTTCTTCCAGAACCAGCAGAAGGCTCAGATGGAGCGCATGCAGAAGATGATGGAAGGTGGTCAGCCACAGCAGTTCGACATGGAATCATTCCGCAAGGAAAGAGAAGCACAGCAGAAGGCTCAGAGCGATTCTCTCAAGGCAATCTTCACAGCTGAACAGTTCGCAGAATATGAGAAGCAGCAGAAGGAAATGCAGGAAAGAATGCGTGAACGTCAGGCTCAAGGCGGTGGCCAGGGCTTCGGTGGCGGCTTCGGCGGCGGTATGCCAATGGGCGGTGGATTCTAATCCAACCTTATAACGCCTCTTTTTTCGACTCAATAAGTATATAAGATTAATAAGTTAAAGAATAGTTTTCATGAGTAAGGCCAGTGTGCAAGTGAGCATTCTGGCCTACTTTTTTTATTGTCAAACGTTAAATATATAATAATGTGTTCGATTTTTCGCCCCTAATATCCACAAATTCTGAATAATTTCGTATCTTTGCAGTTCAAAACATAAAATGACTTCACAAAAGTAACATTAAAACAAACAAACGATATGAGACCTCTTGTAGTTTACAACACTCGCACACGTCAGAAAGAAGCTTTCCGTCCACTCAATGCACCACATGTTGGAATGTACGTCTGCGGACCAACCGTCTATGGCGATGCCCATCTCGGTCATGCACGCCCAGCAATCACATTCGATATCGTATTCCGTTATCTCACCCACCTCGGCTATAAGGTACGCTATGTGAGAAACATCACTGATGTGGGCCACCTTGAGCACGATGCCGACGAAGGCGAAGACAAGATTGCAAAGAAAGCACGCCTCGAACAGCTCGAACCAATGGAAGTGGCACAATACTACACCAACCGATTCCACGATGCAATGCACGCCCTCGGATGCCTCCCACCATCAATCGAGCCACATGCAACTGGTCACATCATCGAACAGGAACAACTCGTGAAGGAAATTCTCGAAGCAGGATTTGCCTACGAGTCGAACGGTTCGGTATATTTCGATGTTGAAGCCTACAACAAGAAACACCGTTATGGAGTGCTCTCAGGCCGAAACCTCGACGATATAATCAACAACTCACGCGAACTTGCAGGAGTTGGCGAAAAGAAAAACCAAGCCGACTTCGCCCTCTGGAAGAAAGCACAACCCGAACACATCATGCGTTGGCCTTCGCCTTGGAGCGACGGATTCCCAGGTTGGCACTGCGAATGCACAGCAATGGGACGCAAATATCTCGGCAGCCACTTCGACATCCACGGAGGCGGAATGGACCTCGTATTCCCTCACCACGAATGCGAAATAGCACAAGCCGTTGCAAGTCAGGGAGACGAAATGGTTCACTATTGGATTCACAACAACATGATAACCATCAACGGACAAAAGATGGGCAAGAGCCTCGGCAACTTCATCACATTGCCACAGTTCTTCAGCGGCGACCACGAGAAACTCACACAAGCCTATGCTCCAATGGTTATCCGATTCTTCATACTCCAAGCCCACTATCGCAGCACTGTCGACTTCAGCAACGAAGCCCTTCAAGCAGCAGAAAAGGGACTTGAACGCCTTATGGACGCCTTCAAGGCATTCGACCGCATCAAGACAAGCAACGAAGGCACCGTCGGCATGGAATTCGTGGAAGGTCTCAAGGAGAAATGCTATGACGCAATGAGCGACGACTTCAACACACCAATCGTCATCAGCCACCTCTTCGATGCTTCGCGCACCCTCAACCTCCTTCTCGACGGAAAGGAAACCATCACAGCCGAAGTGCTCGCAGCATTCAAGGAAGCATTCAGCCTCTTCACATTCGATATTCTCGGACTTCAGCAAGGAGCATCGGAAGGCACTTCAGCAGCTCGCGAAGAAGCCTACGGAGAAGTTGTCAACATGCTGCTCGAACAGAGAATGAAGGCAAAGCAAAACAAGGATTGGGCCACAAGCGACCTCATCCGCGACCGCTTGGCAGCTCTCGGTTTCGAAGTGAAGGACACGAAGGACGGCTATTCTTGGAAACTGAATAAATAACTGTTTTGAGAGAGGGAGCACTTCATGACTGTTCCCTCCCTCGGCAAACCCAAATATAAGCAAAGTATGCAAAAACTCTTCATGTACATCTCGTTCGGTTGCTGTGTAATCGGTTTGATTGCAAGCATCTGGATGTCGACAGTTCTCAAAGACACTGCCAGCTACGCCATTGCAGGATTCTTCCTCTTGGCTTCCATCTTCATGGGAATCACACTCTGGAAAATGAAAAAGTAGATTGCCAATGAGAAAACTTTGTTGGATGATAGCCATATTGTTCCTTTGCCAGACGAACATGTCGGCACAGGACGAAGGTGGAGAAGCCGTTAAGCGCAACTCCATCAGTGAGGGTGTGGACCTTGACGAAGTGGTGGTGGAAGCCACAAAGTTGAAGTTCTATTTCGATGGAGATACAATGGTTTACAATGCCGATGCGTTCGACCTGAAGGAAGGAGCAGTGCTCAACGACCTTCTGAAGCAACTTCCAGGCATCGAAATCGACGGAACCACCATCTATTCCAACGGAAAGCGCGTCGATGCCCTTCTGCTCAATGGCAAGGACTTCTTCAACAAAGACCGCGAGACAATCCTCGAAAACCTTCCCCACTACATGCTCTCGAAGGTGAAGGTGTATGACAAGACACCCGACAGCACCTCACTCTACCGCCGTGAACGCGAATACCACGGCCTTGTGATGGATGTACGCCTCAAGAAGAAGTACGAATCCACATGGTTGGGCAATGCAACTGCAGGTTACGGCACCTCCAACCGCTATTTCGGTTCCATCTTCGGCCTTACATTCAACGACCATTCGCGCCTGTCTGCCTTTTTGATTACAAACAACACCAATGCCCGTGGCTACAGCACTGGCGAAGATATCCAAACCTACACTTCCGGCATGGGGGATGAAGATATAACTCGTTTCGAGGTCAACTTCAACTTCGACCATCCGAAAGGCTTATACTACGGAGCAGGTTCGGGTTCCATCGACTACAATGCCAGCAACGACATTACCCGAAACATTCGCGAAAGCTACTATGAAAGCGGAAATGTATATACGAGGACATACAATTCATCGCGCAGCTATCGATTCTCCACCAATTTCAATGGCTCCTTAACGGCATTCGACAACGACAAGCTCCTGAGTTTCGACCTCCAGCCAATGTTTTCCTACACACGAGACCACGGACACGGAGTCAATGCCTCAGCCGACTTCAACGAAGATATCAACGAATGGCTCGGCACCAACTGGACAGACAGCATCAACCGCGACTCGCTTCCCCAGAAGGTTTGGCCGTTCACAATCAACCACTCCCACGATGCGTCGAAACAAGATTACAAGGAGATAGACGGCAGTTTTTCATTCAATAAACGATTTTCGACTGAAGATAATTATAAATACATCACCTTCAGCAGCAGTGTGAATTACTCTAAATATGAAAGCAATGGCTACAGCCACAACCGCATCAACTATATGGCCGAAGCCGAACGCCCTGTGGATTGGCGAAACCAATACAACAACGATAAGTCAAACTCTTTCAACTATGATTTAGGCATTGTTGGTCAATACATATTTACGGAACATTCAAACCTCTATGCAAGCTACAGATTCCGCCACTACTCCCAGCACAGCAACGATGGCCTCTATCTGCTCAGCAAGCTTGGCGACGAATGGAATGAAAAAGCAGACAAAGGACTCGGAATGCTGCCTTCGACGGCTGAACTGCTCAAGGTGATTGACGGCAACAACAGCCATCGCTCGCATGAACGCAGCTACGAAAACACTGCCAACATCAACTACAGCTACAATGTCTACGACGGCGAGCACTATACTACCTATTTTTATGCTTCACTCGGCATCGTGAATTCGGGTGCGAAACTCCACTACATCAACCAAAATGTCGACACACTCGGCAAGCAAAACTACACCTATCTCAACCCTTCGCTGAATTTCGGCTTCGACACTAAAGGCAAGAAGAAGAACAAATTCGGAGGAAACATCTCATGGAACATGAGCCATTCGGCTCCGTCAGTCACGCGCCTCATCGATGTGACCAGCGATGCCAACCCTCTCTACATAGCGAAAAACAATCCTAACCTCAAGATGAGTTCGGGCCACTACATCGGTGGTAATTTCCGTTTCGCATTCACCTCCATCAAGAGCATTTCAGCCAACATAAACTACAGTGTAGAACGCAATCAGATTGCCACAGCCACAATCTACGACAAGCAAACAGGTGTGACCTATGCAACGCCTCAGAACATCAACGGCAACCACACCCTATCGTATGGCATCAGTTCAAACTTCGACTTTGGCAAAGACCGTGAGCACCATCTGAATGCAACCATCAACTACAACACCAACCAAAATGCCGACCTTGTAGGCCTTGCATCGGAAGGAGTGGCCGTGAAAAGCCTTGTTCACAACAAGACTCTCACCCCACAAATCACCTATCGCTGGCGTAACAAATTATTCGCCATCAATACCCGTGTCAATGTCAGCTATCGCAACTCAACCAGCGACCGTGAGGGCTTCGAGAAGATAAATGCAGTGGACTTCAACACCAATACCCAGCTCTCAGGATTCAACAAAAAGCTCGGAATCGATTGGGAAACTGCGTTTGCCACCACCAGCCGACGCGGCTACAGCTACAAGGAAATGAACGATGACGACTTCTATTGGAATGCCAAAATCACAAAGACAATCCATCAGTTCGACATTTCCCTTTCTGCCCACGATATTCTCCGTCAGCAAAAGTCGACCAGCTACACGGTGAACGGTCAGGGACGAATGGAAACCTACCTAAACACCATTGGCCGCTACTGCCTCCTCACTGTCAAATGGCGCTTTGCTGAAAAGAAGGAGAAGAAGGGAAACGAATAAGAGTGCAAGAGTTATAAGAGTGCAAGAGTTATAAAAGTAGCACCACGCCCTTGATGGGAGTGATGCTATTTGTTTGTGAGTGCATACATGACAAAATCGACTGCAACGCTGCAACGCGCAACGCTTTATGTCTTTTTCCACGTGTTGGACAATTCGTCGAAATCAATGTATCCACGATGTTTCCAAGAACGAAGCGTTGCCTGTCCGTTTCCGGTTTTTCCGAGTTTTTGTCGGAGTTGGAGGAATTGTTCGGTGGTGAACACTTCGGGCAATTGTTCGAGGAGATTGAGCGGCGAGGCGAATATCTGTTGCTGCTCGGCCGCGATTTCCTTTTCGAGTTGCTGCCCGAAGAATCTCATCTTGCACCAGAGGTCCATCTGCTCCGACCATCTGACGTAGTCGCTGATTTCTTTCGTCCACTTGTAGTCGTTTGCCACATAGAGGAGCATTCCCTTGAGGTAGGCGATGACGTTTGCTCGGTAGGAAAGTCGGCGGAATGCATCGCTTTCGAGTAGGCTTGCGTTGCGGTTGTTTTCCTTCGCTATTTCCCTTGCAAGTTGCTCTGCCTCAGGGCATTCTACCCGTCCTCCGGCATTGGAGATGAGGTCGATGAATGGCTTGAGTTCGAGTGCATATTGCTCATCGTAGATTCCGAAGACGGGTATTTCGTCGTCGTCGGTTTCGGGTTTGATGATGGTGGAGAGGTAGAGTCGGGAGAGTGTGCCGTCGTTGCATGCCTTGGCGAAGAATCGGTGGGCATTTGGAATGGTGGTGGACGCGTTGAAGTTCCAGCGGAGAGGTGCGATTCCGGTGATGGAGTCGCTTCCTACGCGTTCCTGTCCGTGATCGGCATTGTCGAAGGCGTTTCGGATGAGTGTGCTTACCTCGTCGACCGTGCCTCGGCTTGTGACTCGCTTTAGTTGTTCCACTTCGTCGACTCTGGTGTAGATGAACCGTTGTCCGCACTTGTGGGCATCGACTACTCGTTGGTTGAACACAGCATCGGTGAGGTTGTCGATGAGCATTTGGATGAGAAGTCCTTCGGGTCGAGGGTCTTTTGCACGGGTTTTTCCGGCAGGATTCTTTCTTTTCCATTCGGCTTCTCGCTCTCGGTTCACTTGGTCGGCTGCCTTGATGTCGGCCATGATGTAGTCGATTGGCTGCTTGATGCACCCCTTTCCTATCGACATTGGTGCGATGAGCACATTCATGAATGTTGGTTCGTGGTCTTTGTTGTCGATGTAGCGGAACTTGACTCCGTGGAAGTGAGTTGCGAGCGATGGGAACACGCTTTCACACACGGCTGCCTTATAGAGAGGAGGTACGTTGCGCGAGAGAAGTTCGAGCAGTGGCGGCAGCTTTTGAGGGAGTGGAGGCGGCATTTCGGATGTGCCTCCTGTGGCTGCGAGGCGTGAGTCGTGGTGGAGCGACTTAAGTACCTGATTGAGTCGGTAAGGCATTCCTTTTCGAGGTTCCTTGAGCGCACTGGCAATGGCTTTCGCACGTTCTTCCTCTCCTTCCTTTGTGCCCCAATAGTTTGGAATCACTTGTTCGAGGCGTTGTTGGTCGTAATCGCAGATTGGGCGGAGTATGAGTGCCAGTTCATAGGTCATCACGTTTCGGTTGCCTTCGGATGGTTGGCGTCCTCCGTGGAAGAGGTCGAAGTACTTGTCGATGATCTTGGAGTATGGGATGCCTTGGTAGGATGCAGAATGCAGAATGCAGGATGCAGGATTGTTTTGGTTATCGGTTAACGGTTCACGGTTATCGGTTGATGGGCGACTTATTGATTGGGGTTGTTCATCATTCCCTTTTGGGGGTACGGGAAGGGGGCTTTCCACCTTGAACAACTCGTCGTCAAGGAAGATGAGGTCGGAGGGGTTGGCTGTAGTGGCGAAGAACACTCGTGTGATGTCTTTTGCTCCCTTGTCATAAGCCACTCCGAGGAGGTCGGATGCCCATCGGAGGTTGTCCTCCTGTGAGAGTTCGGGGCGGCGGCGGAAGACGATGTGGAAGCCTTTGCTTACTGAGCGTTCGAGGAGGAGCAGATGAAGCTCGTCTTTCTTTGCCAATACCATTTCCGGTACTTTATCGAGACGTTTTTGGTATTCGTTTTCGTCTTCGTTTTCGTAGCGGAGAATGTCGATGTCCATGCCTACGGAGTTGGATGGCTGTGTGGCTCCCTTGAGTCGTCCTTCGGGTGTTGGGAGGCATGAGTAGTTGAACTGTAGGAGTCGCATCTTGGCTTGGCGGTTGCCGCCTCGTGCCTTGTCGACCAACTGCTTCTGGTGGTCGGAATTGCGCATGTTGCAGAACTCTTCTTTACTTGTCACTTGGCACATCATCTTTGTGCGTCCTTGATAAAAGATTTTATACACCATATTATAATAATTTTTTTTAATTGTGCCTCGGGGGTGTGTGATGGTTGTTTGCCCTTTGGCGAGTTAATAATTTTTGTTGATTTGCTTCCATTGCATTTCTTACTCTGGCCAGAGATTCGGTTGCTTTGGAAAAGCTCTGCAAAGTTACGCATAAAAAATGAGAAATGCCTGCACAACTATCTGTCGTACAAGCATTTACAAGTGTATTAAAGTTTTTTTAAAGTTGTATTAAAGTGAATGTATTTAGTGGAGGGTTTTTAAGGCTGCATTCACTCTATTTGTCCAATTTTGAAGAGTGGGTTCGTAAAGACGGTATTGCTGCAACAAGTTATAAAGTGGGGTTTTGAGATTGTCGATGTCTGTCACTCCTTCGTAAAAGAATTGTGCGGCTACTTTTGGCTTCAACTTGTCGGGCGCATTGATGAGTTGAATGGCAAATTCTTCGGCTCGTTCCTTGTCAGTGCATAGTTCTGCGAGTTCCTTGATGAAAGCGTCGTCGGCTTGGGTGTTTATGAGGAGGCATTGCTCGATAATCATTGCACACATTATTATATATACGTCCGTGCGCGCGTAGCCGCCATAGACGAGTTGGCTGATGATTTGATTCTCATCCATTGTGGCGTGAAACCATTGGCTGTGGTCGTTGAGCCAGTCGGCTATTCGGCGTCGCTCTTCGCGTATGTTTTGCCGACTTCCCTTTTCGATTGGGCAACCGAAATATACCTGTCCAAAACGATTGAACATCGGAGCTTTGTTTTCGGTTATGCGATGAATTTGGCGCTTGAATGTGGCAAGGCGCGATTCGGGGGTTTTGAGGTCGCCTATCTTGTCGCTCACACTACTGATTGCTTCGGTCAGCCTTTGCCTGTCGCCAGTGGATATTTCGGAGTTTTCAGCAGCAGAGGAAAGTCGGCTGAGCAAGCGGTTGAGGGAGATTTCGTCTTCCTGGCAGATGGAGAGGCCTATGAGCGGCAGATAAGTGGCTACGGAAGCCAATATGCCCTCGATTTCCGATGGCTCGATATCGGCTCCATAGGCGAGCATCTTGCCCAAGAAATCGGCTCTCTGCTCTTCCTCTGAACGCTCTACCACAATGCCCACGGCAAAGGGATTGGAGGTGAGTTTTGGCTTTGCTACGAGTGGTTCCACCCTTGTTTCGTCGATTTCGAGCGAGGCACGGAGTGTCACGTGTCCGTCCCACTTTGTCACGGTGGCCACATGGAGATTGCCCTCGTCGATGCATCCGTGAATGCTGTGGGCAATGGCTTCACCCACATACCCTATTTGTTTGCCGTCGGCCATACGTACGGCAATGGCCAGAGGGTCGTGGGGATTGTCGGGTTGGCGGGTGAGGTACACCCGAGTGCCAACGGGGAGATTCTCCCTGATGAAGTCCTCTGTATGCTTGTCCCGTTCTGCTTTAGTGAGGCCCTCATGACCAACACAATAGCGAATGCCTGTTATCGTGATTTCTTTCTTCATTGTCGATAAGATTTATTTCGTTTGCAAAGATAGTAAAAAAAAATGCAGGATGCAGAATTTATTATAACTTTTAGCTTCACTTTTCACTTAATTGTACATGCAAAGCGTTGCGCGTTGCAGCGTTGCAGTCGATTTTGTCATGTATGCAGTTCTTTCTTTTCCTAAGATTTTCCAGGATTCTTATTATTAATTATAATTATAATATTAATAATATATAATATAATATACACTATATATACTACTATACTATTACTATATTATTACTTATTATTACTATACTATATACTTATATACTATATATAATATAATAATATATATATATAATATATTGATATATAGATAGTTAAGTGGTGAAAATGGAGGAATGCAGGTATTACAAAAACAGCTGCAACGCTGCAACGCGCAACGCTTGATTGGTAATAATTCCTCGCGCTTCGGAGAGTAAAACATCGCGGTTCGGAGAGTGATTTCTCGCGGTTCGGAGGCTCATGAACAGCGAAGAAAAGGCCCTCGAACAGCGGTTCGGGAGCCCTTTCCTTGCTAAACTTTTATAACTTTTGCACTCTTATAACTCTTTCTGCTATTTCTCGAATATCTTCTTCGTGATGACACTACCATTGCGATAAGTGTAGCGAACGATATAAACTCCATGAAGTGGTTGGCCAATGCGAACGCCACTCGTAGTGAAGTATTCAGTGCGAACTACATCTCCCTCAGCCTTCACACCGTGGATGGAAGCATCGATAGGAGCCGTATGGTCGGTTGTGTCCATAAGGAATTGAGCGAATGTGTCCATCATATTGCTCGAACCGATTGTAGGACGATTGAAGATATAGACAGGGCCAGCACCGTCAGGATAGCGACCTACCGTCTGCACTCCGGTGTGGGCATTGTAGATGAGCGTGTCTGCCCATTCGCCATCAGCACTCGTAATCACAACTGCTTCGCCATCTTCGTTGGCAAGATTGAATGCAGTGTGAATCTGATTCAGAGGGTCGAGCTTGTCTGCCCAAACCACAAGGAATCCGTGAGCTGGCACAACGGTTGAAATATTGGAATCACCCGATGGAATCTGGTATTTCTGAGGTTTGCTTACCTTATCCGAAATATACATTCCAGCCACGTCGATTGGCTCGTCAGTAGTGTTGTAGAGCTCTATCCAGTCGTTGCGCTTGAAGTATTCGTTCACGTAGATGCTGTTGCCCGCACTAACCTCGTTTATCATGATTGGCTTCGAATTGAGCGCAAGCATTTCAGCATCGCTCAGAGGGTCGTAAACGGCACAGAGAGTATAGTTGCCCGATGGAATGTCGATTTCCTCGTCGGCCGAGAAGAGGTCGTCGCGACTTGAATTGGATGTGAATGTGAGCGAAGCATTCCAACGGATGTCGGATGAAGTGGCGCTGTTGTTGTGCACCTCCACTGCAATCACATTCGAACCCACTCGGAAGAGGCTCTTATCGAGAGTCATCGAACCCTCTGGCTGTTGGTTGTAGGTAGATGCATAGCTGTTGTAGCTGACAGTTCCCGAAGGCATGAGATAGCGTCCGGCTTCCTTTCCGTTCACATAAATGATGAAACCATCATCGACATTGTAGTTGAGTGTGACTGTGTTGGCATCGCGGAAATTATCTGAAATCGTGAATTTCTTGCGGAAATAGTATGTAGGGCGCTTGTTGTTGCCGTCGGAACCATAGCTGATTGTCGTGTTGATGGTGTAGTCGCCGGCATATCCGAGAGCTGCCTTGCCACTCTTCCAAGACGTGTCGTAATAGGTTTCTGTCTGCCAGTTCTTTCCGTCAAGCGAACCTTGGTCATAGTATTTCCAAGTGTCGTCCATTGGGAATATGGTAGTTTCCTTCGACGCACCCTGAATATACCAACCAGCAAACTCATAACCGGCTGGTGCCTCTGCCTTCACATGAATTGGAGCAAAGAGAGTGCCGTTGAACTTGTTTGTAGGAATTGGCAAATCGTTGAGAGAGAGGCGCGCCTCATCGATATTGGCCGAGAGCTTAATCTTCTGACTTGTCTTGCCGGCAAGGCCAAGAGGAGAGTAGCTCTTGAGCTTTGATATCATCGTATTGGCACGGTTGGTAGTGAGATTGTTCTTCACATTGTTGGCCGAACCCCAAGGCGACTTGTTTTCCAACTGCAATGCAGATTCGATATAGTTGGCCATCTCCTGAACGATTTCGTACGAACGATTCTGCTCGAACACACTTCCTGCTACAAGGCAATAAGCATCGGTAAACTGCTTGCAGAAACGCTTGTTCTTCATCATATTCACGAAGATTTGAGCAACCGAATTGCCAGAATAGCTCGACATATTGGCCAAGAGGTTGTTATCGGAGAACACTTGGTCGAGGTCGAAGATAACAAAGTGGAACTTACCATCATTGGCACGGAAACCCTTGGTATTGTTGTTGTTGTTCACCCAGTCGTTGCCTCCAAGATAGCATTCGATAGCCATGTAGTTGATGTATTCGTCGATATCCACGATTTCGCAGATTTGGTCGTAAATCTCATCATCAGCACACTTGGCAGAGAGGGTTTTCCACTGATTGTAGGCATCCATTGTTCCCGTCTTCATAATAAATCCACCAGCCAACTCAAACTGGTCGAGGGAGTCGGTGTCAATACCATAGTTGGAATATGCAAAGCTCTTGTTGTTTGGCTCACGGATATTCAGCATACCCATGTACTGACCGTTCACGAAGTTGTGGACAGGTCGCCATGCCTGACAATCAACATAAATGCCCGAACGGCGGATGATTTCCTGAATCGAAGCATCTATGATTCGGCAACTGTTATCGTTACCACCGTTTCTCACCTGAAGCACTCTCGATTTGATGTAAGGCTTCGAGTCGAAGATAGGAGCATCAAACGAATTCTTCCCTTCATACAGCTTATCTGCCTTGAGCTTGAATGAATGTGGTGTCCAACCACGGCTCCAACCTCCACACATGGCAAAGTCGGATTCCTGATTGATGAGAGTGTTTCCCTCTTCATCGATAAACTCAACATTGACAGGACGGTCCCAATCCATGTTCCAGTTGCAAGGGCTGCCCTGACCAAGACCCGAACGGCCATTCGTACCGCGGGTGTAGACACCTATCTCGTTATCATAAAGGTTGGCATTATCGGTCACAACCGAAAGAATCGGCATATAATAGTTGCGGTCCTTATAGATGTATGAACGTGTAACAACAGGACTTGGCAACTTGCCATCAGCAAACAAACGGAAACGATAAGTTTGAGTATTTTTGATATTGATTCGGTTGCCATTGGCCTTATAGCCGTTAGTGAGAGTTGGAGTCGAACCATCAGTTGTGTACATGAGAGTAGTTCCAGCTGGATAACTCATATTGATAGAGAGAGTTCCGGTGAAGAACTGTCCGTTTGGAGTAATCTCAGGAGCTGCAAGGCGGTCGTCCACTCCGAGATAGGTTTGACCATTGTTCGAAGCCTCACGGGTTGGAGTGGCTGTGTATCCCCAATCATTTCCACCATCAGTAGTGCGGGCAAACGAAGTACGAGGAATCGCTACAGGGTATTCCATCTCTGTAATGAGATTTCCATCTTCATCGCTGATAAAGATTTCTCCACCATCATAGTTGAGCTTGAAGTTTGCCTGCATATAGGCAGTAGGGCCGAAATAACCGTCAACCGCATCGCCATTGTCGTTGTTATGGTCGAAACTGATTATCTTAAACGACTTTGGAGCAATGCTTCCATAGTCATTAGGTATCCTCCATTGCTTCAGATTGTTTCTGTCCTCACTCAGATACATTCCTCCAAGATATGCGGAATGGTCAGTGGAATTGTAGATTTCAATCCATCCACCATAACAAAAGGCTTTGTCGATATACATATCGATATTGGCTGTCTGAATCTCGTTTATCACAAAGGCAGCAGCAAGTTTTTCGTTCTTCTTCACCTCCACTTCGATTGTGGCATAAATGCCCTTTCCACCATCAGCAGTGGCTGTAATCGTAGCCGTACCAATCGAATGAGCCTTCACCACTCCGTTGGCATCCACAGAGGCAACTGACTCATCGGAAGAACTCCAAGAAACCGTTTTCACAGTGGCATTGTCAGGAGAAACAAATGCTTCGACTGCCACTTCATCACCCGAAACAAGCGAAAGGGAATTGGTCGACAAACTGATTCCATCGACATACACCAAATTTGTATCTGCCTCAACTTCCACTCGGTCGATAAACAACTTTGGCATATAAGGAGAACCCTTGTTCACAGATTTGAAACCTATACTCAGATAACCAGATGTTTCCTGTGGCAAAATGAATGAAATTGTCTCTGTTGTCCACTCCTTCACAGGATATGTAAGCGAACTTGCAAGATATTCCTTACCCGAATCTGTTATAAATCCAATCAGATTCTTCACAATTTCCGTAGTTCCGGCATTGTTGTAGACGTAGAATGTAAATGTATAGAAACCAGCAGGAAGAGTAACCGGCTGAGTGTACTGAGCCGTTGCATCCCAACAAGCCACAACACCCATCATACCACCTTCCGCCTTTCCATCAGGTCCTTTCGTTGGCAAAGCCAAACCCTGGGAAGCCATGTAATATGGAGTTGCATAAGGGAAAGTTCCTCCGGCCGTTGCCTCACCTCCCTTTTGAATTGTCCAACCCTTCACTTCCTGAAGGCCATAAACCTCATCGTCTACAATATCTTTCTGATAGGTACGAATATTCGTGTTCACCCAGCAAGATGAATCGGCAAAGTCGAGATTGACAAATCCCAATTGTTCGGCCATACTGCCACCTGCATTCTGAGCCATTGCAGAGAATGTGGAAATTGCAAACAAAACTGCAATAAGCACTACGTTTTTTCTGTTTTTTATAATGTTCATTAGGTATGTAATTTATAGTTTAATCAATGAATTTATTTAGGTACTGACAATCAGAATTGGAAGTAGATGAAAGGTTGAACCTCACTGCTCTTCACCTGAATGACAATATATATTACAATCACTATCAGCAAAGCCTGTGCCACAAGTGGCAACTTAATGACAAGACGCTTTGTCCATTCCGACCAACTCCCCGGCATGAAATGAAGCACAAAACCCAAAAGCATCAATGCTCCGACTATCCAATAGCCGCCTATCCACTGCACGGCCACCTCTGGTTCGAAATGTACCACAATCTGACGAATCATAGCCAAAGCACTGTCCAAACTGCTCTGACGGAAGAATATCCATGCAATGCAAACAATATGGAATGTGACGAACACTCCCACAAAGCGCATGAATCCATGACTCTTATAATCCTTCGGACGATGCAGCAATTGGTTCTTTATCTTGTCCACAACAAGCATCACACCATGCAAGCCTCCCCAAATGATGAAGTTGAGATTGGCTCCGTGCCACAATCCTCCGAGAAGCATTGTGATGAGAAGGTTGAGATACTGGCGAACCTTTCCTTTCCTGTTTCCGCCAAGCGATATATAGAGGTAATCCCTCAACCATGAAGACAAGCTTATGTGCCAACGTCTCCAGAATTCTGTGATAGATGCCGACTTGTATGGAGCATTGAAGTTGAGTGGGAACTTATACCCCAACAACAAGGCAATACCTATTGCCATATCGCTGTAGCCAGAGAAGTCGCAATAGATTTGCAATGCATAGCCATAAACCGACATAAGGTTCTCGAATCCACTGTAAAGTGTTGGATTGTCGAACACTCGCTCCACAAAATTGATGCTTATATAATCGCTTATAACTGCTTTCTTGAACAAACCTCCAACAATGAAGAACACACCCGTTCCAAACATCTCGCTGGTGATTTCCAATGGCTTGCGAATCTGAGGAATGAAGTCCTTTGCCCGAATTATAGGTCCTGCCACAAGAGTTGGGAAGAAACTTACATAGAATGCATAATCCAAAAGATTGCCGACTGGCTTCAAATTGCCTCTATACACATCAATCGTATAACTCATCGACTGGAATGTGAAGAAACTGATACCGATTGGCAGGAAGATGTCGTATGGTTGGAAATGTCCACCAACAAACTGGGCATACAACCCTCCGAAGAAGTTGGTGTATTTGAAATAAGCCAATAATCCAAGGTCGATTAAAAGACTAAGGAATAACAGCGTTCCACGTCCACCCCATCGCTTTGTATGGTCGATGGCAAGTGCCAAAAGGAAATCGCTCACCGTAACTACGGCCAACAAGAAGAAATAAATTCCGCTCGACTTGTAGTAGAAGTAATATGAGAAGGCCGTCACGAAAAGCAAACGCAATGTAGTAGCCTTGCCTAAAAGCATATAGACAAACGTAAATGCAAGGAACAACCAAAGGAAGACTCCACTGCTGAATATCATCGGCGATGCGGAATCGTAGGTCAATTGTTCAAGTATTTTCTGTATGTCTATATTCATACTTCTATTCTTCTGAATCCACTAAAATCTTTTCGCTTTCTCTCCTGTCATAGTTCATCTTGCCATTCATCAACACATCGAAGAAGAGTTTCCCAAGCACCTTACCTCCCTGGAAGTTAATGTGGGCAAAGTCACGATTGGCTTGTCCTTGTTGTTGCATCTTCACCATACTGCCCGAACCTCCCATGGCTTGCTGAAGATTCCAGAAAGCTATCTTCTTTTCCTTTGCCATTTCTTGTTGAGCCGTCACGAGTTCCTGCACACCCTTCAGTGTTGCATATTCTCCGCTTACGGTTCGGTTGTCTCTATTGCTTATGCTGACAAGCAAGATACTGGCTTGAGGGTAAGCCTTGCGAATTCGGTTGATACAATCCTTAAACTTGTCACAATATGGCTTGTAAGTACGGGTTGTTGGCGAAGCCATATTCAATCCATAATGAAGGATTATAAGGTCGTAAGGACGCAATTTGGCAAATCGTTTCAACGTCTTCATCGGCATCATTCCGAGATGATAACCTACACTGCCTCGCATTGAGAAGTTGTCGAGGACAATACCTTTTCTGCCTTCCAATGCCAATCCATAGTATCTGCCTCCACCATTGACCTTCATATTGATTCGGCCAAACTTAGCATTCACCGTTCGGGCAATCAATGGAGATTTGCTCTGTACCGCATCGGTATCTTCATCTAAAGCATATTCTGCATACGAACCTCTTGGTTCTAATGGCTTGTATTCTCCCTTATTTATTGAATATTCTATCTGTGGTTCGATGCTGTCAGGAGTGAAATAAAGTGTGGCACTGTACATTGTGTCAAGATGTTCGGCATAAACTCTTTGCTGACCTCTCATCGTGATGGATGCAGTACCTTGAGGAATGAAATATCGTCCGTTGATTCCCTGCAACTTAGGGTCGAATCCTCTTTCCTTTGGATCAACTGCTGTATATTCGTCCCATCCTTCACTGAATTCCATAACCGTTGTGCGGAAACCAGCATTTGGCGAATGGATATCAACGAATCCAACTCCTCTGCCTCCAAACTTCTCCTGCAACAAATCTCTCAAACTGGCTGAAAGAATATCACCTTCGATGAATGAATCACCGAAATAGGCAATGCGTACAATTCTGCTATCAGCACTGTCGAGAGCTGCATAGAATCTGTCCATCTCGCGGTTGTAACCCATCGAATCTGCAATTTCCTCGATTGGAATCATACCTTCAGGAATGGAATCGGGACGAGCCTTGTAAAGTGGTTGAACAGCCGGTGCATCTTCTTGATTCAATCCATTTGCTGCACTTTGTGCACCTTCATCGCCACTTACATCACTCCAGATACAAACTTTGCGCAAGTCGGTTTTGCCCACACTCATTTGAGGGACAAAATAAAGTCCCACAAGTGCAGCAACAACCATCAGAATCAAAAGAAATGTCTTATTTGCTTTCATTCTATTCTCACTTTAACAAAGTTCGAGCTGCAAAGGTACAAAATATTATAGACATAATTCGTGAAGATTGACAATTTTTTAATTAAAAATTAAATTATTGTACAAAATACCCTTTCTTGCAATTAATATTGGCAAAAAGAATGGCAGGAAGTTGGTTGCGACACCATCCCCTGCCATCAATCATTTATCAATTGTTTCTTATTGCTTCACAACTGCTCGATGTGTTCCTTGGTAATCCACGGTCTGTTTGCTACGAAGGAAGTCCATCATGTGGTCGGAACAAGCATGATAGGTACTTTGACCTTCAGATGGGAACTTCAGAATGGCAGAAACATAACTGTTCGTAACGAACTGATAAGTGCCTTCAAGGTCGAATGGTTTTGAAGGGTCGAGCGAATGAATCTCAATGCCTGTAGGTTTCTTGTCGCTGTCAATCTTCATCTCATAAGTGATTCCAGCCACATAAGGCACTTGCTTTTCGTCGATATAGAAGCATTGCATGATAATGTCGGCTATCTGACGACCTGTGAGTTTGTAAACTACTGCCTCATTGCCAAATGGGTCGAGTTGGAGAATGTCGTTCACCGTCATCGGACCTGCTGCAAACTTATCGAATCGAACTCCACCACCATTCTGCATTGCAACATCACTCTTGGTTTCTGCAAGGATGGCATCTGTCATCATATTGCCAAGTTCTTCAGTTGTCTTGAAGTCTTTTGTAACGGTACAAACCGTCTGACTGAGTTCCTCATTGTGCATGAACACTTCGAGCAAACGAGCAACTTCCTTGTTTTCGCTACCGAAATTCTTCACATCTATCTGTTCACACGACTTGCTAACGACCTTGCCCTTTTTGTTGAGGACAATTGTGGTGTAAGTGGCATAAGCCAACTTGTTCTTTGCCTGAGTGACGAGAACACCATTATAGAATGCATTTGGCTTGACCAATGTATGAGTGTGGCCACCTATAATTTGATCAAAATAAGGGAAGAGGTTGGCTGTAATCGTATCTGCTGCATATCCATCGTGAGAGAGAAGGATAAGATAGTCGCATTGCTTGCGCATCCACTGATATTCAGGGATTGCATCATCTGGCTGACGAAACTTTATTCCCTTGATATTGTCGGGATGACAATCAGGAATGCCATTCATTCCAAGTTGGATACTTCCGAGAATGCCGATGCGAAAACCCTTCACATCGAGGAATGTGAATGGCTTTGTCAGCATATTCATTGCATCGGGAGTTTCCACATTGCAACAGAGATAAGGGAAAGAAGCAAGATTCTGCAATGTACGAAGGCCCGACCATTTGTTGTCCCATTCGTGGTTGCCAATGGCCGAAGCATCAAATCCCACTGCATTCATGAATGCTACTATAGGATAAGCTGGAATCTCATAACGGTCGTTGTGTGGCTCACCTGTTCGGTTGTCGCCTCCACTGAGAACGATGAGATCCGGGTCGATTTGGCGAAGGCTGTCAACAACGGCTGCAAACTTTGGCATGAGCGAAATGGTTGCATGCATATCGTTGACTGACAGGATATGAATGGTAGTTTCTTTTGGTTTGTTGCCTGCAAAGCAGAATTGCATTGAGAGCAAAACTGCCACAAAATACATCGCGGTTCTTTTCATATTACTCTTTTCAACTTAAAATCTGGAACCTGAAACCTGGGATTTTATTTCTGTGAAACATTATACATTGCGAATGACATTGGAGCCACCGATACAGTGAATGTCGAACTGTCGAATTCTACATTCTTCACCTGAGGAACATATTTTGTTGGCTCGTCGAGTGTGTTCTCGCCATCCATATTGTCGGCTGAGAATACTGTCTGCTCTGCCTTCACTGCTCCCTTGAAGAAGCCCGACTTGATGTCGATTGTAACGTTTTGTGCTGCCTTGCCAGTGTTGACAATCTTCACGATTACAGACTTTTGGTTCTTGTCGTAAACTGCACTTGCGAAGAGTCCGTCTTGTCCTGGATTGCCTGCTGCTGGTTTTCCATCTTCGAGCAAACAAGGAATCACGTTAGTTCCCTTGTTGTTTGAATACATGCTCTGAACATACCAAGAGCAACTGCGGAATGAACGGAGATTGTCGTACCAGATAAGGTCTGGACGCCACTGCCAACCTTCAACATGAGCAAAGAGAGGAGCATAAGTTGCCATTTCCACTACATCTGCATTGCGTTCTACGTTTGTGAGGAATGCTGCCTCAAGGAGAGATGCCTCGAAGTGGTTCCACTTCTTGCCCTTTCCATGGCAAGCATATTCACCTGCAAACACCTTAGGACCCTTGCGTGAATAATTGTCGTAACGATTGCCGCTTGCAAGGAACCAACTTTCTGGACGATAGAAGTGTTCATCGACGAGGTCGGCACCAATCTTGCGCATTTCTGGCCAAAGGAAGTCGAACTTAGCACCTTCACTGTCAGGACCTGAAGTTCCGACTATCTTTATGTTTGGATATTGCTTGCGAACTTGTTCAACGAATGGCTGCAAGTGGTCGATATAGATTTGATCCCATTGCTCGTTACCGATTGCCACATATTTTAAGTTGAATGGTGCTGGATGACCCATGTCGGCACGAAGCTTTGCCCATTGATTCTTTGCAGGATCACCATTTGCAAATTCGATGAGGTCGAGCACATCGTCGATGTATGGCTGAAGTTCGTCGACTGGAACGTGTGCAGATTCTGAATTGTTCTGGAACTGGCAGGCAAGACCTACACTGACAACCGGAAGTGCTGTTGCTCCGATTTCCTCACAAAGTTGGAAATATTCAAAGAATCCAAGTCCATAACTCTGATAATAATCAGGGAAGAAGCGGTAGTCGAATGTATAGTGCCAACGATTTTCGTTGAGTGGACGGTTTTCAACTGGTCCTACAGAGTTTTTCCACTGATAGCGAGTGGCAAGGTCGGTACCTTCGACAATGCAACCGCCTGGGAAACGGAACACACCTGGATGTAGGTCGGCAAGTGCTTGTGCAAGGTCCTTACGCATACCATTCTCGTGGCCTTTCCATGTGTCGACTGGGAAAAGGCTTATGTGTTCGAGGTCGACTACAGCACTGTTGCGGGCAAGCATAAGGCGAAGTGTGCCTTTGTCCACTGTCTTGTTTGCCTTGAGAGTGATTGTATATTTTTTCCAATCCTTGCTGTCGATTGTCAATGTCTGCTCGGCAAATTGCTGGCGTTCTTCCATTGTCGAAGGGTCGCAAAGCATCACGCGGACACTGCCTGTTCCGCCATTTGGCACTCTTGCCCAAACTGTGAATCTGTATTCAGTTCCTTTCTGGTAGCCAATGCCAAAGAAGCCTTCGTTTTCCACTCCAGAGAACTTATCGCTGTGGCCACTGTAGCTTACACGGATATAGTGAGGATTCTTATCGAATGGGCCATCGTTTCTGAGGGCCACCTGACCGAATTTATTCCATCCCATGAAGTTGTCGGGGAATTCAAAAGAGCGGTTTTTTACCATTTCGCCATACAAACCTCCATCGGCTGCATAGTTGATGTCTTCAAAGAAAATGCCGTACAAAGTGGAAGGGATAGGAGCTCCCACTTTCTTTGGATTGATACTGAGTTGGTGGCCTTGAGCCGAAGCACAAAGCGGAGCAAGCATCATGGCTAAAGCCAAGATAAAATTAGTTTTTCTCATGTTGATATTATTTTTATTATATGTGTTGACTTCCGATCAGTTCGGATTTCATTTTGCAAATGTAAGCAAAATATTTCGCATGTCAAAACTTTTTGCAGTTTTTTGATGCAAGATTCATTTTTTTATAGTACCTTTGCACAATTAAACAAAACAACATTCATTTTGTAGATATGGAATTTTTCGACAGCATATATTGGAATATCATTCTCTTCCTCATAGGTACGGCTCTCATCATCAAGGGAGCTGATTGGCTGACCGATGGAGCTTCTTCGGTGGCAAGGAAATTCAATGTATCAACCCTTATCATCGGCCTTACTATTGTGGCTTTCGGCACTTCGATGCCCGAACTTGTAGTGAGTACGATTGCTGCCGTCGACCATCATTCGGAAATGGCAATTGGCAATGTGGTGGGTAGCAACATTTTCAACACTCTGGCAATTGTGGGAGCCACTGCCCTTGTTTGTCCTGTCTTTTGCAAGAAAGAAATTATGGTGAGGGACATTCCTGTGAATATTGGTGCTGCTGCATTACTGATTTTGATGGTTTTGGTGTTTGGCTCCAATCATGAAATCAGTAGAATCGAAGGCGTTGTCTTGCTCATTTTCTTTGCTTTTTATCTCTTCATCACGATTCGTTCGGCAATAAAGAACAAGACAGAAAACACCGATGAAATCGAGGTTTTTGAGGGGTTGGCGCAGTCAAATCACAAAAACGAGATTCGACATAGTCAAATCGAGGAAAATAACATCCAACCGATGTGGAAATCAATTCTTTTCATCCTCGTTGGGTTGGGTGCACTGATAGGCGGAGGCGAACTTTTCGTTGAGGGTGCTTCGGCCATTGCAATACAGATGGGAGTGAGCGAATCCATCGTTGCCCTTACCATCGTTTCGGCCGGTACTTCCTTCCCCGAACTTGCCACTTCCGTTGCTGCTGCCCGAAAGGGTGATACGGATATGGCCATCGGCAATGTGGTGGGTAGCAACATATTCAATATTATGTTGATTCTCGGTGTGGCTTCCACTATCACTCCTCTCCAGTTGGGCACCATCACAACCATCGACTTCATCGTGATGGCCGGTTCGGCAGTTCTCATTCTCCTCTTCATCCTCATCGGCAAGAAGAAACACTGCATCAACCGCCTCGAAGGAGCATTGCTCACGCTTTGTATGATTGCCTATTATGCTTATCTCGTTCTTCACGAATTGGGTAAGATTTAGTTTTTTTCTCTATATATTTCTTCCGAAAAAGAGAACGCGGTTCGTGAGGTCATTTGACTCCGTCGAACTAAAGTTCTCGCGAACAATTGGGGCATTTCTCGCGAAACATTGAGGCATTTCTCGCGAAACATTGAGGCATTTGACTCCGTCGAACTGAAGTTTCTCGCGATGTTTTTTCGAGAAGCAATAAATGTGTTTTTTTGGGCTTTTTCAAAAAAATATCGCCACATTATTATAAATAATTAAGGAGAAATTTGGAGTTACGAAAACTATCTGCTATCTTTGCATGTCAAATCTAAAAAAACTAAGTATTCACTAACTTAAAAAACGAACATCCTATATGAAGAATTCTATCGTTACATTCCCACTGCCGGCTAACGAACCGGTGAAAAGTTATTTGAAAGGCTCTCCTGAACGAGTTGCACTCGATGCCGAACTCGAACGTCAGTCATCAGAAGTACTTGATATTCCATTGATTATCGGAGGCAAGGAAATCCGCACTGGCAACACCGGTACAGTGGTTTGCCCTCACGACCATAAGCACGTACTTGCCACTTACCACAAATGTGGCGAGAAGGAAATCCAGATGGCCATCGATGCAGCTATGGAAGCTCATGAAAAGTGGGCAAACACAGATTGGACAGTTCGTGCAGCAATCGTTATGAAATGTGCTGAATTGCTTGCTACAAAGTATCGTCCTATCCTCAATGCTGCTACTATGCTCGGCCAGAGCAAGAACATATATCAGGCAGAAATCGATTCAGCTTGCGAAACAATCGACTTCTTCCGCTACAACGTTCACTATGCTTCGAAACTCTATTCCATCCAGCCAAAGGATGGTTCGGGCAACATCAACAACACTGAATACCGCCCACTCGAAGGCTTCGTACTCGCTGTCACTCCATTCAATTTCTCAAGTATTGCCTGCAACCTCAATATGACTCCTGTATTGTTAGGCAACACAACCATCTGGAAACCATCATCAACTGCAATCCTCAGCAACTACTACCTCATGCAGATGTTCAAGGAAGCAGGCGTTCCAGACGGAGTTGTCAACTTCCTTCCAGGTCAGGGTTCACTCATCGGAAAGGTTTGCTGTGCAAGTCGTCATCTTGCTGGTATCCACTTCACCGGCTCTACAAGCACATTCCAGACACTTTGGAAGTCGGTGGGTGAAAACATTGCAAACTATGTAAGCTATCCTCGTCTCGTAGGCGAAACAGGTGGTAAGGACTATATCTTCGTTCATCCATCAGCCAATGTAGATGCAGTAGCTCATGCAGCTTTCACAGGTGCCTACGAGTATCAAGGTCAGAAGTGTTCGGCAGCAAGTAGAATGTACGTACCAAAGAGCCTTTGGCCAGCAATTCTTGAAAAAGTAAAGAAGTTCGCAAGTGAAATCAAGATGGGCGATGTAAAGGATTCCGACAACTTCATCAATGCCGTAATCGACGAAACATCATTCGACAACATTGCAAAATACATCGAATTCGCAAAGGCAGCCGACGATGCAAAGATAGTTCTTGGCGGTGGCTACGACAAGAGCATTGGCTACTTCGTCGAACCAACAATCATCGAAACTTCCAACCCTCACTTCAAGTCGATGGAAGAAGAAATCTTCGGCCCTGTCCTCACCGTTTATCCTTACGATGACGATAAGGTATGGGAAGCAGTCAAGTATTGCGACACCACTTCACCTTATGGCCTCACAGGTTCGGTATTCGGACAGGATCGCCTCGAAGTGGAGAAGATAGCAGATGCCCTTTGCTACACAGCCGGCAACTTCTACGTGAACGACCGTCCAACAGGAGCCGTAGTCGGTATGCAGCCATTCGGCGGAAGCCGTGCTTCGGGTACAAACGATAAGGCAGGCGGTGAGTTCAACCTCATCCGATGGGTCCTCCCTCGAGTAATCAAGGAGACACTCGTTTCGCCTACCGACTATCGCTACTCATACATGAAATAAACCTACTAATCACAAAGAGCCTTTCCCGCTTCTCTGAAGATGTTGGGAGAGGCTCTTTAAGCCTAAACAACTAATCGAATCCACAGAAATGAAACGAACAATCCTATCCATCATCTGCCTCATTGCAGTGAGTGTTTCCGTTGGCGCTCAAGGTCTTGTCATTCCTGAGTGTCACATCACATCCGTTCCAAAGGAACTCGGAATATCCGACTACTATTCAAAGTACGTCAACTGCAACGGCATCCACATCGTCTCTTCTTGGCGAGTGCCCGACAGTTGTCTTGTCCAAGCCCACAAGACACTCTATGCAATGACCAGTTTTCTTGCCCCTGAGATTCTCAAGGCAATGACCGATAAGAACACCCGTGTGGCTGTGATGGCAAGATATGAAGGAACAACCGACCTTCCAGAGCATCGTTATCTCCTGAGCGACACCGTAATCCACTGGGACCTCCGTGCCCGTGGCCTTGAAGGCACTCTCGAACTGCCGATGACTTCGTGTGCCGAGGAGAACATCCTTGCCTATCAAATCGACCCTTATCATGCCGAGGACATTCTCATCCATGAGTTTGCCCATTCTATCCATCTTATCGGAATCAAGCAAGTTCATCCCGAAATCGACGACGAACTCCAGAGCCTTATGGATCAGGCAATCGCCGAGGGCAAGTACACCAACACCTATGCCCTCGAAAACTTCATAGAATACTGGGCAGAAGGCGTTCAGGATTGGTTCAATGTCAATGCCGAAATGCCTCTCCCCGACGGAAAGCACAATTGGGTGAACACTCGTGAAGACTTGAAGAAGTACGACCCTCGTCTCTACAATCTCATTGCCCGCTATTTCCCAGAGACAGATGAGCAAATCAGCAAGCATCCAAAGGTGAATCTCTACAAGAAGGACGACTACAAGGCATTCCGCAAGATGAACAAGCAGAAGAAACTCAATATCAACATCCCTGAATGCGAGATTACAGCCGTGCCAACCGACCTCAAGTCACGTCTCCACTTGAGCGACTACTACAAGAAGTACATCAACTGCAACGGCATCCACATCATGTCGTCACATAAAGCTCCAGACAGTGCTCTGGTTCAGGCCTACAAGACAGTATATGCCATGACGAGCATGCTTCCAAAGGCAGTTCACGATGCCATGACACGCGTAGATACACGAGTTGTCGTGATGGGCAGATATGAGGCAACGGTTCAGATTCCTGAACATGCTTCACTCGTGAACGATACAAGTCTCAACTGGAATCTCCGTGCCCGTGGACTTGGAGGAACAATCCAGGAACCAATCACATCATGTGCCGAAGAGAATATCTTGGCTTACCAAATCGACAAATACCATGCCGAGGACATTCTCATCCATGAGTTTGCCCATTCAATCCATCTTATCGGAATCGTGCAGGTCGACCGTTCAATCAATCAGAAACTCCGCGACCTCCTTCGCCAAGCACGAGCTGAAGGCAAGTGGGAAAACACTTATGCAGCCAACAATTTCGAGGAATATTGGGCAGAAGGCGTTCAGGATTGGTTCAATGTCAATGCCGAAATGCCATATGCCGACGGAAAGCACAATTGGGTGAACACCCGTGAGGACCTGAAGAAGTACGACCCACGCCTCTACGCCCTCATCTCACAGTATTTCCCAGAAACCAATGCCCAAATCGGCAAGCACAAGAAAGTGAATCTATACAAGAGATAACGAAAAGCCCCCCTCCTGTCCCCCCAGAAGGGGGAAGATGGGTTAACGGTTAACGATTAAGTTATCGGTTAACGGTTCACAGAAAATTCTGCATCCTACATTAAAAAAAATTGAACTCTTATAACTTTTGAACTTTTAAAACCCTTAATCTTATGAACAATTTATTCAGTAAAGAAACCTATATCCAGCGCCGCCAACAGTTGAAGCAAACAGTAGGCAGTGGCTTGTTACTTTTCCTTGGTAACGACGAAGTCGGAATGAACTATGCCGACAATGGCTATCGATATCGTCAGGACAGTTCGTTCCTCTATTTCTTCGGAGGCGACTATGCCGGTCTGGCAGCAGTCATAGATATTGACAATGATAAGGAAATCATCTTCGGCAACGAACTCACAATCGACGACATCGTATGGATGGGTACACAACCTACCATTCGCGAGAAGTGTGAACTCGTAGGCATCACCCACACTCTCCCACTTGCCCAGCTCGCCGCTTACATAAAGAACGCACAGGCAAAGGGCCAAACCATCCATTTCCTCCCACCTTATCGCGGAGCGCATCAAGTTTGGCTTCAGGAACTTCTCGGCATCAATCCAGCCGAGCAGGCAGCCAAGGCATCAGTTCCTTTCATCAAAGCCATTGTAGATATGCGCAACCACAAGACAGAAGAGGAAATCGTCGAAATCGAAAAAGCCATCGATGTGAGTGTCGATATGCACCTCGCAGCCTATCGCACAGCACGCCCAGGCGTTACCGAAGCATATGTTCGTTCAGCAGTGGAGGCAGCAATGTACAGTCAGGGATATGAGAAATCGTTCCCAACCATCGCCACCATCAACGGACAGACACTCCACAACCACCACTACCTCAATACCCTCCGTGCGGGTGATATCTTCCTTCTCGATGCCGGCAGCGAATCTCCAACCCACTATGCGGGCGACCTCTCTTCATCCATGCCAGTGAGTGAGACATTTACCGAGCGTCAGGCCATGATCTACAATCTCCATCTAGCCACTTTCAAGGCAGCAGTCGACACCCTCGCCCCAGGAGTTCCATTCCGCGAGGCCCACATCAATTCGGCCATCCGCCTATGTGAAGGAATGAAGGAAATCGGACTTATGAAAGGCGACCCAGTGGAAGCAGCAAATATCGGAGCCTATGCCATCTTCTTCCCTTGCGGACTTGGCCACATGATGGGACTTGATGTTCACGATATGGAGAATCTTGGCGAGCAATACGTAGGCTATGCAGAAGGAACGAAGAAGAGCACGCAGTTCGGATTCAAGTCGCTCCGTCTCGCCCGTCCACTCGAACCAGGCTTCGTCTTCACCGTCGAACCAGGAATCTATTTCATTCCAGAGCTCATCGACAAATGGAGAGCAGAGCGTCAGTTCACCGACTTCATCTGTTACGACCGCCTCGATGCATGGAAAGACTTCTCCGGCCTACGCAACGAACTCAACTATCTCATCACATCCGATGGAGCCCGTTTGCTCGGCCACAAGAAGAAACCAATGTCAATCGAAGAAGTTTACGCAGCAAAAAACGCATAGCGTTTTAAGTGGAGAGTGTAGAGTGTAGAGTGGATAGTGTAGAGAATAGTAAATAGTAAATAGTAAAGGCAATGACTTACATAATGACACTACAGTTTTTCTCTCTCCGCTAATTATCGATTTGAGCGTATCGCTTCGCTTCCTTTGTAAGATGTGACTCCTTCTTTTTGTGAACAAGTTCTCATCAGAAGGCTCCCCATCTTCCAAGTCGGCCTAATCGGCCTCACGCTCAAAATTATTCGTAAATTAAAACAAATCCATCCGGATGGTAATTAACGTTAAATATTGTCAGCCAAACGAAAGGCTTGGCACAAGACTTTAAGGATTTGCTCTGACCATTTATCTGCAAGCTTGCTTGGAAGGAAATGGGAATGAGCAGAAGACTCTGGGCTGGCAATCGAATAATTTATGATAATTTGTGGAGAGAAAAAATCATAGTCGACGAGTTAGTGTCATTAAGTATATAACTACCATAGTAAAATAGTAAATAACATGATAGGAACAAACAATGCCGTAGGGGCAATGGTAGCCGATTTGATTGTAGCAGTAATCAACCGATGGTACCGCACCTACAAACACGATGACCAGTTGACACTCATCCGCCGTCGCGACATAGTCCATATGCCACGCCCACAAGAGGAGGTGCTCCGTGATATGATTCGCTTCAAGGGCGACAGCAACGGACAGTGGACCGAACAGGACTGGCGTGATTTCCAAGGCACCTATGCAGGAGGTCACCGCAGCATCATCCGTCGTCTGTCCACACCACTCGGCCAACTCGAGCACACCCTTGGGCAGTTCTCATGGAAGGTCAACGAGGATGGCGACACGATTGTGAGCGACGTATATGATTGGAATGCAGGGCGTGCCACCCTTGGGCAAGGGTTCTACACCGATGTCCGAGTGTTCATGGGCAAATACGGTTCGCGCGATACAGATCCCGATGCCGGTAAACGCCACTATAAGGTCAATCTGGGGAAAGTGTAGAGTGTAGAGTGGAGAGTGGAGAGTGGAGAGTGTAGAGATAAAGGGTTAAGGGTTAAAAACTCATATCTTATAACTGCTATCTTATATCTGATATCTTATAATTTGTACATATTATGATTATCATCAAGGGAGCGAGGGAAAACAACCTGAAAGATATCTCGCTTGAGATACCCAAACATAAGATAACAGTATTTACCGGGGTTTCAGGCTCCGGTAAATCATCATTAGTGCTCGATACGATAGCAGCCAAGTCGAGAAGAGAACTGAACGACACCTTTCCGACGTTTGTTCAGCAATACCTTCCCAAGTATGGTCGTCCCCATGTGGACAGCATCGAAGGGCTACCGATGGCAATCGTCATCGACCAGCGCAAACCGACGAGCAACAGTCGTTCCACGGTAGGCACCTATACCGACATCAATCCCCTTCTTCGCCTACTCTTCTCTCGAGTAGGCAAGCCATTCGTAGGCTACAGTGATACCTTCTCGTTCAATCATCCCCAAGGCAGTTGTCCCCGTTGTTCGGGTTTGGGTGAAATCCGCGAACTCGACATCCACAAGTTGGTAGATTTCGACAAGAGTCTTAACGATGAAGACACCATCCATTATATAGCCTTCCATAAAGGCGGTTGGCGTTGGATTCGCTATGCCCATAGCGGATTGTTCGACCTCGATAAGAAGATAAAGGATTATTCCCCCGAAGAACTCGACCTCTTCCTCCATTCGCCTCAGATTCGATTGAAGAATCCACCTTCCAATTGGCCACGAACTGCCAAATACGAAGGACTGATTCCCCGAATGTATCGAAGCATCATCAACAGTGAGGAAGGACTCCTCCACAGTGCAGTTCTCAATCCAATGCTCGTGATGGGCACTTGTCCTGAATGTGGAGGTACACGCCTCAACCAAAAGGTACTTTCATGCCGAATCGAAGGATTGAACATAGCTGAAGTGCAAGCACTTCCTGTGGGTCGACTCAATCAGTGGGTAAAGGGCCTTACCGATCCTCTTGCAACAGATTTGAAGGAAGTAATTAGTGAACGATTAAGTGCTTTGGAAGAGATCGGACTTGGTTATCTGAGTCTTGACCGTCCTGTTGGTACACTTTCCGGAGGAGAGGCCCAACGTTGCAAGATAGCGAAGTATAGGGGAGCATCCCTTTCCGATGTGCTTTATATTCTCGACGAACCAAGTGTAGGCCTTCACGATCATGACATCCAACTGATGATTGATTCTGTTCGTGAACTTCGCGACCGAGGCAACACGGTCATCCTCGTTGAACACCATCGTGAGATGATTCGCATAGCCGATCATATCATCGACATGGGCCCAGGTCCTGGAAATGCTGGAGGTGAGATAGTCTTTGAGGGTAGTTATGATGAGCTCCTAAAAGCCGATACTGCTACAGCCGAAATGATGCGCCAGGAAAGATTACATGTTCCAAGTTCAAAGAACCAGATTCAGGGTAATTCCACACTATCAATTACAAATGCCAATCTCCACAACCTAAAGAACCTCAATCTCCAGATGCCACTCGGACAGTTTGTAGTGGTATGCGGAGTAGCTGGTTCTGGCAAGAGCAGCCTTATGGAAGTGTTCCGCCGAAACTATGAGGAATCGGGAGAAGAAGCAGTATATATCAGTCAAAAGAATATAGGTGTGAGTCTTCGTTCCACACCTGCCACCTATATGGATGCATCCGATGATATCCGCCGCCTTTTTGCAAAGAAGAACAAGGTGAAAGCCGATCAGTTCTCCTTCAATGGCAAGGGCGGATGCCCTGTCTGCGGAGGTAAGGGAGTCATCGTTTCCGAGATGGCATTCATGGACAACATCGAAACCCAGTGCGAGGCATGCCATGGTCTTCGTTATTCCCCAGAGGCATTACAATACTCCTACGAAGGCCTCAACATAGCTCAAGTGATGGATTTGTCCGTCGAACAGGCAGTAGAGATGTTTGAAGGAACAACAATTGCAGATAAGTTGCGACCACTGCTTGATGTAGGTCTTCATTATCTTCATCTCAATCAGTCGCTTTCCACCCTTTCTGGAGGCGAACTCAGCCGAATGAAGTTGGCATCGAGTCTTGGCAAGAAAGGCAAGTTGTATATAATCGACGAACCAACCGACGGACTTCATTGGAAGGACATCCGTCCACTCATCGACCTTTTCCATCGGATGGTCAGTGAAGGCAACTCGGTATATGTAGTTGAACACAACACGGCTGTCATCCGCAGTGCCGACCATATCATTGAGTTAGGACCGGGAGCTGGCGAAGAAGGCGGTCGAATCATCTTTACAGGTACACCAGCCGAAATCCTCAAATGTCCGGCTTCAATTACTGCAAAATATCTATAAACTCACATCATAATGGTAGGATGATGGAAACCCTAAATCTATTCCAATGGATAGTAATTTCCCTTACGGCGTTAAGTATAGGAATGTCGAAGACGGGAGTGCAAGGCATAATGCTTCTTGTTGTGCCTTATATGGCAATGGCCTTTGGAGCCAAGGAATCCACAGGAATCATTTTACCAATGCTTTGCATGGCCGATATCATTGCAGTTGCCTACTATAAGCGAATAGCCGATTGGAAACTCGTTGCCCGACTTCTCCCTACAGCCATTTTGGGATTCTTTGTAGCCATATTTGTAGATAGTTTGATTCCGACTGGCGAGTTTCGTCTCCTTATGGCTTGGACATTGGCATTAGCATTGGCGGTAATGATTTGGAGCGAAATCTATGGAAAGGAAAATCGTTGGATGAACCGTTTGTGGTATTCTGCCATCTTCGGACTTTTAGGTGGTTTCACCACAATGATTGGCAATGCAGCCGGACCGGTAATGTCGGTTTATCTACTTTCGATGCGAAAGGAAAAGATGGAATACATTGGCATCAATGCATGGTTTTTCTTGGTAGTCAATCTTCTCAAAGTACCATTGCAAATCTTTGTTTGGAACAATATCAGTTGGCACACATTCACTTTGAATCTCACAATGATTCCAGTGATAGGCATAGGAGCTGTGCTTGGTATCTGGTTGATAAAGCAATTTCCAGAGAAAGCATTTCGGCGGTTCATTCAAATCGTAACGATAATATCAGTAATTCTCATGTTCTTCTAATTATCCATTAAAAAATGAATTTCCTTGAAGAGAAAATAAAAGCCGAAGGACAAGTGTTTGAAGGCAATGTGATGAAAATCGACAATTTCCTCAACCATCAAGTCGATGTTAGAATCATCCGTAAAATAGCCGAAGATATAAAGAACCATTTCGAAAATGTGAAAGTGACGAAAATACTCACCATCGAATCCAGTGGCATACCGATTGCCACTATATTGGCCGAACTCTATTCTGTACCGATGGTGTTTGCAAAGAAGAGTCAAACTGTCAACAGCACTGATGATCAGTATATCTCCCGTGCATATTCGTTTACTCACAAAACCACCAATAACGTTTATGTCTCCCGTCCCTACATCAATAGCAGCGATAAAGTTCTGATAGTTGATGATTTCCTTGCAGATGGCGAAGCCACCCGTGCATTGATTGATATAGTACATCAGGCAGGGGCAGAAGTGGCAGGCATAGGAATCGCCGTAGAGAAAGGAATGCACCACACGGGTGAGCGTCTTCGTGCCGATGGCTATCGTCTCCATTCCGTTGCAGTCATCCAATCAATGGATCCCACCACTCAAACCATCACTTTCCGATAATTGCAAACCAATACTTCTGTGATGCACTATACTAAATGACCCTCGATGTGTAACAGATTCACATCGAGGGCCATTCTATATTTATATGATTGTCTTTATTTAAACAACTTCTGTGCGAAAGTGTTCAGGTACAGACGCCAGTTTGCCCATACATGACCACCGTCCGACTTAAAGAAAGTGTGTTCCAAACCGCAATCAGTCATGGTCTTGTCGAGTGTCACTGAATTGTTCCAAAGGAAGTCGCTCGTTCCACAGCAAAGGAAATAAAGTTTTACTCCTGCCTGCTTCAAAGTCTTGATTTGTTCTGGAGTAGAATTACCAGCAGCTGAGAGCGGACAAATCCAGTCGAACATCTCAGGGTAGAGATTAGTGGCTGTGATAGTATGGCCTCCACCCATTGACAAACCGGCAATGGCACGTGATTCAGGTTTTGCGATGACTCTGAAATTCTTTTCGATGAAAGGCACGATTTCACCACAAAGGCTCTTCACATAAGCATCTTGCATACCTGGAGCACGACGGTCTTGTTGCTTTTCCTTCAATCCTAATGGTTGTGCTGCTTGCTGACCTGGATTGCCGTTTGGCATTACTACAATCATAGGTTTTGCAAGTCCTTTTTCGATAAGGTTATCGAGAATCTGCGCTGCACGACCCATCGATACCCATGCCTCCTCATCGCCACCGGCACCATGGAGCAAGTATAGCACTGGATAATCTTGTTTGCTGGTTTCATATCCGTAAGGAGTATAGACAGTCAGACGACGGTTGATTCCGAGAATCTTGCTATCATACCACATATAGCTGACCGTACCTCTTTGGTTGGCTTCACTATAGTTTTCACTTCTCTCACCCGGTACAAGCACCATATTCAGATAGCGCGTACCGTCACGTTGTACCATGAAATTCTGTGGGTCGTTGACTGACACACCGTCCACTACGAAATTGTAAGTATAAATTTCAGGTTCAGGGGCATCAACGGTGATTTCCCATATTCCGTTCTCACCTTTCGTCATAGGGATTCCACGGCTCTCCATCCAGTTGCCTTGAAGCATCACTTGAGAGGCACGATTGGCATTCAGACGGAAAGTCATTTTTCCTTCCTTCACTTCTGGCGACACTACACGCTGGCGCCCGCCACGATTGAAATTGTTAAGTTCTTGTGCCCATGCACCGCAGCACATCAGGAAGCAAACTGAAAAGATTGTAAACTTATTCATACAGATTTATGATTAAATGATTAATGATGAAATGATTACTTTGAACCTTGAACTTGTAACAAACCATCAGCTGAGATAGTGGGCGATGTCGCCACTGATGAGGAGAAGGGTGATTTCGCTGATCTTGGCTTCGTATTCGGCTTGTAGCACTTGTTCCTCGGCTGTCTGTAGGTTTTGCTGCACTTGGCGGAGGTCGAGTCCAGAGAGGTCACCGAGTTTATATCGCTGGAGTGCGCTGTCGTAGTTTCGCTGTGCGATTTTAAGGTTTTCGCGCTGAAGCGAGAGCAGTTCTATATTGGTACGGTAGGCTTGATAACATGTAGTGAGCTCGGCTTGAAGGTCGAGACGGAGCTGCTGGAGGAGTATCTCCTGATTGCGGATTGTCAGTTGGGCATTCTTGCGCTCTCGCTTACGATTAGCATCGAAGAGGTTGAACCCTACGGTGATTCCTCCGCTGAAAGCAAGGCTGCTGCGGTCGCGTGTGGCTCCTCGGCCATAGAAATTGGCATCGTAGCCGTACTGTCCGCTGAGTTTCAGATAAGGATAGTAGCGTGAGAGAATTTTCTTGTAGTCAAGTTCGGCCATCTGTGAGTTTTGCTGGGCATAGAGAAGGCTGCTGTTGCTCTGGAGAGTGTGTTCCAAAAGTGTTGGCAGGAGAAGGTCGGTACGCACGACGATATCGGTATCTGGAATAAGGAGTGGATGGTTGAGGTCGGCATTTGCCATCAGTTGGTTGAGGCGTATCTGGCTCTTTGCCACTGCTTCGGTTTGGCGTACAAACGCGGAACTGTCGTTATGGAAATCGGAACGTGCCAACTGATAGTCGAGTCCGGAGAATCGTCCGATATCGTAGTTGAGCTGTGCTATTCGCAGTTGTTCGCGCGAAAGCTCCATCGTGGAGAGGTAGTTGGAGAGGCGAATCTGTTGCTGCACGCAGTTGTAGTATTCGGATGCGATGTCGGCCACAAGGTCTTCGACTGCCATGCGTGTGGATATCTCGCTTTGCTTTTCGAGCAGGAGGAGCTGACGGTGGGTGGTTTGAATCTTGAATCCGTCGAAGAGTGTCCAATTGAGTGCGACTCCAGCCGAGAGGGCGTTGTCGAAACCGCCATGTTCCGTGACTGCCGCACCAGAGCGTGGAGTGGTGCGTTCAAACGTGGTGACCGACGGACGGTATGTGGCTGTGGCATCAACTGTAGGCAGTGCGCCGGCATTGGCCCATGTGGCATTGTTGTGGGCAATCTCTTCTTCGTTGCGCACAAGACGCATCTCATAGTTGTTTTCGAGTGCTGTTTCGATGCATTCCTTCAGCGATTGTGCCGACACTGGCACCCATGTGGTGGCTAATCCTAAAAGGGAAAGTATGACTGTTCGTTTCATTCGTTTTTGCGGTTTTTGCGGTCGGTGGATACATAACTATATATTGCAGGCACGACAAACATGGTCATAAACGTGGAGACAATCATTCCGCCTACGACGGCTACGCCCATGGCTATGCGCTGATTGCTGCCTTCGCCTGTGGCAAATGCCAATGGGATAAGTCCCAGAACGGTGGATGCACTGGTCATGAGGATTGGACGCAGACGCTGGAGAGATGCTTCGCGGATGGCTTCCATCTTGCCGATGCCGGCTTCCTGTTTCTGATTGGCGAATTCCACGATGAGGATTCCATTCTTGGCCACGAGGCCTATGAGCATGATGATGCCAATCTGACTGAAGATATTCATCGTGATGCCGCCTAAAGCCATGAATACCAATGCTCCGGCTACGGCGAGCGGTACGGTGAGCATGATGATGGCTGGATCCTTGAAGCTCTCGAACTGGGCGGCTAGGATGAGATAGATGAGCACGATGGCCAGGATGAATGCAAACATGAGGCTCGACGAACTCTCGCGAAACTCTTTCGAGTCGCCTGAGAGTGCTGTGCGGAAGGTGTCGTCGAGGGTTTCCTTCGCTATCTTGTCCATCTCGTCGAGACCTTCACCGATGGTTTTTCCGTCGGCCAAACTTGCTGAGATGGTGGCCGACACAAAACGATTGTAGCGATAGAGGCGTGGAGGCGCGATGCCATCGCTGAGGGTGACTAGATTGTCCATCTGCACCATATGGCCGTCATTATTGCGTATGTATATGGCCTTGAGGTCGGATGGCTTGTTGCGGCTCTGACGGTTGATTTCGCCCTTGATTTCATATTGTTTTCCGTTCATATAGAAATACCCCATTCGTTGGCCACTGAGGCCGTACTGAAGTGTTTGGGCAACATCGCGGGTGGACACTCCGAGAATGCTGGCGCGGTCGCGGTCGATGGAGAGGCGTGCCTCTGGCTTACTGAACTTGAGGTCGGCATCGGCCATGCGGAAGGTAGGATTGGTATTGACTTTCTGAAGGAACTCGGGCAATACTTTCTGGAGTTTGGCCAAATCGGTGGATTGAAGCACATACTGGATTGGCATACCGCCTCGGCGAGCTCCGAACGACGACTGCTGCTGCACGAACGAGCGTGCCTTGGTCTTCTTCTGCACTGCCTGAGTAATCTTCTCTGCCACTTCCATCTGACTGTAGTCGCGGGCGTTCAGGTCTTTCAGTGTTACACGGATATTTCCCGAACCCGAACTGACGCGAGCCGAGATGTTGTCGGCATCGGGACAGATGGAATCGACGAGTCGGTCGATGTCTTCGGTATAGTCGCGGATGTATTCGTAGCTGACACCCTCGGTGCCTTGAGTGCGGATGGTGATTGACGAACGGTCTTCCATCGGTGCCATTTCTTCAGGAATGGTGGTCCAGAGCCACACGATAACTCCCACAAACACTACAATTATTGGCAATACCACCCATCGATGGCGAAGCACGGCTGCAAGACCATCAGCATAGTGGCGGTTCATGCCTTCGAAGAATGGTTCGGTGAATCGATAGAAGAAATTCTTCTTCTCGCGACGGACAAGGATTTTCGTACTCAGCATCGGTGTGATGGTAAGGGCGGCGAAGGTGGAGATGCAGACGGTGCCGGCAATCACGATACTGAACTCGCGGAACAGGCGGCCGGTGATTCCGTCCATGAAGACGATTGGCAGGAACACGGCGAGCAATGTGACGGAGGTGGAGACCACTGCAAAGAATATCTCCTTTGCTCCTTCTATTCCGGCTTCGCGCGGTTTCATCCCTCGTTCGATTCGCACATATATGTTCTCCGTCATCACTATGGCATCGTCGACCACAAGTCCGACGGAGAGTACGATGGCCAGCATCGTGAGTACATTGATGGAGTAGCCGGCCAGATACATGACGAAAAACGAACCGATGAGCGATATAGGGATGACGATGCACGGAATGAGCGTGACGCGCCAGTCGCGGAGGAACAGGAATATGATGAGGATGACGAGTAGGAAGGCTTCGTAAATCGTGTCCTTCACTTCGTCGATTGATGCACGGATGAATTTGGTGTTGTCGAAACTATATGTGAATTTCACGTCTTCGGGCATGTCCTTCTTCATCTGCTCCACACGCTTATACACGGCATCGGCTATCTCGATGTGGTTGGCTCCCGGTTGTGGCACTACCACCACTCCCACCATCGGCACTCCGTTCATCTTCATATAGCTCTTGATGTCGGCAGGACCCAGTTCTGCTCGTCCGATATCGCTGAAACGTACTATCTGATTGCCGTTTCGCTTGATGACGAGGTCGTTGAACTCCTTTGCCGTGTGCATCAAACCCATGGTGCGGACGGAGAGTTCCACCGTGTTGCCTTCGATACTTCCCGAAGGGAGTTCCACGTTTTCCCTATCCACCACGTTCTTCACATCTACAGGTGTGACTCCATATCCCGCCATCTTGACGGGGTCGAGCCACAGGCGCATACAGTAACGCTTCTCGCCCCAGATGCTGACGCTGCTCACGTCGTTGATTGTCTGAAGCTGCTCCTTCACGGTAAGGTCGGCTATCTCACTGAGTTCGAGAAGTGAACGCTTGTCGCTTTGCAGAGCTACCTGAAGGATTGGCATGGCATCGGCATCGGCTTTCGACACAGTAGGTGGGTCGCAGTCGCGAGGCAGGAAACGCTGGGCACGCGACACCTTGTCGCGAACGTCGTTGGCTGCTGTCTCAAGATCTACTGAGAGTTCAAACTCTACGGTAATTCGGCAACTGCCTTGCGAACTGACACTCGACAGCGAACGAATGCCTGGAATACCGTTGATGTTCTGTTCGAGAGGTTCGGTAATCTGATTTTCAATCACATCGGCATTGGCTCCTGGATATGAGCAATCTACGGAAATGATTGGGTTGTCCACCGAAGGATATTCGCGGACACCAAGATAGGTGTAGCCGATGACTCCGAAAAGGAGTATCACCAGTGTCATTACCAATGCGAGGATTGGACGACGTATGCTTAGTTCGGATATATTCATCTAATCAAGTACTATTTACATTCTACATTATCAATTCTACATTCTACATTATCAATTATCAATTCTGCATCCTGCATCCTGCATTCTGCATCGAAAATCAATCCTGCATCCTGCATTCTGCATTATTTTTCAATCTCGTCGAGCGTGACTGGCAAATCGGTACGCAACTGAAGTGTACCCGAAGTAATGATTGTGTCACCCTCTTTCAATCCTGAAAGTATCTGCACCTCCTTATCGGTACGTATGCCTGCCTTCACGTCGGCTGGTACAGCTTTACCGCTACGATAGCAGAACACCTTGTCGATACCCATTTCTGGTACGATTGCCTCTGATGGAACAACGAGTGCATCATCAATTTCCTGACGCTGAATCTGAATACTTGCATACTGCCCTGGCTTGAGCTTTCGGTCGGAATTTGGATAAAGGGCACGGGCAGTGAATACGTGCTGATCCTTGTCGACAGCCGACTCTGCTGCATATATTTTTGCTTGGAAACTATCAAGGAAACCTTCCACGGTAAACTCAAGTGCCACTCCCGATGTGATTTCATTGGCATAACGTTCAGGAACCGAGAACTCAATCTTCAGCGGAGCTATCTTTGTCAGTTTGGCCACAACGAGCGAAGGAGTGGCATAAGCACCGACACTGACCTGACGCAAACCAATCACACCGTCAAATGGTGCGCGCAATTCCGTCAAGCTGATGCTTGCCTTCACTGTCTCTATTTCGGCTTCAAGGGTAGCGAGATTCGTGGTTGCCTCCTCGTAGGTTTCGCGACTCGAAGCATCACTCTTCAGCAGTTGTTCCTGACGATACACACGATTCTTCGCCAAAGTCAGTTTGGTACGCAGTTCCTTGAGTTGTGCCTGCAAAGGGCTGTCGTTGACTTTTGCCAAAAGTTGTCCTCGACGCACTACACTTCCTTCCTTGAAGGAAATGGAAACAATCTTTCCTGATGTTTCGAACGACAAATCCACTTCCTCGTCGGGCAAAATCAAACCTGTGGTTGTAAACTCATCCGTCAGCGTCTGAGCATGCATTATCTTGGCGTTCACGTTCAGAGCCTTACCCTGTCCGCCTTGTCCGCCCTTGCCAAAACCTTTTTCGGCCGAACCTTTTGGTTCCAAATCTTCGTTTACCTTAGGTTGAAGATACCAGATGCCACCAACGATGCAGATAGCAAAAATACCTGTAACAAGTCCAATTTTTACACTTTTCTTCATAATTAATTGTTTTCTAAAAAGCACCGAGAAAGGCAAGTAAGGCGCATCTCCTTGGCTTAAATTTATTTTCTTTCTGCAAAGTTAGTGAAAAAAATGATACACGATTCAATAATACACGTTTTTTCGCCTATAAAAGTAATGTAATTAAATAAGTTATGGAAAATGGCCACAATTTTCATTCTTTGTTTCTGCTATATCCAACATTTTTTGTATCTTTGCACACAAATTACCACATCTTTATAGATTAAAGGTTATTTATATAAAGTTATAATTATGAAAAATTTATTAAAGTTTTCGTTTGCACTGCTTTTGGGTGCAATGATGTTCGCAGCATGCAGCGACGATGATTCCGACAACCTGCCTAAACAGGACGAGGTGGAAGTAGACATCCTTGGAGTGACCGACACCACAGTCACCGTTATGTGTTACTACCATCCGAATCTGTCTGAAACGTATCAGTTGCGGATTGGAAAGTCGGTCAGCGAGGAATATTCAAAAGAGAGATGTCTGAAGATACTCCATCTGCATCCAGGCAACACCTACACGTTGTCAGTATTGATTTACGATGCCAACCACAAGACACTCGGAAAGAGTGATGTGAAATTCAAGACATCCGGCAAGGACACTGGCTTCAAACCATCTACCGACGACGAAATTTTGGATGGTGCAGCAGATCAGATAACATTTGCTGAAGTGGAAGAATAGTTGCTGACACTAAAGGTTCATAATTACGGGTTACAGTTATCGATTATCTGTAATCCGTAATTTTTTAGGTAGTGACTAACATAATGACACCAAAGGATTTCTTCTTCCTCCGCTAATTATCGTTGAGCGCATCGCTTCGCTTCCTTTGAAGCTGTGATTCCTTTCTATTGCGAACGAGTTCCCATCGAAAGACTCCCCATCTTCCAAGTCGGCCTAATCGGCCTTGCGCTCAAAATTATTCGTAAATTAAAAACAAATTCCATCCGGATGGTAATTTGCTTCTAATATTGTCAGCCAAGTAGAAGGCTTGGCACAAGACTTAGAGGATTTGCTCTGACCATTTATCTGCGAGCTTGCTTGCAAGGAAATGGGAATGAGCAGAAGACTCTGGGCTGGCAATCGAATAATTAATGATAATTTATGGAGAGAAAATCATAATCAATAAGTTAGTGTCAATATGTACGTCAGTTCCATTTTTTATCACTCTCGCACTCTTATCACTCTTATAACTCTAACCACTAACCCCTAACCTCTAACCACTAACCGTTAACCATTAACCGTTAACCACTAACCCGTTTTAGTGGGTTTTTCGAAAAAAAACACTGTCAAACATGATTTTTTTCAAGAAATTATATAAAAATCACGCATCTTATATCTTGCATTCTGCTTTTTTTTCATATCTTTGCCCCCAGATATTATACATTATACATTTTTTATTTTATAAATTTAAACTATTTTACACAATGAAGAAATTTTTACTTTCATGCACTTTGTTGGTGACAGCACTTATGGCTCAGGCAGCTGTAGGTGACGACATCACCAGCAAGTATCTGCAAAATGCCGACTTTAGTCAGGGTACTCCTGTAGTTGGCTACATTTGCACTTATGACTATGACATGGAGAAGAATGCAACCAACATGTATGGTCAGCAACCTGTTGAAGGCTGGACGAACGTTACGCCTAGTGACAACACATTCATTGAAGGTCGTACAGACGGTCTCAATGCTCGTGCTGCCGGTATTTTCACTATCGGTGTTTACGATGAAGTAACTGGTGAACCTCAAGCATTCTTGGGCGGTACAGGTTACTTTGCACCAGATCAGAACTCATTTGAACAAACTGAAGGCAACGCCTTAGGTATGGTTGCCGTTTGGGGTGCTCCAGTACAGTACACTCAAGCTGTGACTCTTCCTGCAGGTGCTTACACCCTCAAGTTCACAATTTGGAACAATGCAGGAACATCTACAGTAAACCAGAACCTCTTTGGTTTCATTGCCGACAACGGTACAGCCTACACTGTTGACAAGAAGAGTTGGGCAGACGAATGGACATGGTGTGTTGACGAAGTTACTTTCGTTTTGACAGAAGAAACTTCAGGTGTTATCTCTGTTGGATATGCTTCTGCAAACGCAGGTTCAGGAGCAATGCCTCACCTTTTCCTCGAAAGTGTTCAGATGATTGAAGCCGACCCAGCAGAAATCGACCGTCAGGAAGCTGAAAAGCTGAAACCAGAACTTTTGGAATTGCTCGAAGCTGGTGAAAAGATGGGCGTTAGCACAAAAGCTGGTTGGGCAGTTTACAACAACGAAAACGCAACTCTCGCTCAGGTTCAGGAAGCTATCGCAAATCAGAAGGAAATCAATGCTGCCAACATGACAGACTTCACTGATTTCTTCATCAACAATGCACACTTCACACTTGGTGACCCTCTCGACAATGGTATCTGTACATATGCAAAGGATATGGGAGCAAACCAAACAACATACTTCGGTATGCAGCCAGTGACCGACTGGATTCCAAACGACCCAGGTACAGACGGTAAGGCAGCCGGCCTCTTCCCAGTAGGCGGTGGTGTAAAGAACGTAAGCGGTAACGACAGCACATGGCTCGGTTCAAGAAACGCTGGCTTCGTTCCTCCTTCAACAAAGGCAAACGGAGAAACTGAAGGTAACATCTTCGGATTCGTAAGTTGCTGGACATTCAAGGCATACTATTCTCAGGCAGTTACACTTCCTGCAGGTTCTTACACAATCACAATCCCTACTTACAACGCTACAGGTGGTACACAAGCCATTGCAAAGAACTATTGCGGTTTCATTGCTGACGACGGTTCAGAATACCTCGCTGAAACTAAGGTATTCCCTGTAAATCAGTGGAGCAACGAAACAATCAAGTTTGAACTCGAAGAAGAAACTTCAGGTATTATCACAATCGGTTACGAAGCTGCAAACACAGGTTCAGGCAACCAGCCACACCTCTTCATCGACGAATTCACATTGATGTTCAACGGTAAGACAGACGTTGACCCAAGCCTTATCGCATTGAACGGTGCAATCCGCAGTGGTGAGTCATTGCTCGCATCAGGTGAAGTATTTGAAGCAGCTATCGGCGAACAGTTGGAAGAAGTTCTTGATGAAGCAAGAGCATTGAAGGATGCAGGCAGCGACGATGCAGCAGCCAACACAGCAGCAGCAACAAAGGTAAACAATGCTGTTCAAGCACTCAAAAACAGTATTGCCGCTTATGCTAAGTTCTACGACTTCCTCCAGGGCAAGTACTACGAGACAATCGAAAAGTATGAAGGCACCGAAATGGAAGAATTCGCAAACGAACTCGCTGACTCACTCCTCGAATACGATGATGCTTATTCATTCGGTACATACACTACAGACGAAATCAACGCCATCATCAATGGTTTAGATGCTAAGGAAAGAGCAGCCATCCAGGCAGTTCTCGAAGTAGCAGGAACAGATGGTGAAGAACACAATCTCGACATCTCTCTCCTCTTCGAGAATGTAAACTTTGCAAACAAGAGCACAGCTGGTTGGACATCAAGCGTAACTTCAGGTAAGTTCGAAAGCCAGCAGAACGGTGTATGCGAAGTATGGTCAGCAGAACCAGTTAGCTTCAACGCATATACAACTCTCAAGAATCTCCCAGCAGGTATCTATGAAATCAGTGCTCCAGCATGGTATCGTGCAGCAGGCGATGCAGCTCCAGGTTATGATGCATACGTATCAGAAACAGAAACTGGAACATCATACATCTATGCAAACGGCAACAAGACAAAGGTTCTCAGCCAGTATGTCGACCAGTTGTTCGCAGATGCAGAAGACAATATGCACAATGCAGCAGTAGGTCCTGGTTACACACCAAACGGACAGGCACAGGCACAGGCAATATTCTACACATCTGATATCGACGTCAACAACACAGTTGTTACAGGTCTTACCGAACCAGGCGACCTCACAATCGGTTTCAAGGGCGAAGGCTTCGAAAGCGGTACATGGACAGTATGGGGCGAAATGACAATCGTCTACAAGGGACAGAACGACGAAGTACTCGCACTTTGCCTCAACGACGAAATCACAGCACTCGTAGAAGAAGCAGCAGCTAAGGCAGAAGACGAAAACGTTTATCCAGTAGAAGCATCACTCGATCAGCTCTGCAAGGCAATCGAACAAGGTGAAGGAGCAGTAGAAGCAAGCGAAGTAGAAGAAAAGGTAGCAGCCGTAGCAGCATTGAAGGATGCAATCGCATACGCTAACGAAACTGCTAGCTTGTTGAATCAGCTCGCTAACACATCAGTAGCATTCGAAACTCTCCTCGGCAATTCAGAACTCGACAGCGAAGACACTACATTGGAAAATCTCCTCTCAGAAGCTAATCCAGAAAACGGCGTGAAGGACAACGATCAGATTAAGGAATGGATCAATGCATTCCCAGGAGCATGGACAAAGTTCGTATGCGGTCAGTCAGCAATGGCACAGGCAAGCGAAGAATCTCCAGTAAATGTAACTGAAGCAATCCTCAATGCCGACTTCAAGGGTCTCAACAAAGAAACTCCAGGCGCTGAATATTGGAACAAGACACGCACTGGTGGTAACGACAATGTAGAATACGACATCTACGAATTCTACGACACTCAGTCATTCGATATCAACCAGACACTCGTAGGCCTCACTCCAGGTTTCTATCGCGTCAGCGTACAGTCATTCTATCGCGCAGGTAGCAATGCCGACAACGTAGCAACATACGTAGAAAATCATGACTCAATCAACACTGTTAAGTTCTATGCAAACAACGACAGCGTAGTAGTTAAGAACGTTCTCGAACTCGAAGATTGTGAAAATGCAGACACAATGTACATTGCAGGAAGCCAGTTAGGCGTAAACGGTGAAGTAACAGTAGAATTCAACGACAATCCTACATACTACGTTCCAAACAACCGCGAATCAATGTCAGCATACAATGCATTGGGTCAGTACTGGAACGAACTCGTTGTAGAAGTAGGAGAAGACGGAACCCTCAAGATCGGTTTGAACAAGCAGGCAGGTCTTTCAATCGACTGGTGTCCATTCGACAACTTCACACTCGAATACCTCGGCACAGCAGAACCAGTAGCAATCGAAACATTGAAGACAACAGACGCTGCAATCAATGCTAACGATGCAATCTACGACCTCCAGGGCCGCAAGGTAACAACTCCAGTTAAGGGACTTTACATCATCAACCACAAGGTTGTTCTCGTGAAGTAACCCACACAATTGAATAACTAAAAAAGAGGTAGCCACCCAACGTGACTACCTCTCTTTTTTTTCCTAGAGCCCCTCGAATTATTTCTTAAACAAATTAGGAAGGAAACGATAATAAAGCAAGTGGCGCCAAGTCGACCAATCATGCGCACCATGCCCACCAGCATAGTACTCATGTTCGATGCCACGAGCCTTCAACGCATCCACAAAACCCTTCACACGCATATTGAAGAAGCCAGCTTCCTCCTCCGTGCCCTGACCGACGAACAGATAATCCACCTTGTCATTCACATCTTTCGTATTCATGAACGTAGGCATCGTCTTCTCAGGGTCACTGTCGCCCGCACTCAGCACACCGAAGTTCGCAAACAAGTCGAGACACTTCTCCATACCGCTGAACATCGTGTGGCGGCCACCCATTGAAAGTCCAGAGATAGCACGTCCGTGAGGATTCGCAATCGTCCTGTAGTGGCTGTCAACATAAGGGATGATAGCTTCACGCAATTCACGAGCCATGATGTCAAACGTAAGGTCAGCATGCTGAGGATGATTGCGGTGAACCACCTGATTGTTCACGATAGCAATAATCATCGGCACAGCCTTACCCTCAGCCAAGAGATTGTCCATGATGAAGTTCACGCGACCGTCATACATCCAGTTCGAAGGCAGTTCCCCACTGCCACCCATCAAGTAAAGCACAGGATACTTCTTCTTAGGATTGTAAGTAGGCGGAGTATAGACATACATCTCACGTTCGCCACCCGTCACACCACTAGTGTAAATATGACGCGTGATGCTGCCATGAGGCACAGGTTTCGCATCATACCATTGAGGACCATCCCCATGCACAATCAGTTCGCTGTAAGGAGGCATAGCCGTAAACGCAGCATACGTATTGTTAGGGTCAGCCATGCTCACCCCGTCAATCACGATATTATACTGATACATATCCACAGGCAGCGGACCGATTTTCAATGTCCAGATACCATCCTCACCCTTCGTGAAAGGCAGCGAACCCCTCTCGTGCAACACCGTCATCATAGCACCCGAAAGCCTCACATCCTTTGCCTCCGGCGCCTTGATGCGGAAAATCACCGTATGGTCGTCATTCACCTGAGGCGAATTCAGCGAAGCGCTGAACGGAATCAATCCCTCCGTATCCTTCTGAGGGTTATACGAAAGGTTCACATTCGATTGTTGAGCATTGGCAACGCCCGCCAAAGCCACGGCCATCGCCATCATTGTCATTTTCTTCTTCATATCCTATTATTTTTAAAAAAAGTTCAAAGTTCAAGGTTCCTCGAGTTTCCTAGATTCCCCTAGATTTCCTAGATTATCCTAGGGCTCCTAGGGTCCCTAGAGCCCCTAGATTCCTAGAGCCCCTAGCTCCCTAGCTCCCCCTCTTCAACCTCTCATTCTCCTCCTTCAACTCATTATACGCCCTCAAGGCACGCAGCTTCAAATCATCATACTTAGCCCTCCATTCAGCCACCTGCTGCCTGAGGCACTCCACCTCCCCCTCCAACTGCTGCAAACGCTCATCCTGCTGCTGGCGATAACCCGTCCGAGCCCTATGCATACGCTCCTTGATGCCACCCTCCGTCACAAACTCACGATCCAGCACTTCCAGATAGCTCATCATCATCCTGTCAATCATCCTGCAAAGCGTAATACCATAATTACACATCTCCTCATCCGTCCATTTCGGGAAGAAAGGTTCATAATCATTCAACTTGTTATGCGAACGACAAAAACCCAGCATCACGTCAAATTCGCTGTCATCCACACCATACAACCGAAGATGACGCGATTTCAAGTAATCCTCGAAATCCTCCTTCAGTTCCTGGAGCGAAGCACGAGCCACATTCAGCAACTTCAGCTGCATCTCCGTCGAAGTGACACCATCAGCCAACCCCTCCACGATATTCTGCTTACACGAACGCGCAGCTTGAATCACCTGATCCCGAGTTCTGTCCTTGTAAAGATGGATAAAGCGGTCGCAGAAGACGAAACTCAGCTGATACACCACATCCGACTTCTGATAGAAGTACAACTCCTTCCAGTTCCTCTCCCTATTCAACACACTCGGTATTTTGTCATTCATATCCTTCTGTTTTTTAAGTTCAAGTTTCAGTTTCTAGTGCCCCTAGTTTCTAGTTCCCCTAGGGCCCCTCGAGCCCCTAGAATTTACTCGAGCCCCTCCACACGCATTTCAGCAGATTCAAGAAATATGTTTACGAGCCTATTCAATTTATCGATTTCCTGTTGATCCAGATAATTTTTAGCTATATAATACATTATAAGGTTTCCCATCAGAAGCAGTTGTTAAATAATACTTAATAACTGAATCTGGATGTAATTCGTTCTCTTTCAGTATCTTAGCTATATGAATACTGATATTAGGAATAGAGGTGCCAAACAAGGTGGCAATTTGTGCTTGATTCAGCCATACATTGCCATCCTTAGTCATTAAAGCCACATTTATTTTCCCATCCTTTGAATGGTAAATAATGATATCATTCTGCTCGCTATTCGGAATTATTTTTGTTTTTCCCATATACTCGCTTATTTTTTTATTATCCATTCTCCATTCTACATTATCAATTCTGCATCCTGCATTCTCCATTAATGGTTCATCGAATTAAATTCTATTATTATATAGTATATATATATTATATATTATAGTTTCGTTTTGTTGGATAAGTGGAGCCTTTATTGCTTGAGCCAGTTAGATAGAATCAGTTTCGACTATTCGATAATAGTTCCGTCAATTACGGGAACAGTCAAAGGCAAACCACCTTGAGAAGTATAACTATAAGTACCAATCCTCATAGGACTTTTGATTTTGACAATTTGGTCGCTATAGTAATGATCACCAATAATCATGACCACATTGCCCGTATATAATTCATATCTATATTCATCATCCATTTCCATGTCCCAAGGAGAAGTTTTTTTCTCGTGAGCTAAAGCAGCCTTACCAATCACTTGGAATACCTTAACTTTGGTTTCTGCTTTGCCCTCATAGCTCACGGGGGTTTCGAGATAGTCAACAGGATCCATAGCAGCAGCAACACCGCCTCTACTAACCGACCCAATGATAAACAATGCAATGAAAGTCAGTACCACACCTGCACCAAATCCTAAAAAGAAATACTTTGTCTTCATAACTATTTTCGTTTATTGATTAATATCTTATTCTAATGAATCAGGTACCTGTCCCTTGACCCTACTTGTCAAACTCTCAAGTACATCTTTTTCAGACATTGTATAATCGCATTATTTATTGATTTCGTCTTTTCCAATTCTCTTGCTTAAATTTGGTCCGTATCGTTCCTCCAACAGTTTAATCATCTGCTCTTCAGTCAATGGCGGCTGTGAAGCAAGATACTTTTTATTCTCCTCTTCAGTTTTATTCATAAGTTCACGAATTCGTTTCCTTTCAAGTTCGTATTCTTCCCTTGTCATTGGTTTCTTGGTTTCTGTTGCCATAATTTTATTATTTTGTTGTGGATACTTTGATTTTTAACTTAAGAAAGAAATACTAAAATTGAAGTTTTTACCCATACGAATTACAACATTTTTGTCCTTAGCAGCACTTTTGAACTTGGGAGAACCATCCAAGACATCTGCTAGATCTCTTGCAACAGCTGAATTGGAGATTTCCGCAACCCTCCCATTTTTATACACGATTTTGAAGCTATAGGTTTTTCTGGAACCAACAGCCTCAAACACTGCGCCATTAAGGTCAATTTTGACATCGCACCCACATTCTACAGTCTCAACAATTGTCGGCAACAGCCTTTCCCAAATATTCGTGTACAAACACTCGCTATTTCCACATCTCATAATATTGCATTTTTATTGATTAATATCTTTATCTAATGAATCAGGAACCTGTCTCTTGAGCCTATGGATGTGATTCCATCTATTTCGTGCAATTTATTGATTATGGTTTCATACTGAGATTCTTTAACCAATAATACAATTTCTTTGATTTTTGCATTTTCTTTTGAAATGCTATTATTTCCGCATATAAATGTATTAAGTAAAACTTTCCTTAACTCATGATAAGAAGACGGATTTTGCACCAATTCAAACAATTGAGTATCTAAATATGCATATTCAATATATGCCCGCATTTGCCCAATAGAAGCTGTTTTGCCTTTGTCTACAATGCATCCATCCTCAACAATTTGTCCATTATAATATTTAAAATGCCAAAAAGGTTCCGTTTTCATATGCCAAAACGGTGTCCATGGAGAACATTTATAATGATTAAATACACTATTGTCTTTAACAAATATTTCCCAATTATTTTTAAAAGTAATAGCCAGCTCATTTTCTAAATAAATCTTATTTGAAGGAATTCGTTTTCCATTAATAAGTTCCATAATAGAAATAAGAAGTATTGCCTTATGTGGAGCCATAATTCCTTTAGAAATTTTGACATTTAAATTTCTAAACATATCGGCATAATTTATATTCTCCATATTTATGTACTGTTAATAGAAACTACTTATTTAATTTAATACCTTGGCTTTCTAGCTTTTCAATGACAGAAGATTCATCTTTGTCAAAATATGTTGCAAGTTGCTTTATGGACATTCCTTGCTTATAATACGAGAATAATTCATTTTCTTCACGAGTTTTCCACTTAGATGTTTTTTTTAAAATATTGAGTTTACTTGAGTTATCAACATCACCACTAACATCTTCGTTCTTTGTATCTTGTTCTCCATATGATTCTATTGCATTTTCTTCGAGAATAATGTTTTCATCAAACGAATAGTTTCTGGAAAAAATCTCTTGTTTGACTTTTTCAAAATCATTAAATGAGTTTTCTCCATTTTCCATAAGTTTTAATATATGGTAAAAACCACCATTTGCATATTCACTTATATTTCTCACAGCTTCTTCTGGCTCTTTCATAATATCAAGTGAACCATTTCTCGCTATGCACATGCAAATGAGAGCCTGTGCATCTTTATCTCCTCCGTTATTACGCATAGTGTTCAGAGAAAATATGCGTTCAGATGGGCTTCCCAGAGGTCGCTTCTCATCCCTCAAAAAGCCAATAGTAGCTGCCCAAACAAAACATTGCCAGTAATATGAGAAAATAGCGAATGCTCCACCTTGTTTTGTGGAGAATTTTGTTATAACCTTATCTTTTATTTCTGATTCGATAGGAAATTTGATTTCAAATATATCATCCATAGCGCATTATTTTAAACGGATTACTTTTGTACTTACTTCATAACTTTCAAGTTCATCTTCAGTGGTTGTGTAAATATCGCTTGTCAGATGATATATTCTTGAAATTTTTTGCTGGTTGAAAATGTCATTATATTTTTCACTTCCAATCTCAACATCTTTAGTAAGAATTATTGATTGTCCAAATATATTTTTTACACCCAACAAATATTTGTGGGTGGTACTTGGGTCAAAGCTTGATGTAGGTGCATCACTAATGAATGGATAGAACGTATTCATTGCTTCCTGATTCAAAGATAGCAATGCATTAATAATGCTCATCTTCTTACGGTCTTCGTGGCTTGTATTTAGAAGTGGGTCGAAGCGAATTGTGTAATCATTTCCAATTTCTACTTTTCCCTTATAGCCCCTATCATGTTCCGTGAATCGGATATAAAATTGATTTGCTCGCTCTTCTATTTTACGGAGCAATTCTTTTCTTGCCCTTTCTTGAACCGTTTTACAGATAGACTCCAAAAATATTGAAATGTTCTTCCATTCAGTTTCTGGCACCTGTGTATATTGCCCCGTTGCATTTCCGTATGCTCGAAGATCTTTCTCGGCGGACTGTAAATCTTTCTTATAGTCTGCAATAGATTGTTCTGAAGAGCGTAGGTTTCTTTGAAGTCTCTCTAAATTTGAACGTGATGCTTTTATCTCGTTATCAATTGCACCAACTCTTGATGCCTCCTTGTGTGGATCTACTCCATATTTGCGTTTAACTTCTTCTATTTCCTCATCTAACTTCGATTTTTTCTGAAGCAATATACGACGACGTGCCATAAGCTTGTCCATCATGTCTTCAGAATCGCTATATTGTTTATCAATCTGACCTAATGATATGAGCAAAGAACCTGGATAATCTTGGATTTTTCCGACAAACATGTTAAATCTTGTTGATGCTTCCATGTTTGCACGGTAATCTTCCATTTCACGCAAGAACTCATCTTGCATCTTCAATCTGTTCTTTATCCATTCAACAGTATCAGGATGGTCGTCATCTACCTTTGAACCACATACAAAGCATTGATGATCTTTGTTGAGGATTTCCTCTAATTTTTCTCGACTTGGGTTGTCAAGGTACTTCTTTTCAGGAACAGTATATACTTCATCAACGTGTGATGCAATAATATCTTTACATTTTGCAATCAGGCTATCTGCTCCTCTTAATACCCATAGAGATGGAAGCAATTCGCGTTGTCTTGTATCTAGATTTGTAAGTTCGTCATTAATCTTTGTGATTTCCAGCTCACATTTGTCATAGCGACTTACCAAATCGGTGAAACCTGCAATACCTCTAACTTTCCCTTCATCATCAGCTAATGCAATCTGTATCTTTTCGATTCTTGATGTGATTTCTTCCTTGTTCGTTTCTTCTTTGCTAATTAGTTTCTGAAGACCATCTATTTTTGAAACAAGTAATTTAATTTGTGCGTTTTCTTTATTCGCTTCTCTCAAATGTTTTGATTCAAGTTTAGAAATTTTGTCTTGTGACTGCGTAATGATTGCTGTAAGCTTTTCATAGAAAGGAAAATATGAAATATGCTTAACGGCATCTTTAAGATTCTGCTCCTTCTGGAAATTTATTAGTTCGTCCAAAGATTCTCCTTGGAACCAAATATATCCTCTTATACCTTCTGGGAAGAGTTGTGAGATACGGTCTTCAGCAAGTTCATCTTGCTTTACTATAGTTCCTGTAACATCATCGTAAACAACCCTAACAGAAGCAGTGGAAATCTCCCAAGCATCAGGAGAGTCCCAATCATCGCATTCCACTCTTGTAGCAGTTACTTTACGCTCTATATCATATCTCATACCCTTGTCGTCGTCTAATTCAAGGCGTACAAAACATTCTACTTCCTCTCCTACTTTTGCTTCAAAAAGTGCTTTTTTATTGATAAATTCATGACGCTGCATCTTAAATTTAGCACTTTGTGGGAGACCGTTAGTAGTCGCCCATCCAAAGTCTGTAATATAGATGCGACCGAATAAAACCCAATAAAAAGCATTGAAAAGCTTTGATTTGCCTTTGCCACCATTTCCAATGACAAGGTTAAGACCTTCTGAAAACCCTATTTCGGTATTCCCAAAATATGGTTGAAAGTTCTTGATGGTAATATTTCTGATAATCATAGTACAAATTAAGAATTACATATGTTTTTTATACCAGAGATGTATTGATTTACGAGTGTTTCAGCATCTCTTGGGTCCATGCTCAATTCTGAAAGCATTTTTGCGACCTTTTTTGCCTTGTCGTTATTAACTAAAATTTTTTCGTTCCCAGATTGAACAGTTTCATCAATCTCTTGAACAATCATTTTGTACATTTCGTCTTGTATTGCCATATTGTCTATTATTTATATTGTTCTTCTTCCTCATCCAACATACTAAACATATCAATATTAAGTTGATGACAGACATCTCTCAATTCTCCGTAAAGAATGTCTAATTTGTTGTCTGCCAAAGCAGCAAAATTAAGAACTCTTTTGACTTCACTTACAAACATGTTTCTTTCCATATTTGAAGAAGAGTCGTCAATGTCTGGAGGCAGGACAATCAAATCCCAAATATATGCCTTCTCTTTATCTTTATGCTTCCTCAAAACACGACCTCGCCTCTGAATGAACTGTCTTGGGTTACCTGTACTCGAAATAAAAATGGCATTTTGAGCTCTTGGAATATCAACACCTTCGTCTAAACATTTCATGGATAGTAGAATATCTATGTCTCCCTTTTCGAACGAGTCAAGTATTGAAGGGGCATCATCCAATCCACTTATATATTGATGATAAGGATAACGCCTCTCTCGAAACATTTGTGAATATTCGTCAATGATGTGGATGTCTTCATTATCAATATTATACTCATCAATTTCTGCGTAGTCCGGTTCGAATCCTTCTGGCACAAAAACGAAAGTGTATTTCAAATTGTTTTTAGACTTTTGTTCATCCAATAATTCCGCAACCTTGTTTTTCTTATTTGCTGCTTTGTGAATAATTCTTTTTCTTGCCATAAGAAGCATTTCCGCATCTTTGCTATATTTCCCAGTCTCTGGGTCTATAAATTTGCGAAGTTGCTCTGTCTTTGTACGGTACTGTTCCATTTCATCCCTGGTTAAAGAAATGAATAATGGAGTATAAATGTAATGACAAAGGATTGGAGGGTCTGAATAGATGGCATCCTTCATCGTAAAACGGAATGTGTATTTAGGCGGTTCTGAATCAAAGAATTCATATATTTTTCTTGAACCACCTTCATCGTATACCCGTTCTGGTGTAGCAGACAATCCTATTCTATATTTTATGTTATATGGCAGATGTTTCATCGGACCTGACGCTCCCAGATTATGTGCTTCATCAGCAATAAATATAAAGTCTTCGATAGATTTAGTCCGTGTGACAAAATCCTGAATGTGTTTTCTAATAAAAGTAGCATATGTGGTAATCACGATTATGCTCTTATTTTGTTTTAGCAAACTTTTTGTGGTATATCTTGCCAATATGTCCTTCCAGTCCCTTTCTGTATGAGTTGAAACGACTTCCTGAAAATTGAAGTTTTTAACTTCATCTTCCCATTGTAAAGCAAGAGCTCTTGTTGGCACAACAATGATAGCTTTATAGAAATGATTTTTTTCATACTCTTTTAGAAGGCAATTTAGAGCGGTCACGGTTTTCCCAGAGCCTGTAGCCATTGCAAAAATCCCCTTCTTATTATTTCCTACCCATGCATTATACGCATCAATTTGAATTTGACGCTCTTCTGGGAAAGGAAATCTTGGTTGCAATTCTTTGTACCAAATTTTTTCAAGAAGTTTTTGGGGAAGTGGTTTTGATGTTTTTTTTGTATCTATATCAATTTCACTAATTTCACGAAGATTAACTTCTTGCTCTATCAGATTTTGAATTTTTACTTCACCGAATTTATCCTTTATGTAAGAAGTCACCTTATCCAATGGTATATGTGTAAGGTGAGCATTATCTCCTGACCAGTTTTCAATGAATTTTGATTCAATGTCATCAACCCTGTCTTTATCATGCCAAGAGGTAAAAGCGAGAATTGTCTCGCCATTAAGTTCCATTGCTGTTTGCGAAAAATTCGCAGAACCAGCAAAAGCCACTTTATTACCTTTACTATCAGTGAACACACCATATTTATCATGCCCCAAGCCTCCTTGCGATGATATAGTTGCGATAAATTCTATGCGATTTATAGAAATAAGATAAGAAAAGCATTTGAAAAATTGCTCATCTTCTTTAGACAAGGTTTCACACAATTTTTCAACATCCCGAATAATGTCATCTTCAAAATAGGGAATTGACTCTGTCATCCCTTTTTTGATGGCGATTTTATCTTTTTCGCTTAAAATATGGTTTATCACAACTCGCATTTTTCCTCCATTTGCAATGAAAAGTGCAAAGCCATAAGCAAGACACCTTATACCAGAAGAGGAAAAGAATCCTAACCCCAAATCAAAATATTTGCTTTCGATTAGGGCTTCCGTGAAAAACTCTTTGGGTTCTTTTTCTGAACCAGTAGAATAAGATAGAGCAAACTGACAGTCTTTTAGCATATCTCTTCTAATCCAATGTGTATTTTATCAAACAAATAATCAAAACCACTTAAATTGGGGTTGTCCTTGATATCTGCCATTATACGTTCAATACCGTCATCTAAATGAATCTTGAAATATCTTGGCAAATCTTTATCAGACATTTTTATATTGTAATGCTTACACACAATTGCAGCATACATTGGATAATATGAACCAAACAAAACATTCTTTGAATATTCTTTTCCCCCACTATCTTTTACATCCAGCGGAGAAAAATGCTGGCCATTTTGCAAAGAATAAGCAATTGCTATACGAGCTATTATATTCTCTGCACCTAATCCAAATTTTCTAGTCAGTACTGTTACTGATTCTTTGTTTTTACTGCTAGTCTTTATTTGTGTAAACATAATTACTCATTAATAAAATTATTAACATCTACTTGTTCAAAATATGAATGAGTCGTGTCATTCTTAATCAAATATGTTGCATTGACAAGCGGCTTCATCACTTGATATTCTGTCATTGTCAGCTCTTTATATAGAAGAGGAAACAAAATAACTTGTTTTGAAATGTGAGGATAGAATTCGGTTATGATTTTAGTTGCATGACTCTTGTCAAACTTCTGCAAAGGAGAATCAATGAATACAGGGAACTGAATTCCTGACTCATCAACTAACGACTTTAATATAGATGTAGCATATAATTGTTGCTCCCCCTTTGAAAGAGAATCCTTATTTATTAATTTATCATCCACAGAATACAATTCTATGTCCATGTCTTCACCATTAATTACAACATCAACCCTTTCTATAAAATTTTCTTTGTGCATTAAATTATTTAGTATGCCCTTTATTCTTCGTTCTAATGAGAATTTCTTTTCTTGTTTTAATGCTATTAGGAATGAAGATAATTCATTTATAATTTGCTCTGCTAACGCATCTTTTTTTGCATCTGTGTCATCAAGTGATATTATCTTGCTTAATTCACTCACTTGTTTATTAACAACAGCTAATTCTTGATTATTAGTTCCTATAAGTTCGTAAGTTTGGCGAAGTTTCTGATCTGTTTCTATTATTGACTCTTCTAGCTTATTCTTAGTAGCACGAATCTGCTTTATCAGTTCATCATTTTCTTTGTTATTTATAGTAGACAAGCGTCGGCTATTCTTTTCAAGAATTTGTCTATTCTTTTTGTAATCATCAGCTAATCTTTCAAACTCAGTCTTATATGTCGTCGTAATATTATTATAAACGGCAACAAACTCTTCGTATTCGCTTTCTGTCAAAGACAGCAAGCAATTTGATTTACAAACTTCCCCTTTATATTTATTGAGGATGTTTTGCATCTCTGACTGAATTGCTAATGATGTATCAGTATTTAAATTCATTCTACTAAGCATCAAAAGCAAATCAGAAGTAATATCTGAAACAACTAAGTTCTTACTGAGCTGCAGATTCTTTTCTTCTCTTAATTTATTATCGCTATCTAATTGTATTTTAGTATCTTTTAATAATTGACCACAAATTGCCAATGGTGCATATTCAATAAACTGGTTTAGTTTTTTCTTATATTCATCATCTTTTTGTTTTGTGGCTTCTATTACATTGCTAATTCTTTTTATTTCCTGTATGGTTGTACTATTACCTTCTCGCAGTAATTGAACTTGCAACGCTTCATTTTCCGTTCTCAATTGCAATAACTTTGCTTCTAACGAATTTGTGAGTTCCTTCGTTTCTTCAATCCTTGATTCTAATAATTCCTTTTTAGAAAGCAGCGAATCAAGCTTATCACGACTTTCGATATCCGAAGTTTTTTTGCGTAGCCTTAACCTTACATTTTCCAAATTGCGCTTTAAATCTTCATATTTTCTAACACCCAAAACTTCATTATATGCAGAACATAACCGTCGTCTTTCTGTTGGCGTATTAGTTTCTGCTAATGAAACTATTTGTTCTGAGTCAAAGAAAAAGAATCGTGCTATATCCTTATTTAGAATAAAATCATTTATGAAAATTTCCGAACCAATTTCGGCTGTTAATTCATTTTTAATTCCATCTATGAGTATTTCAACCGTTTCTTTTTCGGTTAACATATCATATGAACGTTTCACTAATAATGAAGTACATGGAAGAGAAGGGATAACTACATCTGCAAATTCTATAGATACAGAATATGTTGTAAGAGATTTATAATGTTCATTCTCCGGAATGTAGCCATGCTGACGAATAAAGTCTTTATCTTCATCATTCATGTCTTCCAAACGCGAACGTACATTGTGATTCAGATTGCTTTTTAAGAAAGCATTATAGCCATTGTTAGCTATATCTTTTTTAACCTCGGATTCTATGTCAATTATCAAACGACCATATAAACACCACAAAAGAGAATGCAGGAAAGTCGTTTTACCAAAGCCATTTTCTCCTGATATCAGAAATATAGTCTTTTCTTCATCAGAAGCAAAACATATAGTATTGTCCCCTTCGTAAAGACGATAATTACTGAGAGTTATATTTTTAATTATCATTGGTTGTCCTCCTTTACAAAAGTTCCTAATCTTGTTTCTAAATCCGTTGCTAATCCATATTTCCTCATTAGCAACACTTTGTTTTTTTGCAAAGCCAGAAGTTCTTGAATTAGCTGATAATGTTGCGGTGTCTCAGAACATGCTTTTTCTAATAATAATCGTTCCTGCAATCCAATATTAGTATTTGGTATATTGTAACCATATACTTCGTTATAGATATCGTTTACTGTTGTTGTAAAATTGCCATCTCTATACCAAATTACTTGAATGGCAATAAGCTCCTGATTGGTTATTAAATCTATGCTAGAACGATATTCTTGGGTTTCTTTTTGAACTGTAAGCAATTCTCGCAACAACTGAATGCGATATTCCATAGTGTAATTTCCCAAATTATGACCAGTATTATCTATTGCTTTTTGGCCATTTCTTCGAGTAGAACATCTAAGTTCTGAAACATTTCTATTCTCAACAAGCCTGTCACGGAATTCCAATAATGGCTTCATCCATTCAACACCATTGTTAATCAAAGATGACATTGATTTGTCCTCTTTGACCACTGTGCAAATCCAGCACCCAAATCGACTCTGACCACATGCTTTATGTGTTTCGTCAGTTACTACATCAGGACATTCATAATCATCAGAAGAAGCATCTTTGTAAATCTGATAAAGGATTTTATTATCAAATCCCCATGGAGATGGAATAGTGTTAATAATTCCCCACACTTCTTCTAACAGAAGTTCCTTAATAGGAGCATACGTATAGGTGTTGGGATTCAATGGGTGTTTTGACAATCGATGACCTTTTATTTCGTGTCTTCTTATACTCCGTTCACGTTGTTGGCTTTCCGTGAGACGAGTTCCAACAAGAACAATTGCTTCTCCATCTGCATCAACCTGATCTGTAATGAATTTAGAAGTAGGTTTTATTTTCATTTTTTCCGTACAGAATCGGAAAGAATTATTAGGCACAGGATACCCCTTCCCAATAACACAACACCAAAAAGAATCCTCTAGTTCTGGCATTGTTGTTGCTACAGTTATAGGAAGATGTTGTTCTTTTGCTGCCATTTGAATTTTATTCAATACTATTGACAGATATTCCTCAATTACAGGGTTTTCTACCATTGTATCGTTACATACAACATATACATTACGTTTTAGCGAATAGCCATTCTCTTTTAAATTTTCAATAGCCAGCCATACCAAAGTCAATAATACAGTAGAGTCTTTTCCGCCACTATAACCAATAATCCAGGGGCGATTATATCTATCTTGCTCTAGATATTGGTCTTTCAGTTCTTCTATTATATTTTCAATTCGTTTATTTTGCATTTTAAAATTGCCCATAATGATTTTATTTCAATTTGCAAAGATAATAAATAATTAATAATGTGTAATGGAGAATGGGGAATTTCTTATTATTTTCTACTAATTGGATACACAATGGAGTAAAATGTTCAGTGAGGGATAACAAAAAAACGCTTGGTAAAATATAACATAATGTATATTCCTACATTAATTGTTCGCGTTTCGAGGGGTCATGAACCGCGATGTTTGGTGTAATTTCTATAGAGTAATGGGGGCATTTCTATATAACAATTGACCTATTTCTATATAACAATTGCCTCTCGAACCATAATGTTTTTCTCAGAAACAAATAATTTTTTTGAATATTTGTCGAACCTTCAGTTTTTAGGCTTAAACAAATGAATATCAATATATTAAAGGCTGAAGGTAGGTCGATTTACCTTCAGTTTTCCTTCAGTTTCTTTCAGTTTCCTTCAGCCTTTCGACCTTTCGACAAAATTCTTCACTTCCTACCCCAAAACTATTATTTTTTCACTCTTATAACTCTTATAACTCTTGAACTCTTATAACTCTTGAACTTTTAGAACTCTTATAACTCTTGAACCATCTTTCCCCCTTGGGGGGGGAACAGGAAGGGGGCTTTTCTCTCTTCCATTGCAATCCCGACTTTACAGTTTTTGGGCAAAAATGAGGTAAATGGATGAGTGTCAAATGATTAGAAAGTTTTGTTGTATTTTCATTTTAAGCGGTAACGTAAACGCTTGTATATTAGGCAGTTATTTTTAGTGTTTCTGGCTTCTTGAAAATATTTTTGGAAAGGCGTGAAAATAGTTGCGAAAATATTTGGAAATCGGCCGATTTTGTTGTATCTTTGCAGTGTATTTACAAAACGTACATGTGCCTCTGATACCATATGGGTCCTATTGGATGTCTTAGGTTACAGAAGTGAGGATTAGGAACATTCTTGATTCCGGGCTTTTGGCATGTGCAATTGTTTAACTTTAAAATCTAAAAAAATGGTATTTGAAAACGAATCTTTAGCCTTGACTGACCAACAGTGTCAGTTGGCTATGCTGGAGGAATTCCTCAGCCAAAACTACGAATTCCGACGAAACATTATCTCGGATACGTATGAAATCAGGGAAATTAACAATGGTGTTGAACAAAAGGCCTTCCGACCTCTCACAAAGGAAGCTCGCAACTCTATCCTCCGCCGAATCAAGATGGCGGGCATCGAGGTGGACAGCCTCTCGCAGAATCTCGACGAGTTCATCTACTCGGAGGAAACCAAGCAGTTCAATCCTGCCGGTGAGTATCTGGACAATCTCCCAAAGTGGGATGGCCGGAACCATATTGGTATGCTCTTCGGAAGGATTCCGGGAATGACTACCGAACAACATGGGTTTGCTGCCACTTGGCTTCGTTCGGGTGTTGCCCATTGGCTTGGTTTGGACACTATACACGGAAACGAGTGTGTGATCACGCTCATCGGGCCTCAGGGGTGTGGAAAGAGTACGTTCTGCCATTGCCTCCTCCCGCCTCATCTTCGCGTCTACTATCTTGACCATCTAAATCTTGGCAACAAGAATGATAAGGAGATGGCTCTGACGAACAATATGCTCGTGAACCTCGACGAACTCGACCAGATTAAGACGGGTCAGCATGCAGAACTGAAGCAGGCACTCTCGAAGGTGCAGGTGAATGGCCGCCCTATCTATGGAAGGGCACAGAAATGCAGGAGAAGGTTCGCATCCTTCGTAAGCACAACGAATAACCTTCATCCATTGGCTGACCCAACGGGAAGCCGCCGATACCTGTGCATCCGAATTCCTGATGGAGAACTGATTGACAATGACACTCCGATTGATTATGAGCAATTGTATGCTCAGGTGGTGTATGAGGTGAAGGAATTGGGAATGAGGTATTGGTTCACGAATGAGGAGACGAAGCGAATTGAGGAACTGAATCAGGATTTCCAGCGAGTGATGAGCCTTGAAAGTATGGTGGATGCTTGTTTCCGCCACCCAAAGGAGGGGGAAATCGTCACTCCCATGCTTGTAGGTGAAATTCTCAGCGAATTAAGAGTTCAATACCCAAGTATTCAGATGACGGATGCAATGCATACGAAACTGGGCCGATTGCTGAAGAACCACAATTATGAGCAAAAGCACAAGGAACAGGGAAATGCTTATCTCGTGGTTCCGAAATATTCGGGAAATGCCTCCTAAAACTGCCCAATGGCTGAAGGAAACTGAAAGAAACTGAAGGTAAACTGAAAGTAAATCAAGTTACCTTCAGCCATTTACCTACTGATAATTAACGACTTACAAGCAAAACTGAAAGAAACGCCCAATTTCACGAAAAACAACTTTTTTCAGGGAAAGACAAAAAGAAAAAGTCGTAAAATCTGAAGTAGTACTTCAAAATTTATCACAAAATCTGAAGTAGCACTTCGAATTTTCATGCTTTTTTACAGTGTAAAGGTAGCGATGACGACATCTGATTCCTTAATCTTAATGGTGTAGGTTTCGCCCGCAGAAAAAGCTGGGAGCGAAAGGATGCTGTTGCTGTTGCGCATGGAGAATGGGATGCTGAATTCGAATAATGTCTTGCCCTGTTTGTCCTGACATACCAGTGTCTTGCCTTTTGGAAGTGGTAGGTTGACGACGGCTGTAGGTTGGGTATCAGATGACTTGCGCGGCGATGTGGCTTGTCCGCCCATCGAACCACCCATTCCGAATACGGTACCGCCTGTGAGGAGCATTGGCGAGAAATCGCAATCGAATGCTTCTTCGGGAGGACCTGGTTGGGAACAGGATATGACTGTTCCGCCGGTGATCGTGATGGCTCCTTCGCCTCGGTGGTTCGAATCAATGGCATCGTTGTTGGTGCTCCATACGAATACGTTTCCGCCTGTGAACATTATCTTACCTGCTGAATTGATGGCATCGTCATGGGATTTTATGTATATTTCGCCTCCTTCAATGGTTACGCCTCGCTTGCCTTCCATTCCTTCGGCTCCGCCTGTCTGTGTCTGCAGGTTCACCTTGCTGCCTTCCTTCACCACAATCTTTCCCAACGACTTCATCGCCTTGGCTGCTCCTTGATAGAATCGCTTGCCCATAGGACCCATCATCTCGCCTCTTTCTTCTCTTTCCTCATCTGCAAACAACAACTTGATGATGGAATCGTTTGGCTGTTCCATTGGAGGGCCACCAAAACCAGGACCTCCGCCAAATTCCATTGGAGGGCCACCGAAACCAGGACCTTCGCCAAATTCCATTGGAGGGCCACCAAAACCAGGACCTCCGCCTTCGGAGAGATAGTTGCCACTCGTAGCTATATTGATTTCAGCACCATCGACGATTAAGTCGCCGTCGGCTTTGATTCCCTTGCCTCCATCGCCTTTCACATTGGCCGTTATCTTACAATTTTTCAGAGTCATAACCGAATCCGAAGTCAGTGCATTCCTGTCTCTGCCAGAAATGTCGATATCAATCGTACCGCCCTCAATCGTAAGGCTTGCCTCGGAATTGATGGCATTGGCTGTGGATGAAGTGATGACTATACGACCGGTCGACGACTTGATTTGAATGTATTCCTTTGCCTTGATTGCGTTCTTGCCATTTGCCTCGATACGAAGCAAACCACCGCCGGAAATCTCCAAATGTCCCTTGGTATGCAGGCAGGCATTATGAAGCGTATCCGATGCATCGGCAAGGGCGTTTTCGGTGCCGTCGGCAATCTTCACTTTCATTCGCTTGCCACATTTCAAGTCGATGGCACTGCCTGTGGATGATTTCAGATTCAAGCCATTGAGCACAATCGTCGACTTATAGTTGCCTTTATAGGCAAAACTGCCATCAGAAGCTGTGCCGCTCAACACAAATTCCACCTCACGGTCGGTCAATGCATTGTCAACAACAACATCCGAACCGTTGGCAACCACCTTCACTCCCTTCAAACGATTTTCCACTGCCACCTTGTTGCCGGCATAGGTGATTCGGACAACATCGCCACCATCAGCAGCAAATGCCACTGATGCAGATTCTATCATTGCCATACAGGCAATCACAAACAAACGCTTATACATACTTAGTTTTTTTCTTATCATTAAGACACCTTTCCTGCCGCTTTGGTTTAATGGAGGAGGATAAAACGATGAAACGATGAATGGAAGATTTTCTATTGAATATTAAATACTTTGAACCTTGAACTGGTTCTTTTTCAAGAAATTTTGCTGATAAACATAAATAATTCTGCATCCTGCATCCTGCATCCTGCATTTTTTATTATCTTTGCAACATCAATTTAAAAGAGTTAACAATGAAACACATCATCTCTATCGCACTTATCGCCTTCATGGGCATAGGTATGGCTTGGGCAGACAATGGATATAAGGTCGTGTCGCCTGGCAAATCAAACTCTTTCGTCCTGAACCAAAATGCGGAGGGACATATCGTCTATTCCATCTCTTCGTTTGGCAAATCTATCATCGAAGATTCTCATCTCGGCTATTCGGCTGACGGTGCTCCTTGCAAAGCTGTAACGATTGCACCTGTGGAGAAGAAGGCAAAAACGGTGAAGGGCGTGTGGAAACCTCTCTGGGGCAAACGTAGCGTGGTGAAGGATGAATATAATGCCCAGTCGTTCACGGTCACTACTTCCGACGGCAAGACGATGACCATCGAAGTGAGGGCTTACGATGAGGGTGTGGCTTTCCGCATGTCGGCCAAGGGCGAGGAACTGAAGGAAGCTACGGAATTCCGCTTTGCCGACAATTTCACCGCTTGGTACTACAACGGGGAAAGACACAACCGAGGTCCTGAACTCTTGAAGGATGCACGTGGCGAACGTCTGCCTCTGATGACGGTGAAGGTGGACGACGACCTCTTCCTGGCTGTGCATGAGGCATGTCTGGGTATCGACGGATGGCCAATGCGATTGATGGCTGACGGTGGCTCTACCAACTTGAAGATTGCTCAGGAAACAATACGCCCTGCTGGCGGCGAATATACGGGTGCTTGGCGAGTGGTGATGACTGCTCGGAAACCAGGTGGTTTGGTGGATTCCCACTTGCTCGAACTGCTCAACCCTGATGCTGAGGGCGACTTCAGTTGGGTGACTCCTGGAGTGGATCTCTGGGATTGGAGAATCGACGGTGCGGTGTGGGATGGCTACCACTATGGCATGAACTACGACTCTTGGACGCGCATGATCGACTTTGCCAGTGAACAGGGATTCCGTAATTTGGTGCTCGATGCCAATTGGTATGGCCCTGAATTTGAGAAGAATTCAAACCCTACAACGGGCGACAAGGCAAAGGACGTGCAGCGAATCATACAATACGGAAAGGAGAAGGGCGTTGGCCTTTGGCTCTATCTGAACGATGTGGCTGGCTCAAACTACCCTATCGAGGAAACTCTTGCTCAATATGAGAAATGGGGTGCTGCCGGTGTGAAATACGGATTCATGGGCGGAAACCCTCAGGAGAAAAACCGCAAGACACAGGAGATAACGGCTCTCTGTGCAAAGCATCATCTGATGGTGGATTACCACGATTATCCTATACATCCATTCGGACAGATGCGTACATGGCCAAATGCGGTGACTCGTGAATATTGCAAGGCACAACTCGACGGCCGCGACATCTTCCAACCAAAGACATTCGTCACTTCCACTTTCGTCAATATGGTGGCAGGACCTATCGACCAAAACAACGGTTTCATGGAACTGCATCAGGGACGCACCACTCGCAAGGACAACAACCAGGAGGTGCCTTCGACGGCTGCCAGCGAAATCGCACGAACCATGATCACATGGTCGGGCGCTACCATCATCCCTGACATCCCTGAATACTACAGGAAATACCCTACACTGCTCGAATTCCTCTCTGCCGAGAAACAACCATGGCAGGAGAGCATCACGCTCGACGGTGAAATCGGCGAATACATCGTCATGGCTCGTCAGAACAGAGACGGACAATGGCTCATCGCTGCTGCATCGAACGAGACAGCTCGCAAACTCTCCATCCCTCTCTCGTTCCTCCCAAAGAAATCGCATTTCACAGCTGCCATCACTACCGATGCCGATTCGCTCACCAACTTCCGTACCGACCGTGAACGCACGGCATACAGGGAAGAGGCAGTGACTGAGAAATCTGTCATCACAGTGGACATCGCCTCTGGCGGTGGTTGCTGCATCTTGCTGAAATAAAAACCAAAGCTCCCTTGTCTCCCCAAGGGGGGAAGGGTTTGGGGTTAGAGGTTAGGGGTTAGAGGTTAGAGTAAAAATAATTTGGAACTTGGAACCTTGAACAAAAATAGAGCAGGCACATGAAGTGCTTGCCCTTTTTCGTTTAGACAAAAGGAAAATACGAACAAATCTCTGCCAAAGACATGGTAAAATCGCATAAAACATGAAAAAATATAAAGAAATTGTTAAAAAATAAATTGAATTTCAACAATTTGCACTAACTTTGCAACCCCATAAAGGTAAAGGAGAATATAGAGAATATAGTACTTAACAATAAACAAACTAAAACATCAATCAAAGGAAATATGAAAAGATTGTTTAGTATCATCATCATGCTCACATGCATTTGCATGAGCACAATGGCTGCTGAAGTTATTCAAGTCAAGGATTACTCTGACTTCATCACAGCACTCAACCATGCTGATGCCAACATCCAACTGATAGGCGACATCGACCTTTCAGGTTACGGAACTATCAACAAAACTTTCACGGGTAAAATCAATGGTTTGGAAATCACAGAAAACGGTGACTCCATCATCCATATGATTGGTAACTCGGATAAGAAATCAATGGGCCCTATCTTCACTTCACTGAATAATGCCACCATTACAAACATCATAGTTGAAAACTACAGATGCGAAACCGATGACGACAATATGGGTGTACTTGCCCGTACTGCAACAGGTGCCACTATCGAAAACGTGGTTCTATCGCGCATCTCCATATTTGCAGACGACAATAATGCAGGTGCAGCAGTAGGTCAGGCAACAAGCTGTATGTTCAAAAATGTGAAATGTATAAACTGCGACGTCACCGTCGACGGTCACAACGCAGGTGGCTTGGTAGGTGAAAGTTATACAAGCCATTACATCAGCTGTATGAACAATGCTATGTCGTGGGTGTTTGCAGACGGAACTCCTTTTTATAACTTAGGCAATGCCGGTGGTATTGTCGGTCATTCATTGAGTGACGATTTCTACGACTGTCTGAACCTTGCAACCATTGGTGCAAGCGATGATGGCGTGGGAGGTATTGTAGGTGTTGCCGAGGATGCTACGGATAAAACACATACAAGCTTCACCATGTGTATGAATAGTGGAAAGATTGTTCAAACCAAGAACGAAGAGGAATTCAAAACTAAAGTAGGTGAAATTCAGAAAATAATCAAGGAATATTATGACCAGCAAGACACTCAAACAATTATCTACCGATGGACAATGGGTTTGGGAGTCGGTGCTCTTGCCGGTACAGCAATAGCTGTACTGATTGTGGCTAACCCTGTTACTTTAACTCTCGCTGCCGTGGCTTGGACAGCATTCCTCGTTGCCCAAATCGTGGAAGCTATCATTTTCCTTCCTGATGGTCACGATGAATTGGGAGGTATCTGTGGCAATGCAAATAGTTGCGATTTCAGTAATTGTACCAATTTTGGAGATTGCTACTGCCGCGACTATTATGCAGGTGGTATAGCTGGATACAGCGAATTCTGCACATTCTATGAATGCTACAACAGAGGAGATGTAAACGGCTACGATGAAGTAGGCGGTATTGCCGGTCATACACAAGGTGGTTATATCCAAAACTGCCTCAACACAGGCAAGGTTTACGGACAATGTGATGACTATAAATATGGCCCACTTTTGGGATACGCCCCAAATGACAATACTAAAATGACCAACAACTACTATTTGGCAAATAAGTATGGTAAGACAAAGGAAGGTCAGACAGGTGTAACCGAAGCACAATTGAAATCAGGTCAGGTGGTTTGGTGGCTCAATAACGGTGCAGGTGCTTGGGAACAGAACCTCGGAGTTGAAGATGCTCCAGTTGTCAATTATTTGAATAGCAAGAAGACTTACATCACCCGCGATGTCAGTGGCCACTATGGCACTATCGTTGCTCCATTCGACATAGAATCAAACGACGAAATCAAATACTACACTCTCTCAAGCACTGATGGCGATGACTCTCAAGTTGGTTTCAAGGCAGTGGAAACTCTCCCTGCTGGTACTCCTGCTCTCTTCAAGACAGCAACACCTGGTACATACACTATGACTCCTGCTTTTGCCAGCAAGACATTCAACTATGCAACCAGCGATGTCAATGTCTATCCTTGGACAATGTGTGGCGTGATGGATGATACATTCCAAAGCTGTGTATTCACCGACCCTGACCAACTCAGCTGTCTCTATTACGTGAGCGAAGGAAAAATAATGAGTGCTACAAAACAACTCTCTATAAAGCCATTCCGTGCTTATCTCGAAGGACCTCTCAGAAGCGATGCTGCTAGTGTCAAGTCGTTCAACTTCGTTCTCATCGACGATGACAATGAAGCTACAGGCATCCAGTTCGTGGAAACCAACGAGGGAACAACCATCATCTCTGACAAGGATGGTATCTACAACCTCAACGGTCAGCGTCTCACTGCTCCTCAGAAGGGTATCAACATTATTGATGGAAAGAAAGTCCTCGTTAAATAATTAAAAAGAAAAGAATATGAAAGAATATATAAAGCCAGAAATCGAAATAGAGGAATTCGAAATCAATACTTACATGGTTGATGCCAGCCAGGAAGAGGAACTTCCAGATGATATCATTCTCCCTGTCGACCCAGATAATCAATGGGAAGAATACGGCAACGCTGATTAAATCTACTATCTCTCAATATGTCGAAAGGCAATCCTACGCACATGTGGGGTTGTCTTTTTTTGTCAACACATGGTTTACAACAAAAAAAATAAAGAGGTAACTTCACAGTTGCCTCTTTATTGAAAAACGATTTCACTCGTTTTACTAACCTTAAAATAAATCTAATACCATGAAAAACATGGTGCAAAGGTACAAAAGATATTTGAATTATCGTATATTTTTTTTGATTTTTTAATAAACAACATGATAAATCACACAAATTTACTCAAAAACAATGCTAACCTTAACGATAACGACCAAAAGTGTTGAGGTGAGAAATAGGTACAAAAAAATTGGAGGGGAGCTCTATCACAGTCACTCACCCTCCACCCAATAAGAAAGTATAAGTATTATTTTATATATATGTAATGTGCCTTAATGGCACCGATATTTTTGTTTTGACGCTGCAAAGGTACGGTGACTTTTTCAGGTATCAAAATATATTTCCCTATTCGTGTAGGTCCCTTTTCCTATTGTTGATAGGGGTTTTTCCTATCAAGGGGGGAAATATCCTATTTTACCTACCGTAACTGCCTGTTATGCAGTCGTTTCACAAAAACATCCTATATATTCACTTTTTCAATTGTGGGTGCAAAGGTACGATATTTTTTTCAACTACCAAACTTTTTATCATATTTTTGTAACAATTACAATTATATTTCGTAACTTTGCAGCCGATTTGAAAATTAGTTTAACTACAAACAATTAGAAAACAACATGAAAAAAACTATTTCTATGATGCTCATCGCATGCCTCGCATGCTTGGCATTCACTTTCACAAGTTGTGAAGACGAAAAGGACACAACTGCTGTTTGCTACGGCGACTGGGCTTACCAGCAGAATTGGAAAGCAACTCCAACTGCTGAAAACGATGCTGCTCTCGAAGCTCTCGTCAACCAGCTCAATGCTCGTTCGGAAAAGGTAGTCGGCAAGAGATACAACCTCAAATGCGACGATGATGGAAAACTCTTAAAGGGTGCAACTGATGGCCTCAACAAGAAACTCAGCAACGACAAGCAGGTGGTTGACATCCTCAAGAAGATGGCTGAGGTGAAAGATCCTGAAGGCAATTTCGTTGTGGATTATGCTGGATATCGCGTTTGGTGTGGCAATGTTCAGGTAGGAGTTATCATCTTCGACTAATCCAACTCTGGCAATAACAAAAAAAAAAGCGTCAGGCGAATCCACTCGCTTGGCGCTTTTCTTTTCTCTCTTTCTTCGTTATTTCCTCAACTCGTTGTTGAAGTGCTCCTGCATCTGAGTCATCTGCTCGGGAGATGTATCAGGAAAAAACTCACGTATCGTTTGCTCGAAAGCTTGCTGTGCCTTCGTGCGCATCTGTGCCTTTCCCGCCCTTATTCCGGCTGAAAGTTCGTGTCCGGGCAGCAATGCCCTATTGAAATTTCCGTCGCTCATCTTATTATTTACAATTTACAATGTACAATTCCAACATCAACCGTTAACGGATAACTGCTATCTAATATCTTCTAACTGCTATCTAACCTCTAATCCGTCTATTCCTGCACATATATTCGTTGCACTCGGGTGGAAATGCCTGTAAGAATCTCGTAAGGAATGGTGCCGATGGCATCGCTGAGAACCGTTACTGGCAAATCGTCGCCAAAGATAACCACTTGATCGCCTTCCTTGCAATCAATATCCGTAACGTCGATCATACAAACATCCATGCAGATATTGCCGACATAAGGTGCTTTCTGACCATGAACAAGACAATAGCAGTTGCCATTGCCGAGATGACGGTTGAGACCATCTGCATAACCGATTGGAATTGCTGCAATGCGGCTTGGGCGTGTGATGTGGCCACGACGACTGTAACCAACGGTATCGAGTTCGGGAACATCACGAATCTGAAGAATCGTCGTCTTCAGCGTTGCCACATTATTTATTATCTTATTGTTTCGGCTGTTGATTCCATAAAGGCCAAGGCCAAGGCGAACCATATCGAGATGGTACTTTGGGAAATGTTCGATTCCGGCACTGTTGCAGATGTGGCGAATTATCTTGTGGCTATAAGCCGATTGGAGTTGCTGGCTTGCCTTCTCGAAGAGCATAAACTGCTGACGGGAGAAACTATCGAATTCATCGGCATCGCTTCCGACGAAATGACTGAATACAGAACATGGCACAAGGGCCGACTGACTTTGCAGACGATGGATAAGTCGCTCCATATCCGTCTCGGGATTGAAACCAAGACGATGCATTCCGGTATCAATCTTTATGTGGATTGGGAAGTTGGTGATTCCTTCCTTCTCGGCAGCTCGGATGAGGGCTTCGAGGAGTTGGAAGTTGTAAACCTCGGGTTCGAGACGATAGTCGAACAACATCTTGAAGGATGTGAGTTCGGGATTCATTATCATTATGTTCGATGTGATGCCTGCCTTGCGAAGATCTGCTCCTTCATCAGCCACTGCCACTGCAAGATAATCCACACCGAGATCCTGAAGTGTCTTACTCGTCTCAAGCGAACCAACACCATAAGCTGATGCCTTCACCATGCAAACCATCTTTGTCTCTGGCGACATGAACGAACGATAGTAGCGCACATTCTCAATCATCGCACTGAGATTCACCTCAAGAATGGTTTGATGAACCTTGAGGGTGAGTAGGTCGCTTATGCGGTCGAAATGGTATTGACGGGCACCCTTGATGAGAATGAACTCGTTGGAGAGATTGGCAAACACATCACTATCGATAAGTTGCTGAGTCGACTGGAAGAAATAGCTCTCCATTGGGAAATATTCGCTGCACGAACTGATTTCGCTTCCCACACCTATTATCTTCTCTATTCCACGGCTTTCGGCAAGGTATGCCACACGGCTATAGAGCGAACGGGGAGCTTCACCACTCTGAAGAATATCCGAGAGGATGAGGGTGCGCTTCTGTTCCTGTGTATCTGGACGACGACTCATGAAATCGAGGGCGATATCAAGGCTGTGAACATCCGAATTGTAAGTGTCGTTGATGAGTGTACATCCGTTGATTCCGTCCTTCACTTCGAGACGCATGGCAACGGGTTCGAGTGTCTGCATACGTTGGCAAATCACGTCGAGGTCAACCTTTGGTTGAAGACTTGCACATGTAGCCAAGCATGTGAGGGAATTCTCGATTGCTGCATTGTCGATGAACGGAATGGTATAGTGTCCTTGCTGACCGTTAAGGCTAAACGTGATTGTAGCCGATGAACGTTCCTTTTCTATTCCAAGCACAAGTGGCCAGTTCTTCACTTTGTCCACCACTTCCTGCTTCACCACCTTACCGATGAATTCATCCTGCAAGTTGATTACAGCCACCGAACAATCCTTGAAGAGTTTCAGCTTCTCATCGCATTTGCCTTCGAGGGTGAAGAAGTTCTCTTGATGGGCTTGTCCGATATTCGTCATCACACTGACATCTGGACGAATCATGCGATTGAGGTTTTCCATCTCGTTAGGGTTGGAAATACCTGCCTCGATGATGGCAATGTCGTTGTGAGGATTCATGAGCCAAAGCGAGAGAGGCACACCGAGTTGGGAGTTGTAGCTTCGAGGCGAACGGCATACGTTGAAATCGGGTGAAAGCAACTGATAGAGCCATTCCTTCACTGTTGTCTTTCCGTTGCTGCCAGTGATGGCAATCACAGGAATATCGAATTGCTGACGATGATGGGCAGCAAGGAGCTGGAGGGCATGAAGAGTGTCGTCGACAAGAAGGAAATTGCTGTTTGAATAGCTTTCGGCTTCTGGAGGAAGAGTGCTTACAACGAAATTGCGCACTCCACGCTTATGAAGTTCACCAATATATTTGTGGCCATCATTGCGATTGGTCTTGATTGCGAAGAAAAGGGTTTCCTCAGGGAAGCACAATGAGCGGCTGTCGATGAGGAGCCAATTGATCAAACCATCGGCCGAACCATGACGCTCAGCTCCGATAATCCTTGAAATATCACTTATCTTATACTGCATTTCAGTTTGTTTAGTTTTTCTGTTGTTTCCTTTATGAGATTGATATAATCTTCATTCTGGGCATCGAACGGACGATGACGGAGAATGCGGTGGAGCGACTCGAATTGTCCGATGAAATCGATGGTTTTGGCATCGAAATAGACAGAACGGAAGCGTTCCCAAATGTAGTCGACGGCCATAGGAGAAGGATGGAGCATATCATCAGCATAGAAGCGATAGTCGCGTAGTTCGTCCATCATTATCTCGTAGGAAGGGAAATAGAAACACGTCTGTGGGAACTGTCGGCAAAGAGCATCGACAGCCAAGAGGAGAATCGACTTGCTGAGTTGGTTGGCATGAAGGCCATCACGCTTATGGCGGATAGGACTTACCGTGAAGAGGATTTTCTTTCCCTTCGGTTCTATGTTTTTCCCGATGAAATCGGCCCAAACCGATATGATTTGTTCCGAAGTGAGTCGTTCGCGAGAGAAAAGATTCTCGGGTTGTTTCTTGCAATTGGCCACAATCATTCCCGTCGATTTCAGTCGGTAAACCCATGCTGTACCAAAGGTGATGATGAGAGTGTCGGCTCGTTCGATATCTTCCTCAACCGTAGGAGCAATACCAGGCGACGATTCCTTTTGTGTCCATTCGAGGAATTCGGGATTGGAAGAGTCGGTCAAGGCATTCAGGATGCTCATGGGGTTGTAGAGCACACCAAGAGGATTGACCACGGGGTCGAATCCTGCATCTGCAAGTTTTGAGCCGATGTTGTCGGTGAAACACGAACCCAAAAGAAGCAGACGATTGGCGTGGGTCAAAGTCAACCCATCATTGCGTATGTCGATACGTGTAGTAAAATCCATTCTGCGATGACTCTTTTTGTTAAGATGCGACAAAATTAGCAAACTTTCACGAATCGGCAAAGGAATTATCAAAGAGATTTCATTTTATATGAAAAAAGTTGCGGGATATAGGAATTTTTTCGTATCTTCGCCCCCAAATAAAAACATGAATAATATGAAATACGAATACATCCACCAATTGGAAATGAAAGTAAGAGATTATGAGTGCGACCTTCAGGGAATCGTGAACAATGCCAATTATCAGCATTATCTCGAACATGCCCGCCATGAGTTTCTGCTTTCGCGAGGTGTCAGTTTTGCCCAGTTGCACGATGAGGGTACAGATGCTGTTGTGGCCAGTGTGAGCATGCGATTCAAGACACCTTTGAAGAGTGGGGATGAATTCGTGGTGAAGACAGCATACGAACACGATGGACTTCGCCACATATTCTATCAGGATATTTTCCGCCTGCCCGATATGAAGGTGGTGGTGAAAGCACAGGTGGATTCCGTTTGCCTTGTCAACGGAAAACTCACAGCAGGGGATTCGCTCGAAAAACTATTGATAAAGTAAAGCCCCCTTATTTCTCCTCGAGGGAGACTTCTTATTGATCCGTTGACTTGTTGACTTAAAAAAATGAACGAAAAGGAAATTCTGAACACGATGATTTTGGCCAAGTTGCCACATCTGACACTTGCCAATGCTCGCCAACTCTACGATAAGATGGAGTCGGCCACTGCTGTTCTCGACAACTGGGAATCCATTCCCGACTTTTCGAACATCGCTCCGAAGAAACTAAAGGAAATATTCTCAAACGTAGATAATATGAGGACAGTAGCCGAACAAGAAATGGAATTCGTCTCAAAAAACGGAATCAAACCCCTTTGTTTGGCATCCGACGACTATCCTCACCGTCTGCGACAATGCCCCGATGCCCCTCTCGTGTTGTTCCATCTCGGCAATGCCAATCTCAACGCATCTAAAATTGTGAGCATCATCGGTACGAGAAAATGCTCCCAACAAGGACGTGAAATCTGTGATGCCTTCGTTTCCCAACTGAAAGAACACCACCCTAACACACTCATCGTGAGTGGGTTGGCCTACGGAATCGATATCAATGCCCATCGTGCTGCCCTAAAACAAGGAATGCCTACCATTGGCGTGTTGGCTCATGGGCTCGACCGCATCTATCCCGCCATTCATCGTGCCACAGCTGTAGAAATGCTCGAACAAGGTGGGTTGCTCACGGAATATACGAGTGGAACCAATCCCGACCGCGGCAACTTCGTACGCCGAAACCGCATCGTGGCTGGAATGGCCGATGCCACCATAGTGGTGGAAAGTGCAAGGAAAGGGGGTTCGATGATTACTGCCGAACTTACCAACACTTATGGCCGCGAACTCTTTGCCTTCCCTGGACGAATTTCCGACGAATCGTTTTTGGGATGCAACAATCTCATCAAGAGCCACAAGGCTCAGATGATTGAAACTGCTGAGGACTTCCTCAAGGCAATGAATTGGGAAATCAAACCAAAGGCAGGTGAGGCTCAGCAGCAGGAGTTGTTCCTTCATCTCTCGGAGGACGAAACCACTGTCTACAATGCTCTCAAGAGTGCCGACGACAAGCACATCAACCAGATTGCAACCGACACTTCACTGCCAGTGTATCTGGCGAGTGGAGTTCTCTACGAATTGGAATGCAAGGGTTTGGTCAGTGCCATCGGAGGCGGAAGATATAAGTTGAATTCTCTTGGCGATAAAGTTAAATTATCGTAAGAAAACATAAGAAAAGGTAAAAAAGTGGGATAGTTTGTTGAATTATCACTATTTTTGCAAACGAATAAAAAGGCCCCTCTGAATCTTCCATGAGTGGGCGACTTGAAAATAAAAAAGAAAAAAACGAAATATGATGAATTGTAAAGGCAAAAACTTTAGTTCTACGAAGCGGATGCTGATGGCGGCAATGGTGGGAATGTTCCTTGTTGGCACACCAGCCAAGGCCCAGCACTACAACCCAGAGACAGCTCCTTTGCTCAATCTTGAAGAAGCTCGCCGACTCGTCGACGAAGGCCACTTCTATGGTGCGAGCAAGTCGTTGAAGGCTTTCGAAAAGAATAATCCCGACCTCAGCAGTTCGGAACTTGGCGAGGTGGAGGGTTTGCTACTCGTGTGCGACTACTATCTCAAAACTCCGGGTACGGCAGATAAGATTGCCGAATGGGCAAAAAATCATCCTCAGCATTCGATGAGCGAACGCCTGCAACTTCTCCGCAGCCATCTTCTCGTAGAGGAAGGCAAGTATGCAGATGCTTTGGAAATAATGAACAGCGACTTATCCGACAGCAATCTAGGTCAGCGCGACAGCGAGGAAAACCGCCTTTGCAGAGCTATTGCACTTATCAATGCTGAGGAAAGCATTCCTGTTGGGGAAAGAAACTACCAAATCGCTACCGAATTGCTCCAAACACTTCATGATTCGAAGTCGCATCAGATGGATATCGTTTATTATGAGGGTTACATCAAGTATGCAGAGGGCAGGTATGCAGAGGCTTTGGAGGATTTCCTTCTCGTGAGCAAGAACTCGGATTATGAGAAGAATATGCCTGTATATATGGCTGATTGTTATCTCCATACGGGTGAACCTCTCAAGTCGCTTGCACTCCTCAACAACCAGTTGCCTATCTTCAACACCCAACTCTCGCAGATTGATGCGAAGTATGCCGACGAAATCCACCGCATCCGTGGCGAAGCCTATTATGATACGAAGAACTACACCAAGGCCATCGAGGCATTGGGTCAGTATTGCTATAATGTGGAATCTCCAAAACGCTCTGCCCTCTACAAGTTGGGTATGAGTTATTTTAATATTCAGGAATACCAAAAGGCAGCACCCGAACTCAGTCGGAGTGCATCCGTTGCCACCGATGAAATGGCTCAGAATGCTTGGCTCAATGCGGGCATCAGTTATATCTACAGCCAGAACAAGAAGCAGGCACAGATTGCTTTCCAACAGGCATCGGAGATGAATGCCAATGCCAAATATCAGGAGGAAGCCCTCTACAACTACGCCCTCACTCTCCACGAGGGCAACACGATGGGCTTTGGCGAGTCGGTCAATGTGTTTGAGCGATTCCTCAACACCTTCCCAAATTCCCAGTATGCATCGAGTGTGAGCAAGCATCTCTCTGAGGTTTATTTCTCTACGAAAAACTATCCAGCTGCCCTTGCTTCCATCAATAAGATAAAGAATCCAAGCAAGGAAATCCTCAGTGCCAAGCAGAAGATTCTCTACAATCTCGGTATCCAGGAATTCATTGCTGGCAACTACAAGAGCTCCGATTCCTACACTGCCCAAGCCATTCAATTGGGTTCGAAGGAAGCTTATTATCTAAAGGGCGAATCCGAATACCGCCAAGGTCAGTATGCCAATGCCATTACCGACTTGCGCACATTCATCAATGGCAATTCATCCACCAATGCCAACTACAATCAAGCTCTCTACACCCTTGGTTATGCCTATTTCAAGCAGAAGCAATATGGGCAGGCAAAGACCTATTTCAATTCATTTGTGGGTCGTCAAGGCATTCAAAGCAAGGTGAAGGCCGATGCTCTCAACCGTTTGGCCGATTGCCAGTTTGTCGACCGCCAATACGACGAAGCCTATACCACCTATCAGCGTGCCATCGATACTGACAAGTCGCTCGGCGACTATTCGCTCTATCAGCAGGCATTCATCAATGGATTGAAGGGCAACTACGATAAGAAGGTGGAACAACTCAATCAGATTGGAGGCGAATATGCCGAATCCGAATTCGGTGCCGATGCCCTCTACGAGCAGGGGCGTGCCTATCTTCAGACAGGAGCCAAGCAGAAGGCCGTCGAGACATTTGCCTCGCTCATCAACAAGTTCCCTCACAGTCAGCAAGCACGCAAGGCGGGCAACGAAATGGCTATGGTATATCAGGAAGCCGGACAGACGGATGTGGCCATACAGTCATATCAGCGCGTTATCGACAGTTATCCTAACACCCACGAGGCTCAGGTGGCACTCGACAACCTGAAAGCCATTTACACGCAGCAAGGGCGTGTCAACGATTATGTTGCCCTTGCACAGAAGGCAGGTAAGAGCCTTTCGGGCGACGAACTTGATGAGATGGTGGCCAATGCTGCCAATCGTTCGATGAACGAGGGCAAGTATGCCGAAGCCTACAAATACTACAGCCAACTCGCTCAGCAAACCTCTTCTGTCGGAGTGCAGCAAAATGCCTATGAAGGTCGTTTGCGCAGTGCCTTCAATGCCAAGGATTATGAAGAGGTGGTCAGCGTGGCCAATCAGATGATTATGGCTAGCAAGACATCGCCCGAACTCAAAGCTGAAGCTCAGCTTTTCCGTGCCGAGAGTTATCTTGCCCTCGGACAGCCAGCCGAAGGCGTGAAAGACCTCCAGCAACTCACCGACGACCATCAGACGATGTACGGAGCCCAAGCCACCGTACGCCTCGCCCAGTATGGCTACGACACCAATCAGTATGTGGCAGCCGAGCAGATACTCCAGAAGTTCATCGATTCTGGCACCACCCATCAGTATTGGCTTGCCCGTGCCTTCATACTCCTTTCCGATGTATATATGAAGACCGACCGCCAAGTGGAGGCAAAGGAATATCTCCTCTCTCTGAAGAGCAACTATTCGGGAAATGAAGAAATCAACAACATGATAAAAGAAAGGTTAGAGAAATGAAGAAGATAATAGCATCAGCATGTATGTTCGCCGCATTTGCCCTCGCAGTCAATGCCCAGATGGACAATGTGGTGGAAGTGGAAAACAGTTACCGCCCAACGGTGAAGGATGCCAACAAAATCAATGTCCTGCCCCAAATCGAGACTCCAGCGGCCAACCACTACAACGTGAACTATACTCTCACGCCATTCCCTACCGACCACTATGCCTTCGAACCCATTTGGGCAGCTCGCAACGCCGACCTTCTCAAACCCGATAAGAAGGGATTCTTCACTGGTGCCTACGGTTCCGACGGCAACACCATCGGACGCATAGCCTATGGATTCGACCTCAACCCCGACGACCGTCTCGATGTGGAATTCTCCACTCGCGGACATAAGGGCGACCGCCATTCGGCATTCGACGACCAACCCGATTGGGAAAGCCGATTCTTTGCCAACCGCCTCAACCTCGACTATGTCCACTCCTTCAACTCCACTCCTACCTCTCTCCTCATCTCCGCTGGATTGGGCACCAACGTGTTCAACTATTCCAATCCATCACCATTTGCCCTGATGCCAACCGATAAGCAACACGACAACCTGCTCCATGCATCCGTTACCCTCGAAGCCCTCACGTTTGGCCAGTTCGCTCTCGATGCCGAAGCATCCTATCAGGGATTCCGTCAGAAATACCCTACCACCTTTGCCGAGAAAGCCACGGAGACACTCCTCTCAGCTTCTCTCCGTCCATCCTACCAACTGAACGACCAAATGGGCATCGACCTCGATCTTGGAGTCGACCACGCATCCTATGGAATCGACAATGTGGAAGGTTATACAGGTTTCGACTTCACCCCTCATTTCTATTACAACAATGCCGATTTCGACGTGAAAGTCGGAGCCTACGTCAATACAGAAGGCAAGATAGCACCCGATGCATCCATCGTTTGGCACGCCCATCCTATGGTCGACATTTATGCCGATGCGACAGGAGGCGAGGTGGCACAGAATTTCCACACCTTCTCACAGATCAGTCCTTATTGGATGCTCTGCCAACCACTCTTCGACGCACCGACCACCTATCCCGTCCTGATGCGCTCATGGAAAATGTCGCTCGACAATGAGTTCGACCAACTCCGTGCCCGTGCCGGTTTCCGATTCCATCCAATCGACGGATTGAGTGCCGACCTCTTCGCAGGTTACGACATCCAGGAAGGCCGAGCCGAGATAGCCGACAATGCCGACCCACTCTTCCCAGGCACCAACATATTCTTTGCCGACGGCAATCATCTCTATGCCGGAGCAGCCGCACGCTACACCCTTCGCGATCAGTTGACAGCCACAGCATCTGCCCGATGGAACCACTGGACCATCGACGACGAATGGGAACCCATTGCAGCCAATTGGCGTCCAGAGATAGAAGCCGAGGGCAGCATCTTGGCGCGTGTATGGAAAGAACTCCGTGTAGGAGCCGACATCCGTCTGCAGACATTCAAGGGCGGCAAGGCTTATGAACGCCCAACCACCCTCAATCTCGGAGCCACCGTCAGCTATCAGTTGCCACTTGGAATCAGCATCTATGCCAAAGGCGACAATCTCCTCGGTCGCGACTACGACACATATTATCAGTATCGCACAGCAGGAGCCAACTTCCTCGTCGGTGCAGCCATCACATTCTAAGCAGTTCAAGGTTCAAAGCTATTATTTTGGCAAAAACATAAAAACACCGATGAAAATGCTGAAAATCGCGATTCCATCGGTGTTTTTTAATTATTCATCGTCTAATCGATACTCCTTTATTTGAGATGGCCTTTATATGCCTTACTGAATTGTATTTTCTTATCAACTACAACATTTGGATTGCTTTTTGGTACATAATACTTTGTAGTATTGGGTGTAAATATGCCACATGTGAAGAAGCAAAACAACATATCCCCAAATGTCTCTTTTGTTTCAATCACATAATCAGGAATCCCTTCCATGTAATTATTCGCTTTGTCATGACTGACCACCAATCCCAAAGCATGAATGTTGTGAACACTTTTAACATGTACCAATTCCTCGCTTTCATTAATGTTGCCAACCACCACTTTGTTACACATACAGGATGTCATTAGCAGACATACACCTGAAATAAATAATAAGGACTTTTTCATAATGTTTTCGGATAAATTGTTAATTTCTCGGTGGTGATGGGCTGTGAAGTTCGTCACCATTTTCGTATATACCGATTTGTCTGAAGTGCCATTAGTGACATGGTTACCTCTATAGATAAGATAGATAAATCAGTTGATTATGGCATAAAGTGACCGGCACTGACCCGTTTTATTCGTTGTTTCTGTGATTCCATATACGAATTATACCATATACATTACATGCAATGCAAATGATGTAAGGAATTATTCTTTCTTCAATTAGTATACTGAGATTTGATTCTGGATACAAGGACAGCAGTGAATACAATCCGTCAATTGACAACATTAGTATAGCATATGCCAATAATAATGTCATAACAATCTTAAAAATATATTTCATTTTCTATTATTTATTTTTATTATGATTCCGAATTCTTAAACAACAACTTTCTGCCATACTTTTTAATGGCAAAGACGATTAATAGAATGTTGAGAATAATAGAGCCCCAGAAGAAATACTTTCTTTTATTCCAATAGTATTCATCGCATGTGCAGATTTTATTACGGTCATATTTGTGTTTTAATGCATATTTGTCCCATAATACTTTTGTTGACTTCGCAGAATCAATGGCTAATGCGTTGTCTGATATGAGTTGAGTCAGAATACAATAAGTGGAATCTGGTGAGCTTCCATTGATTTGGGATGTAAATGCTATAGTGTCGTTGATAGTCAAGATTTCTTGTATGTTATGAAATGTCTTTCCATCACAAGATTCTTTTGGTCCAATCTCCCAATTAGGAATATCTATCCAGTAAAGATTATATTTATCGTTGATGTTGACGCTGGCATAGTCGCCCACACCAATGTCGGAATTTGTTATTATTGAATATAGAATATTTTCAATGAAAAACATTGCTCCGAAACCACCTATTATTATGCCCGGTACGAGAAACCACGCCAATAGTCTTGTTTTTAATTGTTTCTTTTTACGAAGGATAATAGCAATTATAAGGTTTATAATACCGAGTATCAAAAATATAATGCCTATACATACTATATAAAATAATATAACGAATAATAGTCCCATATTTTATACTGCACTTATTTGATATTATCTTTCTTCAAATGATTATTACTTGATGAAACTATAGCGTCAAGTGACAGGTATCTGATCCGCCTCCTCCCAACACGATTGTTTTTATACTCTTCTTCATAAGCGGAAAAGTTTTATGTTTCGGTGGCAAAGATAGTGAAAATAATTAATAATGTGCAATGGATAATGTAGAATTTGTAATTTTTCCATAAAATGGATACACAATGTTGCAACGAAGACTATTTTATTGAAGGGAAATGGGTTGTTGCTTCTCCTGAAAAAAAAGATTTTGCGAAAATTCGTTTTCTCCCGACATTATTGCAAAGCAAAACCGCTAATCATAACTTATATCTGATATCTAATAACTAATATCTTGGTAAAAACATCGCGTTCCGAAGCATCATGAAGCGCGGTGTTTTACCTCATGAACCGCGCTCCGTTTCATCATTGTTATATACTTATTGTTGCAATGAAAAAAACATTATAAGGAATGGCACTAAACATTATAAGAAAAGGGACCAAACATTATAAGTTATCGATTTGTCGCTTGGCTCGTCCAAGTTATCGACAAAGTCGCTTGGTTTATCCAAGAAATTGCCTCAAGTCTTATAAGAAAATAGGGCCAACACCATGAGTGTGCTGACCCTTTTCTGTAATCTTTTATAATGATAGTTTCTTCACTCTGGTTGGCTTGTCGCTGCCTTCCATCAAAGTGGGGCATGTGGTTTCGATGCCTGTATCAGCAAATCCACACTTCTCCATCACTCGGCTCGATGCGAGATTGTCTAAGAAATAATCTGCCCATAGGGTTGTGAAATGCATCACATCACGACAATAACTGACTAACCATCTGAGCGATTCGGTGCAGATGCCTTGGTTCCAATATGGACGGGCTACCCAGTAGCCTATCTCTGCTTCGGCGGTTCCCACTTCGATATTGCTCTGCCCTTTGGGCAGATAACCGATACACCCTATTGGTTCGGCTGTCTGTTTCAGTACTATCGCCCACATTCCGTCGCCGCCGAAAATTGTACGAATGGTCTCCAAACTTTCTTCTACACTCTGATGGGGTGGCCATCCGGCTCGCGGACCTACCTCGGGGTCGCTTGCATACTTGTAGAGGGCTTCTGCATCGGCTTCCTGCCAGCGCCTCATTATCAATCTCTTCGTTTCGTACATTGTTATCATCGTTGGTGGGCTAGAAAATCTAGAAGCCCTAGAAATACTAAAAAAACTTCTAACTGCTATCTTACCGCCAATCAATATCCGAAGATATCTTCGAGGGTGAGACGGTGGATTTCGCCGATTTCACCGAGCTTTTGCATGTCGAGTTCTTTCTCGTTGCCGAGGATGAGATACTTGTAGGTGCGGCCCTTAACATGGTTCTTCTGGAATTCGACCACATCGTCGAGTGTCATCTCTTTCACACGGTTGTAGATATCGCGGTTGATATCGTAGTCGAGTCCTCGGTTGCGGGCTGCAACGTAGCTGGTGAGCACTTGTTCGCGAATGGTGCGGGATGTGGCGATGCGCTTGAGGATGGCTTCCTTGGCGAGATTGAACGCGAGCTGGGATTGTGGCATCTGCTCGATAATCTGGTCGAAGGTGGTGAAAGCATCCATCATCTTATCGTTTTGGGTGATGATGTACGAATAGAAGGTGGTTGGCTGATGGAGGAACTCTGGAGTGGTGTAGGCTGCTGCTGCACTGTAGGCAAGTCCGCGTGATTCGCGAAGTTCCTGGAACACTACTCCGTTCATGCCTCCTCCGAAATATTCGTTGAAGAGGGCCTTCACTGGTTCGAGTCCAGCATTGAATGTCTCATGGCTCGCACTGAAGCCTTGCATATAGATGTTCTTGGCATCGTAAGGGGCAAGGAAGATTTCGTTCTTAGGAGTTGGGAGTGTCTCGAACACATTGGCATGAATTCCGTCCTTGAGGTTGGTGGCCGTGAGTTCGCTGGCGAGGGCTTCTTCCACTTCGGAGAGCGAGAGCGGACCATAATAGAGGATGGTCTTCTTATAGTTCATGAGGTCGGCCACGCGGTCGAGGAGTTGCTGTGGCTCCATGGCTGCGAATTCCTCGGCTGTGAGGATGTTGGTCGATTCGTTGAGCGGACCATATTGTCCGTAGGCACGGAGGCGTGAGAAGCATGTGCGCTGGTCGGTCTTGGCGTCGATGCGCGACTTGAGTTCGTCGGCTACGAGATTGGCATAGACATCTGCATCGGCTTTAGCTCCCGAAATCCAATCCTGACAGAGCTGGAGGGCTTGTGGCATGTTTTCGGCAAGACCGGAAACGGTGATGAACGAAGTGGATGCGAGCACACTGACACTGGCATTGCAGGCAAGGTGGTAGAGTTCTTTCTGAAGGTCCTCTGGAGTCAACTTGTCGGTACCGAGGTAGGAGATGTAGTCGGCTGCCGTGGAGAGTGCCTTATCGGCCTTGCTTCCGTGCTCAATACGACTGAGGAGTACGAATGTGCCGTTGGTTTCATTTTTTTTGTAGAGGAGTTCGTCGCCGTTGTCGTAGGTCTTAATGGTCATGTCCTTCTCGAAATCAACGAATACTGGTTCGATTTCCTTTGGCTTCGACTCGACGATGGCCTTCACGAAGTCGCTCTGCTTGTCGCGGTTCATCTCGATTGGGGAGATGGCTGGCTTCTCTATCTTCTTCTCGTTAGGGTCGACTCCCTGGCGCTTGTAGATGCATGCATAGCCGTCGGTGATGTATTTCTTTGCGAATGCTACGATATCGTCCTTGGAAATCTTGGAGAGGCGGTCGATTTTCTCTACTTCGTCCTTCCATTCCGTACCGTTGACAAACGACTGAACGAACATGTCGGCACGCGACTCGTTGTCCTCGAGCTGGCGCATATAGTTGAGCTTCATGTTGTTGATGATCGACTCGAGAAGCTTATCGTCGAACTGACCGTTCTTGAGCTTGTCCATCTCGGCAAGCATGAGGTCGCGCACTTCTTCGAGTGTCTGTCCGTCCTTTGGCAAAGCGAGGGCAAGGAGTTCGGAAAAGTCGCTCATACCATTCACTCCACTGCCTGCTCCGAGTACCTTCTGTGCTTGGTTGAGGTCGATATCGAAAAGACCTGCCTTGCCGTTGGAGAGGATTTCGCCAATGATTTCGAGATAGTCGCTCTCTACACTCTTTGTCCCTGGAAATGCCCATGCAAGGACAATTTCCTCGGCTTCAGGACCGATCACTTCCTTCTCGACTGGAGCCGTGAGGCGCTGGAGAGGGATGTTGAGGAGTTCGGCACGCTGAGCTTCCACATTTGGATTTGGCTGCCACTGACCGAAATACTTCTTGATGATGTCCATCACTTCCTCTGGATCGAAATCACCACTCATACAGATGGCCACATTATTTGGAACATACCACTTTGCGAAGTGTTCCTTGATGTTCTTGATAGAAGGATTCTTGAGGTGGTCGCCAAGTCCGATGACTGTCTGCTGACCGTATGGATGGTTAGGGAAGAGTATCTGACCGATTGACTCCCAAACCTTGCGCATATCGTCGGTGAGAGAGATGTTGTATTCTTCGTAAACGGTTTCAAGTTCGGTATGGAATCCACGAATCACCATATTCTGGAAACGGTCGGCCTGAATCTTTGCCCAGTTCTCCACTTCGTTGGAAGGAATGTCCTCAGTGTAGCAAGTGACGTCGTCGCTTGTGTAGGCATTCGAACCGTTGGAACCGATGGCTGCCATGAGCTTATCGTATTCGTTGGCAATGGCATAGTTGGAAGCAGCATACGAAATGCTGTCGATCTGATGATAGATGGCCTTGCGCTCTTCGGAGTCGGTCTTTGTGCGATAGACTTCGTAGAGATTCTCAATTTCGTCGAGGAGAGGCTTCTCTGCTTCGTAGTTGGAAGTACCAAACGAACTGGTTCCCTTGAACATGAGGTGTTCGAGATAGTGGGAAAGACCTGTGGTTTCGCTTGGGTCGTTCTTACCACCAACACGCACTGCGATGTAGGTCTGAATGCGTGGTTGGTCTTTATTGACACTGAGATAAACTTTCAAACCATTGTCGAGTGTGTAGATGCGGGCGTCCATTGGATCGTCCTTCACACTCTCATAGTCTTTGTTGCAGGCAACGAGCATCAATGCACTGATTGCCAAAAGAATTAATTTTTTCATATTGTTATATATTTATTAATGTCAGCTATCAGCGGTCAGCGAGACTTTGAACCTTGAACTTGGAACCTTGAACCTCTTACTTTAGTTTCTCGAGGAATTCCTTCAATTGCTGCTCATCCACATCACCCATTTCAAACTCTTTCTCAGCATCGCGTCGAACCATATCGAGCCATTCGTCGTGGGCCTCGGCATAGTCGATTGTCTGCACAATACTATACTGATAGCGATTGTCGCGATTGAGAGTTTGGAGGCGACTAACCACCTCGTCGGAGGTCTTCACATCACCTTCTTCTATGTCGGTCAGGAGGTCGTCGATTTGCTTCTTCGGAGCAATCATTCCTGCGAGGTCGAGCCATTCGTCGGTTGGCTTAGCGGATGGATAGAGACGGAGAGCCAACTGATAGTATTTCAATCCAGCCAAGAGGGCACGACGCTTGATGTAACATCCCTCGAACTTGTATTCGTCGGCATCTTTACCCTGCTGCTCTACAAGTGTGTTCAAGAGTTCGATTCCGGCATAGACAAACTGGATGATATAAGGATTTGGGAACGAATGGTTGATGATGTCGCGGCGGGCAAGTTGTGGACGGCCATCACGCTTTGGCCATTTGCCCACATCCCTCCATGTACCTACGGTACGGAGATTGATTCCCGGTACGATATAAGTCTTCTCTCTTGTGGAAATAACATAAGAGAAAGGAAGATTCTGAATGCGTGGATGCTCGGCTACCTTGCCCATCACCATCGAGAACACTCCGATATGTGCAGGCCAAAGAATATGACAACCAGATGCTGTCTTGGCTCCGCGTTCGAGGATTCCCCAATGGATTGGCCCCATCTTGTAGGCGTGGTTGCTCTGATTGGTGCCCGAACCGGCATTGTAGAACGAGAACTGACCTCCGATGAGAAGGGTCGACTTGTGGTGGGAACAAGAGAACGGACCACAGAAGGCGGCACACGATTCGCCGTTGTCCATATAGCTGTTGGCAAAGAAAAGACTTGCCTCGGCCGAGAAACCCTTACCGATATGAACCGATTCGCCTACGAAACAATTATCCACCTTGGCTCCGTCGGTAACTGTGGCTCCAAGGGCAACAACCGTGTTTTCGATGATTGTGTCGGTTCCGATATATGTAGGAGCATCGTCGCTACTGAGAAGCGTAACATTCGACAGGCGTGAAGCTCCCTGAATCTCACAATATGACTGAATGAGGGCATTCTGGATTTCCTTCACTCCCACGATTCGGCAACCCTCGCCCACTTCGCCCTTGTCCATCTGTGGACGCGAAGCGATTTCACGAAGTGCCATCTGGCGAACACTCTCATCATGGAGCATAAGCCAAGCAATCTGAGCTGTAAGGCGGTCGTAAATCACGACATTGCCGTCGCCACCTTCGTTGAGAACAGAAACAACCGTTCCGTTGCCAAAGGCAGGAATGCCCTGAGTGGTCATGATTCCGATGTTGGCAATGTAGCAATGGTCGGAAATGGAATAGTCGGCAATGTAGCCTCCAACATTCTCGATGAAACAACCATCACCAATGGAAACGTCCTTCAATGTGGCATTATAGATGCCGCAAGGGCGCTGGAAACCCTCTTCCACTGTGACCATCCCAAGGAGCGAACCGATGACGATGTGTCCGAAGAAGTTGACTCGGCTGATGCGATTGGCCTGAAAATCATCGGCCACAAGGATTTGCATCCAATCTTCTGCCGTACATCCTTGCTGTTCAAGGATTGCTATTTCTGTATTTGTCAGGTTTCTCATATTTATATATTATATGTAGGGTTATTCCTCTTCCTCATAGTGCTGATAGAGGAAATCGTTGTATGGATATTTCTGTACGTGGAGTTCGCGAACCTTCTTGTACATGAGGTCCTTCAACTCCTTGATATTATCGCCCGTTTTGGCGGAAATGAAGAAGCAACTGTCGCCGAGCTTTGCCATCCAAGTGGCCATGAGTTCGTCGAGGCTGATGTTTTCGCGAGTCTTTGGAGTGAGGTCGTCGGCTTCCTTTTCCACCCAAGTGTAGGCATCGATTTTGTTGAAGACAATCATCATCGGTTTCTCACTGGCTCCAAGGTCGGCAAGAGTCTTCTCCACCACTCGGATCTGCTCCTCGAAATCGGGATGGGAAATATCTACGAGATGGATGAGAATGTCGGCTTCGCGCACTTCATCGAGTGTCGACTTGAACGAATCGACGAGGTCGGTTGGGAGTTTGCGGATGAATCCAACCGTATCGCTGAGAAGGAACGGAAGATTGTCGATGATGACCTTTCGGACCGTGGTGTCGAGAGTGGCGAAAAGCTTGTTTTCGGCAAACACTTCACTCTTTGAGAGAAGGTTCATAAGGGTGGACTTTCCAACATTGGTATAACCCACAAGAGCCACACGGATAAGTCGACCACGATTCTTGCGCTGAGTAGTCTTCTGAGTGTCGATTTCCTTCAGTCGCTGCTTTAGCAGAGCCATTCGGTTGCGGATGATTCGTTGGTCCATCTCGAGTTGGGTTTCACCAGGTCCGCGAAGTCCCACACTACCGCCTCGCTGACGCTCAAGGTGAGTCCAGAGTCGGGTGAGTCGAGGGAGCATATATTTGTATTGAGCCAGTTCCACCTGAGTCTTGGCTGTGGCTGTCTGTGCCCTCATTGCGAAGATATCGAGAATGAGCGAAGTGCGGTCGAGAATCTTCACTTGCAGTTCCTTTTCGATATTCCTTATCTGCTTGGCCGAGAGTTCGTCGTCGAAAATCACCATCCCCACTTCTCTCTCTTCATCTTCTTCTGCCTTGATGAAATCACGGATTTCCTCCAATTTTCCAGTGCCCACATAGGTCACACTGCTTGGGCCGTTCACCTTCTGAGTGAATCGTTTCACGACCTTGGCTCCGGCTGTATCGGCAAGAAATTCCAACTCGTCGAGATATTCCTTTGTCTTCCTCTCATTTTGGTATGGAGTGACCAAACCGACGATAACGGCAGTTTCAACTTTTGCTTCCGAGATTACAAATTCTTTCATTTTATCATTTCAAAATCCATTGCAAAGATATAAATAATTCGTTGAACATGGAAAAAGTTTGGCGATTTATGCAAAAAACCGTGAAAAATATGTTGAGATTAAAATAAAAAGTCTAAATTTGCAACGAATAGCGCAGGTATTTACCTGCAAAAACAAAAAAAGAATAAGGCGCTTCAAAGTATCGAAAATGGACAACAAGGATAAAAAGATTCAACAGTTGCTCGAGACATTGCCACCTATCACACTTGAACAAATGGAGTCGATTAAACTCATGAACCGACTCGATACCAAGTATGTGGCAACAAAACGACAACTCATCGACTTGCTCCAGATGGTACAGGGCAAATACTTCGTCCAAACCATCGGAACAACCACAATCTGCCCTTATCGTACAACTTATTTCGATACTGACACTCACACCATGTACCTCATGCACCACAACAAACGGGCAAAGCGCGTGAAAGTGAGAGTCAGAACCTATCTCACCAGCGGCGACCTCACATTCCTCGAGGTGAAAAACAAAAACAACCACGGGAGAACAAAGAAGAAACGCATACAAGTGCCTTCACTCGAAACCGCACAACAAGCCGAAGGAGCAGGAGAACTCGTGATGAAGAAAGCTAAGATGCCTTTCAATTCGATGCACATGGTAGTACAGAACCTCTTCGACCGAATCACACTCGTGAACAACGCGAAGACCGAACGACTCACAATCGACTTCAACATCCGCTTCCACAACTTCGAGACAAACAACGACGCCGACAGCGACCAACTCGTAATCATCGAACTCAAGCGCGACGGAAACGTCTACTCACCAATCTGCTCACTCCTCCGCGACCTCCACATCCACCCAACGGGATTCAGCAAATGCTGCATAGGAATGGTTTGGACCGACCCAGGACTCAAGCAAAACAACTTCAAGCGAAAAGTCAGGAACCTCGCCAAAATCAATGCCGACGAACGCTACCTGACAGAACACGAAGGAGAAGACGAAAGAGCCTGAAAAAAGTTTCGCGAGAAATGATGTCAAGTTTCGCGGTCCGTTTTCAAGCAAACAATAACAAACAAAACAAAGAGAAATTCAAGGAATAGAATAACAACTTAAAATTATACACTAAAACAAATGGAATCAATCAACGACTTCATGTCACTTCTCAGCAGTGACTCATGCAGAATCTTAGACTTGCTCTTCAGATTTATCATCAACACAGCCTTCACAATCATCATTGCACGAGGTTTCTACTTCCCAAAGAGCCGTAGAGTCGACTTCTTCTTCACCTACATCCTCGTGGGATTCGGAATCTTCATGCTCATACACCTCATGGGCGACGCCAAACTGAAAACCGGTATTGCGATGGGACTCTTCGCAATCTTCTGCATCATGCGCTACAGAACCGAATCCGTTCCTATCCGCGAAATGACCTACCTCTTCCTCGTAATCTCACTCGCAGCAATCAACGGACTCGCTTGGACAGCCGATATTTCAGGCAAACACCCCGACTTCTTCGCTCCTGAATTGACATCAATCGTTGAACTCCTCGTCACCAACATCATCTTCATAGCAGTAATCTGGATTGCCGAAGGCGGAAAATGGGTAACAAGCTACAGCACAAAGTACATCAAGTACGATAAAATCGACCTCATCCAGCCCGACAAGCGTCAGGAACTCATCGAAGACCTCAAGGTTCGCACAGGCCTCAACATAAAGGAAGTATCCGTCGGCAGCCTCGACTTCCTCAAAGACATGGCCCTCCTCAAAGTCTATTACACAGAAGTAGACGACAAGGACAACGACGACACACTCCAGAAGATGCCAAAACTTTACGATTAAAACAATACCACACTATGATGAAAACTAACAGCAACCGCTGGTTCAAGGCCATTGCAGCACTCTGCTTCGCAAGCCTTCTCGCGCCAACCACAGCATTGGCACAAGACGACGACTTCGGTTACGACCTCTCAGTCGAAGGCGAAACAAAGATAGCATCCGGACTCAAACTCGAAATGGAAGCCGGAATGCGTACCCAAAACGATGCTGAAGACATCGACCGCTACACAGTGGGAGCAGCACTTTCATATAAGCTCTACCAAACAACTGACAAGAAATTCTCACTCAAATCAAGTGCAGGATTCGAATACCTCTGGACCCAAAAGCTCCAGGAAAAAGACGTTAAGTACTTCGATGCAACCGACGAACTCGTCGACCTCGGCTACTTCAACGTAGGCGACCAGAAAGGCTACAACATCTCCGAAAAGTATTGGCGCAACCGCTACCGCATCAATGTAGGCCTCAATGCAAGCTACGACCCAAACAAGCGTTGGTCGTTCTCTCTGAAGGAAACCGTACAATACGGCCACTATTGCAACGCATCAACAAACCGCACAAAGTGGCGCATCGACGAATACAACAGCCCTGAACTCCCTGATGGAACCATCGATTGGCAGACAACTCCTTGGCAGTATAACGATGAATACATGGGCGAAGACTACAAGGATGCTGAAGGAAATGTAATCGGAAAGACTCTCAACAAAGATGTCGACCAGAAGTATCGCAAGGACAGAACCACTCTCCGAAGCAAACTCTCTGCAAGCTACGACATCCGCAACTTCCCAATCGACCTCTTCGCATCAGTCGACTACGGAGTAGGACTCAACTACACAGCCAACAAGTGGAAATTCACAGTAGGCTATGACCTCAAAATCAACAAGAAAAACAAACTCTCCGTCTACTATCGCTACACTACTAAAGACAACGACGATGAAGTGAACGGACACATTGTAGGTCTTGGCTATAAGTTTGAACTCTAATCAAAACAAAACATACAACTAATTTTACACAGAAAAACAAAAGAATTGAACATGAAAAGAATCATAACAATGGCACTTGCACTCACACTCGGAGTGACAGCATTTGCACAAGAAGAATACAACCTCTATGTAGAGGCAACATCAGGCGAGACAGGTTACGAACTCAAGAACATGCAGAAGATTACCTTCGAGAATGGTAAGGTTGTACTCACCAAGAAAGACGGCACCAAGACAGAAGAAGCAATGCAGAATATCAACCGCATGTACTTCAGCACCACACCACTCGCAATCCGTGGCGTGGAAAAAGACAAGAAACAGGAATCCAAGGAAATCTTCGACCTCACCGGACGTAAGGTAGAACGACCAACTAAGGGAATCTATATCATAAACGGACAAAAAGTACTTGTTAAATGAAACGAATAACTCTGACTTTGATTGCTTTGCTCAGCACTATGTGTGCTTTGCATGCACAGAATAAAATATACGTTTGCGAAGGTTACACTTATGATGTTTTCCAACTCGACACACTCGGAGACATCACTCCTTGTGCCGACGGAAGCATAAACATCGGACTCGAGAACTATCTCTCAGAAGATATCGACAGTATAGTATTCGCAGAACCACAGTTCCCACAGATTAAGATTGTCTACAACGGTTCCACAGCCACTGTCACAATCCCGGAATCTTTCACCGGAGTAACTTCTTCAGTAAATGGTGCAAATGTAACTATCACAAACACCAACACAACTGACGAATACCTCTATTCCGTTTCGGGAACATCCACAAGCGGTTCGCTCACAATCAACGGTGAATACAAGCTCACTCTAGAACTTGCCGGACTTGACCTCACCAACACAAAGGGCGGAGCTATCGATATTGAATGTGGTAAGCGCATCGACCTCCTTCTCAAGGACGGAACCGTAAACAACATTGCCGACTGTGCAAACGGTGCCCACAAGGGAGCTTTCTACACAAAGGGACACCTTGAAATCAAGGGTGGCGGTACTCTCAACATTACCGGAAATACAAAGCATGCACTTTGTGCAAAGGAATATATCGAAATCAAGAAGTCGGCCGGAACAATCAACATCCTCAAGGCCATGAGCGACGGAATCCACTGTGGAAAAGGCTTGAAGGGCGACGGCGACAACAACTTCTTCAAAATCAACGGTGGTACAATCAACATGGAAAATGTTGGCGGCGACTGCATCGATTCAGATGATTATGGTTGTGTAAACATCAAGGGTGGTACACTCAACCTCGCTGTAACAAGCGAAGACGTTTCTGCAATCAAGTGCGACAGTATCTTCAAGATGAGCAACGGCCAGATGAACATCAACGTGAAGGGCCGCCTCTGCGAAGCAATCCGTTCATGCTACACCGCAACATTCTCTGGTGGTACAATCGTAGCGACAATCTCTGGCGAAGGTTCAAAACTCGTCAAGGGTAAGAAGAATACAAAGGTTACTGACACTGTCCGCAATGGTGGCGACCTCTTCTTCATGGGAACAACAATCGATGTAACCCTCGATGCAGGTACTTACACAAAGGACCAAAGCTATTGCACAGGTATTCGTGGAGATAAGGATGTAGAAATCTCAAACGGAGACATTAAGATTACAGTCAACAATTCTGCCGCACTTCCTCTTCATATCATTGGTACACTCAACCAAATAGGAGGAAACATCACATACACAGCCGGCACACCAAAGATAGGAACTGACAATTGGACTGGCGGTAGCCGCAATGGTCAGATGAAATAAAATCAAAATATGGCTAAATTCAAAAGAATATTGCTTAAGCTCAGTGGCGAAAGTCTTATGGGCGAACAGAACTATGGCATCGACGTGAACCGTCTCAATGAATATGCTCAGCAAATCAAGGAAGTTCACGACATGGGAGTGGAGATAGGTATTGTAATCGGCGGAGGCAACATATTCCGCGGATTGAGTGGTGCAGGAAAAGGATTCGACCGAGTAAAAGGCGACCAAATGGGAATGTGTGCCACTGTAATCAACTCACTTGCACTCAGCAGTGCACTCGGAGCAATCGGTTGCAAGAGTCGCGTACTGACAGCCATACGAATGGAACCAATAGGCGAATTCTACACAAAGTGGAAAGCAATTGAAGCAATGGAACGCGGAGAAGTGGCTATCTTCTCTTGTGGAACCGGAAGTCCTTACTTCACTACAGATACAGGCAGTTCACTTCGAGGCATCGAAATCGAAGCCGATGTAATGCTTAAGGGCACTCGAGTTGACGGAGTCTATACAGCCGATCCCGAGAAAGACCCAACTGCCACAAAGTACAGCGAAATCACATTCGACGAAATCTATAATAAGAATCTTCGCGTGATGGACCTTACAGCTACTACAATGTGTAAGGAAAACGACCTTCCTATCTATGTGTTCAACATGGATATCGTAGGCAACCTGAAGAAGGTGATGGAAGGCGAAGACATAGGTACACTCGTACACAAATAGATGTCAAGCAAACTGGATATAACTAATTTAACAAACACACATATAGAGATATGAAGCAATATAAAAGAACGCTGGTAACCTCAGCACTTCCTTATGCAAACGGACCAGTTCACATAGGCCACCTTGCCGGAGTGTACGTACCAGCCGATATCTATGCACGTTATCTCCGACTCAAAGGCCAGGACGTACTCTTTGTTGGAGGTAGTGATGAACACGGAGTTCCAGTAACTATCAGAGCTCGCAAGGAAGGTTGCACTCCACAGGATGTTGTGGATCGTTACCACAATATTATCAAGAAATCATTCGAAGAGTTCGGCATTTCATTCGATGTTTACAGCCGCACCACTTCTGCTATTCATCATAAGTTTGCTGCCGATTTCTTCCGCAAACTCTATGATGAAGGTAAGTTCGTGGAAAGCGAAAGCGAACAATACTATGACGAGCAGGCAGGCGAATTCCTCACTGACAGAAACATCCGTGGAGAATGTCCTCGCTGTCATGCACCAGAAGCTTATGGCGACCAGTGTGAAAAGTGTGGAAGCACTCTTTCACCTGACGAACTCATCAACCCATACAATGCAGTCACTGGCAATCCTCTCGTAAAGAAGATGACAAAGCATTGGTACTTGCCTCTCGACCAGTATCAGCAGTGGCTCGAACAATGGATTCTCAACGAACACAAGGAATGGCGTCCAAATGTATATGGGCAGTGCAAGAGTTGGCTCGATGGCGGTTTGAAACCACGTGCCGTCACTCGCGACCTCAATTGGGGTATCCCAGTTCCAGTGGAAGGAGCAGAAGGCAAAGTGCTTTATGTTTGGTTTGATGCCCCTATTGGCTATATTTCAAACACAAAGGAACTCTGCGATGCCAATCCAGATAAGTATGGTCAGTGGCAGCAATGGTGGCAGGATGAAGATTGCCGTATGATTCATTTCATCGGTAAGGACAACATCGTGTTCCACTGCATCGTATTCCCTTCTATGCTCAAAGCTCACGGAGATTATATTCTTCCTGACAATGTACCTTCAAACGAATTCCTCAACCTCGAAGGCGACAAAATCAGTACAAGCCGCAATTGGGCAGTTTGGCTCAACGAATATCTTGAGGATATGCCTGGCAAGCAGGATGTCCTCCGCTATGTTCTTACAGCTAATGCTCCAGAGACAAAGGACAACGACTTCACTTGGAAGGACTATCAGGCACGCAACAACAATGAACTTGTTGCCGTATATGGTAACTTCGTAAACCGTGCCCTCCAGCTCACAAAGAAATACTACAACGGACTTGTTCCTCAGTGTGGCGAACTCACAGATTATGACAAAGCCACAATCGACGAATTCAAGGATGTGAAGCAGAAGGTAGAAGCTTTGCTCGACCAGTTCAAGTTCCGCGATGCCCAGAAGGAAGCAATGAATCTTGCCCGCATCGGCAACAAGTACATTGCTGACGAAGAGCCTTGGAAACTTATCAAGACCGACCCTGAGCGCGTGAAGACAATAATCAATATATCTCTCCAGCTCACTGCAAATCTTGCAATTGCTTTCGAGCCATTCCTCCCATTCTCTTCGAAGAAACTTCGTGAAATGCTTTGCATGGATTCGTTCCGTTGGGAAGAACTCGGAAGTATGGGCTTATTGCCTGCAGGCAAGCAACTCGGCGAACCAGAACTTCTCTTCCAAAAGATTGAGGACGATGTTATCCAGAGCCAGCTCGACAAACTCGAAGCCACAAAGAAGGCAAATGAGGCAGAAACTTGGCATGCACAACCTGTAAAGGAAAACATTCAGTTCGACGACTTCCAGAAGTTGGACATCCGTGTAGGTAAGGTTCTCGAATGCGAACGAGTGCCAAAGATGAAGAAGCTCCTTCGATTCCTCATCGACGATGGATTACAGAAGCGCACAATCGTCAGTGGCATTGCCCAATGGTACGAACCAGAGCAATTGCTGGGTAAGGAAGTCCTCTTCATTGCCAATTTGGCTCCACGCGAGTTCAAGAACGGCCTTGTCAGTGAGGGAATGATTCTCTCAGCCGAGGATTGGGACGGAACTATAAGCGTGACAACCGTTGAGCATGAGGTAAAGCCAGGCAGTACGGTTTGCTAATGCTTATGCCTTCATCAGTCAGTATATATATAATAATATAATATAAGGTGTATCTTCTCCCTCATTGTGGGGAAGGTACACTTATTTGAAAGGTAGTTATGATACTAAAGAACAATCCTCCTCAGGGATTTCTTGATGAGGAAACAAGGGACGGCTACACTGTCTCTGCCCATATGAAGAAGGTGTGGGCGGTTCAGTTGGATATGCTTCAGGAATTGCAACGAGTTTGCGAGAAGTATGGTCTTCGCTTTTGGATGGAAGGCGGAAGCCTCATCGGAGCAGTAAGGCATCATGGTTACATTCCTTGGGACGATGATATTGATGTCGTGATGCCTCGTGCCGACTTTGACAAGTTGCAAGAGGTTGGTCCTCAAGAGTTTACGCATCCTCATTTCTTCCAAAACTTCTATACCGACCCCCACTATAATCATCGCCACATTCAGATTCGAAACGTTGAAAGTGCCGAATACAATTCGGCCGATTTGGCTCGTTATTGCCGAGGCATTTTCCTTGATATTTTCCCTTTGGATTATCTTCCAAACAACCCTCGAGCTATCAGAAAACACGAACAGAAACTTCGCAAAATGAAGCAAAGAATCAAGTTCACTCAAAAGGTTTTCCGCCACTTGCCAGAGGGTTGGTACAAGTATTGCAGGAACAACACTAAGTGCCTGTCGGACAAATGGTTATACGCCCAGTTTGAAGACGAATTGAGGAGGTATAAGGAAGACAGGGCTGTGGTTTGTTGCCCGATTGGATACAAGAACTATTCAGTGGTTAGAGCCGTGAGCGATTATAAGGAAACCGTCCTAACGAAATTCGAATGGCTTGAGGTTCCGATTCCTGCTGCATACGATAGCATGCTAACGGCTGAATATGGGGATTATATGACTCCGGTTCACAGTGCCACTCGTCATGGAGCTCACACTTATGAAACCGACCGTTCGTATCGCGAGGTATTCAAGAAGGTGTTGTAAACTTTTTGGGGACAAGCAGACAAGTAAAATTGGGTTCGGCATAAAAAGTAACAGTTCGGCACCACTTTTTTACAAAAATATTTGGTTGTTCGGAAAGATTATTATATCTTTGCAGTGTGATACAAAAAAATGTGGCTCACAAGCCATATATAAAATAGTACATGTTAATTTTGTAGATATATTTTTTGGGGTAGACTAGCTGTGAAGTTGGTCTACTTTTTTTATGCTTAAAAAAACATTATGGTTCGAGCACCAAAACATTATAAGAAAAAGGGTCAAACATTATAAGAAATGACCTCACGAACCATAAGAAAAAGGGTCAAACATTATAATGTTTTTTTTATTGGCTTGTATTGGATAAATGTCAATCCAAACTGCATATATTGCCACAAAGAATAATGTAAAATACATTAAAACTACATTTTTTTGCTTAAAATATTGAGAATATACTATTTTTTTGTATTTTTGCAATTCCAAACAAAATAAAACGTGAAGATAACATTAGTACAACACGATATTGCATGGGCAAATCCTCAAGCCAATGTGGAAAGAGCCGATAGCATCATCAGCGCCAATCCGGGTGCCGATTTATACCTCTTGCCAGAAATGTTTTCTACTGGATTCATCACCAAGCCAGTTGGGTTGGCCGAACCAGCAGACACTGACACGGTGAAATGGATGATTCGCAAGGCAAAGGAAATGGACGCAGCCATTTGTGGAAGTATTGCAATAGAAGACGGGGGAAAGTTCTACAACAGAATGTTTTTCGTGGAACCAGATGGTAAGGTAACCACATACGACAAGAGCCACCTCTTCCTCTATGCAGGCGAATCCGACAATTATACAGCCGGTACAGAAAGAGTGATCGTAGAATTCAGAGGAGTGAAGATTCTGCTTGAAGTTTGTTACGACCTTCGTTTCCCAATGTGGTGCCGAAACAGTATGGACGATGAGGGAAATGCACTTTACGACCTTATCATCTATTCTGCCGAGTGGCCACTTGCCCGCCGATTGGCTTGGGACACTCTGATTCCGGCTCGTGCAATTGAAAACCAATGTTTCGTTGCTGCTTGCAGCCGTGTAGGCAACGACGATTGGGGAGTTTATTTCGGAGGTTCAAAGATAGTTCATCCTTACGGACACATATTGGCCGAATCGCCAGAAGACGGAAAAGAATGTGCAATTACAGGTGAAATCGATATGGATCAGCTCAACCGCTACCGTACGAAGTTCCCTACATTAAAAGATATAATATGGAAAAAAGATTATTGTTAGGCGATGAAGCCATTGCCCTCGGAGCATTGCATGCAGGTCTTTCAGGCGTGTATGCCTATCCAGGCACTCCTTCAACGGAGATTACGGAATTCATCCAAAACAGTCCTTTAGCAAAGGAAAGAGGCATCAGAAGCAGATGGTGTACAAACGAGAAGACAGCCATGGAGGCAGCCCTCGGAATGTCGTATGCCGGCAAGCGTGCCTTGGTTTGTATGAAACACGTCGGAATGAATGTATGTGCCGATGCTTTCGTCAATTCAGCAGTTACAGGCGTCAATGGCGGACTTATAGTTCTTGCTGCCGACGACCCTTCGATGCACTCATCGCAAAACGAACAAGACAGCCGATTCTATGGCAAGTTTGCCATGATTCCTATATTTGAGCCATCCAATCAGCAAGAGGCCTACGATATGGTAGCCGATGCATTCCAGTTGTCGGAATCACTGAAGTTGCCTGTATTGCTGAGAGTAGTCACTCGTTTGGCCCACTCTCGTGCAGCCGTAAAGGTAGGCGAACCATCAAGCCAGAATGCTTTCAATCCAGATGAAGGCAAACACTGGGTGCTCCTTCCAGCCATTGCACGCCGCCAATATGCAAGCCTCATCAGCAAGCAACCTGATTTGCTCCAAGCAGCCGAATCATCAAAGTACATGCGCAAGAATATCTCACGCAATCGCCTCGGTGTGATTGCATGCGGTATTGGCTACAACTATGTGATGGAAGCAGGAATGAAGGACATTTCAGTTTTGAAGGTTTCTCAGTACCCACTTCCAGTGGATGCAGTGAAGCAATTGGCAAGCGAAAGCGATGAAATCCTCGTTGTAGAAGACGGACAGCCATTCGTTGAAGAGCAGGTAAAGGGCATTCTCTCTGCAGATTATCCAGTCAGTGGACGCCTTACAGGTCGTCTGCCTCGCACCGGAGAACTCAATCCTGATAATGTTGCAGCAGGTCTTTGCGGCAAACCAGATGGAGCAGAAGAAGAACTTGCCAACAGCCCAATCAATGTAGTTGGCCGTCCTCCAGCACTTTGCCAAGGATGCGGACACAGAGACGTCTATGCAGCCCTCAAGCAAGTGGTAGGCGAATACGAAGGTGCACGCGTTTTCGGAGATATTGGTTGCTACACACTCGGAGCTCTGCCTCCATTCCAAGCAATCAACAGTTGTGTGGATATGGGAGCATCAATCACAATGGCAAAGGGAGCAGCCGATGCAGGTGTGTTCCCAGCAATTGCAGTCATTGGCGACTCTACATTCACACATTCAGGAATGACAGGCCTTCTCGATGCCGTCAACGATAATGCCAACATCACAATCATCATAAGCGACAACCTCACCACAGCAATGACTGGCGGTCAGGATTCAGCCGGAACCAACAAGTTCGAGCAGATTTGTCTCGGTCTTGGAGTCGACCCTGAACACGTGAAGGTGGTAGTTCCTCTTCCAAAGAATATGGAAGAAATCACCCAGACACTACGTGATGAAATCAACTATAAGGGCGTGAGCGTAATCATTCCACGACGTGAATGCATTCAGACACATGCTCGTAAACTTCGTCAACAAAAGAAGGAGGCACAGAAATGAAAAAAGATATCATACTTGCAGGTGTAGGCGGACAGGGAATCCTCAGTATCGCCACAATCATAGGCGAGGCAGCCACAAAGGCTGACATCCAACTCAAGCAAGCCGAAGTACACGGAATGAGCCAAAGAGGTGGCGACGTTCAGAGCAATCTCCGTCTTTCCACTGAAGAAATCTACAGCGACCTCATTCCAAAGGGAAAGGCCGACCTCATCATCGCGATGGAACCAATGGAAGCCCTTCGCTATGTGCCTTATCTTGCGCCAAACGGAGTCATCGTGACCAGTTCACATCCATTCGTCAACATACCAAACTATCCTGACGAGCAGAAACTCATGGACGAACTCGACGGAATGAAGAATGTGGTACGTCTCGACATCGAAACCATTGCAAAGGAAGAGAAGATGCCAAAGGGTGCCAACGTGATTCTCCTCGGAATGGCCGCTTCATACATTGAGATTCTTTCAGCCGACGAACTCCGTGAAGCTGTGAAGCGAGTTTTCGCATCAAAGGGTGAGGCAGTGGTAGAATCCAACCTCAAGGCATTCGACCTCGGACTTGCCAACAAATAACGATAACAACCAAAACACACAAAGACGATGAAACCAACTCCAATCAATAAGCAACTCATCGACAAGGCCATAAGCGACTTTGGAATTGCCGACTTTGCAAAGGCTACAATCCGCGAAGTAGTGGCAATTGCCCAAATGGCCGAAAAGCAATCGGGCGTTGAATTCATTAAGATGGAAATGGGAGTTCCTGGTCTTCAACCATCTGCCTATGGAGTAAAGGCACAGGTAGAAGCACTTCAAAACGGAATTGCCCGCCTCTATCCAAACATCAATGGTATTCCCGAACTCAAGGAAGAAGCATCACGATTCATCAAGGCATTCATAGGTGTGGATGTGGCTCCTGAAGGTTGCGTACCTACATGCGGAAGTATGCAAGGCACATACGCTTCGTTCCTCACTTGCTACCAAACCGACCCAAAGAAGAACACCATCCTCTTCATCGACCCTGGTTTCCCAGTGCAGAAACAACAGTGTACGGTCATGGGAGCACCTTACGAAACATTCGACGTGTACGATTTCCGTGGTGAGAAGCTTGGTCCAAAGTTGGAGAGTTATCTGAGCAAAGGCAATATAGCTGCAATCATCTATAGCAATCCAAACAATCCAAGTTGGATTTGCCTTCAGGAAGAGGAACTCAAGACCATTGGCGAGTTGGCTACAAAATACGATGTAATCGTACTTGAAGACTTGGCCTATTTTGCCATGGACTTCCGCAAGAACCTCAGCACTCCATTCGAGCCACCTTATCAGCCAACAGTGGCACGCTATACAGATAATTACGTGTTGCTCATAAGCGGCAGCAAGGCATTCAGCTATGCAGGCGAACGAATTTCATGCAGTTGCATCAGCAACAGCCTCTACCATCGTTCTTATCCTGCACTTGAAGAGCGTTACCGCAATGGTCAGTTTGGTCCGGTATTCATTCATCGCGTACTCTATGCCCTTTCAAGTGGTACGAGTCACAGCGCACAGTATGCCCTTGCAGCTATGTTCAAGGCTGCCAGTGACGGAGTGTACGACTTCCGAAGCGAAATCAGCGAATATGGTCGACGTGCAGGCAAGTTGAAGGAGATTTTCCTCCGTCATGGTTTCCACATCGTTTATGATACAGACATGGGCGAACCATTGGCCGATGGATTCTACTTCACGATTGGTTATAAGCAGATGACGGGCAGTCAGCTTTCGCGCGAACTGATGTATTATGGTGTGAGTGCCATTGCTCTCGACACTACGGGAAGCAATCAGCAAGGTCTCCGTATCTGTACTTCGTTCATCCGCGACAATCAGTACGATTTGCTCGATGAGCGTATGAAAGTATTTGCTGAGAATAATTAGAAGACCCCTTGCCCACTTATAGTGGGAAGTCAACGGGTCAATAAGTAAATAAGATTTTATATTAAATAATAGAAAATAAGGTGATTTGGAATCCAAATAAAGAATGTATGAGCCGCGACGAGATGAGCGCTCTACAGGGAAAGCGATTGCGTAAGGTGGTGGACTATGTTTATCATAATGTGCCATTCTATCGCAACAAGATGCAGGAAATGGACATCCGTCCAGATGATATCCGCACCATCGAAGACATCCAGAAGTTGCCTTTCACTACGAAGCAAGATCTTCGCGACAACTATCCTTTCGGCCTTCAGGCTGCTCCAAAAAGTGAGATTGTCCGCATCCATGCATCGAGTGGAACGACTGGCAAGCCTACCATCGTAGGTTATACACGCAAGGACATTGGAGTGTGGAGCGAATCGTTTGCCCGTTGTCTGGCTGCATTCGGTGTCACACGCGACGACCTCTTCTCTGTAGCTTATGGTTACGGATTGTTCACTGGCGGACTTGGAGCCCATTATGGCGTTGAGAACTTCGGTGCAACCGTTCTCCCTACATCTACCGGCAACACCGAGAAGCACATCCGCCTTCTCACCGACCTTGGAGTCACCGGCATTGCCTGCACTCCTTCCTATGCTCTCTATCTTGCAGAGACAATGGAGAAGATGGGCATCAACAAGAAGGACATCCGCCTTCGCATAGGTGCATTCGGAGCCGAACCATGGACCGAGAGCATGCGCGATGAGATTCAGGAGCGTCTTGGCCTCAAGGCTTACAATATATATGGATTGAGCGAAGTGACCGGTCCTGGCGTAAGTTACGAATGCCAGTGCCAACACGGTTCACATATCTGTGAGGACCACTACTTCCCAGAACTCATCAACACCGAAACCCTCAAGCCAGTGGGTCAGGGCGAAGTGGGCGAACTCGTATTCACCACTCTCTCAAAGGAAGGAATGCCACTTCTCCGCTACCGTACGAAAGACCTCACCACACTCACATACGGCCGTTGTGATTGCGGACGAACAGCAGTCAGAATGGGTCGAATCCTTGGCCGAAGCGATGATATGCTCATCATCCGTGGCATCAATGTATTCCCAAGTCAGATAGAGAGCGTAATCCTCAGCCTTCAAGAGTTTGCTCCTCAATACCTTATCATCGTCAATCGCGACGGAATGCTCGACACCATCAAGGTGCAGGTTGAGTTGCGCCCAGAGTACTTTGTCGACGACTTCCCTGCAATGGAACGCAAGAAGAAGGCACTTGCCGACAAACTTCGCAGTGTGCTTTCAATCTCTGCACAGGTCGACCTTCTTCCTCCTGGCAGCATAGAGCGAAGCGAAGGCAAGGCAGGTCATGTGATTGACAACAGGAAGTAATCAAATATTACAGGTTAGAGGTTAGAGATTACAGAAAGAAAGAAGATAAGAGATTAAAGAATAACCTAAAATACAAACTATTATGGACAGAAGTCAGTACCTACATCCCGACAAAGAGCTGATGACCCGCGAGGAAATCGAGGCCTACCAGCTCGAGAAACTTCAACAGACGGTTCGCCACTGTATGAATTCTCCTTTCTACAAGCAACGCTTTGAAGAAATAGGTCTAAAACCTGAGGACATACAATCGCTTGACGACCTAAAGAAGATTCCTTTCACTACAAAGCAGGACCTTCGTTCCACTTATCCATTTGGCATTGCTTCAGTGCCACTCGATAAGTGTGTACGCCTCCATTCATCAAGTGGAACTACAGGCAATCCAACCGTAATTCTCCACACCCAGCGCGACCTCGACGAATGGGCAAATGCCGTTGCCCGTTGTCTTCACATGGTCGGTCTTCGTCCAACTGACGTGTTCCAGAATAGTTCCGGCTACGGAATGTTCACCGGTGGACTTGGATTCCAATATGGTGCAGAGCGTCTCGGAATGCTCACAGTTCCAGCTGCTGCTGGTAACACAAAGCGCCAGCTCAAGTTCATCAAGGACTTTGGCACCACAGCTCTCCATGCCATTCCATCCTATGCTTCACGCCTTTACGAAGTGATGGTGGAGGAAGGCATCGACCCACGTCGCGACACTAAGCTTCGCACACTCATCATCGGAGCCGAGCCTCACAGCGAACTCCAGCGCCAGCGCATTGAGCAGATGCTCGGAGTGAAGGCTTACAACTCATTCGGAATGTCGGAAATGTGTGGTCCTGGTGTTGCTTTCGAATGTAAGGAACAGAACGGCCTTCATATTTGGGAAGACTACTATATCGTGGAAATTGTTGACCCAGAGACACTTGAACCAGTGCCAGACGGCGAACTCGGCGAACTCGTGCTCACCACTATCAACCGTGAGGCAATGCCACTTCTTCGCTACCGCACACGCGACCTCACCCGCATTCTTCCAGGCGATTGTCCTTGTGGCCGCCACCATAAGCGTCTCGACCGTATGCAGGGCCGAAGCGACGATATGATTATCCTCAAGGGTGTGAACATCTTCCCTATCCAGATTGAAAAGATTCTCCTGCAGTTCAAGGAACTTGCTACCGACTATCTCATCACTCTCGAAACCCTTTCCGACAACGACTCGATGACAGTCGAAGTGGAACTCTCCAACCTCTTCACCGACGACTATGCACGCCTCGAGCAACTCACAAGGGAAATCACACGCCAGCTCAAGGACGAAATTCTCGTCACTCCAAAGGTACGCCTCGTTGCCAACGGTTCGCTTCCTAAGAGCGAAGGCAAGGCAGTGCGCGTGAAAGACCTCCGCAAGACGTATTAGTCTTTTTCTTTCTGAACAATCAAATCCTAAATAGTAAATAGTAAATCTGTAAATAGTAAACAATATGACAATTCAGCAGTTATCAGTATTTATTGAGAACAAGAGCGGCACAATGCTCCGAATTCTCCGTCTCCTCAAGGAAGAAGGCATCCAACTTCTTGCTGTCAACATTGCCGACACAGTCGAATACGGAATTTTCCGCATCATCTGCAGCGAACCAGCAAAGGCATACAAGGTACTGAAAGACGCAAAGGTATCAGTCACACTGACCGATGTGTTTGCAATCGAACTCAATGACGAAGTGGGTGAGTTGGCTCGCACTCTCGAAATCTTCGACAACGAGAACATCAGCATCACTTATCTCTATTCGTTCCTGCTCAATGGCAAGGGAATCATGATTTTCCGCACTGCCGATGCCGAGCACACTCGTGAGGTCATCATGCTCAACAACATGCACTTCATTGCAGAGCGTGATCTCTACACACTAGTATAGAGGCTCCAATACCCTCTCTCACACACAAACACAAGGAACCAGGCAGTGTCGCTCATTCATGGCATCGCCGGTTCCTTGTGGCTTTTCTCGCTAAGATATTTCCAGGCTCCCTAGGGGGCTCTGGGAAATCTAGGATAACTAGAAGCCCTAGGGTTACTAGAAGATCTAGGGTAACTAGAAGCCATAGGCCCCCTAGATTATCTAGGATATCTAAAAAAACTTAATAAATAACCCTTAACCCCTTATACCAATCATGAAACAACAACTGATTGCTGCCATTCTGCTCGCCATGTGTTCGGCACAGATGCAGGCACAAGTGACTCTCAAGGCCGACAATATCGACCAAGTTCTTAAAAGTATGACTCTCGAGGAGAAGGCAACCCTCTGTGTGGGCTATAGCCATGCACAGGGTGATGCCGGTTCGGCCAACAACGGAATGATAGGCGCACATGCCGATATGGTTCCGGGAGCAGCCGGTGCAACCCGTCCAATCCCTCGCCTCAGCATTCCTGCCACAGTGCTTTCCGACGGCCCTGCAGGCCTTCGAATCAGCCCAAAGCGCAATGGTGACACCAACACATATTATGCAACCGGATTCCCTGTTGGTACGGCTCTTGCCTGCACTTGGAACACCGAACTCGTGCAGAATGTTGGTAGTGCCATAGGCAACGAAGTCCACGAATACGGATGTGATGTACTTCTTGCTCCAGGTATGAATATCCACCGCTCGCCTCTCTGTGGCCGCAATTTCGAATACTATTCAGAAGACCCACTCGTTGCAGGTAAGATAGCAGCAGCCTATGTAAAGGGCGTTCAGAGCCAGGGCGTAGGCGTAAGCATGAAACACTTTGCAGTGAACAGTCAGGAAACCAACCGAATGGGAGTCAACGAAGTGGTCAGTCAGCGCGCTCTCCGCGAGATTTATCTCAAGGGCTTCGAGATTGCCGTTCGCGAAGCCAACCCTTGGACAATCATGTCGTCATACAATAAGGTGAACGGACCTTTCACACAGGAAAACCGCGAACTCCTCACCACCATTCTCCGCGACGAATGGGGCTTTAAGGGCATCGTGATGACCGACTGGACAGGCCTTCGCAACACGGCAGCACAGATTCATGCCGGCAACGACCTTATGGAACCAGGCAACCAATCTCAAATCAACGATATTCTCGCAAAGGTGAAGAGTGGCGACTTGCTCGAGTCCGACCTCGACATCTGCGTGAAGCGAATCCTCGAATACATCGTGAAGAGTCCTCATTTCAAAGGTTACAAGTACAGCAACAAGCCTGACCTCCAGGCCCATGCAGCCGTAACCCGCCAATCAGCCACTGAAGGCATGGTGCTCCTCAAGAACGAGCGTCAGACACTCCCAATGGCCGAAACCCTCTCAGCAGCCGTATTCGGCGTAACATCCTACGATTTCATAGCCGGAGGTACCGGTTCGGGCGATGTGAACAAAGCCTATACTATCGACCTCATGACAGGTCTTACAAATGCGGGAATCAAGGTGAACAAGACTCTCAGCGACCTCTATGCCGAATATAAGGTATATCAGCAGATGCGTCAGAATGCAGAGCGCCAGCAGGGCGGATGGTTCTGGGGCAAGGCACAACTCCCAGAAATGCCAGTGAACCGCAATCTCGTTGAGCGAGTATCGAATGAGACGGATATTGCCCTCATCACCATTGGCCGTCAGGCAGGCGAAGGCAGCGACCGCCGATTGGCAGATGACTTCAACCTCACTGAAGTGGAGCGCCAGCTCATCAGCGATGTATGCGAAGCCTACCACATGAAGCACAAGCGCGTGGTAGTAATCCTCAATATGGGTAATGTAATCGAGACATCATCATGGAAGGGTCAGCCAGATGCCATCCTCATGGCTTGGCAGCCAGGACAGGAAGGCGGCAATTCAGTGGCCGACGTACTTCTTGGCAAGGAAAATCCATCAGGCAAACTCTCAATGACATTCCCTAACACTCTCATCGACCTCCCATCATCGTTCAACTTCCCTAATATCGCCACTCAGCCAATGGGCAATGCCCGTGGCGGACAGCGTGCAGGCGGTCAGCGCAATACCGACTACACCATCCATGCCGAAGGACTCAATGTAGGTTATCGTTGGTTCAACACTCAGCACCTCTCCGTTTCCTATCCATTCGGATTCGGCTTGAGCTACACCACCTTCGCTTACAGTTGTCCACAGGTGAAAGCCACAAAAGACGGATTCGAGGCAGCAGTGACAGTGACCAACACAGGCAAGGTGGCAGGCAAGGAAGCCGTTCAGCTCTATGTGAATGCACCATCAGGCGGCCTTGAGAAGCCAGAGCGCGAACTCAAATCGTTTGCCAAGACCCGCAGTCTTCGTCCGGGCGAGAGCCAGACACTCACATTCCCAGTAAGCCTCTACGACCTCGCTTCCTACAACGAAGCCACACAGAGTTGGGAGACAGCTGCCGGCACCTACACACTCTATTTCTCTGCCAATGTGGAAGACCCTCGCTGCACAGCCACATACCGTCTTGGTAAAGCCAGTGTTGTCAAGTGTCACGATGTGATGCGTCCAGATATGGAAATCAAGTAATATGATACAGATTCTGCAAACAATCAGCCGATGGCTATCTACCTACACTTCGTGGTTTGTCATAGCTGTAGCCATCTTCACATTCTTCGTGCCCGAGACATTTCTATGGGTTAAGGGCACATTGCAAACCGTGGTGCTCGGCCTCATAATGCTCACGATGGGCCTCACGCTCACCACCCACGATTTCAAGATACTTTTCTCGCGCCCACTCGACATCTTCATAGGTGCCTGCGCACAGTTCATCCTGATGCCACTCATCGCCTACATGCTCGTCCATGTGTTCCATCTCGAGACGGCACTCGCAATCGGCATTCTGCTCGTCGGCTGCAGTCCTGGAGGAGTGTCGAGCAACATCATGTCGTATCTCTGCAAGGGCGATGTGGCATTCTCAGTGGGCATGACCTGTGCGTCCACATTGCTTGCCCCTGTGATGACACCATTGCTCATGCTGTGGTTGGCCGGACAGAGCGTCGATATCGATGCCATCGGAATGTTTCAGAACATCTTTATAGTAACAATCATACCCGTGGGCATAGGCGTGTTGCTCAACTATTATTTCAGTCGCCGCACCGTGTTCGCAACCATCCAGAGCGTGATGCCCGGATTCAGCGTCATCTGCCTTGCCATCATCGTAGGCGGTGTGATCAGTACCGTTCACGATTCGTTGGTTTCACGCGGACTCATGCTGTTCCTCTGGATATTCATCGTAGTGTTCCTCCACAACTCGCTGGGCTACATCACCGGCTATCTGGCAGGACTCCTCTTCAAGATGAACAAGGCGAAGAAGCGCACCATCAGCATCGAGGTAGGAATGCAGAATGCTGGATTGGCCACGAATCTCGCCAGCAACTTCTTCCTTGCCACCTATCCGTTGGCTGTCGTTCCATGCGCCATCAGTTGTGCCTGGCACTCTATCTCCGGCACCATCCTTGCCGGCCTGTTCAACCAATTCGACAAACGTGCAAATAAGGAATGATAGGCGTGTAGTGTTTAGACTTACATATATGGAAATGGCGACCTCACGAGAGATTGCCATTTCTTTTTGGCAATTAGGACATGTATTTTTCAAGTATCGCCTGCTCGGTTGAAAAAGTTTAGCGGTTCGCGCGTTCATTTCTTGCTAACAATGGGCCCAAGTTTAGCAATTCAATGAGTCGCGGCTTGCTGTGTTTCTCAAAAGCACTGCAAAGTTACAATAAAAAATTGAATCTACCAAATATATTTATAAATATTTATAATATTTATAAAATTTTCTTACTTTTCGCTCCATTTTGCAATGTTGGGACATACCTTTGTCATCCTCTTCAACATGCACTCTGCAAGCTTTTGTTGGATTTGCATATTCCAGGATTGTTGCAACATCCTTGCCCACGAAACCGACCTGTCCGTCGGGCATTGTGATTGTTCCGGATTTTGCCGAACTCAGGATTTGTAAAAGATTTGAATCTTATTCATAGTGGGTCAGGTGACAGGTCCGTGACCCATACAGAAAAAAGCACGGATACCACGAATTTATTTGGTGGAGCAAACCGTCCGTGTCGGCATTTTATATATTAATATATAACTCTCAAAAAATTTGATTTATTTGATTTATTTGGTAAGCCTTCGCATACTATGCCTTATAATATATATTATTATATAATATATATTATAAAAATATTTAGGTATATCAAATTTTTTGTTTTTGTGGTATCATACCATCACGAAGAGGCTTACCAAATAAATCAAATTTTTCAAATTTTTTTCGTTCGCTATTTGAGGAGATGACTCCTTAAAAAGGGGACTCACCGATTCGCTCGGACGACTGTAGTTTCTACACTCTGCACCCTAAATCCACAATCTTTTTATTTATAATACAAATTATTGATAAAATATTTTTCACTTTCGGTTTTTTTCCGTACCTTTGAAGGGCAAATATAAAAATCAACAGTTATGAATAAATTTTTTACCTTGTTAATGCTTATGACTGTGGCTTCATCACAGATGAAGGCTCAGTTCTTGGACAATGTGTATAAGTACATTGAAGACCTTAACGTGTTCGAACTGAATCAGGAAGAGGGACATGCCTACTACCTGGCCGACAACCACATATCACTCAACGGAAAGTGGAAGTTCTTCTTTGCCGAAACTCCTGAGGGAATTCCTTCCGACTTCTTCAAGCCAGGATTCAACGATGGCAAGTGGAGCCTTATCAACGTGCCAAGCAACTGGGAGATGGAGGGCTTCGGCGACCCTATTTTCCGCAATGTGGCTTCGCCATTCCGTGCCAACGTGCCTTTCGTGCCTCGCGACTACAACCCTACGGGTGCCTATCGCCGCACATTCTCAGTGCCTGCCAACTGGAAAGGCCAGCAGGTGTTCCTCCGTTTGGAGAAGACCCAGAGTGCTTCGTTCGTTTGGATTAACGGACAGGAAGTGGGCTACAACGAGGGCGGACAGGAACCTGCCGAATATGATGTGACTAAATATATCAAACCAGGCAAGAACTCGATTGCCGTGTGGGTGGTGAAATACAGCGACGGATACTATCTCGAAGGTCAGGACTATTGGCGCTTGGCTGGTATTTTCGACGATGTGACTCTCTATGCCACTCCTAAGACTCGATTGTTCGACTGGTATGTGACAACGGATCTCGACGACAACTACCGCAATGCAGAACTGAACATAGCTGTAGACGTGAAGAGCTACGAAGGTGCTGAAGGAAACTATTCAGTGCGTGCCACTCTTTCTGATGCCGATGGAAAGACCGTCAAGGAAATGAAGTCGGAAGCATTTGGAGTGAGCGGCAACGGAAAGAAATCGCTCAACTTCGCTTCGACTGTCGACAACCCTAAGAAATGGACTTGCGAAACTCCTAATCTCTACTCGCTCAATATCGAACTTCTCGACCAGAACGGAAAGACCATCCAGCAGATTCCAAGCAAGATGGGATTCAAGGAGACAGAAATCCGCCATCAGGTGTTCTACCTCAACGGTCAGCCAATCAAGGTGAATGCCACAAATTCTCACATGCAACATCCTGACTTGGGACACACCATGAACGAGGCAACCATCCGCAAGGACATGGAAATACTGAAGCAGCACAACTTCAATGCAGTGCGCATCTCACACTATCCACCAGTAAATAAATACCTCGAACTGGCCGACGAATACGGTCTCTACATCATCGACGAAGCCGGAGTGGAAGCTCACGCCACAGAACACGTTTCATCGATGGAATCGTTCCGACCAATGTATCTCGAGAGAGTGCGCCAAATGGTGCTTCGCGACAGAAACCATCCGTGCATACTCTTCTGGAGTGCCGGCAACGAAAGCGGTGAGGGACAGAACATCACAGAGGTAGTGAAAGAAGGTAAGAAATACGACCACACACGCTATTTCATGTATGGCGGCAATGGATATTCACATCCTGCAGAAGACATCATAGGTCCACGCTATCCTACTTCTTACGAACTGGAAGCCAACACAGCCATGACTCCTGAATCGGAAGACCCTCGCCCTTCATTCATGGACGAATACATCTCCGTGGCTGGTAATGGCTGCGGTGCACTCGACGACTATTGGGAAGTAATCCGACGCCATCCAAGAGTAATGGGCGGTGCCATCTGGGACTTTGTCAGCCCTGGACTTACCGACCACATCCGCCCTGTCAAGGACAGTTCGCCTTACAACACTCCTGCCCACCTCATGGGCTACTCAAAAGTGGAGAAAGGCGTGCTCAAGCTCAGTGGCCACGAGGAATGGGTGGAAGTATATCGTCAGGACCAACTCGAACTCACAGGTCAAGCCCTCACTATCAGTTTCGACGTGAAGCCAGGCCGACTCTGCGGAGCTCAGGAAGGTGCACCTTACATCACAAAGGGCAATGCACAGTTCGGAGTGGTGCAGAGAGGCGAAAACACCCTGAGATTCTTCCTCCATGCAGGCAGACAGTTCAATGCTGAAGCTCAACTCCCTGCCGACTGGAAAGACAAATGGCACCATGTGACTGCTTCGTGGGACGGAAAGGAAATGAAACTCTATATCGACGGCAAGTTGCTGGCACAGGAAACGACAACTGCATCCGACATGAGAGGCCGACAGGGAAATGCCAATATGGACAACTACCCTTACTCTATAAACATCGGCCGCATCGAGGCTTCACACGGTTCGGAAACTCACACTGTCTATACAGCTGAAGCCGAGATGGACAACGTGGCCATCTATGGCAAATGCCTTGCCGACGGAGAAGGAAAACCTGAAGATGCATTGCTATATCTCACATTCGACGGTGCAGGCGACGAAGGCACTTACTTCACCTATGGAGTGACAACCCGCTCTTACGGCAGCATCTGGCCCGACCGCACTCCTCAACCTGAGATGCGCCAGATGAAATGGACCACACAACCTGTAAGTTTCCGACTTATCAATTCCGAAACAGGCGAGGCTGAAGTGACCAACCGCCTCTTCTTCTCCGACCTTTCTCAATACGAATTCAAATGGATGCTTCAGGCCGATGGCGACGTAATTGAACAGGGCAACCTGAACATAAACGTGGGTCCACAGCAAAAGCAGATTGTAAGCATACCTTACCACAAACCTGCAATCGTGGCTGGTAAGGAATACAGAGTTATGGTTACAGCTTCGCTCAAGAACGACCAGATTTGGGCAAAGAAGGGTCACGAAGTGGCTTGGGACCAACTCGAACTCACAGCTTGGAACCAACCTCTGCCAAAGGCTCCAGTACTCTCTTCTTCACTCAAGGTCGACGAAAACGACCAGCAAATCCGCATCAGCGGTGAAGGCTTTGCCTATACCATCAGCAAGAAGACAGGCAACCTGGAAGAAGTGGCTGTAGGCGGCAAGCAAGTATTGACCAACCCTCTCACATTCAACCTCTGGAGAGCACCTCTCTCAAACGAATCCGACAACTGGAACTCATTCCGCGTGAATGGCGGTAGAGCCGAAGGCTATGGAGCACAGGTGGCTACTCTCTTCTATACAAATGGATTGGACAAGGTGGGTGCAACTCCTGTCTACACCATCCTCGAACAAAATGGTAAGGAAACCATCGTCAGAGTACGCCAAATCGTACAGGTGGGCGTTGCAAGAGAAGGAAATCTCGATGCCTATATCCGTGGAACTCTTAAGGCTGGCTACACCATCGACTACACTTACCGCTTCGGTGACGACGGAACCATGGAAATCGAAAACCACATGAGCCCACAGGGACGACTCCCAGAATTGCTCCCTCGCATCGGTTTCACAACTATGGTTTCAAACGATTTCGACAATGTCACATGGTATGGACGCGGACCAGAGGAAAACTATCCTGACCGCAAGACTGGCTATCCTGTAGGCGTTTGGAGCAAGACAGTGAAAGACATGTACGAACCTTATATCATGCCTCAGGACCATGCTCTGCGCACCGACATCCGTTACCTCCAACTCAAAAACAAGGAAGGACAGGGAGTTCAGATCGCAATGGACCAATTCTTCAACTTCAACGCATATCAGTTTGCAACCGACAACCTCACAAAGAGTATGTACACTTATCAGTTGCAACCTATGAAGGACCGCTACACCCTCAACCTCGACTACAACACTACAGGTGTGGGCTGTACAGCAGTCTATGTGCTCGAGGAATACAAGGCAAAACCAACTGCTTACAACCGCGTGATTACCATCAAGCCAATCAAATAGACTTGGCCATACAACTCACCAAACTCTGAATAATGGCACAAAGAAAACTCATACTGCTCGACGCTTACGCTCTCATCTACAGGGCCTACTACGCACTGATTCGTTCGCCTCGCATCAACAGCAAGCGAATGAACACATCGGCCATCTTCGGATTCGTCAACTCGCTTGAGGAAGTACTGAAGAAGGAAAATCCCGATTTCATCGGTGTGGCATTCGACCCAAAGGGCGGTACGTTCCGACATGAGATTTACCCCGAATACAAGGCTCAGCGCGAAGCTACGCCTGAAGATATTCGCATTGCCGTGCCTTACATAAAGCAGATTCTCGAGGCTTACCGCATTCCGATTCTCGAAGTGGCTGGCTATGAGGCCGACGACGTGATTGGCACTCTTGCCACAAAGGCTTCGCAGATTGGCGATATACTCACATATATGATGACTCCTGATAAGGACTATGGCCAATTGGTGGACGAAAACGTGAAGATGCTTCGCCCTCAGCATGGATCATCGGGATTCGACATTCTCGGACCAAAGGAAATCTGCGAGAAATACGGAATCAGCTCAACTGAACAGGTAATCGACTTGCTCGGACTAATGGGCGATGCTGCCGACAATGTGCCTGGATGCCCCGGTGTGGGCGAGAAGACTGCCGTGAAACTCATCAACGAATTCGGCAGTATCGAATCAATGCTCGAACGCTCGGGCGAAATCAAGGGTGCACTTGGCAAGAAGGTGGAGGAAAACAAGGAGGGAATCAGATTCTCGAAGATGCTCGTCACGATAAAGACCGACGTGCCTATCGACCTCGACCTCAACCTCCTCGGCCGCAAACCTATCGATGCCGACCGACTGAGAACCGTATTCGAAGAACTGGAATTCCGTACTTTGCTCCAACGCATTTTGGGCGATGCGGCAGCTCCAAAAGCTCCTGCATCCACTGCCAAACCAACGCCACAACCTGCACCTCGTACCGACGGACAACTTGACCTCTTTGGATTTGGGCAAGCAAGTCAACCGTTAACCGATAACCGTGAACCGTTAACCGATAACCAAAATAATCCTGCATCTGATAGTCTCTTCGGTTCGGCAAGTTACAAGACTCTCAACGACATTCCTCACACATATCACCTACTCGATACAAATGCTAAAATTGCCTATTTCATCGGGAAAACGAAGGGCATCGAGATGATTTGTCTCGACACCGAAACCACAAGCACAGAGGCCATGAATGCCGAATTGGTTGGTTGCAGTTTTGCCCTGAAGGAAGGTGAGGCATATTATATTCCGATTCCCGAAACAAGGGAAAAGGCTCAGGAGGTGGTGGAATTGCTCCGCCCAGTTTATGAAGACGAATCGACTCTCAAGATAGGTCAGAATATCAAATACGATATGCTCGTGTTGGCTGGTTACGGAATCCGTCTCCGCGGCAAGATTTTCGACACGATGATTGCCCACTATATCCTCAAACCAGAGATGCACCACAATATGGATTATCTGGCTGAGGTTTATCTGGGCTACCAAACCATCCACATCGAGGAACTCATCGGACAGAAAGGCAAGAACCAACTCTCGATGCGCGATGTGGCACCGGCCATTGTGTGCGACTATGCTGCCGAAGATGCCGACGTGACGCTCCGACTGAAGAATATCCTCGAAGCCGAACTCCGAAAAGAAAACCTCTTCGACCTCTTTGCCAATGTGGAAATGCCTCTCGTGCCTGTCCTTGCCCACATGGAACTCAATGGTGCACGCATCGATACTGACGCATTGAAAGAAACATCAAGGGACTTCTCTGCCAAGATGCTGGAAATAGAGAAGGAAATCTACGAATTGGCCGGAACCGACTTCAATATCTCTTCTCCAAAGCAAGTGGGCGAGATTTTGTTCGACAAGATGAAAATCGTGGAGAAAGCCAAAAAGACCAAGACCGGACAATACGTCACTTCGGAAGAAGTGCTGCAAAGCCTCAAGGGCAAACACCCTATCATCGAGAAAATCCTCGACCACAGAGGCTACAAGAAACTGCTCTCGACCTATATCGATGCCCTGCCTCTGCTCATCAACGAGCGCACCGGACACATCCACACTTCGTATAATCAGGCTGTGACGGCTACTGGCAGATTGAGCTCGAGCAATCCAAACCTCCAGAACATCCCTATCCGCGACGAAAACGGAAAGGAAGTGCGCAAGGCATTTATTCCAGATGAGGGCAACGAATTCTTCTCGGCCGACTATTCACAGATCGAACTACGAATCATGGCCCATCTTAGTGGCGACCAAAATATGATTGATGCCTTCAACGAGGGCCACGACATCCACGCTGCCACTGCGGCAAAGATATTCAAACGCCCTATTGAGGAAATCACAAGCGACCAACGACGAAAAGCCAAGACAGCCAACTTTGGAATTATCTATGGCATCACCACCTTTGGATTGGCAGAACGAATGCAAGTGAGCCGCGGAGAGGCAAAGGAACTCATCGAGGAATACTTTGCCACTTATCCAAAGGTGAAGGAATATATGGACAAATCCATAGAGATGGCTCGCGAGAAGGGATTCACCGAAACCCTCTTCGGCCGACGACTCCATCTGCCCGATATTAATAGCCATAATGCCGTTGTCAGAGGCTATGCCGAACGAAATGCCATCAATGCTCCGATTCAAGGTACTGCCGCTGATATCATAAAGGTGGCAATGGCACGAATCGACCAACGACTCGAAAAGGAAGGCTTCAAATCTAAGATGATTCTGCAGGTACACGACGAACTCAACTTCAATGTAGTGCCTGAGGAGAAGGAACGACTCCAGGAAATGGTGGTCTATGAAATGGAACACGCTTTCGAGATGAGCGTACCTCTCGTCGCCGACTGTGGATGGGGCACCAATTGGCTGGAAGCTCATTAATGGAATGGAGAATGTAGAAACTTCAGTTCGACGTAGTCAATATAAAATGAATAATGGAGAATTAAATAATAGGAAACATAATTTATACTAATCTTTTAAAATTTTCACTTATGAAAAAATTAATCACTTTCGCATTGCTCGCCTTCGTGGCAGCAATAGGTGCTCAAGCCCAAAGCGACAAATCGGGCTATCCAATCACTCCGGTGCCTTTCACTGCCGTAAAGGTCACTCCAAACACTTTCTGGGGACAACGCCTCCAGGCAAGTCGCGAGGTAACTATACCTCTCGCTTTCAGCAAGTGTGAGGAAGAAAGCCGCTACAAGAACTTTGAACAGGCTGCCGAACACATCAAGGATCCAAGCAAGACTTTCCGTGTAACTATGGGTTATTCTTTTGATGACACAGACCCTTACAAAACTCTCGAAGGTGCAAGTTATCTGATGCAGACCTATCCTAATGCCCTTATCAACGGTACTCCTATTGATAAGTATTGCGACAGCGTCATCGCTATCATAGCATCGGCTCAGGAACCTGACGGATACCTTTACACTGCCCGCACACAAAACCCTGAAAAGCCTCACCAGTGGGCTGGTACAAAGCGTTGGCAACTCGTTGAGGACCTCAGCCACGAATTCTACAACCTCGGTCACCTCTGCGAAGCTGCTGTGGCTCACTACAATGCTACAGGCAAGACAACCCTCCTCAACATCGCAAAGCGCTATGCAGATTGCGTATGCAAGGAAGTAGGCAACAAACCAGGTCAGGCAAAGGTGGTTCCAGGTCACCAAATCGCTGAGATGGGACTTGCAAAACTCTATACTGCCACAGGTGATAAGAAATATCTTGAGCAGGCTAAATACTTCCTCGACCAACGTGGACAAGTTGACCCTAACTGGAAGCGTCAGCGTGGCGGAATGTATGACAACGACGGATATCTTCACAAAATCGATGAATATGCACAGAGCCACAAGCCAGTACTTCAGCAAGATGAAGCTGTGGGTCATGCAGTGCGTGCAGGTTACATGTATGCAGGTATGGCTGACGTTGCTGCCCTCACAGGCGACACTGCCTATATCAATGCCATCGACCGCATTTGGGAAAATATAGTAGGTAAGAAATATTATGTAACCGGTGGTGTAGGTGCTACATCAAGCGGTGAGGCATTCGGCGACAACTACGAATTGCCTAACATGTCGGCTTATTGTGAAACTTGTGCTGCAATTGCTCAGGTTTACCTCAACTACCGCCTCTTCCTCCTCCACGGAGAAAGCAAATACTATGATGCCCTCGAACGCACTCTCTACAATGGCGTACTCAGTGGCATCTCAATCGATGGCGGAAAGTTCTTCTATCCAAACCCACTCCAATCAATGGGTCAGCATCAGCGCCAGGCATGGTTCGGATGTGCTTGCTGTCCTTCAAATGCAGCTCGTTTCATCCCTTCTTTCCCTCAGTATATCTATGCAGTCAAGGACAACAGCCTCTATGTTAACCTCTTCGCAGGAAACGAAACTAACGTGAAGGTGGGTGGCAAGAAGGTTACTCTCGTTCAGGAAACCAACTACCCATGGGATGGCGACATCAAGATGACTGTAAAGAAGGCTCCTGGTCAGTTTGCTCTCAATATCCGTATTCCTGGATGGGTACGCGGACAAGTGGTTCCAAGCGACCTCTACTACTATTCTGACGGAAAGAACCTTGGCTACACAATCAAGGTAAACGGTCAGGAAGTGAAGAGCGAACTCAAGGATGGCTACTTCGTAATCGACCGCAAATGGAAATCAGGCGATAAGGTTGACGTTCATTTCGACATGGACGCACGCGTTGTGAAGGCTAATGGTAAGGTATCAGCCGATAAGGGACATGCTTGTATCGAACGCGGTCCATTGGTATATTGCGCTGAATGGCCAGACAACACATGCGATGTTCTTTCTTGCCTTCTCAATCAAGAACCTAAGTTCACTCTCGGCAACAAGGAAATCGCCAGTACAAACGTACAGACACTCGTAACTGATGCTCAGACACTCAAATTCACTGACGATGGTAAACTCCGCACAATCGATGAGCGTCTCACACTCATCCCTTATTATGCATGGGCTCACCGTGGTTCGGGCAACATGTCGGTATGGCTCCCAATCGACCTCAGTGCTTCAAAGCCATCACTCCCACCAACAATCGCATCTCAGTCGAAGATTCAGACATCAAAGCGCATATCTTCACTCAGTTCCATCAACGACCGTCTCATCCCATCAGGACCAGACGACCGCAGCATTCCTTACACTCACTGGTGGCCAGAGAATGGCGGAACTGAATGGCTTGCATACGAATTCAAGGAACCAACAACGGTAAGTACAAGTACTGTTTATTGGTATGACGACCAGCCTTGGCAGGGATGCAAGGTCCCAAAATCATGGAAACTCTATTACAAGACTGACGCTGGCGAATGGGCAGAAGTGAAGAACCCTTCAGGCTATCCAACAGACAAGGGCATTGCCTGCACTTGTTCGTTCGAACCTGTAAAGACTTCAAGCCTCAAACTCGAAGTGACATTCTTCGAAGACCTCTCAGCCGGAGTATTTGAATGGAGTGTAAAATAAACTCAGCCAAAATTTGAATCCAAAATAAAAATAGGACAGCCGATTGGTTGTCCTATTTTATTATCTAGAAGCCTTAGGAACTCTAGAGACCCTAGGAAGCCTAGGAATGCTAGGAAGCCTAGAAACTCTTGGTATTTTTATTCTTCCATCTGGGTGAGGTCACGCGACTGGAGGACATAAAGTTTATCGTTTGGTCGGACTTTCTCACTTACAGGAATCGAAACACGATGGCCTCGGATGGCCTCGCTTACAGGTTTCAAATCGTATCGCATCTCACTGACGGTGAGTTCCAAAGCACCTGTGGTAACACCCGTAATCAGAATCTTATCACCCAACTTCAACACAGAATTCTCTATCAGGATTTCGGCCACACCAAGGCGTGAGAAATACTTAATGCACTTGCCCACATATTCCTTCTTTTCTGTGGCACGACTGCCATAAGTGTCGCTCCATTCGCCGAGCTTTTGGCCTTGATAATATCCATCCCAGAAACCACGATTGAAGACACGGGCCAATTCGTTGTCCCACTCGTCCTTCTTCTCATCGGTGAATGTACCTTCACACACACAGTTGAGAGCCTCATTATAGGCACGGACAACCGTATTGACATATTCAGGGCCACGGGCACGACCTTCAATCTTGAACACTCTCACACCGGCTCCGACCATTATATCGAGGAAACGGATAGTCTTCAAGTCCTTTGGCGACATTATATATTTATTGTCCACAAGCAATTGATTGCCCGTTTCAAGGTCGGTCACTTCATAGCCTCGACGGCAAATCTGCACACATTCGCCTCGGTTGGCACTTCTTCCCGCATTCTGAAGACTTAGATAACACTTTCCGCTCACAGCCATGCAAAGGGCTCCGTGGCAAAACATCTCAATCTTCACAGGATTGCCCGAAGGACCACAGATGTGTTGCTTTTCTATCTCCTTATAGATATCACTCACCTGCCACATATTCAACTCACGGGCAAGAACCACAACATCGGCAAACTGGGCATAGAATTTCAGAGCCTCAGCATTGGAGATATTGAGTTGTGTACTCAGATGCACCTCCATACCCACCTTGCGGCAATAGGTCATTACAGCCACATCGGATGCAATCACAGCCGAGATGCGAGCCTCAACGGCAGCATCGATGATTTCGTGCATTGTGTCGATATCCTCACCATAGATAATCGTATTGACCGTGAGATAGGATTTCACGCCATGATCATGGCAGATCTGTGCAATCTCCTTCAAGTCGTCGATAGTAAACGGATTGGCCGAATGGGAGCGCATATTGAGTTTCCCAATGCCAAAATAAACGGAATTAGCACCAGCATTAATCGCGGCATATAGGTTTTCGCGAGAACCTACTGGTGCCATTAATTCTAAATCTGAACGATTCAACATATCTATTTTTTATCTAAATCTAGAAGCCCTAGGGACCCTAGAGACCCTTGGAATCCCTAGAAACCCTTGGAACTTTTATTTCACCATCACCTTATTGCCATTCTGGATATAGAGGCCTGCAGGGAGGCCGTCGATGCTTGTGCCCACCTGTATGCCCTGAAGGTTGTAAACCTTATTGCTGAAGCGAGTAGGTGTCACGATGTCATCAGCCATTATGTCGTTGATGGCAGCGACTTCATCCACTGTGTACGAACCATAATAATAGAGGCGGAAGTTGTCGAAGATTGTCCAATAAGAAGAAGCAGTCTTCGTGCTCTTGATACCCACTTTGAGGTTGCCCTTCTTGATAAGTACTGCACCTACAACTTCGTTTTCGTACAATCCCTTGGCAAAGTACTTGCTTGCAGCCTCCATATTGTTAGGAACATACTTTCCGCCGACTGTAGCCTCAGAGCCTCCGAGCTTCGAGTCGGAAGCATCGGCCATGATGTTCTTTATCTTATTGTTCTTTAAACCACACAAGAGGAGAGCATTCACATTGTCTGTGCCACCGCTGAAATCGTTGTAAACATCACTATAGCTGCCAGGGCGCTGGAATGCCTGAGCCTTGAGTTTGTAAGTACCCTTGGCCATTCCTGGGAGTGTCTGGATGAATTCGAATGTAGATTCATAGAATTCGGCACAAGAGAAGTTGAATGTAGGCACTTCCGACCACCCTTCGTTGTTGTCGATTGCAGGATTATTCATGAGGAATGTGACATCGAATGGAGCATCCATTGATGCTGGAGTCACTCCACTGAGGAATGTGATACCTGCAGCCTTTGTTTCTTCTATAAGGTCGTATAGCACACTTGCATCCTTTGTTCCGTCTCTGCGAGTTTCGATATCTGCAAGAGCGGCAGCAACGGTTTCATCACTTCCTTCCGTTGTCTCCACGTGTGGAGTTTCGGCAAGAGTGCGGATGTTGGTCAGCATCTGGTTCAACTGGTCGAGATAAGCACCTGTGCCTACACTTTCGAACTTATTGATTTCCTGCTGTGTGAGAATGAGCCAGCGCTGATTGGTTGCAGTGTTTTCAAGACTGAAATTCGAAGCATTTACGTTTCCGTTTGCCGCAGCAGTCATTGTAGGAGGATTGCTTCCTCCGGCTGCAGCATTGATAATCCAATAGCCTCGGAATGCAACTGCATCATTGCCAAATCCGATTGTCGTGTCGATTCTTGCACGCATCAAGTGGAAGCTCTCGCTATTGGCAGGAGTCGTCTTGCTGGCTGTCTTGAATCCTGCAGAATATGTGATATACTTGCCTGTAGCCGCATTGCGGAACTGGTAATACTGATTCGAAGGGGTGAAGGTGATGTACCAAGCAGCATTGTCGTTGGCAGCAGCTTCTTCAGCCGACATTTCCACCCATTTGAGCTTTCCGCTTGCATCTTCCGTGAGATAAGAAGAGTAGAGACCGAACTTTTCGTTTTCGTTCTTGATGTAGTACTTGACACCTTCTTCATGGTTGAAGACGTATGCAGGAAGGCAGAACCCGCCATTCCAACGACCTACAGGGATAAGTCCGTCTTCACAGATAGCCTGGTTGAGAAGTCCGTTGATGCAATAGAGGGCATCGGTATGGTCGTCTTCATGGGCACCGTTGATTCCGTAAGGCCACATGTGTTGGCTGTCACCTTGCAGGTAAGTTGGTGTGACATTATCCCAGAACGAAAGCAATTCAGTGGCACGGTCGCCCATCCAGCGGCCGCTGTTTCGGTTTTCACGAAGCGGAGAATCGCCCTTCCAAATGTCTATCTGCCCCACTCCGATACCATGGTTGGCCTCGTGCATCAAAGTACCAGGAGCCTGGTATGAAGTGTTTGAACCGACACTCATCCATCCACCATAACTGCATTCGGCTGTTGGCACTCCCGAATTGTAGTTGACGGTCACGTGATATCCCCGAATGCTTGTGAGGTTGCTCCAATAGTAGTCGAAAGCCGTTTTACAAGCATTGATGAGGCGGTTGTTAGTGGCAGCATCTCCGCCACCGTTGTACGACCAAGCGATGTCAGCCTTTGGCAAGGTAATAATCTTGATTGGCTCACCATAGCCAACGGCATATTTCGTTGTGATGACATAAGCACGGGCATAATAAATGGTTGCTGGTTTCAAGCCAGTCATCTTGAATATCTTGCCACTGTGGTTGATGTATTCAGTAGTGCGGTTGTCGAGAACGGTTGGGTTCTTGTCCTCGCTCCAGCAGAAACCAACTTCCTTAATGTTTGAAGCAGTAACTCCACTGTACGACATACGGCCGAATGCCATTGTGTTGCCTCGTGCAAATCGGGTGTCGGTCACGACTGTCGGAACTGTTCCAGATGGATTGTGGAGCAAGTAGGCGAATGCAGCCTTATTAAGATTCTCGATTTCCTGGGCCAATGCTTCGAGTGAAGAGTTGAGGTCGTCATTCACGGCCTTTGCCTGATTGATGGCAGCAAGGAATTCGTCGGCTCCTTCGAGGCTACCGTCGCCATAATTCTTCACTGCATTATCTATGGCTGCCTGAAGGTCTTCGTAAGCCTGAATGGAGATTTTTGCTTGCTCCGTAGCCTTGCGGAGAGTGGTTGCAGCCTTTGGATAGCCAGATGTATCGCTACCCTTTGCAAGTTCGGCTTTTGCCGATGAAATCGCGTTATTCAGCGTTTCAGCCATCGATTGTTGCATCTTCTGTGCGGCATAGGTTTCAGCATTGTCGATGTATTTCTGCATTTCCTGTTGGAAGTCTTCAAGCGTTCCACCCACATAGTCGAGTCGGAAGTTGTCGCATGCTATCCAGTTGCCTGTAGCACCTTCGGCCTTGAATCCGATTTTGACTTCCTGTTCGATATTTACGAATGTGATGGAATAGTCGTTGGCTGAATATACATTCTCTGTTGCGAGATTGACAAACAGCCAAGCACCTTTCTGCTTTGTCGAACTGCCTTCCTGTATGTTTTGAGCCGCAGCTTTCAGTACGTACATTCCGACTGGAAGGTCGTAGATGGTTTGTTCGAGCAGTGCATCGCCCACCTTGCCACCCTTGCTTGTCCACTTTTCCATATAAGTGGTGCCAGCCTTCTTTGTGAACGAAGAATTGGTTTGTGCGCTTAAGTTCTCAACCACCCAATTATTCGTGCTTTTCTCGAAACTTGGGTTCTTTATATAGCTTGTATAGTCGACAGGATCGTCGAGGGACGCATTGACAAACATGTTTTTGGCTTCTGCAAGATTCAATAATGCACCGATTGCCAATAATACAAAAGTTAGTAATTTCTTCATATTCATAAGTTCATTTCATGTTCTGAATTTATTTTCTCGTTGCAAAGATAATAAATAAAACAATAACGCTAACGCTTATCAACAACTTTTTTACACATTTTATATAATGTTTAATGGATTAAGGAAAAATGGTCGTATAAGGAATTGGTTGCTTGCACAATGTTTGGAATGCTGATTCTCAATAAACATTTTCTTTTTTCGATGGAACTATTTTATGTTTTCTATAGAAGTAAAACTAAAATACTGTACATAATTAATATTAATATTGTACATAATTATTAATAATATTGACATAATTATTTACCGCAATGTACATAATTATTATTTTAGAACTGAGAAGTTGGACTTTTTAAGCAATAGGAATGACAAAACTGATGGTGGAAAATAATGTTTTCCTGATTGCAACGGATGGGGGAAAACGTGAAAATCACGGGAGTTTGGAGCTAAAATGCATGATATTTTGTTAATTATCACTAACGATGGGACGAAATGTCGGAAAAAGTTTGTAACTTTGCATATCGAGCAAAGCTCGAACAACAAAAAGTAACTGAATGCATTATTCGCAAGCCAAACAAAATATGGGAAACGTAATCATCAAGAAAGTGGAATGCAAGAAGGACCTTAAACGGTTCATCCGCTTCAACTACGAACTCTATAAGGACAATCCTTACTCTGTGCCCGACCTCTATGAGGATATGCTCGACACGTTCACTGACAAGAATGCAGCTATGGAATTCTGCGAAGCAGTGTATTTCCTTGCCTATAAGGACGGAAAATTAGTTGGCCGCATTGCCGGAATCATCAACAACAAGGCCAACTCGACTTGGGGGCAGAAGATGGTTCGGTTTGGCTATATCGACTTCATCGACGACCGCGAAGTGAGCCAAGCCCTTCTCGAAGCTGTGGAGAATTGGGGAAAGGCGAAGGGAATGACCGAAATGCAGGGACCTCTCGGATTTACGGATATGGATGCAGAGGGAATGCTCGTGGAGGGATTCGACGAACTCAGCACTAACGCCACTATCTACAACTACCCTTACTATCCTCAACACATGGAAGCTCTCGGATTTGAGAAAGATGCCGACTGGGTGGAGATGTCGATTCAGGTGCCAAAGGAAGTGCCAGAGCGCATGACTCGCATTGCCGAAATAGTGATGAGGAAATATGGCTTGGAAATCAAGAAATTCACTTCCCACAAGGAGATTGCACGCCAGTATGGCCAACAGATATTCCAGGTGATCAATGCTGCCTTCAAGCCTCTCTTCGGCTATTCTGAACTGAGCGACAAGCAAATCGACCAATATGTGAAAGCTTACCTGCCTTTCTGCGACCTGAAACTCGTCAGCCTTATCACGGAAAGCGACGGAACACTCGTAGCTGTGGGAATTTCGATGCCATCGCTCTCGAAAGCATTGCAGAAGGCAAAGGGCAAGTTGTTCCCAATGGGTTGGTGGCACTTGCTGAAGGCTATCAAATGGCAGAAGCCCGACACACTCGACCTTATGCTCGTGGCCGTAAAACCTGAATATCAGGGCAAGGGAGTGAATGCAATCCTCTTCCACGACTTGCTGCCTATCTTCATCCGTGAGGGCTACAAGTTTGTTGAAACCAATCCAGAACTCGAACTCAACCAAAAGGTGCAGTCGCAATGGATCTACTTTGAGCGTCGTCAGCACAAGCGCCGCAGATGCTTTAAGAAATCAATATAGTATACTTTACAAATGGACGAACAGATAAAAGAAACGATAACAACAGTTGAATATACCGACGACAACATACGCCACCTGAGCGATATGGATCATGTCCGCACCCGACCTGGTATGTACATCGGCCGCCTCGGCGACGGTTCGCACCAGGAAGACGGTATCTATGTGCTGCTCAAGGAAATTATCGACAACTCAATAGATGAATTCAAGATGAATGCGGGCAAACGCATCGAAATCGAGATTCACGACAACTTGGCTGTCAGCGTGCGCGACTTCGGTCGAGGCATTCCTCAAGGCAAGATGATCGAAGCCGTCAGTATGCTCAACACGGGAGGAAAATACGACTCGAAGGCTTTCAAGAAGAGTGTCGGCCTCAATGGTGTCGGCACAAAAGCCGTGAATGCCCTCAGCAGCCAATTCGAGGTGAGGAGTTATCGCGAGGGAACGGTCAGAACGGCCAAGTTTGAGAGAGGTATCCTCAAGAGCGACTCTACCGAACCTTCTCAGGAAGAGAACGGAACTTTCATCTACTTCAAACCCGACGACACCCTGTTCCTCAACTATAAGTTCCAGACGGAATTTGTGGAGACCATGCTCCGCAACTATACCTACCTCAACACAGGTCTCGAAATCTACTACAACAACCGACGAATCACGTCGCGCAACGGATTGAAGGACTTGCTGACCGACTCCATCGACGTGGAGATTCTCTATCCTATCGTCCACCTCAAGGGCGAGGACATCGAAATTGCCTTCACCCATACCGACCGACAGCACGGAGAGGAATACTATTCGTTCGTCAACGGACAAAACACCATACAGGGAGGCACCCACCAAAGTGCGTTCAAGGAACATATCGCCCGCACAATCAAGGAATTCTTCAACAAGAACTACGACTTTGGCGACATTCGCTACGGAATCATTGCTGCCATCGCAATCAATGTGCAGGAACCACAGTTTGAAAGTCAGACAAAGATTAAGCTCGGTTCGCTCACAATGGAACCCGACGGTGGAATCAGCGTCAATAAGTTTGTAGGCGACTTCATAAAGAACGAGGTGGACAACTACCTCCACAAGAATCCCGACATTGCCGAGGCCATCCAGAAGAAGATTGCCGACAATGAAAGGGAACGAAAGGCCATTGCGGGAGTGACGAAACTTGCCCGCGAACGTGCAAAGAAGGCCAACCTCCACAACAAGAAACTACGCGACTGCCGCATCCACCTTAACGACTCGAAGGGCGACAGAAAGGAAGAAAGCTGCATTTTCATCACCGAGGGCGACTCTGCAAGCGGAAGTATCACGAAGAGCCGCGATGTGGAGACACAGGCAGTGTTCTCACTTCGTGGAAAACCGCTCAACTCATTCGGCCTTACAAAGAAAGTGGTGTATGAAAACGAGGAATTCAACCTCCTTCAAGCCGCACTCAACATTGAGGACGGAATCGATGGATTGAGATACAACAAAGTGATTGTGGCAACCGATGCCGATGTCGACGGTATGCACATCCGCCTGCTCATGATTACCTTCTTCCTGCAGTTCTTCCCCGAACTCGTTCGCAAGGGACATGTACACATCTTGCAGACACCTCTCTTCCGAGTGCGCAACCGCAAGAAACGCATCAAGAAAGACGTTATCAACCAACTCACAGCCGATGGCAAATTGGACAAGGGCGACTTCGTGACAATGTATTGCTACAGCGACGACGAGCGCCAGAAAGCCATTCAGACACTAGGTCCCGACCCTGAAATCACACGATTCAAAGGTCTGGGAGAGATTTCACCTGATGAGTTCCGCAATTTCATCGGTCCTGACATACGCCTCGAACAAGTGACACTTCGCAAGACCGACCAGGTGAAGGAATTGCTCGAATACTACATGGGCAAGAACACTCCTGAACGTCAGAACTTCATCATCAACAACCTCGTATTCGAAGAAGACAAGCCAGAGGAAGACACTCCACTGAGTGAAGAGTAGTCCCCCATCTGGATCTTGTTGACTCGTTGACCGGTTGACTAATAAGATTCGAAATATGAAAGAAAAGAAAATAGCACTCTTTACAGGCACATTCGACCCCTTCACAATGGGCCATAAACAAATAGTCGACCGTGCCTTGGCGATTGCCGACGAAGTGGTGGTAGGCATTGGAGTAAACGTCAACAAGCATACGATGTTCCCGCTCGAGAAACGCATCGAATTCATCAACCGAGTGTATGCCGACAATCCAGCCGTAAGCGTGAAGAGCTACAATGGCCTTACTGCCGACTTTGCCAAGGAAGTGGGTGCAAGCTTCATAGTAAAAGGTGTTCGCAGCATCATCGACTTTGAATACGAGAAACAAATGGCCGACATGAACCGCCGACTCTCGGGCATTGAGACAGTGCTCCTCTTCAGTGATGAAGAATATTCGGCCGTCAGTTCAAGCCTCATCCGAGAATTACTTTCATACGGAAAAGACGTAAGTCGGTTCCTTCCATATACATTAGATTAATAAATAAATGAAAAAGATTTTTACAATTATAGGAGCGTTGGCTGTGGCTTCAGTAGCTATTGCACAAAACCAAAACAATGCCAACACCAACATGATGAAGGCTTTGGCCAACAACCCAATCAACAAACTAGTACTTGCCGAATCGGCCATCCGTCAGATTTATGTCGATTCAGTGAACGAAGACAAACTCGTGGAAGATGCCATCAAGGGCATGCTGAAGGAACTCGACCCTCACTCTGTCTATACCCCTGCAAAGGAAGTTCAGGCACTGACCGAACCGCTGAAAGGCAATTTCGAGGGCATTGGCATTCAGTACAACATGGTGGAAGACACACTCGTGGTGGTGCAGCCAGTGAGTGGCGGCCCTTCTGAGAAAGTGGGCATCATGGCAGGCGACCGTGTGGTATTCGTCAACGATAGTTCGATAGCAGGACAGAAACTCACAACCGACGACATCAAGGCACGCCTCAGAGGTCCAAAGGGCTCAAAGGTAAAACTCGGCGTTATGCGTCAGGGAGTGAAGGGAATCCACGATTTCACCGTCACACGCGATAAGATTCCTGTATATTCAATCGATGCAAAATATATGATTGATGCCACAACAGGCTACATCCGCATCACCAACTTTGCACAGAACACTCACGACGAATTCGTAGAAGCTGTGAAGATGCTCAAGGACAAGGGAATGACCGACCTCGTGCTCGACCTTCAGGGCAATGGCGGTGGCTATCTCTCGGCTGCCGTGGAGATTTCGAACGAATTCCTCGAAGCCGGCGATATGATTGTATTCACCGAAGGACGCGCAATGCCTCGCCACGACTATAAGGCCGACGGACAGGGCCGACTTCGCACAGGTAAGGTCGTGGTACTTATCGACAGCTACACTGCCAGTGCATCCGAAATCGTTTCGGGAGCCATTCAGGACAACGACCGCGGTGTCGTCATCGGTCGACGCTCATTCGGTAAAGGCCTCGTTCAGCGCCCAATCGACTTCCCAGATGGTTCGATGGTCCGACTCACTATTGCTCACTACTACAGCCCATCAGGTCGATGCATTCAGAAGCCTTATGAGAAGGGACAGGGCACGGATTACAACAAGGACCTTCAGAAGCGTCTCGACAGTGGCGAACTCACAAATGCAGACAGCATCCACTTTGCCGATTCACTCCGATTCTCCACTCTCAAGAATCATCGTACGGTATATGCCGCAGGCGGAATCATGCCCGACATCTATGTGCCTCTCGACACTACAATCATGACTCGCCTCTATCGCGAACTGCTCGTAAAGAGTTGTCTCACACAGACAAACATGAAGTATATCGACCAAAACCGCAAGGCTCTCAAGAAGCAATACAAGCACTTTGACGACTTCAAGAAGAACTTTGAAGTGGGAGAAGATGCAATCAACATCTTGAAGGATTGCGCAGCAAAGGCAAAAGTAGAATATCCTGATTCCGACTGGCAAGAGACAATGCCTCTGCTCAAGTTGCAGTTGAAAGGACTCATTGCACGCGACATTTGGGAAATCAGCGAATACCACGAAATCGTGAACGAAATCAATGATATCTATCAGCGAGGAATAAAGGTAATCAAGACGGAGGAATACAATGATAAGTTATCAAACTGATGGAGTGGCACTGCCACAAATCCGTCGACGCGAAGTGACGGCATGGGTGAAGCGTGTGGCTTCGACCTATGGCAAGAAGGTGGGAGAAATCGCCTACATCTTTTGCAATGACGACCGAATCATAGAGGTAAACCGCCAATATCTTCAGCACGACTACTACACTGATATCATCACATTCGACTACACAACTGGCTCTACTATCAGCGGCGACCTCTTCATAAGTCTCGATACCGTTCGCTCGAATTCAGAGGAACAACACACAACCTATGAGGAAGAACTTCATCGCGTAATCATCCATGGCATTCTCCACCTTTGTGGTATCAATGACAAAGGTCCGGGCGAACGCGAAATCATGGAAGCTGCTGAAAATAAAGCACTTGCAGATTACGACTTTACTTGCGGAAAATAAAAAGGAAATGGTGCCAGACAGTAGATAGGAAACCGTAGTGGCTGCTCATCACCTTGAAACGTTCAATGAGTGAAGCACGATGGTTGCGTGTGGTCATTCCCTCATCGAGATAATCGGTAAACACCTCACTGTGGTATTCGGTAGTGAATCCCTCATCCTCACATCGTTTCAGAATCTTTATACACCAATCAACATCGGCCGAAAAGCGATACTGAGTGTCATAGTCGACACAAAAGCTTCGACGGGCATAGAACGACTGATGGCAAACGAGCATTCCCCATTCAAACGATTTCCATGTGAGAAGAGTTGGAGGCGTCAGGCGACGCTTGTGGAGAAACTCTCCGTTGGCATTGACAATGTCTGTCTGACCATATATCACGCCTGCCTTATCATCAGCTGGACGCACTCCGAAAATCTGTTCGATAGTGTCGTCAGCATGGAGTTTATCACCTGCATTGAGAAAACATATAAACTCTCCCTTGGCCATGTGCAATCCCTTGTTCATTGCATCGTAAAGGCCCTTATCACGCTCGCTGACAATCGTTATGTCCATATCGGCATTGCGCTCCTTGTAAGCCTCAGCAATGGCAAGAGTGGCATCTTTTGATGCTCCGTCGATGATGAGATGCTCCACAAACAAACGGAATCCCTGCTTTTCCACACTTTGGAGAGTTCGTTCCAAAGTGGAGGCAGCATTGTATGTCACTGTAATTATGGATAGACGGGGTGTGTTCATTGTTCGAGCATCATGTTATACACTTCGATATATTTGTGGGCAATCACATCTTGGCTATAGGTGTTGATTGCCTTTTCGTATGCAGCCGAGCAGAGGCGAGAGTAGTTTTCTGCATTGAGACACCACATAATGCCCCGTGCAAAGTCTTCCGCATCCTTATAGTGAGCCACATAGCCATTCGCCTTATGGTCGATCATCTCTGGAATGCCTCCTACATTGAAGCCCACACAAGGTGTGCCACAAGCCATTGCCTCAACGATGGTGTTTGGCAAATTGTCCTGAAGCGATGAGGTAACATAAAGATCGGCAGCATTGTAGAGTTCTATAATATCATGCTCATTGCTGATGTAGTCTATTGGATAGACGTCATAGGGAATCTGGTTCTTCACGGCTTCCGACTGACTTCCAAGCACAATGAGAGAGAGTTTTTCACCGCTCTTATTGATTATCTTCAAGGCTTCGGCCAAATGGCGGAAACCCTTTCGTTCATCTGTGATTCGTTGCGAACCGAAGAGTATGAGTCGGCCTTCAGTTGGGAGATTCCATTTGCGACGTGCCTCCGTCTTATCTGTCTTTCGGAACACCTTTGTATCGATGGCATTCGGAATGTTCATCACAAACTGGCCCTGAGTCAATACGCTCTGCTGAGCCAAATCGCTTATCCACCGACTGCAACCAATGAAAGCCACACGACGGCCACGGAGCATATCCATCTTCTGCTCAAACACACGCTGAGCCCAATCCTTTCCATAGCCACCATTCGTGAGCAATGGGCAATGGTTGCATCCAACCTCATATTTGTGGCAATTGCCTGAATAGTGGCAAATACCCGTGAAATACCACATATCGTGCATTGTGATAACCACTGGTTTGCCTGAATCGGCAATCTTATTCAGATTCTTCATCGACAGGAAACCCTGATTTACCCAATGAAGATGAATGATGTCAGCTTGCTCAAACTCAAACGAATCAGTAATGTCTGTACCTGTATTAGCTATATCCACTTGGAAGATATTCCGCTTCTTCAATCCGTTGGCAAGGAAAATGACGAATCGCTCCCATACAAACTTCAACGGAAGCAACCACGACGAAGGAATGCTGCTCACGGTCATCGAACTTGTCTGCTTGTCTCTCACGAGCATTCGAGCCTTGACGCCATTGGCTTTCAGGGCTTCCATCAATCGGTTGGCAGCAATGGCTGCTCCACCGATTCTTTCCGAAGTGTTGACTATCAGTACGTGCATTGTGGGTGCAAAGATACAAAAAAATGCAGGATGCAAAATGCAGGATGCAGAATTAGTTAAGATTTTGACTTATCAACCTATCGTTTTCCTTAGAATTGTACATTCTAAATTGTAAATTGTACATCTCAAAGCGTTTTCAACTTTTCACTTAGTATTTTCGTTATTTTTTATGCCTATCTTACTGATTTTGATATTGTGAGCATTGTATTTCGGATAAAATTCGTATCTTTGCCTCCGAACTAAAACTAAAACGCTACATTGTACGAATCAGATAATAGGTTCTGCTGGTTCGGACAGTGAAAACGAATAAAAGAACCTAACATAACCAATAATTAGTATGAAACATTTATTTTTGACAGCAGCTATCGTCCTTGCCGGCGCAACTATGGTAGGTTGTTCAGGTAATGCTTCAAGCTCTGACGACATTGAAGGCAAAGCAACGGAATTTGTAGAGCGCATAGCTGAAGCCGCAGAAAAGGGCGACTTTGAAACACTCAAGCAAGTTCAAAAAGAGCAACAGGAATGGTACGACTCTTTTAGCGAGGAAGACCAAATAAAGGTTGCTGAAGCTATTCGCGAAGCTCAAAAAGCCGCAAGAAACAAATAAGCTACACATAGAACAAGTTACGTTTCTATACCATAATTAGCCGCTGTGGACTTTTCCATAGTGGCTTTTTGTTTTTCTTCAGCAATTGCTTTGACTCAACTATTATAAAAAACATGACAAGCCGAGAACATCCGTCCCGACTTGCCAATAAATCAATAGTGTATAATCTTTGAGATTATTCAGCGAACTTTGCCTTGAGGAACTCGCGGTTGAGACGAGCAATGTTTGCGATAGTTTCACACTTAGGGCAAACTGCCTCACAAGCACGTGTGTTTGTACAGTTACCGAATCCGAGTTCATCCATCTTTGCAACCATTGCTTTAGCACGCTTTGCGGCTTCTGGACGACCCTGAGGAAGAAGTGCGAGCTGGCTTACCTTACTTGAAACGAAGAGCATTGCACTACCGTTCTTACAAGCAGCAACACAAGCACCACAACCGATGCAACTTGCACAATCCATTGCCTCATCGGCATTCTGCTTAGGGATAAGTATTGCATTGGCATCCTGTGGAGCACCAGTGCGAACACTTACATAACCACCTGCCTGCATAATCTTATCGAATGCTGAACGATCGACCATACAGTCCTTGATTACTGGGAAACCAGCACTACGCCAAGGTTCTACTGTGATAGTGTCGCCATCGTTGAATCGACGCATGTAGAGCTGACAAGTAGTTGCTCCGCGTTCTGTCTTTCCGTGAGGAGTACCGTTGATATAGAGTGAGCACATACCGCAGATGCCTTCGCGACAGTCGTGGTCGAATACGAATGGTTCCTTACCTTCCTCGATGAGTTCCTCGTTGAGGATATCAAGCATTTCAAGGAAAGAAGTATCGTCTGGAATGTTCTTCATCTCGTGTGAATCGAAGTGACCCTTATCCTTAGGTCCGTTCTGCTTCCAGTACTTTATTGTAAAGCTTATATTCTTTGCCATATTCTGTTAGTTTTTATAGTTACGAGTTTGTACCTTGATAGCTTCGTATTCAAGTGGTTCCTTGATGAGAGTAGGTTCCTTTTCATCAGAGCCTTGGTATTCCCAACATCCTACATAGAAGAAGTTTTCGTCGTCGCGCTTTGCTTCGCCTTCTTCTGTCTGATATTCTTCGCGGAAGTGACCACCACAGCTTTCGTTACGGCTGAGTGCATCATAAGCGATGAGCTTACCCATTGTGAGGAAGTCATCGAGGTGAACTGCCTTGTCGAGTTCGACATTGAGGCCTTCTCTTGTTCCAGGGATGAAGAGGTTTGAATCGAATTCCTTGCGGAGTTCTTCAATCTTCTTGATACCTTCCTTCAAACCTTCAGCTGTACGGCCCATACCGATGTATTCCCAGCAGATATGACCGAGTTCCTTATGGATTGAATCAACAGAACGCTTACCCTTGATGTTCATGAGCTTTTCGATACGAGCATCCACTGCCTTCTCTGCTTCGTCGAATTCAGGCATATCTGTACTGAGACGAGGCCAGATTGACTGGTCAGCCAAGTAGTTCTGAATTGTGTAAGGAAGTACGAAGTAACCATCAGCAAGACCTTGCATAAGAGCACTTGCACCGAGACGGTTTGCACCGTGGTCAGAGAAGTTACATTCACCGATTGCGAAGAGTCCAGGGATTGATGTCTGAAGTTCATAGTCAACCCAAATACCACCCATTGTATAGTGGATAGCAGGGAAAATCATCATTGGCTTGTAGTAGTCGATGCCATCAACAGTCTTTACCTTTTCACCTGGGTTCACGTCTGTGATTTCCTCATACATATCGAAGAGGTTGCCATAACGCTGGCGAACGATATCGATGCCGAGGCGCTGGATTGACTCACTGAAATCAAGGAATACGGCAAGACCTGTGTTGTTTACACCGAAGCCCTTATCGCAACGCTCCTTAGCTGCACGGCTGGCAACGTCACGTGGGACGAGGTTACCGAATGCAGGATAGCGGCGCTCGAGATAGTAGTCGCGGTCTTCCTCTGGAATATCCCAACCTTGCTTTGTACCTTCCTGAAGTGCCTTTGCATCTTCGAGCTTCTTTGGTACCCAAATACGACCGTCGTTACGAAGTGACTCTGACATAAGAGTGAGCTTCGACTGCTTGTCTCCATGAACTGGGATACAAGTTGGGTGAATCTGAACGTATGAAGGATTTGCAAAGTAAGCACCCTTGCGGTAGCAACTCATTGCAGCTGAACAGTTGCAACCCATTGCATTTGTAGAAAGGAAGTATGTGTTTCCGTATCCACCTGTTGCGATAACTACTGCATTTGCAGTGAAGCGCTCGAGCTTACCAGTTACGAGGTTCTTTGCGATGATACCGCGAGCCTTACCGTCGATAATAACGACATCAAGCATTTCATAACGAGTGTAGAGCTTTACCTTTCCAGCCTGTACCTGTGCAGAGAGAGCACTGTAGGCACCGAGGAGAAGCTGCTGACCTGTCTGACCCTTTGCATAGAATGTACGGCTTACCTGAGCACCACCGAATGAACGGTTAGCAAGCAAACCACCATATTCGCGAGCGAATGGAACGCCCTGAGCCACACACTGGTCGATGATTGAGTTGCTGACTTCTGCCAAACGATAGACATTTGCTTCGCGAGCACGATAGTCACCACCCTTAACTGTATCATAGAAGAGGCGATAGATTGAGTCGCCGTCGTTCTGATAGTTCTTAGCTGCATTGATACCACCCTGTGCTGCGATTGAGTGAGCACGGCGTGGAGAGTCCTGGATGCAGAAGTTGAGCACGTTGAAGCCCATTTCGCCGAGACTTGCAGCAGCACTTGCACCTGCCAAACCAGTACCTACGACGATAACATCCAACTTAAGTTTGTTCTTTGGGTTAACCAAGCGCTGGTGAGCCTTGTAGTTGCTCCATTTCTCAGCTACTGGACCTTCTGGTATTCTTGAATTTATAGTTGTCATAGTGTTATATTCTATTTTTATCTATTGATTATTAAATTCACGCTGAGATTATTAGAGGCTTGGAGCAATTCCGAATGCGAATGCAACAACAACAGCAACGAAAAGCAACATAATAAGAGTTACATAGATGTTGCCGATGACTTTCCAACGGTTGAACCATACATGTCCGCTCCAACCGATTGTCTGGAGAGCTGACCAGAAACCGTGAGTGAGGTGGAACCAGATTGCAACGAGCCATACTATGTAGAGGGCTGCGAATACTGGATTGCCGAATGTGTACTTGATGAAGGCAAATCCGTCAGATGGTTCAGCAACTGCACTTACTGCACCTGTGAGTTCAGCAAACATCATGTTGTACCAGAAATCATAGAGGTGGAGGATAAGACCAAGCACTACGATGATACCGAGTACGAGCATGTTCTGACTTGCCCATTCCACTGTCTTTGGCTTGCTTGTCACAGCATACTTCTCACTACCGCGAGCCTTACGGTTTTGGAATGTAAGGATGAACGCGTAGATGATGTGAATAACTGCCAATGCTGCCAAACCGAGAGTTGCAACGATTGCATACCAGTTGGCTCCCAAGAGTTCACAGATTGTATTGTAAGCGTCTCCGCTGAACAGAGCCACTACATTCATACATCCGTGGAAGGTGAGGAAGAGAACCAAGCAAATGCCTGTTACAGACATCACGAGTTTTCTTCCGATTGATGATTTAACTAACCACATAAATGTTTTGTTTTAATTGATTATTATTTAAAATTTTTTAGGATTCTGCCTTCATCGGCCATCCACCAAAGGTGGACACTAAGCCATTCAAAGGTGCAAAGATACGAATTTATTAAGAATTAACAAGTATATATTCGAAAATTTGTCTATAAAATTAAAAAATACGATAGAAACCGCAAAAATATTATTCCTTTGACATAAATATATTTACTCGATATTTTCCTTTAAAAAATAATTATTACCTTTGCACCACTAACTTATTATTAATTTCTAATCCGTAATATATGATATCATTCCACAATTTTCAATTCGGCTTTAAGGCAAAGATTGTTTTCTTGTCAGCCGGACTTATCGTTTCCTCTTTTTGCCTTGCACAAAATGAATATTTCGAAATAAAAAACGATTGCTTCTGGAATACAGTTGAAGGCAAACCAATATACAGCCAAGGTGGCGGTATCTTCCTATTTGAAAACCCAGACAATGGCCAACCTACATACTATTGGTATGGCAACCATTATAAAGAAGCTGAACAATATAGGGAATATCCGCGCAAGAAATATGGAGGCAACACATTTGTTTCCGTAAGTTGCTATTCATCAACCGATATGGTAAATTGGCACGAAGAAGCAGACGTACTTACTGCCGAGGAAGCCAACGGAGGCAGAAGATGGGGCGGATGGCTTGGCAGACTTGGAGTCGGCTACCTTAAAGATATAAAGAAATATGTACTCTTAATGCAACAAAACAACAGTGTCCTCATCTGCACATCGGATTCGCCAAAAGGACCTTTCAAGAAATACCGCAACATAATTATGACATCACTTTGCGGTACTCCAAACTCTGGCGACCAAACCGTATTTGTCGACCCCGACACTCACATTCCTTATCTTGTATATTCAAATGCCAAAGGACGAAACAGAACCTACATTTCCGAAATTGGTATAGATGAACATACCGATAGCATTAATTTGCTCACATGCAAGCAAGTGTTTAACGGAGAAAGCAGAGAAGGTAACTGTATGTTCAAGCACTATGGAAAGTACTATCTCTATGCCTCCAACATTTATGGATGGGATTGCTCATTTGCCTACTATCTTGTCAGCAACAACATCTACGGACCATATTTGCCAGAAAACAATATGCTCGTGACCAAAGGATGCGAAGCCGATTTCTCACATGTTACACAGACAGGATTCTTTGCTAATCTCAAAGGAAAAGATGGCAAGGAATTAATCTTGTACTATGGTGATCGATGGGCTAATTTTGCTAACAATGGATTGGGATACAATCAAGTAGTTCCAATGTCATTTGAAAACGATGGCACACCTATTTTCAATAGCATGAGTGCATGGAAACTCTGCCCTGCCACACTCGATTGGCATGTTTCCGACAACAACAACTTTGTGAAGAATGGCAGTTTCGAAGCCGACCGCCGACTGATTCCTGAACCTACGAAACCTCGTCAGGACGTGCTTACGGGATGGACAACCACTTTTATACAAGGTTCACCTGTGGGTAACGATTTCGGCAATGGAATTAAGCTCAATATAGGCAATTCAGAAGCTGATGAAGAATTTGTAGTAGGCAAGATGAGCCTGCTTGCCACTGATATCATTCCGTTTGTTCGTGAAGTAAGTCAGGAAATAAAATCCGAGACCTACATTCCATTCGATAATGGCAAATATGTACTGCGATTCAAGATTAAGAAAGACAAGGAAATGAAGGTCGTGAAGGCGTTTGTGACGACAGGTGGCAAAACTTTCAACCTGAATGTCAATACTTCTTCAGAAAATTGGGAATCACATGAAATGGATGCGACGATAAAAGGTAATTCTGCAATCATTGGTTTCCATTTTGAAGGTCCTGCCAATGCTCAGTGCAGGATAGATGATGTAGAATTATGTAGGAAATAACAATCCATCAACCTTTCAGCAATAAAAAAGCCTGTAACACACATTGAAATGTGTCGCAGGCTTTTATCATTTATTAGAAATTATCACATTAAGGCTGCTTACCAATGTAGGCAAGGATTCCACCGTCAACATAAAGTATGTGGCCATTGACTGCATCACTTGCATGAGAAGCAAGGAACACAGCAGGACCTCCAAGTTCAGATGGTTCGAGCCAACGTCCTGCTGGAGTCTTTGCACAAATGAATGAATCGAATGGATGACGGCTTCCGTCAGGTTGTGGCTCACGCAGAGGAGCTGTCTGAGGAGTAGCTATATAACCAGGACCAATACCGTTGCACTGGATATTGTATTCGCCATATTCTGAACAAATATTGCGAGTGAGCATCTTCAATCCACCCTTCGCAGCAGCATAAGCACTAACTGTCTCACGACCGAGTTCCGACATCATCGAACAGATATTGATAATCTTACCCTCTCTGCGTTCCATCATCTCTGGCAAAACAGCTGAAGAAACAATGAAAGGACCAACGAGGTCGATATCGATAACTTGCTGGAATTCAGCACGCTTCATCTCGTGCATTGGAATGCGCTTAATGATTCCGGCATTGTTTACAAGGATGTCGATTTGACCTACTTCTTCATGGATTTTATCCACGAGAGCCTTCACATCGTCTTCTTTTGTAACGTCGCAAACATATCCCTTCACATTCTCGATTCCTGCTTCCTTATAGTTGGCATAACCACGGGCAAGAAGTTCTTCGTTTATATCATTGAACACGATAGTCTTGATTCCAGCTGCAACGAATGCCTTTGCAATGTTGAATCCGATTCCGTAAGACGCACCTGTAATCCATGCATTCTTACCTTCGAGTGAAAACATATTCATATTCTTATCTTTTTGTGTGTTAATTATTTCAAATCCGTAATCTTATAGAAGTCTTGGTCGCCATAGTCCTGGTTCTCACCACCCATACCCCAAATGAAAGTATAGTTGTGAGTAGCAGCAGCAGAGTGGATTGACCATTCTGGGCTCAATACAGCTTGATCACCCTTCATCCAGATGTGACGTGTTTCTTCAATTTCACCCATGAAATGGCATACAGCTTGGTCTTCTGGTACTTCGAAATAGAAATAAGCCTCCATTCGGCGACTGTGGATATGAGCTGGCATTGTATTCCAAACACTTCCTGGTTTCAGTTCGGTCATACCCATCTGAAGTTGGCAACTATCGAGAGTTTTCTGTACAATCATGCGATTGATTACACGGTCGTTACTGTCTTCGAGAGTTCCAAGTGCAAGAATGTCGGCATCGGCCTTAGTCACTTTCTTACAAGGATATTCCTTGTGAGCAGTAGTTGAGTTGATATAAAACTTTGCAGGCTTTTCGCTGCAGTCGCTCATGAACACAACATCACGGTCACCACGACCGATATAGAGAGCTTCCTTATATCCAAGTTCAAAAGTTTCGTTACCTACTTTCACCTTGCCAGAACCTCCTACATTAAAGATTCCCACCTCACGTCGAGTTGTGAAGAAAGGAGCCTTCAGTGGGTCAATAGCTTCGAGCTTGAGCGCTTCGGCTACAGGCATTGCACCACCTACAATCATACGGTCGTACATTGAATAAACCAAGTTTACCTCGTCAGCTGCAAAAACCTTTTCGATAAGGAAATCACGACGAAGGCGTTTAGTGTCATAGTTTTTCGCATCCTCTGGATGTGCCGCATAGCGGATTTCATAATTAGTTTTCATGTGTGTATTTATTATATAATGTGATTATCAAATTTTTTTCATTGGCAAATATACGCATAATTTTTATAATACGCTGCACTCCGAAACAAAAACATAACTTTTTTTGATTTTTCTTTTCTATTTCGCTCGATTTGCACTATCTTTGCAAAACAAAATTTGATGCATAAATCATTAGGCATAGAATGAAACCTTTTCAAAATATTAGATACGCGTCGCTTTGGCTGACACTGATTCTCTTCGCTATCTCAGCTAAAATGGCTATGGCTCAGGTCGATTCTGTCGAACTCAATCCTGTAGCTCCAATCCAATCATATTTGGAAAAGGCTATGCGGTTTAACCTCTATTCGCCTCAGGAGAAAGTGTATCTCCACTTCGACAACACTGGCTACTTCAAGGGTGAAATCATACGCTTCAAGGCTTATGTAATGCGCTGCGACACACAAAAACCTACCGACCTCAGTCATGTGCTTTATGTTGAACTTATCAACCCAACTGGCGATGTGGAAGAGAGCAGAAAACTGAGAATTGTGGATGGAGAGGCTGAAGGCGATATCAAGGTCGACAGCATTATGACTACTGGTTTCTATGAAATCCGTGCCTACACCCGCTACATGACCAACTGGGGCACTCATGCTTGTTTTTCCCGAGTACTGCCAATCTTCAAGGCTCCACGAAAGGAAGGCGACTACAGCCGAATGGAACTCGACCAATTCAGCTACAGAAAGCGTCTCCCAAGCGTGCGAGTAGATGATGATAGCCTCATCATTGATACATATACCCACGCAATGTCGGTGAAGTTCTATCCTGAAGGCGGCGACCTTGTAAACGGATTGAAGAGCAAGGTGGCATTCACTATCACTGATGAAAACGGAGCAAAGGTGGTTACTACCGGTACCATTCAGGATGAGAAGAAAAACACGGTAGCCACAATCTCGACCGACACCCTCGGACGCGGAATCTTTGAATTCACCCCTCAAGCAGGCCATACATACTACGCTGTGGTGAAGAATCATAAGGATAAAGACAAGCAATACCCTCTGCCTACACCTCGTGCAGATGGTACGGTACTTACACTCAACACCCTCGGTGAGATAGACATCGAAGCTGATATCCGTTGTTCACTCGGTATGCAAGGAAAATTGCTCGGATATGCTATGATGCACAATGGCACAATCATCGAATGCGACACCATGACTGCCAGCAATCTCATCCATCTCACATTCAATCGATTCGTACTTCCTGATGGAGTTAACCAGCTCACCGTGTTCGACAGTGATGGAAAAATTCAGGCAGAACGACTCTTCTTCATCTATCCCGACCCTTCCGAAATCGATAGCATCAAGATAACTTCAACAACTACTCGCCTCACACCTTGCTGCCCTGTCACCTTCCGCCTGCAAAGCGAACCAAACACATCCATCTCACTCTCTGCAATCGACGCAGCTACCATGACAGGCGGAGCCGAAGGCAATATGAAGACATGGATGCTGCTCTCAAGCGAAGTGAAAGGATATATCGACCATCCTGAATACTATTTCGAGTCGGATGATGACACTCATCGCCGTGCTGCCGATATGTTAATGCTCATTCAAGGTTGGCGCCGATACGATTTCACCATTATGGCAGGAGCCGAACCTTTCGAACTCAAGCAACCAATTGAAGATAAGCTCTACCTCTTCGGACAAATCAAGTCGCCTCGCAAGAAATATTCTCCCGACGATGTTCAAATCACTTCCTATCTATACAACCGCAAGGGCGAAGTAATCGAAGGAACACTCACAACCGACAGCATTGGTCGCTACACATATATCGTGCCTGATGTTGAGGGCGAATGGTCGCTCCAGATGATGTCGAAGAAAAATGACAAGGCTCAGAACTACACCATCGGAATCGACCGCCACTTCTCGCCTGCTACCCGATATCTCTATCCCAACGAAACTCGCCTCTTCTCTCTCCCTGGAGCCAACTTCACCCCAGGAACTGATATTCCTGAACAGCAAGAAGATGACGAACATGTATCGATAACAAAGAAGAACCACTTGCTGCCTACTGTCAAGGTGAAGGCAAGAAGGATTCTTGGTGAGATGCGTGTCACATGGTTTGATGAAGAAGGAGCACAAAATCATTCCGTACTTCGCTACAATTGTGATGACGATGCAGATAAAGCAGCCGACCTCGGCGAACCGACACCACGATTCTACGAATGGCTCGAATCGCGTCTGCCTGTATTTGAATTTGAACGCAATCTCGAAGACGATCAAGTCACCAGGATTGGCGATCTCCGAGTATCTGCTGAACATACCACCTACAACAACCGACCAATTATTTGGATTATCGACAATACAATTTTTGGCATCTCCGGCCTTCCAAAGTCGAAACACCAAACAATCGATGTGTTTGGCACCAACAACATGACCGGAGTGGTGGAAATACCTGAATACCTTGATGAAGCCAAGTCGGTATATATTTCCGAAGACTTCAAATCCATAGCCCATATCATTCAGGCTACAGGTTTGGAAAACATTAATGCTGTCATCTTCTTCGTTTATCGCCATCCCCTCTTCTATTCAAAGGAAAAGGGACTTCGACGCACCCACTTCGAAGGCTTTAACGTACCAACTGCCTTTGAGATGGAAGACTATAGCATCATGCCACCGATGGAAGACTTCCGACGCACCATCTTCTGGGCTCCTAATATCAAGACCGACAACCGCGGACGAGCTACCATTGAATTCTTCAACAACTCATCCTGCCGCGAGATGTTCATCTCTGCCGAAGGACTCACTGAAGACGGACGTGTGGTAGTGAATGAATAAACTCATGGTGAGATATATAATTTGTGGAGTTTTTCTCCTGATGATTCATTGCTTCTCGGCCAACGGGCAGCAACCACTGTCGTTCGACGACTATATGCAGGGAGTGTGTGAGGAATGGATTGAAAACAGGGGCGACGAATATGAAGGCGAAGGCGATGAGAGTCTTCAAGAACTTATCGACATGCTTGAAGAACTCCATTCCAACCCAATCGACCTCAACACTACCGACTCGGAATCCCTCTCCCGTTTGCCCTTTATCTCAGAACAGCAAGTGAGCGACATCCTTGCCTATGTCCGCCGCTATGGTTCGATTCGCTCGATGGGCGAACTTATGGCCATCCGTTCCATCGACTATCTCACTCGCATGCGATTGATGCTCTTCACCAATGTAAGTCGTGTAGATACTTACCATCCCACTACCAAGCGGAACCACTTTGAGGCAATGTTTCGTACCGATATTCCCCTTTATACGAAAGAAGGCTACCGCGACAAAAGCAGCGAAGAGATGAAAGCCCATCCCAATGGCTACTACCAAGGCTACAACTCCTACAACAATCTCCGTCTGCGGTTTGACCATGCCGACCGATTCCGAGCAGGCCTTCAGATGGAACACGATGCAGGCGAAACGGGAATCGACTATATTGCAGCCTATGCCCAATTGAAGAATCTTGGTCCAGTCAGTAAACTCATAGTAGGCGACTACAAAGTATCCCGCGGAATGGGCCTCACTCTTTCGAACGGACTCTCCTTCGGAAAATCGATGCAATTCACCAACAACTCCGTCTATTCCAACCGAGGAATCACTCCCCACACTGGAATGTCGGAAGGAAAACGAATGCGAGGCATTGCTGCCGAACTCAACCTTTGGAACACGTTTGAGCGCAAAATCCTACTCACTGCATGGGCTTCCTATCGAAAGACTGACGGAACCCTCCGAACAGATACAAATGCCATCTCTTCACTCAAAACCGACGGACTCCACCGCACCAATCTCGAGAAAAGCAAGAAAGGAAATCTCTCTGAAACGTCTCTCGGAGGCAGCATCGAATACATTCAGTCGGGATTCCGCATTGGAGCAAACGCCACATACACTCACCTTTCCATTCCTCTGCTTCCGAAAAGCAACACACCTTCCACCGAATACAGAAAGACATCGCTTCATGGTACTGATTTCTCAGCTTTCAGTGCATATTACTCATATCTAAGCCGTCAATTCTCCCTTACAGGCGAAACGGCCGTTACTGGAATCGGAAGCATTGCAACAGTCAACCAGCTGACCCTTCCGCTCAACAGTTACACCAATCTCCGAGCCATTCATCGATATTATGCAAAAGACTATGCCACAATGTATGGACGAAGTTTTGGAGAGGGCTCCAACACTCAAAATGAGCATGGACTCTATCTCGGACTTTCCACAATCCTATCCAGCCAAGTGAGAGTAGAGGCCTATGCCGATGGATTTTATTTCCCATGGAAAAGGTATGGTGCTGATGCCGGTTCAAAAGGAATTGATGCACTCATAAGAGTTGACTACACTCCGAATGAACGTACATCGTTCATCTGCAAATACAAGATAAAGACAAAGCAAGCCGATTGCCGACTCTCGGAACATATTGACACTACAAGTCTTTGCTACTTCACCAACCAAACCATTCGTCTGCAATGGAAACAGCAAGTAGGCAATCATTTTACATTCAAGACATCAGCCAACATGCTCTTTGCTTTCGACCCAACAGCCGACATGGAACATGGTTTGCTCCTTTCAGAGCAAGTGGGATGGACAGACATTCAGAAAAAGCGCAAACTGAATCTATTGTTTGCATGGTTCAATACCGACAGTTATGCATCGCGCCTCTACGATTACGAACCAACACTTCCATACGCAATGGGAATGTCGGCCTATGCATGGCATGGAATCCGTACATGTATCACAGGTTCAACACCAATCATGCGAAACATTTTCCTTTCATTCAGAGCATCCTCCACAATCTATTTCAACCGCGACACCATCGGTACGGCACTCGAGCTCATTGATGCCAACCACAAGGAGGATATTCAAGTATGTTTGTCTTGGAAATTATAATTTTTTTCTATTAAAACACTCACATTATATTATATTAATATTATATATAAAATCTAATCCGTCTTTTCCCTTTTGCACTTTTATAACTTTTCCACATTAATATCTCTTGCAAAAAAGTAAACAGAAAGTAAACATTCACAAGACAATACATTGATTGTAAGGTTGTTATATTAGAATGTTTACTTTCTGTTTACTTTTTCTCCTCAAAAAATTTGGTGGTGTTTAAATAGTTTTATTATCTTTGCAACGTTTTATCTAAATGGAAAGAACGTGTTTGTTTATGAAGCAAAAGGAAATATTAGTTGCCGGAGGAGCTGGGTTTGTTGGTTCACACCTTTGCCGTCGTTTATTGGATGACGGTCATAAAGTCATTTGTATAGACAACCTACACACTGGTCAATTAAATAATATAGAATCATTGTTGAAGTATCCAGGATACACATTTATTAAACACGATATCATATATCCATTTAAATATGATGGACATCTTAATGAAATATATAATCTAGCTTGTCCTGCTTCACCCAAAGATTATCAAGCTCAACCTATACAAACCATCAAGACAAGTGTAATCGGAACAATGAACCTGTTAAATCTAGCAGAAAATAATCATTGTACTTTTTTACAAGCTTCTACAAGTGAAGTATATGGAGATGCCGAAATACATCCTCAATCAGAAAACTATTGGGGTAATGTAAATCCAATTGGAATACGAGCATGTTATGACGAAGGAAAGAGATGCGCAGAAAGTTTATGTATGGACTACCATAGGCAATTTGGAACAAAGGTAAAGATTATTAGGATTTTCAACACCTATGGCCCAAACATGAGAGTGGATGATGGTAGGGTTATATCAAATTTTATCGTTCAAGCATTGAGAGGCGACGATATTACTATATACGGAGATGGCCGCCAAACCCGCAGTTTTCAGTATATTGATGATTTGCTGTCAGGCATATCTAAGATGATGCAGACATCCGATGATTTCACAGGCCCGGTAAACATAGGCAACCCCGATGAATATTCAATTCTAGAATTAGCTGAAATGATATTGCAACTCACTAATTCACCATCTAAATTAGAAACTCATCCCATGCCTATTGACGACCCTAAATGTCGACGACCTGATATTTCTTTAGCTACAACTATGCTTAATGGTTGGAAGCCAAAAATCGGTTTAGAAGAAGGATTAAAGGGTACAATTGAATACTTTAAAGAAATACATAAGCCAATATCGGCGTAATTCATATTATTAACTTTTTAAAATTGAGTATTATGGCAAAAGTAATTAAGAAAATGAATCTTAGTGCTGAATCTAGCACAGAGGTTAACGAAGCAGTACTGAAAGGAACACCAGAAAATCCTTACACTCAAGAAGAAATGACCACATTTGGAGATGGAACGTGGCCAGGTGGATTTGTTGAAGGCATGGGGTATTTGCCTCCGTCAACAATTGGAGTTGGATCAAGTAGTAGTAATCAATACGTATATCCTCAGGGCACATTTACTAAATCCAACTTACAATTAAACTACATATTTGCCGAAGGTTTTGGCCTTTTAGGAAGTTATGGGCTCAATACAACTATTAAATTTACTGGTAATAGCGTATTTGTTTCTGCAGAAATTGTTCCTCCATTTACAGACACCCTTAAGTATACAGGTTACGTTAAAATTATGCGAAATAATAATATAATTCATGAAGCAATTTTGGTAATACCTCAATCTTTGGTATACGCAACAGGACATAAACCATTAGGGTCTTGTACAATTAATTTACCCGCTTCAGGAAATGTTTCGATATTGCTAACAATATGTTATAATGGAGGAGATTCCTTTATCGGTTTTATAGGTGGTACTAATACAATTCAATTATTTCCTATCGCGTAATATATATTATGGAAAAACAAAATAATTATTTAACAACAATGCTATTAATTTGTATTGTTTATATATTATATGGATGCTGCAAAAATGATGGGTACAATGAACTCATAAACTCCCAAGTTGCATTAAACATGGGAGATTTTGAAAATGCATATACAAATATAATTAAAGCAAAGCATATGGCAAAAACTGAATCATTTCAATCCATTTGTGATTCTGTTTATAAAGACATAGAATTTATTCAACAACTTGATAAAACTAGTTGGTTGTATAAATTTAACACAAACCAATTTATTGTGGAAGATGATATCAGTGCCTTTGCTTTTGTAAAAGCACTAACTCCAGTTATAGGAAATAAATGGAACGATTACATCACAAAATCTGATAAATACGATGATGTACTTGATGTACTGAACACAAAAGACCGTATTTTTTGTTCGGTAAACAAAAGCAAAATATATGAATCCATTAATTGTAATCTTATTAATAGCAATGGAACACTAACCTTTGAATTTAAATATGAGATAAATAACGGAGAAAATAACGGATATATATCTAAAACATTTATATATGATAAAGTTAATCGTAGATTAATTAATAAATATAGAGTTCCTTGAATAATTCTATAGTTTTCAATGTATCTAATATACATCTTTTTGTAATGAATAAGCCATACAACTATGCTTAATGGTTGGAAGCCAAAAATCAGTTTAGAAGAAGGATTAAAGAGTACTATTGAATACTTTATAGAACACAATGATCCAAGTTTTACACAAAACAATTTAGTATGAATAAAAAATGTATGATATTAATCGTTATATCCCTATTATCGATAAAAGCTAACCCTCAAGCCAAAAAGGCATTTAATATCAATGGTATTGAATTCAATATGATTTTGGTAGAAGGTGGAAAATATAATATGGGGGGTACTTCAGAAGAGCAAGATGAAGCATTTGAAAACTCAAAGCCTTCACACGAGGTAACATTACATAGTTATTTCATTGGCGAAACTGAGGTGACACAGGGATTGTTTAAAGCAATAATGCCTGAAGATTATGCAAAATATACAAAAGAAAGAGATGCAATGAATAGTATTGATTCTATTGGCATTGTAGTTCAAGATCAATTTGGAGATAATTATCCTATGTATTTCTATAGTTGGGGTAAATACAAACAATTTATAGATAAACTTAATGCGCTTTCAGGAATGCATTTTCGATTCCCTACAGAAGCTGAATGGGAATTTGCAGCAAGAGGAGGGAACAAAAGCATTGGATATATATATTCTGGTAGCAATAATATTGATGAGATTGCATGGTATAAAAATAATAGTGGCCGCCTGGTTCATGAAGTTGCCACAAAAAAATCCAACGAACTAGGTCTTTATGATATGAGCGGCAACGTCTTTGAATTGTGCAATGATTGGTATGATGAGAATTATTATAAAGAATCACCAATAAATAATCCTCAAGGTCCGATAAGTGGAGAAGAAAAAGTTGCGCGGGGTGGAAGCTATATGCATAATGATGAAGTTTGTAGAAATTCTTTTCTTAGACTACATATATCCGATACTCCAAATACAACATTTATGTATATTGGTATGCGTCTTGCTTTGGATGCTGAACAATAACCTCAGCAATAATATAGGCTGTTATATGGTACTATTTCAATCTTGATATTATGGTAGGAAGCCAAAAATTGGTTTAGAAGAAGGATTAAAGAGTACTATTGAATACTTTAAAGAAATACATAAGCCAATATCGGCGTAATTCATATTATTAACTTTTTAAAATTGAGTATTATGGCAAAAGTAATTAAGAAAATGAATCTTAGTGCTGAATCTAGCACAGAGGTTAACGAAGCAGTACTGAAAGGAACACCAGAAAATCCTTACACTCAAGAAGAAATGACCACATTTGGAGATGGAACGTGGCCAGGTGGATTTGTTGAAGGCATGGGGTATTTGCCTCCGTCAACAATTGGAGTTGGATCAAGTAGTAGCGAAATCGTAATTGGGGATACTGATGATATGGATTTTTATGTTGGTATTTATTTAGATGGCTCTCACGGCACTATCTCATCCCAAGATATAATATTAACTGATGGCATAGTTGCAACTGTGCATTATAGATGGAATCCTGGATACACAGGTAATTTTAGTAATAACATACCTAATTGGATACGTAGTACTATTAATATTGAAAGTATAGATGTAAGAAAAGATTTATTAAATGCGAGCCCAACAATTAATCTTAACAATATAATTGACCCCCAATGGGAGGGCCCATGTAATACAAATTGGAAAAAAATTAGAAAAAATCATTATTGTATCAATTTGACATTCAATTATACGTGGTCTACGTATGAGAATATTAATGGTAACAATATGTTGGTTCATCATAGAGGTTATAAAACAGATGATATATATAATCCAAATTTTGAAATTAATGAATAATTTTTGTATGAAAAAAAGAATTATAATGCTAATCGTAATGTTACCGATAATCAACATATATGCCCAATCGAATAAACAAATTAGAGTTGGCGGATTCGAATTCAATATGATTTTTGTTGAAGGAGAGACAGATATTATTGAGGATAGTAACATCAAAAACAATAGGCAAAAGAAAAATACGAAAATCGACTCTTTTATGATTGGAGAAACAGAAGTTACACAAGCATTGTGGGCTGCTGTAATGCCAGAAGAATATAAAGATTATTGCATTAAAGCTATTAGTTACAATCTGTCCATTGAAGGTAATATCACGGGAAGGTTTTACCATATATTAGCACCGAATTATCCCATGTATGATTGTACTCAAAATACATTCGATGTTTTTATTTCAAAATTAAACCAACTCACTGGTTTGCATTTTCGTAAGCCAACAGAAGCGGAATGGAAATTTGCAGCTAAGGGAGGTAACAAAAGTAAAGGTTATATATACTCAGGTAGTAACAATATAGACGAAGTCGGGTGGTATCTTGGTAATAGCGATTGTCGAATACATGAAGTTTCAGCAAAAAAGCCTAACGAGCTGGGTATTTATGATATGAGTGGCAATGTAGATGAAATATGCAGTGATGGACATGATTATTATGAATCCGATTCTTCTAATATTCATCATGAACCTAATAATGCGAAATCCATACCTATATGTGGGGGATCGTTCTATAATAGTGCCGTAATGCAGGAGATAAATCAAACATTATGGAGATATAAAGATCCCGCAATGATAACATTTGGAACGGGATTGCGTCTTGCTTTGGATGTTGAACAATAACCTCAGCAATAATATAGGCTGTTATATGGTACTATTTCAATCTTGATATTATGGTAGGGAGAGCGATGTATGATGTTTTTGTAATATGTTTGATGGTTTCATTGGACATTTGCTTCACATCTGCTTGCGTTAAAACTCATAAATAGGTAAAAATCCATGTTTATTCCTTAACAAAATCTTAGAAAACAAATAACAAGTGTTAACAAAAGTTCTTGAAATATGTTATAGTCATTGTATCATCAATTGAAGAAAACGAGATATATATGCAGCATTCAATCATAATCATGGCACATAAGAACATGGCGCAACTCTGCCATTTAGTGGAGTACTTCATCCATGACTGTTATGTGTTTATCCACTTAGACAAGAAGTTTAAGATGAGCAAGGAAGAGAGGGAACGTTTAGAGGCGTTCCCTCAAGTGATTAGGGTATATCAGAAGTTCGATGTGAACTGGGGTGGATTCAGTATGCTGCGTTGCCAGATGTTCATGATGCGTGAGGTGCTGAAACGATGTGATGCGGAATACGTGCATCTTATCAGTGGTCAAGACTACCCAACGATGTCGTTGGACGAATTTCTTATGTTCTTCGAACAATATAAAGAGAAAGACTGTCTGCAATATATTCATTTGCCTCACATAAACTGGGAACGGAACACGTATCAGCGTTTGCAGTACTATTACCCTTACGATTGCTTTTCCACTCGATACAAGGCAAGGAGCAAGATGTATCAAATTCTTCACTTTCAACGCAAGTACAACATTAAGCGCTCGTTGCCAAAACAATTTGATCATCTGTATGGTTGCTCCCAATGGTTTTCAATCACGCGCAAGTCTACTCAGATGATTGTCGATTACACTCGCCGCCATCCCATGCTGTATTGGCGTATGTGGATGACGTTTGCTCCGGAGGAGATGTACACGGCAACGGTATTGGTGAATCTAAAGAAAGGAAAGGATATACTGTTCACAAATTTTCGTTTCATCCGCATGAAGTATGAAAACGGCAACAATCCTGCCAATCTGGATGTCCATCATCTGAGATACTTGGTGGAAAGGCCATGTGTTTTTGCTAGGAAAATGGAAATGCCTGTCAGCAATGAGATAATAGAAGTGTTGGATAAGTATTTCGTTTATGACAAGCAGCCTTTGAAAGCGATGCCGAACGGTGGATGGGAATATGATGGCTACAAAGCATATGGATATTCCAGGGACTATATAACAGCTGTTGTCAAGCTGTGTCAACTGACAGGTGTAGATTCGGTGTTGGATGTAGGGTGTGGTTGTGGCATGGATGTGGCAATACTAAGGGAACAGCATATTGCTGCTGTGGGATTTGACGCCAATCCATATACGGAGGAACTGTCGGCCCGTCTAATAGATAAAGATCAGGAGTTATGTGTGCAAGCCGACTTGCTGGATGATGAGTTGGAGACGGAGAGTCCGTTCGGACTAGTGCTTTGCAAGGATGTACTACCCTATATACCAGCAGAACAAATCACAAAAGCGGTGAAGAAATTGGCGAAGTTGTCGGACAGATATGTTCTGTTGAATTGGTATGAAGGTAAGCATATTTCTGCATTGCCTATTACTTGTCATATCGAGAAGGATATGGTATCTATGATGTCAGAGGTGAATTTTTTTCCTGATCCTCTTCTTAACCGCCAGTTGAAGGAACTGAATATGGGAAATAAAAAATATGTTATTTTCGTAAAAAAAAATAATTGAACGCAATATGCAAGAACTACAGATTTGGATAACTTATCATGACGACCGTCAGATAGAGGAATACGGACTGAAGGAGGATGATGTGTACCGTCTGTTTAAGGGAAATGCTTCCAATGTGGATGGAGAGAACATCAACCACCTGAATGCATTCTATTCTGAGATGACGACGATGTATTGGGTATGGAAAAACAAAGTAAAGAGTCAGTATGTTGGATTTTGCCATTATAGGCGACGATTCATGCATTTTATTGCTCTTGACAAAGGGGAATGTCAAGTCCTGCATGTGCAGCGCATGGCATCAGTATACAGGCATTACAAGGATGCTCATAATTACCACGACTATGATGACATCGTGGACATACTTGATGATTTCTATGGCAAAGGAAATGCTTATTCGGCTTATATGCTCAATGATGGAATATTCATACCTTTCTGTTGTTTTATAATGCAGTGGGAGGATTTTGACCGTCTCTGCAACTTTCTTTTTCCTGTTCTTTTTGAGTTTGATCATAGACATGGACTCAATAAGGACCCCCAGAACTATCGCATGAAGGCAGAAAGAGATTTCCCACACGACAATGTAGATTATCAGCAACGAGCCGTTTCATTCTTGGCAGAGCGACTTATCAGCTGTTTCATAGTTAATCATTTGGATGCTGTCGTAGTGAAGAGTTTCAAACAGAGATTAGGATATTATGATTAGTACCATTTAATTTCAAAAACAATCATCTTTCAATCAATATAAGTTATGACTAATATTATTAAGAAAATTAAATTGGGCGCTCCTATGAGTATTGGCGATAAAGGTACAGAAGAAAATCCTTATACATGGGAAGAGTACCTATATTTGTGTGAACAAGGCAGTTGGATTGAAGGCTTTGTGGAAGGATGCGGATATCTTTATGGTATTCCTGAGGTTTTAATAACCGCAAGTTATATTAGTAGTCAAGGCCCAGAAAACGACAAAGTACTTACTATTTCCCAGTTTAGCCCTTATAAAGCATCTGAACCTGCAGGCTGTTTAATTCGATGCAGAGAAATGTTAAATAGTGCCGGATGTTCAAACAGTGGTGGCGAAATATTGATGTGCAATTATGACGCAAATGGGCGTGCGATGTCATCATCTGCATATTTCAATAATGGGCTAAATTACCTTGATAGTCAGTTGGCCTTAAGTCATCCTATAATAGTTGGTGTTGATTATAAAAACGGACATTCCACAGGATCTGCATGGCAGGACCAAGCTACTGATCATTTTGTGATTATTGTTGGAGGCAATAGAAGCACTGGATATTATTATTATGATCCTGCTACCTCAAACAGATCTAGGGGAACAAGTGATGAAAATATTTTTACTATAAGTAATCAAAGATTGGTATCTTCAGCATATTGCATGAATTCTGCTAGTCAATATATTGTAGTAAGTATAAGAAATAATAATTAACTATTCAATTGTTCTCTTTATGAAGATGACATTAAAACTTAATATATTGTGTGCAATTACCATGGTAATGCCCTTATATTGCTTGGCCACGACAATCCATACTGAAGAATTCCAGGAATGGAATGGCAATGCAGATAAGGAGTCTTTGTTTGACAACATTTTGTTTACAACTCCTTCCCTCGAATTAGGCTTGACTACAAATATGTTGGGGGATGATTATTGCTTAATAAAGCCTATGGGGTGGAAGCCTGGTGCAATTGTTGTTGGAGAGAAGTATGATGTGTGCTTTGCCCGTTGCTATTATTACGAAGAAAACCGTAACATCGCAATGGAAGATATTACATGTCTGCTCGTTGTGGCTACATGCAGCAAGGATAAGCAATTGATTGATGCAAAGGTTGTGGGGGCAGATGGAATTACGGATTCTACCCAAATAAAAGCAGAGATTAAAAATAAGCGTATTGTAGCAAAATATGCAAAGTTCAGAGATTATGCCAACTACACAAAGTATTGGCCATTGAAATATGTAGCCATGACAACGCATTATGACATAGACAGCAATGGGAAAATACTATGTACCCAAAAGGGAAGTCCCCAAAATATGATCGTTGCAGCACAATATGCACCAGCCAAGAGAATCAAATTCAATGATTTCGTGTCTCACTTTTCATATTCCGACGATTCCGTTTTCTCTAAAGATTGTTTTAAACAAAATAATGAGAAAAACGAAATTGGTTATTACGAATCATGGAAATTTATTGATTCGTCTGATATAGGCCAAGATGGGACATATTGGATTGCTGGGAAATACACCAAATATGCCAAGACATACATCATGTTTGCAACCAAAGTGTGTGACACGCCTCGCAATGAGGAACCTTATGCAATGCCGTATATTCTGACTTACAACACGAAAGGCCAATTGATTGATTCTTGTTCCGTAGGAAAAGAAAATGACACTTTATTCTTGGAATACTTGCCACCTACAAGCAACCATACGTTAAACGTTGTTCAAAAAAATAAAACTATTGCAACTGACAATATAATCCCAAATACAAATCATCAACATGTGCTAATTCATTGTTATACAATTAATCAAGATGGAACAATTGCCATTCAATAAAACAGATAGAATATGAAAGCAAGAAACGGCATGGGTAGTAAATTCATCAACACTTAGAACAGGAAATTATTAATTAAAATCAATAGAACTATGAATAGAATATTAAGCTTGTGGTCATGTGTGTGCCTGTTGTTTCTTGCATGCAGTCAAAATGGAGACAAACCGAATGAGTCGGAATCAATACGTCCAAAATCTGAGTGTATAGTTCATGCATACCTAGATTCTACACCGAAATGTTCAAGGGACGAACTCATGAATCCGAGTGAAGACTTAAAGGTCGTGCTGATGGCAAATCCTACGATGTATTATGATTTGGAACAGGTTCGTTGTGTCAGGCTTTTAGAGAACATGGCTCTGTCGGGCAATTACTCCGTAATCTATCTTGATGTCCCTGCATTGTTGGGCATGGTCTATGATGATTATATCAAAGGTGAAAACAATGTTTCGTTAGACGACCTTCATCAGTTCCCTGAGTACGACAAGAGATGGTATATGGAACGTGATAAAATTTTTAGGTTTATGGAGTGTTTGAAATGGATAAATACCAAATTGTCGAAGAAAATATCCATAAGAGGAATAAGTTATGAATTTACCGAGTTGCTTTTTCCAATAGGTGATAAATACAGCAAGCAAAAGGAATTGGTTGACAGGTTTCTTACTATTCAGTTCGAGCATGATCGTCGAACACATCATGCTGATTATGTTGAATTCAATGAATATCTGGAGAAGAATGAGGCACAGCTGAAGAAGGATATTGGAGATAGCTATGACATTTACAAGCGAATAGTAGAGCGAAGGTTGGCCAACGAAAACAAAACTTATGATAAAATGAGTGATTATGATTATCACAAGTTTGAAGATTTCATGTATAGCTATTCAAAGCAGGACGCAGACGAAAAAGCCATTGTTTACTTAGGTCCTATTCAGATGCGCAAGGAAGCCGGAGTCACTTCGTTCAGACTATTGTTTGAAAATGAATTCTCTACGAATCAGTATGTAGTGTATAATATATTGGACGATCCCGACCATTCTCAAATACAAAATCTGGAGTATGAGCAATGGAAGAGTACAACAGGTGGTGGAACTCCCCAGTAACAATAAACATAATTCATGAAACCTTATGACTATTTAATTGTGGGCTCGGGCCTTTTCGGTTCTACATTTGCATATTTGGCAAAGCAGCGTGGAAAACGTTGTTTGGTCATTGATCGAAGGCCACATTTAGGCGGCAATGTTTATTGCAAAGAGATGGAAGGTATATGTGTACATTGGTATGGTCCACATATTTTTCATACTTCTAACCAAGATGTATGGAATCTAGTTACATCTATCGTAAACATGAATCGGTTTACGCTTAGCACCATCGCCAATGCTAAAGGAAAACTATTCAATCTACCTTTTAACATGAATACCTTCTATCAGATATGGGGAGTCACAACACCAGAAGAAGCAAAACATAAACTGGAAACAGAGTGTGCGGAATATAGGAATATTGAACCACACAATTTGGAAGAACAAGCCTTGAAACTTGTCGGACGAGACATATATGAATTGCTCATTAAGGAATACACGGAGAAACAATGGGGCAGAAAGTGTACGGAACTTCCTGCATTCATTATCAAAAGATTGCCTGTTCGGTTGACCTATAACAACAACTATTTCAAAGACCTGTACCAAGGAATCCCTGAAGGTGGGTATGACAGATTGGTCAATGGACTGCTAAAGGATATAGAATGCAGAACGGGATGTGATTATCTTGAAAACAAGAGTTTTTGGGATTCCCAAGCAAGCACAATTGTGTATACAGGGCCCATTGATGAATTCTATGATTATCGTATGGGGCATTTAGAGTATCGAAGCCTGCATTTTGAGCATGAATTGCTACATACGGGTAATTATCAAGGCAATGCAATTATCAATTATACAACACATGATGTTCCATACACTAGAATAGTCGAGCATAAGCATTTTGATATCAACAATTTCACATCATTAAACTCTCCTCTGACAGTCATAACTCGAGAATACCCTCTTTTGGGCAATGACTGTGAACCATTTTATCCCATCAACGACATACGTAATTCCCAACTATATGAGAGATACCTGACTTTAGCAAATCAAGAAACAAATATAATATTTGGAGGAAGACTTGCTACATATAGTTATGTTAATATGGATGAAGTGATAGCAAGTGCAATGGCTAAATTCTATTTAAGTGAGAAAATAAATAACAAATAATCTTTTTGATATGCGGCAGGTAGTATTATTATTAACATACGGAGCAGACAGTGCCTTATGCAGTAAGTTAGCGCATTTGATGGACGCGGTTTCGGAGACAACCGACTGCCATGTTCTGTTTCATCGTAAACCAGAATATGATTCTGCAGACATATTGAAAAAATTGCAAAGCATAACGAAAGTACATGTATTCACTGATAGTATCTTGACAAATCTTGGATATTTTGCTATGGGAAATAGTCTGATACCAGGTAATGCTCATTTTCCTCTGCTTGATTATTTTCGTATTTGTCCAACCTATGACTTCTATTGGGTTGTAGAAGATGACGTAATCTTTAACGGATCTTGGACATCTTTATTTGATTATTATCATGATAAAAAAACAGACTTGGTAGCTTCATATATTTCACATTATCATGATGAAATACACTGGCCGTGGTGGAGCAGTCTGTATACCTCCAATTATCACATTGAAATTTCACAGTGTATGAAAGCTTTCTGCCCCATATATAGAATATCACGCCGTGCCCTGATTGGCTTGCACGAACTCATGTCAGATGGATGGCGTGGCCATGCAGAGGTGGTCATACCATCGGCGGTGAATTATCATAAATACAGTATGGCAGACATGGGAGTCGTAGAAGAAAACTCCATTCGTCAGAAAGTGTTCTATAATAAGCAGACAATGTCACACCTCAAGCTGACCGTCAATGTGGAACTGGCCGATATGCTCTATCATCCAATAAAAAATCCACCATATTCGTAGCTTTGACAAAATGTGATTTCCTCATAGTTGGTTCCGACTCTTATGTGGCTCTTCAGTATATTTGATGCAACAGCACAATAACCCTTTGCATGCATTCATCATCAACCTGGCATCACTTTGGTAAGAACCATTCTACGACGGAAACCATTGGTTCCTTTGGATGAAGGACTGAAACTAGCTAATGAGTACTTCAAATAAACATTGTAAAAACAATTCAAAACAAATAAATTACTAATAATTATTTTATCACTTATGGCTAAAATTTTAAAGAAAGTTCAGTTAAGTACTGAGCAAGTCACTCAGAAGAGTGCTGACCCTACGAAGGGGACACTAATTAATCCATTTACTCAGGCAGAAATGGAACAATTTCAAGAGAAAGGTACATGGAATGGCGGGTATGTGGAAGGAATGGGATATATCGTGCCGATGATGAACGGATTAAACGAAAGTAGTAGTGGGTCAGAACCACAATATAACACCATTGTCAGCATAGCAAATTCATATATAGATATATCAGGAACAAATGGATTTAATATTATAAAAAAATGGCTCATGGATGTAGGAGTTGCTGAACATTTAATAACTCTTTCAGAAGGGGTGGTTTCTCCTGCATGGTGTGCAGCATTTGTATCTGCCGTATATAAAGAAGCAGGCTACGTTGATAAAAAATATTCCATGGCAAGTCAATGGGCCTCATGGGGTAAAGTGACAACTAATCCTCAGCAAGGCGATCTTGCTTGTGTCTCCTCTTCACATGTAGGAATATATGTTGCTACAACATCAAGTCCTATGATGGTTCAACTGATTTCTGGAAATTGGTCTAATAAGGTACAATTTCATGTTTTAGATAAGAGTAATATTACATTCCGTACTAAACAATAATATCTTATGAGAATTAGTTATTTTGTTTTATTATTGGCATGCTTCACTTTCGACCTCCATGCACAAGAGGTGACTGCACCATTGCCAAGCATGGATAATGCTTCGGCCGACAGACCATTCCTCGAACAAGCCAAGGACATTGTGAAGGCTTCGGACAGACAAGAACGCCTGTTGTGTATTGTAAACCCAACCCAGCAGAACAATGTGGAGAGCTATTGGTCGTTGGTACTCATCAAATGGCTGGTAAATACAGGTCAGTATTCAACGCTATACTTCGACATGAATGCATTCGTGGCAATGATATGTGACAGATATGTAGTCGGCGACAATCATACCACGGCACATGATGTGGAAAAATATCTCGGAGTGTATTGCAATCAATATAACATAGAAACTTCGACCATGATGCTTCTTCTGTCGGAAATACGAGACTACAACTGTCGTTCCGAGCAAAAAGTAAGGATATACGGACTGGATTATGATTATGGCATTCTGCCATCGTATGACGGGGAATATCATCTGGTAGATTCTCTGATGCGGTGTGCCATAGGTCAAACATCCTATAAACCCACACATGACTACCTATTGAAGAACGAACAAAAGGAACGAGGTGTGATAGGTGAGTCGTATGATGTGTACAAGCGATTTTTTGATATCGACAGAGCCCGTGCAAATCTGGTAACCTCGAGAGAATCACGGATGTTTGATGAGTTGGTCTACTGGCAGAACAGAAGGGGCAAGGAATCGAAATCAATATTGTATATGAGTATCTGGTCGTTGCGCGACACTCCAGGTGTTTCAAATATCCGAAATAAAATGAAACAGCAATTCAGAAGCGATGACTATAGAATAGTGAATTTAGTGGATGACATGCTCAAGGAAGCAGGAGAATAACAGTTCACTATAAAACATTCACAAGACAATGCATTGATTGTCAGGTTGTTATATTAGAATGTTTACTTTCTGTTTACTATTTCTCCTCAAAAAATTTGGTGGTGTTTAAATAGTTTTATTATCTTTGCGCTCGAAATTATTTTTTAAAAGTAAAAAAGATGAAGCATGCAATAATCATATTAGCTCATAAGGATTTAGAAAATCTGCCTCATTTGATAGAGTATTTTCAACATGATTGTTATATATACATTCATATTGATAAAGGAGCAAAGATTTCAAAGGAATTACTTGATACGATAAAAAGTGAGCCAAACGTTGTTTTCGTTTCTCGAAAATATCGTGTTCATTGGGGAGGCATGAGCATGCTTAAATGCGAAATGTATTTATTGAAAGAAGTATACAAACGCGATGATGTAGATTATATTCACCTACATAGTGGGCAAGATTATCCTATTAAGCCATTTGAATATTGGTACCATTTTTTCGAAAACTCTAATGATATTAGTTATATAGCATGCCAAATGTTCCCAAGCATGCGAGGGAGCGAACAGACTTATAAAAGATATCAATACTATTATCCTTATGATTTTCAAAAACAGAATCAACGTATGTCATCTTGGTTGCAAAAATTTATCAAATGGCAACAAAATGTTGGTATAAAAAGAAGAATCCCAGATCAATTCAAATATCTATATTGTGGTTCACAATGGTTTAGTATAACTCGTGAAAGCTTCATAAAGTTAATAGAGTATCATAAAAAGCATAAAGCTTTCTATCGACGAATGGAATTTACATTCGCCCCTGAAGAAACATATATTCAAACTATCTTAGAAAACCTTCAGTTTGATAAAATAATGCCTATAAATTATAGGTATATTAGATGGAGATTTGAAAACAATAACAAACCAAGTAATCTAGGTATAGAACATTTTCATTTGTTGGCTGAGTCGGAGAGTTTGTTTGCCCGTAAAATGGCTATCCCATATTGTGATTCATTAATTAAGGCATTAGATACATATTTGCTTGTAGATTCTCCTGTTATTTCCATGCCAAACGGAGGGTGGGAATATAATGGATTCTTGAAATATAAATATAATGAACAAATATCAATTGCTATTCATAAATATTGCCAATGGCAAAATTTACATACAGTTTTAGATGCTGGTTGTGGCGCTGGTTTTATGGTAGCAGCACTTAGGCGTCGCAAAATTCGTGCAGTAGGTTTTGATACAAACAAATATACACCAAAACTCTCTTCGTTATTATTAGCCGTTAACGATAAGCCTTGTGAATGTTTTGACCTTACACAGCCGTTTAATATAATAGAAACTTATGAGTTAGTTACCTGCTTAAATGTCCTTGAATACATACCAGGCAATTTATTAGACCAAGCACTCAACAATTTGATAACCTTTGCTTCAAAATGCATTATAATTAGTATAGATTGTAAACATACAAAATATGACAATGTTGTGCAACAACTGAAGCATATTATTATTAATAATAATTATATCTTTAACCAAGCAATGTCAATGTACATGACATTTACCGCACCAATGTATGGAAAGATTTTCGTCTTTGAAAATAAAAATTATTTATCTCAAACCTTTAAAACATATTAATTATGCAAGAACTTAGCAATTATTCAGAATCTGAATTAAACAACGGAAGTCTAGTATTGTCGAAATCTGAGATGCAGAAAGCGGCTAGTACTAATTACACTGTGCTAGAATTTATTTACCTTTTAATATCTAACATGTGGAATGGTGGATTTGTCAATGGACATTATATTGGTAAAAATCAATTTGTATTGCACATGGATGATCAACCTGAAGATGGGCCGTATGCCGCTATTTTCGTAAATACATCACTTTGGGGAAGTGAATACAGCAACATATCAAATTATATAAACAATATATACAATATGAGCGATATAAGTAATTTGATATTATCAGATACAAGTTTTAATGAACTACTCTCGTCTTTTATAGTAATAAAACGTGACCATATACTTTGTGATGGTATCGGATTATACAATATGTACATAAATGTAACCATTAGTTATATAGAAAACAACGTGGTAATTTCTATTAATACCCTATGGCAGGCCAATACAGATGTAACACAGGATGTGTATTTCTTCTTAACTACAAAAAGTCAATCATTTGAAGACCAAATAAAAATTGCAGGAGCAATAAAAGTAGAACAACTTTCTAACACCCATTGTTTTAGTTTAGGAACTTCTTTTTTGATACGAAATAATCACGGAGTTGATGAAGTAATAAACGAAATAGCAATTGTGTGTAGCAATACTTCATCTCCAGCAGATATAAATTGGCATCATAAAACGATAATATATAGTTAATATTATTTAATAACTAAAATTGTATAAGTTACAAAAATCAAATTTCCTTACATCATCATACAAGTAGGAAGCAATTATAGAATAGCGCTTATGAAAATGTTACTTATGCTGTTGATTCCATTTATTCTAGGAAACTCAATGGTTCATGCCCAGACAATTCAGTCGCTGGCCCATCATGCATTGAGATTCAATGAGGTGTTGCCACAGGAGAATGTCTACCTCCACTTCGACAATACTGGTTACTTCATGGGTGAAACCATTTGGTACAAGGCCTATGTAGTGAGTAGCGACAGCAACAAGTATACGA
>JAKSJD010000019.1 GCA_024398435.1 Bacteroidaceae bacterium | reverse complement strand
GGTACTCTTTGTCCCTCTTTGTCTTAGTTTGTCTTAGTTTGTCTCAGTTTGTCTTTCTTTGATGGAAAAAACATTATAAGTTATCGACTTGTCGCTTGGCTCGTCCAAGAAACAGGTGCTTTTCTTATAATAAACATAGCAAAACATTATAAGAAAAGAGGGCAAACATTATAAGAAATGACCATAAACATTATAAGAAATGACCATAAACATTATAAGAAAATGGTAGGTTTCTTATATAGTTTATTGCAAAGCAAAACTTTGCAAAACGGAACTTGGAAGATTTTCTTGAAGATTTTTGAATAGATTTTCACCAGATTTCTTGGACGAGCCAAGCGACAGAGTCGATAACTTGCCGAAGGCAAATCCTAAACAATGCCGCCCATCATTTTCAGTTGGATTTTATAGAGATTTTAAAATCTTGAAAAAATTAATCTAAAATATGTGGAACGAAATTTCTTGGATTGCCTTCGGCAGAAATCAAAAGAGAATCAAAGAAATCGATTAACCAATCCCCATCATCCCCCTTTGGGGGGACAGGAGGGGGGCTTAAACTTAATCTATTAACCAATCCCCATCATCCCCCTTTGGGGGTTTCCGTCCCCCGATAACGTTTCTGGCCCCCGATAACGTTTCCGTCCCCCGATAACGGGGGAACCGAAGGGGGTGTAAAGACCATTGAACGGGAGGGGGGCTAACAAAAAACAAGCGGACCTCCAAGACTTCTGTGTCCTGAAGGTCCGCCGTATGGATGGGAATGGTATTACTTTTTCTTGTAAATCATTCGGGTTGGACGGTAACATACGTTGTCGTAACGCTCTAGGATTTCACCTGTGTCGGTGTTGATGACATAGACGCTGCCATTGAGCCCTGGTTGGTCGGGTTCGTAGAAGGCAACATAGGTGGTGAGATGGTCGCGACTGAGAAGGATGTCGGTGATGACTGCCGACGAGCTGCCGAAGGTCTGAAGGACATCGGCTTTGTCGAGTGTCTGCTGGGTTGTGTAGTTCCAGCGCATCAGTCGGTTGCCACGGCCGAAGAGGAGTGAATAATATGTTTTGTTGGCTACGCATGGCGTGTTCTCGGTGATGATGTTGGTGCCAACGCATGCTGTGGAGGTGCCTCCGTTGTCGAAGAGCATATTCTCTCCGTTGTCGTAGTCATAAACCCAGAAGCCGGTGTCGAGGATGGTCTTGCGGGTCATTATGGCATTCTTGGTGAGCACGAGTATCTCGCTCCGCTCGGTGCGTTTCTGCTGATCGGTGAGGTCGATGAGTACCATCTTCACGATGTCGTTGCCGTTGAAGTAGTTGTCGCTGCCTACGCATTCGTCGCGCAGGAGATGATATTTGCGACCGCAATAGTATGGTCCGTAACCGCTGTAGATTTCGCAGAGTCCGCCTACCATCTTATCCCAGAAGAGGAGTTCGAAGTACCATCCGCTGCCTCCGTCGTCGTGGACGAGACAAGTCTGGGCGTACTTTGACTGGAGTTTGGTTGGCTTGGCTATGGCTCCTTCGGTGGTGGAGAATTCGTAGACGCTTCCGTTTTCACAGAGCACTGGATATGCCACTCCGGATGCTCCCATTGACGGGATGATGAGGTGGGTTGGCTTGAAGTCGGCGTATTCTGTGACGGTAAGGATGTTTTCGGCTACGAGAGTCTTCTCGTTGAGATAGTAGATGGTTGGCACATCGGCATTGCGTCCTGCGGTCGGATGGCTTTGCCAATCGTCGGCTCCCTGACATGCGATGATGAGTGAACCGCTTGACTGTACCATATCGATGGCATGGGATGCAAACGGTGTGTCTTCGTTGTTGACTGAGAAACAATCGCCTGAGATGAAATGGCGTGGAAGGGTTGGGTCGGTAGGTGTGAGCATGAAGGAGATCATACTCTTGCCGTCGGCATCCTGGCTGAGCACTGTGATGCCTTCCTCGTAAGGCGAATTGACATTGACGATGAATGGGAAGAACGACTTTCCGTCGGAATTCTCTACTATGAGGCGGCACATGTAGCGACCGAGATATTTTGCGGGATATTCAAACTCGGGCGAGTGGGAAAAGACTTCCTGATTGACTTCCCATGTGTAGGTGAGTGGCTTTTCCTTGTTGGTCTGACTTATCTTCGGAGCGATTCTCAGCACTTCGTTCTTGTCGATATTATATACTTCGTCGATTGTTGTGGCATCGATAATGATTTCTGAGAGTGCCTTATCGGCCAAAGTGGTGTCGTCGTCGACACAGGATGTCAGCATCGGCGAAGCGATAAGCATGAGAATGGCCACATGACCAAATGAGCGAATTATCGAATTATATTTTTTCATATATTCTAACTGATATCTCATATCTAATAACTAATATCTTATATCTTATATCTAATAACTAATATCACTTCCCCTACTCTGCTACTTCGACTGCGAATGGGTCTGGGAAGTCGAATATGAAATCGGGATAGAGGGAGAGAATCATATCGCGATTGGCAGGATCGTTGAAATGCTCGTACATGCGTGAGTAGATGTACTTGCGGAAGATGGTGCGATAGACGTGGAAATCGCCGTATGGTACATTTTCAAGGTTTTCACCATAGAGGGCCACCATCTTTGTATAGGTTTCGGGCAGCACGTCCTTCACGTCGTGGAAGTATTCCACCAACTTGATGAGCTTATATGGATGCCATTCGCCAAGTTCGGGTTTGTACCATACTTTATCGCCATAGGCATCGTACCATGCTGGCTGGTCGATGGCGTTGTCGAACTCTACGATGCGGATTTGGTCGGACTCGGAGAGTGTTGGCGTGAAGTTTTGATTCTCAGCCAAACGGATTACGAGGCGATAATGCTTGTAGCCCTCGGAATAGTTGCCTTCGAGACGACTTCGATAGATTGTGATCGGAATGACTCCTTCGGTCTGCCCTGCAGGAATGACTACCTCTGCGGGAACCGTATATTGTGCTCCTTCTTCAGCCCAGACGAACTGATCGTGTTCGGGCATATAGATGAGTTTTTGGAGCGAGTCGTTTGGCATCTGTCGCTCTACGGAATAGGCGAATGTACGGGGCTGGTCGGAGAGGGTTCCCATCACTTTCACTGGCACATTGATTACATGTGTCAGGGTGTCGACTGGAAGCACTGAGAATGAAAACACGAGTGTATCGTGGTTGAAATATATGCCATTCTCGTCGGATGAATATGTGATATAGTCGTCGTCGGTGCAGGATGTCAGCATTGGCGAAGCGAAAAGCGCAAGAACGGCCAAATGACCAAATGAGTGAATAATCGAATTATATTTTTTCATATCTTCTAACTAATAACTGATATCTAATATCTAATAACTGATAACCGTGAACCATTAACTAATATCTATTTGCATATTCTGCATCTGGAATTGGCACTACATAAATATCTGAAGAAGCCTTGTATTCTGTTGTTCCGTCGGCTGAAGTCATTGGCAGATTGAGACGCTTGTTGTTGAAGTATGTAAGTCCTTCACCGAAGAATTCTTTCTGTCGGTCGAGCGTGATGATGTCGAGCGTGAGCTGGCGGTCGGCTGCAAGAGGTTCGAGTCCGCGGTGCTGACGAACTGAATTGTAGTATTCCCTTGCTTTCTGATTGTCGGAATCGAGAAGACACTCAGCCATGATATAGTACATCTCTGGCATGCGGATAAGATTGATGCCAAGGATGAGGTCGGTAGGACGACTTGCAGAAATATTATTCAACTCATAAATATCAGTGAACTTAGAGAGGCGGTAGTGCATCTCGCCACCAGTTTCGACGGCTGTGAAATAGGCCGTCTGACGATAGTCGAGTCCGTCGGCCTCTGTGTTATAGATATCCATGAAATCGTCTCTTGGGGTGAGAGAATAATATGATTGCTGTTGCTGGAGCAGAGGATTGACATCGGAATAGAAGCCTGCGTAGTAGATGCCGAATATGCATTCCTTCTTGGAAAGGATTCCGGCCACGTCGTTGAGCACTTCTGTCTTTTCCTTCAGCATGAAAGGACTTTCATTTATTACCTTCTTCGCATATTTCATTGCGTTCGACTTGTCGCCCATCGTGAAATAAACACGTGCCAACTCTGCCTCTACGGCATAGAGGTTCATGTGGATTTGACGGTCGTTCAAAAAGTCGGTCTCGCCCTTGTGTTCGCCTTCGTCGGCAAGAAGTTGTTCGGCTTCGAGAAGATCGACAAGGATATGATTGTAGTTGGCAGTCATACTCTCAAAATCTGGTGTATGAAGAGAGAATGATGTTTGATAAGGGATGCCCTGAGCCGATGTGTCGAGTGTGTATTGCGGAGCAAAGAGGCGAAGGAGATCGAAATGCATGAATGCACGAAGTGCAAGTGCCTCACCTTTATACAATGTATAAGGGAACTCTTTTGCATTCTTCACTGCCTCGGCATCTAGCACGGAATTCACATTCGATATATTGTTGTACATCGAGGTCCAAATGCCTTCAGACCATGCCAACACATCTGAATATTCCCAATTGTAAGCTCCCAGATTTTCGGTAAAGTCGGAACCGTAGCAGTCCATTTCCTGTGAGAGGATGTCGATGCCATAGATTGAAAGGGCCATACCATAGAGGGAGGATTGGCGCATCTGGGCATACACTCCATAAAGAGCATCTTCAATACCTTCTGTCTGTTGCATCATTTCATCGCGCTTCACTTGACCATCAGGAGTGATATCGAGATAGTCGTCACAGGATGTCAGCATTGGCGAAGCGATAAGCATAAGAATTGCCAAATGACCAAATGAGCGAATTATCGAATTATATTTTTTCATATATTCTAACTGATATCTCATATCTAATAACTAATATCTTATATCTAATAACTGATAACTAACTAGAATGTAGCCGACACATTGATTTCGAATCCCTGAGAATAGAGATAGTCGGTACCTCGTTCAATCTTCACACTTGAGAAGCGAAGGATATCTGTGAAATTGATACCGCATCGAAGATTGCGCAAATGGAGTTTCTTGCAGAAATCAGGTTGGAACTCATAACTGAGATTGAGCGTTCCGAGATTAAGGGTGTTTTCCTTTTCTGCAAAACGGTCGGTCTGACGAGGAGTGGAAGAATCGGCAATGTTCTTGTAGCAAGCAATGTCGCCTGGCTGTTTCCATCGATCGTCGAATACGCGTGTATCGGCATTGTACTTAGGGTTGGAACCTTCAACCTTTGTAGCACGAGTGGTGTTGTAAACCCATCCGCCCATACGCAGGTCGAGGAGCGCATAGAGTGAGAAACCCTTCCAATAGAGGGATGTATTGATTGTACCGTTATAGGCTGGCTGAGTGTCGCCGATAAGTACCTTGTCGGTTGCATCGTAGTCGAATGTACGCTCACCGTTGAGCTTGATATACACTTCCTTACCCGTTGCTGGGTCGATACCTGCCGAGCGAACCAGTTTCAATGCTGTCACACTCTCGCCTTCTGCATATTGTGGAAGTGGATAACTATACGAACTTGCCATCTCTTGGTTGCGTTCGTTCATTTCCTTCAAAGCCTGATTGATTTTTGTAATCTTGTTGCGGTTGAGATAACCGGTGGTTCCGAGTTTCCAATTAAATGTGTTTGTACGGAAGATATAGCCATCCAACTGGAACTCAATACCCTTATTCTGCAATTCGCCAAGATTGCCCATTGCCGATGTCACACCTGTGGATGGTGCCATAGACTTGTTGAGCAAAAGGTCGGTGGTGTTGCGGATATATGCATCAATCACGAAGTTCAGACGATGGTCGAACATAGAGAGATCGAGACCTAGGTTGTAGTTCATCGTACGCTCCCATGCAAGGTCAACATTGCCGATTGTGAGCGGAATGGCTCCGATTCCGTTCTTATATTCGTAGCGGTTTGAATACTGATACATCGTCATTGCCTGGAATGGAGAGAACGACACCTTACCCGTATAACCAGTAGATGCACGGAGTTTGAAAACATCGAAATTGTCGTGAATGGCTTGCATGAATGGTTCGTTCTTTATGTTCCATCCAAGACCAGCTGACCAGAAGTTTCCGTAACGGTTGTTTTCACCAAATTGGGAAGAACCCGTGAGACGCCATGTGCCATCCACGAAATAACGGTTACGGTATGAATAGTTGCCAGAAAGGAACACGCCGACATCGGCAGATTCGCCCTGTACACCCGATGGTGTGGACGTCGTAGGATATCCTGCTGCATTGCCGATGAATGAGAGTTGGTCGTTGTAGAAACCAATGGCCGTAACATATTCACTGCGACTCTTCGAATAGTTTACTTCCCATCCAGCCGAACCGCTGATGAGCGACTCATCGGCAAACATCTTATTGTAGGATGCAATGATGTTTCCGCTGTAGCTGTTGTCGCGTGTTACGCCTCGCTGCAATGAACCTCGTTTCGAAAGGTCGGTTTCATTCTTATAAGCGAGTGATTTTGGAGAGAGGAATGTACTCGAGCCACTCTCGCCCGATGTGATATTGAAGTGGCCTGTCATACGGAACTGACGGCTGAACTCCCAACGAATGTCAGTTGAGTTTGAGAATGAACGTGAATAGGAATTTGAGAACGAACCGAGTTTTGCCTCATACAGAGGGTTGTTCAAGTCCCAAGAAAGATTGACATTCACGGTTCCGTCGTCGTTGTACATAGGGTCGTATGGGTTCATTCGTGCATATTGTGAGAACGAGCCGTATGGAGTTTCCTGTGAAGAAACCTCAGCGTAAGTGCTTCGGTTTGAGATTTTTATGCTGTTATTGATAAAATAGTCGAGTTTGAAGCCGATGTTGTAGCGACGGCGATAGTCGTCCTTCATCACACCGTGTGTATTGCCGAATCGTCCAGTCAGTTCGTATCTGATATCTTCGGCTCCTCCGTATACTCGGAGTGAATGGTCGTGGCTGAATGCCAAGCGTGCTGGCTGTGAGAGCCAATCACTGTTTTGCCCAGCCATGATGGTCTTGTAGCGTTGGTTGTAGAGTTCATCATACTTGTATTGGAGTGGCAATCCCGTTGTGGCATCAATTGCCCCGTTGGCATTATATAATCCTGCCAGACGTTCGTACTCTAACTTCTGCATTGGAGAGAGGAGATGATAGTCGCTAAGTTTAGGGAACTGCACGTTTCCTGTAAAATTGTAGGCTACATGTATCGTACTGCTTGCAATTGCCTTTCGTGTGATGACAATCACACCGTTCGAGGCCTTCGAGCCATAGAGGGCAGTTGCCGAAGCATCCTTCAAGACGTTGATACTTTCGATTTCATTCATGTCGAGGTCGTAGAGCTCGGTCATCGAAATCTCCGTACCATCAAGGATGATGGTAGGCTGATTGACACTCTGTCCTTCGTTTGAGAAGGATGACATTCCTCGCATGATAAGTTCCGGAATATGGTTTGGATCGGAACCCAACGACGTGTTTTCCTGAAGTTGCAAACCTGGAGTCAGAGCTGCTATGGCTGTCAGAATATCCGTTCCTGTCACCAATTTAAGGTCTTCTCCCTTTATTTGAGTTACCGAACCTGTGAATGTTTCCTTATTTCTGTCAAAAAATCCTGTTACCACAACATCCTGCAAGGTATGGGAATCAACTTCAAGCTGAATCTTCATTCCGGTACGGATGTCCTTTGGTTGCAGTTCAATGGTCTTATAGCCGGCATAGCTGATGCGGACCACATAGTTGCTTTCAGTGATACTTAGTGTAAACTCGCCCTCGATGTTGGTGGTGGTTCCACCTACGAGTGAATTGTTTTTGAAGATTGCTATGCTCGCGCCAATCAACGTCTCGCCTGTCTGCTTGTCGACTACGGTTCCGGAAAAATCCGTAGCTGCGGCCTGTGTGGCTATTGATATCGTTGACTTACCATTCATGCCGAAGGCCTGTGCCTGTGGCAAAAGGGAGATTGCAACCAATGTGAATAGTGGCAGAATTTTTTTATGTTTCATCGTTTATAAAAAAATGGAGCCAAGAACGGAATCTTGGCTCCTATGATAATAATTAATATTACTTAACCAAAGTCTTAACCATCTTACCGCCAACATTCTTGATGACGATGCCCTTATAGTCGTTGCCGACCTTCTGGCCTGAGAGGTTGTAGATAGCCTTGTTTGCTACTTGCTTGTCGGTTTCAACACCCTTGATTGATGTTGATGCCTGAGTTGATGCAACGACTGTAGTTGGAGCAGCACCCCAAGGACCCTTAGCGATAGCGAAATCACCTACTGTCACTGTGCCGTCGTCGTTCAAAGTAAACTCGATGACAGTCTTGCCAAGTGTAGTGTCGTAGATTGCAAACTCTTCCATAGTTGTAGCATCGAAATCTACTGTACCGCATTCCATTGTTGCCTTATGAGGATCGTTTGCATCTGGCTTGAGTTCAAGACCACCGTAGTTCATTGAATAGAGGTCGTATCCGAGGAAGTTCTCAACGAGATACATATCCCAGTCCTCATAGTAAGAAACTGTGAAGTCACCTGTTGTAGGAACTGTTGCGCCTTCTGCTACATAGCCGTATGTTACTTCATTAACGCTGTGAGTACCTACCCAATCCATTGGGCTGTTCTTCTTTGTTGTTGCAAGAACCGTAGTTGGAGCACCGCCCCAAGGACCCTTAGCGATAGCGAAATCACCTACTGTCACTGTACCATCATCATTCAAAGTGAACTCGATGACAGTCTTGCCAAGCTCTACATCATAGATTGTAACTTCTTCCATAGTTGTAGCATCGAAGTCTACTATACCACATTCCATTGTAGCCTTATGAGGATCATTAGCATCTGGCTTGAGTTCAAGACCACCGTAGTTCATTGAATAGAGGTCGTAGCCAA
>JAKSJD010000018.1 GCA_024398435.1 Bacteroidaceae bacterium | reverse complement strand
AGAGCCAGTAGCTGAGGATGCAGAGCCAAAGGAAGCTGAGGTTGAACAGCCAGAAAAGGTGGTTGAAGAGCCGGTGGTTGTGGAAGAAAAGCCAAAGAAAGAAGAGGTGAAACCTCAGACAACAGAGACGAAACCTGCGGAAAAGAAGCTGATCAATAAGTGGGTTTGGATAGGAATAGCTGCTGCAGTTGTGGTAGTTGCATTGATATTCCTTTTGACTCGTTCTTGCCAAAAGGCAGATGATGGAGAAAATGCAGAAGCTCAGCAAGAAGAGGTTGTTGCTCCAAAGGTTATCACGAACAGACAATCTGGTGCTACCGTTGCTTCTGATAAGGTGAAAGAGGTTACTCCTCAACACAAAGTTCATATTTTGCAGAAGGGTGAGTCGTTGACTACAATCTCTGTAATGTATTATCAGACGAAGGATTCGATGGGAGCCATTTGGCGTTTGAATGGTTTTGAAGATCCAAACAATATTCCTCTCGGAACTGAAATCCTGTTGCCTTAGTGGCTGAAAGGCGGAAATATGAAAGTGGGAAAACTGCATTGGTTGCGGTTTCCCCACTTTTTTGTTGGTTTGTCTTGCTTGCTTTATTACTTTGCAAGATAGATGAGTGAAGCCTTTTTTCCTTGGCGAGTGATTCCTGAAGCTGGATCTGCAGCGAATTCACGCAATTCCTTTGTTGCCTGAGTCATTGAAATCTTTGTGAGTTCGGCATAGTCGCAAATGTGTCCGAACTTGTTTTCTGCAAGGAAATCGAGGAACATTTGAAGGCGTTGTTCGCGAGTGTAGAGTTTCTCGTGAAGGCGCTTTGTACCTGAAAGTTCGAGGTGAGCGCGAGAGCGAAGTTGTTCTACGAGTCGCTTGCTTGCCTTGATATTGATGTCCTTCACTTCGAGGCTTTGAGCGTTTCGCTTGCTTCCGCCAGCTTCGAGCGAATCCTTTTCCTTATCATCCTTGAGGCCGATGATAGGGCGGAATGTGCCTACTCCCTTCACTTCTACTGCATAGCCGTCGCTAAGAAGTTCAACGAGTGTTGATGTAAACTGTTCGAATACGCTTTCCATTTCGCCTGCATTGAACTTCGAACCGTGCGAAGCCATTTTGCTGAGCAGTTGCTGGTGGGAGATTCTGCCTGCGAGTTCCACTTTGTAGTAGTGCTGTGGAGTTCCCTTCTTGTTGAGGTCAGGGATTTCTTGTTTGATGTACTTCATAATTTTTCCTTATTATATTTTGTTAAACAATCAGCTCTATTTTCCGTTTTCTATGGCTCTGTTTTATTCCGAAGCCATTTGTGAAAGTAAAACCATGTACATAATTATTAAAAATATTGACATAATTAATATTAATATAGTGCATAATTAATAATAGTAATGTACATAATTATGATTTTACTCTGCAAAGATAGATAAAATATTCCTAACTGCCAAATGTTTTTGAGCCTTTTCTTCAAAGTTTTTTTTCGAGTCGTTTTTTGCGATGATTTTGAGGGCGGCAAATGAGGGGTTTTGACCTCTTGTTTTTCTTAAAAACACTTTCATTTTGCTATCGAAAGTTTAAATAGTCTTAAAAAGTAGGGGAATAAATATAAAATAATCTAAAAAAACACGTGATTTTAAAGATAAATTGCTATTTTTGCTACGAAATTTGTAAATATAAAATCAAGATTATGGCAGAAATTGTAGATATTCGCGAACTCAACGAGCGAATAGAGAGACAAAGTACTTTCGTGACAAACCTGATGACAGGTATGGATCAGGTGATTGTCGGACAGAAACATTTGGTTGAATCACTTCTTATCGGTTTGCTCAGCGATGGGCATGTTTTGCTCGAAGGTGTACCAGGATTGGCAAAGACAAAGGCAATCCGCACCCTTGCTTCATTGATCGATGCACAGTTCAGCCGCATTCAGTTCACTCCTGACCTTTTGCCAGCCGACGTGATTGGTACGATGATTTACAGCCAGAAAGATGGCGCATTCATCTCGAAGAAAGGTCCTGTGTTTGCCAACTTCGTTTTGGCCGACGAAATCAACCGTGCTCCAGCCAAGGTACAAAGTGCCTTGCTCGAAGCAATGCAGGAGCGTCAGGTGACAATCAGCACAAATACTTATGAGTTGCCAAAGCCATTCCTCGTGCTTGCCACTCAAAACCCAATCGAGCAGGAAGGTACTTATCCATTGCCAGAGGCACAGGTCGACCGTTTCATGCTCAAGGTAGTGATTGACTATCCAAAGCTTGAGGAAGAAAAGAAGATTATTCGCCAGAATATCACAGGCGAGGAACAGAAGGTGCTTCCTATCATGGGAACAAAGGAAATCGAAGATGCCCGCAAGGTGGTTCGCGATGTTTATCTCGACGAGAAGATTGAGCAATACATTGCCGACATCGTGTTCGCAACCCGTTATCCAGAGAAGTACAACCTCAAGGAACTGAAGGGATTCATCAGTTTCGGAGGTTCTCCACGTGCTTCAATCAATCTTGCCCTCGCAAGTCGCGCCTATGCGTTTATCAAGCATCGCGGATACGTGATTCCAGAAGATGTAAGAGCCGTTGCTCATGATGTACTCCGCCACCGTATCGGCCTTACTTATGAGGCGGAGGCAAGCAATGTGACAGCAGAGGAAATCGTAAGCAAGATTCTCAATAAAGTAGAAGTGCCATAAACATGGAAACATCAGAACTGCTCAGTCAGGTAAGAAAAATAGAAATCAAGACAAGAGGACTCTCCAACAACATCTTTGCGGGAGAATACCACTCTGCCTTCAAGGGTAGGGGAATGGCATTCTCGGAAGTGAGGGAGTACCAATATGGCGACGACGTGAGAGACATCGACTGGAACGTCACCGCCCGCTTTGGTAAGCCCTTCGTGAAGGTTTATGAGGAAGAAAGAGAGTTGACCGTCATCCTAATGGTCGATGTTTCGGGCAGTTTGGATTTCGGAACAATCAACAACACAAAGCGTCAGGTAGTCACAGAAGTGGCCGCAACACTTGCTTTCTCAGCCATTCAAAACAACGATAAGATTGGAGTCATCTTCTTCTCCGACAAGGTCGAGAAATTCATTCCGCCAAAGAAAGGCCGTAAGCACATTCTGCTCATCATCCGCGAATTGCTTACCTTCAAGCCGGAAAGCAACCGAACCGACCTAGGTCAGGCAGTGGAATTCATGACCAATGCCATAAAGAAGAGATGCACCGTCTTCCTCCTCAGCGACTTCTACAACCAGAAAGATTTCCAGCAGGAACTCATGATAGCCAACCGACGCCACGATGTTGTGGCCATTCAGGTTTACGACCAGAGAATGACCGAACTGCCAAACGTTGGCATAATCAAACTGAAGGATGCCGAAAGCGATGAGGAAGTGTATGTGGATACAGCTTCAGCAGCCGTTCGAAGAGCACATCATGAATGGTGGATAAAGCAACAAGGCAACCTCAAGAACGTGTTCACAAAGTCGAATGTCGACAATATCTCTGTCCGTACAGACGAGGATTATGTGAAGTCGCTCATGAACCTCTTCAGGCGAAGAAGCTAAAACTCAAAACATAAAGATGACGAAAGAAAACTCAAATAATAAGTCGGGAAAGCAGATTAAGGCAATTGGATTGTCCTTGCTGTGCTTGGCATTCATCCTTTCCGCCCCTCTTCGTGCCCAAGTAACCGTTGACGCAAAAATCGACTCCACCGAGATATTCATCGGCCAACAAGTAGGAATCACACTCGAAGTCAGTGCCGATGCAGGCAAGACAGTCGAATTCCTGAAGTTCGATTCATTGCAGCAAATGGTTCCAGGCATAGAAGTGCTCGAAACATCAGTGCCAGATACGGAATTCGTGAACGATGGAAAGCGAATGGTACTCACACAAAAGTATCTCGTCACTTCGTTCGATTCTGCCCTCTACTACATTCCTCCAATGAAGGTGAAAGTGGATGGAAAGGAATACGCATCGAAGAATCTCGCCCTGAAAGTCGTTACGTTTGATGTCGACACACTCCATACCGACAGCATTTTCGGTATGAAACCCGAAATGAAACCAGCATTCTCGTGGGACGATTGGAAGCCAATCATCTGGCTCGTCATTCTGCTTCTCGTGCTTGTTGCAATACTTGTTTACGTGTTTGTACGCCTTGTTCAGAACAAGCCAATCATCCACCGAATCAAGTTGCGCCAGCATATTGCCCCTCATAAGTTGGCAATGCAGAAGATAGCACAGATAAAGGAAGACAATCTCGTGCAGAGTGAGGATTCGAAGGAATACTATACCCAACTCACCGATGCCCTTCGTCAGTACATAAGCGAACGCTTTGGCTTCAATGCAATGGAAATGACTTCAACTGAAATCATTCAGCATCTTGAGGCAGAAAACGATGAAGAGGCATTGAAGGAATTGAGAGAACTCTTCCAGACAGCCGACCTCGTGAAGTTTGCGAAATATACAACTCTCATCAATGAGAACGACCGCAACCTCGTGACAGCTATCGAATACATCAACCAAACAAAGATAGAAGAAGAAACAAAACCTCAGCCAACGGAAATCGTTGTTGAGGAAAAGCGCTCAAAGATGGCAAAGATAATACTCGTTTCATGCATTGCAGTGGCAATCGTGGCTATTCTCGTCGTGATTGGCTTCCTTGCTTACCGACTCTATTATCTCTGCATATAATAAATAGGAAATACAATGATATTCAAGAATCCATATTTCTTTGCACTCCTTGCAGTTCTCATACCTTACATTATCTGGTATGTGATGAGGCACAAGAAGAGTCAGCCAACTCTCAAGATGCCGGAGACAGCAAAGTACAAGTCGTTGCCAAAATCATTCAGGCAATATCTTATGCACGTGCCATTCGTGTTGAGAGTCATCCTCATCACATTGGTGGTTTGCATACTTGCCCGTCCTCAGAGCAAGCATTTTTGGAGTGATACCGATGTTGAAGGCATTGATATCATGCTTTCAGTCGATGTTTCCACGAGTATGTTGGCACAGGATTTCCGCCCAAACCGTGTGGAAGCATTGCGTGAGATTGCCCAGAGATTTGTCGAAAAACGTATGAACGACAATATCGGACTTACATTCTTTGCAGGTGAGGCCTACACTCAATGTCCACTTACAACCGACCATGCGGCATTGATGAACCTCTACAACAGTGCCGACACTCGAATGGCTGCCAACGGAACCATTGAGGATGGAACTGCAATAGGCGATGGAATCATGAATTCATTGCTTCGCCTGAGGGAAAGCAAGGCAAAGTCGAAAGTGATTATCTTGCTTACCGATGGTGTGAACAATAGTGGAAATATCTCTCCTGTAACAGCAGCCGAAATCGCTAAGAAACAGAATGTCCGCATCTATACCATTGGTATCGGAACCACAGGAATGGCTCCTTATCCGCTTCCAACGGGTGGAACTATCAACCTTCCTGTAGAAATCGATGAGGCTACAATGTCGAAGATTTCAAAGGAAACTGGTGGCCAGTATTTCCGAGCAAGAAAGAATGCCGAACTCGATGCAATCTATAGTGATATTGACAAGATGGAACGAACTAAGTTCAATGTGCGTCAGTATAGCCGTAGAAGCGAACTGTTCGAGCCATTTGCTCTTGCAGCTCTTCTTGTCTTCCTGCTCGAGTTGTTGCTCAGATTGGTAGTGTTGAGAAGATTGCCATAAAGAGTTGTTGAATAAGTTAGAATAAAAAGAATATAAGCAATGTTTAGATTTGCCCATCCATTATATCTCTATCTGCTGTTGCTCATACCGGTGTTCACGGCTTTGTTCGTGTTCTTTAGGTATAGAAGGCAGAAGAATCTTAAGAAATTCGGAGATCTCCAGATAATACAACATTTGATGCCGGATGTTTCGTCTTGGCGTCCAATCGTCAAGTTTTCTTTGCTGATGCTCGCATTGGCATTGATTATCTTCATGCTTGCCCGCCCTCAATACGGCATGAGAAATGAAGAATATAAGCGAAGCGGAATAGAAGCAATCATTGCAGTCGATGTTTCCAACTCAATGCTTTGTGAAGACATTTCTCCAAGCAGATTGCAGAAGTCGAAGATGATTGTAAGCAAACTGATTGACCAATTGGATGAAGACAAACTCGGATTGGTGGCATTTGCCGGAACAGCAGTTACACTTCTTCCAATCACGTCGGATTATGTATCTGCAAAGATGTTCCTCGACCAAATCGATCCTTCTACAATTACGTTGCAGGGAACTGACGTTGGTGAGGCAATCAATAGGGCAGTTGCCGGATTCTCGGAGAAAACAGGTGTGGGAAAGGCTCTTATCCTCATCACCGATGCAGAAGATAACGAACAGGGAGCTATTGAGGCTGCCCAAATGGCGAAGGAAAAGGGCATAAAGATATTTGTCCTTTCGGTAGGAACACCAGAAGGAGGCCTTATCCCAATCGGTAATAACGAATTCAAGAAAGATGCAGAGGGCAATGTCGTTACGACAAAGTTGGACGAATCGGTTGGTAAGCAAATTGCTCAGGCAGGCAATGGCATTTACATTCATGTAGATAGAACCGATGATGCCCAAATGATGCTCGAAAAGGAAATAGACAAGATGCAGAAGGCAGACGTTACCACTTCAATGTATTCGGAATATGATGAACAGTTTGTGGCAGTGGCTATTCTGTTGTTTATCGTTTTGTGCATCGAATTCTGCATTATGGAGAGAAAGAACAAATTGTTCGGCAAGTTTAAATTGTTTAAGTAAAGAGATGAAGACTCACAACATGAAATATATATTGACAGGCATTATGCTGTTGCTCGCTTCAGGCTTGTTTGCCCAGAACAGTGACAGGGATTGCATACGAATGGGTAACAAATATTTCCGTGAAAAGGAATACAACAAAGCCGAAACCTATTACCGCAAGGCTTTGGACAAGAACAAGTCGCTTGAGGCTTTCTATAATTTAGGAAATGCTCTTCTTGGGCAGAACAATGATTCCGTAGCATTTGAGCAATACAAGAAAGCTCTTGGGGAAGTTGCTGAAACAAAGGAAAAGAAAGCCTTTGTATACCACAATATGGCCAATATGCAATATCTCTCGGGCCTTAATATGATGAAGGCTAACAGTCCTGATGCTGGTAAGGCTTTCCAACAGGCAGTGGAACTTTATAAGGGTGCCTTGAGGTGTAATCCTAAGGACGACGAAACTCGCTACAACCTGGCAATGGCTCAATACATGCTGAAGAAGAATCAGCAGAATCAGAACCAAGACCAAAACCAAGATCAGAATAAGGATCAAAATAAGGACCAGCAAAACCAAGACCAAAACAAGGATAAGCAGGACCAGAATAAAGACAAGCAAGATCAGGATAAGAACAAGGATAATAAGGATAACCAAGACAAGCAGGATCAAAACAAAGATCAACAAGATAAGCAAAACCAAGACAAGCAGAATCAGGATAAGCAACAGCAACAACCTAACGAGCAGAAGAACCAGATGGATGATAAGACCGCTGAACAATTGCTGAATTCTGCCCAACAAGACGAAAAGGGTGTGCAGAGAAAGGTGCAGAAGGGGGAGAAAGCCCATCGCAGAGGTTTAGAGAAAGACTGGTAATAACGGAATGTTTGGAACTATATAAATCGAACGAAACAAATGAAAGCAATAATGCAATATAAACATATAGTTATATTAATCGCTTTGGCGATGTTGGGTATAGGCAAACTGTCTGCCCAAAGCGTTTCATTTAGTGCTTCTGCTCCAAGAATGGTGGAAGTGGGTGAGAAGTTCAGAATTCAGTATTCGGTCAACACCCAGAATGTTTCCGACTTCACTCCTCCTTCATTCTCGGGTCTTGAAGTCATTTATGGTCCAAGTACTTCTTCTCAAAGTAGCATCCAAATAATAAATGGCCAGATGACTCAGAGCAGTTCATATACCTATACTTATACTGTGTATGCAGAAAAAGTTGGTACGGTGACTGTTCAGCCAGCAACGATTCAGTCGGATGGAAAGACTTATAAATCTCAAAGCTTGAAGATTCAAGTGGTTGAGGCTACAGGTGGCCGTCAGGGTGGGGGCTATTCTCAGCAAGGTCAGCAGCAAAGCCAGCGTTCTCAGCAGTCGCGCTCGCAATCATCTTCTACTTCCATCTCTGGTTCCGACTTGTTTATGACAGCAACTGCAAGTCGTACAAATGTCTATGAACAGGAAGCAATATTGCTTACATATAAGGTCTATACGTTGGTTAATCTTACTCAATTGGATGGTAAGCTTCCAACTCTTGATGGATTCCAGATTCAGGAGATTCCATTGCCTCGCAATAAGGAATTCTCTGTAGAAAACTATAATGGCCGCAATTATCACACTGTTGTTTGGAGTCAGTATGTCTTGTTCCCTCAAAAGGCGGGCAAACTCGTGATTCCGGCAATCACGTATGAAGGTGTTGTTGTTCAGCAAAATCGTGCAATCGACCCTATTGAAGCCTTCTTCAATGGAACGGGTGGTATGATTGAGGTGAAGAAGAAGATAACAACCCCTCAACTCACAATCAATGTGTCTTCTTTGCCAAACAAGCCCGACAACTTCTCTGGAGCTGTTGGTTCATTCAGCCTTTCTTCTTCTATAAGTGGCGAATCGGTTAAGACAAACGATGCAATCACATTGAAGATTCAAGTGAAGGGAACCGGAAACATGAAGCTTATCAGTACTCCTGAAGTTGATTTCCCTAAGGACTTTGAAACTTATGATGCCAAGGTGAATGATAAGTTCTCGCTTACTCACAGTGGCTTGTCGGGCACGAAGGAATTTGAATATCTTGCAGTTCCTCGTCATGCAGGCAAATACAAGATTCCCGCAGTTGAGTTCGTTTATTTCGATACAGGTTCCCACACTTACAAAACTCTCAAGACCGAACCTTATGAGATTAAGGTGGCCAAGGGAGCTGCTGGTTCGTCTCAAAGTGTGGCTGATTATGCAAGCAATCAGCAGGATATCAAGGAACTCAATCAGGATATTCGCTACATAAAGACCAATAATGTTACTCCTCGTCAACGTGATGATTCATTCTTCGGTTCATGGAAATATTGGTTGAGTTATCTTTTGCCAGTACTTCTGTTCGTCATTATCTTGGCAATTGGCCATAAGCACATCAAGGATAATGCAAATATAGCTAAGACAAGGGGCAAGAAGGCCAACAAGATTGCCAATAAGCGCTTGAAAGTGGCTTCGAAGTTGCTTGCACAAAAGAATCAGAACGAATTCTATGATGAAGTGATGCGTGCTCTTTGGGGCTATATTGCCGACAAACTCAATATTCCTCAATCCGACCTCAATAAGGAGAATATCAATGCGGCTTTGCAGCAAAAGAGTGTCGAGCAGCCATTGATCGACAGTTTCATCAAGACATTGAATGATTGCGAATTTGCCCGTTATGCTCCGGGAGATGCTAATGAGAATATGGAAGCAGTTTATGACAGTGCTGTTAATGTAATCAGTCAGATGGAAAATAATATAAAGAACGCGAAGAAGGTTGCCAATGGCCGAATGGCTTCGGTTGCAATTGCTTTCCTCTTGTGTGGAATCAGTTTGTCGGCTTCGGCTCAGACAAAGCAAGAGGCAGACAGCCTTTATGCTCACGAACAATATGAAGCTGCAGCTAATGCCTATGAGGCAATCATTGAAAAGCAGGGAATTGCAGCCGAACTGTATTACAACTTGGGCAATTGCTACTATAAGTTGGACGAAGTGGCTTTGTCGGTCCTCAACTATGAACGTGCTGCTTTGCTCAATCCAAGTGATGCTGACACAAAGGCAAATCTTGAGTTGGCTCGTGCAAAGACCACTGATAAGATAACTCCGGCTTCGGAAATGTTCTTCGTGTCTTGGTGGAGAAACCTCACCAACATAATGAGCCTCAATTCGTGGATAACAATCGGCTTGATAGCATTCGTCCTTATGCTAATCGGCATTTTGCTCTATGCGTTCATTCCAAATGTGACCATTCGAAAGATTGGCATTTATGGGGCCATCTTCTGCCTTGCATTGACTGTTGTAGCCAACCTTTGCTCACTTTCACAGCATCTGATGCAGACAAACCGAGACTTTGCAGTCATAATGTTTCCTGCAGTTACGGTGAAGAGTTCTCCAAGCGAGAGCAGTACCGATTTGTTCGTTGTTCACGAAGGTTCTAAGGTGGAAATCCTCGATGACACAATGACTGATTGGCGCGAAGTAAAACTCGAAGAGGGCAAGGTCGGTTGGATACCAGCTGAGACCCTTGAGAGAATCTAAAAAAAAGTTTAGCAAGAAATTGCTCCTCGAACAGCGGTTCGCGACCCTTCGAACAGCGGTTCATGAGGTCATTTCTCGCAATCTTTTTTCGGACGAATCTATAGTCCGTATTTTTATAGGCAAAGTCTATATATTATATATATAATAATGTGTGGGTAATTCTGCACTGAAACAAAACCAAAACTTGCCGATGAACTGGAATGCCATCAACGAAATCGACCAACAGGCAACGCTTGCCCTCAATGGAAGTGATTCCATATTTTGGGACAACCTGATGATTACGGTCACGGATACATTTTCGTGGTCATTGGTAATCATTGCCCTAATCGTCATCCTGTTCCGCAACAATGACATTAAGGATTCGGTCATCATCCTGCTGACTATGGGATTGATGATATTCGTGGCCGACCGACTTTGTTCTGGTTTGGTAAAGCCTCTTGTAGCCCGTTGGCGCCCAACCCAAGACCCACAGATAATGTATCTCGTCGATGTAGTCAATGGCTATCGTGGAGGCCGTTTCGGTTTCTTCTCCGGACACGCATGCAACACATTCTGCATGGCAATGTTCCTCGCATGCCTCTTCCGTTCAGGAAAAGTTACCGCAGTCCTCTTCTTCTGGGCAGCATCCACCACATTCACCCGATTATATCTTGGAGTGCATTATCTTGGCGACGTAACAGTCGGACTCATCGTAGGCATGATAATAGGCTATGCATTCTATAGTTTATACAAAATTTATAAGAAACATACACGAGGTTCCCGACTCATTTCAAGTCAATTCACACCTACTGGATATAAAAAAGATGATATGAACGCCTTCCTCAGTGTTGTCTTCTTTAATTACATTTGTGTGTTAATATTTGCAATAATTCGGGGTGTATAGGCCTCAAAATGGCCCTCAACTGAAGAAAATTGCAAAAAAAACAAAAAAAAATCGCAAATGTCTTTGGTGGTAACAAAAAAAAGACTACCTTTGCACTCGCTTTTCGAAAAAAACGAAAATGCAACGCGATATTTTAGGGCGTTTAGCTCAGCTGGTTCAGAGCATCTGCCTTACAAGCAGAGGGTCGGCG
>JAKSJD010000017.1 GCA_024398435.1 Bacteroidaceae bacterium | reverse complement strand
TGCATTTTCATGCGTTTACGCACTCCACACATATTATATATAATACGCGCGCATGTGCATTAGAGGGCATCCAACCCCCTATTTTTGAAATTTAACGCTTGAAATTTGCCTTAGAGATTGCGGCCGAAATTGTAGGCTTCCTGGAGTTTTGCCTCGGTGAGATTCTCGGAGTTGTCGGCTGTTACGACACCGGCTACCTTGGCACCGAAATAGTTGGCCATATCGCGAAGCTGGGCCTTGGCTGCATCGTAGACATTTGGAGAATAAGAACTGAGAAGCATGGCCAACTGCTGAACGAGTGGCGGCTTCTGCATGGAATAGATGCGGGAAATGGCCGACTGTATCTGGCCCGACATCGTGAAATAATAGATTGGTGATGCAAAAACAATAATCTGGGCCTTGCGCAGAAGTGGATAGACTTCCTGCATGCCATCGTCCTGAATGCACTGGCCCTCCCCTTTTCCGCGACAATAGCCGCAGGCGAGACAGCCGTTGATGTGTTTCTTTGCGACATTCACCACATTCACTTCGTGACCGGCTTCTGTTGCTCCGCGATTGAAGGCATCGACGAGGGCTGCCGTGTTGCCATTGGCATGGGGACTTCCCAGAAGGACTAATATTCTCATTTTTGCAGTTTTATTTATTTCGCGTACGACACGTTCACATTCTTCGGGTGTAACCTTATATTCGCTTATATAAGCAAGTGGAAGTTCTTCCACAGTATTCTTTATTTCCATTATTTATTTGTTTTGATATTCCATGCTATAAACCATACGAGGAGTGAGAGTGTGGCAACGCCTCCGATAATGTAGGACAGCATCGGAGAGAGTTGGAAGCCTTCGGGAGCCACGCAGATGTAGCTCACACAGACCATAGTCATGAACAAGGCCGGAATGAGCGTAATATAATAGAATCGGCGGTTCACCACGAGATAGACAGTGGATGCCCAAAGCGTGATGAGGGCAAGTACTTGATTGAACCACGAGAAGTATCTCCAGATGATATTGAATCCAGCTGCATCCTGAAGGCTGAACACGAGTACGCCGATAGTTATGGCAAAGATTGGAACTGTGATCGTGAGACGGGAAACAAGGCTCTTCTGATCGACATGAAGGAAATCGGCTGCTATGAGGCGGGCCGTACGAAGGGCCGTATCACCCGTAGAGATAGGAGCTGCTATGACTCCCAACATTGCGAGCACGCATCCGATTGGGCCAAGCCATTCACGGGTGATGGCATCGACGATGATGCTGGCATTGCTTTCGGCCATTCCGTTCTTCATATAGAAATAGTTGGCTCCGGCTGCCCAAATCAAAGCTACGATACCCTCTGCCACCATGGCTCCGTAGAATATCGGCCTTCCGAGACGTTCCGACTTCATGCAACGGGCCATCATAGGCGACTGTGTGGCATGGAATCCGCTTATGGCTCCACAGGCTATGGAGATGAACATGATTGGGAACACAGGCAACTTATCGGGATGGGTGTTGTGAAGTCCGTCGGTCAGTTCGGGAATTGCTGGATGATTCCAGAACAGGGCTACCATAATGCCAATGGCCATGAAGAGAAGGGCTCCGGCAAAGAACGGATAGATCTTTCCGATGATTTTATCCACAGGCAGCAATGTGGCCAAGAGATAATAGATGAAGATGACGTTCACCCAGAAAATCATATCGAGATAGCCTGGAGTCAGCTTTGCCAACAGACCCGCAGGACCGGAAACAAAGACTGCTCCGACGAGTATCATGAGGATGAGCGACATGGCTCGCATGAGGACTCGAGCTTTTGGTCCGAGATACTTACCGATGATTTCGGGAAGATTGAGTCCGTCTTCACGAAGGGAGATCATTCCAGAGATGAAATCGTGGGTGGCTCCGGCGAGAAGAGTTCCGAATACAATCCAAAGATAGGCAGAAGCACCGAACTTGGCTCCCATGATAGCTCCGAAGATTGGACCCAGACCTGCGATGTTGAGAAACTGAATCATGAATATCTTCCACGTCGGCATCGGAATGAAATCCACTCCATCAGTCTTCGACAAAGCTGGAGTGACACGTGATGGATCGGGAGCAAACACACGCTCCACGAACTTTCCATAGAGGAAATATCCGACTATCAAAACTATTAGAGAAACACAAAATGTTATCATCTGAAACTATAAAATAAAAGCTTCTAAACCTCAATATTACTAATCATCTGCAAAGGTATGAATAATTTTACAAATAGCAAGCATTATACATTATATTATTGACAAAAGCTCTGCAAAAACGTATTCACTACCGATAAATAGCAAGTTGGAACGCAAAAAGAATAACGTAGCAAAAAGACAACAATAAACAATGACACCACAACCATTGAGTTGGAAGTGAGCAAAAAGTCATTTGAAAGCGAAAAAGCCCTACTTTTTCAATGCAATCTATCAAAAAGGCTAAAATTGTCCACCTCCAAAAATCGTTTTTGTTTATATAATAAACAAAACCCATTTGCAAATTGTCCACCCCTTTTATAGTGTTTATTCGAAAAAATATTCGTAACTTTGCAACGTAAAAGATGATATTATAATCCAGTTTATGGGAATCACGGCCTCTTTCAGTCACTTTCATCCCATCAAATACAGAAAAAATGACACATTGACTTTGCATTTGTTGCATTTTCAGTGGTTCACCTCCAAAAATAATCGTCAAAAAAACATCAAAAAACCACGATTTCATCGGGATTTCAGGCCCATTGTTTACTTTTTGTTTACTTTTTCTATTCAAAAAATTTGGCAATTAATTAATAATTAAATAACTTTGAATGTTTAATATAAATCACCACATTATTAAAACAAGAAAACGAGCAATGCTACATCTCATGATGCAAACGATTAATTCTGGCAGTCATCTGGCCCTGTTTTATTTTCATTTGCCAGGCATAGATTACAACTTACAGAATCAATGCCACGCTTACCGCAATAGGCGAGCCATTGACTTCATCAGGCTGAAGTATCACATAACTTTGGCCGTCAGCACGACATCAAGCAATAGAGCTGAGTGCCAATACGAAAGCAAATTTGCAGAAACAATAGAAAAAGTTATAAAAAAACTTGGTATTTATAAAAATTTGTCTTACATTTGCAGAAAAAGAACAACGCGTCACCAGTTGCAAAATACCATAATAGACAACATAATACCATTAAAGAAAGGAACGTTAATCCTAAAAAACAGCCAAATGAATATAGGACACAAAATCAGAGAAGTGTTAGACGCACAGCATCGAACACCGTTATGGATGGCAGACAGAATGGGAAGAAGCAAGGCATCTGTTTATGATTTCTTCCGCAAGAAATCAATCAACACAGGTATCTTAGTGGAGATTTGCCATCTGCTACACCATGATTTCTTCGCAGATATTTCTGAAGCCACAAAACGCAAAAGAGCAGTCAAATTGATTCCGCAACGAAAAACAAAGTGATTTATAGCCCAAATATGTATCCATTTAGTTTACATTCCACAAAATGGATACACTTTTATGCACTTAATGCAGATTATTTTGCGTACCTTTGCAGCAAATATGATATAGCAACATGTCGATTCTGTGCTTCGCAGAAAGTGAATATACAGATAACAAGACAAATACGACAAAAAACATATACATTATGCATATCGGAAAAAGAATCAGAGAAGTGTTAGACGAAAAAGGACAAAGCGTCACATGGTTTGCACAAACTCTATGCTACAGCAGAACGAACATCTATAAGATCTTTCAAAAAGAAACTATAGATTCCGACATTCTGATGACAATCTCTGACATACTGAATCACGATTTCTTCAAAGACTATTCAGAAGAACTCGACTTGAACGAAAAGAACGGCAAACCGAAAAAGAAGTGATACCAGGAAGCAAACAGGTACACATTATTATATAATATATATAGGAAATGCCGAAAAGCATGCCAAAACGTAAATAAAAGAATTCCCGCCAACTCAATTCGAGATGACGGGAATTTTGTTTTAGAAGCGAGGACGCGACTGATACTGCTCCTTTGGATACTTCTCCGAGAAGTCGGCCAACTTCTTCAGGAAGTAAGCCCTGAAATCGGTCCACTTATAGTAAGGATAGTTATCCGTAGGGAGAGGCAAAGTAGTCTCCAACTCATTGAGCAAAGCCTTGATAAGAATAGGTCCCTCACCCTTCTTTGGGCGATAGAACACGAGCTGGATGTTGCAAGCCATTGGATAAATGCGATACCCTACCCATTGCTCGTCGAGCTTGTCGAGGTCTTCTACCACGCGGCCACAGCTATCGAGCTCGAGCAGACAGGCAAGAGGCATCACACAGACCTCATGACCGAAACGAAGTGTGGCTCCGTTCCAATCCTTCTTGCCAACCACTGTATCGGCTGTTGCAATGATGTTCTTCAGAAGATTCTCCTGGCTGTAAGGCATCACGCCCTGAGTCTGAGGAGCAGCAGCATAACCAAGATACCAATCTATGTTCTTTATTTTCCAAAGGTCGTACATCTCATCTATGGTGAACAGGTCCATAAGATTGATGTCGGTATCGTGGCTCTGCATGTTGGTAGCGATATCGAATGTCTTACGCATGATATTGGCTGCATTCACACTGTCGGCCACATACTGAGGGTCGTTGAAGATAATCTGGCAGAAACGCTCTGGATGAACATAGTCGCGACTGGCCTTTGCAACGGCTTCGGCACGGGCACGGCCATTACCATTCATACGGACAACGCCTTCCCAACCTTGATTGAGATAGTATTGGAAACTATTGCTTACATCATTATGCATCTTTGTTTTTGGGTTGTAGGCTGTGATTTCCTCGCATTCGGCCACCATGCTCATGATGCTTCGGATGACCACCGTACTGCGGGCATCTACATCAGGAGTGCCCTTGAACACTTCAGGGAAATGCTCTGTCATACGCTTTCCGATACCATGATGCTGACGCTCTCCAACTGAAGTCAAATCGCCCAAACGCTGAACCGTCGTAGGATAGAATCGTTCCAGACTTTCAAGAGTCGCCTTGCCCTTTGGAGTCAACTTGCCATAGCTGTCGGCCTTGCGAAGAATACGAATGGCATCCATATACTCGCCGTCGTTGAGAAGCCAACGCGAACCATGACGACCATAATGGCTTATATAGAATGGCTCATAACCTTTAGGTGCCTTTGTCAATGGTTTGTCGGGAGCAATATAAGCCAAATAGTTGCCTCCTGAACGCTCTGGAAGTTGCTCGATTTCCTCGCGAGCAGTCTGTGCCTGAGCCATCACGGGAAGGCCCAGCACGAATGCTATTGTAATGAAGAATCTGTTCATATCAAAGATTGGTATAAATAAATAAAATTGTCAAACACCTTAAATGCCCTGTTCGATATTCCAAACGAATGCCTTGAGACCAAGCATTTCAGAATCGAGGTCCAACTGATGCAGACGCTTGAGAATAGGTTCAACCTGACTATCTTCCACCATTGTGAAGATTGTGCTGCACATAGAAGGCCAAGCATGGCTGCCAAGATGTGGGTCGCCCTTGACTGTACCGCGGCCCTGAGTGGTTTCCACCATTGTGTAGCCACGGGCATTCGAGCGGTCGAGTACAGCAATCACACCTTCATAGTGAGCCTGGTCGAATGATATCATTATTGCTTTCATATTATTTCAAATTTTCTTGTATTAATCCTCTTCTGCAACGAAATTCAACTCTTTGTCTTTGTTTTCCTTCCAATACTCATCGAGTTCACGCTTCTTCTTCAAAGCCTTACGCTTGTTCTTCACTCCGACACCTCCGAAGATACAGAACATAGAAGGAACATAGATAAGTGTGAGGATAGTAGAAATCGTAAGACCACCGATGACACTGATACCGAGTGGACGCCACATTTCGGCACCGACACCCTGACTGACTGCCATTGGCACCATACCGAGGATGGTGGTGAGAGTAGTCATAAGGATTGGACGGAGACGGCTTCGAGCTGCCACAACGGCCGATCGGATGAGTCCGTAGCCACGTTCGCGCATGAGCTGAGTGTAGTCGATGAGCACGATACCGTTCTTCACAACGATACCAATCAACATGATACCTCCGAGGATTGACATGATGTTAAGGCTCGTACCAGTGAAGCAGAGGGCGAAGATGATACCCGAGAATGCGAACACAACCGAGAGGATGATGATGAATGGATACGTGAGCGACTCGAACTGAGCTGCCATCACGATGAATACGAGGATGATGATGAGGATACCGAGAGTACCGAGGTCGCGGTTACTATCCTGCTGGTCTTCGTAAGAACCAGATACCTGAACCGTTACACCAGCTGGGATATCCAACTCTTCACAAAGTTTACGACCGAGTTCGACACCATCAGAGAGTGCTTCTCCATTCTTCATAACAGCATCAACCGTAACGACACGCTGACGGTCCTTACGTTCGATTGTAGGAGGGATTGACGACTCACTGATTGTAGCGATATCACGAATCTTGATGTTCTGACCCATTGCATTAGGTATGAGCATATTCTCGATTCCTTCGATTGAGTTACGGTCCTTCACTTCGTATCTTACCTTGATATCATATTCCTCACCATCTTCACGATAGTAAGAAAGGAGCGAACCAGTAATGAGGTTTCTTACACTGTTTGCAGCCGTAGCAATTCCGAGGCCCTGCTGAGCAAGTTTCTCACGGTCGAAATTGATAACGATTTCAGGCTGATAGTCGGAACGTGAAACCATTGTCTGGCTGACTATATCGCTCTCCATGAACTTGTTTGAGAGCTGCGTAGCAATCTCATACGTTTCGTTGAGGTCGTAGCCATAGATTTCGAATGTGGCTGTATTCTGTCCACCCATAGACGAACGCTGACCACCGAGCAAGACATTGAACTTGTCCAGTTCAGGCATTGCCTTACAGTCGGCACGCATCTCATCACAAATCTGTGCGAGAGGTTCCTTACGCTCGTTTGAAGGACAGAACTTCATGTTGTAGGAAATGATGTGCGAACCATTGCTGCTAAGCGAAGCGAAGGTGTTGTTATCGCCAGCCTGACCGATTGTGAAGTTACAGTTGATCAACTTATCTCCATAACGGTCCATCCAAATCTTGGCGAAGTGCTGAGCCACCTTCTCTGCCTCTTCCACGCGTGTACCGATTGGCAACTGAAGGGTTGCACCTACACGGCCAGAGTCGTTGGCAGGCATGAATTCACTCTTCAAGCCGATGACTTCCATGGTGACAATACTGATAAGGAAGAATACGATACAGCCGATGATTACCTTCCAGCGGTTGCGGGTAGCCCACTTGATACGAGCTTCGTACCAGTCGTCGAGCTTATCGAGAGCCTTCTGGATAGGACCATAGAACTTCTTGAATCCCTTGCTTTGCTTCTTCTGGAGACGGAGCATCTGCGAACAGAGCATTGGAGTGAACGAAAGTGCCGATGTTGTTGACACTGTCATGATGATACACATCATCCAACCGAGTTCCTTAAAGAGCACACCCGACATACCGCTTACCATCGTCAGAGGGAAGAACACGGCTATCATGGTGAGAGTAGATGCGATTACAGAGATTGCAACCTCATTGGTAGCATGGATTGAAGCCTGCTTAGGGTCAGAACCACGCTCGATATGGGTCGTGACGTTTTCGAGCACAACGATGGCATCGTCGACGACACTACCGATAGCGATTGACAGACACGACATTGAAATCATGTTGAGCGAACTGCCCGTAGCATAGAGGTAGATGAATGATGCAATCAGTGACATTGGGATGGTGATACAGATGATGACTGTAGCCCTCCAACGTCCGAGGAAAAGGAACACGACAATCACGACGAAGAGCAATGCATAGAGCACTGTTTCAGCGAGTGTGTTGATTGTCATTGTGATATTTTCAGATGTATCTACGATTACACCGAGCTGAACATCTGAAGGAAGATTCTTCTGAAGGGTTGGAAGCATCTCGGCCACCTTATTAGAGATAGCCACAGAATTGGCACCACTCTGCTTCTGTACGATAATCATCGCACCTTGCTGACCGTTGGTGAACGTACGCTGTGAACGTTCCTCCACATCATCGACGATGCGGGCCACATCCTTCAGGTAAACGATTGTACCATTGTGAGTGCCTACAACCACATTCTGCATCTGCTGAGGGTCGGTGAACTCACCTTCTGCTCTTACAGTATATGTCTGTGTACCGACATCCACAGTACCACCTGTTACGTTTCGGTTCTCGGCAGAGATGGCGTTGCTGACCTGTGCGGCATTAAGGCCGAAGGCTTCCATCTTGTTGGCATCGAGATAGATATTGATTTCACGAACTGGTGCACCCGAGATAGATACGGTTCCGACTCCGTCGATACGTGCCAAAGGGTTGGCAACGGTTTCGTCGAGAATCTTATACAGAGCCTTCTGACTTTCTTCGGCCGTAGCCTTCAAAAGCATGATAGGCATCATATCCGTTGTAAACTTAAAGAGGATTGGCTGATTGGCATCAGTTGGGAGAGCATTTGCCACCATATCGAGTTTGTCGCGCACATTGTTTGTGAGGGCATCGATATCGTAACCATACTCAAACTGAAGTGTCAACACAGAGACGTTATCCTTTGAGTTTGAAGTGATATGCTTGAGGTGTTCCACAGAGTTGAGAGTGTTCTCGAGTGGACGCGTCACATTGTTTTCTATATCATTGGCTGAAGCTCCGTTGTAGTATGTCATAATCATGATACTGTTGGTATCGATGTCTGGCATAAGGTCGATTGGGAGTTTCACCAGTGAGAACAAGCCAAAGATTACAATCGCGAGGAAGCAAAGGCTTGTCATGATTGGGCGTTTCACCGCTCCTTCGTATAGACTCATCTTGTTATTTTCTATTTAGCGATTTACTATTTACTATTTTTTCCACACTATTTCACCACTTCCACTTCGCGGCCGTTTGCAAGACGTGACATACCTGCAATGACAACCTGTGAACCTGGTTCAACACCTTCAATCACTTCGTATCTGTCGTCGAAGTGCTTTCCGAGAGTTACCTTATTGTAGCTTACCTTTCCGTCCTTGTATACATATACATAGCGGTCGCCGGCACCTACCTGCTTTACGATTGCCATATCAGGAATCATAACTCGTTCGACTGAACTGAAAGCAATTGTAGCACGTGCAAACATACCTGGACGTACGCGCTGGTCGCTGTTTGGTACGGTTACCTCTACAGGGAAAGTATGTGTAGCATTGTCGATAGTTGGATAAACGATTGAAACCTTACCTCCGAAGAGTTCATCACCATAGGCATCGAGTGTGACATCTACTGGCATTCCTACAACCATGTCCTTATAGTAGATTTCTGACACGTTGATAATGAGCTTCACTGGATTGAGCTGCTCGATTGTAAGCACTGGAAGTCCGTTTGCATACATATCGCCATTGTCGTAGTTGCGTGCAGTTACAACTCCGCTGATAGGACTTGTAAGCTGTGTGTTCTGACTTGTCTGGTTGAGCTGTGTGCGAAGCATGTCCACTTGTTTCTTCTGGATAGTGAGCTGAGTTTCGGCTGATTCATATTCCGACTTAGAGATACCGCCTGTGTTGTAGAGTTCGGCAGTACGGTTGAATTCCACCTGCTGATGCTGAAGCTGTACCTGTGCACTCTGGAGCTGAAGCTTGAGTTGGTCCTGATTGGCACCATCGAGCTGAACAAGCACCTGACCTCTGCTGACACGGTCGCCTACATCCACGAGGATGCGGTTGATTCGTTGTGCGATATTTGGCGAAATGTTGTTTTTCACATCGCTTTCCACTGTTGCAGTGTAGGTTTCTGTCTGAGGCACTTCCTGAGTCTCCACTGCTGTAATCTTTACCTGAACCTTTTCGTCGGCCTTGTTTTTCTTGTCATCACTATTTCCACAAGCTGTGAATGCGACGACTGTAGCCAACATCATTGACATTACGATTGTCTTTTTCATTTTCTTATGTATGTTTTTATTTCGTTTTCTGTAATTATTTAGCTTTCAGCCATCAGCTATCAGCTTTCCGACTGCTTATTTCAAATAATTCTCACGACCGAGAGTGTGGTCGAGTTCTGCCTTATTGACGAGGTAGTCGTAAATCGACTGGTTGTAAGTGAGTTGTGCCTGTGTGAGGGCCACTTCGCTCTGATTGAGTTCGAGGATAGTTCCGCGACCCACTTCGTATCTCTTAGCCGAAATGGTCACAGCCTTATTTGCCTGTTCCACAGCCTGCTTGTTGCTGCTTACCTGAGCAATAGACGAAGCCATATTGCGCTTGTAGCTTTCTGCAGCCATAGAGAGTTGGCGCTGAGTATTGAGGCGAGTGTCGCCAAGCTGTGAAAGCTGAATCTTGTTGCTCTTCATCTTCGTGAAGTTGCTTGCATGGAAGATAGGGATTGAGAGTGAGAATGCAAGCGAAAGACTTGGAGAATACTTATACTTGAACACGTTCCAGTTGTCGTTCGACATTGACTGGTACTGCCCTACCAACTGCATTGCGAGAGTAGGCATAAAGTTGGTGGAGAGAATCTTGCGAGAGCGCTCAAGGAGAGTCGCATTCTGGTCGAGCTGACGGAGAGCGGAGTTGTTGTCAATTTCCGCAGTCTCATATTCAGAGTTTGCAAGAGTCAGGGCCTCTTCATAATCCTTCAATGATTCAACAATTGTGATGTCGATATCGGGATTGATGCCCATAAGCACCTTGAGCTGAAGCATAGCAAGGGTTTTGCCTGTTTCGGCACTTACCATCGACGAGTTCATTGAGCGTTCCTGCACCTCGGCACTGATTTTATCATATTCGCTCACCTTGCCCACGTTGAATTTCTGCTCCACTACGTCATAGTTTTCCTTGGCAATGGCATAAGCCTGCTTCATCACCTCGTAGCTGTCGCTGCTGAGAAGCGCTCCATAATAAGCCTTTGTCACCTGATTGATAAGGTCGAGACGGCTGCCGCGAGCCTTTTCCTGAGCAAGAAGAATATCCTCCTTTGTCAGTTGCATATTCTGATAAACAGCTGGCGCAAAGAGAGGGAGAGCCACGGTGATGCCACCGTTTGCAGTGGTCGAACCATCCATACCCATCTTGAAAGTACCCATACTTGTGCGCATTTCAGCCACCTTGATACTGTGCGAAAGCGAAGCCGAAGCATCGACTGTTGGCAGAAGAGCCTGCCAAGCTTCATCACCTGCAATTTCCTTCAACTGGATGTCTTTGTCAGCCACCTTGATTGTTGGGTTCTCGGCCAAGGCTATCTCTATAGCCTTAGGCAGAGTCAGGTCGAGCTGTTGGGCGAAAAGCGAAGTGCTTGCCAGCATCACGACCCCACTTAAAAGCAATTTTTTACCTTTCATCGTTGTCTTATGTTTTATTTTTACTTTAGTCTACGGCGCCCTATAGGGCATTTTAGGCTGCAAAGTTACTGCTTTTCTACCTTTCGGCCAAAACAATTTAACTTATTCATCGATTTTTTCGACCTAAAAACAAAACAAAACCCGAAAAGACACATTCGGATTACACATATTTATATTTAAGTAATGACGTACATATTGACACCAAAAATACACCATCAATCCCAAAAACACGATTTTATCGGGGTTTCACAGCCTCTGCACCCCTCTTTTTCTCAAATTTCACGCCCTAAATTGCAACGAGGCCCATTTATTGAAAGAAAAATGTTCTGTGGAATAACGAAAATGGGCAGTCGCTCGATGTGCTGCAAAAAGTGAAATTGACTTTTGGCTTTTGACTAATTGACTTTTGACCGTGACTCGCGAGGCATGGACATAGGTCTCGCTAAACTTTGGGGCATGTCTTGCTAAACTTTGCATGACCTCAATTGCGTAAAAAACGTCAATTTGTCAATTTGTCAATTAACTAATTTGTGGGTTTTTCATTGGTGCGCAAAAAATTTGTTCCTCAATATTACTTATTTAATGATTAAATTATTATTAAAAAATACTTCTTATTATATATAATATATATATATATATTATATATAATAAGGGCAAAGTATCCCTCAGGCCTCCACACACTAAAAACAGCTAATTGACAAATTGACTTTTCTCTATGATGATAGATATATAATTAAATATGTGTTTAAAAAAAATTGTGGGATGGATGTTGATTGTTTCATATCATCGTCGCGATGCAGAATTTGCATAACGCACCCTTCTTGAAGAAACATTTATAAATATTAAAAATATTTATAAAAAAGTTTGGACAATTCAAAAATTATTCGTACCTTTGCAGTGCTTTTGAAAAACACAGCAAGCCGCGACTCTTAGAACTGCAATACTCGGGCCCATTACTTGCAAGAAAAGACCTCGCGAACCGCGAAACTTTTTCCAACAAAGCAGGCGCTACTTGAAATACTGTACCATAATTGCCAAAAAGAAATGGCAATCCCATACGAGGTTGCCATCTCCCTATCTGTAATCCGTAACCACTTACTCTGTTACTCCAAGAGCTTCTTCAACGGCCTTGACCATTGCTTCGCCACGGAGGCCACGCTTGAGGATTGTTCCGTCAGGTGCAAAGAGAATGATTTCTGGAATTCCGTTGATTCCGTATGCATCGCTGCCTGCCTTCTGAGCGTTCATAATCTGTGGATACATGATTCCGAGTTCTTCGATTGCCTTCTTTGTGTCTTCTGGCTGATCCCATGTAGCAACACCGAGAACTGTGAACTGCTCGCCTGCATACTTTTCATAAAGTTCCTTTACTGTTGGAATCTCCTCACGGCATGGACCACACCAAGATGCCCAGAAATCTACCAATACATACTGGCCTTTGCCTACATAGTCGGAGAGCTTCTGCACGATTCCATCGTATTCTGCCTCGAAATCAACGAATGGCTTGCCTTCTCCTGTCAATTTTGCCTTTTCGAATTCTTCCTTTGGAGTGAACTTGTAAACAAGGTCCTTCACTACATCACCACACTTCTCAAGTTTCTCTGCTGCTACATTCAATCCTAGATAGTCCTTGAGATTGAGCATTGCGAACGCTCCTGCAAGGTCGTTTGGATGCTTTGCCATGAATTCGTCGCAGAAGTTGACGAGAGAATCCTCGTTCTCACATGTCTGCAAGAACTGCATGAACTCATTGAGTGCATCGTTCTGTGGTGTACCGCTGACCTTACCTTCTGCCTCGAGCTTCACTTCGCCTGGTTCGACGATGAACCACCAGCGGTCGTTCTGGTCAGATGTGGCTGTTGCGAGATAGGCTGTATCCACAACTCCTTCGATAACGAACTTGCCATCCACTACCTCGACTGAATCGATTGGAGGATTGTCGGCTGTGAAGTCGTTCACATAGTAAACATACTTTGCTCCTTCGGAAACATCACCCGTCACCTTGAAGCCATTGTTCTGGCAGGCTGTAAGCATCAGCACTGCAAGAGCTGAAAGAATCAAACTTTTCTTCATAACGTACTAATTTAATGTGTTAAAAATATCTTTGTATTATTAGTCTACTCATTGACCGCCCCACAATACGGACAAACGCCCTTCTCCTTCACCTTGGCTCCGCATGAACCGCATTCGTACTGGCAACGGACATAGCGGAAATAGATGATGAGAAGACCAACTATCAATGCCAGGAGCAGAAGATAACCAACGTAGAACCTCGCCGTCCATGATATGACGAGATATACCACCATTGCCAAACCCGTTGTTTCGAGCAGATAGTTCATTCCAGGAAGGAAATAGAAATGATTGTAAACCTCGGCTATCACCGCTATATATGCCACTACCACAAGCCATGCGACTACCAACAGAATGGCCATAATCGGAGGCAAGAGCAATGGATTGAGCGTTGGATGATAATAGTATTCCTGCCAATATTCAGGGGCAAAATTCTGTATGCTGGCATACAATGCCGCCATCATTCCGACAAGCATCACGAACAGAATTGGATAGAAACTGTCCATCTCGCCTGGCTGGAATATCTGCAGTCTGTGGTTCAATCGCCTGCGGAGAAGGAACCCTACCACGCCGAGCAACACGAGCAACGACATCCACACGGCTCTACTGCCAGTCAGAGCATCGATAAACTGGGAAATCATATCGTCGGGAACCGTGCCCTTCAGGAGTTCGTCCTCACTTATCCATCCCATCGTCCATTGGTCGCGTGCCACCTTCACCCACACCGTATCGGTCTCAACTATCGAAGCTACTGCAATGATATCGCCCTTGAGCAGGGAACATGTGTCGGACACTTCATCGCCTTTTGGCACTAGCACAAGTGTATCGGCAGTGACAACGAAATTGAAGTTGTTGGTATAGTGGTGGAGCAATCGAAACTCAAGACTATCTGCCTGAGCCTGAGTGAGCAGCAAGAGGGAATCTCCCGCCTCGGTCAGTTCGGAAGTACAACTATCAGCCACTTGAATCTCTGGCACTGCCTCATCCGTCTTTCCTTCCTTGCACGAAGAAACGACTACCGCAAACACCATTGATAATATGACTAATATCCTATTCATATATCTATTTCATGGGTTCTTTCACCACTCGCATCATGCAAGCCTTGCAATCAAAATCAAGACGGAACCGATGGCCCGACTGAGTCTGAAGATAAAGAGTGCCATGACGCTCAGTAGCATGCTGACGATGAGCACACCAACCGAGAGCGTACTTGATGCAATGGCGGCAAAACATTACCGGAACACCCTCCTGATGGGTTCGTTCGTATGCCCATTCAATATTTTTCAAGCCACGGTCCTCATAGAACTGACGGGCTTTCTGATTCATCACATTTGCCAGATAACCTACTCCCACCACTGATGGTGCAATGGAATGTGGTTCTGGTTGTGGCCTATCTGGTCTTGAGGGAGCATGCATCTGTCCCGAAATCCATTTTGCACGTTCGGCATCCATCAAGTCGACCATTTCCCTTCGCCATTGGCTCAGCAACGATGATGGGATAAACCAGTTCTTCTTGTAGCCACACGTGAACTGACGAAGCGAATAAATCGTACCTCCGAGTTTCGACAACTGGTGCTCCACATTTTCCAACTGATGGGTGCGGGCAAGTTCTTTCTGACATTCCACATTCAGTCGAACTTCCGTTCCGTCGTCATCGGTCATCGTAAACACGAAACCTTCTTCCGATTCTTCCATAAGAATGTCAACCGGAACAAATCGTTCGGCACTGTCGCGCTGGAGCAAATCATCAAATTTCTTGTCGAAGTTGCGATAGAGTTTCGTCTTTGGCTGCAGATTGCGAGGCATTTCGAGTGGATAGATCTTTCCTTTCTCTATCTTATTCAAGCGGAAGCCGAACAACTTACCCTTCGCGTCGATAAAGCAGAGACCATCACCATTCGTGAATGGTTTCAAACCTGCCACTGTGAAGCAATTCGTATAGATTTCCTTTACAGTGCCAACTTCCTCTCCTATCGATTTCGGGGTGTCGAACGAAAAAATGCGGTCGTTCCTTCCATAGAGAAAATAACTCGTGAATCCACGATTGAAACTCTTTGCCACATCGGGTTGGAAATTCAATCTGACCTTGCCCGACGAAGCTCTCTCAAACTGTTCGGGCATCGACTTCACAATCGAATTCAAGGCTTCGCTATATGCTGCCGTCACATTCTTCACATAAGCCGCATCCTTCAATCGGCCTTCTATCTTGAATGATACCGCACCTGCTTCAATCAGCTTCTGCAACGAACCCAACTGACACATGTCCTTCAGCGACAGCAGATGCTTATCATGAAGCAACACTCGCTCATCCGACTCGTCACCATGGTTGCCATGTTGGTTGCGGGAATCGTTCTTACGCTCTATCAAGTCGAATTCCATTCGGCAAACCTGAGCACATTCTCCCCTATTCGCACTGCGGCCAAACAGGGCCTCACTGGCATAGCATTGTCCACTCAGACTTACACACAAGGCTCCATGAACAAACACTTCGAGCTTCATCTCAGGACATGCCTCATGGATGGCCTTTATCTCTTCGAGCGACAACTCTCGGGCAAGGACTGCCTGACGGAAACCTTGCTCATAGAGGAATCGAATCTTCTCAGGCGTACGATTGTCCATCTGAGTACTTGCATGCAACGGAATAGGAGGCAGGTCCAACTGCAGCAAAGCCATATCCTGCACAATCAATGCATCTACATGGATATCATACAATTGCCGGATAAGTCGCTGCACCTCTTCGAGCTCGTCGTCACGCAGAATCGTATTGACTGTCACATACACCTTTGCATAGAACTTGTGGGCATATTCCACCAAACGGGCAATATCCTCAACACTGTTGCCCGCACTGGCCCTTGCTCCAAACGAAGGAGCACCGATATAGACAGCATCGGCCCCATGGCGGATGGCTTCGATACCGATATCAGCATTCTTGGCAGGCGACAAAAGTTCAAGTTCTATCATAACGCTCTGTTAATCGTGGATATCCTCGATATTGAATGGAGTTTCCTGATAAACGTAATAGTTCAACCAATTCGTAAACAACAGATTGGCCGTAGAACGCCAACAAACACGAGGAGAAGCATCGGGATCGTCGTTCCAATAATAGTTCTTTGGAAGTTGGATAGACAGATGCTTTGCTACATCACGCTTATATTCCGTATCAAGAGTGAAAGGAGCATATTCGGAATGGCCTGTGATGAAGAAATCACGACCATTACGAGCCATCACCATATGTACGCCTGCATCCTCGCTTTCAGAGATTATCGTCAGTTCAGGAATCTTCTCAATATCCTCCCTACTTACCGTTGCATGACGGCTGTGAGGAACAAAGAATTCATCGTCGAAACCTCTGAAAATTGGCAATTGTGGTAATAAGGCACGATGGCGGAACACACCGAACACCTTATGGTCGGCAGGCTGTTTGTCGACGCCATAAAAATGATACAAACCAGCAAATGCAGCCCAACAGATATAGAGCGTTGACGTAACATTGCTATGCGCCCAGTTCATCACTTCCTGCAACTCCTTCCAATACGACACTTCCTCAAAGGAAATCTCCTCAAGCGGAGCTCCCGTGATGATGAATCCGTCGTACTTCTTATGCCGCATATCCTCAAAATCGTGGTAGAATGCCCTCATGTGTTCGATGGGGGCATTCTTTGATGTATGACTCTTTATCTTCATGAACTCAATCTCAATCTGAAGCGGAGTGTTCGAAAGTATGCGAACGAAATCCGTTTCGGTTGTGATTTTGATTGGCATGAGGTTGAGAATTGCTATTCGAAGCGGACGGATATCCTGAGTGTGGGCACGTGTAGTGTCCATTACGAAAATATTCTCTTTTTTCAGCAAATCAATTGCTGGTAACCTGTCGGGCAGATTTAATGGCATTGTATTTCTTATTTATTTGAATTACCAAACGTTAACTCGCTTTTCCTTTGGAATGAACATAGGGTCCGACTCCTTGATGTCAAATGCTTCGTACCAAGCATCAATCTGAGGAAGTGCTCCGTTTACACGCCACTCACCAAGAGAATGAGGGTCGGTAGTTGTAAGCTGACGCATGTTCTCTTCTGTGATATTCTGAGCCCAAACACCTGCATAGGCAAGGAAGAAACGCTGCTCTGGTGTGAATCCGTCAACTGTTGGGAGAGGATTGTCCTTTGTAGCATTCTTGAATGCGGTGTAGGCAATCTTAAGACCTCCATGGTCGGCAATGTTCTCACCCTGTGTGAGTTCGCCATTAGCCATAAGACCTGGAAGAACCTCAATCTTATTGAAGAAGTCAACCATCACCTGAGTGTGCTCCTTAAACTTGGCACCATCACCTTCAGCCCACCAGTTGTTGAAGTTTCCGTCCTTATCGAACTGGCTGCCCTGGTCGTCGAATCCGTGAGTCATTTCATGACCGATTACAACACCGATTGCACCATAGTTGAATGCATCGTCGGCACTCATGTCGAAGAATGGATACTGAAGAATACCTGCAGGGAAGCAGATTTCATTTGTTGTTGGGTTGTAGTAAGCATTGACTGTCTGAGGAGTCATGAACCATTCGTCTGGGTCAACTGGCTTCTTGTACTTGCGGTCAACATAGTCTTTTGTAGCCCATGCAGAAATATCCTTTGAAAGTTCGTAGAGAGTCTTTTCAGGGTCGATATCAAGCTTGCTGTAATCCTTCCACTTGTCAGGATAACCAATCTTTACATGGAATGCATTGAGCTTTTCCTTAGCTGCAACCTTTGTTTCCTCACTCATCCATTCCTGAAGGTCGATACGTTCAGCAAGTGCCTCCTGAAGATTCTTCACGAGTTGTTCCATGCGAGCCTTATTCTCTGCAGGGAAATACTTCTGTACATACATTTCACCAACAGCTTCGCCGAGGATAGAGTTAACTGCAGAAACTGAACGCTTCCAACGTGGCTGCATTTCCTTCTTGCCTGACATTACGCGACCTGAGAAATCGAATGCCTCTGCATAAATCTTATCACCAAGAACGTCTGAATTGTTGTCGAGCAACTGCCACTGCAACCAATCCTTCAAATCCTGTTCTGGAGTTTCGTTGAGGATAGCAACAGCTTCCTTGACAGCCTCTGGCTGACCAACTGAAAGTGAATCAAGGTCGGTAATGAGCTGTGACTCGAAGTATTCGTCCCAATTGTAGTCAGGATAAGTTTCCTTCAATTCAGCAAATGCCATCTTGTTGTAGTTGCTTGCAGGGTCGCGGAGTTCAACACGGCTGCGAGAAGCCTTGGCCATACGGGTTTCAAGGTTCATTACAGAGTTCATCTTGCGGGTAGCAACCTCTTCGTCGTCGCCGATGAGCTGGAACATCTTAACAATGTGCTGCTTGAAAGCTTCGCGAATCTTAACTGTAGCAGAATCGGTATTGAGATAATAGTCCTTGAGACCGAGGGTCAAACCACCCTGACCAATCTCAACCATATTCTGAGTTGAGTTCATCATGTCGGCACCGATTCCACCACTGATGATGTGAGCACCACCATAAAGAAGATTCTTATTCATATAGCTGAGGATTGCCTCGCGTGATTCAAGGTCGGCAATAGCCTTCATATCGGCAACGATTGGCTTATATGTATCCTTGTTCATGCGGTCAGAGTCCATCATCATTGTGTAGAGGTCGCCAATCTTCTGGGCAACGGTGCCCTTCTCCTGTGGATTGCCTGCCAATTCTTCAATCAACGACTTGATTTGTTCGCGGTTGTTTTCTGCCACTGCGTCAAAACTACCAAAGCGAGCATACTCTGGCTTCAATGGATTGTTCTTCATCCATCCACCACAAGCATACTGATAGAAGTCTGTACCTGGAGCAACACTGTCATTCATGTTGTCCAAATGAATACCTATGCCAAGTTGTTGTTGGCACGCACTTAATGTAATAGCCATTGCAATTACTGATGTTAAATGTTTTACTTTCATTGTTTAATAATTTATTAGTTGTTATGTCTGTTTCTTTTGAATTCCCAATTATGAAAGACTCTCGCTCAATCGTTCCCATTCTGTCATCAACGTGTCGAGTTCGGCTTGCAGTTTAGAATACTTTTCAACGAGTTGCATATCATTCTTTTCTGCAAGGGTTGCCTCGATTTCTGCTATTTCGGTTTCGAGTTTCTCTATCTTTTCCTCGCATGCCTTCACTGCCTTCTCTGCTCTCGACTTGGCCTTCGCCAACTCTTTCTGCTGTTGGTAAGTAAGTGTCGGAGCATTCTCTTTCGAGCCATTCTCATTCTGAGCCGTCTTCGCTTCCTTTGCCTGATTGTCTGCCACTGGTCGAGGAGGTTCCTTCTGGAACAATGTGCTTCGTTCGATTGGTTCAAACACCTTATGGTCCTTAAACACATACACCTTGTCCACCAATCCTTCGAGGAAAGCACGGTCGTGACTGACGATTATGGCAGTTCCGTCAAAGTCCTTGATTGCATTCTTCAACACATCCTTCGACTGCATATCAAGGTGGTTGGTAGGTTCGTCGAGAATCAGGAGATTGACAGGTTGGAGCAACAGTTTTATCATTGCGAGTCGGCTTCTTTCACCTCCCGAAAGCACTTTCACGAACTTATCGCTTGCTTCGCCTCCAAACATGAAGGCTCCGAGGAGGTCGCGAATCTTCAGGCGAATCGGACCTGTTGCCACACGGTCGATTGTGTCGAAAACGGTGATATTGCCGTCGAGCAATTGGGCTTGGTTTTGGGCAAAGTAGCCTATCTGAACATTGTGGCCAATCTTCAGGTTGCCTTCGAACGGAATCTCGCCCATGATACACTTCACGAGTGTTGTCTTGCCCTCACCATTATTGCCCATGAAGGCAACTTTCTCTCCTCGCTTGATTGTGAGGTTCACATTGCGGATGATATTATGCTCTCCATAACTCTTCTCCACCTCATCGCAGATGACGGGATAGTCGCCACTTCGCTGACAAGGAGGGAATTTCAGTCGAAGCATAGCCGTATCCACTTGGTCGATTTCGATTGGGACAATCTTCTCCAATTGCTTCAGTCGGCTCTGCACCTGATTGGATTTCGTAGGCTTATATCTGAATTTCTCAACGAATTCCTTTATGTCTGCAATTTCCTTCTGTTGGTTTTCGTAAGCCCGAATCTGCTGTTCCCTTCGTTCGTCCCTCAACTTCACATATTCATCATACTTGACCTTATAGTCGTTGATTCGGCCACAAGTGATTTCGATAGTTCGGCTCGTTATGTTGTTGATGAAGGCACGGTCGTGACTGACCACCATGACAGCCTTTGCACTGTTTTGGATAAACGACTCAAGCCATTGGATAGAACCGATATCAAGATGGTTGGTAGGTTCGTCGAGCAGAAGAAGGTCGGGCTTCTGAAGGAGAATCTTCGCCAATTCGATTCGCATTCGCCAACCTCCAGAGAACTCGCTTGTAGGACGGATAAAATCTTCGCGTTGGAAACCCAAGCCAATGAGTGTCTTGTCCATTTCAGCCTTCTTTGCCCACTCTTCCATCTGCATTCCGTCGAATGCAAGCATAGTTTCCTCCTCAAGGGTGCGAGTGTCGCTGACGCTCATCACCTGCGGAAGATAACCGATAGTCATCTCACGAGGACGAGACACCATGCCACTCGTTGGCATTTGCATCCCAGCCAAAATCTTCAGAAGAGTCGATTTGCCCGCACCATTCTTGCCAACAAGGGCAATTCTGTCGCGGACATTGACTACGAAACTAATGTCAGTGAGCAGAGGTTTCGCACTGAATTCAACGCATAATCCTTCAACCGATATCATCCCAATTTATAAATAATGTGGCAAAGATAGTGCAAATCGAGCGAAATACAAAGAAAAAGTTGAAAAAGATGCTTTGTGATGACGATTTATCCATAGGATATAGTTGAATTGCATTATTGTACATTGCACATTATCCATTGTACATTAATGTGGTGCCGCCTATCTTGCGAACCGAAAGATAGTTTTTATCGAATAAACAAAGGTGGAGATAACAAAAACCGCCTAAATTAAGAACTTTTAGCACATCCGTTGGAGAATTGCCAATTCAAGGTAACCAAACAAAGCCCATCATGAGGGTCAAGTGACAGGTACCTGACCAGTTTCCTCCCAACATGATTGTTTGGATTCTCTTCTTCATAAGCGGAAAAGTTTCACATTAATGCGTTACATAAACCATTTATTTAAAATATGCAACTTTCCTGATAAAGCAAGGTCTTACATCCGAAATGTCATAAAGCACATACCATTTCATTGGATGATTTTCAAAATACCAAGTAGGATATATCGTAGAATACGAAACATCCGCGTCTTTATATAAACGAGCATTCGCAAGATATTTCTTGACCGATACTTTGCAACCGTCACCAAGTTTGATTTGTATAGATTTGCTATCTTTGAACAAACCACTATACTTACACTGAACATCGTATCTTGAACTGGCAGGTACAATTATTTCAGGCATTCGCGAAACTCCTGTCCATTCATCATAGCAACAATCTAAAGATTTATATACTTCATCCATATAAGAAGTTAAATCTTTCCCCTTTGCTGGAAGAAGAATGTCATTTTGAGAAATTCCACAAAATATATGCTTGGGCATGTGTTTTATAGTCACTTCAAATTTATAGAAATAATAATCGGATGTATTGCTGTCTGTTTGGGCATTGCATACATTAGCCATTAATATACAAATACATAGCGTCAAGTGACAGGTACCTGACCAGTTTCCTCCCAACATGGTTGTTTTTATACTCTTCTTCATAAGCTTTCAATCTTGTATTGCCCCCATTGAGGATGTTTGAGATATTTTTTGATAGCAGTTTGGGGAACAATGACAGTTATATTACCCAAACTGCCAAATGGTTCGGTAGTTCTTTTGAGTTTTGGAGGTTTGTTGCCACTGATATACAACGATGTCATGTTAGGGCAATTATAGAATGCTTCAACATCGATACATTTCACCGACTTTGGCAGATAAACTTCCTTCAAGTCATTACAACCGGCAAAGGCATAAGCATCTATTTCTTTCACGCCAAAAGGTACGTTGATGCTGTTCACCTCTTTGATATTGGCAAAATAATATTGATTTATCCTTTCCCTTCCGTTGATAATCGTTTCTATATTGGTTGCTACCATTTTATCCAAATCAATGTTAGAATCAGGATTTCCGGCAAGCCTTACCAATTCATTGTTATCATAAAATGAAGTATACGAACACAAGTATTTGTTGCCATCATGAATAATACGGATTGCATCAATGGCATCTCCATCATTTGTGACAATGTTTTTCTTTTCTTCAAATGCCGATTTATCCCAATCAGTTACGATAGCCGTCAATGGTTCAAACGATTTAGGAAAATTAAATAATTGAAGACTTTTTGCTCTATTGTATTTGGATTGGAGTTTGTAAGTTTTGTTGGAAGCAACAATATATTCCTCATCTGTAGAGGCATTTAGGTTTCTTATGCCAACAATGAATAAAGTATCCGTCAATGGTTCTTCCCATAAATCAATCGAATTCAATATCAAATTCAATCTGTTGTCGAATGATTTACCGATATCTTTTTCTTGAATCTTCATTATAGCATTCGAAAAACTATTGGCTTTGATGGCTTTTGTTTGGGCATTGCATACATTAACCATTAATATACAAATACATAGTGTCAAGTGACAGGTACCTGACCAGTTTCCTCCCAACATGGTTGTTTTTATATTCTTCTTCATAAGCGGAAAAGTTTTAATTATCGGTGGCAAAGATAGTGAAAATAATTAATAATGTGCAATGGATAATGTAGAATTTGTAATTTTTCCACAAAATGGATACACAATGTTGCAACGAAGACTATTTTATTGAATGTAAATTATTGCTGTCCGGTAAAACTTTTAAAATTGATAAAATTAGGGCTGGTACTGTATGAAGTATCAGCCCTTTTGATTATCTTTGCTTTCCCCACAAAACCAAAGAAATCAAATCATGGGCATAATCATTAATAAACTATTTTTTTTCATCTGGGATGTCCCATATTGGAGTCACGACTTTATAGTATGCATTCATATCTGGGAATGGGAATGTCCTGTAAGGCATATCTATTACAGCCGTTCCCCAAATAGTATTGAACACATCTCCGCGAATCATATAAACTCTCAGGAACTTTGGCTCATTTTTATGGTGAACGATACTCCAATCATCATTATATGGAATTAGTATAAATTTATTGCCTGATGGGAATTCTTCATCATTAAATGTTTTGCCAATTTTACTATCTGCCCACAACGAAAAATCAGCTCTGTATAGGAGTTGCCTTTCTTTTAAAGCATCTTCGTTGGTTATTACTTTGTGGTTCTTTAAATATTCCTTTGATAAATAATAGTATTGGTTCCCAATTTTGGAACGAACGACACAATAATTCACAGTATCGAAAGGAATAGTGTCAACTACATAGATGTATCTTGTACCATCAGGAAGCGTGTCATTATCAATTATTGCCCGATATTCTTCATATGTTTGTTCAAAGAACCATGTAGATGTGCAAGAATAGGCACATAATATAGACATTGCTAATATTAAAATTTTTTTAAATTTCATTTTATTTTATTATTTATGATTTTTATATTTTTCTTATAACTCACACCATATTCAGCCCTTGGCAAACACTGTCCCATATAGACTTTGCGATAATTAATTAAATCATAATCAGGTTTCTTTTTACTTGCAAAATATATAATATCGTTAATTTGTTCCTTTTCAATTTGCGTACCTCTCAAATATGAATTATAATACATTATATTATCATTATCATCTGGATAATGTTTAAGTCCTAAAGTATGCCCTATTTCATGGATTGCTGTCTCTTTGGTAGAATTCTCATATAGTAATATTTTATTACCATGATCAGTCACTCCTAATACATTAACATTTTCATTTACATTTGTCTGGTGTGAACTTAGAGAAAATGTATTCATAAAATGTCCATCTTGATCAGCAATATCAGTAATATTAAATATAACAGTATAGTCTTTTATTTTGAATATTAAGTCATTCCAAAATTTTTTAGCCCTGAGGGTCAAGTGACAGGTACCTGACCAGTTTCCTCCCAACATGGTTGTTTTTATACTCTTCTTCATAAGCGGAAAAGTTTTAATTATCGGTGGCAAAGATAGTGAAAATAA
>JAKSJD010000016.1 GCA_024398435.1 Bacteroidaceae bacterium | reverse complement strand
TCCGTATTAACAAAGCATAATAAACGAGAACAAATGAAAAATGCCACCTACGTATGGGGCGTAAGTGGCAAATAGAAAAACAAAGAATTTATGGGATTATCCTATCACATCATTATGAAGTATAAGTTTAATTGCATCGGCAGCTTGCTCTTTCTTAGAATCTACCACCTTGGTGTAAACCTGAGTGGTCTTGATATTTGTATGGCCAAGCATCTTGCTGACGGTAAAAAGGTCTGTACCCTCAGTAAGTTGGTTCGTGGCGTAAGAATGTCTGAAGCAGTGGAAGGTTATCTTTTTTTTGATGCCTGCTGCTTCAACCCATCTTTTAACTGGCTTATTTATCCACGATGGGGCCTGAAGACCTTCAAATACCAATCTATCAGGATCCTTTGGTTCTCCACAAATGAGGTATGCCTGGTCAGAGATTGGCATATATTCAACACCACCAGTTTTCTTCTGGTCGAAGTTAATACGATAGTGCTCTCCTTCCTTTGAGAGTTCGCTCCATTTCATCTTCATGATGTCGCAATGGCGAAGTCCTGTAAGAGCACTGAACAAAGCAGCTCTTTTGAGCATTGGATAATCGCATGGTGTTGCGGCCAATTGATTCAGTTCATCAATGGTAAGATGCTCTCTACGACTTTCCTCCTCTTGAATGCCTTTTACCTTTGCTGCGATGTCAACATCCAGATAACCATCAATGAATGCTTGATGAACGGCAGCCTTGAATATGGCAAAGTAGGTAGCAGCTGTGTTCTGAGATACGATGCCTGACTTGCCTCCACCTTGCGGAGCGGTCAACATGAAGGTTTTGAAGCTCTCTACCATTCGGAGGGTTACCTTTGAAAATGGGAAGAAATCTCCTTCTGCATAAATCTTGATAAGTTCATGCACGCGATTCCAGTTTACGATAATCGACTTGGAACCTTTCTTATGACGGCTATCTGCAACTTTGGCAAAGTAATCAATAAAGTTGGCTTTGCCATTTTCTATCTTCTCCGCCATAGCTTGGTCAGCTTCTGAGTAAAGTTCTGCGTTGTCATACTCATGCTGACGAAGGTTGCGGACATTATCGGCAAAGATACAAACCTCACGGTCTGCCTTCGATCGACAAACGATAATGCCATTCTGATCACGTTTCGGCTTGAACGACTGTTCTCCATTAGCACTGAGACGAGCAGGACGAGTCTTATCCCACATAGGAGTTGTGATAACACGGTTGAGATACTCACGCTCTCGCTGTGGTTTCTCTTTCCCTGGCTTAAATACAGGGTAGGCTTCAAGGTAAAGGTACCACTCATCACGAAGTTCTGATTTGCGAAGCTTTACAGAAACCTTTGTGTGTGACATTGCTTTCTTCATAAAATATCTGATTTGTATAAGTTATCGATTTCTTCTTTGGGAACATAAACATAGTTCCCGATTTGGCGAGAAGGGATAGAGTACTTACGCACATGAGCCCATACGGTAGAGTCGTTAATGCGATATTTCTTGCAAATATCGGAGATTGTATAACAATCCTCAGGTTCGAGACTATAGAGTTTTGGCATTGGTTTCTCTTTTTCCTTCCGAATCTCCTTTCTGGTAGTTAAGAGTGATTCCAGATCTTTACGATTGAGCCGGATGAGCCGTTTTCCCATATTTACAGAGTTCACCTTGCCACTCCTAACCAATCTATAGACAGAATCACGTTCTACACCGAAGATGGCTACAGCTTCTTTAACAGAGATGTACTCTCTGATGTTAGGTACTTGAGAAGCCATCTTTGCGAGACGCTCCTCCTTCTTTTCTGCGTCGCATTTACGTTTGTAAGCGATTTTACTGCACTTACCTGAACAGTACTGCGAATCTAGTTTTTTGACGAGAAATACTTTTCCGCAGATTTTGCATTTCCGTCTGATTTCCAATGTGATACCTGGCATAGTAAAATGTTATTTTTCCTTGTTTCTACTTTTAAGTATGTTTTTGTCGCTTTCTATCTACTTTTTTGTCGCGGTACAAATACGGAACACATAAAATCAACGAATCAATAGAAATCGATAACTATTAGCAACCGTCTTAAAACGGCAAATCCGTGCAACTCATTGAGTCACACGGATTTGGTTTCCGATAATTATTGTTGTTTATCTCAGCCTACTTCACCTCCTCGAAATCAGCATCCTGAACGTTGTCTGCACCACCTTGCTGACCAGCATTGCTTGCACCTCCTTGATACTGCTGACCACCTGGTTGCTGAGCACCTGCACCTTGATACATTTGCTGACTTGCTGCCTGCATCACGTTGTTGAGTTCGGCTGTTGCTGCATCGATTGCTGCAATGTCCTGAGCCTGATGAGCATCCTTCAACTTCTGAAGAGCTGCATCGATTGCTGGGCGCTGGTCGGCTGGAAGCTTGTCGCCATTTTCCTTGAGGAATGTCTCTGTAGAGAAGATCATTGAGTCGGCTTGGTTGAGCTTGTCAACGCGTTCACGTTCCTTCTTGTCTGCTTCTGCATTAGCTTCTGCCTCTGCCTTCATGCGGTTGATTTCGTCTTCAGAAAGACCTGAAGAAGCTTCGATGCGGATTGTCTGTTCCTTACCTGTTGCCTTGTCCTTTGCACTTACCTTGAGGATACCGTTGGCATCGATGTCGAAGCTTACCTCAATCTGAGGGATTCCACGACGAGCTGGTGCGATTCCTGTAAGGTTGAAGATACCAATCTGCTTGTTCTGGTTGGCCATTGGACGCTCACCCTGGAGAACTCGGATTGTAACTTCTGTCTGGTTGTCGGCTGCAGTTGAGAATGTTTCGCTCTTCTTGCATGGGATTGTAGTGTTGGCATCGATGAGCTTTGTCATCACGCCACCGAGAGTTTCGATACCCATTGAGAGTGGAGTGACGTCGAGAAGTACGATGTCGCCTACACCTTCTTCTTTATTGAGGATAGCTCCTTGGATGGCTGCACCTACTGCTACTACTTCGTCTGGATTGACACCCTTTGAAGGAGTCTTGCCGAAGTATTCTTCAACGATTTGCTGAACTGCAGGGATACGGGTTGAACCACCTACGAGGATTACTTCGTTGATATCTGATGTGCTGATGCCTGCATCGCGAACTGCATTCTTGCAAGGTTCGAGACAAGCCTGAATGAGGTTGTGTGCGAGTGCTTCGAACTTAGCACGAGTGAGAGTCTTCACGAGGTGCTTTGGCATTCCGCTTGCAACTGTGATGTAAGGGAGGTTGATTTCTGTCTGAGAACTGCTTGAGAGTTCAATCTTAGCCTTTTCAGCAGCTTCCTTGAGGCGTTGCATAGCCATTGGGTCAAGAGTAAGGTCTACACCTTCGTCCTGCTTGAATTCCTGTGCCATCCAGTCGATGATTACCTGGTCGAAGTCGTCGCCACCAAGGTGAGTGTTTCCGTTTGTAGAGAGAACTTCGAACACACCGCCACCGAATTCGAGGATTGAAATATCGAATGTACCGCCACCGAGGTCGAACACTGCAATCTTCATGTCCTTGTTTGCCTTGTCGATTCCGTAGGCAAGAGCTGCTGCAGTTGGTTCGTTTACGATGCGCTTAACCTCAAGACCTGCAATCTGACCAGCTTCCTTTGTTGCCTGACGCTGTGAGTCGGAGAAGTAAGCAGGCACTGTGATTACGGCTTCTGTCACTTCCTGTCCGAGATAGTCTTCTGCTGTCTTCTTCATCTTCTGGAGAATCATTGCAGAGATTTCCTGTGGAGTGTAGAGGCGGCCGTCGATGTCGACGCGTGGAGTGTTGTTGTCACCACGTTGTACTGAATAAGGTACGCGTGAGATTTCCTGGCTGACTTGGTCGTAAGTTTCACCCATGAAACGCTTGATAGAGAAGATTGTGCGCTTTGGGTTTGTGATTGCCTGACGCTTTGCAGGGTCGCCCACCTTGCGTTCGCCACCGTCGACGAAGCCGACGATAGAAGGAGTGGTGCGCTTACCTTCGCTGTTAGCGATGACAACTGGTTCGTTGCCTTCAAATACTGATACACATGAGTTGGTTGTACCTAAGTCGATTCCAATAATTTTTCCCATAATTCTTTTTGTTTTTTATTGTTATTATTTCTTCTTTCAGTTTTTGGTTGTGGCAGAAAAATGCACACGATTATTTTCTCTGCAAACTTTGTGCCAACTCGCCGAGTGGGTCGGTTATTGTGGCAGACAAGGTGGGAAAATACTGACAAATGTGTCATAGTGGCAGAATATGAGTGTATGGTTTGAGGCAGAAAAACTTGTTTTTAACGGCTCGAAAAGTTTGTTTTCCTATAGATGTTCTTAAATCAGCGTCGCCGTTTAATTAAATTACGTCGCCGTTTAATTAGATTACGTACGCTGTTTAATTAAATTACGTCGCTGATTTAAGAATGAACCTATGTTTTCCTTCTTTTGCAGCAACAGAAACCTCCGAATACAAGTGGTTTTGCCGAGGAAAAGAATCGTGGCAGGGAAAGTGGCAAAATAGGAGGTGGAAAGGAAATAATTGTGTGGTTCGAATCAAAAAACTTGCTACAAGTCGTCCATGTTTCATAATTATTTCATATATTTGCACCCAAATACGCCCTTTCGCCATTCGATGGGGACACATTATAATATAATATTAATAGAAAATGCAACGAATATTTTGGCTGGCAACTTTGGTGATGATGGTCGTGCTTGGCTTTGCCAAGGCAGAGGCACAGACGGCTGATGATAAGGTCGACTACATTTGGCTTGTTGATGTTTCGGGCAGTAGCAATGCCTATTTTGCACCCGTTCAGCCAGCAATAGATACGATGTTTGTTGAGGCTTCGAAGCACGACAACCTGACAGTGGTCAACTTTGCCAAGTATCCAGTGGTGGGTACAGCCGATTCGCTCGATGCCGACTACTATAAGTATTGCGATATTGAGTTGATGCTCCAAGCGTTGAAAGACCTCGTCTATCAGTCGCCAAGCAAGTATGTCAGGGCTTTTGTCCTTTCGGGATTCTGCAATCTCACACCCGAATCTTCCGACCCAATCGTCCCAGATTCGCTCGCTTTGCTGAAGGCAAGGATAATGAAAGTGTGTCATGAGAAGGATGTGGAGGTTTCTCTGCTCCTCTTGCCACCGATGCTCAATCCGAGAGGCTGTTCTTTCCATCAGGTGCAGGACATTCTGCCAATGGACGGGATGGACACGTTTACAGTCGTTCCCGACAGTACACTCGAACAATTCCTCCTTGGCAAAATCCAGAAGATGAACGACCTCAGAGGCATCAGCAATGAGGAAGAGGCAGGTTCTTCGGCTCAAGGTTGGGGAATGGCGTTGGGAATTGCAGTAGGATTGCTCTTGGTGGTTGGCGCGTACTTTGCAAGTAAGTATTTCAAGAAAAGAAAACAAAACGAAACAAAATAAATAGTATTAACATTAATAAACAAAGAAAATTATGGGAAAACTCGATTTTTCAGTAGGCGCTCACGTCTCAAGAGGATGGGAATTTGCTAAGAAGTATGGTCTCACACTTGCAGCCATCTATTTGGTCATCACTATCATTTCAGGAATTGTTTCTAGTATTTCTACTCCAACAGACTATTGGGTGCAGTTGCTCGAAGCAGCAAAGAATCAGGACACACAGGCTATTCAGAACTTGAGCAATCAGGTCCACACAGGCTTCAATTTTGGTGGTGCGTTTTCTAGTTTGATTCAAACAATCTTGATGACAGGTTTCATCGGCATCATCCTTCAGCTCGTGAAGGGTACAATGCAGAAGGTCAGCCTTTCTCCTTATGCAGTGAACGTAATGGTCTATGTGAAGTATTTCGCAGTAGAATTCATCTGTGGACTTCTTACAGTTATCGGTGTTGCCCTCTGCGTTATCCCTGGAATTTGGGTAGCTGTTAAGTTACAATTTGCAGGAATGTACCAGATCGACCATCCAGATGCAGGAATCGGCGAATCAATCAAGGCAAGTTGGAAGATGACAGACGGAAACTTCTGGAGTATCCTCGGCATGGACATTGTTTGCTTCTTCATCAATGTCCTTGGCTTCATTTGCTGCTGCGTCGGAGAGCTCTTCACAGTGCCAATGACTTGGCTAATCTGTGCTTCTGCTTACTACGACCTTCTCGATGAAGAACCAGTAGCTGAACAGTTTGAAAGCACAGTAGTTGAAGAACCTGTTGTAGTGGAAGCTCCAGCTGAAGACGAATCATACAATAAGGACGAAAATGCGTAAACTGATAATCGGACTTTTATCCATGCTCTTCATCGCCACTGCCTGCAACGGGCAGACTGGCGAGAAGGAGCAGGAGGTTGTGCTTGAAACCACTCTCGGTGAAATCCGAATCAAGCTCTACAACGACACTCCAATCCATCGCGACAACTTCCTGAAGAATGTTCGCGAAGGTAAGTATGATGGATGCACTTGGCACAGAATCATCCGCAACTTCATGGTGCAGACAGGTGAACAACCTTCTGATAGGGATAAGGACACTACATTCGTGGATTCTGCCAATTGGCTCCCTGCAGAGATTCATTTTCCACAACACTACCACAAGCGTGGTGTGGTGGCTGCTGCTCGTGAGGGTGATGATGTCAATCCAGAGAAGAAGTCCGACCCTCATCAGTTTTATATCGTAACTGGCCGCAACTACAACGAGGACGGATTGATCGAACTCGACGAAGCCAACAAGGCAAAGGCTGCAGAACGCCTATTCAACAAAAAGGTTGAGGCAAAGAAGGCAGAGCTTGAGGCTTTGCGTGCTGCCCGTGAGATGGACAAACTCAGCGATGCTCTCGAAAAGTTGCTCAATGAGGCAGAGTATGAAGTGTCTGAAAATCCTCCAGCTCCTTATAGCAACGAACAACGTCGTTCTTACCGCACTTATGGTGGCGCACCTTGGCTCGACGGAGAATATACTATCTTCGGAGAAGTTGTTGAAGGAATGAAGACTGTCTTGGCTCTTGAAAAGGTGAAGACTGATAAGAAGGACCGCCCTGTAAGCGATGTGAAGGTTATCCGTGCTTATGTAGTGGAATAGGGGATTTGATTAATGCAGAATGCAGAATGCAGGATGCAGAATTAAATGCAGGATTACCAGTGAATGGATTCAGAGGCGGAACCTCTGAACACTCAACCGAAATGGTTATCGGCATATAAAAACAATAATGGCTGTGAACAAGTGTTTGTCCGCAGCCATTTTTCTTTATATCATTTCAAACATGCTGAATTCGCCTTGAGGTGTGACGGAGATGTTGATTTCTTCCTTCGACACTGGATGGATGAATTGCATTGAATGGGCTTGTAGGCTTATGCTTCCGTCGGGATTGCTTCGCTTGGCTCCGTATTTCAAGTCGCCCTTGATTGGACAACCGATGTGGGCAAGTTGGCAACGAATCTGATGGTGGCGGCCAGTCTTGAGGTCCACTTCGAGAAGGTAGTAGTTGTCCGACTTTCCGATAACTCGGTAGGAGAGGATAGCCTTCTTTGAGTGAGGCACTTCTCGGTCGTAAGCGTATGATTTGTTTTGCTTCTCGTTGCGGACGAGCCAATGAGTGAGTCCGGCTTCTGGCTGTTCGGGAAGATTCTTTACGATTGCCCAATAAGTTTTGTGCACTTGATTCTCGGCAAACATCTTGTTGAGGCGTGCCAAAGCCTTGCTTGTGCGGGCAAAGAGAACAAGTCCGCTCACAGGGCGGTCGAGACGATGAACCACTCCGAGGAACACATCGCCTGGTTTGCAATAGTGTTCCTTTATGTAGGCTTTCACTGTTTCACTCAGTGGTGTGTCGCCCGTTTTGTCACCTTGTACGATTTCTGAGCTCGACTTGTTGACGATGATTATATGGTTGTCTTCGTATACTACTTCCACCTTATTTATAATGTAGAATTGAGAATGTAGAATTTATCTTTAATCTCTAATCTCTAACCTATGAACTACATATTCATACCACCATCAATCTGGATAACCTGTCCAGTGACGTAGCTCGACATGTCGCTTGCAAGGAATGTTGCAACGTTTGCAATGTCTTCTACCTGTCCGCCTCGGCGAAGTGGAATGCGCTTCACCCATTCGTCGCGGATTTCCTGTGGGAGAGCTGCTGTCATTGCTGTCTCGATGAATCCTGGGGCAATGGCGTTGGCACGGATGCCGCGACTACCCATTTCCTGAGCAACTGACTTTGCGAGGGCGATGAGTCCTGCCTTTGAAGCTGCATAGTTGCATTGTCCGGCATTTCCGTGAACTCCCACGACGCTGGCCATGTTGATGATGCTTCCAGAGCGTTGGCGCATCATGATAGGAGCGCATGCATGGATGAAGTTGAATGCCGACTTGAGGTTTACTGCGATTACTGCATCCCATTGCTGTTCGGTCATTCGGAGCATGAGTCCGTCCTTTGTGATTCCGGCATTGTTGACGAGGATGTCGATTGAGCCGAATTCTTCTTTTATCTGGTTGACTACAGTTTCGGTTTCTTCGAAGTTGGCAGCATTGCTTGCATAGCCTTTTGCCTTCACTCCGAGAGCCTGAATTTCCTGTTCTGTCTGTTGTCCGTTTTCGTCGATTACGAGGTCGGTGAATGCTATGTTGGCACCTTCACTTGCGAATTTGAGTGCGATAGCTTTGCCGATTCCTCTTGCAGCACCTGTGATGAGTGCGGTTTTTCCTTCTAAAAGTCCCATGTGAGTATTTGTTTTGTTAGTTTTTTATTAATATCTGAATTCGTTGCTGTCGCGGTCGTTTCCGAGAGCTTTTGTGACCATTCGGAAAACGTAAGGGTAGAGTTCTTCGGGTGAGTTGACACCGATTCGTCCGTAGATGTAAGGCACTTCGCATCCCTTGAGGCAATAGTGGGTGATCATTGCCATGAGTTTCACGTTGCGAATGTCGAACACTCCCTTGTCATTGCCTTCGTTCATCACTCGGCGGAAGAGGATCATCTCGTTGCGGTCGAAGTTTTTCCTTACGCTTTCCACTTTCCAGATGTCGCGGAAGAATTCGGAGCGGAGGTTGCCGTTACGGTACACTGTTTCCTTCACGAATTCGAGGTGGGCGAAGAAGAGCTTTACCATTTTCTTCTCTGGCGACATTTCCTGAAGTGCCACTTCTTCCATTCGGCTCGAGAGTCGGTCGAGTTCGGATTGGATTACAGCGATATATATTTCTTCCTTACTTGAGAAGTAGGTGTAGAGTGTTCTTCGTCCTTTTCCCGATTCCTGTGCGATATCGTTCATCGTGGTGTTTTCGAAACCATTGACGGCGAAGAGTTTTCGGGCAGTGTCAACTAATAAGTCTCGTGTCTTCTGCATATTGTTATTGATTACGAGTTGCTAATTGTTTTCGGAATGCAAAATTAGTACAAATGATGGAAATGACCAAATTTTTTTGCACATATTTTTATTTTCTGCTATAACTATTTAACATTCAGCGTGTAAATGATTGCACGCATACAGTATTGTGTGTGCATTTTACTATAAAGACTTAATGCAATTTCTATATAGAAATGAGGTCATTCCTTATAAGAAATAGTATGAAACATTATAAGAAATAAGCCCAATGCTTATAAGAAAAAACATCAATAAAAATTGCCCTTCGAACCGCGGTTTGAGAGGTCAAACATCGCGCTTCGGAGGGTCACGAAGCGCGGTGTTTTTTTGCGATTCATTGTTGCAAAGTTCTGCCTTGTAGGTATTCGATAACAAATGAATTTCTTCAAAAACCTGTCAGTTGTCAGTTTTGGCTGTAAGTAGCAGGAAATTAGAGGCTTAAGTGGCTGACGGGTTTGTGAAAACTTGTCAGAACCTGTCAGCTTCCCGTCAGCTTCAATTATTATCTTTTTCGACAGTTTTCAGCTTGCTTTCAACAAATTATAGTTGATTTTTATTTGAAATAATCAAATAGTGCTGATAAAATATCGAATTCCGGAATGACAGGTTCCTGACAAGTTGCTGACAAGTTTAGTAAAACCTGTCAGCCATCTAAAGCACTGAAACAGCGAGAGTTATAACCCCAAAACTGACAGCTGACAGGTTTTTGCAAAAAATCTATTTTCCCATCAACAAAATAGACTTTGTGCCCTTTTCACCCCTTCTTCCTTCTCAAACTTATCCAGCAGAAGGCGGCAATGAGAATGACGATGATGCTCACGATGTATGCCCAAATATGGCTGACACGCGATGTGGCTGAAACGGTGTATTCCGCAGGAATGAGTCGTTCGCCCGTCAATGGATAACAGATAACGGAATTGCCTACGAGTTCGCCATTGCCCACTTCGACCACCTTGCCTGGCAATTGAAGGGCATAGGACACATTGAATGCGAAAATGTTGTAATGCTCCATCAATTTTTCTCCAACTTCATCGGCCAATTTACTGTCGTCCTCGAAGAAAATGTCATAGGCATTGGAATGGAAGAACTTTTGGAATATCTCGTCGGCATCCATGCCGTTTTCGCTGAAATCATTCGTGAATACACTGTTATTGATAATATAGTTGCCCAACGAATCGCGAAGACTAAGAAACTCTTCCTTGCTGACAGGTGGGTTGCTGATGGAATCGTAGCGGTCGGCAATCTCATTGATTACGATGCTCACGAGGTTTTCGTTGAACCATTTCGTCACGATTGGTTCTATGCCGTTGTTCATCTCCGTGATTTCGGCTCCACTCTTGCCTTTGGCGAGATTAGGAATGCCCGTGAACCAATACTTTACAGTGTCTTCGCACGATAAATCAGTTATTGGCACTGGCATCTTATCGCCCAGACTCTCGAATGTTTCTTCAAACCGGTATTCGGTGTAGAACCATCGGAACTGCTTGTCCAGTTTGGTGTGCGACTTGAGCGGAACTCCATTCATCCGAAGTGGGGTATGGTTGCCAAGATTTTCTATGTCATTATAGAGTTGATACCATGTGAATGTGACGGAATCGCCCTGTGGGTCGGCATGGAGGCTCATCATCGAATCGACTACCATGCATTCGGGACACGGTATGGCACTGGTGTTGAGGTGGTTGTCAGCCTTCCAAATGCTGTCGAATTCTTCTTCCGACATCTTGACTCTATAGCTTACCTGTCGCTTACATGTTCCGTCTTCGTTGACTATTGTGAGCATTCTGGCATCGTTGTTCTCGTTGCATGAAGTGACAAGAACCAATGTCAACATTGTGGCGAGGAAATTAATAGTTCGTTTCATTTATTTGTTTCATTATGCGTGAATAACTGAATTTATTATGTTGCTTATCTTTGCAGTATGTATATACATTCTCGAGTGTACTGCATTGATATGGTTTGCTGAATTGGCCGACCGATATTGGCTTGGCGGTTGAGCTTGTTTCATAATTTGTATAAACGAACAGTCCTACCAACCATACGGCGGCTATCGAGGAGATGGTTCCAACTACTCTCAAGATAGTGCTTGGAATATGGAACTCTCTTGCAGGCTTGTTGTCGGGCAGTTTGCTGATAATCATGTCGGCAAAATCGTCTGCATTGTCAATTTGAGGATGTAGCCCTTGAAGTTGGGAGAGTATATCTTCTGATTTATTCATATCCTAATGCCTTTAATTTGTTAATCACGTTTTGACGGGCTAAATAAAGGTTGCTCTTTATCTGTGTGGCATTCATGCCTGTTATTCGTTCTGCTTCGTCGGATGACAGTTCTTCAAGTTGACAGAGAGTGAAAACCAGACGTTGTTTCGGACTTAATTCAGCCGTGATGGCTCGGATGAGCGTTATCCATTCCCTGTTTTCTACATCCAAATGTATGTCGGAATTAGAATCGGGGAGGCGTATGGCTTGCTCGTCATCAGGTAGTGGCACTAAATGCTTCCTTGATTTCAACTTATCCAGACAAAGGCGTGTGGCAATGGTGTAAACCCATGTGGAGAAACTCTTGCTTTCGTCAAAATTGCGTATGTTCAACCATATCTTGATAAACGATTCCTGAACGATGTCTTTAGCATCCTCTTCATTGCACAACATCTTCAGCGAAAGCGAGTATACCATGTGCTGGTATTGCATCACTAAAGTGCGGAAGGCATCCTTGTTGCCTTGTTTGCTTTGTTGAACAATATAGGAATCTGTCTGAATCATTTTTTTTGTGGTCTTTACTCATTATACGAATGAATAAAGCGAAAGTAAAATTCCGAAAGAAAAAAGAAGGGTGGTTGTTTATTCCACCCTTATCCTTTCACTCTTTGTATGACCTCCGAATTCAGGGGCATACATGCACTGTACGGTGGCAATGCCTGAGAGATATTCTCCCGAACGAGTGACATAGTATTCGAGATCTACCGTGGCTGTTCCCTTAGTGAAACGATCGAAGAACACATCGGAAGAAGCATCGTGAAGGGCAAGATAACCTCCTCGTCCTCCCATCCACTGATAGCCCGAACGCTGGCTAACCGACTCGAAACATGCGGGAATCTGACTCTTCACGGCCACGAAATCCATGTCGCGGTCGGCCTTGACGATGATTCTCACTCTTACCTTATCTCCTATCTTGAGAGGTTCGTCCTTCTCTGGATTGTATTCTTTCTTGCTGTCGCCAACGTATATCTTGCGCTCAACACTCAACTCGCCCGAAGTCTGATTCTTCAGTCGGTCCATATCCTCCAGATACTGGGCATATACTGAGCCCCAGGAGATGGTGGCCAAAGCCCCTCCTAAATCCTCCCTCAAAGGGAGGACTTCGTGTTGAGTAATATTTAATACTTTGACTCCCTTATTCACGACGGCATCGTCCACTTTCACCTTTCCATATCCAATCACATCGGCCATGAAGAGAGTAGTGTCGGCAGTCATTGGGATAGCATTGCCATCGATAGAGAATGCAGGGAATGATGCTCCTTGACCGATTGCCTGACCTGTTTGCTGACTTTCATTGACGAGGAAACTAACGGCATTGACGGTATTGATAGGGTTGTCCCATGTTTGAGTCTGCTTTTGGCGCATGAGCCATTGCTCCATCTGAAGGAGTGCCATGTCCTTATCCTTAGCTCCCTCTATTTCTAGAGAGAGGGCTGGGTTGGTACGCGACTTCTGCAATGTGTTCATCACTGCCAATTGGGTAGGAATGCGATAGTCCATCCACGAATAGAGAGCTCGGTCGGTAGCATAGTATCGTCCCATTCCTTCCTTGTGGATAGAATATTCCATTGCCGACTGAAGGAACTTCTTTGCCGACTTATCCCTTCCAAACGCAAGGAGAATGTATGATGCATTGGCACGTCCGTAGATTGTAAGATTCTTTATGTCGCCCTCAATCTGCTTGAGGTAAGTTTCGCGCATCTGCTGAACATCCTTGCTGACTTCCCTTTCTGGCATCATAGCGCATGTGTAGAGATAGTGGAGCGTGGATTCGCTTGGAGTGAGCGACCATTTGTGCAGTTTCTTCTCCTTGTAGGATTTGAGTTCCTCATTGTCGAGATATTTCAGTGCTTTTGCCAGTCCGTAGTCGCCTCCGTCGATATTATGCAGTTGGGCAAGATTCTCACAAACGGAAAGTGTTATATAATAGCTTCCCTCCATTCCTTCGAACCAACTCCATGAACCGTCCTCGTTTTGTAAACCAGCAAGTTTGTCTTTTGCCTTGCTGATGCGCTGGTTCATCATTCCTTCGTCAAACAAATCCACAAGTTCACGTCTCTGGTTCTCCTCCTTCATGGCATCGCGAAGCCAAGGAGTGGCAGAGAGGAGAATGTCCTTCAGGGATTCGTCGTTTTCAAGAGTGGAAGCATAACCATCGCCATCTGTATGGTTGGCCTTGTAGCGAGTGACATATTCCTCAAGTCCTGGAATCTGACCTGCAATCTTCTGTGCGAGAGTGTTGGCATAGAGCGAAGCTGCAAAACATGGAGCATTCGACTCGTCGGCTACCTTTATTCCCTCAAGAGCCTCAATGACGGTCCAAACTGGATTGGCGGTATATTCGAGATTCATTCGCTTTTGAGTGGCTGTCTCACTACCAGAGTTGAAGAGTGGAGAAAGGTCGATGGTCTTCTCCTTACTGCCATCGCCACTGACGCGGTCGATGAAGAACGGAATGGTTTCGGTAATATATTTCTTGGAAGAAACTACCGGCAGATAGTTGCGTTCACCATCTGAATAGCCTTCGCTTACACCGGTAACCTCGCACACGAGCATTGGATACTTGTCGGTTGCTGGGAATGAGAATGTAGCGGAAGTGGTTGCGTTGGCATCCACATTGAATGGTTGTTCGGCTACATAGACAACCGCCTCGCTATCTGCATCCATAATCTTGATGTATGCCTTACCTGCTATTGCCTTGTCCGTCTGATTGATGATGCGGGATGTGATTGTGGCCTTGTCTCCCTCACGAACGAATCGAGGCATATTTGGCTGAACCATGAATTCCTTTCGTGCAACAACTGTTGATTCAATCCTTCCGAATTTAACGTCTTTTGTGTGGACAAATCCGAGGAACTTCCATTCGGTCAGGGTTTCAGGAAGAGTGAAACTGATGTGTGCATCGCCATTGGCATCGGTGAGGATATTTGGATAGAAGAATGCCGTCTCGTTGAAGTTGGTGCGGATAGCAGCCACAGGAATCTCAGCATCGCCTGGATGACCACTGATGATGTCTCCTTCGTGCACCTCTTCTCGAACTGTGATTGGAGATTCGCTCAATGTAATTGATGTTTGCACAATATCCAATCCTGCAATCCTTCCTTGCAAAGATGCATCAACTGCTATCGATTCTTCTGAACCAGTCTTTTTCATGACGGCAACTTCTTTAAGTGAATTTGCAGCGCCACGTGCTTTTGCCATCATCAAAGGTCGGGCGAAGCGACCGAACGAAGGATTAATATATTCGGCAAGGATATCGAATTCACGTTCCTTTATCTGAGGGTATCTCAAGTTGCCCTGAACATTTAACCATAAATGAATAGACTGCCAATTACGACTGAAAGAAAAATATTTGAGGTTGCGATTGAAATTAACATAGAATGGCCATGAATGGCGTGTGAAATGGTCGAGCGAAGCATCATACATGGTAGCCAAAAGTTCTGCTCCATCGACAGCTTTTCCATCTTTATCCTTTACGGTAAGCACCCATTCCTCATCCTGACCAGGAGTGAGACGGTCGCGGAATGTGCTCCATGTGAGTTTGAGGTTCTTCTCAGGAAGTTCACGCTCAATCAAATGTGAAAGATGTTCGGCCATTCCGTCTTTGGCGTAGAATATGTGGAGTTCCACATTTTCGCCGTATTCCTTCTTGTAAGGTACGCTAACATGATACAATCCACCCGACAATTCGATTGCTTTCGACTCGATTACCTTGTCCTTACTTAATATATAATAATATGTGTAGGCATCTCCAGGAATGGATACATAAATTTCTGCTGGCTTTGTTTCTGAGAAATACCTGTCGCAACTCAAAAGAGATTGATTCTCGAACTTTGAAGGGGCTGGCTTTGCCTTTCCCAACAGTTCCACAGCTTCCTTCTTGCTGTATAGTATTACAGGAGTGGCCTTTTCAATCTTGTGTCCATTCTTATCGTATGCAGTGGCTTTTATGGTGTATCTTCCTCCTAGAAGTGAAGGGTACTTTATGGCTTGACCGCTTACGAATGTGCCTTCATATTCGACCTTATCACCAGCAGAACAGAATGCATACTTGCCCTCCACGCTTATCTCGGTGTTGTTGGCATTCTTGGCTACTATTGTAAACGAAGGATTATCATCGAGATTGTTATAGATTTTCATGTCCGGAATCTCCAAAACGAAAGCTAACTTAGAGATAGAAACAATGCGCGAGTTGCTTTGTGTTTCGCCGGCCAAGTCGGTCACTTCTGCCGTTACGCGGAAGTCGATGACACTCTCACTGCTATACAACTCATCAAACACCTTGTCCAAATCGGTTTTGTCGTCGAAATCATCCAATTCCTTTAATGACAACTCCATAGGAATGGCTGCATTGCCATCGGCATCTGTCGAGAGTTCGCCTTCGCTGAGCTTTTCCCAGTAGTTTCCTCCAAACCGACCGAATACACGTTCTCTTGTTTCGATAGTGTACTTCACCTTTGCATCCTGAACGGGAACGCCGGAATATGTTTTTGCCAAAGCATTCACAATGACAGTGTCGCCAAATGTGAATTCCTTATCAGTTTCTTCTCCCTTGCATTCGACAGTGAAAGTAGGGCGTTTGTATTCCTCCACCTTGAATGTCGTTACGCCTCCATTCTTGCCTTGCAAACGGAAAGTACCAGGAAGTCGGTCCTTTGGAATTGTGAAATCAGTAGAGAAACTTCCGTATTCATTGGTTGTCACATCTTCCTTGCCCACTTCCTCTCCATTGGAATCAATAAGGGTGATTGTTGTGGCATAATTGTTCACTACCTTTGTATTATCGCCATCAGCATTATATACCAAACCGGAAACATGAATAACATGGCCTGGGCGATAGATGGCACGGTCGGTAAACAAGTTGATTTGTTCCTTGTTGTTCGTTTTTTCGCTATTGTCATTAACGTAATAAGGGAGTTGCGTGGTTAGCTCATCATCATCAGATAGATATGCGCGTACAGTCCTTACTTGATTGCCATTGTCAATGATATACTCACCATTTGCATCGCAGACAGCCTTTTCGTCTTCCTTATGATTGACTCTGCGGAATGAAAGCTTTGCATTAGGAATAGGACGGCCTGTTGAGTTATTCACAACAAATACCTTTAACTTATTGTTAGGAAGTTTCAGACAAACCATTTGCAGTGAGGTTATTTGCAACTCTGTGACATTGGATGTTCCTGCAGCATCAAGCACTACAACATATTTTCCTGCATCAAGAGTCAGTTCCGTTTCCTCGTTTCCGGATGTAGGTAGATTCTTCAGCCTGCGGGTTGTGTTCGTGCTGTCTTTGCCAAGCTCGACGTCTTTTTGCAGAACAATCTTTCCATCAGTTCGAAGTTTGTTGTTGGTCTTTCCATTGTATTTGCGTACAGTGATTCGTGCATTTGCTGTGTTCCTGTAGTTTATATTGACCTTGAAAGGCTTGTTGGCAATGATTGGCTTTATGCCGTTGTCTTGTATTGCGCACGAAGGCTGCATAATTTGTTCAGCTTCGTACTTGAACAGTCTTGCCAAGTGTGAGTTGGCATATTTCTCAGCAGAGATTCTGGCAAAAGCAAGGCGTTCTTCTTCTCCTAAGATTGTGGATAAATACTCGTTTGCGATGTCTGGTTCCACTTCAAGTCCCTTGCATTCGTTCAGCAATGCCTTAATGGAGTCTGTCAGTGCTGCATGAGAGAGCTTGTCTCCATTGTTTTGTGGTAGGGCTCGAAGCCAGTTAAGTCGTTTTATTGTGAGTAGTGCCCAACCATCCTTGTTTCCCTTCGACTTATAGAAGTTCGCGGTTTCAGCGAGTATGGAGATTTTCTCATTGTCAGAAAGTGATGCGCTTCTGTCAGTGATGAAATCAGTAAGAACATACAGCATGTCGTGATTGTATATCTTCCCGTCTTCATGTGTTTCTGTCATTGGCTCGTATTCCTTCGCATTGGCTGCAGCAAGGTTTTCCTTGTCTTCGAGTGCCTTGAGATAAAATTCTTTTGCTTTTGCAGTTCCTTTCTCAAGTGTCTCCTCGTCAAATGCATGATTCATCGACCTATATTTGTTCTCATAGGCCGATCCCATGATAGTATTGTATAAGGCTGTCTGTACAGGGCCTTTGTAATCAATCTTTGGGAATTGGTCGATATTGAAGCTGTCAGGGTCAATGTCTGCCTTGTTCTCTATAATGCGAATCCACGACTTCATCATCTGGGGGAAGTTTTTCTCCTTCACGGCTTTGTCGAAGATGCCTTGGGTGGCTTTCAATGCTTCACGAGGTTGACCGCCTTCGTTGAATTGGTCAACATTCTTCCACAATGAATTGTATGCGTTTTGTCCAAATAAGTTCATAGCGCTCATTAATATAATCAGAATTAGCGTTGGTGTTTTGATATTACTCTGTTTCATATTACTACAAATTTTGTGCCAAAGATAAATAATTTATTTGATATTGTCATCCTATTTTGATGTTTATTATGTCTTTTTATAGTTTTTTTTACTATTAAAATGAAAGATTGCAGTTAAGATAAAGAAAGGAAGGGTAATCAAGATTGACTACTCTTCCTTCTTCCTAAACCGTGTACCGAAAGTGGGACTCGAACCCACACAGGCGTTATGCCCAAGGGATTTTAAGTCCCTCGTGTCTACCATTCCACCATTTCGGCAGCCTGATTTGCGGGTGCAAAGATAGTAATTAATTACGAATTAAGAGTTACGAGATACGAATTATTTGTAATTTTTTTACATTTTTGGTAGTTCTATCTTCCACAATGGCATAAAATCCAGTGTTCATCATGTGTTTGTTCCTTGATTTTATGGGGGAAATTAGAGCATAAAAAAAGAGGTATTCTCACGAACGCCTCTTTCGCCTCAATAAGTATTAATTCTTTTAAGGTAAAAAGATTGTTTTTAGGATGCCGCAAAGATACGGCAATTATATCTCATATATGTAACAATATTTATGTTATAAAACATGTGTGGCCGCACACAGCACAAAAATCTACTATTTCATTAGAAATGGTGTGAATATTATGTACTTGCCAGAGGTAATAAAGGCAATATTTATTGATGCCAAGATACTGAAATTTGGCAATTTATGTTGGTGTAGCCGCGGTTTCTACAGCATTATTCTATTACGATAGTTGTCCAATTGTGGATGTCTGGCTCTGTTCCGTATTGGATTCCGCGCAACTTGTTGTAGAGTTTTGTGCAGACAGGACCTGGCTTTCCATCTTCGGAGAATACGAACGACTGCTTTGTCTCGAGATCGTCGATTCTGCCGATTGGGGAGATTACGGCTGCAGTTCCACAAGCACCTGCTTCTTCGAATGTAGCAAGTTCTTCTTCTGGAATCTGTCGGCGTTCAACTGTCATTCCCAAGTCTTCAGCCAACTGCATAAGGCTCTTGTTGGTGATTGAAGGCAGGATGCTGGTTGACTTTGGAGTTACGTATGTGTTGTTCTTGATTCCGAAGAAGTTGGCAGCACCACATTCGTCCATGTATTTCTTTTCCTTTGCATCGAGATAGAATTCGCAAGAGTAGCCGAGGTCGTGAGCCATTTTGTTGGCCTTAAGACTTGCTGCATAGTTGCCTCCTACCTTATACATACCTGTGCCGAGAGGGGCAGAGCGGTCGTATTCGCGTATGATGACGTATGGATTGGTTGAGAATCCACCTTTGAAGTAAGGACCAACTGGTGTGACGAACATGAGGAAAAGGTATTCGCTTGCTGGGTGAACGCCTACTTGTGCGCTTGTTCCGATGAGGAGAGGACGGATGTAGAGTGTTGCTCCACTTTCATAAGGTGGGATGAACTCTTGATTGAGATTGACGACCTTCTTCACCATTTCTGCGAACAATTCGGTTGACACTTCTGGCATAAGGATTCCACGGCAAGTTGACTGAAGTCGCTTTGCGTTTTCGTCCATGCGGAATACTCTTACCTTGCCGTCTGGACAGCGGTAAGCCTTGAGTCCTTCGAATGCTTCCTGACCGTAGTGGAGGCATGTTGCTGCCATATGGAGTGTTAATGTCTCTTCACTGCTTGTTTCGATTTCGCCCCATTTGCCGTTTCTGTAATAGCAACGGACGTTGTAGTTTGTCTTGTTGTAACCAAAACCTAAATTTGACCAATCCATCGTGTTATTCTTTTTTTTTAGTTGTTAGTGTGTATGTTATTGTTTTGTCCTACTATTTGAGTATTATGCTTACTTCACGTTCATACAAGCCTTGACGAGGTAGAAGATGAGGAGAAGGTAAGCGAGGAGGGAAGCCACCTGGCTCAATGGGTTGGCGAGCCAAGCCTCATTGACGAAGTTGAGGCCTCCGAATTGCATTGCTGCACTTACTACTCCCATCAATGCTCCACCTGCGATGAAACCGCTTGCGAGCAATGTGCCTCGTTCGCCTCTTCGTGCATTCACTGCCTTGTCCTTTGAGCGGCTGTTGACGTACCAACTGATGAATCCACCGACGATGAGAGGGAGGTTGAGTTGCAAAGGAATAAACATTCCGAGTGCGAATGCAAGGGCAGAAACTCCACAGAAGTTGAGTACTATTGCAATTACTGCTCCGATTGAGTAGAGCAACCATGGTGCGCCTTGTCCGCTCATCAATGGTTCGATTACTGCAGCCATTGCTCTTGCCTGAGGTGCAGCCATTACATCTGAGTTGTCGGGTGTGAATCCGTATGCCTTGTTGAGAATCATGATTACTCCACCGACTGTTGCTGCACTGACGAGGATGCCGATGAACTTGAATGTCTCCTGGTATTTAGGAGTGGTTCCGAGCCAGTAGCCAATCTTGAGGTCGGTGATGAAGGCACCTGCAGAACTGAGGGCAGTGCAGACAACGCCACCCATGATGAGTGCTGCCACCATTCCGTGAGTTCCGTTGAGGCCTACGAGTACCATTATGATTGATGAAAGTATAAGAGTCATGAGGGTCATTCCGCTCACTGGGTTAGTGCCGACGATTGCGATTGCGTTGGCAGCAACGGTTGTGAAGAGGAATGCGATTACTGCAACAATGAGGATTCCGACGATTGTGAACAGCAAGTTGCCGTCCATAGGGCCGAAGAAGAAGAAAAGAGTGGTGACGATGATTGCGAGAATTGTTCCGCCCACGATTATCTTCATGGAAATGTCGCGTTGAGTTCTTTCTTCATTGTCGATGGCTTTTCCCTTGTTGAAGATTTTGCCGATAAGGCCGAATGCGCTTTTGATTACTCCCCAACTCTTGATTACTCCAATCACTCCGGCTGTGGCAATACCGCCAATACCGATGCTCTTTGCATATTGGAAGATTTGTTCAGGAGATGCATCTGCGGCAATTATGCCTGTTGCCACTTCCGTATTAGGGAAGATGAGGGCGATGAGAGGTACGATTACCCACCAAACTGCAATCGAACCAAAGCAGATGATTGCTGCATATTTAAGACCTACGATGTAGCCCATTCCGAGGAGAGCCGCACCTGTGTTGATGCTGAACATGAGTTTTGCCTTGTCGGCAATAGTGCAACCGATTTCGGCTACTCTGCTTGTGAAGTTTTCACTCCAAGCACCAAACGAAGCCACGAGGAAATCGTAGAGACCTCCGATAATACCTGCAATGAGGAGAGGCTTTGCCTGACTTCCGCCTTTCTCGCCCGAGATAAGCACTTGTGTGCTGGCTGTTGCCTCTGGGAAAGGGTATTTTCCATGCATGTCCTTTACGAAATATTTGCGGAAAGGAATGAGGAACAGGATTCCGAGCACGCCTCCGAGCAATGAAGCGAGGAACACCTGAAGGAAGTTGACCGTGATTTCAGGATGCTCGTGCTGAAGGATGTAGAGTGCAGGAAGAGTGAATATAGCACCTGCAACAATCATTCCCGAACAAGCACCGATGCTCTGGATGATTACGTTTTCGCCGAGAGGGTCTTTCCTGTGGGCAGCACCTGCAAGGCCTACTGCGATGATTGTGATAGGAATGGCGGCTTCAAACACCTGACCAACCTTCAATCCGAGGTAGGCAGTGGCTGCTGAGAAGATGATTGCCATCACGATACCCCAACAAACCGACCAAGGAGTTACTTCGCGGTAAGTTTGACTTGCCTTCATTATTGGCTCATACTGTTCGCCTTCTTTGAGTTCCCTAAACGCGTTTTCAGGGAGGTTGATTTCGTTCTCTTTCATGACTTTTTTAGGATTTGAACTGCAAAGATAACGAATTAAATCGAAAAGTCAATGCTCTGTTGCCGATTATTTCGGTTTTGGAAGTAAAAAACTTGATTTCCCCTTGTTTTTGCCCCTATATATATAAATATAATAAGGTGTAGAAGCCATAGAAAATTTCTAGCAAGAAATGACCCCGAGTTTAGCAAGAAATGACCCCGAGTTTAGCAAGAAACGACCTTGAGTTTAGCAAGGTTTTTTCCCGAGTTAATTGTAGGCGTTTTGGGTTCTTATTTTTTGCATTATTATAAATAAAATCGTGAAAACTTGGTCATGTGGATAAAATAGTGTAACTTTGCATCAAAATCACGGAAACTAATGGGAAAAGGAAAATTGGCAAAGTTTGCCGATATGGAAGCCAATCCGCTGGTGGTGGAATATCCATTCTGGTTGCTTCAGAAAGAAGGTTGCCCGCTGAAGGGACATTGGAAGAGCGACTTCTTCAAAAACGACAATCCAATCGTGCTCGAACTCGGGTGTGGCCGAGGCGAATACACCGTTGGGCTTGCCCGTCGCTATCCTGACAAAAACTTCATCGGAGTCGACATAAAGGGTGCGAGAATGTGGCATGGAGCAGGTCAGGCACTTGCCGAAAACCTCCGAAATGCTGGATTCCTTCGTACGAATATCGAATTCATCTATGAGATTTTTGCTGAGAATGAGATTGATGAAATTTGGCTCACATTCAGCGACCCACAGATGAAGAAGGCTACAAAACGCCTCACTTCCACCTACTTCATGGAACGTTACCGCCGATTCCTCGTTGATGGTGGAATCATTCATCTGAAGACCGATTCCAACTTTATGGCAACCTATACCCGACTTATGGCCGAGCACAACAATCTGCCAATAGAGGAAACCACCGACGATCTCTATCAAAGTCATGCGGATGATGAAAGTGCCCTCACTCAAATCCGTACTTACTACGAACAAATGTGGCTTGATAAAGGATTGTCAATCAAGTATGTACGTTTCCGTCTTCCACATGAAGGCAATCTCGAAGAACCCGATGTGGAGATTCCTGTTGATGGCTATCGTTCCTACGACCATCAAGTGGTTTCAACTGTTAAAACAAGAAAATAATTACAAATAGATAAGATGACAATTTATCCAAAACTCATAACCGATGCCCTCAGTACGGTTCGTTATCCTGGAAACGGGAAAAACCTCGTTGAGGCAGAGATGATAGAAGACGACCTCCGCATAGACGGAATGCACGTTTCGTTCTCAATCATTTTCCAGAAAAATCCCGATCCATTCCAAAAGTCAGTGGTGAAAGCAGCCGAAACCGCTATCCATACATTCGTGAGCAATGATGTAGAGGTCGAAATCAAGACGAAATTCATTACCCCCGAACCAAAGACGGAAGAGCAACCTCCTGTACTTCCGGGAGTTAAGCATGTGATTGCCGTGTCTTCGGGAAAGGGAGGAGTAGGCAAGTCAACCGTTGCTGCCAACCTCGCAATCGGGCTTGCCCGAATGGGTTATCGGGTAGGACTTCTCGACACCGATATTTTCGGACCTTCAGTGCCAAAGATGTTCCAAGTGGAGGAAGAGCGTCCTTATGCCGTCAATATTGATGGGAAAGACCTTATCGAACCAATCGAGAAGTATGGAATCAAACTGCTTTCAATCGCTTTCTTCGTCAATCCCGACCAAGCAACTATCTGGCGAGGCGGAATGGCAAGCAATGCCTTGAAACAACTTATCACCGAAACCAATTGGGGACCACTCGACTTCTTCATTCTCGACACTCCTCCAGGTACAAGCGACATACATCTCACTCTCATTCAGACACTCAGCATCACTGGGGCAATCATTGTCAGCACTCCTCAGCAAGTGGCTCTCGCCGATGCAAGAAAGGGAATCAGCATGTACCTGAACGAGAAGGTCAACATTCCAATCATAGGTCTTGTGGAGAATATGGCTTGGTTCACACCTGCCGAATTGCCAGAGAATAAATACTTCATTTTCGGTAAGGAAGGTTGCTCCCGTTTGGCCGAAGAAATGAATGTTCCGCTTCTTGCACAGATTCCTCTCGTACAAAGCATTTGCGAAGGAGGAGATGAAGGCACTCCAGCCGTTCTCCGACCAGCATCTCCAGAGGGAATTGCATTCATGAGCCTTGCAGCCAAGGCGGTTACGGCCATCGACCGAATGACCGCTGGAAAATAACCAATTCCAAAGATAAATCATAATGCCTTACTCGAAATCCGACAGACGGGCAATCCTGTTCCTCTCAATCATAGCAGTTTTGATTGTAGGGGGAATCATTGTGTCGAGCCAGTGGGGGAGAATAGGTTGGAAGGAGACAACGAAAACACCACTGCCAGAGGATTCTTGTTCGGTTGACAGCGTGGTCGATAACATTTGTCCTCCCGACCATTTCGACCCAAACACAGTCGATTCTGCCACTTTGATAAGTCTTGGCCTCAAGCCCTATCAAGTGAAGGGCTTTATGAACTATCGGAATGCAGGAGCCGTTTTCCGCACTCCAAACGATATTACACGGGTTTATGTGCTTGAAGATGAGAATATTGACAGTCTTCTTCCTCGAATCCGAATTGACAGGAAATATAGTGAGAGGCGAACGAAATACCCTCTCCGCCAAGAGGGCAATCGAGAGGCGTTCGACCATGAAAAGCACGAATACAATCGTCCTGATGGATTCAAGGGCAATAGTGACGAAGCCAGAGAAAATGCCCGTCCCGCTTATCCACAGAAGTTCAAGACACTCACGAAAGTCGATGTCAATTCAGCCGACACGGCTCTCCTTATGCGAATCCCAACCATAGGAAGCGGACGTGCCAAGGCAATAGTGGAGAGAAGGGACAAACTCGGAGGCTTTGCCAATGTGGAGCAATTGCTCGAAATCGGGATTTTCCCAGCAGATATGATTGAATGGTTTGAAGTGGCCACTCCTCACGAGAGAATGGAAATTAATAAGGCCTCGTTCAATCAGTTGATGAAGCACCCCTACATTGGTTATGATAAAGCCAAGAAACTGTCCAACTATATCCGACTTTATGGACCAATCAAGGACATTGAAACCCTTGAATCAACCAATATTTTCAGTCGGACTGAAATCGAACACCTTCAGCCTTACCTTCAGTTCTGATTGTGTTATCAGCAAAATCACTTTAAATATTGCTTGCCATACAGGGGGTGATGTTATCTTTTCTACGGCTCTAAAACCAGAATCTTCTTGTTCCAAACTCAAATTAACGTCGCCGTTTAATTAAATTACGTCGCTGATTTAAGAATGTTCCTATAGAAAACATAAAACACAACAATAGAAACAAGAAAATGTTTAAGGCTCAAATGATTTTTTTCAACTGAAATATTTGGTACTTATCGATAGTTTCACTATATTTGCCACCGAAAATAAAACCTGATTATGATTATGATTTAATTAATTATCGCAAAGTCTATATGGGACAGTGTTTGCCAAGG
>JAKSJD010000015.1 GCA_024398435.1 Bacteroidaceae bacterium | reverse complement strand
CGAATAGTCCGCTGTCTAAGGTCACCGGCAATGTCTGTCCCATCAGATAGACAAACGTTTCAATCTTGAATCGCTCGCCGTTCTCGATAAGAGGGGCAAGTTCGGCAGGTGTTATGTAGTTGATGCTCTCTGGATTGGTTGAGAAGAATCTCGCTCCACCACCGCCGGATTGTTTTGCGGTAGCAACTGCTGAGGCATAGGTCACTGCATCAAACATTACACTCCACCCCCAAACAATACCCATTCACCATGAACAAGCATATAGACAGTGCCACTCGGAACGCAGATTGCAACACTGCCATCTAACAATCTGCTTCTATCAAATCCTTCCAGTTCGGTCACGCTCATGATGTAGAACTCTCGTTTCATTTTCTGAATTGCCATTTCGTTCCTCCTTACATTTTATATATGTTTCTCAAAGTGCATAAACAGTGATGTTGTATGCTGTGTTGCTGTTTCTCGTCATGTTGACGATGCTCCCATTTTTTCTCAGTCGAACAGACACATAAGTGTTACTGCAAGATATACCAAAATCAGTATAACTTGTTGTCAGTTCTTCAAGCGGAACAAACAAGGAATATCTAACGCTTGAATATGTGACAAGCAGGACAAAACCAGTCGCTCCACTCGGAGGCGTGATATCTGCAACAGTGTTGGTCTTTACCGACCATACACCCAAGTATTGCAGTCCACCACTTCCGGCAGGACCTTGTGGTCCTTGTGGACCTTGCGGTCCGGCAGGTCCCTGCGGTCCGGCAGGTCCTCTCTCACCACTTGCGAAATCAATCCACTTTTCACCATCAAATGCTTTTAATGCCATGTTCTGCACCTCATATCAACACTATTTGCCCTTTATATGGTCTCAAAGGCAGTGTCTTGCTCACTTCGCAAGTACCGAGCCTCAGCTTGTCTGTAGCAGTAACTTGCATTTCTCCACATGTGTAATACTTGCGAGTATCATTTGATTTCACCATGACAGTTGTTGGGGATGTATGCAGAATCCTATCATCAAGAACAAGATTAATCATCTCACCACATTTGATGTCGATATCAGATGCGAACTCTATCTTGTGCGACTCCTCATTGAGAGAGAATACTTCCTCAATGATTTTGTTTTTTGTTTCCTGCTCACACTTTGCCCTTGTGTTAATTGTCCTGTCGCTTGAAAAATCATAGAATTTCGCACACACTTGCCCTGCCATTTGATTAGTGTCTATAGCATCACCTATCGGCAAAATGTTTATTGTTCCGTCAGAATGCAGGACCGCATAACCTCTCGTATTGCCACCATAGAATAGGGAAAAGAACTCTACGGATGAAATCACTTTCGATTCGAAAGATTTTGAAATCAGTTCACTGTGCCCATCTCCAAAGACAATTGTTTTCTCTTGCGATGGTGCCAAGTCGAATAGCAATCTCAGCAAATACTGCGTTTCCCCATATCTCGTTCCGCCAAAATCTACCCAATATGATACAGTTAATCCATGTGCCCTCAACCAACGATATAACGCTATGTAATCCAGTGCGTTATATCGGATATCATCTGAGTAAGCAAACTGAACCAAGTCCGGTGTCAACTGAGAAACATAATTTTCTGCATCATCCGTAAAAACCATAGACACAGCAGGCGATTGTACCGATGCATATTTTTCGCCTGCATTGATTCTGATGATGTCATGAAAATTTGTTCCACCATAATCCCAAACATAGTTCGAAGAAAACAGTCCATCGAAAAACCCGGAAATATCTCTGACTGTGAGAGTTGTCAGTCCGTTCGCATAGGTGGATTTTTCTATGAAGAATAAAACATTTGGGAAATCATCGAGCGAAAGTGCGTAAAGGTCATAGCCTGTTGCATCTCCAAGCAATACGCATTGCCCGGATGCTCCAACAATCGTATCGAATGGCAATGAGTACGATGTGATTGTGACATCTACTATAGGTTGTAAATTATATGGTTTCAGAATACTCCCGGTCATACAGTCCTCCAATACCTCCGAACAGTTACAGAGATTGCCGGGGATGCACCATTACTGTCCGACAAATTCACTGTGTATGCTCCAAATTTGTGAGAATAGATATTATGCCTCGCAGTAAGATTTTCTATCAGATTCGTCCTCACACCATTGATTACACCAATTATGTGAGAATCATCATAAAAATTAGAATATTCCAGTGAGTTCGATGTTGATAAATTCATTGAGATTTCACATCTTGCGAATTCCTCTCCGTTTGCACTCATGCTGATATAGGGATTAACCAACGATGTTCCTGTGCTCACAACCTTAACTGCACTTGCAATCTGTCCACCTGCAGAAACCGAAACAGTTCCTGCTCCGGTCAACTGTTCCTCAATGTACCACGGAGTAAGCAGGATGAAGCTAACTGGTGCTTTTAGAATTTTTGCTCCATAGCTTTCTCCCTTCGTGATGTAATTGATTTGGCAATCGGCAAAATACTCAACACCATCCGGGTTGTATCCTATCCTCAGATTGTCGGCAGTAAAGATTGCATCAACCATGGTCTTGTATCCAGAATATCCGCTTTCAGTCCACGCAAAATCGCCTGCGATGCTCCCCTGCTTTGATTTCATATCTGTAGACGAAAAGAACCCATCGGTTATGGTTGCATATGTGCTCTGCATGGATGCTCCCATCCCGGAGGGATTCAGAAACCACAATCCGTTTTCACCGTTCAGACTGTATCGTGTTCCATCGACATATAAATAGAATTTCCTCATACATATACTCCCATCCTATCGTTTATACGAGTGTACAGGTAGTCGATAGTTGCCTCATCGATTGTCTGTGCGTACAAATTGATTACTGAGCCTGCACTTCTGCCGGAGGCACTCATGGAACTCTGTGCATTAACACCAAGGTTGGATGTTGCATTGTACCATGCATCATTCACAAGACTTTTCCCTTCGCCAATACCTTTTGCAAGTCCGCTCATAAGCATTTCACCCATCCATGCAGTTTTGGTAGACGGAGAGTGAATCCCGAAGAAGTTTTTGAACCAATTTTCGATGTCATCGCAGAATCCGCTGATTTTTTCCCTAATCCACTGGATTTTATCGTTTATGCCTTCCCATAAACCAAGGATAAGATTCTTGCCAACCTCTTTGATGCTTTCGACTTTTTCTTTGAATGGGTCAATGATGTGCTCATGCACCCAATCTCCAATCTTGCCTTTGATTTCTACGAATGCCTCCTTAATTTTGGTGCCAAGTTCGGATACCTTTGTTGTAATGGTATTCCACGCAGTTACAACTCCATCCCGGACTGTGTTCCAAACATTGGTTGCGACTTCTTTTACCTTGTCCCAATTCTTAATCAGCAAGACAGTTCCGGCAATCACCAATCCTATGGCAGTTGCAATCAGCATGAGAGGATTCATTGCGAGAACAGCGTTTACTGCGGCTTGCACTGTTTCGAACTGCTTCAAATAACCAATAAGTGCCATGATTACAGAACCGATTGAGAACGCCGCAAATCCGGCTGAGATGCCTGCGAACAATGCGAGGATTATGTCCTTATTCGACTTCACCCAATTGCAAAATTCTTTGAATCCTTTGACGATATCTCCAATGTCCTTTGAAACTGCATCAAAGTCTACCTCGTCAAACAGTTTTAGAAATCCGTCCTGCAACTCGGTGATAGCCGGAGCAAGTTTCGCACTCAGTTCTCTTTTCAGTCCATCCATGCGTGCCTTTGTTCTGTCTGAGGCATCCGCTGACTCAAGCAGTCCCTTCATCAGTTCATCGCTCATGACATATCCTGTTTCGTGTGCCTCTTTTCTCAACGCCTCGATAGTATCCGCTCCGGCAGAAATCAGAGGGTTCAATTCTTTTGCACTTCTGCCGACAAGTTCCATAGCAAGGGCATCTCTCTCAGCACCTTCCGGCAATTCTCCAAGTTTTGTGATAATCTCGTCAAACACTTCTGCATTATCCCGGAGAGTGCCATCATCGTTCGTAACGGCTATTCCAAGTGCTTCAAATGCCTCGGCTGATGCTCCAGTACCATCTCTTGCCTTGTTCATGTTTGTGGTTAGTTTGGACAATGCACCAGTGATTGTATCGACATCAGTATCGATGAGTCCTGCCATGTATTCATATTCCTGCAATGCCTCTGTAGACAATCCAGTCACAACGGAAAGAGTCGCAAGGTCATCTGCCCATTTTACCGAACCTGTGTACGCCTCTTTGATTCCTTTCCCGATTTCCTTTAGCGTATCTTTGAGAGCACTGAGTCCGCTCATAATGAAATCTGAGGCAAGATTGCTTTTCAGAACATCTCCGAACAGGCTTGTTTTATCTTTGGTTTTTTCTTCCTCAGTACCAAGTTCATTGAATTCCTTTTGCAATCCATTGAGAGATGCCACAGCATTGTTCTTTTGTGCAATTAATTTCTGAGTCGATATGGCATCCTCTCCGCTCACAGAGATTTCCTCTTTAATCGCCTCAGTAAGAGTCTGAATATATTTCTTTTGCGATTCAATTTGTTTTGAGAGCACCGCACCTTTTGCTTCGTTCTTCTCCTGCGATGTGGTCGCTTTATCGAACGAAGATGTGACTGCTTTCATCTCCGATGCGAGAGTCTTACTCTGCTGTGCGATTTTCTGCAAATCACTCCTGTATTTTGATGCTCCAGTTAATTCGATTCTTGACGATGTATTAGACATTCCTCACCTCATGCTCATTATCTCGTCAAATGACATTTCCTTCCGCTCACGCTTCGGAACTGCCATCCCATCATATATGGCAAGACAGGAAATCATGTCCAACATTTCTCCGTACCTTGTCGACATGATTTCCTGCCTGCTCATTCCAATATATCGTCCGTAGAATAACAGCCAAGATAGATTCAGCTTTACTCTACTTCTTTGTTTTTTTTTGAGGGTTCTGTCTCAACAGATGTTTCAACACTATCGGTAAATGCTTTCATTGCCTCAGTCACGAGCAACTTGTATGTCTTTGGCTCAAGACTCATGATTTGCTCAACAGTAAGCGGTGACTGCACATATTCCGGGTTTTGAAACTTCATGAAACTCTCGTATCCCCGGCTGAGCGATGCGATGATTTTGGCTGTTGCCCTTGTAGATTTTCCATAGGACTGTTCAAACAGTTCCCCTAATCTGTCCAAATCTCCATCCGGGCAAAATTCGCTAATCTCTGCTGATGCTCCCACCGTCATCAAGAATTTCCGTTCGACTCCGTAAATCTCCATATTTCACCTCATTGAGTTGTTCCACCAAGTTTTGTTACGAGTGCGGTTTCTGCCAGTGCCTCAGTAGCATACTCAGAACCAAGGTACTTCCAGTTATGGTCTTCCGTATCATCCCGAAGGACAGCGGCAGTCAGTTCCTGCGTCTGCCATTCAATCTCGTCACCATCCTGCGTGGCTGCAGAGTCAGACGGAATGTTGAACTTTACTTTCGGCAGAACTTTAGGAACCCATTTCACAGTGCCACCGGACTGATATCTTGCGATAAATCCAAGTCCAAGATACGGAGGACTCATCTCGTCACCGAATGCAGTCCATCCGGCAGTATCGGCAGTCGGCAACCCAAGGATTCGCTTCAGCATAGCAGTGTGCAAACCATCAACATTCAGTGTGACAGTGCCACCAGTGAAAACGCCTCCCTCGGATTCTGCGATTTGGTTATCTGCATAAAAATTGTTGGCATCCCCTGCCTCATCGGGTTCGATGTTTACATCTACACCACGAGCAAGCTTATCCGCATTGCTATAGGTAACGGTAGTGCCACTCGCAGAATAACTCGCAATGTAAGGCTTAGAAAAGCCAGTCAAAACTCTTCCTGCTTCGGACATTAATCTTCTCCTTTCAGTTTCTTATTCATAATGCCGTAAAATTTACGATTCATTATGTCCACGGCTTTATTCCGTGTCGCTTTTATCGTTTTTTGGAAAAATGGGTGTTTCCCTACCTTATCAGTTCCACGCCCAGTTTCCAAAACATTTGCGATAAGGGCATATGGAACGCCTTCATCATTGTACCCGGTAAATAAGCAGTTTATGGAAACAGTGTCTGCGTTCTGAGATTTCATCTCAGTAAGTGCCAGTCCGTTTGCCAAATCTCCATGCCCAACTACTGCACTTCTGAGGTTGTCCGCAACATATCCTGCCCCATCATATAGTGCAACCTTCATCACAGGGATTACTTCCTTTGCACTATCTTTGAACTGCATCTCAATGTTCCTTGTCCAGTCTGAAAAATCAACCTTGAATTTAGCCAATGATGTTCCACCTCCATACATAATGGAGAGTGCCTGTGCTTTCATCAACTGACTGTTCATCGAACGCCCATCCGATATCATTTGAGTTTAGGAAGGCTTCGACAGAGGCGAATAATGGCTCAGTATCGGACTTTGTGAATAAATGGAGATATCCATCTACCGATTTCTCAGCGTGGATATTGTCAGCATTTAAATCGCTCCTTCCGTACTCCTGCCATATCAGTTTGGGCAGAGGACAATTGTCCGGGCTATAATTGTGGAAAGCTCTTTCGGTCAGTGCCACCAATCCGCTCTTAAATTCATTAAGTGTCAATGCCACCAATCCTTTCCAATGTTAGGTCTGTTACAGGCAATCCATCCTCATCCTGCAAGTGCTGAACTTGAATGATTCTGTAAGTACCCGAAGAATTTGTATCCGTGAAGGATAACAGTTCGCAAATATCGCTTGTCGATATGCCACCATTGCGTGTGATTTCAACCATATAATCCGCAGAGGCATTATTCGACATAGCGGACCAGTATCGGTTGATACCGACAGTTTTCTCACCATAGTATGACTGAAATATATCAGTATACTCCATGCGTGGCATATCACCAAGAGAGGCGATATTTACGCCTCTCTTGATTGTCGCTACACCATCGTTACGAATCATTTGCCTGCCCTGCCTTTTGCTTCATTAATGTGTTGTTCAACGCATAGCGTAGCATTCTCGGCATAGGACTATCTGTTGCTCGTTTCCGATATAGATACGATGCGTACATAGTAATAAGTTCTGCCTCAGCCTCGGAGAAATCTTCCCCGATTGGGACGAGGGTGATTCCCTCGTCCCGGATAAACTGGATTGCTGAATCTATTTTGTTCTGCAACGCCATTTCCATGTCGGAAACTGCTGACGATGTGCTCTCCGGCAGAATGATTCCCAAATCAACTTTGACGAGCGAAAGAATGTCGGACATCGTCATAGGCGTTACCTATTAGGTTTTAGGAACGCTTACGCACTGACCTGCACCGACAACTCTGTTGTTTTCGTCAAGTTCGACAACAACGATATTTACGCCCCTATCAGCGGTGATTTCAGTGACACCTCCGTTGAGGGTACTCCACTTGGAATCAACAGTGTCACCAACCTTCAGCTTCAACCCATTAAGAGTCTTCTTGGTAATGTATTTCAACTCATTCTCCGGGTCTTTGCCATCGGTTACTGTAATAATGGTTTTGCCAGTGGTGTTACCCGCAGATGCGGTCAAGCCAAGTGCGTACATTTCCATGTTGGCATAATCAACAGGGAAATCAGCCTCAGCACTCGGGTCATCATCAGCGAAGTTAACAGCAATAAATGCTTCGCCTGCAATCGGCATACCATCGTATCTTGCAGTACCCTTGAATACAGTCTGGTCAGCAAGGAACATCGGGATGTCACTCTGTGCAAATCTTGCACCTGCACGCTCAGCCATGAGGTAGTTGCCACCATAACCACCGATAATTACATTGTCTGCAATCAGGTCTTCGTCCTCAATCTCAACGATAGTACCACCGACAATGGGCATCATGGCAGTATTGGCAACAATGGCACCATTGGAATTCACTGCAAGTGCCTTCGCCATGATATGCAGATGAGTCTTTCTGTTCATTACCCAAAACAGTCCATCAGTGGAATAAACAGGTTTTGCGGTTGCGAGAGCCTCAATAAGAGCGGAGAAGAATTCCGTTCCGTAGGCGTTATCAATGTCCAAGGAGAGAATATTGGATGCATGAAGGTCAGTCCATGCCGGATAGTTTGCACCCCAAGATGCAGGCTGTTCAGTCTGAGCAAGACGAGTCATGATACCAACAGGCATCTTCACGCCAGTGCCAAACAGGATAGCCTTATCGATAGCCTTGGCGATAGCACCACCGATTGCACTGATGATTTCGGATGCCAGTGCAACATCGCTGTCTTCCAGTACGGAATTGCAAATGGCAATATAGCCTGCAACCTTGTAACCATCTACATCAACGGCATTGAAGGAGATGTCCAACTCATTGATGTTGGCACATGCTTCAGTCCAAACAGCCTCCGGGATAGAGCCTGCAATAGGCTGACGAGTAGTGCCGGATACGGACACAACTCTGAGGAAAGGCAGAAGTTTGGAATTGGTTGCGATTTCCTCACGGATGAGAGGCATTACCTCGTCCGGGATAAGCAGGTCTGCACCTCTGACGGAACGCTTGGTCATGCCAAGTTCACGGACTCTCTCAATAAAGTTGTGGACATTGTCCTGCTGAACAAATGCGGTACGCTGTTCAATAGTGAAATTCTTAAATCTCTTTTCCATAGTGTAAGATACCTTCCTTTCGTTTCTTTCCGCATTAACTGCGGGAGTAGTTTCTGTCTGAGATTCAATTTCGGACAGTTCGTTTTCCAAAACATCCACTTCTCTCTGCAAATCGGATACTGCGGTCTCATGGGCAGTCTTCTCTGCCTCAAAGGCTTCGATAGCCTGTTCTACAACTGCAACATCTTCTTCGCTCGTTGCCTCAGCAACGGATGCTTCAAGTTCAGCCTCTCTTGTGATAAACTCTGCACTCTTGGAACGCAGAGCCTCCAGTTCGGCTTTCTTGTCGGTAATCTTCTTCCGAAGTACCAATGCTTTAAGTGCCATTCTTTTCTCCTTTCAGTCTACGGAGCAAATGTGCTTTTCGCTCATCGACTTTTCTTTTTCTGATTTCTTCATACTGTTTTGCTCGTGCGGAAATCGATGTCTGTTCGTATGCCGGGAATGTGCACACCGATACCTCATGCAATATCACATCACGGATTGTCCAGTGGACACTACCGTCTTCTCGGAATTCGGTTTCCTCGTCCACGATTTCAAAGCCGATTGAGCACTGGTCAACATCTCCACGAAGAACTCTCTCCCGGCAATTCATAGCATCAGTATCTTTCGGATTGATACGGATGCTACCCCACAGCCCATGAGAGTCCTCGTTCAGTTTCAGTGTACCGACTTTTGTACGCCCCACAACCAATCTCGTTTCGTGGTTAATCAATGCCCGGATATCTCCACCGAGCGTTTTGGAAAATGCACCCGGTGCGATGCTCTCTGATGCTCCGGGAAACATTTCATAATCCTGTCCGAAAACGGCAAAATATCCTTCGATATAATATCCGTCATCAGCCTCTCTTGCTTCAAACTGAGAGGGTACGGACCTCAACTGAATTGTGCTTCTATCCATCTTCCTCCCCTTTTTGGATTAACTTTTTTTGGTCTCCGATACTACCAAGCGGAATGTAGTTCTCAAGAATTACGAGTTCTTCCAATCCATCCTTCGGTTGCATATTGAGTCTATCTCGCACTTCATTTCCTGTTACAATACCCCGGATATACAGGTTGCTATAGACATCTGCCAGTGTTCGTATGTCATACGAATACAGGCTTGCCATATTGAATTTCCAGTACATCTTTGGGGAAATAATCAGTTTGCGTGTGAGTTCCTGCTCAATTCCGATTGCCAAAGGTCGAATTGTATTGTTAATGAATGCGTTCCATTCATCCGCTTTATAATCTCCAACGCCAAGAACAAATGCCGGAACACCGAGAATCGAGGCAACAGTTCGTTTATCAAGAGTCACAACATCGGATATCGCAAGGTCACCAAGCGATAGTGGACGAATCTGTTCCACTGAGAATTGTTCAGCCGGAATCATCCAAGGTTCGCCAACTGTTGATGTTTCAATGTACTCTGATAACAGTTTTTTTCTGCCTGCCGGAGATGCAAATTCATCTGCCAAAGCATCCACCTTGATAATCAAACTCGGTTTCCACTTGGACTGCATGAATCCACTCTCCGTTGCTGTTGCCTGTTTCAAGTTGTTTGCAATCTCTCTGAGCGTAGTTGTAACGCCTCTGCCTCTCCACGGTTCATACTTGTCTGAGTTATACACGAAATGCAGGACATTATCCGGGTCATGTCGAACTCCGTCGATGGTAATGTAATATCCTTCTCCATCCTTCACGAAGTTCACTCTATCTGCCGTGATTGGCTCAAGGTCACCAAGCAATCCTTCACTTGTGTGAGGAATTACAACGGAGTTCCCTTTGCCATATAGCAATAAGTTCATGACGATGAAATCCATCCATGTTTTCCGTGTGTACCATCTTGACGGAAGGATGTCCACTTTCCTCGATAATTCGTTTATTACACGAACATCCCCACTGCCTGTATTCGCCATGAGATAGATTGTCATGGACGAAATCATGTCAGCAATCTTCCGGCAGGCTGTTAGGATTTCCGGGTTCTTATCCAGTGTGGAATATCCGGCAGTGGTAAGCACTTCCATGCCATCAGAGTCCGTGAAGTAGATTGCAGAACGCTTTTCCTGTTTCTTTCTAAAGATGCTCATTCATCACCCCACCACTTTTTTGCACGATTTGATTTTTCGATTGTTTCCAAATATCGAACGCAGGCAAATACTGAAGCATCGAACAAGTCAATTCTTGACTCTTTTGTCGCTTTCTCATACTGAATCATGTCATCAGTTTTCTCGATTGCATGAACATTTGCCACACAATACTCGTATGCCTCAGAATGGCAGTAATACAAGTTGCCATCCTTTGCACTCTTTTCGATATGCCGGAAACCTTCCGATTTTTTGTAGAAATACTGTGGTTGGTCAATGATATTGAATCCTGCCTGCTTCATCAGCATGAAGTATTCACGCCCGAATTTTCTATCATGTCCAACCTGCTTTATTTTGAACCCTCTCTGACGCATATTTATGAACCAATTAACCACATCTGCATAATTTACAGTCGGAGAATTGCACATCGTAAGCAAACCATCATCTGCCCATCCGAATAACGGAATTGCATCTACATCTGCTTTCTCATGTGCTGTTACAACTGGTATGAATGCGTGTGTGATTATGATGTCCACATCTTGGTAGTGCCCAAAGAGTGCGGTTGCCGTTAGGTCATGGACTTTCGATAAGTCAGCACCACCAAACCATGTGATTGGCAGTTTGGAAAGTTCTTCCATAGTCCACTTGTATTTCTTGTCCGAGCGTTTGAACTCGTCCAAATTGAAATAGGCTTTCATTGCAGAGGTATATATATTCAGCGAACGGCTGAAGAAATCCTTCCTCTGCTGAGGGTCATTCTGTGCCTGCAATGCATCATTCATGATGTCTTCCGGGCGAATCGTTATACCATAGCAAGGATTTGCTTTTTGATGTTGAATTGGATTCGTGTAATCAACATTCCCATGCTCGTCCATATCGGCACATGAAATGAATGCAAACACCGAATCGTCCGGCACAGTTCCGCCAACTACTTTCCTGCAATACTCAAGCCTTTGGTAGCAGAACGAATTCACATTATCGCCTGCCGTTGTGATACCAATCATCAGCTTATTGGTATATGCTTTCATTGCTTCTTTGAATCGGTTGTACTGCCCAGGTTCTTTGAATACGTGCATCTCATCAGCGATTGCTATGTTACAGTTCAACGAGTCTTGAATCTTTGGGGATGAAGCAAGTGCCTCGATGTGAATCGAACCTTCTGATTTCCCATCCATGCCGTAAAACTTATGTTCGATGAAATGCCCGAAACTGTTGTTGTGGATTTTCATCTCCTCAGCGACTCCGCTTGCTTCAAGTGAATTGCAGATGAAATTGAAGGATTGGCACGCCTGCTTCTGAGACCCTGCAACGATATATACTGTCGAACCCGAACGCCTCTCCAGTAATGCAAGACCCCATGCAAGTCCTGCCACGAGAGTTGTTTTTCCATTCTTTCTCGGAACAAAAATGAACGCCTCTTTGTATCGGCGTTCATCTGTTCCTTTGTAAAAAAGTGCCGTTAGGTTGAAAACACAAAATACCTGCCATGGTTCAAGGACAAGAGGTTTCCCCAACAATGGGTGTCCTTCCAAATCCTCACCCTGTTTGTGAACCATTGTCTTCTCTATGATGCCAAGGACAAAATCGGCATCACGCTCATGAACTTCCAAGTCATCACGCTTTAGGTCGGTCATGAATCGCTCACATGCCTGCATGACTTCTTTTGAGGCAATTATGTCCCCTGCAATGACTTGCCTCGCATATCCCTCAGCAATGGCACGATAATGTTTAACCAAACTCTGCCAAAGCCTCCGCAAGAGCACTTCGTTTCTTGGGCTTTAATGCATCCTCATTCAACTTTTTCAATCCACTGGGAGTTAATCCCAGTTCTCTCCAATAAGTCAATGCTGATGCATTTAAATCATCCCAAACCACAAGCAATGGGTTTTTCGCAGGGTTCGTGTTGCCACCTTTGTTCGTATACTTTATTACTGGATTTGCCCCGGTTTTTTCATATTGCTCATACGCCTTATCTCGGTTCTCCAGTATCACAGATAACGAGTCGATAATGGGGTCAAAAAACGGCTGATATGTCCCGGCATCCTCGCAGGATTTCTTTATTTTTGCACGCCATGTCTGTGCTTTCATCGTTTACCCCCTTTCATCGATTTTGCCCGGTATATATATGGATAGCCACAGCCCGGCAAATAGTATGTATGGATAAGATATGTTAGACAGGGGGGTCACTTATTCTCAGTGATGATAACAGCTTTGCTATATCCAGTAGCACCTGCACACATCATAGCTAAGAACTCCTCACGAGAGAATCCCGATAGCCTAAATACTTCTTCGGGTTTCATGCCCAACTGTTTGCCAATCTCAGTGATACTCTTGCCATCATCCATCAGCCTCTTTACGATAGCTTTCATTGGCTCAAGAAGATGAGTGCCTCTTGCTCTGTTATGCGTGATGGTACCATAGATGTCTGCCGACTCATCTTCTCCATGGTCAACGATAACAACAGGAACTCTGCCTCCAAGCATGGACAGCAGTGGTTCTCTCCCGGATACAGTCCATCTATGGAATCCGTCTATGATTGTGTAATCGGGTCTGCATACTATCGGCAGAGTCCAACCATTTGTCAGAATAGATTGCACGAGCAACTGCAGGTTGTCCTCAGAAACCTTGTTCGGGTTATAATCATTTGCCCGGAGCATCGTTCTGTCCACCCACTGCAATGAGTTCAGCGGTGCATGTACTTTATCTGCGTCCATTTCGTTCCTCTTTCTTTGCTGAATTAGCATAATCGTTGAATACCTGTGTCCAAAGGATTCTCAGTATTCGTCCTTTAGGGTCACCATACAGAAGTCCTTCATACATCCGTTTATAATGAGCATCGGTTGCCTGCCCATATGATTTGATGTAAAGGCTTCTCCAGTTGCCCAAACGCCTCATGGTGTCATTCTGAATCGCATACTTTGATGTATCACCGAACAGGATGTCAGCAACGAGTGCACGATAATCTTTTTTCGTTTGCTCACTCTCCAACTCGGTACGCTTTTTGGACTGCCTGCGGAACATCTCACTATCCCAATACAACATAACGAGGTATGCATTGGGTTCTCTCCGTTCTATCCGTTGCCACAATTCCGGGTCAGTTTCTGCAACCCACCGAAGGCCTTGCGTTGTCATATCTCCGAAGAAAGCACATAATCGGAGTGCGGACTTCTGCACTCCTGCCTCATATAGCCTCATATAGATTTCCGGGAACTCAAGGTTGTGGTCACGGATGTACATCCATACATCAGTGTCAGTCCAATCATATATCGGGTAAAATTTTCCACCCGATACAAGTCCGTTCATGTTTGCTCTCGCAATACTCTTGTATCGAGTTACTGACTCAGTTGTTCTCAATCCAATCATCTGTATGCCATCAGCAAAGGCAACACCGCAAAAGGATTGATAGTTCATCTGCCCCGGACGCTTTATGTATTTGCTGTGCATTATTGCGTAAGGAGGTGGTTTACGCATCCATACATCTTCCTTACCGGGTTCCCATGTTATCCAACTCTCTGTAACAGAAAGATGATTCAATACGGATACCTGTTTGAACGGCAGGCATAACCAAAGGAATTCAGCACCGACAGATAGAAACTTTTTTCTCCATCTCTCAGCGGCTTCTACCATGGACTTGTAAAGTCCTTCCTCATCCACAAATACAACAGTCAACTGTTTCGGATTGATTTCTCCCATGCGAATCAGTTCGTATGTGATGTTCGCCATGCACAAGCTGTCTTTACCGCATGAGAAACTTAGGTACACTTTACATCCGTTTCCAAATGCATTCTTTATTCTCTGAGTGGTTGCCTGCACAACATCAAGTGTCGACTCGATTTTGCTTACAGCCATATTTTCTCACCGCACTTCGGGCAAATAACATATTTGCCTGTTGCCATGACTTCTTCCTCAACAACAGCAACAGGTGCAACAGTAGCGGATTTGGTTACCGGTGCAACATTTGCATACGGAGATGCTCCGCCTGTTTGTTCAGCAGTAACAAATTCGTGCTCTATTTTTTTCTCAGACAGATGTGATATCTGTTCTTCTGTGTATGCTCCATAGCTACTTACTGCCTTAGTTGCTTCAGTCGGTGTTGACTGTAACAACTGAAGCAGTTCTTCATCCCAACCCGGAACATCAATGTCACCCTGCAACTCACTCACGAATGCATCAAATACATCAACATCCGTAGAACCAAGGTCATAGACTTTGTTGTCTGCCATCATCAGTTTCATCTGTTCTTTCTCAGACAAGCCTGCCATGACATAGCAGTCAGCGGTTTCAGCACCCATGCGAATCAATGCATCAAGAAGTCCGTTGCCAACAAGAACAACTCCGTCCTCATTACAGATGATTGGTTTCGTCTGCCCAAACATTTCCAAAGACCGAACATATTCGCAAATCTGTTTGTCCGGGTGCTTTCTGATGTTCTTCTTTGGATGCTTTAGAAATTTAATATCTTTCTGTTCAATAAGCATTTCAATAGTACCCCTCTCTCTTTTTGTTTAAGTATTCTCTTGCTGACTCGATTCCATGTTCAGCACACTGAATGACTTTCATTTTCTCAACGGAATAAATCCTATTCCATGCATCACAAACAGATTCACCTCTGCTTGGACCCATTATTGCAAACTTTGTATCTCCAAAGTGGAATCCTATCTCATCATCAAGATAAAACCTTGAAAGTGTTTTCCCTCTATGTCTGATTGCACAAATAACATTCTCATGAGTCCAATGTCTCAATGGGCAATAGATATCCACGCCACCGGAACTTCTATTCACTATATTATCGGGAACCCAATTCCCATCCTGTCTTCGTTTGCCCATCAGCAATATGTCGACATTGTTTTTCTTGCAATATATAGGCTGATATCGTAAGTGCGTTCTAACATTCCATGCGACAGCACCTTTCGGGAATAAGAATTTTGGGTTTCTTGAAAGCCAAGCAATATCTTCCCCGGTATTAACGATTTCAACTCCTTCCGGGCAATGCTCATAAAAGAAATCAATACTCTTTTGGAAGTATAAATCGTTGTAACAACAGAATCCTTTTTTGATGCCTGCATCCTCACACACAATCTGCAAAGCTATGCTATCCTTTCCACCACTCCAAGCATATGCAGGAACTTTACCTGCACATATTTCTTTTATCTCAGAAACAGCATCAGCTATCATTTCCTCAGTGAATTCTTTTGTCTGAACATCTTTATAATTGTTCCAAACATCCATCCACTCTTCTCTTGTGTTGTAATGCTTCGACTTTAATCGGTTTCTTCCGTTACTGGTTTCATCGCTCATGTTTGTTTATGACTCCAAGAACAATCGCTGTTACAATTCCAAGTCCGACAAGATAAATCCGAATATTAGCCATAAGAGTCCAAAGACCCATTACACCAAGCGGAATCAAGATGCTCCATCCGAGAATTATCAATGCATTCACCGCAAATCCGATTTTCTTCCCGAATGCAATATAAATCGAATACATTGCGGAACTCAGTGTGGATGTACCAATGATTGTGATTAGGATTGCTTTTATGATGTTCAATGCAGGCGAAAACTGTGCCCATGCAAGAGGAAATACAATCAGCATGTATGCACCGAACATCAATCCACCTAATACAAACGCCTTTTTCATGTTTACTTCCGATGTTCCATCAGAATTGTTTTCGTTGTAAGAAAGCAGTTCGAAAAAGTAAGGATATGTAAAAGGTCCGGGCAACAAAAGAATCGATTTCCAAATTCCAGTCCTCATGCTCTCATAATTCAATCCGAGAGATATTTCGTTGTAATGACCATACGAGTTAATCATTGCAATCGCAGTCACAATTACTGCAAGAGCATAAACAGCAATCCATCCGTAACCATCTGTCAGAACATTTCTAACCATTCCGTGCCGAATCAGCAGTATCAGAAATAATGTTGCCAATGCATAAGCAATAATCATGCCGGACTTTTCGCCAAGCACTGTATCAGCAAAAATCGTCTGCATTCCGTTCATGGACAACCAACTCTGAAATATGCACATAATTCCGCAAATCAGCTTCATTGTCCGTGAACAAAACACTTGCCTGCAATAGCTTACCCTTCCGACTATCCATACGAAAAGCATACATGCAAGAGTGTTGCCGAATGCCCAAATAGCGGAAGGAATAATTCCGTATGTCTGAGTCATGGTCACTCCGTTCATAAGTGAACCAATGCCTGCCCATGTTGCACATACACTCAAAGCGTAATATGCAGTAGGATTATCTTTGAACCTCTTAGTAATGCCCATGTTTCTTTCCTTTCTCCGGGTGCATTTTGTTGTGGCACTTGCCACATAAACTTATTAAATTTTTGTCATCGAACGCCAGTTCCGGGAACTCATCCAAATGCTTAATGTGATGCACAGTTGTTGCCTCTCTCTTTTTTCCATACCTACGGCAATTCATGCATGTGTATTTGTCACGCCTCAATATTGCTTCTCGTTTCTGCCTCCATTTTTTGGAAACATAAAAGTCTTCATTTTCCATATGTTCCTCCGGCAACAAAAATCGGAATGGCGTTTGCCATCCCGATTCTTGCTTTCTCACGATTGCAAGTATACCACATATTTAGGACGCTATCCGACAACATTCAGAAATCCATCATTTTTTGTGTGTTCACGAACTGTGGACACTTTTTGTGATTTTTATGCACCGAACCATGCATAATCATCACTATTTGTGAATATTGTTCGGAGTTTCCTGCACTTTCAGTGAATATCCCAACATTTGAGTGTTTTTTTGTGAACAGGCTAAATCGACGAATTTCTCGATGCCATATATAATGCTATCCGTGATAAAAAATGGCAAATATCGCAATTTTTAGCCTCTTGGGAGATATCATGTTTTTTGCTCTATATTTATGCAATATATTGGTCTGATTGTCAGTTTCAATTTGCTCATTTCCTCATTCAATTACATCATCCAGTTTTTCTACATGTCCTGCCTTCAACATATATTCCATGAATACTTTCTCAATCGAGCCTGCCATTGTTGTCGATACATCGATTCCATATTCCTTTAGTGCAAATTTCATGCAAGATGCCTCAGACAATCGAAACAGTCCTTCTCTGTTCATTCGCTTACCTCATACTTTGGCATAAATCTTTTCAAATTGTTGACATTTATGCAATCATGAAAAACATCTTCCAAAGAAATGGGTGTTTCTCGATTTTGTGCATAAGCCTTATAAGGCATTCTGCATTTACATTCTCATAATTGCCTGTGTCAATTACCCATCCACCTTCTGAAATCAGCAAATCTTGAATTGCAACAGAAAAATCTAATCCACTAAGGAAATTTTGTTTTTCTGTCTTTTTAAGAATCTCTTTTGCTTTTTCCATATGAATCTTCATTTAGCAACATTAGACTTCTTCACACATTCTGTCCAATATGTTCTGTTTGCACCCATCGTGCGGCACTCTGCCTTTTCTGCGGTTATTGAGAATGCACCAACATTCGCAGAAGCATTCGTCACAGCAATGGCATTTAGACAGATACTCTGTAATGAGGATTTCGTTTCGTTGTGCGGAAATCATATGCTTCAGAACCTCTCCGATTATCGGTGCTTGTGCTTCGTAAAATTCAGCGGTCTTGCCACCTTTGCGGAGAGCTTCGTAAAGCCATTTCAAATCACGCAGTGCTTTATCCATCCCGTTTACTCCGTTCTTCGGTCAAAAAGTGATTAAGTTCATCCCACAGCTTTTTGCGGATGGCGATATAGAATGTATCGTTGATTACAACATAGCATTTCTCTCTGCCGTTGCCGCTTAAAGTGTGGGCAGTTTTAATGTCTACTGTCATCAGCCACCTCATCAAATTTGCTTTTAAAATTTTTGCATTTTGTAGCACAATTAAAAATGTCTATTCCATTGGCCTGCATCAGCGTAAGCATAGTACCATACGAGCACGCCTTGTTTTTCCGACATTTATAGGGGTACAGCCTATCCGGGTTAAAAATCATGTTACTGCAACTGAAGCAAGTGTCATCTCTCATTCGCTCACCTCATCCATCTTCGCTCCGCAGAATGGGCAACATGGGAATTTTTAATCGCATTTTCCCAATCCCTTTCCATAGCTTTGAATTTCTGCCGGGTGTTCTTCCAGTTACGGTTGCGGTACAACCACCGGATGCAGAACCAATAATATTTAATCATTCTTGCCACCTTTCATTGCTTTTCTTCTCCGAATCACTCTTGCCCTTCTGTCGATACCTTCTGCTATTGCTCTATCTCTCCAAATCACTGAGGCACGCTCTACAGTTGTACCGCCAACCTCAAAATGCTTTGCGATTTCATCATATGTCCATCCATCGCAGAACAGTTTGTATCCTTGTTCTTTATCCCACTTTGACGGAACTTCTCTGCTGATTTTGTCCCGGACGATTCCTTCTGCCTCAGCACGCTTCTTCCATTCTGCAAACATCATATTTACAGAAGCAGTGGAACAGCAACATTCTATTGCTATGGTTCTCGCATAGTTCCCTTGGCAATATAGTTTATAGCCTCGTTCCTTATCCCATGATGTTTTCCTTGGTTGTAAATCTGCATTCCGCATCTCTTTTTTCGTTGGTTTCTTCTTCGTGTATTTTGTGCATCCCTTGCCGGGAGGACATCCACGAAGTCCTGGTTCTATATCCCAATACATACAATACATGATTCCGTGCTGTCTGTTCTGAGCACCTCTATAGTAGTAGCACCCTTTACAATATGGGTCACGAGGGCACTTGACGAATTGCAGTCGCAAATCCATTTACCAGTTCTCCTCTCTTTCGATTCGTTCCTCAAGTCGCTTCAGTTTTCGATTCTTTTCTTCCTGCACCTCTTTGCCATTGTCGAAAATCAGAAGTAATTGCTCCATGACGATTTGAACATCTGCCATTTCTTCCGCAAGGCATTCATTCCTTCCGATGCCCCGGAGATGCTTTGTCAACTCTTTTTGCAGTTCTGATAATTCCTCTATCGCAACAATCGTTTGATTCATCCTGCCAAATGTCAGCACTGCACGCTCATATAAGTTCATCTGTGTTCGAATCCTTTCTTGCACGCAGGCTTAGTCAATGCCATCCAGTTTGCAATGTCCTTTTTTCTCTCGATAGTAGGGCAAGTGCATCTGTATCCCACACTCTTTTTCTGTTCCAAATCGAGCCACTTGCAATCCTTACATTTATCCAAATCAAAGTTCTCCTTTCAAATATCCCATGTGTTTTGCAACCGATACGATGAATCTGTTTCTCCGTCTGAGTGCTGTCCTCTCATCCATGTAGTATTTCATCGCAACGCCTGCCAATGTCATCGATTTCCTGTAGTAGCATTCCTCAACAATCCTCAGAACATCCGCTCCGTCTTTTTGCTTCGCAATTTCTTCCGTTGCTCTCTCGATTGCTACTATCCATTTTTCTTCCTCATCCGGCAGTTGCCGGAGTGCTATCTGTTCCGTTGTCCGAGATGGTCCTGTCGAACCAGATAGTCCACTATAGTTCGGAGTTATCGAGCATTCCTGCATGGCGTTTTTCTTCGCCTTTAATCGTGGATATTCTCGCAACGCCCTTTCGACATTCGGTCTCCACCAATGAGTATATTTGCTCATCGGTCACCCCTCACTTGTACCTATCCTCAAATGCGTAGCAGAATCCATCTTGCGGTGCTTTATTCACCATCATGCCAAGCTGATTCCTGCCTACCATCGGGCATCTTTCTTGGTGCCATTTAGTGCAATTCCTGCATCTGTATTCAATACCATTGATGATTACATCGCTTCGCCTTTTGTTTCGGATTCCATCCGGGATATCAGATTTTCGTTCCTTTTCTACATTAGGGGAAAAACCGCATGTGGCACATGGTGTTCCATCTTTGTGCAATCTCTTTTCGCACTGCACTCCATCGTTGTATTTGCAGTTAACATATTCTATCTTGCTACTCATGTCATTCCTCCGAAATCCTTGTAATCGTTATTTCTGTTCTCGGGTTGTTCTTGTCCACATACACTCTCGTTCCATCATGCCCTGCAACGATTCTGTGATTATCGTCTGCAATTATCTTGTATCGAACCAGTATGTCATCAACTGCCTCTATAAGATTCGATGCATCCGTTTTCGTGTTCTTCGGCAGATAGAATCTGTAGCAAATGTTTATCGGGATATCAATCGGCTTGCTTGGAACAGGTTTCAAGAACCATCCTGCTTGCGATTCGTATTTTTTGTATGCCTCAGACTGAGTTATAAATGGTTTCCCGGTCGCTTTGTTCACGAAAATTTGCTGATGATTCTTTTTCGTAATTGGTGGTAGTTTTATGACATAGCGAATCATAGGTAACTCCTTCCAAATATGTCCCGGAACTCAGCCTCATCCCATTCGTACATTTGCATTGCTCTGCTTTGCCCAATCCGCTTTAGGGTAATCCGTTCCAACGAGTCTTCATCGGTTATCCGTCTATGGCACTGTGGGCAAATGCTTACCCACAGTCCATATCTTTTGCTTTTTGTCCTGTTCGGATTTCCATTGAAGATTTCGTGCCTCTGTAGTGATTCGTTCCTGCATTTGCAAATCCAACATTCTGAACTGTTATTCTGCATGATGCTCCGGCTATATCCGTTCCTATCGAGAGGCATTCCGAACTCATTATCCATCCAACAGGTTTACTCCTTTCGATTGCAATTTCATCTGCTGAATCTGGTCCAGTAATCTTCCCGGCAATTGGGCATCCTCTTTGTTCCGCTTGGAAATCGTTTCGTATACTGTCCGAAAATTTGCCCTGTCTGCCATTTGGTTCGTAGACAAGCACAGTTCCTTAAATCCGAGCCTCCGCACTGTTTCTCTCGTAACAGGACTCATGCTTTCCAGTGCACCATCCTCGTCATAGTACCCATATCTTGCTATTGCCCGGAGCAACTCATTCCAACCTTCTCCCCAATCCTGTTCCTGCTCTTGGCACATCCCTGTTGCATACTCTCTGATATCAGAAATCGCAGGTGCCCATTTGTTCATGCTTATCCATTTTTCAACGGCAACCATTGCTATCTCATATGGGATGTCCTTTAGCATCCTGTACCATATCTCTATGGATTCTTCGTTCGGGAACAGGTTCTGCTGAGGATATGTTGTCCGAATCAGCTTTATTAAGATGCTAAACTCTTTCTTGTTCATGACTCACTCCATCTGTCAGCGACTGCGTAGAAATCATCCATTTTGTTGGCAGGCTTGTGAGAACCCTTATCCTGTTCCTTCGCCAACCATGCATTGATAAATCGCTTTATACCCGCTCTTGTCTTCCGCTTTTGCGGATTGCCGTTGCTCCATCCCACCATCTTTCTGATTTCCTGCATGATATCGACAGCAGGATAGAGTGCTGATAATTCCCGGATATTCAAATCATAGATTGGATACATGCTCCCATCCTTCAATGGGATTTCAATTACGATATTCTGAGGCGATTCCTCTATCTCTGACTCTATATCTGTATCTATCTCTGTATCTATATCTGTATCTATCTCTTGGCGACATTCGTGCGACAATAGTGCGACATTGTCGCCTGCCTTATTCGCACGGAGTTCTCTCTGCCGTTTTGCAGAATGGGTTTCACTTCCAAGGAGTTTCGCAACCTGTTCCATGTAAATTGTTCTATCATCCCATATCTCCACCATGCCAAGTTCTTGCAAAGCATCGAGAGCACCTCGCACGATATCGAAATTGGTATTTGTAATGGATGCCAACATATTTGCATCGTATGGTATCATCTCTGAGAACCGCAGTTCTCCGGCATGGTCCACACTCTCCAACATCAGTTTCAGATAGAACAGGACATAGTCCTTTCCGTTTGGCAGGCATTCCAAAATCGTGATGTCATGCCTCTTGAAGAATCCCCTGTCCAGTTTGAGCCAGTAATACCTTTCTTTATCCTTTGCAGACATGGTTCAGCACCTCAGAACGGCAGGTCATCATCTGTAAGGGGTGTGATATCCATTTCAAAATCGCTTGTATAAGTGTCCGTTTCGTACTGGTGCTCATCGATGTTCTCCGTGGAAGATGTCTTTTTGTCACCACCGAAGTAGACAGAGTTCGCAATCACCTCGGTTGCCTTTCTGCGATTTCCGTTTTTATCCTGCCAATCACGGATTTGTAATCTGCCGGACACTGCAATCATCTTTCCTTTGGAGAACCATTTCTGCACAAAATCCGATGTACCGTCCCATGCAACGATGTCGATAAAATCAGTCTGAGTTCTGTCAAAATCTCGGTCAACTGCTATGGTGAATGAGGATACATGCTTGCCAGTTCCTGTCTGTCTTTGCTCCGGGTCTTTTACAAGTCTGCCCATCAGTGATACGCTATTTAACATTTTTATCTCCTTTAATAAAACCTTGCTTTGGTTTCCGGGGTATCTGTGTCGATACCGAGTTCCTTTGCCTCATCTATAGTTCCCGACAATAGCCTGCTGAATTCTGCACTGTCCATCTCAGATGTGTGCTTGTACACCAAGAAGCAGTTGAATCGTTTCCCATTCTCCTCTATCTCCTTATAGAACGAGGTGTATGGGTAGATTGTCGATACATCGGCAGACACAGGCAACTTAAATCCTATGATGTTCCCATCAGAATCTCTTGCGAGTGTTCCGTAGTCTACAACCAACTGCCTCTTTACATCATCCTCAGTCAGTCCCCGACATCCTGCTATCTCATTTACGAGGGAGTGGAAGAAAGCGTTCTGATTGTTGCTCCGGGCTTCCTTCCACTCCGAGAAACGGACATTCAGCGTTTTCCCGATGTATCTATCGTATGCCTGCCGGAAATCGGATTTCAGCAAGAGAGTAACTCTCTGCGTTCCGTCCAACGCTATTGAATAATCCAGTATCTCTGCCTTCATTTACACGCCCAATACTGTTCGTAAATGTCCATGTATCCGCACATCTGCATCCATGAGAAGAAGTCAGAAATCATTGGCAAAATGCTCCGGGTTTCATCCCTTCGATATGTTTCTGTCCACAATTCCTTTCCGTCACTTATGAGATATGTGAATTCGTTTGCCTCCGGGATAAGTTCGAAATATGTCGGGTGCTGAGTCGATGAAAAGAACTTACCTCGTTCGTACTTGCCTGTATATTTGATGTCATAGATGATTCCTGCCTTTAGGACATCCAATCTGCCGTACAACAGGATATCTCTGCCGTTCACAGTCATCTCTCTGCTTGCAACGAGTTGAAGTTTTCCACCACGAACTCTTTTCGCAACCTCACTTGCTGTTGGGAACTCATCGCATACATCACCATTCAATATGGATGTAACCTCGTCCTCAAAGCGGATGCCTGTTCGCATGGCTTCGGTTGGTTCGTGCTTCTCTCGTTTCAGTGTGGACAGGAAATCCGATAGGGTATCCCTGTCCACATCCTGCATTGCATACTTCCATGAGGACAGCAGTGAATGAGTCATGAGAGTTCTCATTTTGCCTCATACCTCTTTGTTTCAGAGTTATACTTGAGTCCCAATTCCTTAATCCTGTCAGCGAACTCTTGGCGTGATTCCTGCCCGGATGTTAGGACATGCTCCAGTCGCTTCATTTGCTCACTTGCAATCATGGCAGTATCTGCATCAGTAACAGAATCGATTATCTTCCGTGCCTTCTCCATGACATCATCGTATTCCTTCTTTTTTGCCTCAGCCTCGTCAACCTCTGCACGATTCTTCTTGTTGTACTCCTCAAACAGCAGGGTGAGGAAATTGTTGGATTGTCCGGCAGAGATAGTCGGGATTTTCCAAACTCCGTTGATGCCTCTCGTTCCCTTTGCAAAATATCTTTCGCAGTTGCTGAATCCGATTGTTCGGTTGTTTCCTCTCATTTCTACGAATCCACCGAGGTCCATAGGTTCCCAAACATCGTTTCTCGTGCCACCCTCAACTTTGATGCGGAGTCTTGTTTCCTCTCCGTCCTTTTCCTCTGTAGCATGGAAAACCACAATCACATTCTTGTTCAGTTCGTAGTAGCAGTAATCCATGAGGCGTGCGAACTCACGCTTTACAACTCCGTATCCCTTCAGCGACAGACTGCCATCGGATTGTCCGCACTTCGGATTGTTCTTGATTGCCCAAAATCCGATGAGGGATACAAGCTTGCCACCAGTGTCGAAAACGATTGTTTCGAAGTCCCGGACATTGTCATGAACAAGGTCATCAAGAACTTCTGTGTAGGATTCCGGCTGAATATAGGGAGTTCTGTGAATCGGTTCGATTCTGTCAATTCCGTGGTCAACATCCACAAGCAGAGGCTTGGGTGCTGAAAGGGCAAGCGTTGATTTTCCGATGCCCGGATATCCTGCCAACAGGAAACGGATTTTCTTATCTGTGCTATTGCGGTCATTAGGGTTGCGAATCATTTTTTGTCCTCCTTATATTCGAATTCACAAGTTTCTTCGTTCAGATGAAGCAGTTCAAACATGAACATTCCGTCATGAGAGAGAACCACTTTATCGCCTCTGTATCTGCCATCGAACCCGTAATAGTCCTCAAGCTTTTTGCCGATAATATTTGCAATCTCCCGGATGCCTGTGTAGACATGCAGTTCAATTTCGCCTGCATGAGTTCCGTGCCACATTGTCGAAATCGGGTTTACGATATCAACTCCGATTTTCTTAAATTCTTCCTCTGATGCCAGTGCTGATGCATAGGCATCACGCATTAACTCCAGTGCGTTTTTCAGATGTGTTTCTTTGTTCATTTTTCCACCTCATATAGCATCGATTGTTGCCACGATTGACAGCAGTACAAACTCTTGAATCGTTTTGATTCCGATTCTCTCCATGCATTTCCGCATTTTTTCCATCACATTGTCCGGCACTCTGACAGTCAGCTTGTTCGGGCGTGATTTGCTCTCATGCGATTTCTTCTGTTGTTTGCAATCATCTGCTCCAAACTCAGTTACAATCTTTCGCAATGCAGTTGGATGTATGATGATTCCATACTTTTCCCAGTGCAGGCATTGCGTAAGCAGGATTGTCGAAAAGCTTGGAAACTCTTTTTTGACACACTTTATGATTGCATCCCTGCTCATCCGCTTTGGGTTAATGATGTCCGGCAAATCAGTGCACGCCTTGACATGGGATTCCGCTTGTGCTATATTGGAAAGCAGTTCCAGTATTCTCTTTTGGGATGAACCTGTTGCACCGGGTTCGTCCCTTTCTTTTTTCGCTTCTTCACAATCGCACATTTCTCCATGGTCGAGATGAGCACCGCAATATGGACATTCCTCATATTTCATTTTTTCACACTCCTTTCTCGTTTCCACTCCATGAACTCTTCCTCAGCCTCATCGCTTTGGAAGAATTCGTTTGTGATATCCAGTACAAGCTGATTTATCATTTCGGAGTCCTCGTCTGATATTGTTTCTGTGAATATTCTCATATTGTGACCTCAATTTGTGATAATCATGTCTAAAAAAAATCAGTCTTCCAGTTCCGGGAAAAACAGGTCAATTAAAGACATGCCGAAGAAATGTGCCAGTCGAATCTTGATTTCATCACTTGGGATTCGGATTCCTGCCTCATAGTTCGCAATCGAGGATTGGCATACGCCAACCGCCATTGCAACATCAGCCTGTGAGCGATTCCCACGAGCTTTAATCAGATTCTCTGCAACTCTTCTATTGTGGTCGATTCTATCCATGTGTTCGCCTCCTTTCTGTGGGTATTTTAGCACATAGTTCTCGTATTGTCAACACATTTTGTGATGATTTTTTTTATTGATATTCATCTCAATATGTGATACTATATGCTCAGCCAAAAAAGAAAGAGGTAATACATGAAGTCCACGCTATCCACAAACCTATCCGCTTATCGTCAACAAATGCGTTTATCCCAAACAGAACTGGCATCCCGGCTCGGATTGTCAACAAGTGCTGTCGCAATGTACGAATCCGGAGCAAGAGAACCAAGAATAGATACCCTTGAAGCATATGCAGATATTTTCAATGTTTCTGTCGATACATTAATGGGCAGAGAAGAAGAACATACTCCATTACATTTACTACCGAAAAAAGTATTGAAACTTTGCGACACAGTGATTCAACTGTCCGATAAGGATTTGGAAACAGTCATTGCGTTTGCTTCATTTTTAAGTTCAAGATGCGAAAAGGCGTAATATATGCGAGATATTCTTCCCACATGCAAAGGGATGAATCAATTGAACAGCAGATTGAAGAATGTACCATATTCGCAAGGCAGAATGACATAGAGATAGTCGGAACTTATGAAGACCGTGCTGTTTCCGGGCAGACTGATAGACGAACTGGTTTCCAACATATGATGCGTGATGCGGAGAAGCATTCATTCGATGTAGTCATTGCATACAAGTCAAACCGCATAGCACGGAGCATGATGAATGCTCTGATTTATGAGGACAAGCTTGACAAACTCGGGATTTCGACACTGTATGCCAAAGAGGAATTTGGTAATACTGCCGCAGGTCGATTTGCCTTGCGAACAATGATGAATGTCAATCAGTTCTACTGCGAAAATCTCTCAGAAGATATTCGGAGAGGAATGCGTTCCAATGCTGAGAACTGCAAGGTAAATTCCGCACTGCCTTTTGGATACGAGAAAGGCAGTGATGGACGATTTGCTATCCGTGAGTCTGAGGCAAGAATTGTCCGGCAGATATTCAGCGACTATCTGCATGGCATTCCGTTGGCAAAGATTGCTGAGGAACTGAATAACCAAGGCATTCGTACAAAGCGTGGTGGGAGATGGAACAAAAACAGTTTCCATAGACTCCTGTCGAACGAGAATTACATTGGTGTCTATTCTTATATAGATATACGAATTGAGCACGGAGTTCCTGCAATCGTTTCTGAGGATGTTTTCCGGGCAGTTCAAAACAGGCTGAAGGACAAGAAGACTGTTTCCAAAAAAGAGGACTTCTTTCTGACAGGGAAACTGTTTTGCGGTATGTGTGCATCTCCAATGATTGGAACTACAGGGTTCGGGAAATCCGGCACTGCATACCATTACTACACTTGCCAAGGCAGGCGTGCTCATTCATGCTCAAAGGACTCGATTCCGAAAGATGTGATAGAACGAGAAGTTGCTGAGATTACTCGTGATATCGTATTGCAAGATGAAACAATCGAGTGGCTTGCTGAATCTGCTGTTAAGTACCAAATTGAGGCATCCCGGAGCGACGAGGTATCGGAACTGAAATCTGAGTTGGCATCGAACAAAAAATCAATTCGAAACATCATGTCTGCAATCGAAAGCGGAGTTATCAGTGTATCACTTACAACAAGGCTTTCGGAACTGGAAAGCAGGAATGATTTCATCAGCAAGGAATTGCTCAAGCATGATGCTCACAAAAAGATAGTGGACAAGGACAGAATCATCTTTGCACTTCAGAAGTTCAAAGAACAGGATGTCACGAACAAGGCATATCAGAAACGATTGATATCAGCTTTCGTCAAGAAGGTTTATGTTTGGGATGACCACATAGACATCCACTATTACTACACAGGCAAAGATGATTACTTATCGATACCCACAAAGAGTTCGTACAAGGGAGAATATGCTCCACCACATGTAACGCAGGCGAACACAGTCATCGTGCTCATGCCGGACTGCTTCATCCTGCACACAATAAGAAAGAGTCGGGAATAATCCCGACTCTTTTTCTGTATTTTTATGATGTCCACAGTTCGTGGACACATTTCGTGATATTTATGCATAAAAGATGTCTCAAACAGTGCTTTTTGTGCATAAAGTTAAGAGTTTCCGTATAATGCTATGAATATCCGAACATTTTCGTGTCTTTTTTCGGAAGGGTCAAATCGACGAAAATTCCGATGCCATGCATATCTCTATCTGTGATAAAAAATCGCTCTTGGCGAATTTTTGAGCCTCTTGGGAGAATGGGCGAAATATGCCGTTTTCAGCCACTTTCTGTGAAAACATTTATTACAATTTGTGAAAATAGTTGTTGACATTTATCACATATTGTGATATGATAGCACCATCAGATAAAGGATATCGAATGGAGGATGAATCATGAACAAAGCAGAACTGGAACAGAAAATCGCAAACAAATTCCCGAAGCAAATCGAATACATCAGACAGTATCCAATATATGTAGACAGAATGGACTATCTCGGAAGACTGGAAAGCAGAGGTGAGGCAAAAGAATACAACTACAGATATTCAGAGGAAGACATCATGTCCGCAATCAGCATAAGGTTAAATCCTGCGAACATTAAGGTTGGAGATGGGGTGAGCGTAAAACTCTATACCGACCGCCATGCAGGAACAGTAATCAAAGTAACGAGATGCAAAGTTGTGGTACAGAGAGATAAGGCAACACTCGACCCGAACTTCAAACCGGAATGGATTGCAGGCGGATTTGCCGGACACTGTACAAACCAACATAAACAGACATACACATACGAGCGTGACCCGAACGGAGAGATTTACGAGTTCAGATGGTCCAACAAATACGGACAGTACGGAACGCCCGGAAATCTGACACTGCACAAAGGCAGACGAGAATTCTACGATTACAACTTCTGAAAATATGCTGACCTATCGGCAACACGGGGTGAAAGGAAATCAATATGACACTGGAACAGCTTGAAGAAGAAATCAGATGTGCAATCGGTGCACACGAATATGAATGTTCTCTGAATGGTGGACATGAGGGTTCAACAGCCTCATTTGCAGAACTGCAAAGAGTTATCACCCTGTGTGACTTGAGAGTTCGATACTTCGGGAAAGGGTATCAGCGGAAACGCAACGAGAAAGACATGATAGAGTTCGTGCTATATGATTTCTGAGGATGGCACGCATGGGAACTGTATACGAATACTCAATAGATTTTGAGAACGGAATATATGGCAGGCAGAACATATACATCCAAGCACTGACTCTAACACAAGCACTTGAATTTGTCGGAATATCAATTAACGATGTCATCTCAGTTACAAGAGAGGCACTTGTCTGAAAGGAGAAACATATGAATCTTGCTGATTTGAGAGAACGAGTAAACGAGAAAAAATGCATCTCAGCATGGGAGAGAGGCGTAAAGCAATATGCACTTGACCTTATCGATGATTTGCTCATTTATGACCAATACTCGGAATATGACTACACTGGTTCCAAGCAGGACCATGACCTCATGCTGAATGGTGCAAGGAATTGGAAAGAATACTCATATGGTGGTTCTTCTCTGATTTATGATGCAGACATCGCAGAACGGCTTTGCAATCCAACCGAATTGAAAAGAACAAATGGTGGAGAACGCAACCCGAATCGTAGAGAAACATGGTTGGATGTGCAGGCAAGAGCATTGTTCCAAGCCCGGATGTTGCTTGACACATTGTGTAGGTAACATCTATTTTTTTCGAAACATTCTTCACATTTTGTGTAATTTCTTGTTGACTATCATCACAATCTGTGATATTATAGTACCATAAGGAAAGGGGATATACCCCGAACAAGAAAGGAATACAAAAGATGGTTACGAAAGAAGAAGAACGCAAGGCACTGGCAAAGATAAAGAAAATCGTGGAAAGCCTCGGTGAAGACTCCTATGTAGCAACCGCATTTGAAGGATGTTTCGAATATGCTGAACAGAACATCGAATGGGATGCCTGCTTCAACTGGAAAGAGCGTGCACTCTCCGCTGAAAAGACTGTGGATGAACTCAGAGGAAAGATTAAGGCAATCGAAGCTGAAAGCGAAAACCAAATCGCACAGCTTAAAATCGTGAGCAACAAGCTGAGCAACATAACAATTTCCCGGAGCGACATTGAGGACTGTATGCAAATCTTGAAAAGAGATAAGATGAACGCAGAAATCAAAGCACAGGAAACCGCAAGCGAAATCGTCAAATACGCAGATGACCCGAACAATCAGAACTTCAAAAAGGCAGTAAGAGAAAACAGAATCTATGCGAAATATGTACAGAGTGCCGATGCACTGATATCCAAAATGACTGAACTGTACACCATCATCTAATGAAAACAAATTCCGGGAGGGTAACCTCCCGGATGAAAGGAGAACAAAATGTCGAACGAACAAAGATGGGAATTCCGATACATCAACGGCAACGGCATCCACAAGGTTGCATATCCTCGTAATGAGGCTGAGAAAGAAAGATGCATAAAAATCGCAAAGGAGAAGGGATTCGAAATCGAATCCTGCAAGAAAATGTATCCGTTCTCCATGAACAAGAATCAGCACAATTTTGAACTGATTGCAAACATCTGTGCGAACACACTGTATGACATGATGTACGGTGACATCAAATTCGATGGTGCCGAATTCGATAGATTGGAACACTTGAAGGACCGAGCCGAACATTTCTTCTGCATGGGTGCAGGAATTGTTTGGCTGACATATGAAGATTACAGAGAGGCAAAAGAGCTTTCAGAAATGGCAATCATGCACAGGGAAGAAGCCTGCATCCGGGCAGGAAGATATGACTTAGTTAAATACTGTTAATGGGGGTACAAAATGAACGAACCTACTTTCGAACTCAGATACGGAACACCGACATATTACAAGACCATCCATACGAACGATTTTGACCAAGCCTACAGGATGTTCTCCAAGGCAAAGAAATTTGCAGACAGTCACAGGCTGACATGGACAATCTCTCTGTGGCAGGGTGGATGGTTAATCAAGTCAATTACAACCAAGAAGAATTTCTTGGAAAGAATCGGTCAGTAAGGGGGTGCTGATATGGAAACAGGATACACTGTGTATGCGGTATATGTGAACATCGAAGGAACTCTCGTAATCGATGGTGAGAGAGGACGATTCACCTATCCGGGCGTTCATGGCGAACAGGAAACTTGGGATGCAATCTTGCGATACATGGAAGGGAAGTGACATATTTTTTCGCACTATTGTATCACATTTTGTGAAATGCCTGTTGACATCTATCACATAGTGTGATATAATGGTAACATAAAGAAAGGGGATGCACCCCGAATAAAGAAAGGACAATAAAACATGAACGAAGTCGGTTGGAATTATTTCAATAAGTTCGACAAGGTAAACGAAAAGTATCTGCCTGCATATGGTGAAGGAGAAACTCTTGCGGAACAGATTGTAACGGCAGTAAACAAGCTGATTTACAAGTGGTTCAACGATGGTGATGTTTATGACAATGTAAATTCCTGCATGGACGGTTGGTGTAATGACCTATCAAGCTACGCAAACTGGTTGCATGAATATGCGGACGGATGCGATGAAATTCTTGATGAAATATTTGAAATCTATACAGATAGGGATTATGAGTTCATCCTTGCTGAACTGGCAGATTTGACTCTAAATGAAAACTATTTGTCCTCCTACATTGAAGAGAAAATCGGAACAATTTACGAATGTTACGGACCATACGAATTTAACGAATATTCTGACGAGGACGAATATGAATGATGCAGAATATCTGTTTCGGGAATACTCCCGGACTAAAAAAGACATATCACGCAGTTCAGCAAAAAGAAAGAATGGTTCGAAAAGCAAGAAATGCACACTGCCAAGTGACTACCTATCGAGAAAGGAACTTAGGAATATGAACGGAGATGTACACACCTACAAACTCGCACCCATGAGATGGTTGGAATACAAGCAGTTGCCGGACGATTTGAAGAAACAGTTCCTGCAACTCTGCATCAGCAAGAATGCCCGGACTCAAGACATTGCAGAAATGTTTGGTGTATGCAAGGCAACAGTAAACACTGAGTACAACAGACTGAACATTATGAAGAAAAGATTCATGCCAACCGCATCGCAAGACGAATGGGAAAGGTTCTTGAATGGTGCTGAGGAAGAACAGCCGGAAACGGAAATCGTACCCGAACAAGAAAACACCAATCCGAACAGTCAGTTCACAAGTTGTGAACTTGAATTCTCCGATGTGACAAGGGACTCCCTCGGAGATATCGTAACATTCCTGCAACTCCTCATGGACGGAGTCTGCACCATCAAAATATCTGTAAAGCGGGATATGGAATGATATGGTCATAAAAAAATAGCAGGTAGGCAATTTTTGAGCCTACCTGCTATACTTAATTATTGATTATCGATGTCCAAGTCTTTTCTCCGACAACACCATCGACAGACAGGGAATTCTCTGTCTGATACTGCTTTACTGCGGAAAGCGTATAGTTGCCGAAAGCACCATCCACTTCCAGTTCACAATCCAATTCATGGTTCAGCAGGATTTGCAGTGTTTCAACAGCTTTCCCTTTAGAACCCTTCCTCAGCACGAACGCATTGATTTTCACGATTGTCGAATCAGTCCGGGGATTGCTCTCTGATGCAGGAATATCTGCTTGGTACTCATCCCCATCATAGAACGGATGTCCGTATCCTTTGATTCGGGCATTCGTTCTTTTGTATTGCTTGGAACTGACTCCATCCGATGTATTGCCCTCTATCGTGTAAATATAGGTATCATCAAATCGTTCCACAATTCCAGTGTGCTCAAATCCGTCACTGCCAAAATACACCTGTGCTCCAACCGAAGGCGTTTGGTCAAAGCGATTTTTCGCACGATAGTAATTCGCACTGTAGTTGCAAGCCGCTCCGTAAATACCACTTTGGCAGGTAACTGACTGTGCGAGTTCTCTATCTTTCCCGGATGCAATCCAATGACACCAATCATAGAAGCAACAGCACCATGCGAAGCCCTGCTTGGAATGCCCACCGTAGTACCCGGCAGAATACAGGTCCCGGCTATATTTCGTGAAATTCCCGGAACCTGCATTTGCTGTGGGGTCATCCAATTGGGAATTGCTTTTCTTCTCTCGGTATCCGATTTCTCCACGAGCGATTTTCAGAACATCATCCGCAGTATACATGGTTATGCCTCCGGCTTTTCGGAAATTTCTCCATTCTCGTCCTGTTTGAGCACCTCAATGGCTTTTGTAATCGCATTCGGGATAGGCACGCCCATGAGTCCGGCATTTTCAACAATGCTAAGAGCCTCAGCCACGCAGAATCCAATCACGCATGTATCCCGGATATAGGTTGTACCAATAAGAATGTCCAACCTGCAACCAATCAGAACAATCAGCAGTGCGATGCCCTTCTTCACGAGTCCTTCCCAACAGGCACGAGATGTGAGTGCCCCGGACTCAGACTTTTTGGACTTGTGAAATACGCCTGCCAAAAGCAACCCTGTGGCATAATCAACGCCCATGAAAATCAGCAGGCTTGTCATACCATCATTCCATCCACCATACATTTTCGCAATTGATGCTCCAATCATTCCGCACACTGTGCATAAAATATCTTTCATGTTTCAGCCTCCTAACTATTAATCGGGAATGTCTGACGTAATAAGTAATTTGGTATAAACTTCCCAGTGCTCACCGGCATCCGCAAGCTGAGCCATGATTACAA
>JAKSJD010000014.1 GCA_024398435.1 Bacteroidaceae bacterium | reverse complement strand
TTATAAGAAAAGGGACCAAACATTATAAGGAATTGCCTCATGTCTTATAATAAATGACCCCAAACATTATAAGTTATCGACGACGACGCGTTCCTCTGTCCTATGGTGCGCACATGCATCGGAACGCCGTATGTCAAAAGAGCATTAGGGGTGGAGACGCCGTGCGCTCCACCCCTGTACTGAACTAAAGAATATGATAAACCATTGAACCCATGGATTGAATCGTTTTTGATAAGCAATTCATTGTATTTGTCGTTGTAGGAACTTGTATTAGAGACACACAATTTATACTCGTCATTATTTAAACGAATATATGTTCCATTGGCAACACATTCACTTCCACCTTTAAAAGTTCTATCTATATTAGAAGTGAAGTTGTATTATAAATAGTTTTTCTTATATGTTTCCAACTCATTTTCTGTCATTCTGATAAACTGATGGAATACCCATGTGTTATCATCCACTTTTTCCAATGCGTATAAGTAAATTTTTCTGTCTTGTATAGAAGTGCTCAAAAAACGCAATGCAATTTTTTGAGAGTCAGACAGTGATACTATGCCTGTTGGATAATCTAAATTTATTTTGAATTGGATAGCATGTAATGGATTCCTATCAAATGCTACTACGGTCTCGTATCTGGTGTATAACTGATCTGACTCGAAATAGATACCATGTAATTTGCCACCAACTATTTCTTTGTAGAAATCAATATTATTCAAACGGCCATCGGATAAGAGCCTGTACGAAACTGTTCGCTTCCATCCATATCCGATTACATCTTTTTTGATACATTCTTGAGCTTCTGCAGATAATGTATCTGCGTCTTTCCAATAAGGCGTGCCTTCTGAATCAAACAAAAACGACTTTACATCTTCAGAATTGATTGCTTCGATTCCGTCGTCGTCTTTGCTGCATGAAATGGCAATGATGCCAACCGTGAACATAATCATTAAATAATAGAGCTTTTTCATATACATATTATATTAAATTATTAATATCTACCGGCGTTAAGTGACATATATAGTTATCATAATCTGGTTCAATTGTTGTTGAATATAATTCATAATGTCCTATAGTGAAATCAGGAATTACAACTCGCGTTGATGTCTTTTCTATGACGCTGCAAAGTTACATAAAACATGTAACACCACCAAATTTTTTGAATGGAAAAAGTAAACAAAAAGTAAACAATGGCCTCAAAACCCCGATGAAATCGAGCATTTTGCGAGGTTCGACGGATGTCAAATCGAGCATTTTTGTACTTTCATGACGAGGTTCGACGAAGTCAAATCAGACCGAATAGCAAGATTGGACGAAATAAATGAAAATTGTTGACTTAAAAGTGAAAGAGTGCAAAAGGGAAAAGACGGATTAGATTTTATATATAATATTAATATAATATAATGTGAGTGTTTTAATAGAAATTTTTGTAATGATTATAAAAAAGTTTGAAAATATTTTGGTATAAATAAAAAAATTGCTAACTTTGCAGCGAAATGACAAGAGCAGAAGAAAGATTAGCAGAGAAAGGCCTCAGCATCACCCAACCCAGAGTGGCCATTTTGAACTATCTGATGGAGCATCACACCCATCCGATAGTTGAAACTATTTACAACGATTTGAAACCGGAATTGCCTGGAATGTCACTCACAACAGTTTACAACACCGTGAAACTATTCAACAAAGTGGGATTGATACAGATGCTGACAATCGATGAGCATCAGATTTGTGTTGATGAGAACACATGCCCTCACGGTCATTTGCTCTGCGAGAAATGTGGTAAGGTGGTAGATGTTCCGATTCAGGGAATGTCGAAAAAGAAGATAATCGACGGCAATCTTATCCATGAAATCCACCAGTACTACAAGGGTATCTGCAAGGATTGTCTCAACAGCTCGAAATAGAGCAGGGAAAAAGAGAATAGAGATTTACACAATATTATTATTAACTTTTAGAATTAAATTATTATTTATTATGGCTAAGAAATGGGTATGCCCGGTATGTGGTTATGTTCACGAGGGCGAAACAGCTCCAGAAAGATGTCCACAGTGTAAGGTTCCTGGAGAGAAATTCAAGGAATTGGTAGATGAAAAGCTTAACTTCGTTACAGAGCATGTACTTGGTGTAGCAAAGGAAATCCCTGCAGGAGAAGAAGGCGAATTCGTACTTCAGGGTTTGAAGGATCACTTCACAGGTGAATGCACCGAAGTAGGTATGTATTTGGCAATGTCACGCCAGGCAGATCGCGAAGGCTATCCAGAAGTGGCTGAAGCTTTCAAGCGTTATGCTTTCGAAGAGGCTGAACATGCAGCTAAGTTCTGTGAACTCCTCGGCGAACTCTGCTGGGACACAAAGACAAACCTTGAAAAGCGTGCAAGTGCCGAAGCTGGTGCATGTGATGCTAAGATGGAAATTGCCAAGATGGCTAAGAAGCTTAATCTCGATGCTATTCACGATACTGTTCATGAAATGGCAAAGGACGAAGCTCGTCATGGTTGTGGATTCCAGGGTTTGCTCAATCGTTACTTTAAGTAATCAGCACCACTCAAAACCACTGATATAAGGCTTGAACAAATCCAATGTTCAGGCCTTTATTATTTATGCGTAATATCTAAACAAAAAGCCCCTGAGGAGCTGTTCCCCCCAGAGGCAAAGAGAGTTTGAATTGATTATTCTAGTTTTTTTACTTGAAAAGCAACTGAGCAAACTGGTAGAGGCTACGACGCCAGCTCTGCCATTCGTGTGCAGTTTCAGGAGAAACATAAGACTTAGCATTGATGCCGATTGCAGTAAGTGCATCTGCTGCATTCTTTGGATCGTTTCCGCGAGGACCTGCGATTTCACGACTTCCGTAGCTCATGAAGACGAGCTTGTTGGTTGCCTTGAATCCTTCTGCATTGTTGATATCATCTGGAGAGAGAGTACCACCACTGAAGATTCCTACATAAGCAAATGACTTTGGATTAGCCAATGTGATAGAGCGTGTCTGCATACCACCCATTGAAAGACCTGCCATTGCACGGTGCTGAGGGTCGGCAATTACGCGATAGTTCTTTTCTACCATTGGGATGATGTCCTTCATCAAAGCATCACCGAAAGCTCCTGCGAAGTTCATTCCGCCAAAGCCTCCCTGTGGGCGCTGGCCACCCTGACCTGGCTGACGCTGTGGACGCTGTCCCTGAGCACCTTGACCTGGCTGTCCCTGTGGACGTTGACCCTGTCCGAAGCCGCCCTGACCTGGCTGTCCCTGTGGGCGCTGGCCACCAAAACCACCGAAACCACCGAAACCACCTTGCTGACCGAGGTTAGCAAGACCGTTGTCCATTACGATGATGAATGGCACTGCCTTACCTTCTGCGATAAGGTTGTCCATAATGATGCCTGTGCGACCCTGAGCTGACCAACCAGTTTCGTTTTCACCCATACCATGCTGGAGATAAAGAACTGGGTAGCGCTTTGTTGTGTTCTCGCGATATTCTGCTGGAGTGTAGATGTAGCAGTGGCGAGTTGTGCCGCTTACTGTTGAGAAATAATAAACTTCGCGAACATCTCCGTGTGGAACGTTCTTTACCTGATAGAAGTCTTCGTCATGAGCAGGAATTTCAATACCGCTTCCCCAACGACTTGCTCCATAGAAATAGAGGCTGTTTGGATCTGGAACTGATGCTCCGTCGATATTCAACTGATAATAGTGGAAACCTTCGTCCTGAGGAGCTGATTCACCTGTCCACACTCCGTTTTCATCCTTCTTGAGGTCGTACTTCACACCACCGATATCCAACTTTACGCTATTAGCTTCTGGAGCTGAAATCTGAGCGCGAACCACTCTGTCTGAGTTTACCATAGGATAGCGATGTCCATCTTGATTTGATGTACAAGGCTTGAAATCTTCCTTTACCTGTGCCTGAAGGCCAGATACGAGTCCGAATGCTGCAACCAACAACACTGAACGCATCATAGATTTTGTCATAATTTTGTTAATTTAAAGGTTTATAATGTATTTTTACTTAAACTGCCAATAGTCGAGATTGAAGAGCTTTGGACCCTTGCGACCCTTGAACACGAAGTAGAGGTCGTGAACTCCGGTGACTGTCTCACGAAGGTCGGCACTGACTGTCTGCCACTTTTCCCAACCACCTGTGTGGCCGATTTCAATTCGTCCGATCATATTTCCTTTTTGATTGTCGATATGAATCTCTATCTGGCCTCCGCGAAGAGCACTTGCTGCACAAACCGAGAATGACTTAGGACCATTTGCGCCGAAATCGACTGATTGCAACTTGATATAGTCGCCATTATGAATATCAGCTACATAAACGCCTGTTTCATCGTTCATTTCGGATGTCACTCCAAGTGAGAATGCCATTGTCTCTGCCTCAACTCGCTTGTAAGGGTTGAGTGTACCGATTGGCTTCACACCTTCGGCTGTAGGTTGGATTGTTGGGAATGTTCCGTCATCGTTCCATTTGAATTCCTCCACTGCCACACTTCTTCCGTAACCACCGCCATGAGGCAATTTGCCTGTGTGGTAGAAGAAGTAGTTGTGACCCTTGAATTCAGCCACACCACAATGGTTGGTGAACGAACCAGTATCGCTCTGAGGCATTATGATTCCGGCATAAGTCCAAGGACCGTTAGGCTTTGAAGATGTGCTGTAGGCAATGTGTTCAGGAATTCCACCTGCTGCATAGAGCAACATGTATTTCTTTCCGTGCTTCATGAGCCAAGGGCCTTCAGTATAGCTGCCACGTTGGCGAACAGGTTGGGCATTCTGTCCGTTGTTTGGTCGGTTGTTTGGACGAGCAGCCATTCCTCCGAAACCTTCAACTGATGGTTCTGTGATTACAGGGTCGCCATCGGCTGAAATCATGTCCTTATTCAGTTTGAGGCAATAAACTCGGGGATTTCCCCAGATGAGCCAAGCCTGACCATCATCGTCGATAAGCACTGTAGGGTCGATATGATCCCAACTGCCATTTTCATAGAGAGGCTTACCGATTGCATCCTTGAAAGGACCTGTTGGCGAATCCGAAACTGCCACTCCGATCGCCATTCCGCCCGAAAGTTTTGAATGGGCACAGATGTACCAATAGAATTTTCCGTTGCGTTCCACTGTCTGGCTTGCCCAAGCACGATCATCTGCCCAAGTGAACGATTCGAGTGCGAGAGGCGAACCATGATCTGTCCAGTTGACCATGTCGGCCGAAGAATAAACTCGCCACTCCTGCATCCAGAAGAAGTCGGCATTGTTTTCGTCATGACCAGTATAAACATAGATTCTATCGCCGCTTACCATTGGGGCAGGGTCGGTAGTGAAACAAGTTTGTACGATTGGATTCTGTGCTGCCATATTCAGCGAAACAGCACAAGCTGCCAAAGCAGCCAAGAGGTTAAAGGATTTTCTCATAATGGTATCACGGCATTTTATTTGTCGCCTACAAAAGTACAACTAATTATTGTATGCACCAAAGAAAAAACGAAAAAACTTACACATTATTTTATATTATTTTACAATTCAAAATCATTCTATCTGAATATCCTAAAAATTGTTAGCTGTTCACAACCCATTTTCTCGCGAAACTCGACATCATTTCTCGCGAAACTTTTTCACATACAAAATGATGGTAAAAAACACTTGATAATCACTTTTTTATTCTTCCTTTTTCAAAAAATCACCTTCAGCCATTCGGTTTCTCAACAAAATATCATATATTTGCACCTTGGAAACTCTATAACAAATATACAGATATGAAAAAGAACTATCTTCTATTGGCTGTAATGGCCTTCATTTGCAGCTGCTTCATTGCTTGCACCGAAGAACAAAGCGCAATTGCTCAACTCGAGGATTTCGCTGCCGAACTCGAGGAAAACGGCGACAACTACACATTTAAAGATTGGTCGAGAGCTTCGGAAAAATACCTTAGAATCGAACACGAATTGGCGAAAAACAACGACCAGTACACGGATGAAGAACTCAAGGAAATCGGTCGGTTGAAAGGTAAGTGCGTCACTGCCCTTGCCCATTCTTCGGCTCTCAAACTCAAAAGCACTGTCCACTCCATCGGAAAACAAATGGAGGGAGCAAGCGGTGAATTGAAAAACGCTGCTAAAGAACTGAAAGGAATACTAAAGAAAAAGGGTAATAAGTAGATTACCGATTACAGATAACTGATAACCGTGAACCGATAACCGTGAACCATTAACCATCAATACCCTCTGATAAGGCTTTGGTTGGCTTCGCGAACTCGGTCAGCATTGAGTTTCACTACCTTTCTATCATAGGTCATCAAGCCATTCACTTCCGTTTCCACATCTGTGGTTTGGGTGTAAACAGCAGCCGAGCAACCAGTGCTTTGGAGAGATTTCAGTTGGTCGATATATTTCACGTATTCATCCGTCACTTCATCGCCCGACTTGAACTTCACATAACCCCAATTTCCGTCTGGATTCCAAAGATGACCTTCGACTGGAAGGCCTAAACCTCCGTATTCGCCAAGAACTGTGGCACGGTCGGGATCTGTCAGGTTGATTTCAGGATTTGGATAATGGTGGATATCAAGAATATCGCCCACCTTGAAGAAATTGCCTCCACTGGCTGGATTCACCAATCGAGTCACATCGGCACGCTTTGTAGCTTCGGCAATCTGACGAGTCTTGAACTGTCCCCAAGCTTCGTTGAACGGTACCCAAACTACGATTGATGGATTGGAGTGGCGCTGGCTCATTATGGTCATCCATTCCTGGCGATACTGGCGCTCACTCTGAGGAGTACGCTGAAGTTCGTCGCCTTCGTAATAACGGTCGGTAATCCATTGTTTTGTTCCGTCACCACTTGGCATATCTTGCCAAACGAGTATTCCGAGTTGATCGCAATGAGTGTACCAACGAGCTGGTTCCACCTTCACATGCTTTCTTATCATATTGAATCCGAGAGCCTTCGTCTGTTCGATATCATATCTGAGAGCCTCATCCGTCGGAGCCGTATAAAGTCCATCTGGCCACCAACCCTGATCGAGAGGACCAAACATGAAGAGTGGCTTATCATTGAGGAACAAACGACGGATTCCGTTGGCATCGTCGGCAATGCTTACTTTGCGCATTGCTGCATAGCTCATATAGCTGTCGATAGTGATTTTGTCTTCCTTGAGTTCCACTTTCACTGTGTAGAGGAATGGATCGTCGGGCGACCAAAGATGCAATTGTTCTGGCATTTTCACCAATGTGTACTTACCGTTTACACTCTTGCCCCAAGCCACTTTCTTCTTACCTTCATAGACGGTGACGTACATCTCGTCATGTTCTTCAGGACGGGCAGGATCGCTCTCTACAAGAAGAAGATGACGGTCGATATCGGGAGTGAGACGTACATTCTTGAAATAGTTTTGGAACACTGGTTCGAGCCACACTGTCTGCCAAATTCCCGTAACCGACGAATACCAAATTCCGTTAGGGTTCGAAACTTGCTTGCCTCGAGGTTGAGTGCCTTTATCCGTTGGGTCCCAAACACGGACAACTATCTTTTGCTGACCCTTCTTAAAGAGGAATCGGGAAATATCGGTAGAAAATGCAGTGTAGCCACCTTGATGAGAGCAAACGAGCGAATCGTTAATCCACACGTCGGCTTGCCAATCCACAGCTCCGAAATTCAACAGAACATGCTGATAGCGCCAAGAGCGAGGGAGTTCGAAATAGCGTTCGTACCACAATTCCTTATCTGCTCCGACGGTTTTGCCCACTCCAGAAAGTGATGATTCTACAGCAAACGGAACAAGAATCTGCCCGTCGAACTCTGTTGGACAACTTTCTCCCTTTGGACGGATGGCATAATTCCACAATCCATTCAGGTTCATCCATTCATCGCGCTGCATTATAGGGCGCGGATATTCAGGCAACACATTGTTAGGATCAATGGTTTCTGCCCATTGAGTCTTTATTCTGTCGCCAACAGGTTTCCATTGTGCATTGGCTGTGGCTGAACATGCCAAAAGTACCAAAAAGATTAATTTTTTCATAAGCTATATTGGTTCAAAGTTTTCTATTTCTTCTAGGGGCCCTAGAAATTCTAGGGATTCTAGAGGCTCTAGGGTTCCTAGAGGTTCTAAAGATTGCCGCTTACATCTGTCCCGACTCGATCAAAAGGATGCAACGCTCTGTCATTCGGTCGTCCACTTCTGGATCGTATTCCTTCTTCAGGCTGGCACCGAATATCGTGGCAAAAGTGTTGTAGAATCCAGCCTTGAAACTGCCCATGTAGGTCTTAATGAGTTGGAAACTCGTGAAATTGCACTGACGGTCAATGAGTTTGATCAGGAGTTTGCCCTGGGCAAGAGTCAGTTTCTTCAGTCGAGGCTTATACTGCTTCATGAGATCTTTCTCAATCTTCTTCATGTATTCGTCCTTCGACTTTTTATCGGTTAGTGAATCGAGATGAGCCACACAACCCTCGATTGTGTGCTGAATCTCAACAGCAATTGGATACACCTTCTTGATGTTGTTGGCTATCTTATAGTATTTCTTTGCCTCTTTCAGGCTTTTGAATTTCAGTTTGTTGTAGATATACACATCGCCGAGCACATACCACGGAATCTCCTCGCCATCGTAAATCACCGTACCGGCATAGCCTATATAATGGTTGAAGATTGGGGTGCCCGACATTTGTTTGTCGAGTGCCTCGTCTGCAACTATCGATTGGGCTGAAACTGCCGAAGCCGACAGTAGGAGGACCATCACTATGGATATTATACGGTTCATGGCTGCAAAGATAGTTATTAATTCCGAATTACGAGTTAGGAATTAAGAATTATTTACATTTTTTATATTATAACACTATATTTCACGGAAACGGGTTTCGGTCAGTTCATTTGTTTTCATACTGTTCACTTCGGCTTTAAGGTCGGCCAAACATTCGGGCAACACGTATTCCTTCGAGGTCTTCTTGTTCTTCATCTCTGCCTTGGCAGTGGCCGAATCCATACTGACCACACCAGTCACCACAAAACTCATCTGCCCTTTCATATCGATTTGTGGATCGTCGTCAGAAAACTGAAACAAGGCTTCGGTATATTGATTGAAACTAAGAATCGACGACCATGCCTCGTCGGGATTGCCGTATGTCCAGTCGCTCATGAACTGCTTCAACTGATAGGTCATTCCAAGCAGGTAGGTAGTCGGTTTTTCGATAAATTTCATGTTATCAATGATATAACGGTATTTGCCCTCGCTCTCCAAATACATGATTCCACGATTCGACGAAACGCCCCTGTACCTTGCTCCATAGTAGGTTGTATCACCTTCGGTTTCGGTGGTTCCGTTGCGAGTGATTCGGTGTACTTTGCTTAAATCAAACGAAGGAGTCTCCCACACCATGACCGACGAATCCGACTCTTTCAAAAGGTTTGGATGTTCGTATTGACGGCAAGCTCTTACCCTACGGGTAAATTTCTTCGATTTCACCTTGTAGTAGAAGTCCATCGTTCCCTCGCGATAGAGCACAATCTTTCCGTCGTTGCGGTATACATCGCGGAATGCTCCCGAAATCTTGATATAGTCGGACGGAGAGACACTCACTTCGGGCAATGAATAAGCCACGGATTGGAGTCGAAGGTCGCCCGTAAATGTATCAGCATCAATGGTTTCTGTCTGGAATGTCATCATCTTTACCGACACTTTTCCGCTATATTTCCCCACCATTCCGTCTTTGTTGCTGAAGCCAAGCAGATTATCGTTCGAATCGAAGACATAAACGCCCGAAAGAGGCACTCCGCTTTCGGCATCTACCACCCTGAATTGGGCATACGCTACAATCGAATGAACGACTGCAAAAACCACCAGCAGCAACGCGCGAACTATTTGTGAACGAAACAACATAATTACAGAATTGTCTGTTTACGGGTTGACCGTGCAAAGATAGTAAATAATAAAGAATGCAGAAACACATAGTTGGATAAAATCTATGAAGAATTATTATTTTTGGGGCATAAAGTAAATATTTATTACTTCGTCGGGGCAAAGTTTCGTAATTATTCACTATCTTTGCAACCGAATATGTACTTCTATGTACATAACAATAACTAAACAAGGTGATAAAGGCATTACATATCGAACATTATGCACTGATTGACGAACTTGACATCGAGTTCAATCATGGTTTTTCCGTTATTACAGGTGAAACGGGTGCTGGAAAGTCAATTATTCTTGGTGCCATCGGACTTCTTCTAGGCGAACGTGCCGACCTGAAAGCCATCAAGGCAGGCGAGAAACGATGCGTCATCGAAGCCGAATTTGATCTTTCCGCCTATGGCATGGAAGGATTCTTCGATGAGAACGACCTCGACTTCAACGGTTCGGAATGTATCATCCGCCGCGAACTCACAAGCAGTGGCAAGAGCCGTGCCTTTATCAACGACACTCCCGTCAATCTTTCCCAACTCAAGGAAATCGGCGACACTCTCATCGACATCCATTCACAGCACAAGAACTTATTGCTCAACGAAGAGAATTTCCAGTTGAGCGTTCTCGATATTCTTGCAGGTAATGCCGACCAACTCAATTCCTATCGTGAGCATTTTGAGTATTACCGCGGATTGGTGAAGGCTTTGAATCAGGCAATTGCCAACTCAAAGCAAAACCATGATGAAGAGGATTATCTCCGCTTCCAGCTTGACCAACTCGCCGATGCCCAACTCAAGGAAGGCGAACAAGAACAACTGGAGGAGGAACAGGAACTCCTGAGCCATGCGGAAGAAATCAAGGGAAGCCTCTACGATGCTTGCAACATGCTCACTTCCGACGGGGAAGACGACACAATCAGCAGGTTGAAACGCTCTGTCTCCACACTCAACAGCATTGGCAGTGTTTCCCACGAAGCCGAAGAACTGGCAAGCCGAATCGATGCCTGCTACATCGAACTCAAGGACATTGCGTCGACTATCGAAAGTCTGGCTGATGCCACCGAATACGACCCTCAGCGCCTACAGCAAATCGACGAGCGCCTCAATACGATTTATTCGCTTCAGAAGAAGCACCATGTGACCACAGTCGAAGAATTGCTCAGCCTTCAAGCCAGTCTTGAGGAGAAGCTCGGCCTTATGGATTGCAGCGAGGAACATATCGAACAGCTCAAGGCGAAGATTGATGAGGCTTACAAAGTTGTTGCCGACATTGCCACCCAACTCTCCCAAAAGCGTCGCGAGGCAAAGGCAATGGTAGAGACAAAGATGAAGGAAACCCTCATCCAACTTGGCATGCCTAACGTGATGTTTGAGGTGGAAATGACAGATAAGGCCGAACTCGATGCCACTGGAAACGACAAGGTAACCTTCCAATTCTCTGCCAACAAGAATGTACCTATGCAACCTATTTCCGAAATTGCATCAGGTGGCGAAATTGCCCGTGTGATGCTTTCGCTCAAGGCTTTGATAGCAGGTGCAGTGAAACTTCCAACCATCATTTTCGACGAAATCGATACAGGCGTTTCGGGTAGCATAGCCGAAAAAATGGCTCTCATCATGCAGGAAATGGGCAATGGTGGCCGACAGGTCATCAGCATCACCCATCTTCCACAGATTGCAGCACTCGGAACGACTCACTATAAGGTCTATAAGGAGGAAAGTCTCTTTGCAACGACCACCCACATAACTCGTCTCAACCAATCACAACGCATTGAAGAGATTGCCCACATGCTCAGTGGCTCGGCCCTGACCGAAGCTGCAATCAGCAATGCCAAAGAACTCTTGAAGATATGAACAATCAGATAAAGCAAGTCATCGGAGCTGCAGTGCTCTTCGTGGCAATGGCCATGAATGTCAATGCACAGAATGCAGCCGCACCAAGTTGGGCAGCTAAGGCACAGAAAGCCATCGTGTCCGTGATTACGTATGATAAGGACAACCAGATGCTCCATTCAGGCACAGGTTTCTTCGTTGCAAACGGCGAGGCAGTGGCCGACTATTCCCTTTTCAAGGAAGCCTACAGCGCAGTCGTTGTAAGTATGGACGGACAAAAGAGCAATGTAGAGCGCATACTCGGAGCCGACGACACTTATTCGCTTGTTCGTTTCAAGGTCGATTCGAAGAAGAACGAAAGCCTAGAATTCTCCGCAGCCAATCCGTCGAGCGAAGCGATGGTGTTTGCCCTCAGCTATTCGAAAGACAAAATCAAGACATGCCCATCGGCTACAGTCAGTTCTACGAAGACAATAACCGACGGCTGCCCTTACTACACCATTTCACAGGCATTCCCAGAGGAATATATGGGAGCTCCTGTGTTCAATAACAAGGGCCAACTCATAGGTACCGTTCAGCCATCCGTCGGCAGCAATGGCTATGTACTCGGTCAGCAGTTTATCAAGTCGCTCGTCATCAAGCCAATCGCTTCAAAGGTCAATTCCATTGCCCTCAACAACATCCACATCAAGAAGGGACTTCCCGACAATCCCGAAGAGGCACTCGTATATCTTTATATCAAGTCGCGCTCGGCCGACAACGACACTTATCTCGACATACTCGACCTCTTCATCTCTACCTATCCCGACAATGCCGAAGGCTATTACCGACGCGCCACTCCTTACACCGACCTCCATCGATTCGATGAGGCCGACAACGACCTTCAGACATTCCTCAAGCTCTCGAAGGACAAGGCCTATGCCAAGTCGAAGATAGCCGATGCCATCTATACCAAACTCGTCTATCAGCCAACTCCCGAATATGAGAAGTGGAACTACGATGTGGCTCTTCAGTACATCAACGATGCATTGGCCGAACAAGCCGACAATCTCGACTATAAGTTGCTGAAGACGCAGATTCTCATGTCGAAGAAGGACTATGCCTCGGCTCTTGAACTCTATACCGAAATCAACAACAGCACCGACCGTTCGCCAGCCACTCTCTATGCCGAGTGTCTTGCCCGCCAGGGCATGGGCGACAGCCTCAGTGTGCAGGTAGAGTTGCTCGACAGCGCCATTGCCATGTTTGGCACACCAATGCCAGCCGAAGCAGCCAACTACGTGATGTTCCGCGGCAAACTCTATGCATCGGCAGGCAGATACCGCGATGCAGTGACCGACTACAACCAATATTGCTATCTCAACAACAACAAGGTGAGCGATGCCTTCTACTACGACCGTTCACAGTTGGAACTCCAAGGCAAAATGTATCAGCAATCGCTCGACGACCTCAACACAGCCATCAGCCTTGCTCCTCGCCAACCACTCTATTATATAGAAAAAGGTGCGTTGCTCATCCGTGTCAACGAACTCGATGAGTGCATCACCACCCTCAAGCAAGCCCTTCAGTTGAGTCCAAACTCTCCCGATGCCTATCGCATGCTCGGCTATGCCCAAGTACAGAAAGGCGATAAAGTGGAAGGCCGCAAAAATCTCGACAAAGCCGTTTCGCTCGGCGACGAAAGCGCAAAGGAAGTCATAGAGAAATATATTAAATAACCCATCACACACACGACATTTTGAACTATCTTCACACAATCAACACAGCACAGGAATTAGCCGCCGTTGCACGCGCTGTCCTCTTCCCCTACCATTTCGGAGATGGCCGAGAGGAAGAAGCAATCCTCCGCATGAAGCAACTTCTCGCTAATGGAATCCTGACACAAGAGCAGACAGAGGAATTCGTTTCCCTTCTGCCACAGATAAAAGCAAGTCTTCAAACCGACGTAGTGGCCGCCTACAATGGCGACCCCGCAGCAAGCAGCCACGACGAAATCATCTGCTGCTATCCCGTCATCAAGGCCCTCATCAACTATCGCATCGCCCATGGATTGCTTATGATGAAAGTGCCGCTCATTCCGCGCCTTCTCACCGAGATGGCACATAGCGAGACGGGAATCGACATCCACCCAGGAGCCACGATAGGCGACTACTTCACCATCGACCACGGTACTGGCGTCGTTATCGGCGAAACATGCATCATAGGCAACAACGTGAAACTCTACCAAGGTGTAACCCTCGGAGCCAAGAGTTTCCCACTCGATGCCGACGGCAACCCCATCAAGGGCATTCCGCGCCATCCAATCCTTGAAGATGGAGTCATTGTCTATTCCAATGCCACCATCCTCGGCCGCATCACCATAGGCAAGGGAGCAGTCATTGGCGGTAACGTATGGATCACCCACGATGTAGCACCAGGCGAGAAAATCGTGCAGTATAGGAAATGATAATGCAGATTATAAGCTCCCTTCCTGTCAATGGTCTTTACACCCCCTTCGGTTCCCCCGTTATCGGGGGACAGAAACCCCCAAGTGGGAATGATGGGATGAGGTTGCGTGTTCAGAGGTTTGCCTCTGTTCAATGTTCAAGAGTTCTGCTCTTGAATCTTCTGCCCAGTTGACTAAAAAATAGTAAATAGTAAATAGTCAAATAGTAAATAATAAGATGAAATTAATCGCAAAAACATTTGCCGGCCTCGAGCAACTCCTTGCAGGCGAACTCACAGCCCTCGGAGCCAATGACATCGAGATAGGCAATCGAATGGTGTCGTTCAGTGGCGATAAGGAAATGCTCTATCGCGCCAATTTCTGCCTCCGCACGGCAGTGAAGATACTCAAGCCAATCCGCGAATTCAAGGCAAGCGATGCCGACGAAGTATACGAACAGGCAAAGAAGATAGAATGGGACAAGATAATGGATGTCGACGATACCTTCGTAGTCGATGCCGTCGTCTTCTCCGAGGAATTCCGCCATTCACGCTTCGCAGCATATAGAGTGAAAGACGCCATTGCCGACTATTTCCGCGATCGCACAGGCAAGCGACCAAACGTAGGAATCTCCAACCCCGACATACGCGTCAACCTCCATATAGCCGAGCACGACGTCACCATCTCACTCGACAGTTCGGGCGAAAGCCTCCACCATCGCGGCTACAAAGTAGCCAACGTGGCAGCACCGCTCAACGAAGTGCTCGCTGCCGGAATGATTATGCTCACAGGATGGGACGGACAATGCGATTTCATCGACCCAATGTGCGGTTCAGGCACCATCCTCATCGAGGCAGCACTCATCGCACGCAACATCTATCCAGGCGTGTTCCGCAAGGAATTTGCCTTTGAGAAATGGAAAGACTTCGACCCCGACCTCTTCGACAGCATCTACAACGACGACAGTCAGGAACGCGAGTTCACCCATCGAATCTATGGCTACGACATCAACCACAGTGCCGTTGCCATCGCCACAGAGAATGTGAAATCGGCCGGAGTGAACCAGATAGTAGAAATAGCACAACGCGACGTGCGCGACTTCGAGCAGCCAGCCGAACCAGCCATCATCGTGACCAACCCACCATATGGTGAACGAATCACCACCGACGACATACTCGGCCTCTACGAAGCCATCGGCACCACACTCAAGCACTCCTTCATAGGCGGCGACGCATGGATACTCTCCTACCACGAAGAATGCTTCGACCGCATCGGCTTCCGTCCATCCACACGCTTCATCCTCTACAACGGAGCCCTCGAATGCGAATTCCGCAAATACCAAGTGTTTGCAGGCAAACTCAAGGAGCGCCGCATCGAAGGCATGGACATCAAGACAGAAGAAGACCGCCGTCGCAACCTCAAGTTCAAGGGACACAAGCAGAGAAACGAAAGCGAAGACGAAGGCGAAGGCAGACGCAACAGACAAGAGCAAAGCGAACCAGTACTCAACCGCCACAACTTCAAGTGGGGCGACCGCAAGAGCGACTATCGACCTGACGGCGACGACCATTATTTCAAGTCACGACCATTCAAGAAGAGAGAGACAACAAGCAGCAATCAGTCAGCAGCCAGCAAGCGACCATTCAAGAAAGACGGTGATGAAAAGTTCAAAGGTCACAAGAGTTCAAGAGATGAAAAGTTCAAGAGTTCAAGAGATGAAAAGTTCAAGAGTTCAAGAGATAAAGAGTTTAAGAGTTTCGACCGTAAACCAAAATCCAAATTCTCTTCCCATGAAGGAGACAAGAGAAGTGGAGGCAAGCGCCCCGCTTCACGTCTGAAATTCGACAGCGACGGACGACCAGTAAAGGAATGAAAGATTACAGGTGAGAGATTACGGATTACAGAAAAGGGTCAGCACTTTAATAGTGTTGGCTCTTTTTGTTCAAAGTTCAAGATTCCAAGTCTTGTATATTTTGTGAAAACTCTATGCCAAAACAAAAGATTTTTACTTTTTTCTTTGGTGATACGACGATAATTTACTATTTTTGTCGCAGATTTTGCGACGATATATAAATTAAAACGTCGCATACGTTAAGAAAATGTATATACACGAGCATGATAATTGGACAGATTTTCGTTGGGATCAAAGTCAGATAGCTTTGCTCCAAGACGAAGTATGCAGAAAATTGGGAGCACTTTATGGAAGGCTCAGCGGATTGGGTTTTGACAGCAAGTTGGTAGCTATGGCCGAGAACCTGACCTCCGATGTTGTTTATTCTTCGGAGATAGAAGGTGTAAGACTAAATGCCGATGAAGTGCGTTCATCGATTGCAAGGCATCTTGGAGTTGAAAATGTCCGGCAGCACACGACATCGTCGCATTATGTCGAAGCGGTGGTCAATGTCATGCTTGATGCATTGAGAAATTACAACCGCCCACTTACATCGAGCATTCTTTGTGGCTGGCAAACGGCATTTTTCCCAATGGGATATAGTGAGGGAGTAGAAATTGAAGTAGGCAAATACAGGTCGAACGAAGAACATATCGTTTCAGGCATACTTGGTCGCGAGCGTATTCACTACATTGCTCCTGCTCCGGAAAGAGTGGAAGAGGAAATGGCAAAATTCATTGATTGGTACAACAGCGATGTGCATCAACCAGCAATAATTCGTTCAGCCATAGCTCATCTTTGGTTTGTTTCGATTCACCCATTTGAGGATGGCAATGGCAGATTGGCACGCATCTTGTCGGATATGATGCTTGCTCGTGGAGATAAGAGTGAATACAGATTTTATAATGTATCTTCTCAAATCAATAAAGACAAAAACAAATACTACGACATTCTCGAAACCACTCAGCACGGGGATGGAGATATAACGAAATGGTTGGTGTGGTATCTTGAAATGCTGAATGCTGCGATTGACGAATCTGAATGCATGGTCAGCACAATACTCAATAAAAGTTTCTTCTGGCAAAAGGTTGCATCAATACCTATGACAGAACGTCAAACAGCGATACTCAACCTTTTTCTAGATGGATATGAAGCTAAGATTACGTCGAAATCATGGTCGTCCCTTGGTAAATGTTCAAAAGACACAGCCATAAGAGATATTCAGGATTTGGTGGAGAAGCGGGTACTTCGTGAAGATATACCAGGGGCAAAGCGACCAAGTTATTCAATCGTATACAACCAAGATGATATTTCTGTATTATTCGGTGAAATCGCAATTTTGGAAGAGAATGGCACTAAATATCTGACAGCCATATACAAAGGACATACACCTATCAAGGAACGAATCCTGCCACTTGACGCCGAAAGATATGCAAAAGGTGACATGTCTTTGCAGAGCCTACTCAACAAATATTGCTCGTATTTTGTGTCAATACATTAAATAATGGAAAGAGCTTTTGCCAAGCAATAAACTATATAAGAAACCTAATAATTAGTTATAATGTTTGGGGTCATTTCTTGGACGAGCCAAGCGACAAGTCGATAACTTGCCACAGGCAAATCCCAAACCAATGCCTCCCATCATTTTCAGGCGGATTTTATATAGATTTTATAATCTTGAAAAAATCTAATCCAAAATACGAGGGAACGAAATTCCTTGGATTTTCGCTTCGCTCAAGATATCAAAAGAGAATCAAAATTAAAATCTAAGATAAAATCTACTTTGAACCCCTTTATTTCCCTAATAGCAGACGCTTGATGTCGCTATAGTTTGTATAATACAAAAAAAACGGCCTCGCACTCGGGATCGTGTGTGCGAGGCTGCTTTGCGTAAAAAGTGAGTTTACTGAATAATCAGCAATGGCTATAGAGTCACGTTGTATTTCCCATGAACAAAGAGCTTGACTCCATAATATTTCTCAGGATAATCCTTGACAAACTTGTCGTGCTGCACTTTGTGGGAGGCATCAAGACGATACCATACGCCGTCGTGCAGATAGATGCAGGAGAAGTCGCCGAACGACTTGTCAGTGACCACAGGACACGTGATCTCGTCACCGCGCTGAGTGTCACCGAATAGTCCGGGGGTATAGATTTTTCCATCGTCAGAAGCCGCTATAGCCGCGTCATACACAGTGCTGAACCATTCATTGAGTTGCTCTGGAGTGATTGCATCGACATTGTCGCCCACATATAGATACACCCCTCTGCATAAATCGGTGTCGAGTGATTTTTCCGTTTCACTCACTTCTTTTGCAAAAGAAGGAACAAGTTTGTCGGAGTCGAGTCCGGCAAAGTCAAATTTGTCGCCTAGCTTAATAGAAGAAGTTGTAGCCGTTTTCTCCGTATCAGTCTGCTCACCATTATTGGATGGAGGATTCGATGAGCCGTTTCCGCATGAAGCGAGCATCAGCAATGCTGATGCAATAGCAAGAATTTGTTTCATAATAATCAGAAATTGTAGTCGTCAATATATTCGGCAGATTCGAGATAGCTGAAGGCTGCGCTGAAAGGGAACTGGTCGCCGCCCATATATTCGTGGCTTCCCGTCAGCTCGTATGCCTTGGCATAGGCTTCTTTCAATTCATACTGAAGGGGCAGAACCTCGGTGCGGAACACGTCCATCGATGCAACGACTGCGTTGCGCCATACAGGGAGGGCCTTTGAATAGAAATCATGCATGAAGCCGTCAATCTGTTTGTCGATGGCTGCAATCTTTGTGCTTGCTTCTTTTCCTTTTGCCTCTTCTGCTGAAGTTCCGTTCTCTCCACCGCCTACAAATACTGACAATGCTCTGTATTCTTCACGAAGGGGCTCTATCTTGCCTGCGTATTCTTTTGCATACAAGTCCTTGCCGAAGGCTTTCCCTTCGTCGCGGAGCCTGATGCTTTTCTGTGTCAGTTCTCCAATCCTTTTTTGGAGGGATGTGATTTTCTGTGTCACTGAAGTCAGAGCTGCATTGCCGGCTGCGGCCTTGCTGTTCTTGGCAGCTGCTGCCTGGGTGCTGGCTGAAAGGCCAGAGTTTTGGATGAACTCTATCCTCTCTGCATCCGACATGTTGGACATCGCCTCAATATCTTTCATATTCAGGCCACCTGTGCGCTTTGCGAGGATCTTGTTTGCAAGTTCCTCTTCCGACATCTTCCCACTCTGAACCGACTGGATATCTGCCATGCTTACCCCCATGGAAGCCACTCGCCCTTCGGCGGAAGATTTTGCCAGAGCCTGAAGTTGCGACTTGCTCATGTTCAAGGCTTGCGCTACTTTAGTCTTTGTTCCTGGAACATTTTCCTTCATTGCCTTGGATTTAACATCAAACGCTAGGGCTGCAGTGCCCTTGTCGACCATTTCCTGGCATTTCTTCTGCGCGTCGTTGAGTTTCGCATGGAAATCACTGTATAGATCCGGATTTTGCTCGTCGGTCTCATAGGCTATCATCTGAGCAAGAGTAGGCAGGTCGGGGAGTGTGGCCATCACTCCCTCGGGAGTGAGCTGTGCATTAGCTCCGACGCTTATTACAAGCATCAAAGCAGTTGAAATCAATATCTTTCTCATAATCATTTCTTTATAAATTCTACGCGACGATTCTTTGCTTGACCCTCCTTGGTCTTGTTGTCGGCAATAGGCTCGTGACTGCCCTTACCCACTGCTCGGAGGTTCCACTCGTCGACACCGAGCTTTACGAGTGCTGCGACAACAGACTCTGCGCGCGACTGGGAGAGAGGGTCGTTCACCTTGTCGGAACCCTGGTTGTCACAATGTCCTTGAACCTCAAAGCGCACCGATTTGTTCTTAAGCATATAATCGGCTACCTTCTGGATTTCCTCCATCGACTCTGGAAGGAGAGTGGCTTTGCCAGTCTCGAAGTTGATGTTGTTGGTAACGAACTTACCTGTCTCTTCCATCTGCTTAGCTACGAGATCCTGAGCATTTTTGGCATAGAGAGCCACAGCACCCTGAGCCAGCACTACATTTTTAATGAATGTAAGATTGTGGTGATTATGTGGCACACGGAAAGCAAACCAAGTGGGCTGTCGCTTGATGCTAGGGTAGTTGACAATGCGTACTCCATCTACATACACCTTCATTGCACGCTTGTTGAAAGAAAGCGCAACGGTATGCCAACCTTGTTTTATGGAATGTTCAAGTGTCGTAGATTTCTGATCTACATTATATGTCCACCTTTTGTCATCACAAACTGGCATTTGGAGTGAGAAAGGGCACTGGCTGTCGTTCGCGAACAAATCATAGACATTCATCGAACGGTCGTCGTTATAGCCAAAGACAAGATCCAACTCATTATGGCCTATCCCCTCTTTCTTGTTCCAATAATAATAGTCGAACTCAAGTGTGAACTCCTCTGGCAGGTATGCTCCCTGCTGCCTGACGAGTGGAGTGATGGCACCATCATCCGTAATCTCCACGGCCTTGACGTTTCCCATGTTCTTCATTTCTGCTACACCACTGCATAAATCCCATTTCGATGGGAACTCACCGACTGTCTCTGCCACAAAGTCGTCCTGGAAGAGAATGGTGGCGCCACGCTGGAAATCCGACGACGTAGCTATCGTTGGATCAGAGTTGTCGATTTCTCCGTCCGCATCTTTATCCTTCCCACTCACTGCATTCATGGCAGCGTTCTCGGTGCCGTTGATAACTTTGTCGACAGCGCCTTCCACCTTCTGTTCAATCTTGTTTTTGACCTTATCTATAGCTTTATCTTTCAGTTTGTTCAAGAAGCCTTGCGCTTGGGCATCAGGCGAAAAGGCTGCCATTCCGAGTACAGCCACAATCAAAAGGAGATTTCTTTTCATAATTTTTAAATATTAATAAATTTTAGCATGCAAAATTAACTAATCCACATATTTCCCTACACGGGGAAACATCGAAATATATAAAAAACGCAAGAAATTCTACCCTTTTGGGTGGAGGCTAAAGACAAAACGAGGTAAAAAAGTCGCTGGTAATTCATTTTTGCCGAATAAAATTTGTCCACACAAAAAAAATATAATATTTTTGTACTGTAAAAATTGTCGCAGGCAGCGACTGAATTCCCCCCAAAAAGGTGGAATTTCACTCTTTTAACTGATATTTTTCTCTGCAACTTTTTAGAAAGAGGAATTAGACGTTATCTTTGCACTGCAGAATATATCATAAGTGCAACCAAATTGCAGTCATAATGAACATCCGCGCCGTCACCATAGTCGTTTTATCGTGTGTAAGCCTCGCCACCAGAGCCTACTCCGACAATCATGGCCATAACATAGACTCGCTGGAAACTATCATCCGCACCGATCCACCGAGGGATAAAGCAGACCTTATAAAGATTTACCGAAATCTGGCATGGGGATATCTGGAAACCGACGAGAAAGCATCGACAAAGTATGCCAACCTAGGCATTCGGCTTGCCCATGAGCAGAAAGCATACGCAGCCCTCGCTGATTTTTACCGCATCAAGGGGATGCACCATTTGGCGAACGCCCGCTACGAGGAAGCAGAGAAGGCATTGTTGAAAACTGAGGAAGCCACGAAACTAATGCGCAAGAGTGGCAAGTACGATGCTGCAGATATTGACAATGCCGAGTCGGCTCTCTTCGGCACTATGGGCAATTTCTACAACACGTTGGGCAATGGTGCAAAGGCACTGCAGTATTACCACAAGGCCTTGAAAATATTCAAAGCACATGAGTGGCGCGAGAGCGAAAGCCTATGTTACGGCAATATAGCCGAACTTTACTACTGTCTGGGCAATCTCTCGCATGCAAACGAATACTACATAAAAGGAGATTCCATAGCTGCAATAACCAATACCCCACAGATACGCTATTTCTGCATAAAAGGTCAGGCGAAAGTGGCAATGCAGCGAGGCGACTACAACCGCGCTTGGCAGATAATCGAGAGGGTGTGGGAATATCTTGACTCCCATAGCGAGGAAGAGGGTTTCCAACAAGTGAAATGCCTCACGGTGATGACTGACATTGCCTTTGCCGAAGGCAACTACCGCAAGGCAGAGAAACTGATAAACAAAAGCATTGCGCTTGGCGACTCTTTGCATCGTTCCGATGCGAACCTCTATTGCCAGATTGCGAAGCTGAAGGCTCATAATGGGGATTGGAATGGTGCAAAGGAGTATGCACTGAAGGCACTCGACATCGACATAGATTCACCAGATGTAGCGAAGGGCACATTCGCTTTGCTTGCCGACATCTACTCGCATCTCAATCAGCCAGACCAAGCTCGCGAATACCAAAAAAAAGCAGATTCAATACAGACGGCATGGAGCAACTACGCTTACCAGACATCGCTGGCAGAGCAAGAGACTATATTCAACACAGCAGAGAAAAATTCACTTATCAGTCGCCTTGCTGCCCAGCGTATGTATCTGCTGTGGGGCATCGGCATTGTGGTGGTGCTGCTTTTGGTACTTGGTATTGTGATGCTGCTTATTAAGCAAAATCATAAACGTCAAAAGGCACTTCTCGCAGCTAAAGTTGCATTGGAGGCAGAATCAAAGGAGCGTAGTCTGCTTGCTAAAGACTTGCACGACGGATTGGGAGGCATGCTCTCATTGCTGAAACTCAAGCTCCAGAACAACGAGAAAGAGGAGGCAATACGCTTGCTCGACGATTCTGTGGTGGAGATGTGCCGTTTAGCCCACCATCTGATGCCTAAGGAATTACAGAAGAACGGTCTCATCACATCGCTGCAGGATTTTGCCATCTCCGTACCCGGAGCACAATTCAATTATTTTGGAGACAATCGTCGATTGCCGCGCGACTTGGAACTTATCATCTACCGTTGTGCCTACGAGCTTGTTAACAACGCTATCAAGCATGCTGTCGCTGACCGCATCTACATCCAACTGATGGTCGACTCCGAACAGGCCATACTTATTGTCAGCGACAACGGTCAAGGAATGAATGTTTCAGAACAAGCCACCACAGGCATGGGACTACAGAATATCCTCGACCGCATTGCCGAGTATGATGGGCGTATGGACATAATATCGTCGCCAGCCAACGGAACAGAAATTAATGTAACACTCCCCCTGAAAGATGACATACAAGATTGATGTAAACATAGTAGATGACCACAAGTTGATGCTGGATGGACTTGCTAAATCCTTGAACGAGAATGATACGATTCATGTAAGCCACACTTTTTCTACTTTGGAGTCGTGCAAAAACAAACTGGTGGAGCGCCGCCCAGATGTGTTGCTCCTGGATATTTCCATGCCCGACGGCAGCGGAATCGAGTTCGCCCAATATATCTTAGATGTTTATCCTCGCGTCAAGGTCATCGCCATCACCAGTCATGACGAGTATTCCGTCATACATCGTATGATGGAAATAGGCGTGCATGGCTATGTGTTGAAAAGTTCATCAGTGGAAGAACTTGTACATGCAATCAATGCCGTTTACCACGATAAGCAATACCTCAATCCTGATGTTAGTGCCATTATCAATCGTGCAAGCCACGATCATGTCTTCATCACTCCCACTGAACAAAACATTCTCCGCCTTATCTGTCAAGGGCTGACCAATCCACAGATAGCCGACCAACTCCATATGAGCCAAGAAACGGCTAACTGGTATCGCAAGCGATTGCTTGTCAAATTCCACGTTAGCAATACCGCCAGTCTTGTTGCCTTTGCCCTACGTGAACATTTGATTGATATGCCGTGAGATAGGTTATAGGTTAAAGAATTCGTTTTCGTTCTCGTCTTCGTGCGAAACCATTCGTTTTTCATTTTCCCAGCAGACGCTTGATGTCATTGAGTTTGTTGAGGGCTTCGAGGGGGGTGAGGGCATTGACATCGATGCCTATTATCTCGTCGCGTAGCTGACTGAGCAATGGGTCGTCGAGCTGATAGAACGAGAGTTGCATACTGCCGCTCTGTGCTATCTCTTGTGGCTGAGGACGATGTACGGCGGTGCCGTCGCCTTTCTTTTCCAATTCGGCCAGTACTTGTTCGGCTCGGCGCACTACGCTTGGTGTCATTCCTGCTATCTTGGCCACATGGATACCGAATGAATGTTCGCTTCCACCTGGTACCAACTTGCGAAGGAATATCACCCGTCCGTCCTTTTCCATCACCGACACATTGAAGTTCTTCACGCGAGAGAAGAGTCGCTCCATGTCGTTGAGTTCGTGGTAGTGGGTGGCAAAGAGTGTACGGGCACGATTGCGACCGTTTTCATGGATATACTCGATTATGGCCCATGCGATTGAGATTCCGTCGTAGGTGCTGGTGCCTCGGCCCAACTCGTCGAAAAGTACGAGTGAGCGTTCGGAGATATTGTTGAGTATGCTTGAAGCTTCCGTCATTTCCACCATGAAGGTACTTTCGCCCATGGAGATATTGTCGCTTGCACCGACGCGAGTGAATATCTTATCCGTGAGGCCGATGATGGCACTTTCAGCAGGTACGAAACTGCCTATCTGTGCCATGAGCGTGATGAGTGCCGTTTGGCGGAGAAGGGCCGACTTACCTGCCATATTAGGACCGGTGAGAATGATAATTTGCTGATGGTCGCTGTCGAGCAACACGTCGTTGGCTACATATTTTTCGCCTATCGGCATCTGGCGCTCGATGACTGGATGGCGACCTTGGCGAATGTCGATGACAAGACTTTCATCCACTACTGGACACACATATTTATATTCGAGTGCTGCCGTGGCAAAGGAGAGCAGACAGTCGATGCGTGCTATCTCGGCTGCATCGCGCTGAAGCTGTGGAATGAAATCGGCTGAATCGACTACAAGACTGTTGAAGATGCGTGTTTCGAGGGCGAGTATCTTCTCTTCTGCTCCAAGTATTTTCTCTTCGTAATCCTTGAGTTCCTGAGTTATATAGCGTTCGGCAGAAACAAGTGTCTGCTTACGAATCCAATCGGAAGGAACATGGTCGCGGAATGTGTTTCTGACTTCCATATAGTAGCCAAACACATTGTTGTAGCCTATCTTGAGACTCTGAATGCCTGTGTTCTCTATTTCGCGCTGCTGCATCTTCAGGAGATAATCCTTTCCGGAATAGGCCAACTGACGAAGATTGTCGAGTTCGGCATCCACTCCATTGGCTATGACTCCTCCCTTTGCTACGAGCAACGGTGGATCGGGCATTATCTCACTCGCGATGCGGTCGCGAAGTTCTTCGCATGGGAAGAGGGATTCGCCAAGACTGTGAATATCGGCATCGTCGGATTGGAGACACATTTCCTTGAGAGGGGCAATGGCTGAAAGGGCAACGCGAAGCTGAACAAAATCGCGTGGCGACACTCTGCCAACTGCTATCTTCGAACTGATGCGCTCTATATCACCTATCTTCTCGAGTTGCTGACCTACAAACTCGCGGAATTCTACATTGCGGAAGAAATATTCCACCACTCGCTGACGATCACGGATTGCTTTCACTTCCTTCAATGGGAACACAAGCCATCGGCGGAGCAAACGTCCACCCATAGGACTTATAGTCTTATCAATCACATCGAGCAAGGATGTGCCGCCTTCATTCATCGAACCGAGAAGTTCAAGACTGCGGATGGTGAATTTATCCATCCTCACATATTTACCTTCCTCTATCTGGGAAATGCTGCGAATATGACTGATTTGGGTGTGTTGAGTCTGCTCAAGATAGAAAAGAATGGCTCCAGCTGCCACGGTGGCATTGCGGAGATGGTCGACTCCAAATCCCTTGAGATTCTTCGTACCAAAATGCTTGAGAAGACGATTGCGGGTGGTTTCGTCGGAGAAAATCCAATCGTCGAGGCGGTAGGTGAGCCACTTATTGCCGAAACTTGATTCGAACTGCGACTGGCGGCCACTCTCATAAAGAACTTCCTTAGGAGAGAAATTATTCAGGAGTTTTTCGATATAATCAACTGTACCTTCACCTACAAGAAATTCACCCGTAGAGATATCAAGGAATGAAACGCCACAGGAAGCCTTTCCGAAGTGCACAGCTGCAAGGAAATTGTTTTCCTTATAGTTGAGCACATTATCATTCATACAAGCGCCTGGAGTCACTAATTCGGTGATTCCGCGCTTCACGAGTTTCTTTGTGAGTTTAGGGTCTTCAAGTTGGTCGCAAATGGCAACGCGACGACCGGCACGAATGAGGCGTGGGAGATAATTGTCGAGTGCATGGTAAGGAAAACCAGCCATTGCAAGACTGTTGGCTTTCTGTGATGCTCCGTTGCTTCGCTTGGTAAGTGTGATACCAAGTATCTGGGAAGCCTCTACTGCATCGTCGCCATAAGTCTCGTAGAAGTCGCCACAACGAAAAAGGATGATAGCATCGGGATGCTTTTCCTTCAAGTCGTAGAATTGCTTCATCATCGGAGTTATCTCTTCCTTGGCCATATTCTTTATTTCTAATCTGTAATTTGTAAACTTTTAACAAAATCCCACATCACGATTCCGGCAGTAGTACTCACATTGAGCGAATGCTTCGTGCCAAATTGTGGAATCTCTATACAACCATCAGAATTGTCCACCACCTCTTGCTTCACGCCCTGAACTTCGTTGCCAAACACTACTGCATACTTCTTTTCTTTCGATGGAATAAAATTCTGAAGCATTGTACTGCCTTCGACTTGTTCGATGCTCCACACTTCATAACCTGCCTGTTTCAACTCTTCAACAGCTTCCATCGTAGAATGAAAATATTTCCAATCTACTGAATCTTCGGCTCCGAGAGCTGTCTTATGAATTTCGGGATGGGGAGGACATGATGTGATGCCACAGAGATAAATTGATTCGATGCGAAAAGCATCGGCCGTACGAAACACACTGCCTACATTGTACATACTGCGGACATCGTCGAGTATAACTACAAGAGGGGTCTTCCGACTCTTCTTGAATTCCTCAACGCCAATGCGGTTCATATCCAGTGCAGTAAGTTTTTTCATATACGAAATTTTTCTCTTTGGTAAATCTTTGCAAAGATACAAAATAATGTACAATTGAGAATAGAGAATGAAGAATTTTTTTACTTTAAACTCTTTATCTTTTCTTATTAACCTAAATTGTACATTAATATGATACAAAAATATTTATTACTTGAAGTCGGTTATCAGTTAGAGTTATCGTAAAAGATATTATTATAATTATTTATTCTTTTTATTATTAAAGAATGTTTAATATGATGATAATTATAGATGGTTGAAAATGTTGATAAGTAAGTTTATGATAATTGATTATCAGTAAGTTACATTGGTTGATAAGTGTTGATAACCTGTTGATAAATTTTTAATAAATAACAATAACTTTTTTTGGAAGTATCATTATATTTTTTATGATGTAGGTTAATTGAAATCTATTAACTCACAGACTTTAAAAGTTTTCAAAACTTATAAACAGTTATCAACGAGTTTTCAACAACTTTTCAACGAGTACATCCACAATATCAACCGCACATTCTGTCTTCGACTTCAGCGGATATTCACGTTGTCCCTCTTCAGTGATGATAGTGATTTTATTGGTATCATGACGGAATCCAGCTCCTTCATCGTTGAGTGAATTGAGAACAATAAAGTCGAAGCGCTTGCGACGCATCTTATCAGTGGCATTTTGTTGCTCATCATTGGTTTCGAGAGCAAAACCAGAAAGTACTTGATGTTCTGTCTTTATCTTTCCAAGCGAAGCTGCAATATCCTGAGTAGGACGAAGATGAATGACGAGTTCGTCTCCCTTGCGCTTTATCTTCCTGTCACTCACTTCGGCTGGTGTGAAGTCGGCTACTGCAGCACAAAGAATGGCAGCGTCCATCTGTGGATAGATTCGCTGACAGGCCTCGTACATTTGTTGAGCTGATTCGATATTGGTGATGTTAAGACGCTCGGAATGGGTAAAAGTGAAATCACGACTTACAGGACCCAAAACGAGTTCGACCTCCATCCCACGGTTGAGACACTCCTGAACAAGAGCTGCTCCCATCTTACCCGAAGAATAGTTGCCTATGAAGCGAACAGGATCTATGCGTTCATAGGTAGGTCCTGCCGTGATGAGTATGCGAGGATTATTTGAAGAATTCATCAAGTATGCGAATTATGTTTTCGGGTTCTTCCATTCGGCCTTTCCCTTCAAGATTGCTTGCAAGATGACCTACGCCTGGTTCGATAATATGGTTGCCATAAGAGCGAAGGGTTTCAAGATTTTTCTGAGTGGAAGGATGGGCAAACATATCGAGGTCCATTGCAGGAGCTACGAATACGGGTGCCTTCATCGAAAGATATGTAGTGATGAGCATATTGTCGGCAATGCCATTGGCTATCTTACCTATAGTACTGGCAGTGGCTGGAGCTATGAGCATGGCATCGGCCCAAAGTCCGAGATCTACATGACTGTTCCAACTGCCGTCCCTGCGGTCGAAGAATTCACTGACTACAGGACGATGAGTGAGTGTGGAAAGTGTGAGAGGAGTGATGAATTCCTTGCCTGATGGTGTGATCACTACCTGAACTTCGGCTCCTTGCTTGATAAGGCCACGGATGATGTAGCAAGCTTTATAGGCTGCTATGCTTCCTGTAATTCCGAGAACTATATGCTTACCCTTTAACATAATTTCAGACCCTTTCTTATTCCCATAAAGGGGAAAGATTTTTATTGTTTCAGTAAATAATTATTATTCAATCAAGAGGGCATCTTTCTGAATTTTATTGCTTTCACCACTTGCTTTGTATTGAGAGCAAAGTCGCCTTGAATGATCCAACTATAGTAGCCAGGGTCTTTTGCAAACACATCAACCACTCGCTGACCTTTATATTTACCAAAGTTGAACACTTCCTGATTGTTGTCGTCGTAGATGATTCTGCCTGCGAAATCTACGTTGCGGCTTGTAGTAGAGAAATCTGCAAGGAAATCAATATCATTCTTGAGGATGTCGCCGTAATGGTCGAGCTGAGCTTCGAGCACTTCCTTTGTGGCTTGTGTGTCGGCAAGTGCTGAATGGGCATTCTCAAGGTCTTTCTTGCAATAGAACTTATATGCAGCCGTGAGAGTGCGCGATTCCATCTTCTTGAAGATAGTGCATGCATCGACCTTTCGGATTTTGCTGAAGTCGATATTTATTCCAGCCCGAAGGAATTCTTCGACAAGCATCGGAACATCGAAATGATTGGAATTGTAGCCGGCAAGGTCGCAATCAGAGAAGGTTGAGAGGAGTTCGGGTGCCACTTCCTTGAACGAAGGACAATCCTTCACATCATCATCTGTAATGCCGTGAACTGCCGTTGATGCCTCTGGAATATGGAGAGGAAAGCCAAGGGCATCGACTGGTTTCAGCCGCATTGCCTTCGACTCTTCATTACCGTTAGGAAAAACTTTGATGTAGCAAAGTTCCACAATACGGTCCTTCGCTACATCAATTCCGGTAGTTTCCAAATCAAAGAATATGATCGGTCGCTGTAGATTCAGTTTCATATAGAAAGAATCTCTTAATCGTTCAACATCATTGGCATGAGGAGCATGAGGAGGTCTTCTTCCTTTTCCTGTTCAGCAGGAACGATGACTCCGGCACGACTTGGATCAGCAAGTTCGAGTATAACTTCCTGAGAAGTGATGTTGTTGAGAATATCGATAAGGAATGTACCCTTGAAACCAATGTTCATTGGGTTGCCTTCGTATTCGCAATTGATGCTTTCTTCAGCATTTGTTGAATAGTCGATATCCTGAGCTGAAACGATGAGAGTATTGCTTGCAATGCGAATCTTGATAAGATTTGTGCTTGTATTGGCAAACACGAGTACTCGGCGGAGAGCTCCAATGAGCGACTGGCGGTCGATACGAATCTTATAAGGATTGTCAGAAGGAATCACTGAATTGTAGTTAGGATAGCGTCCTTCGATGAGCTTGCATTGAAGAGTATAGTTTTCGATGCTGATTTCAGCACTGTTGCTGTCGAACTTGATAGTTGCTTCGCCTGCTTCCTTGCCGAGAATGTCCTTGAGAGTCTTAGCAGGCTTCTTTGGAAGGATGAATGCAGAACTCTGTTCGCTCTGAGCCGAGAAGTTGCGGTCGCGAACAAGCTTGTGGCCATCACTTGCAACGAAAGTAAGGCTGCCAGGAATGATGTCGAAGTAGATACCGTTCATTACAGGACGGAGTTCATCGTCGGCAGTTGCGAAGATAGACTTTGAAATACCTCCGAGCAGCACCTCACCATTGATGGTGATTGTCTGAGTGTTGTCGCTGATTCCGTGAGGGATAGGATAAGCTTCACCGCTCTGACCTACGAAACGGCAATTACCGTTCTGGTACTTGATTTCAACCTCGAATGTTTCTTCGTTGATTTTAATCTTTACTGGCTGGTCGGCAATTTCCTTGAGTCCGTTGATAATTTGAGTGGCATTGAGAGCGAAAACTCCACTTCCTTCAGCTCCGGCTACTTCGAGAGTAGTGACGAGAGTGATATCGCCATCCGATGCAGTCATCTTCAAGAGATTGTCCTGAAGGTTGAAAAGAATGCAGTCGAGGATAGGGAGGGCATTCTTTGAACTGATAACTTTGCTAAGAGTCTGCAATCTGTTGCAGAAAGTTGTGCTTGAAATATTAAACTTCATTTTGGTAATTATTTATTTGTTTTTTATTCGCATGAATACTTTATGCCACAAAGTTAGAAATATTTTTGCAAAGAACATAAAAAATTTGGCGGAAAATTCGTTTTATTCAAAATTATGTTGTACTTTCGCACCAGTTTTTAAATTTAAGTTATGGAAATAATAGGAAAAATAATTACAGTGCTTGAAGCACGCGGAGGAATTTCAAAGACATCGGGTAACAGTTGGAAGATTCAGGAATATGTGTTGGAAACAACTGAACAATACCCTCGTCGAATGTGTTTTAATGTGTTTGGAGAAGATAAAATCAATCAGTTCAACATTCAGGTGGGCGACAATCTGAAGGTTTCATTCGATATTAATGCTCGCGAATATCAGGGTCGTTGGTACAATGACATCCGTGCATGGGCAGTTGAAAGAGTAAGCAACGATGCTCCAGCTCCTGCAGCTGATCCATTCCCAGCAGAACCAGCTCCAGCGGCAGCCGACCCATTTGCAGCAGCAAGTGACTCTACAGACGATCTGCCATTCTAAGTTATCGACAAGGTCGCTTGGCTCGTCCAATAATGAAACAATCCCAACTAATCAATAGTCGGGATTGTTTTTTTATTGAGATTTGGTGAGGATTGTTACCTGAATGGATAAACCACTTCGGCTGAACGAGGACCGAGGCCTCCATACCAATTGGCACAACGTACACTGTAGCAAGCACCTTCATAGGTAGAACCTATAGTGTATGAAGGTTGGGTGGTGAAGGCAATAATCTTTCGGTCGCGACAAATGGCATAACATCCAGCTTCGGGAATGTCTTCCCATGTGATTACCTTACCCTTTGCATGAAGGATTGGAGGGTCCACCTGTCGAGCCTTGTCCTGTGGTTTCCATCCTGGGAACACCTTATCTACAGTATAATCTTCAGTTTCTTCGTCGGTCAGGAATGGTTTGTAGTCGACTTGTTCGTCCTGACCATTGGCATTTTTGAAAGTTGTCTTTCTGCCCGACAAATCCAAAAGGCTGAAATGGCCGTCGGTTGAGTTGTATTCGGCAAACTGACTTGGAATGGTTCCGTGCATTTCGGTCCATCCTTCCTTTGCTGGCACTACATTCATCGAGCAATTGAGCCACACACATTTAGGACTATTTTTCCATGGTCGGCCAAGTTGGAAACGTCCGTCTTGTTCCTTTCCTCCGTCAATGTAGCAATCGGCAAACACATAACCATACTTTCTTCCCACTTCTGTGGCCGGAGCCGTGATAACGTCTCTGCTTCCAGTGTCGCCACGAGGTATGAGCCAAAGATCGCAATGGTTGAAGTAGATTGTTCCTCCACCACAGATGAAATCCACTGTTCCCGATATCTTGCAATCTTCGAGATAGGTGGTTCCTCCGTCGTTGGTGTAGTAAGTGTCCTGAGTGGAGAGAAGGCTTACTTGCTTCAGGATGTTTCCCTTGCAATTCTGCTCGTTGAGGGCAACTGCGCGATTGGCAAAAGCCTTAGGGTCGTTCCTATAGTTCGACCAGAATTCCACATCCTGAATATAGGTGGAATCGGCTCCATGAAGGTAGAGAGTGCTTGTGATGCTGATGCCTTCGTGTTGTGGACAATTCTCGATTTGTGTGGTTGGCCACGAGTCGCCTATGATGGAAGTATTTGGAGCTGTGAGGGTAGTCATCGGACTTGGAAACTCCACTTTCTTTCCGTTTTCAACGGTCGAAATCATATTGCCTTCGCCTTTTATGCGATAGTAGCTTGGGCGAATGAATATTCTGTATCTCTTTTGTTTGTTTGTTCGGTTGTTGGCTGCATGAATAGCCTGCACGAAGTTGCCATTGTCGGGCACGATGAAATCGTACTTCCATTTGCCCTGAGCCATCATGGCCATGCAAACCATCCACATTCCTACGAATATCTGAAGTTTCCTGTGGTTCATTTCCTTTATCTTTTGTTTTGAGGTACAAAGATAGTATAAATCGAGCGAAACACAAAATATTTGGCTGAAAAAGTTGTTTATCCGCGCTCCGAAACAATTTTTCTATTGTTCTAAAAGTAAAATATTGTACAATATTATTAATGATTATGTACATGATTAATATTAATTATGTCAATATTTTTATTAATTATGACAGGATTATTAAAACTATGCATGATATTATGGTTTTTGGAGCAATAGAAACCATAAAATTGTTGTTTTTGGGGGCAAAAATCTATTTTGTTACAAAAGTGGTACGTCTTTGTTCAAAATCACGCACGCATAAATAATAAATAAGGTGTAATTTTGCAGTCGAAAATGCTAAAACTTAAAAAAATCCTGCATTCTGCATTCTGCATCCTGCATTATTTTGTATCTTTGCAAGCGAACAACAACTATCAGTAATATAATAATTAAAAAAATATAAATATGAAATCTCTTCTAAGAATCCTTTCAGTAACAATTCTTTTTGTTTACGCTTCGGTTGCTGTGGCTCAAACAGCCGAACAAACCGACAACGGAATGACCATTAAGTATTCATCGACTATGGTTCGCGTACAGTTCTATTCACCTGAAATCGTGCGCATTACAAAGTATCGCTCTACCGATACGAAGGCTCTTGACGACCAGAAATATGTGGTCAATATGGAACCACAGACAGATTTGAATCTCTCGTTCACGAGTGGTACAACTGCCTTTACTGTTAAGTCGGATGCCATGGAAGTGACATTCAACAGATCAACCAAAGCGCTCGTATTCAAGGATGCGAATGGCCGACAACTCGTAAGCGAAAAGGCTTCGGGCACTCAGTTCACTTCCATCTCTGATGGCGGAAACGCTTCGTACAAGGTGAGCCAAACGTTCCAACTCGAATCGGATGAAGTGGTTTATGGTCTTGGTCAGTTGCAGAACGGTCAGCTCAACCGTCGAAATTCTACCTTTAACTATATGATTCAGGGCAACACCAGCATCTGGATTCCTTATATTCATTCAGTGAAGGGCTACGGAATCTATTGGGACATCTATTCCCCTACAACCTATACTGACAATTCAAGCGGAATGAAGTTTGAATCATCTGCCGCTCATGCCATCGACTATTACATCCTTGCTGGTTCGCCAACGGATGGTGACCTTACAGTGAAGCGAATGCGAGAACTGACTGGTAAGGCTCAGATGGTGCCACTTTGGACATACGGTTATTTCCAGAGTAAGGAACGCTACCAAAGTGCCGACGAAACGATGGGAGTCGTGAAGAAATACAGAAGCCTTGGAGTGCCGCTCGATTGTGTGGTACAGGATTGGCAGTATTGGGGCGGAACCAACTATTGGAATGCAATGGAATTCCTCAATCCTCAGTTCACCAACTACAAGCAGATGGTAAGCTCCGTCCACAACAACCATGCTAAGATTCTCATCTCGGTTTGGGCAGATTTCGGCCCCGACACCAAGGAGTTCAAATGGTTGAAGGAACACAACTACCTCATCAAGCGAGGCAACGATATCATGTCGAACACATGGCCAACAAATGCTGGCGTGGGCATATACAATCCTTATGCCGAGGAGGCTCGCCAATACTATTGGGATTGCCTCAAGAGCGGAATCACGATGGAGGGTTTTGATGCCTATTGGATGGATTCTTCCGAACCCGACCACTATGAGGGAGGCAACGACCTTGAGAAGACAATGGACTTCAAGGTGGGCGACAATTTCACTTGGCGTTCAGTCAGGAATGCTTTCCCTCTACTTCATGTCGAAGGTGTTGGAAATCGACACAAGGCCGACAGCGAAACCAACGGAAAGCGCGTGATGATAATGACGCGTTCGGGTTATCCTGGTCAGCAACGTGTGGGTGCAGCTTCTTGGAGTGGAGACGTTCAGGCTGATTGGGAAACTCTCAGAAAACAGATTCCTGCAATGCTCAACTTCACTGTTTGCGGCATTCCTGGATGGAACAGCGATACGGGCGGTTTCTTCGGAGGAACTCCTGGCGAACGCACCTACAACGAACTCTATACCCGTTGGGCACAGTTCTCTACATTCTGTTCTATCATGCGTTCACATGGTTCGGGTGTCGACCGTGCCATCTATCAGTTTGGCGATAAGGGAACCCCTACTTTCGATGCTATCGAAAAGACCATCAATCTCCGTTATGCCCTCTTACCTTATATATATAGTACTGCCCATCAGATTTATGCCGAAGATTTCAGCCTTATGCGCGCTCTTGGTTGGGCTTACCCTACCGACAAGACAGCCACTCTCGTGGCCGACCAATTCCTCTTTGGCAAGTCGATGCTCGTGGCTCCTGTGGTTGAGGCGGGCGCAAAGAGTCGCTCGGTTTATCTCCCAGGCGAAAACGAAAAGTGGTACGACTTCTGGACAGGCGAACAGTTCAAGGGCCAGCAAACAATCAGTCGTTCGGTTGATATTTCCACCACTCCTCTCTATATCCATGCTGGTTCAATCGTTCCTTGGGGACCAAAGGTACAGTATTCCGACGAACAAGGATGGGACAGCCTCGAAATCCGAGTATATCCAGGAGCTGACGGCGAGTTCACTCTCTATGAAGACGAATTCGATGGCTACAACTACGAAAAGGGCATTTGCAGTGAGATTCCTTTCTCTTGGAACGAAGAGCAACAGCAACTCACGATAGGTCAGCGCAAGGGTTCTTATCCAGGAATGAAGGAAAAGCGTCGCTTCAGGATTGTCCTCGTCGATGCCGACGAGAATATGGGAATCGGCAACCGTCAGTCGGTTCGCTTCAGCAAGATTGTAGAATATGATGGAAATTCAGTGACAGCAGGTATTGACAACAAGAATACGGTGCTCAGTGGCTACAAACCAATATCAGCCATCACACTCGGCGCTGCTTCCATCTCTTTGTTCCCAGGTCAGAACGGTTCGGCTAACGTAACGGCAAAATACACAGATGGAACGAAGGAAGATGTAAATAATTATGTGACTTACAGACTTCTCGAAGGCGAGGGAGTCGTCTCCATAGATGGCGGTTTGATTCATGCCGATGCCGAAGGAACAGCAAAGGTGGAGGTGGTCTATACCGACCAAGCCAACCAGACATATACGGCAGTTCTGACCGTGAAGGTGGCAGTTCCTTCAAATCTCTATTCGTTCAAGGCAAGCCAATGGACTCGCGTGACCGACCGAATCACAAGTGACAGCAATATCAAGTACGACCGAACTAAGAACACTATCACGGTAACTCAACCTGGTTCGCTCAATACAGCTCTTCGCTACGACCTCTCTTCATACATTGCTCCAGGACATAAATATTTCATCATTCATGGAAGCAATCTCAGTACTGAGGCTCAATCGGCAAGTATTTGGTTTTTCAACAACGAATGGGTTGACCAATTCTATCCTACTTCGTTCTATACTCTCCAAAATGGCGAAGTCGTAATCGTGTGGGATGTATCTTCACGCATCGACACCGAATCATATCAGAAGTTTGGTCAAACACTCTTTGGCCTCACTTCCACCAGCACTTCATCAGTCATACGTTTCATTGGATTCGTAGAATCAGTGGCCAAGTATATGGTCGAACAAGGCGATGTATTGGGAAAATATGAATTCAAGGCATCAGATTGGAAAACGGGCGACCCTTCTCGCGTGAGCCAAAGCAACATTAGCTACAACTCAACCGACAACACTATCACTCTCCGCTCGGGAACAGGAGCAAATAATGTGTGTCTCCAACTTTCAGGAGGTGCAACATCGAACAATATCGTCACTTCCGACGAACATTGGATGATAGTTGTGGCATCCAATGTCAGCACCACTCCCTCTGCCAGCTTTCTTTGGTGGCTCAATGGAGTGAACTATGGATCATCAGTAGCACCTACCGCCATCCGCACAACGGATGACGGTAGTCGTATTGTTATTGGTTGGGATATGACTACCACGGGACTTGATGGCAACAACGTAGGCGATATGTTCTCAATCTGCCAGGGCAACACCATCTTCGGTCTTACCTCCACCACAGGTACATCCACCGTCTATCATATCGGTTTTCATCCATCATTCGATGAATTCTTCAACGATGTAGCATCTATTGATGGCATATCAATGGACGAGACAAAGACGAGTGACACCATTTACGACTTGAATGGCCGCCGCATCGGCACCACCACTCCTCCAAAAGGTGTTTATATCATAGGAGGCAAGAAAATTGTGAAATAACCGATAACCGTTAACCCATCTTTCCCCCTTGGGGAATAAGAAGGGGATCGGATTCGACCCCTTAACCGTTAACCGCCGACCCATCTTTCCCCCTTGGGGGAACAGAAAGGGGGCTCGCAATACACTCTATTTCCACCAAAGCACCTTTAGGAAGGTCACGAACTGCAAAGGCAGAACGTGCTGGGAATGGAGCTGAAAACATTTCGGCATACACTTCGTTCATGGCTCCGAAGTCGGTTATATCAGCCAATAGAACGGTTGTCTTTACTACATTCTGTAATGTCATTCCATGACTTTCAAGAATAGCCTTTGCATTAGTCAGACTTTGGCGAGTCTGTTCCTTTATTCCGCCTTCGGGAAAAGTCCCAGTAGCTGGATTGATTGGTAACTGACCGGAAACAAACACCATTCCGTTTGCTTCGATTCCCTGGCTGTATGGACCAATAGCAGCAGGTGCATTCGATGTATTAAGTACTTTCATGTTTTTAATTAATATTTTATAATAATATGTGGTACACACCTTTTAATCGCTTGCAAATATAGTGCAAAACGAGCGAATTGCAAAGGAAAAACGTGAAAACTTTTTACTTTTAGTTCCGAGTAGCCGTCTATATGGAGGTAGATGTGTGGATATTTTTCTACGAAAAAAAGAATTTTGTGAAAAACTTGTCAGCCTGTCAGTTTTGGGGTATAACTCTCTATGTATCTGTTTGTTAGATGGCTGACAGGTTTCGCAAAACTTGTCAGCAACTTGTCAGCAACCTGTCAGTCAGAATATTGATAAATAGTAGGTGCTATTTGTGTTTTTTATTTGAAAAGACAAAATAATTTGTAGAAATTGAGCAGAAAACTATCTCAAAAGAGAGTTTGAGAAGCTGAAGGATGGCTGACAGGTTACTGACAAGTTTTGCGAAACCTGTCAGCCACTTAAGTCACTATATTACAATGATTTAGAAGTAAAAACTGACAACTGACAGGTTTTTGCAAAAATTCATTTTCTCCAGAAATAATTGCACCACGAACTCCACCCAAAAAACATTATAAGGTTTGCCCCAAAACATTATAAGAAAAGGGGTCATGTCTTATAAGAAATGAGGTCAAACATCAATAGAAATTGGGTCGCGAACCGCGGTTCGTAAGGTCATGAAGCGCGCTTCTTGGACCTAAACACCGCGATGTTTTGAATTCAGCACTCCATCCAACTTTCACGGTCGAGGTTTCTGTAGCCGATGGCTTCGCCGATGTGGCGTGACTGGATATCCTCAGAGCCATCAAGGTCGGCAATGGTTCGGGCTACCTTTAAGATTCGGTCGTATGCTCGGGCAGAGAGGTCGAGACGCTTCATGGCATCACGAAGGCGTTCGATGCTTGCATCGTCGAGCTTTGCATATTTATGGAGCAGGGATGTGTTCATCTGGGCGTTGCAGTGGATGCCTTTCACATTGGCGAATCGTTCTTCCTGTATCTTCCTTGCCTTGATTACCCTCTCACGGATTGCACTGCTTGATTCTCCCTTCGGAGCCTTGGCAATGTCCTCAAACGGAACACTTTCCACCTCTACCTGAATGTCGATTCGGTCCATCAAAGGTCCGCTGATTTTGTTCATATACCTCTGAATCTGTGCAGGAGTGCAAACGCAGGCATGGGTGGGATGATGATGATATCCACATGGACATGGATTCATACTGGCTACCAGCATGAAGGAACAAGGCATCGTGACATTATACTTTGCTCGGGAAATCGTTATGATTCGGTCCTCCAATGGTTGGCGAAGAGTTTCAAGCACGCTTTTATTGAACTCTGGCAGTTCGTCGAGAAAGAGCACCCCATTATGGGCCAAACATATTTCACCAGGGAGGAAGTTGGTGCCGCCTCCAACTAAGGCAACATCAGAAATCGTGTGATGAGGAGAACGGAATGGTCGCTGACTGATGAGTGACGTTTCTTTCTGTATCTTTCCAGCCACACTGTGGATTTGGGTGGTTTCAAGACTTTCGCTGAGTGACAGTGGTGGGAGGATGGATGGCAAGCGCTTGGCCATCATTGATTTACCACATCCAGGACTGCCGATGAGAATTATGTTGTGACCGCCAGCTGCCGCTACTTCGAATGCTCGCTTCACTTGCTCCTGACCTTTCACTTCGTCGAAATCGAAACTGAACGAACTCTGCTGGGCATAGAATTCCTCGCGTGTATTGATGTCAGTTGGTTCGAGGTGTGTGGTGCCCTCTATGAAACCTATTACATCGAGCAGATGCTTCACTCCATATACTTTCAATTTGTTGACGACAGCTGCTTCTCTTACGTTTTCTTCTGGTACGAACAAGGCCTCAAAACCCATTTCCCTTGCCTTGATGGCTATAGGGAGTGCTCCACGGATTGGCTGGATTGTGCCATCAAGACTCAATTCCCCAACAAACATATACTGGCTGAAATCGGATGACTGAATCACGCCTACCGACTGAAGAATGCCGATGGCTATAGGCATGTCGAATCCTGAGCCTTCCTTCTTGATATCGGCTGGGGCTAGATTCACGATGATTTGCTTCATCACCAAATTATAGTTGTTTGATGAAAGTGCTGAATTCACGCGGTGCTGGCTTTCCTTCACGGCTGCATCGGGCAAGCCTACTATGTCGAAATGGGGTTGGGGATTGTCGGTCACATTCACTTCTATCGTGACGGGCAAGGCATTGAGTCCCTGAAGGGCTGCGGAGTGGATTTTTGCTATCATATCTGATTATTCTTTTTTCCAGAAACTATGGGTGAACAACACCATGATTGGGAATATTTCCAAACGGCCTATCAACATGAGGAACGAACAAATCACTTTTGCTGCCGGTGCCAATACTGCCCATGAATGTGCTGGTCCGTAATAGTACATTCCTGGACCTACATTGCTGAGGGATGAAAGGCTGAGACTGAATGCTTCGCTGTATTGGGTGGTTTGCTGTACATTGCATAGAAGAAGAAGGAATGTTCCGAGGAACAAACTGCCTACAAACAAGGTGACGAATGCAAGCAATGTCTTCTGTACGGACGATGGTATCACTTCGTTGCCAAGGCGAACAGGTACGACGGCACGTGGATGGAGGATGCGGATGAACTCGTTGTGGAGCACTTCCCAAAGAATCGCCCAACGTATGCACTTGAAGCCTCCGCTTGTGGAACCGGAACATGCTCCCGCAAACATCACAAACATGAGGAATGGCATCAGTATGGCTGGCCAAAGGGTGTAGTCGCAGTTGGCATAGCCTGTGGTGGTTTGAAGTGATATAATCGTAAATGCTGACTCACGGAATGAGCGTTCCAAATCGTGGTCGGGCGAATAAAGCGTCATGAAGACGGTACATACAACGACCGTGAATGCAACGATGGTGATATAGTAGCGGAGTTCGGGATTGCTGAAGAACCGACGGAAACGGCCTTTAAGTACTGTAAAGTAGAGTAGCGTATAGTTCACTCCCGAAAGGAACATAAATGCCGTGACTACATATTCGATTGCAGGCGACTGCCACTGGTCGCTGAAAAAGGCTGAATGGGGTGAGAAGCCGCCTGTGGCTGTGGTGGTCATTGAGATATTGATGCTGTCGAATATGCTCATGCCGCATATTATCAACGCAATGATACAGAGAACCGTGAGCGTGACATACACCATGCCTATCCATTTCACGGCTATGCTGATTCGTGGATGGATTTTGTCGTGAAGCGGTCCGGTGGATTCGGCTGCGAAGAGTTTTACTTCTCCCACTCCAAATGCCGGAAGGACGGCCAGGGTGAAGAAAATGATTCCGATACCGCCAATCCATTGGGTCATACTCCTCCAGAAGATGATGCTTCGAGGAAGCGAATCGATATCGTCGATGATTGTGGCTCCCGTCGACGTGAATCCCGACATAGCCTCAAAGAAGGCACTGGCGAAATCGGGAACACTCCGAGTGAACATGAACGGCAATGTGCCTATCAGCGAGAATATGAGCCAAGCCAACGATACGATGATATAGCCATCGCGACGGCCTATCGATTTGCTGGCGTTGCTGCCTATAAGTTGGGCAATGCCTCCGATTGCGATTGCTGCCAATATTGGCCATACGAATGGCATGACATCCTCTTTGTAGAAGAGTGCCACCAACATGGTGATAAGTAGTTGGCCTGCCTCTATGAAGAGCAAGAGGCCTAACACTTTTATTATTTGTCGCCAGTTAATCATCTTTTTTATGGTTTATCGGAAGAATTTCTCGAGTTTCTTTAGATATTGGGCACGGCAGAACACTACGACCTTATCGCCGGCCTGCAACTGTGTCTGACCCGAAACGAGCATACCCTTGCCTTCCCTTATCATACCACCGATATTTACATCGTGAGGAATGCCGAGGCTCATGATAGGGCTCTTTGTGGCCTTGGAATTTTCCTTGACTATAAATTCTGCCACGTCGGCTTCGGCTACGGTCAGCATCTTCACATTGTCGACATCAGCCTTGAGGAGCATCTGGTAGATATGGCTTGCTGCCACCATCTTCTTGTTGATTACAGTACCTACATCAAGTGATTCGGCCATATCGAGGTATGCGAGGTTCTCCACCTGGGCATAAGTGTTTCTCACTCCGTTTCGTCGAGCTGCCACACATGCAAGGATGTTTTCCTCGTCATTGTCGGTGAGTGCGATGAAAGCTTCGAGATGGTCGTAGCCCTCGTCTTTCAGGAGGTCGACATCATACCCGTCGCCATTGATGATGAGGGTGCGTTCCTTTACTTGCCTGCCGAGTTCCTCACATCGGGCAAGGTTTGATTCGATGATTTTGACGGAGACATTGTCGGGCAGAGCCCAATCGGTACGAACTGATAGTTTTCCGCCTCCGATAATCATTATATGCTTCACTTGTGGATAGCTGTCTTTTCCGGTGAGGTGGCGAATGTTTTCCATCTCTTCGCGCTTTGTCATGAAGAACACGAGGTCCTGAGGCATGATACGTTCGTCGCCACTTGGTATGATGGTTTCGCCATCGCGCTTGATTGCAACCACATGGAACTTATGTCCGTCGCCACCGATTTCCTTGAGTGTGCGGCCTATAAGCAGGTTGCTTGGTTCGCCTTGAGGGGCAAACGGACTGATTTGGTGCATCTTCACGCTGATGAGGATAAGGCCTCCGTCGAAGTCCCAAAGTTGTCGAACCCAACTGTATTGTGCTGATTCTGCGATTTCCTTTCCTGCCAGTTTTTCTGGATAGATAAGTGAAGAGATACCAGCATTTTTGAAGATATGCTGATGTTCTTCCTCAAGATATTCGTAGTTGTCGATACGAGCCACCGTTCGTTTGGCTCCGAGTTCCTTTGCCAGCATGCAGCAAGTGAGGTTTTCGCTTTCGTTTGGAGTTACGGCGATGAACAGGTCGGTTGATTCGATTCCCGCATGCTTCAAGGCATTGATGGATGTTGGTTGCATGGCGAGAGTCATGATGTCGAGGTCGTTGTTGAGTTTGGTCAACTTGTCTTCATCGGCATCAATCAGTACGATGTCGAGATTTTCCTTTGAGAGCATTTGTGCCAGATGGGTTCCAACGGCTCCGGCTCCTGCGATAACTATCTTCATCTTTACTTATTAGGTACTATTTGATGGTTAAGTATTTCGTTTTTGTCAGAATCTTATGCTTGTCTTGCCAAAGGCAAGTTTCTTGATTTCATCTTTTATGGCTTCGGCATCGAGTCCGATGATTCGGCGGAGTTGAGGTACTGTTCCGTGTTCTACGAACTTGTCTGGAATACCCATTCTGACGATATCGGGCTTGTATCCGTTTTCGCTCATATATTCAAGTACGGCACTGCCGAGGCCTCCCTTCACTACACCGTCTTCTACTGTGATGATTCGGTTGAATCTCTCTCCCACTTCCTTTAGGAGTTCGGTGTCGATTGGTTTGAGGAATCTCATGTCATAGTGGGCTATGCTGAGGTCCTTGCCTTCGTTGGCTGCTTCCATTTCTGCCATGAGTATGGCTTTGCTTGCTTCCACTCCGATTGGGCCGATTGATACGATGGCAAGGTCGTTGCCTTCCTTGATTCGTCGGCCTTTACCTACTTCTATTTCTTCGAGCGGACACTTCCAGTCTATGAGCGAACCGCAACCGCGAGGATATCGGATGACGAATGTCCCCTTGTTTGGCAGTTGGGCTGTGTACATCATTCGGCGGAGTTCGTGTTCGTCGAGCGGTGAAGCTATTGTGAGGTTAGGGATAGGTCGGAGGAAAGCCAAATCGAAGGCTCCGTGATGGGTAGGTCCGTCTTCGCCTACGATGCCAGCTCGGTCGAGACATATTACCATGTTGAGGTTCATGATGGCTGCATCGTGGATGATATTGTCGTAGGCTCTTTGCATGAACGATGAATAGATATTGCAGAAAGGCAGCATTCCATCCTTTGCCATTCCTCCCGAGAAGGTCACTGCATGTCCTTCGGCTATGCCAACATCGAATGTACGGTTTGGCATTGCTTTCATCATAATGTTCATTGAGCATCCGGTAGGCATTGCTGGGGTAACTCCCACAATCTTTGAGTTTTGCTGTGCCAGTTCGAGGAGGGTGTATCCGAATACATCCTGGAACTTCATTGGCTGAGGTCGGCCATTGGAAGACTTGATTCTCTCGCCCGATTCTGTGTCGAACTTACCGGGAGCATGCCATATTGTGGCATTTTCTTCTGCTGGTGCATAGCCTTTGCCCTTGACTGTGTGGATGTGGAGGAGTTTTGCTCCCTTCATGTTCTTGATGGCACGGAGGATATAGACGAGTTCGGCTACATTGTGGCCGTCGGCCGGACCGAAATATCTGATATCCAATCCTTCGAATATGTTGCGTTGGCGTGTGAGGAGCGACTTCAAACTGTTGTTGAATCGGATAAGTCCCTTTCGGCGTTGGTCGGTGAGGATTCCCATCTTGGCCAGTTTGAGCGAAGCCTCATAGCGGATTTTGTTGTAAGTGGAGTTGGTAGTGAGCTCGAGGAGGCAGTGGCGCATTCCGCCCACACTCTTATCTATCGACATGTTGTTGTCGTTGAGGATGATAAGCAAGTCGTTAGGGCAGTTTGATGCGTTGTTGAGTCCCTCAAATGCCAATCCTCCACTCATGGCTCCATCGCCAATCACGGCCACAACCTTGCGCTCTATTCCCTGTTGTTCGGCGGCAATAGCCATACCAAGAGCTGCTGAAATGCTGTTCGAAGCATGACCACAGCAGAAGGTGTCGTATTCGCTTTCGCTTGGGAAAGGGAATGGTCGGAGTCCGTGAAGCTTTCGGTTGGTATTGAATCTCTCTCGGCGGCCAGTCAGTATTTTGTGGGCATAAGCCTGATGGCCTACGTCCCATACGATTCGGTCGTCGGGAGTGTTGAAAACGTAATGTAAGGCTACGGTCAGTTCCACAGCACCAAGACTCGATGCCAAGTGGCCAGGATTGATAGCCAATTCTTCTATGATGTCCTGTCGAAGTTCATCGCAAAGCTCAGGAAGCTGCTTTATCTTGAGTTTCCTAAGGTCTGACGGATACTGAATCTCCGACAATAGCTTGTATTCTTTCTTTTCTTCTGACATAAATGCATACTAGTCTTAAGATTGCAAAAATAGATAAATTCCAGATAAGCACAATAAAAAATTTCATTTATTTAAGATTTCAAGCCCTATTTCGGCCATTTTTCCATATTTCTTTGACTCTATAAGTCAAATTTCATCCATGTGTTCAACCCGTGGCTCTCCAACAATAAAAACTATCAGACACTTGTTCAAAAACCTCAAACTCCTTGCTTCAAAACATCAAAACATACGAACAATAAATTGTACCAAACCCTAAGTACGATTGTACCAAACGTTGAGTACAATTGTACCTAACATTAAGTACAATGGTACCAAACCCTAAGTACGATTTATTATCCAACTGACGGCAACAAATATTTCCATGTGTTTCAACTTTTCAAGCAGGCTGCTAAATGTAATCAAACATCGAAATGTGTAGGTAAAAGATAAAAAAATTATCTTTTTTCGCCTTCGGTTTCGTTTTTATTCGTATCTTTGCGGCGGAAAAAAATTAATACCATCTATAAAAATACTAAAGAAATGAAAAAAGCAGTATTAGCAATCGCAATGTGTCTTCTCGGCACAACAGCATTTGCACAGCAGTCGGAGGCAGTTTCCGACAAACAACCTGCCAAGGTTTATTTCACACGCGACATTTCAAGCAAAGGCCTCATGAAGATTTACAAGGCTCTTGGCGTAAAGGTAAAAGGCAAGAATGTAGCCGTTAAGCTCAGTACGGGCGAACCTGGAGGCCACAACTTCCTCAATGCCCAGATGATTGCCCCACTCGTAAAAAAGGTGAAAGGCACAATCGTTGAATGCAACACAGCTTATGGCGGTCGCCGCCGAAATACCGAAAGCCACTATAAGGTAGCCGAGGAACATGGATTCACAGCCATTGCAAAGGTTGACATAATGGACGGCCCAGGCGAGGAAGTCATTCCTGTAAAGAACGGCAAACACCTTCAGGGCAAGAACTATGTAGGCAAGAACCTTCTCAACTACGACTATTGCGTCGTTCTCTCCCACTTCAAAGGTCATGAGATGGGCGGATTCGGAGGAGCATTGAAGAATATCTCCATAGGTATCGCTTCTTCCCACGGAAAGAGCTGGATTCACAGTTCGGGCAATATGCAAAGAGCAAAGCAAGAAGACTTCATCGAATCGATGGGAGAAGCAGCAACAGCAGTTGTCGACCATTTCGGAGGCAATATGCTCTTCATCTCAGTTGCCAACAACCTTTCAGTCGACTGCGACTGCAGCAGCCATCCAGCAGCACCTCAAATGGCAGATATAGGCATCTTTGCCAGTGTCGACCCAGTTGCCCTCGATCAGGCATGTGTTGATATGGTCTATGCATCCGACGACCCAGGCAAGGTACACCTCATCGAACGTATGGAAAGCCGCAAAGGCCCACACATCCTCAAGTATACAGAAGGTCTTGGCGGTGGCACGACCAACTACCAGCTCATCGATATCGATAAGTAGGCATTCCCGCCACATATTGATATTCCTATCAGATACAATCCCTTTCCATTTGGAGAGGGATTTTTCATTTCCTCATATCTTTTTTCAAAAAAAGTTTCATTATTACTTGCAGGTAATGAAATATTTTGTAACTTTGCACCCGCAAATCCGCTTCAGTAGCTCAGTTGGTTAGAGCACATGACTGTTAATCATGGGGTCGTTGGTTCAAGCCCATCCTGAAGCGCCAGCAATAAAAAACCCACCGCACATCCTCGTGCAGTGGGCTTTTTTTATGTTTCCTAATCTATAATCTTTAATCGATAATCTCGCATCCAATCTTTCCCCTTTGGGGGAATAAGAAGGGGGCTTTAACCATTACTTAATATCATCCACCCATTTGAACAATCTCTTCCAACGAATCTTTCCAGCTTCTGGATTTTCATCAGGACAAACCGACCACCAAATGAAGAGAGGCTTTCCTACGACATGGTCTTCAGGAACGAAACCCCAATAGCGACTATCAGCCGAGTTGTGGCGGTTGTCACCCATCATCCAGTAGTAGTCCATCTTGAAAGTATATTCGTTTGTCTGCTTTCCGTTGATGAAGATTTTGCCGTTCTCCACCTTCAGGTCGTTTGCCTCATACACACGGATTGGACGTTCATACAGAGCGATATTGTCCATTGTGAGAGTCATTGTCATTCCCTTTTGAGGGATAACCACAGGACCATAGTTGTCGCGAGTCCATCCATAATCATGGTTGAGAGGATAGAGCGGACCATTGTCACCATCCTTGATTTCCACAATACTGTCAATCAGTTCCTTATGGCTTTCGAGCACTTCCTTCGAATGCTTTGTCAAAGCCACACCAGTTCTGTGAGTATTAGCCTGAGGATGGTCTGGACGGTCGTTCCATTGGCGATAAGCCTCATCGCTTATATCCAGTTCGGCTCTGAGCTTGTCGCTTATCGGACCCTTTGCATACACATAATAGTTGAATTGTGCATCAGTAGGAGTTGGCTGAGCCTTTCCGTCGATAATGATAATCTTATCCTTGATTTCGAGAGTTTGACCAGGCAAACCAACACAACGCTTCACATAGTTTTCGCGACGGTCGGTTGGACGACTCTTGATTTTTCCAAACGTATGGAGATTGCTTTCCACAATTTCGCGGCCACGCATATAATATCTGTCATAGAGTTGCATCTGCTCCTCAGTGCTGAGGCTTTTCATTTCAGGCAGAGCCACACCTTCTTCCAAATAAGCATTTCTTCCGTATTCGAAGCAAAGGCCATAGAAGTCGCCTGGATAATCCACAGCTACAGTGTCGCCTGCAGGATAGTTGAACACTACGATATCACCATATTCTACCTTACCCAATCCCTTCACTCGACGATAATCCCAATGAGGCCATTCGATGTACGACTGCAACGAACCTCCTGGCAAAGTGTGCTGAGTGAGAGGCATTGTCAGAGGAGTTTGAGGAATGCGAGGGCCATAGCTCAACTTTGAAACGAGCAAATAGTCGCCAGTGAGCAACGACTTCTCCAACGAACTACTTGGGATTTGGTAGTTCTGGAAGAAGAACTGATTGACAAAGTACACGGCCACAAGGGCGAAAACGATAGCATCCACCCAACTCATGATAGTTCTTGAGATAGGGCTCTCCAAATCTTTCCACCAAGTCCACTTGATTTTCTTTGTGATATACACATCAAAGATGAACGGAATCACCAGCAATCCCCACCAGCTCTTTACCCAATAGAGGAATGCAAGATACAGAAGAGTGACAATGCCAAACTTGATCCAGCTTTTGCCTTTACCTTTTTTTTCATCTTCCAGAGCCTTTTCCCTTTCGGCCCTTATTTGTCGAGAACCTTTATATTTTACCATTTTCCAAGAATTTTAAAACTTAAACAAATCTCCCATTGAGAGGAGACCCTCATGCTGGGCAGTGAATTCGGCAGCCATCACAGCTCCGAGAGCAAAGCCCTTTCGGTTGTGGGCATCGTGTGAAATAGTAATCATATCAGCTTCAGAATTGTAGCGGATAGTGTGGATTCCAGGAACTTCGCCTTCTCTGATGCTTTCTATTTCCACCTTGCTGATGCGGTCGATTTCTGCTGTGATTTCGTCTGCCAAAGTAATGGCAGTACCAGAAGGAGCATCCAATTTGTGGATGTGATGCACTTCAGTCATATCTACAGCATATTGAGGAAAATCATTCATGATTCGAGCCAAATAGCGGTTCACAGCCGAGAATATAGCCACTCCCAAACTGAAGTTACTTGCCCAAAAGAGAGTTTTTCCACCTTTGGTACAAGCTTCCACTACCTCTTGTTCATGGTCTTTTCTCCAGCCAGTGCTTCCCGAAACTACCTTTACACCTTGTTCCCAAGCTCTGAGATAATTACCGAAAGCAGCTTGTGGAGCAGTGAATTCGATAGCAACGTCGGCCGAACGGAACTCGTCAGAGTCGAAGTCGCCCAAATTGTCGATATCAATGATTTTCACGATTTCGTGACCTCTTTCTTCAGCAATCTGATGGATCATTTTGCCCATCTTGCCATAACCAATTAAAGCAATTTTCATATCAAATCTATTTTTCGGCAACAAAGATAGTCATAAAATCCGATATAAGAGATACGAGTTAAGAAACTTTAGTTCTACATTGTTAATTATTTTATATTTTTAACACAAATTGTTATATAATAATTATCAATTCATCAAGGATTAGCAAAAAAAAACCCCTCTTGACCAGAGTGGTCTTTTTTTATCTACAAATTATTACGAATATTCTAAAAGTATAAGAAATAAAACATTCATCGAAATAGTATTAATCTATCCACATTCCATCCCCTTTATGGTTGATGGCAGATGAATAGTATCTGTCAACAACCTTTTTGGTAGATTTCAGCGACTTATTGAATTTCTTATAGAATTGAGAGCCATTCTTTCGCAAGTCAACTACAATCTGTCCTCCATAAATGCTGTATCCCACATAGTTGTGGCTCAGGAATTCATCGATATCTTCAATATCAAACTGATAGTATGACAAGTAATATTGCGTTCCACCCTTTGGTGCCCGCATACTTATGCTCGAACCATCTGACGAAGGAGGATATTTCTTGAGATTTCTTGGATTCGATGAATTGCTTTTCAATACGATTTCTTTTCCGTTCTCATCAATCATCCTTAATGTGTTATCACCATTTGGTGTTGCTCTATCTGGCAAATCCACACTATATTTCTGAATGAAAAGATGATAACCGTCTTTGCCACGAGTCATGAAATAAGTATTAGGATGTGCTGTGGCCGAATCCTTTATTTCTGCCCTATGCTCTCCCGACATCACACCGCCAAGATACACTACCCAATCAGATGAAAATGCACTGACTGTAACAGTAAAAAAAACAATAAACAAATATAATCGATTCATAAATTAATCCAATAGTGTGCTATCAATTGCGCATCTTAATTTTTCTAAACTATATGTTTTATTAAAAACTTTAATTCTTGTTATTGGAGGTGATTGTGAGAAAATAATATCATGATATCTAAATGTTAGTTTAATACAATTATTTGGTGTCCATTCGGCCCACGAATCTATAACCGTGTATTGGTGTTTGTAGTATAAGCCATTGGGGAACAATGTGTCTATATATTCATATTCATTGCATGGCGATTTATTTACTGACACATAACTTCTTGGTTTTTGTGTGTTCCCTGTAAATCCGTGTCCCCATGAAATGCTAAAATCACAGTAACAATTATTCATAAACTCCACTCTTGAATCAAAATAATTACCTGAAATAACAGGTTCTCCAACAAAATATACGGTACCACCACTTTCTCCACTTCGATCCAACGTGCCATCGGCCATAGTGCCAAGTTCTCCTAAACTACTTGAATCCCATGCGTCGTCATCTGACGAACAGCTTGCATAGATTGTCACTGCGAGCATCAATGCTATCACAGCCAAAAGGCTATGCATGCCATTGTGTTTCTGTTTCTTCATTGCTTTAAGTTATTTTTATCGTTTATATGTATTATTTGCTGATGATATATGTTTTCAGACATATTAGCAATAGAATTATCTGCCATCCAGGCACTCTCTTGCTAGTTGCCTTATTCTCTCAACATCGGCAGAAGGCACCTTGACAGGCTTCTGGGATATCACATGAGCAATTGAGTCACGCTTGACACAGTTGCCCATATCTTCGTAAGTAAGAAGCATCCCCTCCAAAGGGGCGAACCGTACGGGACACATCCAATAGGCCCGCTCATAGTGGCTGAGTGCTTGCAAGTGGTCGGACAGGTGGCGGAAAATGTCACCTGTCAGCAGTTCTATGTCGTATGAAGAGCAATATTGCTTCAGTTGCCATGCCGTGTTCAGGGCTTCGTATAGATGTGAAGTACGGTACTGGCATCCCATATAGGCATATAGGAAATATTGGTTGCCATGATAGTGGGAATACAAGGCATTGAATCGTGGCAACGCAGCATGCGACCGATGGCTGTTCATCCTATCGATAGCCTGACTGAAACGATATTCGTAGCTATACTGCCAGCAAAGCAGCAACAGCAAAGCCGAACACGCCGCCGTTTTCACGATTCTCCCCTTTCGGGTACCCATCCAAGGCCATTGTTTTCTTATCCATTTATTCAAGCCCATTTGTCGGGCGCACACATAGACAACTACCAAACATGTGAGGGCAGTCAGCGGATACATAAATGGATAGGAAAACACAGAGAAAACGATTATCGTAATCATCGATGGCAGTAAGCGTCCCAGTTGCTTATCACGATTTGAGAAATACAACGAAAACGGGAGGATAAACAATGTCAGCAAGAGGATTGTAGCCAGAATGCCATAGTCGGTCCAAACGAGAAGGAACTCGCTGAGAGGGTGGCTGATGTCGTCGGCCAGCCATGCATATTCACTGTCGGGATGGTGCATGAAGAAATCGGCCTGATGCTGCATGTATTCCCTTTCGAAGCCATTGTGGCCATAACCGAACAGTGGCCGTTCGCTGATAAGTTCCATAGTGCGTGCAATGATAAAACTGCGGCCGGATGTCGAATCATGCTTCATGCCGAACACGCCCCATGAGTCAATGCCAGCAAGAAGCAATATCAAAGCCATTCTCCAAATGCGCCTGCATTTCAGGCTATGCCAAATCAAAATGGCCAGATATATCCCAATACATATCATTCCTGTGCGGCATTCCGACATGACGACGGTGACTGCAGTGAGCAATGCTACTGCAATCAAAGTCCATTTCACCCACATGCGCCTCGCTTTGAAATTCCACGATAATACAGGAAGCAGCAAGCACAAGTTGAGAGCCATTCCCGTTTGGTTGTCGAAGGTTCCAAACAAGGGATAGCCATAGGAATAATGTCTTGTCAAGGCATATATGCATTCAGCAGACAGTATCAAGGCAGAAGCAATCGGGAAAGACGTTGCCTTCCCGATTGCATAACAAAGTTTGTCGTTCCATGCCGAAACAATTCCAATCATCAGAAACACTCCACCCGTCAGATACCATCTTGGCAGCAACACATCCGAAAACCCTTGCATGCAAGG
>JAKSJD010000013.1 GCA_024398435.1 Bacteroidaceae bacterium | reverse complement strand
ATCAACCGTTTGCACTCTATATATGTGCAAATCGGTATATTGGTCAAAATTTTTGCTCGAAGTTCGGTTTTGTTGATACATTTTCGGGGCTGACAAATGACGAACGAAGCATGAGCAGAGTCAAACTCGTTTGAACTATGTCCATGCCTCGCGAATCAAAAGTCAAAAGTCAATTGTCAATTTCATATTTGCAGCACCCTATGAGACTCCCCATTTTCGTTCACCCTTTACCATTTTGCCCCATTCATGTATCCAATTAGTTGAAAATAATAAGAAATTCTCCATTCTCCATTACACATTATTAATTATTTGTGTATATTTGTAGGCAAGAACAAATCAAATTCATATGGCATTATTTCAGAATAACATCTTAAACAAATATGTTGCTTTGCTTAATAGCAAAGAACTTGATGTTGCATATTCAAAGTTTTGTTCATATTTCCATGATGTACAAAGACAGAATATCATCAAGACGATAAAAGAAGAAGAGTTTCAAGATGGCTTTCTCCGAGACCTTTTTGTAAACATACTTGGATATACGCTAAAACCAGATTCCGAATATAATCTTGTTAGAGAGAAAAAAGATGTGAAAGATTCAAAAAAGTCGGATGGTGCCATACTCGTGAATAATGATGTGGTGGGCGTAATAGAATTGAAAGATATGAAAACGCCTGATATCGACAAAGTGGAGAGTCAAGCATTTGGCTACAAGAACCAACATAGAAATGCGACATATGTAGTTATCTCAAACTTTCAGAAACTACGTTTTTACATAGACAATGCCGTTGATTATATAGAATGGAATTTGTTTTCGCTTTCTCGTGAGGAGTTTGACATATTATGGTTGTGTCTCAGTTATGAAAACATAAAGCGTAACTTACCTAAATCCATAAAGAGTGAAAGTGTATCAAGCGAGGAACAGATAACCAATAAACTCTATAAAGACTATATTGCCTTCAAACGTGAATTGTTTGATGATATATTGCAAAACAACACGACGGAAGAAGGGGTGCATAGCACTGCTGAATGGAAAATATTGCTTTTCAAGAAAACCCAGAAGTTGCTTGACCGCCTGCTATTCATTTTCTTTGCAGAAGACGAAGGATTGTTGCCTCCCAATTCAATGGTAAAAATAATTGACCAATGGCGACAACTACTTGATTTGGATGAAAATATCAGTCTTTATAGCCGTATTCGCAAGTATTTCGGCTATCTTGATACGGGTTTCCATGGGAAGGAATATGATATATTTGCCTACAACGGTGGAATGTTCAAGCCAGACGAGGTGCTGGATAGTATCACGATATCCGACGAATTATTAGCAACCCACACACGTCGATTGAGTGAATATGATTTTGTCAGCGAAGTAGATGTAAATATCCTTGGACATATATTTGAAAACTCCCTTACAGAAATAGAGGATGTGACCAACCAACTTCAGAGGGGTGAAGGTCCAGCTGTTTCGAAACGCAAGAAAGATGGAGTGTTTTATACTCCGCAGTATATTACAAAATATATAGTTGAAAACACAGTAGGCAAGCTTTGTTCCGAGAAGATGGCGGAACTCGGTATTGCAGAAGAGAAGTTTCTTGATGACCGCAACCGTCAGAAGGCTACAAAGCAAAAGATGCTGGAGCTTTTGGATACTTATCGTGAATGGCTATTGCACATCACAATTTGCGATCCCGCATGTGGTAGCGGTGCCTTTCTCAATGCCGCTCTGCGGTTCTTGATGGATGAACACCATAAAATAGATGAGATGCAAGCACGAATTACAGGTTCACAAATAGTATTCCAAAATATAGAAAACTCCATCCTCGAAAACAATTTGTTCGGAGTTGATATTAACGAAGAAAGCGTAGAAATTGCTCGTTTGTCTTTATGGCTTCGTACTGCTAAGCCAAATAGGAAATTGTCGTCATTAAACAATAATATCAAGTGTGGCAATTCTTTGATATCCGACCCAGATGTTGCAGGAGAAAAAGCCTTCGATTGGCAAGCTGAATTCCCACAAGTCTTTATCAATGGTGGATTTGATGTAGTTATCGGCAATCCTCCGTATGTCCGGGCCGAGTTGCTGTCTGCAAAAGAAATAGAATACTATAAAAAATCATATGAAGTATATACCCCTGATGGCGATTTGTTCTCCTACTTTTATAATCATGGAATGAACATATTGAAGTCAAGTGGAATCTTCGGATTCATTTCCAATACATTCGATAAAACGACTGCTGGGCAAAATTTACGACAATACATTTCTCAAAAGACGAAGGTTGAAACATGCGTGGACTTTACTGAAGTCCAAATCTTTGAAGGTGCTACCACCTATCCAATAATTCTTATATTAAGCAAGCAAAACAATAGTGGCAATGTCTTTCCATATATAAAGATTCCACATTCAATGCAAGGAAACGTAGAGATAGCAGCCGTGAATACCACAATGGTTGAGCAAGATTCGTTGGATTCGAGTAGTTGGAGTTTCCATCCGGTGGAAGCCGTTGCAATCAAGAAGAAGATTTCCACATTTAAACCAATCAGAAATGTATATGGAAAAAGTTATTATGGAGTAAAGACTGCTTTAAATGAAGCTTTCATTGTTGACGGCCCTACAAAAGAGAGAATTATTTCTGTCGATGCCAAGTCAGCTGAAATCATAAAGAGTGTGTATGAAGGAAAAGACTTATGTCAGTGGAGTAATATCCCAATTGAAAAATATCTAATTTGCACTCACAATGGTTATGATGATATACCAGCAATTAATATTGACGAATATCCTGCAATAAAGGGACACTTGGAGGCTTTCGAACCAAAGTTGAGCGCCAGATATGATAAAGGCAATACACCTTACAATTTGAGAAATTGTGCGTATCATAATCTATTCTATCAACCTAAAATCATTTGGGGTAACTTGCAGAATAAGGGCAAATTTAGTTTTGATACAACGGGAACCATAATCTCAGCACCGGCATGTATGCTTCCAACAGAAAGCAAATCATTGCTATGCGTTCTCAATTCCCGCATTGTTTGGTTTTTCCTTACAAGTATTTGCGTTGTGCGTAATGGCGGATATATCGAAGTGAAACCACAGTATTTCGAACAAATTCCAATCCCTGATTTATCTGATTCATCCGATTTGTCGGCACTTGCAGACAAGATGCTGAACCTCAATTCCGACCTTCAGAAACAGAGAGCAAGATTCGTTAGGCGCATTCAAGAGAATTTAGGAATAGAGAAAGTCAGTGCGGCTTTAGCAGAATTTGACATGTTGGATTTTGCAGAATTGAAGAAAGAGTTGAAAAAACAGAAGGTCCGTCTTACACTTAGTCAGCAAGATGAATGGGAGGACTATTTCTTAAACAGCCAACAGAAATGTATGGAGATACGTAATCAGATTGAATCTACCGAAGAGGAAATCAACAGTCGTGTATATCAATTATATGGTCTCACAGAAGAAGAAATCAAAATAGTAGAAGGAAAATCATAATCTATAGTTTATGAATGTAACAATCAATTTATTATGTTAACAATATATTTGGATGAAAATATAGTGTCATATTTAAAATCAGAAAGATATAAGACGGAATACGATGCGTTAATACAATATAAAGATTATTTCATATTCTCTTATTCTAAAGCTCATATTCTGGATCTCAAAAGGTCAAATGCCAATACAGAAAAGTATAAACAAGACATAGCTACAATTTCGCAAATTTGTGGTCAACACTATCTGGATTTTGATTGCTCAAACAATACTATGTATATGCGCAAAATTTCACCTGAAAGATTGTTTTGTAATGATAATATTTTTATAGAATTGTTTAATAAAGGTTTCGAACCGAAGCTCGTATGTCAATATTTAAGGCAATTGTTGGGAGATGAATTATATAATTTTTGTATGAATGTCATAGGAGAAATACCTTTTCCTAATCTGCTATCAAATACTAATGACTGTGAATCAAAGAATTGCAATCAATGGTTAAGCGTGCTTTTACAAACGTTATCCACAATTCTTACAGATGAACATATGGAGTCAATAGTACTTAAATCTATTAGAACATCTGAATTGGACAAAGCATTAAGCCATATTAATAGGTTGCCGGTTAATCAACGAAGTCAACAACTTAAGCAATTGTATGCTAATGATGAGAAAAAAGATATTTCTAAAATATTAAAAAGCGCAATAGAAAAAAGTAATTTCAATAATGATGAAAGTGTATTCATAGCGGAATATGTAGCATTAGCGTTAAATGGATATAGTAGAGACAAAAAAAAATCAATGGTAAATATTATCACTGATGCGATACATGCATATTATGCATCATATTGTGATATGTTGGTGACAAATGATGAAGGGGTTATAAAGAAGGCGCAGCTAATTTATGCCGCCCGAAATATTCCGACAAAAATATGCAGATTAGATAATCTTGAATCTTGTTTGAAATCGGAGTATAAGTATGGGTATTCATTAAGCTACATCGCTAGATGTATAATACCCCAATGCCATCTGCCAATAAATGTTGATGAAAATAGACACAATATAGTTGAATTGCCGTCTCCAATATTTGGACTATATCGTTTCTGTGGAACCGTCTTTGTTCCTGAGAAAACTAATATGTCATATTTTTATGTGGATATATCTCGTAGAAATGGTTTAGATTATTTTGAGTTAGAGCACTTCTTTAATTTGTGCAAGAGTTTGTTGCATGGTGATATTATCGATGTTTTTACGAAAGAGGTTGAAGACAAATATGCAACTCGCGATACAGAAATTATAAAGACTGTCAAATTTCAGACTAATTTTCATAAATGGAATATTATGATATTGGCAGGGGATAAAGAATACCAATTTTGGCCATTGTTGTTGATTGAGTGGTGAAAAAAGTGGATTGACTCGGTTCAAGACTCAGGTACCTGATTCGACAATAAAATAATATTTGATAATTTTTTCACTATTTCGTCGTGAGACGAGACTTACTTCATAATATTGAATTGGGAGTCGGCACACATCAAGTGTGTCGGCTTTTTATAGACCCTTGAACCTTGAAAATTTGTACCATTTGCTGTCAATTCGTAAAAAAGTTGTTGGTTAACGTTATCGTTATCGTTTTTTTTTCGTAACTTCGCACCGTGAAAGTATAAATCGGATAACTAATTTGTAAATAATAAAAACTTTGAAATTATGAAGAAACTTTTACTCATCATTGGCCTTGCACTGGCTGGAATGACTAATGCCTTCGCGGAGTCTGACTACGACTATAAGGTGGCGAATGCTGAAGGTGTGGAGATTTGTTATAGTGTCGATAATGCTACGAGCCGTACGCTTGTAGTGGTGGCGGGCGATGCTCATTACATGGGCAATGTGGCTGTTCCAAACAGTGTTTCGATTGGCGGATACTCTTATTCGGTGGTCGGAATCGACGAATATGCATTCTATGGATGTGAGGAATTGACTTCCGTGTTTCTTTCTTCCACAATTCAGAAGATCGGAATGTGTGCATTCTCTGGTTGCACCGGCTTGACAAGCATTGAAATTCCGAGTTCGGTGGTGAAAATCGGAACTGCAGCATTCATGCGTTGCACGGGATTGAAGTCGGTCGCTGCAAAAATGGCAAGTCCGGTATCGATTAGCAGCAATACTTTTCAGAATGTGGACATGAGCAGCTGCACCCTCTATGTGCCTCTTGGTGCTGCTTCGGCTTATAAGGCTGCTGATACATGGAAGAACTTCACGAACATCGAAACATTCGATGGTGGCAATTGCGGTGATAATGTCAATTGGTCGCTGGTGAATGGTGTGCTCACTATCTATGGAAAGGGAAAGATGAAGGATTACAACAACAACTATGAGCCTTGGCATGATAAGACTATTACGGCTGTAAACATCGAGGAAGGTGTCACTCACATTGGGGACTATGCTTTCTCTATGATATGTGACGAAATGTGCGTCTATATTCCTAAAACGGTGACAAGCATAGGAAAGAATGCGTTTTCTTATAACCATCATCTGGAAATACACATACCTCATGTGAACAGTATCACAATTGATGAAAATGCATTCAAACGCTGCACTGATTCCAAGTTTTATTACGCTGCATCAATGGCCGACTTCGTACGCATAATGAAGAAAATGTTTTCGGAATGCGACGGATCGACAATAATCTTTGAAGGCACAGGGGATATTGATTCTTCTGTGGACTTGTCGTGGCTGGTGAATAACTCCGGCTTTACTGATGTCGTTATCAACCCTTCGGATTGGGCAACTGTAGATTTGCGTATTTTTGATTATTGTGCAAATCTGAAGTCGCTGACTATCCCTTCCACTGCAAAGGTGAAAAGCCTGACGTATGATGAAAATAAAAGCAGGTACTTTGCATACTGCAACAACCTGACCAACTTGAACATCGATTTGCCGGAACTGGGCTATAAGGGAGAAGGCACGATATTGTACTATACGAAGGACAACAAATCTTATTCTGTATTTCTTGTCTCACCTGCATCGCAAATTGTGGAAATCGCTTCCACTGTGAACGGCAAGCCTGTTACCGGAATTCGTAAATATGCTTTGATGGAAGGCATTACATGCTTGTTTATTCCTGAGACAGTCACAACAATCGAGCAATTCGCATTTTTATATACAAATCTTAAATTCATCATGTGCCTATCCAACAACTTTGAATCGTTAGGGTATGAAATTAATTGTGTGACAAATGCGTATATATTTGCAAAGCAAAGTGTAATCCCACAATTAAAGGAACAATGGGGCAAAGCTGCTAACTACTTCCCAATCGCTGCCGGCGAATCGGAGGATGTGAACAGCGACGGAAAGGTGAATGCCACCGACGTGATGCAGATATATAATTATATTCTGAGTCATTAAAGGTCAAAGCCCCCCTCTTATCCCCCCACAAGGGGGGAAGATGGGTTCGTTATCAGTGAGTCGGCACACTTCGAGTGTGTCGGCTTTTTTTGAACTTTGAAAATTTTATTTGAACAAAAACCTAAAAAACCTTTGTAATGTGTGCTGCCCTTTGGGCATAGATGCGTCGGCATCACCTTCTCCATCGTGAACAAGTTCCCATGAAGAAGCCACTGCCACCACCTCTGCAATCCTGATTGCTCCGCACACATTCCAAACGATAAACAAAATTAAACAGGCTTTCAGCAGTTAGTAGATAGAAGATAGTAGGTGTCAGTTAGCAGATATTAGATAGAAGATAGTAGTTGAATTGACTTCGTCGAATTAAAATTTCTCTCCACTCTAAACTCTGAACTCTACACTTTTATCGTTATCGTTAAGGTTGAATTTGTTTTGAGCGAAGCGATTGTTTATGGCTTTGGAAGAGCCTGCAAAGTGCGAAGCACGGCTGATGTCTGTTCAGATTGACAAATGGGAATTTATTCATAATTTGACAAGATGAATAGGCAACAGGATTCTCCGAAGGAAAAAGGCTCTTGCAAGGTGTTTTTATGGTTTATTTTCTAAAAAATCCAAAACTAAAATCAAAGAGAAAAAACTACTTTGAATCTTGAACTGAAAAGCCAATAAAGCCTATTTCAATATAAAAATACTGAATATTTTTATTTTGTGTGCTGTATGTCGGGAATTTGCACTATATTTGCACACTAAAAAAACTAATGTGATATGAATTTTCCTCTTAAGTATCCGAACAACGACGGCGGTATGAACGACCGCATCAAACGTCTACACCAGCTCAGTCTGGACACTCCTACTACACTCTCTATCGAACGTGCTCTCATCGAAACGGCTTTCTACCGTGAGAACGAGGGAAAATGGCCTATTGCCGTACTCCGCGCTAAGAACTTCTACGAAATCTGCAAGAAGAAAACCATATATATCGGTGATGACGAACTCATCGTGGGCGAGAGAGGACCGGTGCCTAAGGCTGTGCCTACTTTCCCTGAACTCACTTGCCACTCTGTGGACGACCTCCACGTGCTCGACACTCGTGAACTCCAGCCTTACCACATCTCTCAGGCTGACATCGACCAGTATGAGCGCGACGTGATTCCTTATTGGCAGGGACAGACTCAGAGAGAGAGAATCTTCGGCCACGTGAGCAAGGAATGGGAAGAAGCTTACCACAGTGGCGTGTTCACCGAATTCATGGAACAGCGTGCCGGCGGACACACGGCAATGGACGGCAAGATGTATCGCCGCGGATTGCTCGACTGCAAGCGAATGATCGAGGAGAACATCCAGAACCTCGACTATATCCACGACCCTGAGGCTACCGACAAGCAGCAGGAACTGGAGGCAATGGCCATCTCGTGTGATGCTGCCATCCTGTTTGCAGAGCGTCATGCACAGTTGGCTGAGAAGATGGCTGCCGAATGTGAGGATGCCCAGCGCAAGGCCGAACTCCTGAAAATTGCCGACGTTTGTCATCACGTACCTGCCTATGCTCCTCGCGACATGTGGGAAGCCATTCAGATGTATTGGTTCGTCCACCTCGGTACCGTGACCGAACTCAATGGATGGGACTGCATGAATCCAGGACACATCGACCAACACCTCTGGCCTTTCTATCAGAAGGGAATTGAGGACGGAACGATGACTCGCGAGAAGGCGAAGGAACTCATCAGTTGCTTCTGGATTAAGTTCAACAACCAACCTGCTCCTCCAAAGGTGGGAATCACAGCTCTGGAATCGGGTACATACAACGACTTCACGAATATCAACATAGGCGGAATCGACCGCGACGGTAACGATGCAACCAACGAACTCTCATACATCATGCTTGAGGTGCAGGAAGAGCTCCACGAATTGCAGCCAGGTCTGTCAATCCATATCAGCAAGGTGACTCCAGATGATTTCCTCATTGCTGGCTGCAAGGTCATCCGTCAAGGCTTCGGCTATCCATCTGTGTTCAATCCCGACACCTACACCAAGGAACTCGTTCGTCAGGGCAAGACTCAGGGCGATGCCAACGAAGGCGGTTGCTCGGGATGCATCGAAGTGGGTGCATTCGGTAAGGAGGCCTACATCCTCACAGGTTATCTCAACACTCCGAAGATTCTCGAAATCATGCTCGGCAACGGAATCGACCCTAACACGGGCAAACGTCTCGGAATCGAAACGGGCGACCCTCGCACATTCACCACGTTCGAGCAGTTCTACGATGCTTGGAAGCGCCAGATGGAATATTTCGTCAACCTCAAATTGGCTGTCAACAACTATATCGAGCGCATGTTCTCACTCTATGCCCCTGCCACATTCCTCAGTCTGTTCATCGACGACTGCATAGCAAAGGGCAAGGACTACTACAGCGGAGGTGCCCGCTACAACACGACCTACATCCAGTGTACTGGCCTCGGCACCATCACCGACTGCTTCACTACAATCAAGAAACACGTCATCGAGGACAAGCGATTCACGATTGAAGAGTTGATGGATGCCATGAAGAAGAACTTCGAGGGCGAGGAAAAGATGCGCCAATACATCATCAACCACACGCCTTTCTTCGGCAACGACGATGAATATGCCGACTCAATCGCTGTTCGAGTATATAACGACTTGGTCAATGCCATCGAGGGCCGACCAAACACTCGAGGCGGAAAGACTTATCTCAATATGCTCAGCACCACTTGCCACAACTATTTCGGCAGTGTCTGCTGTGCCACTCCTAACGGACGATTGGCACACTTTGCCATTTCCGACGGAACTTCCCCTGCTCACGGTGCCGACACTCAAGGACCTACATCGGTCATCAAGTCGCTCGGCAAACTCGACCAGACAAAGAGTGGCGGTACGTTGCTCAACGTGAGATTCGTGCCTAACCTCATGAAGCGCGAGGAAGACCTCAAGAAGTTGGCAAGCCTTATCCGCACTTACTTCTCTCTGGGAGGACACCATATTCAGTTTAATATCGTCGACACTGCCACACTGCTCGATGCTCAGAAAAATCCTGACAACTATAAGGACTTGCTCGTCAGAGTGGCTGGCTACAGCGACTACTTCAACGATATGACCGAACAACTTCAAAACGAGATTATTGCCCGAACAGAGAATGACGAGTTCTAAAATCTTCGACATAAAACGCTTTGCCATCAACGACGGTCCAGGCATTCGTACGACCATCTTCATGAAGGGTTGTCCGCTTCGATGTGTGTGGTGTCACAATCCAGAGGGTTGGGACGAACGCCCACAGCGGATGTACACGAAGAAGAAATGTATCGGATGCAAGTCGTGCATTGAAGCCTGTCCACAAAAGGCCCTGACCCTCACACCCGACGGAATCAAAGCCAATGAGGAAGTGTGCCAGATGTGTGGCAAGTGTGCCGAAGTGTGTCCAACCCTCGCCATGCGAATAGGCGGAAAAGAATGGGAAATGGACCAACTGATGGAGGTGGTGGAGAAAGAACGCAAGGTGATGGAAGACAGCGAGGGCGGAGGCGTAACCATCTGTGGAGGCGAACCGCTGATGCACTATCAGTATTTGCTCGAACTCTTGAAAGAACTGGGACGGAGAGGATTCCACCGATGCGTGGACACAACATTGTTCTCCTCACAGGAAGTGGTGGAGGAAGTGGCTCAGAATTGCGAGTTGTTCCTCGTCGACCTGAAGCACATGGACTCGAAGAAGCACAAGGAATTCACGGGTGTCGGCAACGAAAAGATTCTCAGCAACATCCGTTTCTTGGCTGAAAGAGGCATCGACTTCTTCATCCGCATTCCGTTGATTGACGGAGTGAATGCCGACGAAGAGAATATTGAGCAGTCGGCTCAGTTCCTTGCTTCAATTCCTTGGGCAAGAAAGACAGTCAATCTTCTGCCTTACCATGATATCGGCAAGGGCAAGCACGAGAAATTGGGTTCGACCTACAACCCCGAGAATCTGCCGATGGCTACTCCTTCCGAGGCCGAACAGCAGAGATGCATTCGCCAGTTCGGGAAATATGGAATCAAAGCGATAATTGGAGGGTGATTGAGGATAAGCCCCCTCTAAATCTCCCCCCATAGGGGCGACTTAAAAAATGTACTTTTGTACATGGTCAATTATACATGTAAAGGATTGTACACAAGATGATAGCAGTAGAATTGAACGGCATAACCACCGGCTATAGGAGCGGAAACGAAGAAAGAGTGGTGAGCAAGGACCTGAATGTATGTTTGCATTCGGGCGAACTCATTTGTCTGATTGGTCCGAACGGAGCCGGCAAATCAACTCTTCTGCGAACCATTGCACGATTCCAACCAGCATTGCAAGGCGAAGTGTTGCTCCACGGAAAGAAAAGCGATGCATATACAGCCGACGAAATGGCAAAGGAACTGAGTGTGGTATTGACCGACAACAGTCATATCCACGACCTCACAGCTTTCGAGGTGGTGGCAATGGGACGAATGCCTTACACGGGATTCTGGGGACGACTTTCCGATGCCGACGAGAAGATTGTCAACCAATGCATCGAATGGGTGGGAGCCGAGAATGTGGCCGAACGAAACTTCCAGACACTGAGTGACGGAGAGCGTCAGAGAGTGATGATAGCAAAGGCCATTGCACAACAAACTCCCATCGTTCTGCTCGACGAACCGACGGCTTTCCTCTACTATCCCAACAAGGTGGCAATGATGCTCTTGCTCCGACGCTTGGCTCACGAAATGAACAAATGCATATTGATGTCGGTTCATGATATCGACCTTGCACTCCAGGTGGCAGATGGAATCCTCTTCATGAATGCCGACGGAAACGTGATAAGCGGTCGCCCTGCCGACCTTTCGGGCGACGGAACCATCGAACGCTTGGTCAGTAGCGACAACATAGGATTCGACCGCGGGAAGCGTTCGTTCTTTGTGGTAGATAAATAACGAAATAACAAGATACCAGTTATCAGATAGTAAATTGTTAAATAGTAAATAATACAAGATGAAGAAATTAATTTTGATGGCAGTGATGCTTTCTGTAGGACTTTCAGTGCTTGCAATTCCTGCACGCAGAAGAACTACTACTCTCAAGGCATCCGATGGGAGCACAATCACAGCAATGCTCCGTGGTGATGAGAATTTCCACTATTATTCAACAAAAGAAGGCAAACCATTGATGCATCAGGCAGATGGTACTTACCGTGAGGCAACTGTCTTCGAGGCAAAGAACATGCAGGCCAATTGGAGCAAGAAACTGAAAGCTCGCAACGACCACCGCGCACAGCGTATGGTAAAGCGTCGCCTCAATGATGCTACCACTGGCGAAAAGAAAGGTCTTGTGATCTTGGTCAACTTCAAGGATGTCAAGTTCAACTCACTCAACACTCGCAGTGAATTCGACGATATGTTCAACAAGAAGGGCTACAGCAAGAACAAACATATCGGCAGTGTACGCGACTACTTCTACGACCAGAGTTACGGACAGCTCACCATCGATTTTGATGTCGTAGGTCCTTACACACTCTCTCAGAATATGGCTTACTATGGAGGCAACAACAGAAACGGAGATGACTTGCGTCCAGGTGCTATGATTGCAGAGGCTTGTCAGAAAGCTGATAATGATGTCAACTTCCGCGATTACGACTGGAATGGTGATGGAGAAGTGGAGCAAGTCTATGTAATCTATGCAGGATATTCAGAGTCATCATCAGATGATGAGAACACTGTTTGGCCTCACGAATGGGATTTGTATTCATCCGACTACAACAACTACCTCACACTCGACCAGACAATCATCGATATTTATGCTTGCAGTAGCGAACTTTGGGGCGCATCAGGCACTCGAATGGACGGAATCGGTTCGGCTGTTCATGAGTTCAGCCACTGCCTCGGACTTCCTGATGCTTACGATACAGGCGATGAAGGCAACTTTGGTATGGATAGTTGGAGTGTACTCGACTATGGAAGCTACAATGGTCCTTACTTCAACGAAAACAACGACTATCAGGGCAGTGTTCCTGCTCCTTACACAGCTTATGAACGTATGTTCTGTGGTTGGATTGAACCAACAGTGCTCGAACATGGTTGCAAGGTAGAGGGCATGAAACCTATCACGGAAGCAAAAGATGCATACATCATCTATAACGATGCCAACAAGGACGAATTCTATCTTCTCGAAAACCATCAGCAAACGAGTTGGGACACTTATGCCTATGGTCATGGTATGCTCATAACCCACATTGATTATGATGAATATGCTTGGTATATGGGCACAGTCAACAACGATGGTTCTCACCAGCGCTACACAATCGTTCCAGCCGATGGCACTTTTGCCACTGGACGTTATATGGGTTATACATATGCTACAGTAGAAGACCTCGAAGGCGACCCTTATCCTGGCACTACAAACAATACAGCTCTCACCGACACGTCGAAACCAGCAGCAACTCTCTTCACTGCAGCAAAGGACGGTCGCAAGTTCTTGGGTCGTCCAATAGAGAATATCGCAGAATCTCAGGATGGCTTGATTTCATTCTCATTCATGGGAGGAATTGATATCGATGCCCCTGTAGCAAATGAAGCACAGAATGCCACAGCCAATAGTTTCAAGGCCACATGGTCGGCTGTAGAAGGTGCTGAAAGCTATACAATCCAACTCACTTCGGTAGAGAAGAACCCAACTGAAACAGCAGAGACTACACTTCTCGAAGAAGATTTCAGTCTGATGAACAATTCGGCAGAAAGTGCTGAAGTAAGCGAAACCAACGAGTCGAGCAAGATGCACACCACAGGTTGGTACTACTACAAAGTGTTCGAAGCCGTGGGCAAGATTCGTCTCGGTTCGTCAAAGTATGGAAGCGAGTTCGCAACTCCTTATCTTCAGACATCGTCAGGTACAGTTACAGTTTCGTTCCGTGAAGAACCATACAACACCGATGCAGCCACAATCAGTGTATGGATTCTCGATGGCGACGATGAGGCTATCATGTATCAGGAAGTGGAAGCAACGGGCGAAAGCCACACTCTCGTGTTTGAGGATGTTCCAGAGACATTCTGTGTAGATTTCTATGTGGAAAACCCTAAGTGCCGCTACTATCTCGACGACATTAAGATTACAACAGGTGGTGGTGTGAAGAAGGAAGTGACTACAATCACTGGCATCACATCAACCGACTATATGTTCCAGAATCTCGACTTCGACCACTATTATACTTATCAGGTACAGGCATGCGCTGGAGAAGGAACAAGTCAGTGGTCGAACAGTGTGGCAGTAGACCTTGCAGCCGGAATCAAGGGCATTGAAATGTCGGATGATATGAAGGTTGGCAAATCTGAAATCTACAACCTTATGGGTCAGAAGGTGGTTCGTCCTCTGGGTCGTGGCATCTTCATCCAGAATGGCAAGAAGTATTTGGTGAAATAAAAGCTTCAAGCCCCCTTCCTGTTCCCCCCAAGGGGGAATGATGGGATTATATCTAATAGAAGAAGAGCAATCTCATGAGGTTGCTCTTCTTGTTTTTAAGTTCAAAGTTCAATGTTCAAAGTTTTAAATTGTACATTGTACATGAAAATGATTCTTATAGTAGTTTAATGATGGTGATGATGGTGCTTCTTTCTTTGAATCACGCCTTCCACTTTCAGATCGTGCATGATTTGCTCGTCCGTTTCGTCGAAGAGAACGGAATTGGGTTTGTGTGCAAGTTTATATACTTTTTCTGGCCAACATCCATAACGTTTGGCAATACGGATGTAGGTCGCACAGTGGCGAGAGAACAGGAATTTTATCATGTTTGTTTTTATTTATCGGTTGTTGCTTAGTTGATTTGTTTGCGTATATTATAGTCAAATACTGCTTTTCATGCCCTTCAAAGTCATCATACATTACTTAATTCATTGGCAAAGATAATAATAATTTGTAATATGACATGAAAAAATGAGAATAATTTGAAAATTTGTTGAGAAAAAACGTTTCTTTGCCAATATTTGGGATTATAAGCCCCATGAATCTAACCAGATAAAGGAGGTAGTCAGCTTGTTGTTTGGAAGAGTGGAAAATAGACCTTCATGGGTGATTTTGTATGTTTCTCGCATAAAAAACCAATGTGATTATTGTCGTTTTGTAGAAATATTGTATATTTGCAGCCTTAAATATAGTATAATAAATATAATAAGGTGTAGAATTGAAAGAAATGTAACCGACCGTAAGTCGGTGACAAACCTTTTTCCTTACGAAGTACAAATAAAAAAGAATATGAAAAAGAGTTTTTATGAATTGAGACATTGCTGCCGCATTGTGATGGCAATGTTGGTTGGATTGGCTTTTGCAACCAATGCAATGGCTGATACGAAGAATCCTCAGGATTATGTGAAGATTCGCGGAGAGGCAAAGATTACGCCTGACCATCCGTATTTCGAGTTTGAGGTAATATTCCAAGACTTCCATGGATTCGATGACGTGATGCACAACCTTAATTTCTACGTCATCGCAAAGGATGGAACTAAAACACAGATCTACAATTATCCAAACTGTTCAAAGAACCATGCGGTGGCAACTCTGTATAATGAAACCTATGGTCTGTTGCAATATCTTGGCCACGACGACAGAGGCGACCATGAGATTGGCAAATACCGTTTCTATCCTTCCACAAAAACGATACAAAAAGGTTTCAGGGGCATTAGTGTTACTGGAGAATGGGACATCGACGATAACGGAAGTCGTGATAGGACATTCATGAAGGAACTCGAATGCGAATTGTATACACCTACTGTTGTTGCACAGGTGAAGCGTGTTGGCGACCAAACAATCGAATATCGTTTTGATGGAGGTGTGGCTAAAGATAAGCAAATTCCTCTTGGTCAATATACGAAGAATGGCTACACTGTGTTGTATGCTCTTTATTCTCAGCCAAACGGTAAAGGCGCTTTGTTCTCAAAGACTACCACCGACAGTACTTCCGTTTTGAAATTGTCAAAAACATTCAGTAATGCCGATTCGCTCCTCTTCTATGCGGGAATGGATGTTTATAAGTCATTCAGCATCAAAAACGCCATAGACGAGTCGGCTCGCATCGAACAACGCTACTACATTCCATACCAGACAATTTCGGTGGAACCAATGCTTTATCCAACAAATCTGAGAGGCGACTACAACATCTGGAAAAAGACTATTACCCTCAGTTGGGATCGCTCGACACAGACAACGGTGTTTCCTGGAAAGTGGTATGTTTATCGTAGGGTGAAGGGCGATGATGATACCAATCGTATTTTGATTGCCACACTCGAAGAATCCCAACGCACATACACCGACACTGATGTAGCCCTTGAATACGACACTTCTTACACATACGATGTGGTGTTCGTTCCAAACGAATGGGATGCAAAACAATCATACAGCGACATCACCCGCTCTATCGATGTTGCTATTGTACGCGATGTTCCAATCCACCTTTCTGCCGAGGAAGGCAAGAGCGCCATCAAGCTCACATGGACACATCCACAGATTCCACTCAGTGGCAATCTGGAATTCTTGGTTGAGTACCAACTCAATGCAGAGGAAGAATGGCAGACAGCCGGTTCGGTCCGACTTCGTTCTACTTCAGCCAAGGAACACTCGTTCACACATAGGGACATCACCAGTTCGTGTGATATCTACAACTATCGAATTGCAATCAATATGCTCGATATGACATTCTATTCCGACACTATTCCTGCCGTTATCCAGGGAACAAGCCACATCACCCGACTTGATGTCTCAAAGGGAACCTATGCGGGAAGCGTGAAGTTGAAATGGAATGCAGAGCAGTATGGTACTGCCCAAACAAACTATGAAGTGTATCGTCGTCCACTCAGTTCGAACAATGAGTCGGATTGGGCAATGATTTATTCCGTTTCTGGAACTGCCACTTCATACACTTACGATGACAATAATGTAGCCGTTGGTGGTTACTATCAGTATAAGGTGCTTTCCCGCACTACTTGTTCCGACACTAACGAACAAACTTCTGATATGCGAAAGATTGACGAAGGTTTCTGTCAGGCATCCGGTTCAATCGGTGGTCAGATTACATTTGGTTCGGGAACAGCAGTGAAGGATGTAAAGGTTTCGCTTGAGAAGCACGACGACCAAGACCTCACTCCAGCCTTCTATTCACTTCGTGTCAACGATGGTGCAGGTGGTGTGAACGTTACCGACACCATTCACAGCCTCTTTGCTGCCAATCAGCCATTCTCTGTTCAGATGTGGGTGGCAATCGATAAGGACATCTATGAAGGCAAAAACGTGGAACCAGTGGTTCGTTCAAGCCTTTTCGAGATTCCTGGTCTTGTCCATCTCTATGCCGAACGCCAAGAGAGTGGTGAGGGATATGATTTGATGCTTGCAGTGGCGACATCAACTGACGGTACAGAAATTGTTTATGAGAAGTCGCCGACCGACATCACACTCACTCCTAACGAGTACACTCATCTGAATATCACATGTGATGGAAAATCTTCATGGCAGGTATTGAAGGTGAAGGACTTCCAGACGGTGGAAGGTGCATCTATCTCAAGTGGAGAAGAGAATCCAGCCGTGAATGTTTCGACTGTTACCTTTGCAATGCCACACGATAGCATTGGCAATTCGTTTGCCGGCTATATCGACGACCTTCGTCTGTGGAAGAAGCAACTGACCAACGAAGAAATCTTGGCCAACTACGACCATCTCCTTACGGGTCAGGAAGACCAGTTGGCACTCTACATTCCAATGGATGAAGGAATCACTGGAATCACAAGTGCCTACGACTACAGTGCCACAGGAGGCGTTCCAAACAACCATCATGGAAGTGTTGGTTCGGGTAAGATGTCGGATTTCGTTCCAGCCGACCTCAAGATTTATGGCATTACCGATTCCAATGGTAATTACCTCATTCGTGGTGTTCCGTTTGCAAGTAATGGTACGAACTATACCGTTACTCCAACGTTTGGAATCCATGAGTTCAGTCCAAGCATCAAGAACTGTTATGTAAGTGCCACATCGCTCAATCACAATAATGTTGACTTCACGGATGTTTCAAGTTTCCCAGTAAGTGGAGATGTATTCTTCGAGGGAACTACCATTCCTGTAACGGGAGCCAAGTTGTATGTCGACGGAAATATCTGTTCGAAGGACGGTAAGATGCTTGAAACCGACGATAACGGTCATTTCTCAATCGATGTTCCTATCGGCAACCACTTCATTGAGGTGAAGAAAGACTACCACACATTCGTGGCCGATGGTATTTGGCCAGCCCAAACTGATGGCGAAGAAAAGACCAAGTTCTATTTCGACCAGGAAATCAAGGGCCTTCAGTTCTTCGACAACACATTGGTACCAGTAGTTGGTCGTGTAGCCGGAGGTGAAGTTCAGGATACACTTACAGCCGGATGTGGCGTTGGTACGAATAATATCGGTATTGCCGAACTCGTTCTTTCGGTTGGCGACTATAAGTTCAATGTGACATACGACGAACTTGGAGTTTCACACAATGCTGATTCAACCCTCATATATGCTATTCCTGAGAAATCCCAGAAATATGTTCACAGCCGTGCCTATGTAGGTGGAGGAAGTACGGAAGAAGTGAAGAAACTTCATATCATCACCGACTCCGTCACAGGTGAGTTCCTTGCATTGCTCCCTCCTTGCAACTATAAGGTAGAGAGTGCCCGTTTGCTCCACAATCCAGATATTGAGTTCGTTACGCTTCCACGCCTCGACGCTACAAATGTCGGAGTTTTGCAGGCAGATTCAGTTGAGGTTGACAGTATTTTACGAAGCGTGGAGTTTGTTGAGAACTACACTCTCAACTACTTGTCGGATGCAGTTATCGAACTGACCGAAGTGACCAACAACGATGGTGCCTTTGGCGATGATGCTTTCGATTATGTGGATAAGACAACCGGTGAAGTGACTACATTGCCACTCTATGAAGTAGCAGATGATGGCACAGTGAAGTATACCTACAATTATCCGGTTTATACGATAGCACGCGAATACGAATATGAGATTCATGCAGCCGAGAAATATTTCAACTACGACTCGGGCGACACCGTTGTCTATGAAGACCCACTCGTTGGAGCCACTGTCGATATTACCAACGAATATTGTGGCGAGCAGATTGTAATGCTCGAAGACGGTTCGGTTTGTCCTGATTCACTCATTGTACGCGATATCGAACTCGATTCACTCGGAAATGCCCGTTATCGTTTCGTTGCCGGCTATCCAAATATCGTTTCTCCATTCACCCGCAATCTGAATATCATTCTGCATCTCGGCGACCGCACAATGCCTTGGGACAAGAATGGCGAGTTCAATGTCCTTGTGTTCGGAGGTCTGCCAACGGGTAGCAACTTCCTCACCGAAGGTCCTTCCGACATTCTTATGGTGCTCCGTGACCCACCAGGCGCTGGTTCTTCAGCTTCGTTCAAGGAAGACAATACATTTACCGTAACCACTTCCCACAGCAAGCAAGGCGGTGGTGGCTACAAGGGAACTACCAATCTCTATTTAGGTCCTGAAGTGAAGGTGGCTACAGGTCTGGGTATGCTTCTTGTAAACACATCTCAAGCCAAGAGCGAAATCAATTCCGATGCCAAGTATGGAGCCTACTACACCTACCATGATGCCAGTTCGTATTCAATCACTACCACAACGGCCATCACTACGTCATCCAGCAAGAACTTTGTAGGTCCAGATGCCGATGTTTATTTCGGTACAAGCTACAACAATGTCTATGGAATGATGCGCACCATCGGTCTTCACCGCGATTCGCAGGGCCGATTCTATGTAGGTCTTGAGGAAGAGATGGGTATGGGCAGTCGATTTGCCACAACATTCGACTACACTCAGTACGAAATTCTCAACGAAGTGATTCCAATCATCCTTCAGCGTCGCGACAGCCTCTTGATTTACGATGCCAACTACAAGCCAAACACTGGTTACACTCGTGATTGCATCGACAATGCTATCTTCGTCACATCTCTCGACCCATCCGACCCTCGTTATGGTTCCGACAACACCGACTCCCTCGTTTGGGGCAGTCTTGCCAGCGACAACGAGATGGAGGGTCCAAGTTATAAGATGATTCTCCCTACGAATGCCATCAACGGCATATTGTACGAAAACACGGTTCACCTCTGCAACTGCTATGTACGCGATTGGAAGGATGCCATTAAGGCAAACGAGCAGCGAAAGGTTGAGGCCATCAATGGCAGCTCGCAACCTTCAAATATTTCAGTCGGTACGGGTTCGCAATACACTGGCGAACAAAGTGTGACTACATCTGAAAGTTCAGGTCATACATGGACTCATTCTTATGAGGCATCAGCCGTATTGAAGTGGGGTTTCCAGTTCAACTATGTAGGAACCGTCAACACCAATGGTGTGCACATCATGGGTAAGTTCGACGAGGACCACAACACCACCGATGCCACAACCCGCAAGTTCTCTTACACCATCAAGCCAAACGAAGCCGACCGTCTGACAGTAGATATCTACAACATTATGGAAGAAGGTGATAAGATTGAGGGACCATGGGGAAGTCCTATCTTCGTCACACGTGCCGGAGTCACTCACGACCCATACGAAGGCGAGAAGAAGACACTCTTCTATCAGCCAGGCACCACTATCATGACAGCCACAATGCAGATGGAGAAGCCTTCTATCTCTGTGAAGGTCGACCATCTCACAGGTCTCGAACCGGGCAGTCCTGCCACATTTGAGGTTCACCTCCGCAACGAATCAGAGTCGAACGATACAGTGAAGTACCTCTTCTCTCTCAAGGGCCAGGACAGTGTGGGCAAGCCAAATGTTGAGGTCGATGGAGCCAAGTTCAATCAGTTGTCGTTCATCATTCCTCCAAAGGAAGAAGTGGTGAAATATGTGACGATGACTCAAACCGACCTTTCCGAGCAGCGACTCGAAGCCACACTCCTCTTCATGTCGCCAGGACAGAACGACCCACTCACTCCAGTCGGAGTCATTGGTGATACTCATGTAATCATTGCCGAATACAAGCCAACCAGCAGTCCATCCGTCATTACATCGACTGAGGACGTTATCAACATCGCTTCAGGCACTGATTTGCCAATCAAGATTTCTGGTTACGACCGCGATTTCGCAGGCCTTCAGCGTGTGGAACTCCTCTATAAGTATGGCAGCGAGGCCAACTACACCCTTGCCGACGAATGGACGATAAAGTCGGTGGAGGGCAAGAAGTTGCTTCCTGAAACCACTTCGTTCAACTACGAAATCAATATGAAGGACAAGACCGTGTTCCCTGATGGCAAGTACACATTCATTGTCCGCACCTATGCAGGCGAAGGCAGCGACCAGGTTTGGCGCGATTCCGAGCCTCTCATCATCACGAAGGACACTCAGCGCCCTGCAGTGGTGGGCAATCCATCGCCAAGCGACTATGTGCTCAATAAGGGCGATGTAATCAGTGTTCAGTTCAACGAAGATATCGAAAACGATAAGATAACGGCCGACAACATCATCATCATGGGCGAACTCAACGGAGCTCAGGTCAACCATGCAACGGCTCTTCAGCTCAACGGCACAGAGAACAGTCCTACTACCGATGCCAAGTTCGACCTCTACAACCACGACTTCTCCGGCGAATGCTGGCTCTTGCTCAATAAGCCAACGGATGAGGCTTCCATTGTCAGTCATGGTATTGCCGAGAATGGATTCTCAATCAATGTCGATGCCGACGGCCATCTCGTACTCGTCTTCGGTGGCGAGCGCGTCGTTTCGGAGAAGACCATCGACTTTGGCAACTGGACATACTTCTCTTGCAACTATATCGACGATTTCGAAGGTTCGGGTCAGAGTGTGTTCAATGCACAGATAGCCGACGATTATGGCACAACACGCCTCTTCGAGAATTTGCCAGTCGTTTCCTACAGTGCCAACGGCCCAATCCAGATAGGTAAGAATTTCTCTGGAGCAATCCATGAACTCGCCTTATGGAACAAGGCCCGCTCGATGACTGAAAGTCAGAGCCAGATGTACACCACCAAGGAGATGTTCACTCCAGGACTTGTGGCATATTGGCCAATGGACGAAGGCATGGGCAATGTTGTCCACGACGACATTCATGGCTACGACCTCAATGCGCCTGTGGTCAATTGGTATATCAATGCACCAAACAAGGCTCTTAAGCTCGACGGAACCGGTCAGCTCTCTGTCAATATCGACCCTTGCAACATCGGCGAATACGACAACTACACGGTCGAAACATGGTTCAAGGCATTGCCACAGGCCAATGCATCCATCTGGTCGGCCAACGGACGAATGCTCTCACTCGAAACATCCACCACAGGCAGCCTTGAGTTCTATGCTTCGGGCCGTCGCATCTGGATGAGCAGCGATTCCGTTCTCGATGGTAATTGGCACCATTTCGCTCTCAATATGCATCGCAACGGAAGCACCAACCTCTATATCGATGGCCGCGAAATGGCACAGCTCCAGTCGACCGACATTCCTGTATTCGGTTCTAACGAAGTGACAATCGGAGCCCGCCACTCGCTCGACAGCAGTACGGCTGTGACCGAACCAATCGATTATGTGGGCCACTTCGCAGGCGACATCGACGAGTTCCGCATCTGGAAGGGTACACTCACGGGCAACTACGTCAATCAGCAGCGCTTCGAGCGTCTCGATCCAAAGACAGTCAATGGCCTTGTAGCATATTATCCGTTCGAGCAGACGAAGGACAACATCACATCGTTCTCACTCCTCGACATTAGCACCAGCCAATGCGGAGCAGCCACTGGCAATGGCTATTCAGAGGCAGAATCCACTCCAGGCCTCAAGTCGGTTGCCGTTCTCCAGCGCCTCGATTTCGATTTCACCACTACAGAGCGTTCAGTTGTCATCACCCTCCGTGATGCACCGTCACGCCTTCAGGGCAACACCGTCAAGGTGGCTCTGCGCGACATTTCCGACCGCCACGAGAACATCTCCAACGACATCAACTGGAACTTCTATGTCGACATGCATTCACTCGAATGGACCACTGACCAACTCAAATTCTATTCATTCGACACTATGATAGGCGAGGAATCTTCGGTTTCGTTCAAGAACACGACAGCCGAAACCGTCAGCTGGCATCTTGAAGGCCTTCCATCATGGTTGACCGTAAACGAAGAGTCGGGCAGAATCGGCCCACTCAGCACCGTCACCCTCAAGTTCACGCTCCAGGCACCAAAGCCAACCAGCAGCGTCACCGAAGGCATCTATCTCTTCGACAGCGAAGGCATCAGCATTCCGCTCCCAGTCGTAGTCAATGTATATAAAGACCAACCACAATGGTTTGTCGACGGTTCGCAGTTCGATGCCAACATGAACATCGTCGGAAAGGCCTATGTCAACGGAATCCTCAACGACAACGAGCAATCATGCCTTGCAGCATTCATCGATGGCACGATAGTCGGAGTGGCTTATCCTGAATACAACAAGCGCTACGACACTTATCTCCTCTCGATGACAGTGTATGGCGACGGAACGAAAGACGCAGGCAAGACCGTCACATTCAAGTTCTGGGACGGAAAGACAGGCATAATCTATCCAGTCATCATGGACGACACAGCCATCACATTCCGCTCGAACAACATCTGGGGAAGCTACGTCAAACCTGTCATCTTCAACACAACCGACGATGTAGAGCAGACACTATCCCTCCAGCCAGCATGGACATGGATTTCGTTCTTCGTTGAGCCACAGGAAAAGAAAATCAGCAACCTCTTCTCACCAGTAGCCGAAAGTGCAGTGATGATAAAGAACGACACATCATTCGATATCACCCGCGCAGGCGAATGGTACAGCTCAAACCTCGATGCCGAAGTAGGCAAGATGTACATGGTCAAGATGTCGGCACCAGCCGAACTCAGCATCATCGGTAAGGCCATCAACATGGTCGACACACCAATCGACATCTCGAAGGGATGGAACTGGATAGGATTCAATTCAGCCGAAAGCATATCCGTAGTACGCACATTTGCCAACCTCCATCCAAAGGACGGCGATGTAGTGAAGAGCCAGAACGCCTTCGCCATCTACAACGGAGCATGGGACGGCACCCTCACAGCCCTCGAACCAGGACGCGGCTACATGTACAAGTCGAATGCCGAGGAAGATGTCAACTTCGTAGTCACATACGATGCCGACGACGACGCTCAGACAGTCAATGTCAAGTCGAGCCGACCAATGGCAACCGAAGATACCTACCACTTCACACCAGTGGCAGCCAATCTCTACCCAACCAACATGACCATCCTTGCACAAGTAGAGATCGACGGCACAGTGCGCAACGATGTAGAAATAGGCGTATTTGCAGGCAGCGAATGCCGCGAAGCAGCCAAGGCAACGGGCGACCTCTACTTCCTCACCATTCCAGGCGAAGAAGCCGACCCGCTCACATTCCGCTTCTATGCCGACGGACAGGAACTCGAAGCCACAACCTCCGAGCCACTCGTCTACATCAGCAACAGCCACTACGGACTTCCAGACAGTCCATTCGTCATCAGTGCCACAACAGCCGATGGCATCCACGAAGTCAGTGGCGACAGCGATGGTGCAACCGAAATCTTCACCACCAGCGGAATCCGCCAGCAGCAACTCCAGCGCGGCATCAACATCATCCGCTCATCCGATGGCACGACCAAGAAAGTACTTGTGAAGTAAAAGCTATAAAAGAAGGGTCAGCACTTTATGTGTTGGCCCTTTTTTCTTATAAGACATGAGGCAATTTCTTATAATGTTTGGGGTCATTTCTTATAATGTATTACCCAATTCCTTATAATGTTTTTTTACATTGCAATAATAAGTATGTAACAATGATGAAACGGAGCGCGCTTCGAGAGGTCACGAAGCGCGGAGTTTTGCCCTTTGAAGCTATGCTTCGTGATGCTTTGAACCGCGAAAAAATTGTACCTTGTACATGGTCCTTTGTACATGAATAGTGTTCCGTGTTGCAAAGTTTTGCTTTGCAATCATTCAGGAGAAAACGAATTTTTGCAAAAACCTGTCAGCCTTCAGTTTTCTTCTAAAAACAACTAATCTTCCTCCTTTGAGGGGGGCAGGAGGGGGCCTTCCCCTTCAATAAAAATGGGCATCGTTGCAACTTAGAGTGTGAAAATGAGAAAAATTGTGTTTTGGAGGTGTCCGTGAAAACCCGATGAAACCGAGAATTTTCGAGGTTCGACGGATGCCAAATCGTGGATTTTGGCGCAAGGTGTACTCTTGGTGTACTTTTTTAACATAAAAAAATTTGGTTGGTATTGATAATAATTATATATTTGCCACCGAAATCGAAAAAATAAGTTATAAGAGTTCAAAAGTTATAAAAGATACGTTGGGCTTTGAACTTTGAACAAGAAGAGCAACCTCACACGAGGTTGCTCTTTACTTTACTTTTACTGTATGAACTGGAAGTCGTAGAGTCGGCAGATGGATTTGTCGGATGTGGACGACTCGAACACGAAGTAGAGGGCTTGCTTGCCTTTCAGCTTCTGCCATCCGTCGATCTTGGCTGTCATGGCTGTCATCTCTTCAGGGGCATTGCCACTGACGGTGAGTCGGCCGATTTCCTTGCCGCCTTTGCTTGTCCATGGACTGCCGAGGAGGATGCGGATGGTGCCTTCGGTGCCTTCCGGAACAAGGTGGAAGAGAATGGATGCTGGCGACTTGCGGTTGAGATGGTTGAGATTGAAGTATTTGTAGCCTATGGTCGAACCGTTGGTGTTATTGACCATCGGTGTGAATGGCTGCTTCTGATTGAACGGTCCTTCGTAGGAGTTTTCATCACGATAGGTTGGCTGTGTGTGTGAACCGGAGAAGATGAACTTTGGATAGTCGTTGTAGGCTGGTTTTGGACCTACATAATAGCATGCGATGCCGGCTGGTGTCTTGCAGAGTGGGTTGAGTCCGTCGGTTTGGAATCCTTCGGATGTCACTTCACCTTCGCTGATATACACTTTTCCGCCTTTGCCTTTCTCTACCTTCACCGTGATAGGTGCTACCATTGCCTGACGTGCAAACTCGTCGAGGCCCGACTGGCGATGATAGAATACCCACCACTTGCCTGCTATCTTGCAGATGCTGCCGTGGGTGTTGCCTGTTGGGTGGGCTGTCGGAACTGTCTTGCCTGAGAGGTCGGTGCCGCGGGCGCGTCCGTCGATGATGGTTCCGCCATAGGTCCAAGGGCCGAGCGGACTGTCGCCATAGGCATAGGCGAGGGTGTAGTTGGTGGTTGGAAGTCCGAATTCGCCTTCCTCTGTCCAACGACTGTAGATGAACACGTATTTATCTTCTATCTTGCGGATTGACGATGCTTCGAAGAATCGGAAGATGCCCTCTTGATGGTAGTTGGACACCATGTCCTTGATGGCTTCGGTGCCTGGCTTGACTGTGGCCATCGTCTGAGGGTCGAGTTCGGCTCCCCACGACTCTTCAAATCCCCAATAACCATATACTCGGCCGTCATCGTCGACAAACACTCCTGGGTCGAAACGAAGTACGCCATCCGTAACGCCTGGATTCTGCTTGCTCCAGTTGCACACTACGAATGGGCCATCTGGTCGGTCGGACTTTGCCACCATGCCTTGGCGGCCGCCCACTTGATTGTTGGGATAGAGATAGTAAGTCTTCTTGCCTGTGGCATCGGTAGTGACGGCTACATCGGGGGCATAGAGCAGGTCGCCCTTTCCGTCGGGGCGGAACTTGCGGCCATTGGCATCGGCATCGGCCTTGAAGATGATTCCGTCGTAGCGCCAATTGGTGAGGTCGTCGACTGGTGCTGACCACACTACTTGTTCGAGTCCACAATATTCCTTGATGAGCGAATCGTGGGAACCATAGACATAGACGCGGAACTTGCCTGGGCAGTCGGGGTCTTCAAACACGTAGGGTTCGCCATCGGGGATGTATTCCCACAATGGGAGATAGGGGTTCTGGGCGTTTGCCGCAGCTGTGGCCATACTGACCATCAATAGGATTAATAAGCGCAATTGTTTCATAACATATATATTTTTTAAATGCAGAATGCAGGATTCAGGATTCAGGATTAACTTATATCTAATATCTTTTAACTGCGATCTAACCTCTAACCATCCGAACACTACATCAACTCCTTGCACAGCAGGAACGACCATGCCACGAAGACGTAGCGCAGACATTTGCCGAGGAATGTGCTGAGGAACGTTCCCCAGAGGTTGGCCCTCAACACTCCGAGGGCTATGCTGATGGCGGTGCCGAGAATCGGTATGAACGAGAAGAATCCCATCCACGATCCGTATTTGCTCACATATTTCTGAGCGGCTTCCATGTGTTTTGGCTTGATGCGGAACCATCGGGAGATGGTGCGTGGCGATGCAAACGAACCGATATAATAGTTGACCATCGAACCAAGCACATTGCCTATCGTTCCGCTTGTAACGGTCAGAACGGGGTCCATCCCACTCGCTGCCAACAAGGCAATCATCACTGCCTCACTGGAGAAGGGGAAGAATGTGCCGGCAAGGAACGATGCCATTCCCATGCCCCAATAGCCATATTCTATGAAGAAATCGTTCATTTGCGAGAGTTAGAATCCGTTTAGTATGAACATCATCACTATGCCAACGGTGGCAATCCATACGAGGGTGTTCGACAGTTGGGTTTGGTCGTTTGCCACATAGTGGCCTCCCATGATGGATGTGTTGAGTATGATGATTGGCAACAAGAGGTTGATGTTGGCTGGGGAGAGTACGAGCAACAGGAAATAAGCCACTCCATGAAGGGCAATGACTTGGAAGAGTGTGCGTGTGCGGTTTTTGTCGAGATAAGCCCTCGAATAGAAGTCGCCTATACTGACCAACCAAATGAGGAACAAGAGGCCGACGCTTATCCATGTGGTGTGGTTCCACGATGCAAAACCCGAGAAATGGAAGTTGACCGACTGAACAAACAAATCCCAAACGAGATTCATCCGGTTGATGCAGAATGCGATGCAGCCAACGAGCCAAACGGGGGTGAACAATCCGAGAACGGAGGCACAGAGGCTCTTCACGTTGATGGTGTGGAGCAGATAGAGCGACAACCAGAAGATGATGGCCATCCAGAGCATCTGAGGAATGAGCAGGAACGAAATGCCGAGGTAGAGGAATGTGACGTAGGTGAAACTTGACGAGTTTTCGAGTTGGTAGCAACTGAAAAGGCTGAAACATGCCAACAACATCAGGAACATCACAACATATCCGGGACCGAAGGCGTGAATGTCAGTGAACATTAGGAACAAGGCCGCAAAGACGATGCTGATTGCCCTGGAATTGAGGCGCAAAAGCACGTGCGACACGTTGAGTTCGGCAAGTACGTAAATGGAGCATGCCACCGTGAACAGGGCCATCAGTGTGTTGAACCATCCATCGTTTCTCACTCCATCGGGCACAAGATGCCATAGGCCCGAATCGTTGTAGACGGTTTCGGTAGGCGTACCGCCAGCGATAAGCCACAAAACTACTACCGCTACCACAATCGTGTGGAGCGAAAGCGTACTCATTGCAAGTCTTCTCTGGTATCTTCCAAACACAGTGTTATTTACTATTTACAATTATTATTAAGTCAGCTATCAGCGGTCAGCTTTCAGTCTCTTTTAACCATTAACCGATAACCATTAACCGTTAACTGCAGCGAAGCTGCTAAAGGTCCTTACCTATATCGCTTCGGAAATACTTGTCGGTGAACTGAATCTTCTGTGCTTCGGCAAATGATTTGGCAAGAGCTTCGGCCTTGTTGTTTCCGTAGGAACTGACGGCGATGACACGGCCACCGGCTGTGACTACTTCGCCTTCGGCTGAAAGGGCTGTACCTGCATGGAACACGATGCTTCCTTCCACCTTGTCAATGCCACTGATTGGGTAACCCTTGGCATAATGACCTGGGTAGCCTCCCGATACGAGCATCACACAAACGGCTGAACGGTCGTCGAATTCGATGGTGTGCTGGTCGAGATTGCCAGCGGCAACACCTTCAAACAAATCGACAATATCACTCTTCAATCGAAGCATAACGCTCTCTGTCTCTGGATCGCCCATGCGTACATTGTATTCGATGACCATTGGATCGCCTCCGACATTGATAAGTCCGAAGAAGATGAAGCCCTTATAGTCGATGCCTTCGGCTGCAAGACCTTCAACGGTAGGACGGATGATGCGCTCTTCCACCTTGCCCATCCATTCCTTTGTGGCAAACGGAACAGGACTTACCGAACCCATACCGCCTGTGTTGAGACCTGTATCGCCTTCGCCTATGCGCTTATAGTCCTTTGCTTCTGGGAGAATCTTATAGTGGGTGCCGTCGGTCAGTACGAACACTGAACATTCGATGCCTGAGAGGAATTCCTCGATGACGACTGTGGCACTGGCATTGCCAAACATACCACCGAGCATGTCCTTGAATTCGGCCTTTGCCTCTTCGAGAGTAGGAACGATGAGAACGCCCTTGCCGGCACACAATCCGTCGGCCTTGAGAACATAAGGAGGACGAAGTGTCTCGAGGAATTTCAATCCTTCCTCGATGCAAGTGCCGTCGAAACTACGATATGCGGCTGTTGGAATGTTGTGGCGCATCATGAATCCCTTGGCAAAGTCCTTCGAACCTTCGAGTACGGCTCCTTGTTTTGACGGACCGATAACTGGAATGTCCTTCAATTGGTCGTTGCTCTTGAAATAGTCGTAGATGCCCTTTACCAATGGATTTTCAGGACCTACAACCACCATGTCTATCTGGTTGTCGAGTGCAAAACGTCCGATTCCATCGAAGTCTTCCACACTGATATTGACGTTTTCACCCACTCCCAGTGTTCCGGCATTACCGGGTGCAATGAAGAGTTTTTCTACTTTCTTGCTTTGAGCAATCTTCCATGCGAGGGCATGTTCGCGGCCACCGCTACCTAAAAGAAGTATTTTCATCGTTGTTATATGTTTTTATTTGTTGTTATTGTCTTTATTGAGCGGACGGAGGAAATCGTTGAAGTAGCGTGTAATCTTGTTTTCAAGATGCACTCGGTCGGTTCCTCTCATGTTGTGTTCATCGCCTGGATAGGTGAAGAGGTCGGGATAGGTTCCGGCATCGATGCAGGCACGGATGAACGAAAGTGTATGCTGAGGCACACAGGTTGGGTCGTTGCCGCCATAGATGACGAGGAGTCGGCCCTTGAGGTTCTTTGCCTTTGACAGAAGCGATGAACTTGCATAGCCTTCTGGATTTGTCTGAGGTGTGTCCATGTATCTCTCGCCATACATCACTTCGTAGTATTTCCAATCGACCACAGGACCTCCGGCCACGCCTACCTTGAATGTCTCTGGGAAGGAAGTGATGAGATTGATGGTCATGAATCCACCGAAACTCCAACCGTCCACTCCGAGGCGGTCGGCATCGACGTATGGAAGGCTCTTGAGGAATTCCACGCCTTTCATCTGGTCGGCCATTTCAACATCGCCAAGATGACGGAATGTGGCTTGCTCGAATGCAAGTCCTCTGTGTTCGCTTCCTCGGTTGTCGAGCGAGAACATGATGTAGCCTTGCTGAGCCATGAAGACGTCCCATCCGCGGATTCCCCAGTGGAGCGAGGCATCTACATTGTGAGCGTGAGGACCTCCATATACATAGACGACGGCTGGATATTTCTTGTTGGGGTCGAAATTGGTTGGGAGTGTCAATCGATAATAGAGGTCGGTCACTCCATCGGCTGCCTTGATTGTTCCCACCTTCATCTCTGGCACTTGGAATGCATCCCAAGGGTCGGAAGCTGTGAGAAGGTTCAGTTGCTTGCCCTTGCCTGTTTCGATGAGGTCGATATTGCGTGCAATCTCAGGCGAAGAATATTCGTCGCAAACAAAACTTCCACTCGATGAAATGGTTGGTCGATGCCATCCTGTGGCATTGCCGAGAAGGGTTCTGTGGCCTTTCATGTCCACTTTGTAGAGGTTGTTTTGTATGAGATTGGCTTCGTTGCTCGTGTAGAGAATGGCCTTGTGCTTCTTGTCGAAACCAAGGAAATCGATGACTTCGAACTCGCCTTTTGTGAGTTGTGCCAATTCCTTGCCTTCCGTATTATATAAATATATGTGTAGGAAACCGTCTTTTCGAGTGAGGTACACGAACTTTTCGCTGTCCCAAGGAAGGAAGCGGATTGGGTGCATTGGTTCCACATACTTATCGTTTTTCTCCTCGAACAAAACCTTCTCCTTCTGACCGTTCAGGGCATTGTATTGGATGAGTTGGGCATGGTTTTGGTCGCGATTGAGTTCAATCATATAGACCGACTTCTCATCTGGGCTCCAAGCGATATTCGTGAAGTAGCGATTGGTAGGGTCGCCGGCATTGAGATATACAATCTTCTGAGTTTCGGCATTGTAGATTCCAACGGTTACCTTGTGGCTGTTCATTCCTGCCATTGGGTATTTGTCGGGTGCGAGTTCGGCAACTCGAGGCGAAATATCTACCTGTGGATAGGTGGTCACCATCGATTGGTCCATTCGATAGAAGGCGAGATACTTGCCCGAAGGACTCCAGAATGTGCCTTTCTCTATGCCGAATTCGTTGCGATGGACGCTCTGTCCGTAGACGAGGTCAATCGTTCCGTCCTGACTGATATCATAAGTCTTTCCGTCGGCCTTGGCAACGCAAAGATTGTAGCCATCCGTATATGCTATTTGATTGGAAGTCGGTTCCCAATCCTTATTTTCTGCCTTGTTGCCAAACTTGATGGAAGAATGGATGTTAGCCTCTTTCCAGTCGACAATCACTTGCTCGTCGGGCATTTCGGCCATGAGGAGCGACTTGCCGGGATAAGGGAATTTCACCCTGAGCAGATGGCTCAACTGGCGCTTTCCATAACTGCGGAGAATGGCATTCACCTCGGAGAGCGAAACCAATTGTGTGGCGTTTCCCGTCACTTTATCTATTACCGAGCATTCGTCGACACCAAGTTTCACGAGTTCGTCGCCCCACCATTCGGTGTACATTCTTTCGGGTTGGCAGTCGTAATAAGTCGAACCGCCACTGACGAGGTCGTCGATGGTGAAGAGTCGTTTCTCTTGAGCCATCGTGTCGGCAGCCATAATCAGAGCCATAGACATAATGAGGATAGATTTCATATTGTGATGATTTATTCTGCAAAGATAAGAAATAATTGTGACTTACGCCTTGTAAAAGGCGAAATATTTTAAAAAGAAGTGAAAAAGCCACTTTTTCCGGTGGATAGTTTACTCGGTTGGATGGATTGATGGGTGCAGTTTGGCTTTGCCAATAATCCATTGTTGTTTGATGAATGATTCATTGCCATTTGCAGAATGTTCCATCGCCATTTGCAGAATGTTCCATCGCTATTTGCCGAATAATCTATTTCTATTTGATTAAACCGCCACTGATATTTCTCGGTTTTTATGTTTCACTTTTAGAATCATAACTTATGACTTTAAAGTCACAACATTATGTCGTTGTAGTCATAACCTTATGTCTTTGAAATCATAACTTATGACTCTGAAATATTTATGGGGAAATGAGAGAATTAGCATAGGATGGAAAGACTTTGGATGAAGGCTCTGAAACAAAGTGTTATGGCAGTTTAGTCCTCTCTTTTTGGGGATTTAGATTGTAGTTTGAGAGCATTTTTGCCCGAATTTTGAAATAAATGTTAAAGTTTATTTGCCAGTTAGTGATAAATCACTATCTTTGCAACAAATAATCAAATCGCAGAAACATGAGAAAATTTTACACACTATCGCTTCTTTTAGTTCTTGCCTTGACAGTGAAGGCACAGAAAACATTCATTCCACCAAGTTGGTCGTACAATTCCTCGACAGGTGTTTACCGCCAAGCCGACGGACTTGAGATGTACAAGCATTCGCTTAGTAGTCAGCACTTTGACGTTTATTATGGCACGGGTTATGGAACTACTCCTCCCGAAAAACTTGCCTCAAGCAATGCACTCTATGTGAATGTGCCCGACTTGCTCGAAAAGGCAGAGATGTTTTTCGACACATATGTTAATAAACTGAAGTTTGCCGACCTTGCAACAAAGTCGAAACTCAACACATATAAGATGATTATCGTGTTGCTCTACGACACTGGTTGGACAGCAACTGGTTCGGGCTACGACAACAGCATCGGTGCCCTTTGGGTCACTCCAAGCACTTGCCACCCAGTGGGTCAGACAATTGCCCACGAAATCGGTCATGCCTTCCAGTATCAGGTTTATTGCGACCTTGGCGGCTATGCAGGTTTCCGCGATGCCATTGGCAGTGGTTCCACATTCTGGGAACAGACGGCTCAGTGGCAATCGGTTGAGGTTTATCCCGACTTGATGATTTCCCAAAGCATCGGAGTTTGGAAGAATTCCCACAACTATGCATTCACCCACGAATGGCAACGCTATCAGAGTTATTGGCTCCACTATTATTGGGTGGATAAGTATGGCATAGATGCCGTTGGCCGAGTATGGCGAGGCGGAAAGCAAGCAGGTCAGGACCCTAATCAGGTTTATATGTCCGTGTTCAATGTTTCAGTAGATGAACTCTTCAAGGAATACTTCGACTATGCCTGCAAGATGGTAACCTATGATATCGATGAAATCAGAAACTATGGTAAAGGCTCAATCGGTCAGTACACATACAATTGCGTGGATCTTGGCGGAGGCGAAGTTCAAGTGGCTTATTCAAGTTGCCCTCAAAGTACTGGATTCAATGTGATTCCACTCGAAGTACCAGCAGCCGGAACAAAGATAAAGACTGTCTTCACGGCTCTTGCCCCTGGTTGTGCCCTTGCAAAAGGCGACCCAGGCGAATATCTCGATGGTAACAGCGTATATTCAAAGGCTGGAGTGACCAACTACAACACATTCTCCGACAAGTCGAAGCGAGGATTCCGTCATGGTTATGTGGCTCTCCTCAACGATGGAACCCGAGTATATGAATCGGTTGATACCGTTTATGCCCGTGGAACCGTTACAAAAGCCGACTCCACTTATTTCGTCGTACCGGAAGGTACTCAGCAACTTTGGTTTGTCGTAAGTCCTGCTCCAAAGAGTTATATTGTCCACAAGTGGGACGACAACATCAAGAACGACGACCAGTGGCCTTATCGAGTTCGATTCGAACAGACATCAGTCAAGGGACTCATTCCTTATATCGACCTCAGCGATCCAACAATCCTTCCAAAAGATACAATCATCAATGCCTATATAGGTCTCGACCCTTCAACCGGAGGAGTTTACGGAAGTGTGGCTTATCAGTTGGGAACAGGCGAATTGAGAGCAATAGGCGAGGCACTTCGCTTGCAACCAGGCGATGTGAACGGATTGATGAAGACATGGTCGTCGAGCCAGTCGAACAACTCAATCTTCCTCCTTCCGCTCAATCCATCCACTTTGTCGACCGTGAACAAGGGCTCAACCGCAAACGGTTATGGTCATTGGTTCTCAAACAGTGGAACATGCGTAAGTTGGGGAACTTCTTCCTATGTGTATTCAGAGTTCGACCCAGCCACACTTACATTCACTGTAGGTCAGTATCCCGACAAGTGTAAGAAAGGCAATTCGTTCACCTTCGGTCAGGCTCTCCAATATAAGAATGGCGAAGGCAAGATAGGTCGTGCAAAGATTATATTCCATGTGTTTATCGGTGGCATTCCAGCCGGAATCGAAGAGGTTGTAGCCGAAAAGCCAACCAATCCAATCAATGGAATCTTCGACCTCAGCGGACGCCGATATCCATCGAAGGACAATCTGCCTCGAGGCCTCTATATCATCGACGGAAAGAAATATTTAGTGAGATAAAGATGAAGCGCACCCTCCTACGAATCCTGATGCTGATGATGCCGTCGATGATGATGGCAGAAGGGAATGCCTTGTACATTTCCGACAATAAGCAAGTGGAGGATTCGTGGTCGTGGTGTTTCTCCCCCGAACTTGGTTTGCAGGTAAAGCGCATCACTACATGCTATGATTGCCGCCTCGTGAGCGAGAAAGGAATGTCGGCCGATGTTCAGCGCATTCTCTCGATGGCCAATATGAGTGTGGAAAAGCCCGATGTGGTGTTTCTCCAACTTGGTTGCAACGATGAGGCCGACTCTGAAGAGTCATTCAAGGCATACGAGCAGACACTCTTCGACTATCCTTATGGACGTGTGCAGAATTCGAAGGGAGCCAATCCACGGACGAAGAACATAGCCGTTTCGAAGGAAGACACTCAAATCTCCAACGCCAATTTCGCAGGTTCGCTCTATCGCATCGTGAAGTTCATCCGCGAATCATCGCCCGACACTCGCATTTTCTTCCTTTCCCCAATGCCATACGGAAAGACACTTTCTCCCGATGAAATGGGGCGAATCAGTCAATTGAAGGCCGTGGCCAACATGCTTTGCATTCCCTTTGCCGACAATATAGATATGGTGAAGGCGTATGATTTCATCTGGACAAAGAGAAAGCCAAAACTTGGCAAGATGCTTCTCATAGGCGACAGTTATTGTTTCACTCGGAAATGGACAGCGCAGTTGGAACAGATAGCCGAAGTAAGTCTGACCAATCTCGGAAAGACGAGTGCCACTCTCAAGGAAAAGACCAACGGCAACACCAACACACTTGGCAATCAACTCCGAAGCATACCAAAGGGCAACACGCCTGATGTCATTCTGCTCGAAGGCGGAATAAACGACGAAGCCGACCAACAGCGGTTTGTGGACAAATACGATGAATGCATCCGAGATGTAAAGCGCACCACCTTTGCAGGGGCTTTGGCTTATATCGTGAAGAATCTCCGTGATAGATTCCCGCAGGCAAAGATATTCGTGGTCACTCCAGGAGGCTTATATTATGGCCATACCGACCATCCGTTCGATTTCATCGTGAAGAGCGACCAAATCCGCAAGGCTGCCAATCTTCTTGGATTGCCTACCATCGATTGGGATCGTGAAGGTCGATTGTCGTTTGTGTTCAACAACTCGAAGGGAACAGGCAACGGTTCGGCTTCCAAACCATTTATATATAATGTGCCAACTCGCGAAACGGGTGACCTTCTCCATCCAAACGAAGTGGGAGGGCGTTATCTGGCCGAGAATGTCGTGAAGGAAGTTTCAACCTTATGGAAATAAAATAAAGCCGCCCGATATTGAGTGGCTTTATTCGTATATGTTTTTCGTTTTCCGTCTTCGTTTTCGTCTTTTCGTTATTGCTCAGAGAGTTTTTGGAGATATTGTCCGTACTGATTCTTCAGCATTGGCTTTGCCAATTCGCGGAGTTTCTCCTTGTCAATCCAACCCTTTTCGTATGCGATGGCTTCGAGACATGCAATCTTCACGCCCGTACGCTTTTCGAGCACTTCGATGAATGTACTGGCCTCACTCAATGAATCGTGGGTACCAGTGTCGAGCCATGCAAAGCCCTGTCCGAGAGTCTGCACCTTCAACTGATGGTCGTCGAGGAAAGTCTGGTTGACGGTAGTGATTTCGAGTTCGCCTCGAGCCGATGGCTTGATGTTCTTAGCCACTTCCACCACCTTGTTAGGATAGAAATAAAGTCCTACAACAGCATAGTTGCTCTTTGGTTCCTTTGGTTTTTCCTCAATGCTGAGGCAATTTCCGTCGGCGTCGAATTCAGCCACACCATAGCGCTCAGGGTCGCTCACCCAATATCCGAATACTGTAGCCTTTTGTTCGTTTTCTGCATTCTCCACAGCCTCCTTCAACATTTGGTTGAATCCGCTTCCATGGAAGATATTGTCGCCAAGAACGAGGCAAACAGAGTCGTTGCCCACGAACTGCTCGCCTATGATGAAAGCCTGAGCCAATCCGTCAGGACTTGGTTGCTCTGCATATTCAAATCTTACTCCATAGTCGCTGCCATCGCCAAGCAGACGACGGAATCCGGGAAGGTCGTGAGGAGTGGAAATGATGAGGATATCCCTTATTCCTGCCATCATCAGGACGGAGATAGGATAATACACCATTGGCTTGTCGAATATAGGAATCAATTGCTTGCTGATGCCTTTTGTGATTGGGTAGAGGCGTGTGCCCGAACCTCCTGCTAATACTATTCCTTTCATATAATCTCGGTTGATTATTATTGTTGATTCTGTTATTATAACGCAAATACTTTGTATTTATTGTTTCCTTTTCCTTAATCTTCCGCTCAGCCATGGTACACTCTCGATATGAGGCACGAGCAAGGCACACACGGTGAGGATGAAGATGAGGAGGAATATCATGTCGGCATAGTTTCGTATGCTGTGATGATTGATGAGGTGGATATACTTATATAAGAATATGAGTGGGTAGTGGACAACGAAGAACACCATGCTGTGTTCACCGATGAATCCGATGAGAGGCACTCTCCTCTGAGGCAGAAGCATGAGCAATCCCGAAATGCCGCAAAGGGCGAAAGTCACGTTGATGCCTGCGCCCCATGGCCTTTGCACCCACTTGTTGAGGCTCATGTCATATTCTCCGTGGAAGTGGCGGTTGCCATAGACGAAGAAAGCGATGAACACCACTGCGATGATAAGTTGCCAAGAGTGGTCGATATGGTCCTGCACCCAATGCCAAATCTTTCCCAACAGGAAGCAATAAAGTCCCATGAACACATTGTCGAGGCTCATCCACAGAGGGTTGTGCTGGGTGTAGAGCCAGTAGGAAACGAATGGGAATACGATGATAATCCATTGCAGATGCTTCACCTTATTGATGAAATGAATGACGATGTAGGCCGTGAAGAATGAGAAGAGGAACCAACACGGAGGATTGCCGTAGAAGTGGCTGTAGCGGTAGATGTGGGTAGGGTTGAACACCAGTTTGATGGTGTCGGGATAGAGATAGTGGAAACCGAAGTAGATGATGCTGCCGATGGCTCCCCACACGAAGTAGGGCACGAGCAGGCGCTTCGCACGGTCCTTGCAGTATTCCCACGAATTGCCAGCCACCGTCTTGTTGAAATAGCCTGCCTTGAAGAAGAAGAAACACATGAAGAAGAATGTCCATGCCATCACCTTGCCCATCCACGGGTCGGCCCTGTGGCCACACATACTGACCACATGGAGCAAAATCATCCTGAGGATGCACAATCCGCACAGGAAATCGAATGTATGGTTTCTTTCTTTCATAGACACACTCCCATCTTTACTTCCATGCAATCGGCCTTCATGAGATGAGCCTTCACGTTGTAGCCGATGTAGGCCCTGTGGCGGAGGAATGCAGGATAGTAGCGAAGTCCCACGGTTTCGTAATATGGTTTTTCATCGTTCTTTCCGATGAATCCCATCTGGCGGTGGAGATACACTCCAAGGCCCATTGCCAGGGATATGTTCTTATAGAATGCCTCGTGGCGGAGCGAGAGGCCGAGGATGTGGTTGTCGTACTTGTAGCCACTCGTGAATCCTCTCTGCTTGTCCACCTCGCGGATGCGGTCGGAATAGGTGGCATACCAATAGTCGAGCCCTATGCCCGAGGCGTATTTCCTTGAATAGCGAAACATCTGCGCTGCCGAAATGCCCCACACGCTGCGAATCTTGAAGTGGCTCGTCTTGTAGTTGGGGTCGTCGGCAGGTTTGTTGTAATAGTAGATTATCCAATCGTCGAGCAATGCCTTACCGCCCCACGAAGCCGAAATGTCAGTGTAGGTGTACACCTTTTTGCTTGATTCGCCTTCGTTTTCGTTTTCGTACTTATGGATGTATTGAGCGGGAGCAGCATCGGGAGTGTAGGTCAGTCGGGCCGAAAGTCCGATGGCATTGGCACCCTTGTTTGGTCGGTCGAGCGCACTGTTCGAGTAGTGTTTGAATTCCAATCCCATTCCTGCCTCCCATTCCCTGCTGAGGCGATAGCCTGCATAGAGATCGATACCTATATATATAGATATGCGCGAACCGATGAATTCGTTGTCCACATTATCGTGGCGGTTGTATGGTCGGGTGCATATTCCCAATCCCTGTTCCAAACCATAGCCTAGGGAAAGGCGGTTGGTCCTGACTATATCACGGCGAAAAGCCCCATAGGCAGTCAGTTCGTAGCCAAGGCCAGAATAGTAGGGAGTAGGCGGATTGTCGCGACGGAGGCGCACATTGTGGAAGTCGCCAAGCATCAGTCCTGCCTCAAACGTAGGATAGCCATAGAGGCGTTCGTATTCGTTTCCATCGGAAGGATTGGAGAGGAAATCCATGTAGATGGAGTAGAACTGACATCCATGCCGCTTCACGAGGTCGACGCCATAATCCTCCCTGCCGAGCAATGTGGCTATGTTGGCAGTGGCGCCAAAGGCATAGCGGGCCCTGCAACTGTCGTTACGAGTAGTGTCGGGCAGTTCCGTGGCGTGTGCTGCAGCAACAGACATGCCCACCAACAGAAACACCCACCAAAGGCGGGTGCCGGTATAGTATTCCGTTTTGATTACGATGGGATGGAAAATGCCGATGATGAGAAACGTGCAGATTCCGATAAGTAAACCATCAAAATGCATTCTATTCTTCGCTGATTATGATAGGCACTTCCTTCTTGATGCTCTGTTCGAGCGAAATGAGTGTCTCGGTAGAGTCGACTCCAGGAATGCCCTGAATCTGATTGTTGAGGATGTCCATCAACTGTTGGTTGTCGCGGGCATACATCTTGAGGAACATCGAATAGTGGCCTGTGGTGCAGTGGCATTCCACTACTTCAGGTATGTTTTTGATTTCTTCCACCACCTGATTGTACAACAAGCCCTTTTCGAGTTTGATGCCAACGAAGGTGCAAGTAGAATATCCAAGGCTCTTTGGGTTGACATGATAGCCAGAGCCAGTGATAACGCCAGTGTCGATGAGTCGCTGCACTCTCTGATGGATGGCAGCACGTGAAACGCCACATTCAGCCGCAACGTCCTTGAATGGGATGCGGGCATTCACGGAGATAATCTCCATGATTCTTTTGTCGAGGTTGTCAATTTTTTCCATTGTGTATTTATATTTGGTTGCTTTCAATTAGTAAGCAAAAGTAGGCATTTTTTTAATTGTGTGCAAGTATTTAGTGGAAAAAATTGAAAAAATATTGTCTTTTTGTCATTTCTACCCCTAATTTGTGTAACTGAAGTGGGAAAAACACAGAAAAAAGGCAATCCCAAAATCATACTTTGTACATTGCAAACTGTACATCGACGTTGGGTTGCCCTTTCGTTTGCTTATTTGAGTTGGTGCGAATCAGATTTCGTGATTAATCCTCTTCCACGATTTCCTTGAATTCCTTCCAATAATCAGCTGCTTCGTACTTGCTCTTTGTTCCTGCAGGTACATGGAGAATATGGTCGAATACGCCAGTCTTATTAATGAAAGTGCGTTCTTCGATTCGCAAAGGTTTTGCCCAATGTACATACACATCTTTAAGACTTGAACAATTGAAGAATGCCTGATTATTTATTTTATTGACTGAAATTGGAATATCAACTGATTCCAAACTTGTACAGACGGCGAATGCAGCTACATCGATGGATGTTGTTGTATTTGGAATCTTAACAGATTTCAGAGCAGAACATTCAGTAAACGTTTCCATTGGGATATATGTAAGAGTACTTGGAATTTCAATTGATGTTAAACTCTTGCAGCCACGGAATACGCTCCAGCCCATTTCCTTGAGAGTGTTGGGCAGTGTGATTGACTTCAGTGATATGCAATTAGAAAATGCAGCCTTTCCGATTTCAGTGACAGTGTTTGGGATAGTGGCTGATGTCATAGCCGTGCATAATGCAAATGCCCTGTCTGCGATTTTCGTACATCCATCTTCAATTACCACTGTTTCAATTTTATCATTGTAATCTTTCCATGGAGCTAAAGCTAAAATATCGATATGCATTTTACCACTTCCAGAGATGGTTAGAACGCCACCAGCCGTCAGTTTCCATTCCAAATTGTCTCCGCAACTGCCATTTGCTACCACTTCATTTGGATCTACCACTTCTTCTTTGTCGTCGTCTTTGTTGCATGATGTGGCCACGAAGCCAATCATGAGCAGAATGATTAAATAACTGAGCTTTTTCATATTTATATATTTTGATATGTATTTATTATAAATCCTTTTCTGAAATAGCGATGTTGGCAATTTCATGTCCAGTTTCATTGTTATAGATAATGAAAACCATGTAATTGACGTCATTTAAGCCATTCTCGTCTCTTAATTGAAGGAAATATTTAAGGTACGAATAAGTCTCCTTATCTTTTTTGAGTTTTGTTATGAAATCTTTCACGTATCTATAAGCTTTTGCCTTATTGTCAGTTACGCCAAACATGAATGTCTTTCCAAGAACCTTTTCAGTACGGGCACTGAGTTTGTCGTAGATTGCATTTGCTTCGTCTGAATGTAAATTACTTATATGTGCAAAGTCATTAACATTGAAAAACCATTTTCCGTTGCATTCAACATACTCGAAATCTGGGTCTACCACATCTTCTTTGTCGTCGTCTTTGTCGCACGATGTGGCCACGAAACCAATCATGAGCAGAACCATTAAAAAACTGAGCTTTTTCATATTCATATATTTAATTATTAATATTATTCTCTGTTATTATCTACAAATAAGCAGTGCAATTTGTGACATGCAACTGCAATTTTGCTAGGTTTCGGCGGCAAATTTATGACATTTATCTGTAACCACCAAATTATTTGAGCAAAAAAAAGTACACCAAAAGTACACCTCTGAATTTCCTGGCCGTTGCGCAAACCCCGATGAAATCGTGGTTTTTAGCATTTTTTCATACGAATTTGCATTTCATACATCACCTCTCCAATTAGTTCCAATAAAAAACGTGGCACTAACTATCCATATTGTAAGTTGTAGGTCCTAGGAAAACCCGAGATACGAATATGGTGATAGCAGTCCACGCCGATGAAGCAATGGAGCCATCGTGCCATCTCTTGTATCTCTTTATTGAAAGTTTCCTAGGTTTTCAACTCACAAGAAAGCACAACGCTTCTTCAATATGTCTGCAGCGAAATTATTTCGATGCGCTGCAAAGATAGTGATAAATATAATATAATGTATCAATATTATGATTTTTTTTTCAAAAAGTAATGAAAATATGTTGTTGAGATGGTTTTTCCAAGGATTTTGTTTGTCACATCAGCGACCAATGGAAGGAACATGTCTCTATGTTTGCTGAAGGTAACATTATTATTGCAAATTGGGAGAGAAGTCTTTCTTATGAGAAAAAAGAATTTTGTGAAAAACCTGTCAGCCGTCAGTTTTGGGGTATAACTCTTTGTGTGTCTGTGAGTTAGGTGACTGACAGGTTTTGGGAAACCTGTCAGCCACTTAAACAATTGTGTCACAATAGTTTAGAGGTCCAACCTGACAACTGACAAGTTTTTGCAAAAATTCGTTTTCAACTACATGATTGCAAAACAAAACCTGCAATACTCAATTTGAAACCCACGAAAATACATTATAATGTTTGTTCCAAAACAATATAATAAATGAGGTAAAACTTATATAGAAATGCCCTAGTTTCTATAGAGAAACGCCCTTCCGAACCTATAGAAATTGGCTCGAGAACCGCGGTTCATGATGCAAAACACCGCGCTTCATATACAATTTCCAAATACAATGTACAAATATACCTTCGAATATTTGTTTGGTGTTCAGAGGTTCCGCCTCTGAATCCAAATGCAAAAATGTGATTTTTGTGATTCGTAATTATTGATTTCCGTAATCTCAATCCTTCCCCCTTGGGGGTAAGAAGGGGCTTGTATCTTTTTTCTTCCAGCGTCCGCTCAACCATGGTACGCGCTCCACATATGGCACGAGCCAAGTGCAGACAATGAACATGAGGGCAATGAGAATCAGGCACTCGCCCCAGTTGTGCTTGAACTGCTGACCAAAGGCCTTGTGGGTGAAGATGTAGAGATACATCAATGGATAGTGCGCCACGAAATATACCATGCTGTGCTCGCCTATGTAGTTGACCACTGGCACACGCCCCAATGGCAGCGAGAGCAGGATGCCCGAAAGGCCGCAGAGGATGGATATGGTGTTGACGAGGATGCCCCACATGTTGCCGTCCCAGTCGTTGGTGCTCATCGTGTATTCGCCGTGGAAATAGATGTTGCCTATGATGAAGACGATGACGAGCAGAGAGGAGAAGATGATGGTGCGCGTGCGGCGCAACTTCTGCATGACGACTTTCCAGACTCTGCCAAGGAAAAAGAAGAATATGCCCATGAACACGTTGTCGAGGCTGAGCCATAGCGGACTGCCGATCGTGTAGAGCCAATAGGAGATGAATGGGAAGAGGAAGATAATCCAATGGAGATGTTTCACTTTCTCGATGAAGTGGATGGCTATGTAGGCCGTGAAGAACGACATGAGAAACCAGCACGGGCCGTTGCCGTAACTGTGGCTCGTTCTCCAAAGGTGCGACCATTTGATTTCCACCATCTTGCCTGGTTCGTAGATGCCTGGAACAAACCAGATGAAGCCTAGGAATATGATGGCTCCGATGATGCTCCATGAGATGTAGGGCACGAGCAGGCGCTTCACGCGGTCTTTGCAGTACTCAACGGAATTACCCGATACCGTCTTGTTAAAATATCCTGCCTTAAAGAAGAAGAAACACATGAAGAAGAAGGTCCATCCCATCAGTTCGTACCATGTGATGCCGAGGATGTGCTCGTTGCGCAGGCCGCACATGCTGATGGCGTGGTTGCACATCATGCGCATTATGCAGATGCCGCACAGAAAATCAAATGTATGGTTTCGTTCTTTCATTTCTTCCTCAAAAAATCAACCGACTCGCGCAGCATGTCCGACTTCATGAACCAGAGTACTCCTACATAGATGGCTGCTGCTATGATGATTTTGGCAATGAGCAATATGTAGACATTGGTGATGGCTATGGTGATGACGTGGGTGGCAAGCATCGTGGCGATGGAGAGCAGCAGGAATGGCAGAATGTCGATGAACGACTTGAAGAAACCGAGACGGATGTCGCGCCATACGAACCAGTGCCATACGAGCAACCATAGGATGTTGATGCTCACGTAGATGAGAATCATCAGTTCGATGCCCTCGAAACCGAGGAACGACCAGTGGAAACGCGATACGCACAGAAGGTCGACTATCACGAGAAGGCTGATGATGATGGTGTTCCACATATATATGCCCGACTTGCCACGGCTGATGATGTATTTCGAATAGAGGCGTGAGATGGGGAGAAAGGCTCCGCCGATGCAGAGAAGTCGGAGCAACGGAATGGAATTGGCCCACTTGTCGCCCATGATTCCTCGTACAATCTCAGGCGCTATGAGGGCAAAGCCAAACATGGCAGGGAAGGCTACGAACGAGGTGAAGCGAAGCATCTTGCTGAAGGCACGGCGAAGGCGCTCGGGATCGTCGCCCACTTGCACGAACATCGGCTGGGCAATGTCCTGCACCATTCCTGTGACCGTCTGACTGCCCATCAGGTTCCACTTGTTGGCATTGGTGTAGAAACCTATCTGACGCTTACTGAACGAACCTGCAAGGAAGGTCTCGAAGGCGTACTTGTTGACATTCTCGAATATGTTGGTGATGAGAATCTTGCAACTGAAGCCAAACATCTCCTTGATTGGCTGAATGCTGAACTGGAACGACGGACGCCAATGGGAGTAGGCCCAACTGAGGATAGACACCATGCTGACGTAGATGATGGCCTGACTGGCAATTCCCCAATATTTCATGCCGCAGAGAGCCATCACGATGCCGAGAATGTCGGATGTGAGAAGGGCTGCAATCGTGACGTAGGTAAGTTCCTTGGCCTTCATCTCCTTCATCAGTTTTGCCCTTGGAACGATGGAAAAACTGGCACAGAAGAATCCGAGGAACGTGTAGCGGGAAAGCCAGATGAGGCGGTCGTCGTGGTTGTAGTCGGCTATGAGTGGTGCACACATCCAAAGGATGATGTAGATGCAGATGCCTACGACGATATTGAACCAAAAGACGGAACTGAAATCCCTCTGTGTGGCATTCTTCCTGTTGATGAGGGCCGAGATGAAACCGCTCTCCTGAATGTTTTGGGCAATGGCCGAATAGATGCCGAGCACACCGACCATTCCATAGTCCTCTGGATCGAGAATCCACAGAAGTATCATGCCAAACACTGCATTGAGTATCTGCATGAGGCTACTGTTCATCGCTCCCCAGAACAGGCCCTTGGCCGTTTTCTCTTTCAGACTTTCCTGAGACATTCAGTTTTTGGTTGGTTGGTTTTAGTTAGTGATATTGACTGCCATTCCGTTGAAGACAACTCGATAGCGATACAATCCGCGAAGTTCCTTATCCTGATTGACGGCGGCATTGAGAATCCATCCGAAGTTGTTGAGGTCGTAGGTTATGCCGCAATGTCCGCATGAGGCCGAACCGTCGTCCTTCAACTTGAGGCGATAACTCTGGCGGTCGCAGTTGGGACAGGCAAGGTCGTAGGCCACAATCTCGAAATTGTTCTGCATGTTGGGAGTGCTGCTCGTGCCGACGATAAGTCCGCCAAGTCCGTATTCGAAGTCGCGGCTTCCAATCTGTGAGAGCGCATAATCGTTGCCTCCAAGCGTGTTCTCTATCCTTACCTTACCATTGAGAGGGCGGATAGTCACGAACTGCCCAGGATTGCCGATGGCATTGTAGAGTTCGCTGCTTTGCTGAATCTCGAAATAGAAGCGTACACGATATTTCTTCGAGAAGGTGGAAGTGGCCTCGTCTTCGCATGCCATCAGGAGAACCATTACAGAAAGGATAAGTGCTATTTTCTTCATATAGAGGAATTGTAGTCGGGGTGGGAAATGAATTAGAACGAGAGCGAAGGCTCAGAGATGATTGACTCGATGGCCTTGAGTTCGTCGGTCGTGAATGCCGCAGAATCGAGGGCACGGAGATTGTCGAGAAGTTGCTGCTCGGAAGATGTTCCGATGATTACGGATGTAACTCGACTGTCGGCCAATACCCATGCGAGAGCCATCTGCGCAAGCGTTTGATTGCGGTTTTTCGCGATTTCATCGAGTTTTCGCGTTGCTTCCACTCTCTCAGCCGTGATGTGGGAAGGAGTGAGGAACGGACTTCCCTTTGCCACCCTGCTTCCATCTGGAATGCCACTAACGTATTTGCCCGAAAGCAGGCCGCCTGCAAGAGGGGAGAAGCAAATGATGCCCGAACCATTGTCGGCTGCACATTGGAAATTGTTAGTCTTTGCCTTGAGGTCGAACATGGAGCATCGGTACTGGCTGAGCAGACAAGGAACCTTTGCCTCTTTCAGAATGTCGTAGGCGCGTTGCTGTTGCTCGGCTGGATATTTCGAGATACCTGCATAGAGGGCCTTTCCGCTTCTGACAATATCAATCAGGGCTTGCATGGTTTCCTCGATTGGAGTGGATGGGTCGTAGCGATGGCTGTAGAACACATCGAAATAGTCGAGACCTGTACGCCTGAGACTTTGGTCGATGGATGCCATCAGATTCTTTCGGGAAGAACCAGTACCATAGACGCCTGGCCACATATCGTGCCCTGCCTTGCTCGAGATGAACATCTCATCGCGATGACTGGCAAGTTGGGTGCGGAGAATCTTGCCGAAATTGGTTTCGGCACTGCCTGGAGGTGGTCCGTAGTTGTTGGCAAGGTCGAAATGGCAGATACCTTTCTCAAAGGCTGTGAGCACCATCCGAGTGGCAACATTGAAATCGTCAACATCACCGAAATTGTGCCAAAGGCCGAGCGAGAGGGCAGGCAACTGGATTCCGCTATTTCCGCAGCGATTGTATTGCATTGTCTATCTTGTTGAAGTCGAATTGCTTGAGTGTGGATTCCATGAGAGCCGAGATGCGGTCGTTGCAGAGATTGCCGATACTGCCCTCGTGGGTGTGGTGGATGTTCTTGTCGGGAGTGAACAGTCCTGCCTCGATATCCAATCCCACCTTCTTGTAGGCATCGCGGAATGGCATACCTTCGCGGGCAAGTCGGTTGACTTCCTCTACACTGAACATAGGGTCGTAGATTGGATTCGAGAGTATGTTCTCGTTCACCTTTATCTTGCTGATGATATAGATGACCATCTTCAGACAGTCCTTCAATTCATCGAACGATGGAAGGAATGCCTCCTTGATAATCTGAAGGTCGCGGAAATAGCCGCAAGGCAGATTGTTCATTATCATCGTGATGGTCTGTGGCAAGGCTTGAAGTTTATTGCACTTTGCCCTTGTCAGTTCAAACACATCAGGATTTTTCTTGTGAGGCATGATGCTCGAACCCGTCGTACAGTCGTCGGGCAACTTCACGAATCCGAAGTTTTGGCTGTTGAACATACATGCATCGAATGCCAACTTGGCCAATGTGCCTGCAACGCTTGCCATTGAGAAGGCCACGTTGCGCTCTGTCTTTCCTCGTCCCATCTGGGCATAGACCACGTTGTAGTCCATCGAGTCGAAACCGAGCAGGTCGGTCGTGAGTTGGCGGTTGAGTGGGAACGAACTTCCGTATCCTGCTGCCGAACCGAGTGGGTTGCGGTTGGTTATCTTCCAAGCTGCAAGGAGATATTGCATATCGTCGGCAAGGCTCTCTGCATAGGCACCGAACCAAAGACCGAATGATGATGGCATTGCCACTTGAAGATGAGTGTAGCCAGGCATGAGCACGTTCTTGTATTCCTCGCTCTTCTTAATGAGTTCGCCGAAGAGGTCGGCTGTGAGTTCCACTACTTCACGAAGTTGGTCGCGGATGAAGAGCTTGAGGTCGAGCAATACCTGATCGTTGCGAGAGCGACCCGAATGAATCTTCTTTCCCACATCGCCAAGCTTGCGAGTGAGCATCAGTTCCACTTGTGAATGAACGTCTTCCACACCTTCCTCAATGCAGAATCGGCCTGCATCGGCTTCGGTGTAGATTTCCTTCAGGCTTGCAAGCAGAGTGGCGAGTTCTTCCTTCGTAAGCAGACCAATGGTTTCGAGCATAGTGATGTGAGCCATCGAACCAAGTACATCGTACTTAGCCAGATAGAGGTCCATCTCACGGTCTTTTCCTACCGTGAATTTCTCGATTTCATCGGTCATCTGGACATTCTTTGTCCAAAGTTTGTCTTTACTCATATTTCGTGTTTTGGGTTGTTGCTTTATTCGTATGGCATGCTCGAAAGCATATCTGCCAGTTTGTTGATTCCTTCCTTCAATGGCTTTTCAATCATTCCCTTGAGGAAGAAAGGTACATCGGCATCGACCGTCAACTTCATCTTACTTGTAGAATCAGTCACTGGAAGCATCTGAATCCAGAGATTGAACTTGATTGGCGAATTGGTCGACTCAAACTTGATGCACTTGGCTGGCTGGCGTTCGATTATCTTGATGGCGATATTTCCAACTGGATCTATGTTCATGCTCACACTGTCGGAATCGAATGCCAACGACTGCAGATTCTCCTTCACCTTGTTCATCTTGTCCTCGCCAAGATGCTGCTTGAGCTGTTCCTGTGCTGATGGATCGTCGAACTTCTCCTTTACGGCTGAGAGATTGCTGAGGTCGGACAGTTTGGCATAAACATTGTCCTGTGGGAATCCAACTTGCTTTATTTCACTTTCTAATTTCATCTTCTATCTTTTTTTCTTATTTCATCCAGTTTGCTGGGTCTTTTCTCCACTCGTTGAGTGTAGGAATCTGCTCTGCTGTAATATAACCTGTCTGTTGAGCTACTTCGAGCACTGCCTCATAGTTGGTGAGTGTGATGAGTTTCACGTCGGCATCCTTGAAGGCTTGCTCTGCTATTGGGAAACCGTATGTGTATGAAGCAACCATTCCGACTACCTCACATCCTGCCTGACGAAGAGCTTCTACGGCCTTCAAGCTACTTCCACCCGTTGAGATAAGGTCTTCAACCACCACTACCTTCATGCCTGGGCGAACCTCACCTTCGATAAGGTTGGCAAGTCCGTGGTCCTTTGGTTTTGAACGGACATAAGAGAATGGCATTCCCATTGCATCGGCTACCAAGGCTCCCTGAGCGATTGCACCCGTTGCAACTCCTGCAACTGCCTCTGCCTCTGGGAAGTTTTCCATGACCAGACGAGTGAGCTCTGTCTTCACGAAACTACGGAGAGCAGGGAATGCAAGGGTCTTGCGGTTGTCGCAATAAAATGGTGATTTCCATCCTGATGCCCATGTGAATGGGTTGTTTGGCTGCAATTTGATAGCCTCTACTTCGAGCAATTTAGCTGCGAAAATGGTTTCTAATGTATTCATGTTTGTTTTTTATGTTAAGTTGATTTTGGCTGCAAAGTTACTATTATTTTTTAATAATGTGTGTCAAACGCCTATGAAAACTGATTTTTTCCTCATTATTCGCCGATGCGTTCCTCTATTTCGTCCATGATGGCGAACAACTCTTCGACGGTTTCGGCTCTGAGCATCTTGATTCGTGTCTGACGGAAATCGTAGATTCCCTTGAAGAGGGGAGACGATGCAAGATGGCGCCTGACGTGCATGATTCCGGACAGTTCGCCCTTTTCGTTGCATTCTACACTTTTCAACACTTCCTTCCTCAATACATCGAGTTTCCAATGGTTGGTCAGGCCTTCAAGGTGTGTGCCGGTGTCGAGATAGTGGCGGATTTCCTTGAATATCCAAGGACGGCCGAATGTGGCTCTGCCTACCATGATTCCGTCAACGCCATAAAGGTCGAAACATTCCTTTGCCCGCTCTGGAGTGGTGATGTCGCCATTGCCGATGATTGGAATGTTCATGCGTGGATTTTCCTTGACTTTGCCAATGAGGGTCCAATCGGCTTCGCCCGTGTACATTTGACTTCGGGTTCGGCCATGAATGGTGAGAGCCTTGATTCCGCAATCCTGCAATTGTTCGGCAAGGTCGACGATTATCTTGTTTTCGTGGTCCCAACCAAGACGGGTCTTCACGGTTACGGGCAGTTTTACGGCTTCCACCACTGCTTTCGTGATTTCGAGCATGAGCGGAATATTCTTCAGCATTCCCGCTCCCGCACCTTTTCCTGCCACTTTCTTTACTGGACATCCGAAATTGATATCGAGTACATCGGGATGGGCTTCGGATTCGATGATTCGGGCAGCTTCTACCATGGAATCAACATCGCGGCCATAAATCTGAACTGCCACTGGTCGCTCTTCATCGTTCACTTTTATCTTCTGCAACGAACGGTTGACCGAACGAATCAGGGCATCGGAACTCACAAACTCGGAATAGACCATCGAGGCGCCAAACTCCTTGCAAAGCAGGCGAAAGGCTTGGTCGGTCACGTCTTCCATTGGCGCGAGCATCACTGGTTGGTTGCCTAAATCTATATTGTCTATCTTCATATCTTTGTCTTTGGTTTGGGGTTGTGGTCAATCGTCTTCCATGTTTGCTTGGACGCTTGTAAACTTCTCTCCCGCATAGTTGAGGCTTATGATTGAAATTTTCACATCATTGTTCTTGCAGATTTCCTTTCCGCATTCTATTGTGGTCGAACCGGTAGTAATCACATCGTCAACGAGAAGAACGTGCTTCCCACTGACTTTCTCGGGACAAACCAACCTAAATGCACCTTCCACATTCCGTTTTCTTTCTTCAAGATGCTTCAGGGCTTGCTTTTCGGTGTAGTTGGCTCGCTTCACGATGCTTTTGTCCACCTTGATTCCGGTCACTTCGCTTATCCCTTCGGCTATGTAGTCGCTTTGGTTGAAGCCTCTGCTCATTTGCCGCCTCCAATGGAGTGGAATTGGTATGATAATGTCGATTCCATCGAAGAAATCAGTATCCATCAGTTCCCTCGCCATTATTCTTGCCAAGGCTTTTCCCACTTCTGGCCGACCGTAATATTTGGTCTTGTAGATAGAAAGTCGGGAATTCTGACCTTCGTGAAACATGAACGAGGTGGCTCGCTCGATTGGCAGATGGGTCCAAAACAACTTCTCTATCGGATTTTCATCCATTAGGTGGGCATTCGTCCGAGGCAAATCCATCAGGCATGCAAGGCAGATGGAATTCTCGTTCTCATTGAGCCGGCTTCCGCAAATGCTGCAATGATGGGGAAGGAGAAGGTTGAGTATGTCGGTCAGAATATTGCCCATATTTGTTTGGTCAATCGTCTTGAGGGTCGAAGGTGAAGTGGGAATCGAGCACTCGATTGATATCATCGTACTTGAACCCACGTGAAATGGCAAACCGGAAGAGCTTTCCCTTGATTTCGTATTCGTTCTTTCCTTTCACCGAACGCTTCTTCGCCTCAATCAGTTGCCTGAGCGATTCTAGATTGTCCGATGGGTCGATTTCCTCGTGTGCCTCATTTATGTATTCCTGAGGAATGCCTCTCATCATCAGTTCTCTCTCTATCCTCACCCATCCCCAGTGGTTGTAGCGAAACTTATCACGGACGAAAGCATGGGCATAGCGCTCTTCGTTGATGAAGTTGTCCTTCAGCAATCGGGCGATGATTCGCTCTTCGGCACCTTCCTTCAACAGCCATCTCTCCATCTTTCTTCTCATGTCGAAAATGCAGTATTCGGCTGTGGCACACTTGGCTGCCAATCGGTTGAAGGCTTCTTCCTCAGCTATTGGTTTCCTTACTTCCATCCTTTTACTATTCTTTCGTTGCCAAACTGGTCGGTTTCGATGCTTACATCGTGGAATCCTTCCTTTTTCATGAGTTCGGCAGTTTCGTTTCCGTATTTTCTGTTAATCTCAAAACAGAGCATTCCTCCCGTTTTCAATGCCTTTCGGGCAAATCGAGAGATTGCCTCATAGAATAGGAGTGGCTTCTCGTTGGGAACGAACAAAGCTCCATGTGGCTCGAAATCTACCACATTCTTCTCCATTTCCTCGATTTCATCGTTGCAAATATAAGGTGGATTGCTCACGATAAGGTCGAATTCGTTTCCACTCGTTCTAACCGAATTCCCGTTTTCATCCTCACATTTCAGAATGTCAACGCACGAAAAACTTACATTTTCCCCGATTTCATCGGCGTTTTTCCGTGCCACTCGCAATGCATCTTCACTTATGTCCCATCCTTCCACTTCGGCTTTTGGGTATTTCCTCTTGAGGGCAAGGGCAATGCAACCACTGCCTGTTCCGATATCGAGAATCTTACCACTTTCCTTGCCTTCGTGGAGGCAAGCCACTCTTACCAGTTCTTCTGTCTCTGGGCGGGGAATCAAAACGTTCTTATCCACCGAGAGAGTCATTCCGCAAAATTCGGCTTTTCCCAACACGTATTGAATCGGTTCGTTCCTATCCAATCGCATCAAAAAACTATCAAAAATGGCGATTTCATCGGGATTTAGCAGGTCGTCTCTGTCCATCAATACATCGGTTCGGCTGAGGTTTGCCACCCCTTCCAACAGCATCATTGCCATCGTTTGGCTCTCTCCCTCGTCGTATGTCTGTGCGAGTTGTTCCTTTATTCTTCGATAGAGTTTCCCCATTTTCGTTGCTTTTGCTTTGCAAAATTAATCATTTTCTGCCGAATCACAAAGAAAATCTTCAAAAACTTTCATATTAAAAATATGATTCCTTATCAAACAAAACTTTCCGAAGCCTCAAACAAAACCTCTTTTTCATTGAATAATTAATTGTACTTAACGTTTGGTATGATTGTACTTAATGTTTGGTACAATTGTACTCAATGTTTGGTACGATTGTACTTAGCGTTTGGTACGATTTATTTTCCTTGCTTCGGGATAAAATGTTTTAGGTTTTGAGAAGAAAGGTTTCTAGCTTCGAGAATTATTTCCTTCAAACTCATTATGTAAATAATCAGCATATATATTCATGAGGTTTTCAGACGTTTTCCTTGCGTTTTTAACGCTGTGTGCCCACACAAGAAATATTTTTTAAGAAAAGTTTGCTTATATTAAAATATTTTTCGTACATTTGCAAGCTCGATTATGCGCGAGTGTGTGCATGCGTATATAATATAATGTGCAACTATTGAATGAAAGATGATTGAAAATCGAGGAGCTTGAATCCAAAGACCAAGTGCATATTTAGACGCCGAACCTATTGAGCAACAATAACTGAATACGTAAACAATATAATTTTTTTAAATAACTTTTTTATTAATTTTATTAACAAATCAAATTCAAAATCATGGTTAAAAGATTTATTTCTTTCATTGGCTTATTCCTTGCATGCATTTTGTTTGTTAGTGCAAAGTCAGCTTTCGTTAAGGTGACAGACGCTAGCAAACTTGCTACAGGTGATGTTATCATTTTGGCATCATCTGCACAGAGAAAAGCTGCAGCTGCTTTGGGAGGTAACAAGTACTTTTCAGCAGTAAATGCTACTTTCACAGGCAACACAGTTGTATGTGAAGATGCAATTCAGTTTACTCTTGTTCAGGCAGGAAACCTTTGGCTCCTTAATACATTAGATGGAGACCAATGGAAAAACGTTTGGGCAATGTCCGCTAAGGCTCTCACCCTCAATTATGAGACAGGTTACAAAAATGTATGGACTATTTCCATCGACGAAGATGGTTTTGCTACAATCGCTAGTACAGATTCAACTTATGGTCGCTTCTTGTACAATGTGCAATCTCCACGTTTCTTGAACTACGGTTATAACACTACAACTTCAGTAAGTATGGTTCTTCCAGAAATCTATCGTCTTCAAGAAGTTGCCGATGATGCAGTGGATGCTCCATCTTTCAGCATTCCTGCAGGAAATTATTATGAAGCACAGAACGTTGAAATCACTTCAGAAGTTGAAGGTGTTAACATTTGGTACAAGTTCAATGATGATGCAGAGTTCACTCAGTACACTGCTCCTCTCGTTGTAAGTGCTGACGCTCTCATCACAGCTTATGCAGAACTCGAAGGCAAGAAGTCAGAAGAAATTTCTGCCAAGTACTTCATCGCAAAGAGTTACACTCTTGCAGAAGTTGAAGAACTCGCAGCAGAAAACCAGCCAATCGTTCTCAACCTCGAAAACGCAGTTATCGACTCTATCTATGTATCATCAAAAGAAAAGCGCAATGGTGTTTACCTCACAGCAGGCACAACAGCAATCGAAATCTACGCTTATGACGTTCCAGAAGAATGGGTAGCAGGCGGTACAATCACAGGTGCAGTCAAGGGTCTTTGGAAGGAATATAATGGCATTAAGGAAGTTTGCCCAAGCGATTGGGAAGGCCTTACCTACACAGCTCCAAAGGTAATTCCAACAGAACTCCAGAACGGTACATTCGATGATGCAGCTGACCTTGTTACAGAAAACGTCCGTACATACGAAAAGGACAAGACAGGCACAGACGTTGCATGGATGCAGCCAGTAAGTGGTTGGGAAATCGTTTCAAACGGTGATGCCCGTGCAGCAGGCGTATTCGCATACGGAAGCCAGAACTTCATCGGTGGTGCTGGTTACGTCGCTCCAGCAGCAGACCCAGCAGGAGAATCTGAAGGCGGTTGCCTCGGTATCCTCGGCGTATGGACAGGCCTGGCAGTCTACACTCAGGAAGTAAGCATGCCAGCAGGTGACTACAACTTCACATATTTCGTTTACAATGTAGGCGGTACAAATGCAGTTGACCAGAACAACTTCGGTGTAGTCGTAGGCGACAAGGCTATCTACGGAGACGCTAAGACATTCCCAGTAAATGCATGGACAGAGTACTCAGTACCATTCACAGTAGCTGAAGACGGAACAATCGTAACCTTCAGCCTCGGTTATGTTGCAGCTAACGCAGGCAGCGCTGCAATGCCACACTTGTTCGTAGACAACGTAACAGTAGAAAAGGTAACAAGCATCGACACAACTCCTCTTACTGATGCAATCGCAGCAGCTCAGGAAACTCTCGCAGGATATGCAGAAGGTTCAGAAAGCTACACAATCCTCAGCGAAGCAATCGCAGCAGCACAGGCAGCAGTTGAGACAGTAGCAAGCTACGACGACCTCGCAGCAGCTATCGACGCTCTCAAGGCAGGCGAAAATGCAGCAGCAAAGGTTATGTATGCAAAGATCGAAGACGGTGACTACTATCTCTACAACGAAGAGGCAGAGCAGTTCTTCTTCGCAGGCAACTCATGGGGTACTCAGGCTTCATTCGGTGAACACGGATTCCCTGTAACTCTCACCCAGAATGCAGACGGTACTTACACTATCGACACTCACATCAACCCAAGCAACAACGGCAACCACTTCCTCAACACAGATGCTCAGGGTGGCTACTTCGTTGACTCTCCAGTAGGCAACTGGTTCATTTTCGAAACAGAAGGAACATACCAGTTCTCTCGCGACGGTGTGAACTTCATGGCATTCGACGGTACTTCAGTTATCGCTAAGGTTCAGGACAAGACAGCTCCAGAAGCTCAGTGGACCCTCGTAACAAAGGCCGACTTCCTCGCTGAATTCGCTAACGCATCAGCTCAGGACCCAGTCGACGCTACATTCCTCATCACAAACCCTAACTTCACTCGCGGTGGAAACCAGGGTGTATGGACAGTTGAAGACTGCTCGAACAAGAACCTTGCAGGTGGTAATCAGAATAACATGTGCGCTGAATCATGGCGTTCTACATTCACTATCTATCAGACTTTGACTGACATTCCTAACGGATTCTATGTACTCGATGCTCAGGCAGCCGTTACTGATTACGACAATGTAGGAACAGACTTGCCAGTAGTATTCGCTAACGAAGCAACTGCAACATTCCCACTTATGACTAATGGAGAAAATGCATTAGGTCAGCTTTCAGACGCATTCTTGGCTGGTAAGTACCAGGTAGAACCAATCCTCGTTGAAGTAACAGACGGAACTCTCAAGGTCGGTGTTAAGTGCGGACGCAACAACACTTGGTCAACATGGGACAACTTCGAACTCTACTACATCGGAACTCCAGAAACAATGTACGACGGTACTTACTACCTCTACAACGAAGCATCTAACAAGTTCGCATCTCGCGGTGCAGCTTGGAATACAGCAGGTTTTGCTGGCGACTTCGGTTATGCAGTAATCCTCGATGTTGACGCTGAAGGCAAGACTCAGATTAAGTACTCAGACTGGACAAATGCTAACCTCGGCTTGGATGCACAGGGTGGCATGTACACAGATATAGGCAATGCAACTTACTGGCAGTTCGCTCTTGATGCAGAAACAGGTGAAGCTACATTCAACCTCAATGGTAAGTTCCTCGGCATCGCAGAAAACGGCAACCTCGTTCTCGTTGACTCAGCAAACGTATGCACATGGCAACTCGTAGGTCCAGAAGACTATATGGAAATCGTTGCTGCTAATCAGAGAAATCAGTTCCTCGCAGTTCTCGAAGCTGCCGGAATGACAGAAGAAGACTTCGCACTTTGTGCAAATGTTGATATGACAAGCAGCATCCAGAGTGCTTCTCTCATCAATGGCACTACAGGTTGGACATGGACAGCTTACCAGCGTGGTGGCAACATCGCTACAAATGAAAACGGTGCTGAAACATGGCAGGGTTGCGGTGCTCTCACTCAGACAGTTGAAGGTCTCGCATCTGGTATATATAAGGTAAGCATGAACGCTCTCTATCGTGATGGTCACAATGGTGATGTATATGGTCGCTATAACCAAGGCATCGTAAACGTTCCTGGTTATCTCAGTGCAAACGGTTCTAAGGTTCAGTTCGCAGACTGGGCTGCTTACGCAGAACAGAACGGAACTGCATACAAGCCAAACTCAATGGCAGAAGCTAAGGCTCTCTTCGACGAAGGCAAGTATCTTATCGAAACTTACGCATTCGTAGGTGAAGACGGCAAGTTGGCTCTCGAAATCAGTCAGCCAGGCTTTGTAGGCGACTGCTGGTTGATGATGGCTAATGTACAGTTGGCTTACGTTGCAAGCTCTGTAAGCGACGAACAGATTGAAACTCTCATTGCTTCAATCCCTGAAACTCCTTACAATGCTGAACTCAAGGCAGAAGTAAATGCAGCAGCAGAAGCTCTCGCAGCAAGCAAGTCACTCGCTGACTATCAGGCTCTCTCAGAACTCCTTCCTGCAGCTAAGGAAAGTGCAGACATCTATGCAAACATCAACAACGAAGCAGCTAAGGCTGAAGCATTCGATGCAGCAGGTCAGGCTAAGTTCGCTGAACTCGCAGCAGATGCTCTCAATGCTTATGCAGAAGAATCAATCACTGACGGTAAGGAAGAACTCGCAGCTATCGAGGCAGCTCTCATTGAAGCATGCAAGGCACAGACAACTCCAGGTTCTGACATGACATTGGTTGTTGCTAACGCTGATTGCACAAGTCTCG
>JAKSJD010000012.1 GCA_024398435.1 Bacteroidaceae bacterium | reverse complement strand
GGTGTTGCCTTCAGCTACATTAATGGAGGCCAATGACGAACAACCGCCGAACGGACTACCTTCAATACTCGTCACGCTACTAGGAATGGTGATTGATGTCAGACTTTCGCAATCATAGAATGCATCTTCCCCAATATTCTCCAAATCTTCTGGAAGAGTGACTGATGACAACTCGTAGCAATATTCAAATGCTTCCTCTCCGATAGTTTTCAAACCTTCTGGAAGGGTGACTGATGCCAAATATTCACAATCATAGAATGCTTCCTCCTCAATACTTTTCACGGTGCTTGGAATCGTGATTGATTTCAAGCCGTAGCAACATTCAAATGCTTCCTCTCCGATACTTTCCACACCTTCCGGGAGGGTGACTGATGTCAAATCTTCACAATCACAGAATGCCCGGTCTCCAATTCTCGTTACATGATAAGTCACTCCTTCATTGACTACTATAGCAGGAATCTTGATGCGACCTGAATATCCCTGATAAACATTAGCAATAACCTCTACGGTGTTATCCTCTGTCGAGGTTACATTGTATTTGACGTTGTCAACTACAAACTGTTGGGCGTTTGCCACCATCATACAGCACATCGCTGCGAAAAGTGAAAAAAAATTTTTCATTTTGTTTGAATTATTATTTGTCTTTTTTTTAATATCGATTTAGTGTGAGAGGATGTAGTTGTAGAGCATCATCACGTCGGTGGCGTTGACATTGCCGTCGTCGTTCAAGTCATACTTCTTAGCGTCGTCGTCATCGTCGTCGTTGTTGTTACCACCTCCACCTGTGAAGTAGCCAGCATAGTCATAATCCTCATCAGTAGGCAAGTCGCCGACGATATTCTTGAAATCATTCCATCCCTCGGCATTTCTGTAAGCTTCTTCCGAACCTTCTGGCACATGAAGCACACACACTTCGTTGTTGCTGTCGCCGAATGAGTAGTCAGCTGCTTGGCAAGGGGTTTTGGCTCTTGCATATACGTTCTCCACTTCATAGCATCTGACGAACGCATCCTTTTCGATTTTCTTCACTGATGCAGGGATATAAATCATCTTGGCAGAATGGCAATTCCAGAAACTTGCGTATCCGATTGATTCCACTGAAGGTGGGATGATTATGGATTTTGCCTTTGTGGCACTGCAGAAAACTCCTTCCTCAATCGCTTTTACGGAATTAGGTATGACAATATCCTGCAGGAGTGAGCAGTAAGCAAATGCATACTGGTGGATATAAGTCAAAGTAGAAGGCAACGTAAGTTTCGTGGCAGATTTACACCAGATAAAAATACCTTCACCCAGCGATGTGATGCCTTCGCTTACTATGATTCTATCTATTTGGCGCCACCATTCATACCAAGGATACGAAGGTTCTCCCGAAGCAGTGGTGCAAGGATCGTAGTTGTATGTTTCGCCCGAGCCCCAGATAGTGAGGCAACTGTCGATCAATGTCCATGTAGCCATAGGACCACATTCGCCAAATGGATATTCAATGATATTTTCAAACTTATCCCAAACAGGGTCGGCTCTGAATTCGCTCTTTAAGCCCTCGCGCACCCACACCTTGCATGCGCTCTTGTCCACTGAATTGAAAGCCGAATATACGGCAGAAGGAGCAAAAGCAGCCAGGATGTAGATATTCGTCAATTCGTCGCAACCCACGAACGCACCTTCGTTGATGTTTACCACGAGTTCCGGAATCTGGATAGATTTCAGGTTGATGCAATCGCCAAACGCATAATCGCCAATCGTCACAATCGATATAGGCAGTTCCACCGATGTCAGTTCCCTACAGCCGAAGAATGCCTGTTCCCCGATAGTAGTCACATTAAATCTCTCTTTTTTCCCATCAACTTCCTCAATGACGAAGGCAGGGATTTTCACACGTCCCTTATACAGTTCAGGACCTGAAGTGACAGCCACGGTATTGCTCGACACCTTGTTGAAATAGATATTCACACTGTCATCGTTAGCTACGACGAAATCATAAGCATATGCGCATGCGCACAATAACATCAAAAATGTACAACTCAGTAATTTTTTCATTTTGTTTGAATTTAATTTGTTTTGTTTTGAATTCCGATGCAAAGATAGTGAAATATTTTGAAAGTATGGTGCAAAATATAAATAAACAACGAATATATTTGCAAAATCATGGCAAAAAGCATCAAAACATCGGGAGATAAGAGGTAACGAAAAAAGGGCAGATCTTATATAATGTATAATGTACAATGTAAAATGTACAATTATAGGCTGCCTAATTTCGGTTGAAAGCCCCATTCGGTTCCTCAATGGTCTTTACACCCCCTTCGGTTCCTCAATGGTCTTTACACCCCCTTCGGTTCCCCCGTTATCGGGGGACGGAAACGTTATCGGGTGACGGAAACGTTATCGGGGGACAGAAACGTTATCGGGGGACAGAAACCCCAAAGGGGGATGATGGGGATTGGTTAATAGATTAAGTTTAGGCCCCCTTCCTGTTCCCCCAAGGGGGCGACTTGTGGATAATGGGGTGTGGTTAATAATTTGGTTAACTGTGCCCCCTCTAAATTTTTGGTAGTGACTAACATAATGACACCAAAGGATTTCTTCTTCCTCCGCTAATTATCGTTGAGCGCATCGCTTCGCTTCCTTTGAAGCTGTGATTCCTTTCTATTGCGAACGAGTTCCCATCGAAAGACTCCCCATCTTCCAAGTCGGCCTAATCGGCCTTGCGCTCAAAATTATTCGTAAATTAAAAACAAATTCCATCCGGATGGTAATTTGCTTCTAATATTGTCAGCCAAGTAGAAGGCTTGGCACAAGACTTAGAGGATTTGCTCTGACCATTTATCTGCGAGCTTGCTTGCAAGGAAATGGGAATGAGCAGAAGACTCTGGGCTGTCAAATGACGAACGAAGCATGAGCAGAGCCAAACTTGTTTGAGTTATGCCGTGCAAGGAGGAATAAGACGAAGTCAATCGAATAATTAATGATAATTTATGGAGAGAAAATCATAGTCAATAAGTTAGTGTCAATATGTAAGTCAGTCCCAAATTTTTTGATTGTGTTTTCATCTTCCCCCCTTGGGGGATAAGAGAGGGGCTTTTGAGTTGAAAAACTCTTGCTAGAAGTGAGGTAGTTTCTTGCTAGAAATAGGCCTCTTTCTTGCTAGAAATGCACTCATTCCTTGCTAGCTTTTCTAAACTCACTGACAAAGGTAATGCAAATCGAGAGGAGTACAAAGTAAAACTTTTTACTTTTAATCCCGAGATGCAGCTTACCTAAGCGACAGCAAAGATACGTTTTTTTATGTAACTACCAAACTTTTTTATAAATATTTTTAATATTTATAAAGATTATCTGTTTCGAGTACGGAATTGCACTTTTGTGTATATCTTTTGCTTTAACATAAAAAATGAAAAATGTTAAATTATATGAAATATAAAGCGAGTTCAAACAATAAAAACAATAAAAAAAATAGTAGTGCCTAGTGTAATATGTGTTAGATTAATATATAATATAATTATATATTAATCTAAAAGTATCTATTTAACAATTCTTAACATTTTATGGCAGACCGTTTCAAGAAACTTCATACAGCTAAAGTAAACTAGTATTATTTCTATTGTTTTAATTGTTTCATGTACAACTGACACATTATTAATTAACACAAAAATTATGCATTTTGATTTTTCTCTACCGCACATTTCCACATTATTAATAAAAAAATAGGTGTTGACGATAAAAAAGTTGATGGTTAAGGTTTGCATATTCATTTTTTTTTCGTATCTTTGCAACCTGATACGATCGTTCGATGAACGATTAATAGATGAAACGATTAATGATTAAAGATTAAAAGATTAAAGATATGAAAAAATTATTGATTCTTTCTGCAATGGCTGTCATGGCCTTGCTTGGCTCCCTCAATGCTTCGGCTCAGGATGCCCTCACCTACATCACTGAAGTAAAATCGGCTTATAACAATGTGACTCCTGGCACAGGTGACATAGTTATTAACAAAAATCTCAATGAGGGGATTAAAGATCGTTTTGCAAACAAGATCATGTATAAAATAACAGATGATTTCCTGCATAATAAGATTATTACCGACATCATTGCCGTAAGAAACTATTCGGAATCAACCATCACATACAATGGGGTGACTTACTATAAGGCTGAATACCAAGGAGGTGGAAAGGGTAACATGAATTTTGAATTGAAATATAATGGTAAGGATGCCCCCAGTCTCTGTCTGTATGTAGCCAAAGCTATCCCTGCACTCGGAGATAAAGTGCTTACCGGGATTGATGTGGAAATATGCGAGAGTGCACAAACATCTGGCGACTATGTGCCAGTGATGGAGTGCAGCGATGGAACCGCCATCCCTTATGGCAACAACAACTTGAAAAATGAAACAGAAAGCAAGTTTTATGTATATCTGAAGCCTACATACACCACCATCAGCTATGAGGCATATCCTGCAATATACAAGGAGAACTGCACTGAGGGCAGCGGCACTGAGGACGACCCTTACCTGATCTCCACTGCCGGTCATCTCTACTGGTTCTCATACATGGTGGCTACTGGCAACGAAAACATCTGCGGAAAACTCACGACGGACATCACGGTGAATGAGGGCGTGCTCAACAGCGACGGTTCGCTCAGCAGCAAGACCAATCTCAAGCCTTGGTACCCTATCGGCCACAATAGCAACCATGTCTTCAGGGGAAAGTTGATGGGCGACGGACACACGGTCAGCGGTCTCTATTACAATGATTCGGAGACAGACATCTACACGGGCCTCGTGGGCTATGGAGTTGCTGCCACAATCACTCGCATCGGCGTGACTGACTCCTACATTGCCGGCAGACGTTTTGTGGGCGGCATAATCGGTGAGGTCTTTATGAAAAATAATACAGCCACAAGCACTATCAAAGAGTGCTTCTTCCAGGGTACACTTTCCGGAACTGCATATTGCGGAGGCATTGCCGGCAGTTGTGGCAATGGCACGCTCATCTCTAATTGCTATGCCCGTGTACTTACGCTAAACAAGAAAACTAATTTCGGCGGCATCCTCGGCGAACTTGGATATGGCACTCAAACAAATTGCTACTACGACAGCGACGTCTTCGGCAGCACCACATCTGCGAGCGGTATCACCGCCATGACATCTGCCCAATTTGCCTCGGGCGAAGTGGCTAGTCGCCTCAACCACCAAGTGGAGACGGGCGAGGAACCGTTCCGCCAGAGAATCGGCACCGACAAGTATCCTAAATTCAAGGACGACAACACGAACAACTATGTGTTCCGCACATCTGATGGCGGCTACACCAACCAATGTCCTCACGTATTCAGAACCCAAGAATCTCCTCTCCAGCCTTCTACTTGCGTCAATGAGGGACGCATCGCCTACTTCTACTGCGACCACCCTGCATGCAAGGCATACTATGCCGATTTCCCTGGTTCTGTGAAAACGACAACCAATGAGGTCGGCTTATTCAGAGTGGGAGATACGACCCCTGCCGTCATTAAAGACAAAGATGGATATAGATGGACTAGAGCCGACCAAAAGGTCGTAAACTCAAATGTTTACTACAACACCATGAGCTTGACATTGAACCAGTATCCAGAATCAAATGGCACCTACTCTGTGCTTTATCCAACATGGCTTTTGGTAAATGGTGCGAATTTATTCTGCCAAGTCGATATGAAGCGCGTAAAAAGTGGAAAGATTACGCTGAAGGTATTTGTCAACAAGGTGGAACTCACGGAATATCGTCTAGTGGCTAATATACAAAATTGTGTTGACAACACCATCAAGTTGGAAGATATCAGCTTGAACGACCAACTGGAGATTGACGTTGTATTTGAAGGTGTGCAGATCCGCACTTTTGAAAATAATGCTTACATCACCATCGGCGTGGACAAGATTGTAGAACCAACAACAGCCGAACACGAATCGGTCACTTACATTGCGGGCGACAACTGCCTTCACGAAGGATTGCTTCATCACTTCCAGTGTGAACGCTGTGGTGCCCTCTTTGCAGCAGATGCCGACAATCCGAAGGAAACCGACACGGAACGCTTCAAGACCGACGAATACGTTGTCACAGAAGACGAGTTGCATCGTCCTGCCTATGAGAGCCATCTCTTCTCATTTGCTCAGCAACCTAACGGACTCTATGCCGACAATTGCGACCGTTGCAACTATATCGACACGGATAGTTGGGTAGCCAAGGAGGCCATCAACGGAGAGGACCTTCACCTCACTGGCAACGACTCTGACGGATTCACCACCGACGAAGATATCAACCTTGCTCTCGGCAACAACTACACTGTGCCTGTGGCATTCACTGCTCCTACCCTCACCTATTCGGCTCCAACATATTCGGGCGTTTGGAACAGCTGGGGAGTACCATTCGAAGTGACTACCACCGACCTTGCCAATGCTGGTTTCGAGGCTGCATATATCGAAGGTATCCACCGCTACGACACTGACGACGACGGACAAATCGACCGCACCACTCTCGAAGTGATCCGAATAAAGAACGGACGACTCCGCGCCGGCACTCCTTACCTCATCCATCCAAAGGGTACGGAGAAAAAGATTGAACTCAACCTCACGGATGCTGCCTTCAAGTCGGAGAAAGACATCCAACCAGGACACACCGAGACAATGCTCGCTGAGTTTGACTTCATCCCTACATTCGTAAAGATTCCTGACACGGAAGCTGCCGGTAAATACTATATCGTGGGCAACAACAACTCACTCGGACTCACCACAAGTCATGTTCCTGCTCTCGACTGGTATCTCAACATCACACCGAAAGACTCTCCATTCGATGAAATTCCAGCTGAGGTGAAGAGCATCAGTATACGTGTTGTAGGTGAAGAGGACGATGCTACTGGCATTGTCACTCGCTATGCCGACCGCAAGGTAAGTGAGGAAATCTACGACCTCAGTGGCCGCAGCGTTGGCAACAACTACAAGGGTATCATCATCAAGAACGGAAAGAAATATTTGGTAAGATAACATGAAAAAAGAATATATATCACCAGAGCAAACGGTAGTGGATTTGCTCGCAACCGACACTCTGCTCACAGGCAGCAACGAACTGCCTATCACCGACGATCCAGTGGAACCACGTGTTGCAAAGGAACGCAATGCTTGGGAAGAACTTTGATTAATGCAGAAACTTCAGTTCGACGGAGTCAATGCAGGATTAAATGCAGAAACTTCAGTTCGACGGAGTCAATGCAGAATTATCACAACCATAGACATAAACAAATACGACAATGATTGATTTACAACCAAAAGTAAGAATTAAGGATATCGCAGAGATGGCCGGAGTGAGCGTCGGAACTGTGGACCGTGTGCTGCACGGCCGTTCGAACGTGTCGAAACTCAGTCTGGAAAAGGTACAGAAGGTGTTGGAGGAAATCAACTATGTACCAAACCACTATGCGAGTGCGCTCGCCAGCAACAAGGTGTATAACTTTGCTGCCATCCTGCCATTGCACGAGACCGACTCGTATTGGGCCCGTGTGGAGAAGGGACTGTATGAGGGTGTGCAGCGCTACAGCGATTTCAAACTCTCGTTCAAGGTGTTCAGCTACGACCAGTTCAACGACGAATCGTTCGAGTCGCAGTGCCGCAACTTGCTCGCCTACAATCCGTGTGCCGTAATCATCGGCCCTATCTTCAACCATAGAATCATGTCGAAGTTCACAGCAAAACTGGAGGACCGCGGAATCCCTTACTCCCTACTCGACTCCTATTGGCCCGACTTGAACCCCGTGACTTTCTACGGACAGGACGCGCGACGAAGCGGTGAGTTCTCGGCCAAGATTATCCTCATGGCCGCTCAGAAAGCGAAACGACTCGTGCTGTTCAAGATGTTGGGCGAAGGACGTGTGGCCAGTCGTCAGCAGTTGGAACGCGAACGCGGATTCAGGGACTATCTGACGAAGCACAGTCCGAACACCGAGGTGGTGGACCTCAACCTCTATGCCTACGACAAGGAGGGAATGAAGGAGACGATGAAGACGTTCTTCACGGAGAACAAGGACATACGATATGGATTGTCGTTCAACTCGTCGATCAACGTGATTGGCAACTTCCTGAAGGAGGAGATGCCGAAACATCCTCACGTGACGCTGTTGGGCTACGATGCCATCGACAAGAATATTCAGTGCATGAAGGATGGATACGTGGATTTCCTCGTGGGTCAGCATCCACAGCATCAGGGTTTGAACTGTTTCCGCAGTATCTTCAATTCGTGTGTACTGCAAATGAAGCAACAGGTGGTGCACTATGTGGGCATCGAGCTCATCATGCCTGAGAATATGGATTTTTATAAGGATTAAAGCCCCCTTCCTGTTCCCCCAAGGGGGAATGATGGGGTCTGAAGTGTTATTTTTGACAATGAGTGTATACAACTTGACATCGGAATACCAACCAACGGGAGACCAACCGGAAGCCATCAAGCAATTGACGGATGGAGTGAAGGAAGGACTGCCCGCTCAGGTGTTGGTGGGTGTAACCGGGTCGGGTAAAACATTCACCATCGCCAACGTAATCAACAACATCGGACGCCCCACCCTCATCCTCAGCCACAACAAGACCCTCGCACATCAGCTCTATACGGAGATGAAACACTTCTTCCCCGACAACGCCGTGGAATACTACGTAAGCTACTACGACTACTATCAGCCTGAGGCTTACCTGCCTTCGACGGATACCTACATCGAGAAGGACCTCGCCATAAACGAGGATGTGGACCGACTCCGAATTGCTGCCACTCGTTCGCTGCTCTCGGGCAGAAAAGACGTGATCGTGGTGAGTTCGGTTTCGTGTATCTACGGAATGGGCTCGCCTGTGGACTTTGCCGAGAACGTGATCACGATAAAGGTGGGAATGGCGATGGATGTCAACTCGCTGCTGAGAAAACTGGTGGACAGTCTGTACGTGAGGAACGACATCGAACTGACCCGAGGCAACTTCCGAGTGAAGGGCGAGACGGTGGACATTGCTCTTGCCTACGACGAGAGGGTGCTCCGCGTATGCTTCGGATGGGACGAGATTGAAAGTATCGAGGAACTCGACTCCAACACTCTCTGCCATATCGACTCGTACGACGAATACCGCATATATCCCGCCAACCTCTTCATGACCTCGAAGGAACGAACGATGACGGCCGTGGAACAGATTCAGGACGACCTGATGGAGCGCATACGATTCTATGAGGACTTGGGCGACACACCGAAACGAAACCTCATCGAAACCCGAGTGACGAACGACCTCGAGATGATTAAGGAACTGGGCCACTGTTCGGGCATCGAGAACTATTCGAGATATTTCGACGGACGACAACCAGGGGAACGCCCCTACTGCCTGCTCGACTTCTTCCCCGACGACTTCTTGCTCGTGGTGGACGAAAGTCACGAATCCATCCCTCAAATACGAGCCATGTATGGAGGCGACCGAAAGAGAAAACAAACTCTCGTGGAATATGGATACCGTCTGCCCGCTGCCCTCGACAACCGTCCGCTCACGTTTGAGGAATTTGAGGAGATGACGCATCAGACCATCTATATGAGTGCCACTCCTGCCGACTACGAACTCGAACGTTCGGAGGGTGTGATAGCCGAACAGGTCATCCGTCCTACCGGATTGCTCGACCCCGTAATCGAGGTCAGGCCAGTGGGTTCACAGGTAGACGACCTCATGGAAGAGATTCAGCAGAGAGTGGAACAGGACGAGAGAGTGCTCGTCACTACCCTCACCAAGCGTACAGCCGAGGAACTGACCGAATACTTCCTCCGAAACGACATCCGCTGCAACTACATCCACAGCGACGTGGACACGTTCGAGAGAGTGGAAATACTGAAAAAACTCAGAACGGGCGAATACGATGTGTTGGTGGGTGTGAACCTCCTGAGGGAAGGTCTCGACTTGCCAGAAGTGTCGCTTGTGGCCATACTCGATGCCGACAAGGAAGGATTCCTCAGAAGTTACCGCTCGCTCACACAGACCATCGGACGTGCCGCACGAAACGTGAACGGAAAGGCCATCCTCTATGCCGACACCATCACTCGCAGCATGAGGGAAACCATCGAGGAAACTGAACGCCGAAGGGCAAAGCAACTGAAATACAACGAGGAGCACCATATCACGCCTACACAAATCAAGAAGGTACAGCGCGACCTCGAGGAAGGCAACCATATCGACTATGTGGGCAAGGTGTATATCGACGAAGCTTTCCAGAAAGCTGCCGAGGACCCTATCGTCAGGAAGATGGACCGCGAACAACTGCAACATGCCATCGAACATACTCGAAAACTGATGGAGGAGGCTGCCAAGCGTCTCGACTTCGTCCTCGCCATGCAGTACCGCGACGAGATGCTGAAACTCGAAGATTTCCTAAAAGAAAAATCATAGCCCCTCTAGTGCCCCTAGATAACCTAGAGCCCCTAGAGCCCCTAGAACAAATGAGAATATTGACATTCATAAAGAACTGGACACTGCCCATATCGATGACACTCGGTGTGGTCGGCTACTTTGTGTATGTCAGCATTCACTCACTCGACCATACTCACGCCTTCATGAACGACTTCATAGGTTTCCTACAACCCGCACTCATATTCTGTATGCTGTTCCTGTCGTTCTGTAAGGTGAAGCCAACCGAACTCAAGCCCCACAGATGGCAACTCAAACTGCTGGCCATACAAACACTCTCGTTCGTGGGTATGGCATTGCCAGTGATTTGTTGGCCGGATATGCCGGGACGAGTGTTCATAGAGAGTGCGATGGTCTGCATGATATGCCCTACAGCAACGGCAGCAGCTGTAGTAACCACGAAACTACATGGCAATTCGAGTTATGTGATAAGTTATACGTGCGTCATAAACCTCGCGGCAGCCATACTCATCCCACTCGTGGTGTCGTCGCTACCCGACGGAGCTGAAGGCATGGACTTCGTCACATCATTCACGATGATCATAGGCCGTGTGTTCCCTCTGCTCATGATGCCATTGTTTCTGGCCTTCATCGTCAGATACCTCTCCCCTCGCCTCCATGCATGGTTTGTCAGTGTGAGCGGATGGGCATTCTATATGTGGGCAGTGGCTCTGATGCTCGCCATCGGAATCACGACCAAAGCCATCGTACACAGCAATATAAGCATCATAGACTTCATACTCATCGCAGTGATTTCGGCAGCGACGTGTGTACTCCAGTTCTATCTCGGCCGACTCATAGGTCGTCACCACGGCGACAAGATAGCCGGAGCTCAAAGTCTTGGACAGAAAAATACGGCCTTCGCCATTTGGATGGCATATACATTCATGAACCCCGTAACAGCTCTTGCAGGCGGTTTCTATGCCGTCTGGCACAACATAGTAAACTCGTATCAGTTATGGAAAGAAAGACAATGATAAAGAATATCAGATGCGTAATGATGGTTGTGATGACTCTGTGTCCGTTATCTCTCATGGCACAGAACAGCAGCATCGTCGCGAAATATATCGACTCGCTCAATGTGGCAAAGAACACCACCAGGACCGTAGGCGACACAAGTCCCTACCTCTTTCAGATGTTCTACCCAAACACATACTATTCCGACGCAGCAAAGAACGTGTTCCGACTCGACCGTGGCAATACTGACATACCCGTGAGCTACTACCTCATGAAACTGTATGCCAACCGACCTTCGGCAGTTTCGTACCACGACAACAGCATGAAGGCCGAGACTCTGCTCGAACAGACAACAAGCGAAAACTCGGAGGACATCAAGAAGGTGTTGGACACGGCCAAGGACACTCCGAACGAACAGATTGCAGAAGATATAGATATCGGTCTCAAGGTGAAACGACCTAACTTCTGGAAGTTTAACGGTACGTTCCAACTCCAGTTCACACAAAACTACTTCTCCGAAAACTGGTATAAGGGAGGAAACAACAACGGTACTATGCTTGCGCAAATCAACCTCAAGGCCAACTACAACGACACGAAATACGTCACTTGGGAAAATACTCTCGACATGCGTCTGGGATTCGTCACCACCACTTCCGACACTTGTCATACTTTCCTCACCAACAACGATAAACTCCAACTCAACACAAAGATAGGCATCAAGGCCATCAAATCGTGGAACTATACCATCTCGGGAGAAGCAAAGACACAGTTCCTGCCTGGCTACAGAAACAACAACCGACTGAAATTCTCGGCTTTCTGTGCTCCGCTCGACGTATCCGTCTCTACCGGTATGGACTTCAAGCCTTCATTCAAGAACGGCAACACACTCTCTATCGCCATCCTTCCACTCTCATACAAGTTGAGATATGTGGGGTCGCACGATGAGAACATCAAGAAGACGAACAACTTCGTGGGCCGACACGTACGTCAAGACTATGGTTCGCGAATCGAACTCAACAGCAATATCACCATCGTGAAGAACCTCAAATGGAAGTGCCGCAGCTACTACTTCACATCGTATGAATATGCCGAGGCCGAACTTGAAAACGTGTTTAGCTTCACATTCTCGAAGTATATTAGTAGCGAAGTGAACACTTTGTGGCGATTCGACGACAACCGTCCTAAGAAGTACTACGACGACAACTTAGGTTACTTCCAGTTCAAGGAATTCATGACCCTCGGTCTGAAATATAGTTTCTAATAGTAGACAAACCAAAACGAATACAATATGAAAAGAATCTCATTACTGATCATCGCATTGCTGGCAACCATTTGGGTGTCGGCACAGAAAGGAACATTCGAGGCAGGTAAAGGTACATTCCTACTCAACGGAAAGCCATTCGTAGTGAAGGCAGCCGAAATCCACTATCCCCGCATCCCAAGAGAATACTGGGACCACAGAATCAAGATGTGTAAGCCGCTCGGTATGAACACCGTCTGCATCTACATCTTCTGGAATATCCACGAACAGCAGGAAGGACAGTTTGACTTCACAGGCAATCAGGATATAGCCGAATTTTGCCGAGTGGCACAAAAGAACGGAATGTACGTCATCGTACGTCCAGGTCCCTATGTTTGTGCAGAATGGGAAATGGGAGGACTTCCTTGGTGGCTCCTGAAAAAGAAAGACATCCGACTTCGCGAACAAGACCCTTACTTCATGGAACGTGTAGGCATCTTCGAAGAAAAGGTAGCTGAACAACTGGCTCCTCTCACAATCGAGAACGGTGGCCCTATCATCATGGTTCAGGTGGAGAACGAATATGGTAGCTATGGCGAAGACAAGGCTTACGTCAGTGCCATCCGAGATATAGTCCGCAAGAACTTCGGCAAGAACACTACCCTCTTCCAATGCGACTGGAACAGCAACTTCGAGAAAAACGGACTCGACGATATGCTCTGGACCATGAACTTCGGTACGGGTGCCAACATCGACGACCAGTTCCGCCGACTGAAACAACTGCGTCCAGACAGTCCTCTCATGTGTAGCGAATTCTGGAGCGGATGGTTCGACAAATGGGGAGGAAAACATGAAACCCGACCAGCAAGCGATATGGTGGCAGGACTTAAGGAAATGCTTGATAAGAACATATCGTTCTCACTCTATATGACCCACGGAGGAACAAGTTTCGGCCATTGGGCAGGTGCCAACTCTCCAGGTTTTGCACCTGATGTAACAAGTTACGACTACGATGCCCCTATCAACGAATACGGACAGACTACAGAGAAATTCTGGGAACTCAGAAAGATGCTCCAGACCTTCTCCGACAAGAAACTCCCTAACCCTCCTGCACCAATGCCTGTAATAGCCATTCCAGAGTTTGAGGTTAAAGAGTTTGCACCTATCTTTAACGGATTCAGATATGATTTCTTCTTTGATTCCGACGGTCACATCAAAAAGGAAGGCAACGATTTGATATATGGCACTGCCAAGACTTTCGAAGAGATGGGATTCGGTTGGGGCTCGATGCTCTATGAGACTCGTCTGCCGGAGATTCCAAGTCAGAGCACTCTCAAACTCGATGCCCACGACTATGCTCAGGTATTCATCGACGGAGCCTATGTCGGTACACTCGACCGCCGTATGGGAGATAAGGAACTCATGCTTCCACCAATCCAGAAGGGACAGGAACTCGAAATCCTCGTCGAGGCTATGGGACGAATCAATTTCGGACGCGCTATCAAAGACTATAAGGGTATCATAGGCGAACCACAGATTGTGGCTTCATCTTCGGCTGGAATCAATGCCCATCTCGAAGGAATCGACGAAACAGAAATCACCTGGACTCCAAAGATGTGGCAAAACACTCCTATCTTTGAAAGCTATGAAGCGGCTGTAGATGCATTCACACACGAACTCGACAAAGAAAAGATTCTCAGCTATATCAATGCAGCCCGCCTCGGACGCTCTATGCGCTATTGCAGAGCAAGCGAAGACCTTATTTTCGGCAGAGGCTACTATCGTGCCACATTCAATATAAAGAAAACGGGCGACACTTTCTTCGACATGAGTACTTGGGGCAAAGGTATGGTATATGTCAACGGACATGCTTTGGGTCGCTTCTGGAACATTGGTCCTCAGCAGACACTTTACTGTCCTGGCTGTTGGTTGAAGAAAGGCGAGAACGAGATTATCATCCTCGACATCGTCGGACCTAAGGGACAAAAGACAGCAGGTCTCTCAAAGCCTATCATCGACAAACTTCAAGACGAGGAACCTCCTATCCATCGTAAAGCAGGAGAAACTCTCAATCTTGATGCCCTTCGCAAAACCACGGAAGCCATAAAGATTGGTAGGTTTAAGCCCGGCAACGGTTGGCAGAAGCAGGAATTCAAACAGCCAGTTCGTGGAAGATATGTATGCTTTGACGCTGTCAGCAACCAAAACAACGATGAGATAGCAAGTATTGCAGAACTTTATCTTCTCGACGAGAATGGAGAACGACTGAGCCGCGAACCATGGAAGGTAAGATATGCCGACAGTGAGGATATCCAAACAGGAAACCATAGTGCCGACAAGATGTTCGACCTTCAGGAATCAACCTATTGGCAGACTCAGAAGGGTGTAAACTTCGAGCATTTCGTTGTTATCGACCTCGGAAAGGTTCACACTCTCACCGCAATCGAATGCCTCCCTCGCATGGAATCAAATCCAGTGGGTGCAATCCATACATATAATGTATATGTGAGCGAAAAAGATTTCGAGTATTAATAAACCGATTAGTATGATTATCGACTTCAACAACATAGAAGAACAGGAACTCGCCCACTTTAAGGGTGGTGAAAAGGCATTCAATGCAAAGATGTTCTTCGACGGGAGTGTCCGAATAATGAACGGACGACTCGTACCCGGAGCAAGTATAGGTCTCCACACACACGAAACCAACTGTGAGGTTCTGTTCGTAACCCAAGGTTGTGGATATGTCATCTTTGACGGAGAAAGAATTGCCATCGGGGAAGGACAGTGTCACTATTGTCCGAAAGGCCATAGCCACACTCTCATCAACGACAGCGAGGCAGAACTGAAATTCGTGGCAGTTGTACCAGAACAATAAAAAAAACATAATATTCAGACAGTATGAACGTAGGTGACAGAATTCCAGAAATTCTCGGAAAAGACCAGAACGGAAAAGAAATCAAAGCCAGCGATTATCGCGGTAGAAAAATCGTACTCTACAGTTATCCAAAGGCCAATACAAGCGGATGCACAGCTGAGGCTTGTTCGCTTCAAGCCCATAAGGCAGAACTCGAAGCTAAGGGATATGCAATCATAGGTGTGAGCAAAGACAAGCAGGAACTGCAGGCTAAATTCGCAGCAAACAACAATCTCGAGTTCCCTCTTATCGCAGATACCGACACTACCCTTCTCCAAGCTCTCGGCTGCTGGGGTGAAAAGGTAACTTGTGGACACAGGACTATTGGTATTCTTCGCACAACATATCTTGTCAACGAAGAAGGAATCATCGAAAAGATCTTCACACCTAAGGAAATCAAGACTAAGATTCATGCCGAACAAATATTGGAAGTCATCTAACAAATATATGAATAAAGCAACAATCACTCTCGCATTCTGTGCTATAGTATATTCCATACAATCAAACGCGCAGGACGACATCGATATTTGGAATCTTCCCGAACTCACAATAGAGGAAGGTCCCTACACTACCGACTGGAACAACCTCAGCCATAGATATAATGTACCTGTATGGTGGAGAGAAGCGAAATTGGGAGCGTGGTCGCATTGGGACCCTCAATCAGCTGCTGAAGACGGTGACTGGTATTCACGTGGAATGTATCAGGAAGGACACGGGCAATATAAATACCATACTGAACATTACGGACATCCTTCGGAGTATGGCTACAAAGACCTTTGCAACGATTGGAAGATAGACCTATGGAATCCAGACGAACTGATGCAACTCTATATAAAGATGGGTGCTAAGTATTTCCTTGCCATGGGTAACCATCACGACAACTTCGATTGCTGGGACTCAAAGTATCAGCCTTGGAATTCGGTAAATGTCGGACCGAAGAAAGATATTGTAGGCATTTGGAAGAAAACTGCAAAGAAGTATAAGATGCCTTTCGGCATTGGTTTTCACAACACTCCGGCTCGCACATGGGGACAGTTTATGCCCGTGAGGTTTACGAGCGACAGGAACGGAGATTATAAGGGTGTACCATATGATGCGATGCTCACGAAAGAAGACGGAAAAGGAAAATGGTGGGAAGGTCTCGATCCCAAAGACCTCTACGGTCTCGAACATCGTGACGGCAGGAATTCTCTCGAATCGCCTTTTGCCAATCAGTTCATGTGGAGAGTAGATGATGTCATAAGGAAGTACCAGCCTGATATGATATATTTCGACGACCATGCAGGTGACTCTCAAATCGACCTCGGCATCAATATGGGTTTGGGCAAACTCACGCCACAGATAATTGCCAACTTCTACAATATTGCCGCCAAACGAAAGACTGGCAACAAACAGGTTGTGGCTACATTCAAGGGTGTGGGCGGAAGATATAATAGTTTCCAACACAATCCTGAACTTCTGCCACTCGTTGACAGGTCCCTGGTAAAGAGTACAGAACTATATACCGAAGACAACATCATGGCATTCCCATTCCAAACGGAAGTAAGTCTGCAGGAATGGCACTATCAGAAAGGTGGTCACTATAGAAGTGCTGCCGAAATCATTACGAGATTGATGCAGAATGTATCGAGGAATGGTTGTCTGCTTCTCAACGTGACACAACGCGGACGGGGAAATATAGAAGATGAAGCCCGCCAGACTTGTCTTGATATCGGTAAATGGATTGACATCAACAAAGAAGCCATATATAGTTCCCGCCCATTCGATGTGTGGGGAAACGACAGTATCATCTATACGAGAAACAACGGAAACATATATGCTGTGCTGACAAAATGGAAAGGTGATAAGGTTAACTTGTCTGCATTGAACACCACATCTCCATCAGTTGGTAAGATTGAAAAGGTGGAAATGATAGAAACCAACCGTCCTATCGACTTCACGCAAGATGATAATGGTCTTCTCGTTTCGGTGGGAATGCCCGAAACAACTGACGGTATTGTGGACAACGACTTGGCTAAGGGTTTCAAAGTATTGAGAATAACTCACACAAAGACTTGGTTCAACGATGATGACCCTGGGGTAAAGACATTCGGATGGGACCGTCAATGCAATTTAGGTAACGGAGCATTCAACAATGATTTGTCTTTCAGTAGTACTCCTGGCGACACATGGTCGGTAGAATTCAAAGGATCGGAATTCACAATCATAGCACCTATAGGTCTTTGGGAAGGAAGAATGGATGTCATGGTAGATGGGCACGAAAGCGGAATGATTGTATTCAAGAAGAATACGGAGCCAAAGCAACAGCAAGCAATATTCTCTCTGAAGAAACTCGGGAAAGGAAAGCATACCCTTACTTTGACAAATCATGAGGGCACAATAGGAATAGATGCATTAGTGGTTAAATAGAAAAAAACAAGGGGCATAGAAATTATGCCCCTTTATCTTTTTCGTCATCTGATTATTTCACAAACATTTTCTTTCCGTCAACAATAATTATTCCACGATAATCGGGACCAACTTGTTGACCTTGTAAGTTATAGCGGGAAAGCACTGGAGCATTATATTCTATCGCTGGGATGGCATCAACTGCAGATACTTCCGTACTTTGCTGACTGGCACACTGATAGAGATATGCTGCGTTGCCTGCACTGAGCGACTGGGTGTATATCTTAAGATTGTCAAAGTAAACATTGCTCATAGTGGCCACGTCAGATATTGACGACTTGGCTAAATAGACTGATGTAGGGCGTGTGATATCCGAAGGATTGTTTTTCACTTCCGTAGTAGCCATAGAATAGCCATTGACATATAGAGTGCCTACGCTATCGGTCTGACTATATACTATATTGTTCCATTGGCCAACATTGAGTCCAGACTCGCTGTGAGTGGATGTGATTTTCGTTCCTCGCTTCAGTTCGTAGCTCCAGTCGTTATTGCCTCCGCTGTGGATGATTCCCATATAGCCCACTGAACTCATTGCTATAGAGAAAGCCCAACTAGCTGCTGACAAGTTGGTTTCTGTAGGAATGTAGAGATCGAGACTTATGGCATAGTCAGACGTGAGGAGAGGACAGATATCGCGGGCCATCGTGTATTTGAGGTCAATATATCCTTTAGGACCAGACCAGAACACTCGGTTGCCATCGTCCATCAGACTTATCTTGGAATTCAGTTTCAAATTGTATGGATATGTGCCTGAATCGTCAGTACCATTGGCATCAAACTGATAGCTAATCAATGGGGTTGGCAGATTAGGGTCGGCCTCGGGCTTGATTTCTTCATAGCGAAGGCGGAATATCTGGAAACTATATGCTGGCACATCATAGACGAAAGTTGAAGTTTCGTTCAAATCGTCCAACTGATTAACTTTTGGAACGATATTCCGAGGTGAGCTTGTAGTGTTTTCATCACTTCCATATTTGCTTGAAAGACTCACCACTTCACCTGAAGTCCATTGGGCATTTGATATATTGAAAGTAGTGTTTTGTGACTCGCTTCCTGGATTTACCACCTTTATATACATCAAGCCCTGTTCTTCATCAGTGCTTGCAGACATATACAGTTTTTGCTTGAAAGCCGTGTCAATGGTGACATTATGAATGAGGGTTCCGTCGATGAAACATTGTACATTACTTCCGTTGACGACTATCTTTATGTGGTAAGTCTGTCTTGTTACGATAGTTCCGTTCACTTGATCACCTACAGAATAACGGTTGTTGCCGGAAGTTTGTTCCAATGCATGTTTGGTGTTTCCCCATCCTCCGATATTCCACCAAATGAAATTCTGCGCATCCTGTACATTGAAGCCTATCAGGAAACCTTCCGAACCGCTTACCTTGGTTGCATCAAGTTCCAACTGATAGTTGTCGCCGAGTTTCAAATCGTCGAGTATGAGCAGACTGCCCTGCATGGTTGCAGATGTCTGACACAGTTCTCCGCTACGTACTGACCACACTGCTCCTGAACCAGATTTGGTCCAATTGCTTATGTCGGTTGATGTAAAGTCGTTTTCATACACTGTCTGATTCGATGATTTGACAACTATATTGTCGTATTTAACGGATGTCGACCATGAAGAAAGGGCTATCGTGTGGTAGTTTTCGGCTTCATTGCCTGCTATAGTCCATTTAATATTCTTTGTGCCCACATTCTCACCCATCAGTTGCTGGACATGATACGAAGGAGTTCCGTAACTCATATTATTATTGAATCGTATCATATCTGGATGCCAACGATAGCCGGATGACTCTTCATTCACGAATATAGGAGCATAGCTTGCCATACGGACCACATCACTGTTGTTTTCCATTCCACACATAAATGCGGCCTCACTTAGGGCAGCATTCATGTTGCCATAGCTACCACATGCCTTGGTGACAGCATATTCGCCTACATATACTCTGTACGAGGATGAACGGTCGAAAGAATCATACTTGTTGTAGGAATTCAAGAACCAAGAAGGAGATTCGTAGAAATGATGGTCGATAAGGTTGAGAGGCCATTGCAGTCCCCATCCAATACCTTCGCCATCGCCCACAAATTCAATGTAAGGATATTTAGCAGAAATGGCTTTATAGAACATTCCGTATCTTGTTCCGTACGGACCGAACCAATAGTTTTCATTTCCTATCTCCATCAATTTCAGATTGAATGGTTCGGGATGACCGTCTTCGATTCGCAGCTTACCCCAATATGTGGTTGAATCGCCATTGCAATACTCTATGGCATCGAGGGCTTCCTGAATATATACATCTACATTCGGGTCTTCCCAATCATGTCCCATTCCCATGTTCACCACAAACAAAGGTTCGGCTCCGAGGTCTTCTGCCAACTGAAGATATTCGAGCATGCCAAGACCGTCAGTCACTGGATAGCCCCAATTGTTGTTGTAGTGGCCTGGGCGTTCCTCGATAGGTCCACGACTCTTCTTCCACTCAAAACGATTTGGCACTTCAACCGTTCCCTTACCTTCAACAACGCATCCTCCTGGGAAGCGAAGGAACTTTGGATGTATTGCTTCCAACATCTCTGCCAAGTCGACACGACAACCATTTTCCCTGTTTTTGTAAGTAGGTGGGAATAATGACACCATATCAAAATAGACTGTACCTGCCTTTGTTCCCAACAAAGCAAACCAACCTTCATTGTCAGTACCTGTAGCCGTTATTTCTGCTGTTATCTTCTTCCACTCTGTAGTGGACGACAATTCTGAGTTGTCTATAGTTACACTTCCCAGATTGGCTCCGCTTGTACTCTGTAACGCTGCCTTTATGTTTCCGGCATATGGTGTTTCTCCCGAACGAGTCCAAAAGGTCAGCTTATACTTGGTTCCCTTAACGACCTTTATTCCCCACCATCCATTTGTCTTTATTCCTGTGTTGATAGACTTCATCACAACTTTAACACAATGTGGGTTAACTTCATTTAAAGGAATATCGGAAGAAATGCTTGCAGTACAATTGCCGACTACATTCCAACAATCTGGCTTGCTTGCATTATCCTCAAACGAACGGTTTTGAATCAATTCGGCATATAGGCCTCCATCTCCTGCATGATTTATCTCTTCGAAGAATATTCCATACATACGAGGACTGATATCAGAACCCTTCTTCCTTGGGTCGATATTGACATTTACTTGTGCAAACGAAAACGATACTGATATCAGGATCAGTATGATTGAAAGTTTTACTTGAAGTTTTCTCATAATTGTTAATATTGATTCGTTTGCAAAGTAAGCACTTTTTTTCTAATATTCAAATAATTAACAAAAAAAATGAGGACTTTCTCATAAAAAGTCCTCATCCAGAGTCTATTTGAAATGTTCTTGTAGTTAGAAGCGGAAACCGAATGTACACATGAGTTGGCTGCGGTTGTTCTCAATGCTTGTTGGCTTGAGGTCAACTTCATCAAATGCGTAGAAGTCACCCTTTGTAGCAGAATATTGATATGCCAAGTCGATGTAACCACCCTTATATCTGTAACCAAGACCTACTGTGAAGCGGTTTGTAGCCTTCCAGTTTGTGAAGTCTGTGTCAGCGAATGGGCTGTCGTATGCAATAACTCTGTAGGCATTGTCCTTGAATGGAGCTGAGATGAAGTTGTAACCAGCGCGGATGCTGAATGCATCGGATGGCTTTGCTTCGATACCAATCTTGAATGTACTCTGACCTGCAAGGTTGTCCTTCATGAAGTTGTTCTGAGCGATGAAGTAACTTGTTTCGTATCCATCTTCAGAATACTTGCATGTGCTGAGGTCCTGATATTCATATTCTGCACCGATTGCGAAATAGTTGTCAACTGTATAACCAAGGCTGAGACCAAACTTCCAAGGAGTACGATAGTCGTAATCGTATGGATCGCCATAAGCTTCAGTTACATACTGGTCGTTGATGTAGAGAACAGAACCGTTTGCATCTTCCATCTGATACCATGTTGGCGTGTGAACAGAGAGACCGAAACGGAATGGAGAATCGTCGATTGGACGGCAGATGAAACCTAACTTGAAGTCAACACCATCACCACGAGTGCTGTACCAGTTTGAGAAGTCGTAGAATACTCCGTCGCTACCAAGTTCCTCATAGAATGACTCACGATTGTAGTCGATATCATAGAAGCCTACAGATGCTCCAAAGAAATACTTGTCGAGTACATTGAATGATACGTTGGCATCAACTTGTGAGATGCTTCCGAATGTACTTCTCTGATAGTTTGCCTGGTTTGCACCGCAACCGAAGTAGCCTAAGAAGTCACCTGTGTTGTTGTCGTACATGTCATAAACAAGACCTTCCTTGCTTACGCTACCATCGTCGTTGAAACGAGGTGCTGCCATGTCGGCAAGTGTTCCCCAATACTCGTTGTTATAACTCTGATTAGCAAGATTTGCTGCCTGGAAAGTCTGTGAGAAGATACCGTCAAGATTCTCTACAGGTGTGTTTACGTTAGAAAGGAAGTTCTTATTCTTAACATAGTTGATACCAAAGTTTACGTTGCGAAGCTTTCCCTCGTCAGTTGGCATAGAAACCACGATACCAACATTGTCGATAGATGCTCTTGAACCATCGTGGCCGAGAGTACCCTTGTCTCCAAACACTCCACTGAATGTAAATGTAGCGTCGCTCTTGCGGAACATTGCTGTACCTGCAGGGTTTGTTCCCATCACAGAGATATCTCCTCCAAGTGCGCTGAGCGCTCCACCCATACCTACATATCTTGCTGTACCATTGAGGTCAGATGTTGCATAACGTGCTGCATCGTATGAATCCTGAGCAAATGCAACTGTGCTTGCTGTGATGGTCAATGCCATCGATATGATAAATCTTTTCATTGCGTATTTCGTTTTAATTGTTTCACAATACATTATTTATTATATAATATATATAGAGAGAGTCTCCGTTTAACGTCTGCCACCAGAGCTACGGCTACCGCCGCCTCCGCTGAAGCTTCCACCACCTCCGAAGCTACTGCCACTACTACGGCTTGCTCCGCTGCTGAAGCTGCTTGAAGATGAACGTGTTGTAGTTGTTGGAGTATATGACTGCGACTGTGTACGAGTCGGAGTTGAAACGTTTTGCTGCGTACGAGTTGGAGTCTGTACCTGCTGAGTCTGAGTCTGTACCTGTGACTGAGTGCGACTTGCATTGCGTGCATCTACAGTAGTACGATTGTTTACAGTAGTTCGAGTGCTGCTCTGACGATCGTATGCTGTTCTGTTAGCTGATGTACGTGATTGAGGAGCTGTACGATCCTGGAGTTGCTGAGAAATATTTGTACGGGCTGAAGTGCGTGCAAGTGTAACGCCATTGCCTGAACGAGTGACACCATTTGATGCTAAAGCACTTGTACGGATAGCAGAACCACCATTTCCGAAACGATTCTGTGTGAACGAACCTCTGTTCCAAGAGCGACTTGCATAGTTAGGACTGATAATTATGTGGCTGTGATGCCATGTTGGACCATATCCCCAGTAGTCCCAATGATAAGGATGGCTCCATCCCCATAATGGTCCGTACCAACTATTCCAAGGTCCCCATGACCAACCGTAGCCCCATCCATAATCCCAATAGAATGGATCGTAGAAGAATGGGTCGTAGAGATAGTCGTAGATTCCGTAGCCATAAACAAGATCCCAATAGAATGGGCTGCTCAAAGCATATCCAAAGCGTGGGCTGTGGAAGCGGAGAATGCGACGAGAATAAGTGAAGTCGTTTTCTGGATCGTTGACATCGTATCCGTTTTCAATTGGTTCAACCTCTGAAAGAAGTGAATCAGTTGTAAGTGTGTCAGTTGTTGCACCACCTCCAGTTTGCCAACTACCTGCATAGTTGGAATAACGACGGTTGTAATCATCATCAGTTCTGCTGCTGTTGTTGTAAACCTCAACAGATGGTCTAGCGGCCTCGGTATCGATTGGTTGGTATCTCTGGCTTGAAGTTACTACAGCAGGTGTACTCTTCTTCTTTGAAGGAGTGAAGTAGAGGTCATCGTCCTGTGCTTGCATAGCAATTGATGCTGCAAAGGCGAGTGTTAATGCTAAAGTTAATTTCTTGTTCATACCTTTCAATTTTTATAAATTCTACATGATTTCATTATATCACGTTGCAAAGGTAATGCAATTTATTGAAAGAGGAATGGTAGAAATTCCTATTTATGATAGGGAAATCCCTATTTGGTATTTGAGAATGATTGAGAATCAATAAAAAAAGCGGGGTGGAGATGTGATGAAACTCCGAGTGAATAAGATTTGAGTGCTCATACCCCTTTGTAATCCACCGACTCTAAGGTTACCTGTTGCCAGGCGTGGCCCGCCATTAGAGCATGAAGCTTGTCTCGGTTTTCGATATAATTTGATGAGTATCCCAATCGATCCGAAGCCCCGCTATTGTTTATTTGCTGCAAAGATAATGCAATTTATTCAATTGACCAAATCTTTTTTGCCTTTTAACATTTCAATATTATATTGTGCCACAGAGCGGCACAACACAATACGGGTGGATTAGTGTGCGAGGATGTAGTTGTAGATTATCATCACATCGGTTGCATTCACCTTGCCATCCTTATTGACGTCACATGGTTCGTCGGTTGCTACTTCCGGCGATGATGATGCGAGGATGTAGTTGTAGATAAGCATCACATCTGTTGCATTCACCTTGCCATCCCTATTGACGTCTTCCGCTGCATATTCGATTGGAGCAGGAGCACCACCGCAATACTTCAATGTTATTGTGCCGTCTTCGTGTTCGGTTATCTCTGTAAGAGGCTGATTCAGTTGTCCTGGAGTTTCGCCTGTTGTGGTGTAAACCGTCATACGGTCAGGAAGGAGTGATGTAGTATTGTTTCTTCCTGGATATGGATCGGCATTGATTGAGTACATGAACTCGTTGTATTTCTCCTGAGAATCTACGAACATATATGAATGGAGTATGCTGTCGGCTGGGACAATCGTGAAGCGCTGATGGTTGGCACTTGTATTGACTGTATTGTTTGTCCAATTCATCTGGCTGTAGTCGACATGAATTGCAAGCATTCCATGATGCTTCAGATTCTTTGAGCCTCGGCCAATGTATTCGTCCCAACTGGTGTTTTGACGGTTTTCGATAATATAGTATTCGTTTGAATTCTCCGGATTTACGAGTTTGTAGCCTTGTCCGCCCTCACTGATTGGACGGAGTGTGAGGTCTTGGCCTTCGGTTGGGTCGAGTGTGATGAGGGAGGTCCATTGCATGAAGTCCTTCTCATAGGCACTGTAGCCACATGGCTGATAACCGTTCTTGCAATAGCAACCAGAGTCCATTATGTCCCAATAGTCCATTCCGAACATCTTATAGTTGGTGTCGTACAAGTCGGGAAGTCCGAGAGCATGACTGAGTTCATGGCACATCACTCCGATTCCGTCGGCTACATCGCCATAGAGTTCGTTGCAACAAGCAAAGGCACCATATTCGATACCATTGATATAGTCGCCCGAACTCGATTCCTTTGGCCAGATTGTGTAGTCGTCGTCGCATCCGTTCTCACCTTCTCCGGCATAGATGAAGTAAGCCATATCGATGATTCCGTCGTTGTTGTTGTCGAAGACGTTCCAGTTAGGAATGAGTTCCTGAGCTTTCTTGATGGCATCAGAATAGAACTGCTTGATATTGACGTCTTTCCTTGAGCCGCTGTTCTTTCCGTAGTATTTGTATGATTCGCTGAGGACAACAGGGCCGATGATGACAAATTCTGGTTGGAAGATGCTGTCGCTTTGATAGATGAAATAGTCGCGAACCGAACCATAACTGCCTGCTCCGGTATAGTTTTCGCCATTTCGAGTACCGTTACAATACAAATCAAAGTAAGAATTAGCATCCATTCCTTCGCCATTGGCTGTGAAATGAAGGTCGCTGAACTCTACGAGAACCACCGGAACCTTTGGTGTTCCCTGACTTGCAAGTGGAGCCAATGCATGCAATCCCACTGTGGCCATTGGGCGTTCGAGGGCTTTTGCTGCTGCCATTCTTGCAGCTTCGTTCATTCGGCGGTTTGGGTCAGGCATTGCAATTCCCATTGCTTCACGAGCTTCAAGACCTTGCTTTCCGTTGAGGATTGGACGAGGTTTCACGTCGGCCATAGCTGAAAGAGCCACTGCCAACATGCCGACTAATATGCTAATTCTATTCAGTTTCATTTCTTTTCTATTTTGTATTGATTTGATACGACTAAATCTTCTTGGCCGCAAAAGTACGCAAAGTTTTCCACGTGCCCAAACTTTTTACATTATATTTATATATAATATGGGAAAAAGCCTTGGACAAAGCTGTCAAATGCCACACAATGGCAACAATTCGGAGCCAAACTTAATTGCTTGCAACGTATTTGAGCGCTACTCCCCTATCCTTTCTTGCGATTCCGCTTTGAGGGTCGTCGGAGAATGCACGCAATTCCTTTGCTGCTGGAGTGTGAGTCATATTGACGAGCTCACAATAGTCGCCAACAGTCATGTATCCGTTTGCCTGGATGAATTCGAGAGCCTTTGCAAGTCGCTGTTCCTTCGTAAGTTCCTGGCGACGGAGACGAACCGTACCTCCATATTCAAGGTGTGTCATCTTGTCGAGTCGGTCAACAAACTTGTTGCGCACATTGATATTGATGCCATCCACCTTTATGCTCTGGGCATTTCGCTTTGAGTCGGTGCCATCGAGCGAATCCATCTTCTTGCCTTCCTTCAAGCCGAGAGTGGCTGAGAAATTGCCGAGTTGACCTACTTCAACGGAATAACCTTCGGCCATGAGTTCGAGAAGAGTGTTCTGAAGCTGGTCGACTACACTCACGATATCTCCGTCGGAGAGACGTTGATTGTGGAAACACATTCTTTTTCTCAGTTCCTGCCAACTGATGTGGCCTTCAGTCAATGGACGCAATCCGAAAGGATTTTTACCTTCGCCCCTTAAATCGGGGATTTCATACTTAACATACTTCATATCAGATACTTATTTTAATTTTATTAAACTTCTACTTTAATTTGTTTCCGAACCGCTGAACATTTGTCAAAACTTCAAGCACAATTCTTCGTACTTTGGGTTTGGTACAATCGTACTTAGGGTTGAGTACAATCGTACTCAGCGTTTGGTACAATCGTACTTAGGGTTTGGTACGATTAATTTTCTGCAAAGTTACAACAAATTATTCTGAATTCCAAATGTTTTTAAGCTAAAAGTTCAGAAAAAGTTTTGTTGCAGCCAATATTTATAAATTTATAATGTATATTCCGCAATTTTGGAGTGACGAATCGGCAGATATCCGATGGGTTACTTGCCTTTATAGGCAGTAAAGGTGTGAAATATTCATAAAAAACAATGCCAAAATGTGAATAAATGCAAAATATCGAGCCGAGATTCATCATTTTTTAGTATTTTTGCAGATTCAAAGGCAAGGCCCTACGACAACGAAAGGCTGCCCGAAACAACTAAAAGCAAACAAATTAATAAAGATATGAACAATCACAAGATGATATTCGCATTGGTGGCTATGGCCTTGATGGCTGTAACGACTGGATGCAAGGATAAAGATTCGAGCAAGGAGAAGCTTCAATACGTGAAGACGGTTGAGGCTGTGAGCATGAACAGAGTCAATAGCGTGAACTATCCTGGCCGTACGAAATCCACCGAAGACGTGAATATGGCTTTCCGTGTTAGCGGTCCTATCAGTCAGATTTGCGTGAAAGAGGGCGACCATGTAAGGAAAGGTCAGCTCATCGCAACTATGGATTCACGCGACTATCAAGTACAACTCAATGCCACAAAGGCTGAATATGAGCAGATAAAGGCTGATGCCGAACGAATTATCGCAATGTATCAGGAAGGCAACACCACTGCGAGCAATTATGATAAGGCCCGTTATGGACTTCAGCAGATTGAGCAGAAACTCAGCAACCATCGCAACCAATTGGCCGACACTCGCCTTTACGCCCCTACTGATGGCTATATCGAGACCATCCTTCATGAGGCAGGCGAAACCGTAGGAGCAGGAATGCCAGTGGTTTCGATGTTTGGAAGCAAGGCAGTGGAAGTGGAAGTGAACATCTCAGCCTACGATTATGCCAACCGTGAACGCCTCAATAAAGTGTATTGTGAGTTCGACCTCATGCCAGGAGAACGCTTCCCTATGCAGATATCAAGCATAAGTCCTGAAGCCAATGCAAGCCAGTTGTATACCATTCGTCTGAGATTCACGGGACCTTATGACCGTTCGAAGATTACTCCGGGAATGACCACAATGGTATATGTGGATATCGACACCGACAGCATCGGCAATAACGTTATAATACCATCAACTGCAATCTTTGAGAAGCAAGGCCAGCAACATGTGTTCGTATTCGACAAGAAGACAAGCACTGTAAGCCTTCGCAACGTGATGGTGAAGAAGCTCCACAGAGACGGAGTTGCAGAGATTGAAAGCGGATTGGCAGATGGCGAGACAGTCGTAAGCGCTGGAGTTCACTATATCAGCGACGGACAAAAGGTAGCCCCACTGCCACCTAAGTCGAAATCAAATGTAGGAGGTCTGTTATGATAGATTGGAGTAAATGGGCGCTTGGCAACACCAAGCTCATCACATTCATCATTGCCGTACTCATAATTGGTGGCTTCGTCAGCTATCTGGATATGAGTAAACTGGAAGACCCTGCCATAAAGGTGCGCCAGGCAATGATTGTCACCACCTATCCGGGTGCTTCTGCCCATCAGGTGGAACTTGAAGTGACCGACAAACTCGAGAAGGCCATTCGCGAGATTCCTGACGTTGATAATGTTCAGAGTCAGTCGATGAACGATATGAGCATAATCACCGTGGAACTCCAAACCACAACAAAGGACATTGAGCAGGTATGGGACTTGCTTCGCAGAAAGGTGGACAACACGGTTCCATCACTTCCTGCCGATGCAGCCACACCTATTGTACGCGACGACTTTGGCGATGTATATGGTATGTTCTATGCTCTTACAGGAGAAGGCCTCAGCGATAAGGAACTGTCCGACTATGCCGAACTCATCAAGCGCGAACTGATGGAAATAGACGGAATCAGTCGTGTGGACATCTATGGAAGACGCAAACTCTGTATCAATATTGAGTTGATGCCCGATAAGATGGCCAATCTCGGTGTGATGCCAGTTGAGGTGTTGCAGACGCTCAATGGACAGAACAAGACTGTATATTCCGGTTATTACGACAACGGAAACAACCGAATCCGTGTAAGTGTCAACGATAAGTTCAACAACACAACCGATATCGGCGAGATGCTTATTCAGGGTCATCACGACGAGCAACTCCGAATAAGAGATATTGCAAAGGTGGTTACAGCCTACGAAGCCCCTACCCGCAATGCCATGAAATATGACGGAAAAAAGGCAATCGGTATTTCCATCTCCTGTCTTGCATCAAAAGACATCACACAGGTTGGCAAGATTGTGGAAAACAAACTCGAAGACTTGGAATACAGAATGCCAGCCGGAGTGGAATATCATAAGGTGTTCTTCCAGCCAGAACGCGTATCCAATGCACTCAACACATTCCTCTTGAATCTGGTTGAATCCGTTCTTATCGTTGTGATAGTGCTTATCTTCACGATGGGTCTCCGAAGCGGAATCATCATTGGAGTGAGCCTTGTGACCATTGTGTTTGGCTCGTTCCTCGTCTTGAATTGTTTCGACGGAACACTCCAACGTGTAAGTCTCGGTGCTTTTATCCTTGCAATGGGTATGCTTGTAGATAATGCCATAGTGATAGTGGATGGTATACTTATCGACAAAAAGAAAGGAAAACCTCATCTGCAAGCACTGACAGATATTGGAAAGAAGACATCAATGCCGCTATTGGGAGCCACTCTGATAGCAATCCTTGCATTCTTGCCTATCTTCCTTAGTCCTGACACAGCCGGAGTATATGTGCGCGACCTCTTCATCGTCATTGCAGTGTCTCTGCTTCTCAGTTGGCTGCTTGCCCTCACTCATGTGCCTATCATGTGCGACAGATACCTTATCAAGAAGAAGGACAAGAAGGATGAAACCGACAACAACGAACAGGAAGCACTCTATATAGGCAAGTCGTACAAGATTCTTGAAAGCATTCTCCAATTCGGGCTCAAGCATCGTTTCACTGTTGTGCTTGGAGCCATTGGATTGGTTCTGTTGAGTGTGTTTGGCTATCGATTTGTAGATAAGGCATTCTTCCCTGATATGGAGTACGACCAACTCTATATGGAATACAAGTTGCCTGAAGGAACCAACTCAACACAAGTGGATAAGGACCTGAACGAAATAGAGGAATACCTCCGCACAAGAGAGGAAATCACTCACATCACAGCCTCTGTTGGTGGTACTCCAAGTCGCTACAACCTTGTGAGAAGTATTGCCACTCCTTCATTGGCTTATGGTGAACTCATCATCGACTTCACCTCTCCTCGTGCACTTGTCAATAACATTGATGAGATACAATCTGAACTGATGAAGCGCTATCCACAGGCCTATATCAAACTGAAGCGCTACAACCTCATGTTCAAGAAGTACCCTATTGAGGCCATGTTCCGTGGTCCTGACCCAGATGTATTGCATCAGTTGACGGATTCAGCTATGGCTATAGTACGTGCAAGCAATAAACTCTATCTGCCTACAACCGATTGGGAACCTCGTTGTCCTGTACTTACAGTTGACTACAACCAATCTGCAGCCCGTAGCAGTGGTTTGAGTAGAAGTGAAGTTGGTACATCCATCCTTGCATATACAGGTGGTATTCCTATCGGTACATTCTATGATGGCATCGATGCAGAGAATATATATATTAAATGTATTGACAAAGATGGCCGAAACATTGATGACCTTCAGAATGTGGAGGTATTCGGTATGATGCCTAACGTAAACCGACTCACAAATCCAGAGTTTGTAAGTAAGTTGATGGCAGGTGGATACTCAATGGACGACCTTATCGAAGAACTCACTGGTACCACTCCACTCCGTCAGATTGTGAAGTCAATCAATGTGGAATGGGAAGACCCTACAGTGATGAGATACAATGGCCAGAGAAGCCAACGTCTGCAGTGCAGTCCTCGTCCTGGTGTCGGTACTGAGGAAGCTAGGCAAGAACTTGAGGAAGCCCTCAAGCAGATTGAATTGCCTGAAGGCTACACACTCTCATGGCAAGGAGAAAAGAAAGCAAGTGACGACTCAATGAAATACTTGTTTGCCAACTTCCCTCTTGCTGTCATGATGATGATCTGCATACTTATCATGCTGTTCAAGGACTACAAGAAGCCAACAATCATTCTCTGCTGTATTCCTGTGATTCTTGTGGGAGTCATTCCTTCCGTACTTGTTTCAGGCAAGGCATTCGGATTTGTAGCTATAGTGGGTGTACTTGGACTGATAGGTATGATGATAAAGAACGGAATAGTGTTGATGGATGAGATAACGCTTGAGATTGGCAGTGGAATGGATCCTCGTGAAGCTCTTATCAACAGTAGTAAGAGCAGGCTTCGTCCTGTGATGATGGCATCGTTCACAACTATTCTCGGTATGTTGCCATTGATTACTGATGCTTTGTTTGGTTCGTTGGCTGTGACAATCATGGGTGGCTTGTTTGTGGGTACACTCATCACGCTTATCTTCATTCCTGTATTGTATTCAATCTTCTTCAAAGTATAGAACATGATGAATAAAAACATATATAGAACGTTATTGATAGGTCTTTTGCTGCAGATGTGTGTAGCTGTGGAAGCACAGACTCTTTCATGGCAACAATGCCGTGAAATGGCCTTGCAGAACAATAAGGAGATAACGAAGGCAAAGACACAGATGGACCAGATTGCGAGTGATGTGGAGTCGTATAAGTCGAACTTCTATCCACGCATATCTATCATTGCCACTGATATCTATTCTACAGGCAAGGGCAACTTCACTCTTGAAGGTGGTCATCTGCCAATCTATTCCTATAGTGAGGCAGCAGGTTCGTATGTTCCTAATGTGATTGTGAATCCTGATGGCAGCTATACCCTATCCCAGTATGCTGACTTCCCTTCTCAGAAGCTTGACTTGAAGGTGAAGAATGTGTTTATGGGTGGTATCATGCTCAATCAGCCTTTATATATGGGTGGTAAGATTACTACTGCTTATGAAATGTCAAAGATAGGTCAAAGGATGGCAGAACTCAATGTAGCCCTTACAGAAGATGATATTATCGTGAAGACTGACGAGGCTTATATCCTTGTTATCAAGGCAAAGGAGATGATTCAGGTGGCACAGAAGTACAAGGCTTTGCTTGATGAGTTGATGAAGAATGTGGACAGTGCTTTCCGTCATGGCTTGAAGACAAGAAACGACAAGATGAAGGTGCAGGTGAAGCTCAATGAAGCCGAGCTCAATATCACAAAGGCCGAGAATGCTTTCCGTCTTGCCAAGATGAATCTCTGCCACTATATTGGTTTGCCTATCACAAGCGATATAGATGTGGAGGCTGGAGAAGCCATCATTTCAGGACCACAGGAGAGTATTGCAAGCAATGAAATAGATGTAAGCAATCGTCTTGAGCACAAGTTGCTTGAGATGCAGGTGGAGATGGCTAAGAATCAGGTCCGACTCACAAAGAGCGACTATATGCCAAATGTAGTACTGACAGGTGGCTACACATATACCAATGGTCTTGAACTTGCAGGCAAGAGACTCATCAATGGTGGTCAGGCTACTGTTGGAGTTGGTGTAAAAGTGCCGATTCTCAATTTTGGTGAAGGTTCAAGCAAGGTTCGTTCTGCTAAGGCAAAGCAACAGATAGCTCAACTTGAGCAAGAGGACATGACTGAGAAGATGATGCTTGAGCAGCAACAGGCAAGAAACAATCTTGAGGAGGCTGCCAAGGAAGTGGAACTCACAAAGAATGCCTTTGATCAGGCTGAAGAGAATGTGAAGCTCTCTCGTCAACAATATGAAGTAGGATATGAAACTCTCTCCGATCATCTTGAATCACAGGCAATATGGCAGAAGGCTTATGCTGACAGGGTGGATGCCAACTGTCAGTATCGTCTTGCTCAGGTAAAGTATCAGAAGTCGTTGGGACAGATAAGCAATTCAGTAAAGCATCAATAATGGGCAGAATACTATCAATTGACTACGGAAAGAAGCGCACAGGTATTGCTGTGACTGATCCTCTGAAGATGATTGCAGGAGGGTTGACCACTGTTGACACTGTCACCCTATTCGACTATCTGAAGCAATATATGGAGAAGGAGGATGTGGAGCGCATTATTGTAGGAGAGCCAAGGCAGACTAATGGTGAGTATTCGGAGAACATGAAGCGAATCACTCCTTTTGTCAACCGTATGAAGAAGCTTTATCCTGCCATTCCTATTGAGATGTATGATGAGAGGTTCACATCTGTGATGGCACACCGTGCTATGCTTGAGAGTGGAATCAACCGTAAAGCTCGTCAGGACAAGGCTCTTGTGGATAAGATCAGTGCCACCATCATTCTTGAGGACTACCTTGAGAGTTTGAGGATGAAGGGTGAAAATAGTAAATAGCAGAATAGTAAATCGTCAAATAGTAAATAATAATATGGTATTACCAATGTACATACTGGGTCAGCCAGTATTGAGGAAGGAAACAGAAGAAATCAGTGCCGACTATGAAGGTCTGGACGAGTTGATTGCCAACATGTTTGAAACAATGCAGAAGGCAGAGGGAGTTGGTCTGGCTGCTCCACAGGTAGGATTGCCAATCCGTCTGTTTGTAGTAGATCTCGATGTATTGAGTGAGGATTTGCCTGAGTATAAGGGTTTCCTCCATGCATATATCAATCCACAGATAATCGAGACAAGTGAGGAGACTGAAACCATGGAAGAAGGTTGCCTCAGTGTACCTGGCATTCATGAGAGTGTGCGCAGACCTATATCTGTACATGCCACATATATGGATGAGAATCGTGCTCTTCATGATGAATGGATTGAAGGCTATGCAGCTCGTGTATTCCAGCATGAGTATGATCATCTTGAGGGCAAACTCTTTATCGACCATATATCTGCTCTTCGCAAGCAACTCATCAAGAAGAAACTGCTTGCCATGACTAAGGGCCAGTACAACTGTGGCTATAAGACTAAGGTGAATAGGTAGGAACAGATGCAACGCATAATCAGGATAATATTGGTGGCAATGATGATGGTTCATTGTTCTTCCGGTATGGCTCAGATCAATACCGACAGGATGATGATTATTGGTCGTAATGCCATCTACTACAGTGATTATGCCCTATCCATCCAGTATTTCAATCTTGTGGTGGCCAGTAAGCCATACCTGAGTGAACCATATTACTACCGTGCAATAGCCAAGTTCTATCTTGAGGACTTTGTGGGCAGTGAGATAGACTGTACCAAGTCGATTGACCTCAATCCATTCAATTCATCTGTGTTTGAGCTTAGAGGCCTTTCACGCATCAATCAAAAGAAATATGCAGAGGCAGCTGAGGACTATGAACAGATGGCAAGTATGGAGTTCGACAACAAGACAGCTCTCCACAATCTCTTGCTTTGCTATCTTGAGATTGACAGCTTGACCAATGCCGACTCTGTAGCCAACAAGATTGTGAACAGATGGCCTACCTATTCTGACGGTCACACCATGATGGCTGATGTACGATTGAAGCAAGGGGACACTATTGCAGCAGAGATGTGTGTTGACAAGGCCCTTGATGCTGATAAGTTCAATGTGTCTGCCCTATCCATGAAAGCAGCCATGCTGATGCACAGAGAGGCTTATGCAGATGCTGAGACATTCCTCAATGAGGCTATCCGACTGAAACCTCTTGACACAAGGAATATCATCAACCGTGCTTTGAGTCGCTACAGTCAGGACAACTATCGTGGAGCTATGTCCGACTACAACCTTGCCATTCAGATCGACCCTAACAACTTCATTGCCCACTACAACAGAGGACTTCTGCTTGCTGCTGTGGGTGAGGACAACAAGGCTATCGAAGACTTCAACTACATTCTCCAGATTGATCCTGATGATATCATGACACTCTTCAACAGGGCACGTCTGCTTGATCAAATTGGAGATTATGAAGGTGCCATACGCGACTATACCACTGTCATCAAGGAATTTCCAAAGTTTCTATATGGCTACCAACTCAGGGCTGAGGCCAAGAGGAAGATGGGAGACATAAAAGGTGCCATGAAGGATGAGGAACACATACTGCGTGAAAATGTAGCCCATCATTATGGCTACTCTACTCCTACAAGCCGTATGGCCAACAAGACCAGAAAGAAATCACAGATTGACCCTAACGACTATCAACAACTGGTGGAAGAAGATGAGGAGGAAACACCTGAATTTGCTGACAACTATCGTGGCAAGATACAGAACAAGACTACTGAAGCCAAGCTTCTGCCAGTCATTGTATATCAGGAAGAAGGAGATAAAAGATTACAGGTTACGGATAACAGATTACAGGGGAAAGCCAACAGCCAACAGCCAACAGCTAATGGCCATCAACCACTTGATGACTACTTCGACCAATCAGACCAACACTATCTGCAATCATTCAAGATTGAGGCTTACGGACTTACAGCCGCCCAACTCACAGAATTCATTGAAGCCACAAAGCTATGTAAGCAGGCAGAGGAGATTGTCTATGCTTCGGAGAAACCGTCAACAGGTCAACCAGCAAATAAGACATTGAGCCTGGAACCTGGAACTTTGAGCAATATGGATGTTTCTGCCCCTATCTACCAGCAAGCATCAGAACGATTCAGCAAACTCATAAGTACAGCTCCTCGTTTTGCTGAGGCCCACTACAACTATGCCTACTGCCTTGCCATGCTTGGTAAGGACCAGGAAGCTCTGGAGGCTCTGAATCAAGCCATTTCACAGAGTCCTACCCTTGCTCCAGCCTACTACAATCGAGGAATCATCCATCTCCGTCTTGGTCATACAAAGGAAGCCATAAGTGATTTCTCACGCTCAGGTGAACTGGGCATCATCTCTTCGTATAGTATGATTAAGCAGGCACAAAGGAAGAAGAAATAGGAGTCCCTTTCCTGTTCCCCCAGGGGGAAAGATGGATTACAGGATACAGATAAAGCCTCCCAGTCTTTGATTGTGACCGAGAGGCTTCTATTTTTTTACTGCGTCAGCAGTTGAGTGTTCGTAAGTTTGCTGTCAAATATTTAATCTGATAGATTGGCGTTTCGGTTTTGCAGCTGTCGTAGAAACTTTGAAATATCCTTCGCATTGCTTCGATGGCTACTAAAAGTTTCTATAGAGTACATCACTGAGAAATATCTGTGTATTTCCAATACGGAGCCATTTCCTTACTTTTGTATGCTATTTTACAGGATATTCCTCTATGTTCTGGAATTCATTCCACACTTTCGCTGATTGGTATGCATTCGATGTACCATTAGGAACATAAAGTGTGCATTTGGCTTTTGGCACACTATTGAAGATATCATCTGGTACATTCAACGGAGTTTCCCATGCTACTGAAATTGACTTGAGCGACCTACAATCGAAAAATGCCAATGATTTGATATCTGATACCGAACTCGGTATCTTGATGGCATTCATTCCATCACACCCCCAAAATGCACCAAATTCTATCGTTGAAACGGTATTAGGTATCGAAGTATTCATACACCCAGCCATCAAAGTGTTGGATGCTGTTTCTATGATTGCATTGCAGTTGTTTCGCGAATCGTAGTTCCTATTGCCATCTTCAACGATGAGCTCTGCCAACTTATCGCACTCAATGAAAACTCTCGTTCCAAATTTCGTTACCGATTTAGGGATAGTGACAGAAGTCAAACCCGTACAACCAGCAAATGCCATATTCTCAATATTAGTGACCGACTGTGGTATTTCGATAGCAGTCAAACCACTGCAACCAGAAAATGCATACACTCCAATATCTGTTACGGAATTGGGGATTGTGATTGATGTCAGGGCAGAACAACCAACAAACGCCCCACTGCCAATAGAAGCGACTGTATTGGGTATCTCTATTGATGTCATGCTTGAACAATCAGAGAATGCACAATTGCCAATACTTGTCACCCCTTGCTCAATCTTTATGGCTTTGATATCTGTTTTATGCGGATACCAAGGGTCGGCCATATCTATATAATCTGTCATTTTGCCGGTTCCGGAAATAGTCAGAACACTATCGCGGTCCAACACCCAATCAATATTCTCACCGCATGTGCCTTTGGCGATAATCGAACTATCTATCTCTTCCTCCTCGACTTTTTCTTCATCGTCTTTGCTGCATGAAATGGCCACGAAACCAATCATGAGCATAATCATTAAATAACTGATTTTCCTCATAGTTATATCTTTAAAAAAACATTGCAAAGCTAAATCATATTATTATTTTTACCAATTTTTTTGAAGAGAAAAAGTAAACAATGGTCTCCAAACAACGATGGAATCGAGCTTTTTACGAGATTAGACAGAGTCAAACACAAAGCGTAAGTAAACGCTTTTCTTAATTATTTTAAGTATCGATTTACCCCTCCACCAGCTTCCCACTAACAGCTTCTGCTGACTCAAGGGCATCCATCTTGCCCACATCAAGCAGTTGGAGAGAAGGTCTTACAGCTGCTCGTATGCACACTTCATGACAGATACTGAGGTAGAAATCGATGACTGAGAACTTTGGTTCGGTCTGCCTTTCAAGATATGGCATGAGTGACGACTTCACTACCTGTATGCCTGAAAAAGCATATCTGTGGCAAGCTTCCACATTCAAGTCCGAGTATGGGCTCTTCACCTCTCCTGTCTGTATGTTGGTCCATCCAACCAAACGATTCGCATCATCAAACAAAAGGTATCTCGATGTCTGCCTTTCACTCACGAGCATCACTACCATGGCCTCCTCATCAGCTGAAGCTTCATGGTAGAAATCGTGTAGATTCTCATTACTGAAGATATCCACATTGTGCACCAAAACAGAATCCTGCATCCTGCATCCTGCATCCTGCATTGAAAAGAACATTGGCAATGCCTGACGCAGAGCACCACCAGTATCGAGCAACTGTGAGCGTTCATCACTTATACGTATGTCAGTATCCTTCAGATAGTCGATTATCTGTTCTCCAAAATGATGGACATTCACCACGATATTGAGTGGCTCGCCATTGCACTGGCGATTGAGTTTATCAAGCAGATGTTGCAATAGTGGCTTACCCCCTACTCTGACCAAAGCCTTTGGCATGGTGTTGGTAAGTGGTTTGAGCCGAGTACCCAGTCCTGCTGCAAGAATAAATACGTTCATCTAATCAAGTACTATTTACAATGTAACCCGTAATCTGTAATCCGTAATCCATCATCCCCCCATGGGGGGACAGGAGGGGGGCTTCTATCCAATCACCTCTTCCATTGCCTGTTCTCTGTGGCATACAATGACCTTCACACCAAACTTATCATGAAGATGCTGGGCCATATGTTGGGCACAATATACACTCCGATGCTGACCTCCAGTACATCCAAAGGCTACCATGAGATGAGTGAAATCACGCTCAATAAATCGCTTGGCATGGAAATCAACTATCTCATACACATTGTTGAGGAACCGCAGTATCTCTCCATCATTCTCAAGGAAGTCAATCACTGGCTTGTCAAGTCCAGTAAGATGCTTGTACTCCTCATAACGGCCAGGATTGTTTGTACCACGGCAATCAAAGATATAGCCACCTCCATGTCCACTGTTGTCAACTGGAATGCCTTTCTTGTATGAGAAGCTATAAACGGTAACAACCAAACTTGGAGTTCTAAAAGCAGGATTCAAAATGCTGAATGCAGAATTGCTTGCATACTCTCTCACCAACTGCTGGCACACTTCCTTCAGATAAGGATATTCGTTCACCACTCCCTTCTCCACAAGCATCTCCAGATTCTTCATTGCCTGAGGAATGCTATCTATGAAGTGTTGCTTCTTCTCCCACAATCCACGGAATCCATAGGCACCAAGTACTTGCATTGTACGGAACAACACAAACAAGCGAAGATGTCTCAGGAAGTCTTCTTTCCTCACATCCTGATACTTTGCCAACAACTGCAAGTAGACATCCACCAATTCTTCACGCAAACTGTCACTGTAGTTGGCTGATGCCTGCCAAAGGAAAGAGGCCACATCATAATAGATTGGACCACGTCTGCCTCCCTGATAGTCAATATAGCGTGGCTCTCCATTATGTATCATCACATTGCGTGACTGGAAATCACGATAAAGGAAATTGTTCTTACATTCAGCAAGAAGGTCAACTGTAAGCTTCTCATAGTCTTCCTGAAGATGTACTTCATTGAACTCTATGCCAAGCAACTTCACGAAGCAATACTTGAAGTAGTTCAAGTCGAACATGATGGACATGGCATCCATTGCAGGCACAGGATAACACAACTGGAAGATATATCCACTGGCTCCCTTAAACTGAAAATCGGGCAACTGGCTGATTACACGTTTCAGCATGCTGACAGCCTCCTCATTATAGCTTCCATCTGCATTCCTTCTGGCCTTGATATACTGCATGAGAGTGGTGGTACCAAGATTCTCCTGAAGATAGCAAAGATGGTCCTCACTGATGCCATACACCTTTGGAACAGGAAGTCCCTTCTGCCCAAACTGCTGAGAGAGATTGTAGAATGCAAGATTCTCTTCTGGTGACTTGCTTGTCACTCCATACACCGAACTTCCATCAGTAGCAGTGATAACAAAATACTTCCTGCTGCTGCCTCCTCCTCCAAAGAGATGCTCAATCTTTGCCACTCTCTTGCCAAGACTGCTCTCAAACAACTGGACTAATCTTTCCTTTTCCATATCGACATTACTTTAGTATATACTACGATTATATTGACTACAGACACAACAACAAGCAAACCAATACCAACACCCATTGTAGGCATCATGCTTGGTGTCTGCATTTCTGGGAAGAACGATTCAAACATAGTCAAATACTGACCTCTGGCAATCATCAACACCACCACAGCAATGATGAACACAAGGACATTCAGACCTACCGTCAGCACTTGGTATGGCATTGACACCTTACGAGGAGAATAGCCAATGAGCAACAAGTTCTCAAGCTTCGTCATATTCTTCTCCACAAGCAAATAGACGCTCAGCATCAGTATGTAGAACGAGAGAATACATATCACAAGACCAATCGTCATCACTATGCCCACAACAAGTCGGAGAATGAATGTAGTCTTGCTGGCAGAGAGCTTGTCCTGATCAGTCTCATAGCCATTGTCCTGAAGATAACTTGTGATGCGGTCATCTGTAGGATTGTTCACCTGCATAATCAAGCGAGTGGCAGGAGAAGCCTTATCAGCAGCATAAGTGGCATTGGCCCAATCCATAAACTCCTGAGGCACAAGAATCGTGTTCAACCTACTGCTGAACCCCACTATCCTACCCTCATACACATCATGCATACCCATTCCGTCTATGTTTATCTTTAGGCGAATCATACCCAGAATACCTTCTGAAAGCTTTGGCAGACTACGACTCTGTGCATAACCAAAGTTGTAGAGATCAAGATAGTTGCGTGGCAAGATGATAGGTATATCCTTTGAGCCCTTCTGGAACTTCCAGTCTTCCGACTTCACATCCACAAACTCATCTGGCACTGATTCAAAGAACATCTCCGTTGAGAAGCTTGTTCCCTCCTCAAGATTGAATGTAGCCTTCACATCATAGGCAGAAGAAGTGAACTTACCAAGCTTTTCAATGAATGGCTGAGAGGCCAATTCCTCCATCTCACCTGCAGAGAAAGCATTCGACTTACCCGTAAGCGTTGTCACAGCACTTATCTTCTTGTTGATGATGAAATAGTCGGCCTTCATGAAGCTGTCCTCTCCTTCATACACCGACTGAATGTCAGTATAGAACTGAAGACCAAGCAATATGATGGTCATTCCCACAAGATTGGCAAGAAAGAAACCTGCAAACTGTGGTATGCTTATATGCTGTCTGAGTAGTTTCCAAACTAATTGCATTGTCGTATCTTCTTCTTATTTATAGTTTCAGTATTTCATCATATTTCATCTCTATATGCTTGCCAATGCTCGTAACCACAATTCCTGCTCCCTGACGCTTAGCCTCTTCAAGCAGAATCCGACCAACTATCTGGCTGTTGGCATCATCAAGATGGCTTATAGGTTCATCCACAAACACAAAGTCAAATGGTTGACAAAGAGCACGGATAAGGGCTACACGCTGTTGCTGCCCAAATGACATACGGCCTATCAAAGTATTCTTCCTATCCGTAATGCCAAGCATGTCAAACCACCTGTCAATCTGTTCTTGAGTCTGAAAGCCTGTGAGCTTGTTCTTTATCTGGATATTCTCCATTGCAGTCAGTTCTGGGAAGAGTCTCAACTCCTGCCAAAGCAATGAAAGCGACTTCTGACGAATACTTACCCAATCATTTGTCTTGAGCAGAGAAATATCCTTATCATCAAAGAGTATCCTGCCCTCATAATCCTTTCTGTAGCCGAATATATAGCTGCAAAGAGAAGACTTGCCAGTTCCGGAATTGGCCTCCACAAGATATACAAGCCCCTTCCTGAAAGCAATGTCCTTCATCCATACACCACTCTCAGCATGGTCCTGACCTACGAAAACCTTTGGCAAGGTATGTTGAAGCGTTATTTGTTCCATGAGCGAATCAATAGTTTCAATATGTTTTCAGCAATACTCTCCGACTTCAGTTCCACATTCAGTTCTCCAGCACGAGTAGAACTCAAGCTTACTGATGAGAAGATAGGTATTGCAGTAGATAAATCAACCAAAGCAAACATCTGGTTCTCCTTTGCCTGGTCATAGAATGCATTCGTACCTTGGTCTGTAAGTGGATCACAAGGCATAGATGATATATAGAGATTCTTATCGTTCACCATCCAATACAAATCACCTCTAGAACTCTCACCACCAGAGAGCTTATAGCCTTCTCCACATGGAGCAAGAGTCAATCCATATTCCTTTGCCGAACTAATCCAATAGTCCACATCATCAAGGAAATCAGTATTATCAAGCTGAGCCACAATGTAGAAATTGTCACTGAGCATCTCTGTTTGATAAGTAAACAGCAACACATCACCATCAATAGCACGGATCATATTGTCGATATCCATTCCCAGATTGGCACCAATAAGCAACTCCTTCACCTGTGGAATCTGCTTCAGCTTCTCCAGAGCCTTATCTCCATGAAGGCCCATACACATCCAAGCCTTAGCACTGCGAGGTATCTTGTTCAGAAACTCTCCACTTACAGTCTGGAAAGCACTGCCAGCCTCATCAATCATAGCCTGAACCTTCTCGTTCTCACTATAGCAAAGCGACTTGAAACTCACACTGCCCTTCTTGAAATCCACTCCAGCCACCAAACTGATATCCGAATACTTTGCTCCCTTAGGCAGCACTTGCTTGTATTGATCCACCAATTCCTTTGGCAAGGCACCCATATTGGCATACACGGCAATATCCTCACAACCAGTCTCCGTCATATGTTGAGCATGAGAAGTGGAAGCAAACGACTCATCATAATCCTGATTCATCAAGGCCAACATCATCTGCTCATCTTGCTGATGGTTCACATTGCCATCCAGAGGAGTGAATATAAGCAGCGTATTATCATCAAAACAAACATCAAAGTCATCCAACAATCTCACCCATTTCAGCCCATCATGCTCCTTCATCCTCGTACATACTGCTTGCTCTGCCAATTCAGCCACGAACTCCTCAAGCAACGATTCATCATCCACTCTCAATGCCAATCCTGCATGCTGACTTGGAGTGATGAAAGCATACGCTAGAGCTTCAAGATTAAGACCTGTAACAGATGGATCCTTGGCAATCATATCAAGCTTACCATTCACATCTGAGGAAACCACAGCACCCACTCCTGTCTGCAACATCTTGTAGAGAGGCGAATTGCTGAAATCACTCTTCTTTGTAAGGTTGATAATGTTGGTGCTCACAACCACTGAAGCCTCTTTTGGTACAGCTGTGGAACCTTGTTCCACCTTATCACAAGCCACCAACAGCAGAGTAGCAAGAGCCACAACTGCAAGTATTGTTCTCTGTTTCATATTATCCAATCTAAATTATTCTGCAAAAGTAGTAAATATTAACCTAATCACAAAGAAAAACATCGAAAATCTTCAACATCTTTCACGAAGAAATCCTGATTGACAGGAAATCCACACATTACATATTATTATAAAGGACCTGTTTCCTTCAAAAAACGAACAGCTAAACTCAAACCCACTTCTTGCTGTCCGTAAGGTAATTTCTTGCTAAACTCAACCCTATTTCTTGCTAAACTCAAGGTCATTTCTCTATAGAAATAAGGTCTTTTCTATTGATGTTTCACCTCATTCCTTATAATGTTTTTCATTTACTCCTCTGGTTCTTCCACAGGATAAGCACCCAAATTCCTCATCATACGTAGTATGAAACTCTGACGCTTATACATATAACTACTTGGCCGACCACTGTTCATCACCCTTGGATTAGGCAATGAAGCAGCAATCAGAGCTGCCTGATTATCGTTCAAGTCCTTTGCATGACAGCCAAAATGCTCCAATGCAACAGCCTCAGCACCATATATCCCATCACCCATTTCAATCGTATTGAGATACACTTCCATAATCCTTTGTTTCGGCCAAAACGTCTCAATCAACACAGTGAAATACACCTCAAAAGCCTTTCTTGTCCATGTAGAACTTGGCCAAAGAAACACATTCTTGGCAGTTTGCTGACTAATCGTACTGGCTCCAAAAGCATTGTATCCACGCTTCTCATTCTCCTTCATGGCCCGTTCAATAGCCTCAAAGTCAAAACCATTATGCTCAAAGAAGTTCTCATCCTCAGAAGCCCACACAGCATGAGGCAATGATTTGCTGATTTCATCCATGCTCACCCACTTGTGAGCCAGTTTCAGCTGTTCTCCATCCTCCACTTGTTCCACCAAGCGCATCACCATCAATGGAGAGATTGGCACTGGTACAAAGCGATAAAGCACAGTCAGACCAACCGTCAATCCCAAGAAAAGAATGACTATCCACATAATTGCCTTTCCAATCCATCTAATCACTTTCATACCAACCAATTGTTTTACAGTTCTTTATTAATATAAAAATGTGTTTCAAACAAAAAGATGCGCAGCACACACACTGTGCCACACATCTTTGTTTGTCCTGTTGGTCTCAATGCCTATTACTGAAGAGTACCAGCATTAGCAGCATCAATCATAGCCTTTGAAGCATAGAGATATACTTCAACACGACGGTTCTGAGCCTTACCAGCTGCAGTTGAGTTGTCAGCTACTGGGTTAGCTTCACCAAGACCTTCACAAGTCTTAACCTGTGATGCCTGAACACCAATTGACTTCAAATAAGAAGAAACAGCATCAGCACGCTGCTGAGAAAGCTGGAGATTCTTCTGAACACTCTGCTCAGCTGTACTGTTCTTCCAAGGATCATTGTCAGTGTAGCCCTGGATAGCAACGTCCATGTCAGTGTTAACCTTCAATACCTGGTTAGCAAACTGATCAAGAGAAGCCTTAGCGTCCTTATTGAGAGTTGAACTGCTTGTAGCGAAGAGGATACCAGAATCGAATGTAACCTTAACAGCCTGAAGACCGTTAGCATCTGTGATAGATTCAACCTGAGCATTCTTTACAGCTTCAGCAGCAGCCTTAGCCTTATCCATCTTCTTACCGATAAGAATACCAGCACCTGTACCAACACCAGCACCGATAGCAGCACCAATAGCAGTACCCTTTGCATCCTTACCAATAAGATTACCAACCAATGCACCAAGAGCTGCACCGCCACCACCACCGATGAGGCCACCCTTAGTTGTGTTGTTCATACCACAAGCTGAAAGAAGCATGATTGCACTAAGTGCAACAGCTACGAATTTTGAATTCTTCATAATTTTGTTTTGTTTATTAGTTTATAAAATATTTGTAATGTCTTGCATCAACCATTAAATGATTTTGCGCTGCAAAGATACAAAATATTGTAAAAACTTGAATGCATAATGTGAAAATATTTATAATTTTTTATTAAATTAACATTAATTCGCCATTTTCTTTATATAAAGAAGCACTCATACCAAATAAAATTCGTACATTTGTAGTCGATTTCGAAAAAGCTGATTGAAAGCTAGTATTATTTTTAGGAACAAAGGATAAAACAAACAATATGGCAACAGAATTAAAAGGTTTGACAAAGAGAAGTGTGAACTACTCTCAATGGTACAATGAGTTAGTGGTAAAAGCTGAATTGGCAGAGCAAGCAGATGTGCGTGGATGTATGGTTATCCGTCCTTATGGCTATGCTATCTGGGAGAAGATTCAGAGCGTGCTTGATGCTAAGTTCAAGGAAACAGGCGTACAAAACGCTTACTTCCCACTGCTTATCCCAAAGTCGTTCCTCAGCAAGGAAGCAGAACACGTAGAAGGCTTTGCAAAGGAATGTGCCGTTGTAACACACTATCGTCTGAAGACAAACGAAACTCACGACGGAGTTGTAGTAGACCCAGAAGCTAAACTCGAAGAAGAACTCATCATCCGCCCTACTTCAGAAACTATCATTTGGAACACATACAAGAATTGGGTCAAGTCGTATCGCGACCTCCCTATCCTCTGCAATCAGTGGTGTAACGTAATGCGTTGGGAAATGCGTACCCGCCTTTTCCTTCGTACTTCAGAATTCCTTTGGCAGGAAGGCCACACAGCTCATGCCACTCGTGAAGAAGCTGAAGAACGTGCAAAGATGATGCTCAAGGTTTATGCCGACTTTGCAGAGCAATACATGGCAGTACCAGTGATTCAAGGTGTAAAGAGCGAAACTGAACGATTTGCAGGTGCTCTCGACACTTACACAATAGAAGCAATGATGCAGGACGGAAAGGCTCTCCAAAGCGGTACAAGCCACTTCCTCGGTCAGAACTTCGGTAAGGCATTCGGAGTTACATTCCTCGATAAGGACCAGAAGCAAGACTATGCATGGGCTACAAGTTGGGGAGTTTCAACCCGACTCATGGGTGCTCTCATCATGACCCACTCAGATGACAACGGACTTGTTCTTCCTCCACGCCTTGCACCTACTCAGGTTGTAATCGTACCAATCTGGAAGACTGACGAACAACTCGAAGCCATCAACAACAAAGCTGCAGAAATCTGCCAAAACCTCAAGGCAATGGGTATCAGCGTCAAGTACGACAACGACGACCAGAAGCGTCCTGGATTCAAGTTTGCCGACTATGAAGTCAAGGGTGTTCCTGTTCGTCTCGTGATTGGAGCAAGAGATATGGAAAACGGCACAGTGGAAGTTATGCGTCGTGATACTCTTGAGAAAGAAACCGTTAGCATTGAAGGAATCGAAGAATACGTAAAGAACCTTCTCGACGATATTCAGACCAACATCTACAAGAAGGCTCTCGACTACCGCAATGCCCACATCTATGAGTGCGACAACTACGAAGAGTTCAAGGAGAAGATTAAAGACGGTGGCTTCTTCCTTTGCCATTGGGACGGCACTCCAGAGACGGAGGCTCAAATCAAGGAAGAAACTCAGGCTACCATCCGATGCGTGCCTTATATGTTCGAGCAAACTCCTGGAACAGATATGGTAAGCGGAAAGCCTTCCAAGTGTAGAGTGCTCATTGCACGTGCCTACTAAACCATTCATGCACTGCCCTTCGACCTTGTCGAATCGTGGTGCATGACCATTATTATATAATATATAATGTATATGAAAAAGCTGATTGTTTCCATCCTTTGCTGCATACTCTCATTGGCAGCAATAGCACAACAAGAGACCACACAGTTCATGCGTGACCTCAGTGCCCTCAAAGGCATTAGCGACGTAAAGCCTCTGCAATCAACACGATTCAAGGAAAAGTATGTCATGAAGATTCAGCAAAACGTGAATGGCCACGATGCAAGTGACGGAACATTCACACAGAGAATCTTCGTAGGCCTCAAAGGTCTCGACCGCCCTACTGTCATTGTTACAGAAGGCTATCAGGCTGGATATGGATTCAGTCAGGGATATGAAGAGGAACTCAGCAGACTGTTCAATGCAAACATCGTGCTCTGCGAATATCGTTTCTTCGATGAGTCAACTCCTGACCCTTGCAATTGGGATTTCCTCACTGTGGAGAACTCACTTGCCGACCTTCATAATGTGCGCCAAACAATCGGTCAACTGCTGAAAGGCAAATGGATTAGTACTGGAACAAGCAAAGGCGGACAAACAACAATGTTCTATCGCGTATTCTATCCAAACGATGTTGATGTAAGCGTAAGCTATGTAGCTCCTTTGAATGCAAGTGTAGAAGACGGACGCCATGAGAAATTCATAGCAAAGCAAGCTGGCACAAAGGCTGACCGCAAAATCATTCTCAAGGCACAACAGGAAATGCTGAAGCGCAGAGACCGTCTGGTTCCTATGTTTGAGGAATATTGCAAGAAACACAACTACAACTTCTATCTTCCAATTGAGGAAATATTCGATTATGTTGTGATGGAATACTCATTCGCTCATTGGCAGTACGGAACTCCTACTTCACAGATTCCACCTGTCACAGCATCCGACGAGGAACTTCTCAACCACTTCCTCAACGTATCTGGTCCCGACTACTTTGCCTATCCAAGCAAATATCTCTCATTTGATGTTCAGGCAGCTCGAGAACTTGGATATTATGGCTATTCGCTCAAGGGCTTGAAGAAATGGACTGTAGTCAAGGATACAAAGGGTTACCTCAACAAGATAATGCTTCCACCAAGTCTTCGCAGCATCAAGTTCGACCCTACTCTCTACAACCGTACAGTAAAGTTCTTGAAAGAAGAAGACCCAACACACATATTCATTTATGGTTCGAACGACCCTTGGAGTGCTAGTGGTGTATGTACATGGCTTGATTGCTCAAAGAAGCAGAACATGAGAGTATATGTAAAGCCTGGAGGCGACCACGGTTCTAGCATTGTCACAATGCCAGAAGACGTAAAGAACGAAATCATCAGCCGCATCACAAAGTGGCTTGAATAACACTGAATACAAACAAAAAGCAATACAACACAACGTGAACAAGAAATTCATAGTACTCCTGATTGCCTGCATGATGCCACTGTTTTCAATGGCTCAGAATGACACGGACACTCGCTGGGGCGACTTAGGCAACGGAACCTTTGCCAACCCTGTGCTTCATGCCGACTATTCTGACCCTGACATCATCCGAGTAGGCAACAAATACTATATGACTTGTTCTGAATTCCATTATATGGGAATGCCAATACTTGAATCCACAGACATGGTCAATTGGACTATCGTGGCTCAAGTGTACGACCAGATTAACATGGATAAGTTCCGCACAATGCAAGGCTATGGCGACGGAACTTGGGCCCCTGCCCTTCGTTATCATAATGGCAGATTCTATATCTTTGTATGTATGCCAAACGATGGACTGTTCATGACATCAGCCGAACATGCCGAAGGTCCATGGGAACCTCTTTACCAAGTAAAGAACATAAAAGGATGGGAAGACCCTTGCCCACTTTGGGATGAAGATGGAAATGCATGGCTTGGACGTGGTAAAGTCGGTGCCGGTGCTATCATAATTCATCGTATGAGTCCTGACGGGAAGCAAATCCTTGATGATGGAAAGGTTGTCTACGAAGGACCAGTGGCAGAAGGAACAAAGTTCTTAAAACGTGATGGCTACTATTACCTCAGCATACCGGAAGGTGGAGTTGGCACTGGTTGGCAGATGGTTCTTCGCAGTAAGAATATTTATGGGCCATACGAAGGCAAACGAGTACTTGAACAAGGTTCTACTAATGTAAACGGACCTCATCAAGGTGCTTTGGTCGACACTCCAGATGGTGAATGGTGGTTCTATCATTTCCAAGATCGTAATCCTCAAGGCAGAGTTGTTCATCTACAGCCTGTAAAGTGGCAATCAGATGGTTTCCCTACAATTGGAGAAGACGTTGACGGCAATGGAATCGGAGAACCAATGAAGATTGTCAGCAAACCAAATACGGGAACAAGCGAGAAACCTCACCATCCACAAACTGACGACAACTTCAATGGAGGTAAACTTGGCATTCAGTGGCAGACAAACCATAATCCACAAGATGGTTGTATATCAACATCTATCCGTAAAGGCAAACTTGCCATCAAGGCAACTACGGCACACAACCTCTACGATGCCCACAATCAACTCACACAAAAGACAATGGGTTACAAGGGCGAAGTCACAGTCAAACTTGAACTTCGTGATATGACTAATGGCCAACGTGCCGGATTGTCGTGTCTTGGCAGCATGATGGCAGGTGCTGGCATTGAGATGAAGAACAACGGTGATACAAAGGATATTCCTGAGGTTTATATTGAAATGAACGGAATGACAACCGCTATTGCCCAACTGAAATCGAAGACAAAAGCCATTTGGATTCGTCTGAATATCGATGGCGTAAACAATAAGCAACAATTCAGTTATAGTACTGATGGTAAGACATTTACTGCCATTGGAAAGGAATTCAGTGAAAAGAGTTCGGGATGGAAAGGCTGCCGCGTAGGACTATATTCCTACACCACAAAAGAGAATAATGGCGGCAATGCCTTCTTCGACGACTTCACATACAAGGTGGATGGTCCCGGACAACTGAAGTAATTGCTTGGCATGATGTTTGCAGAAACAATCTGTACATAAATTATTAATTGTACAAGAAAATGAAATTATCACTCCCCTTCTCAGAGAAGGTAAAACAAATACTATCATACAGTCGTGAGGAAGCACTCCGACTGAACAATCAAAGCATTGAACCCGAACATATAATGCTCGGAATCATTCGCGACGGAGAGAACCATGCCTACCAATTGCTGCGCGACAAGTTTTTCCTGAACATACGCGACTACAAGCAAAAGTTGGAAGACATTCTCTCACGAAACAATGCAGTCAATGGTACTGCCACTGATTTGGCTGTAGGAGAAGAAGCATCCAACATATTGCGTTTGGGCATGCTTGAAGCCAAGTTGCTGAAGAGCGACTGCATCGATGCCGAACATCTTTTGCTCGGTATGCTTAAACACACAACAACGGAATCCATGAACATTCTGACAGAAAACGGAATAGACTATGATAAGGTGTTTGCATCAGTATCGAAAAAGACGCAGATACCTAAGTCGGATATTGATTTCGACGATGATGAAGACGAAGACGAGGAAGATGCTCCTCCTTCAAACCGTAGCGACAACAAGACTGCAAGTACTCGCACGACTGAACGCCGTCAGCAGATGACTGACACTCCTGCCATTGACATGTTTGGAGTGGACATAACGAAGGCTGCACGTGAAGGAAAACTCGACCCAGTTGTAGGACGTGAAAAGGAAATTGAACGCATTGCCCAGATTCTCTCTCGCAGAAAGAAGAACAACCCTGTCCTTATCGGTGAACCAGGAGTCGGCAAGAGTGCAATCGTTGAAGGTCTTGCAATTCGTATCATAGAAAGAAAGGTATCACGCATCCTCTTCAACAAGCGAATTGTATCCCTCGACATGTCAAGTGTCGTAGCTGGCACAAAATACAGAGGTCAGTTTGAGGAGCGCATGCGTTCAATCATCAACGAACTGAGAGAAAATCCTGATATCATCATATTTATCGACGAGATTCACAGTATTGTAGGAGCCGGCAATCAAGCTGGACAAATGGATGCTGCGAATATGATGAAACCTGCACTTGCACGAGGCGAACTCCAGTGCATCGGTGCTACCACACTCGATGAATATCGTAAGAGCATCGAAAAGGACGGTGCCCTCGAACGCCGATTCCAGAAGATTATCGTGGAACCCACCACTCAGGAAGAAACCCTCACTATCCTTCACAACATTAAGGACAGATATGAGGCTCATCATAATGTTACATACACCGAAGAGGCTTTGGCAGCTTGCGTCAGACTGACTGAAAGGTATGTGACCGACCGCTCATTCCCTGATAAGGCTATTGATGCACTCGACGAATCTGGTTCGAGAGTTCATGTATGCAACATAAATGTTCCAAAGGAAATAGAAGAACAGGAAGCTCTCATCGACGAAGCTATCGCAAATAAGGAGGCTGCAGTGAAGAATCAGGATTATGAAAAGGCTGCAGAATTCCGTGATACGGAAAAGAACTTGAAAGAAGAGCTCGACCGCATGAAGGCTGAATGGGAAGCTACACTCGTCGAGAACAGAGAGACTGTGGATGCTGACAAGGTGGCAGAAACCGTTTCGATGATGACGGGCATTCCAGTTCGGAAGATGGCACAGGACGAAGGCATTCGCATGAAAGGTATGCGTCAGGAGTTGAAGGGCAAGGTGATAGCACAAGATGCTGCCATCGACAAGCTTGTCAGTGCCATTCAGCGAAGCCGTATTGGCTTAAAGGACCCTAACCGCCCTATCGGCACATTCATGTTCCTCGGTCCTACAGGAGTTGGAAAGACATATCTTGCCAAGAAGTTGGCAGAACACATGTTCGGTTCGTCGGATGCCCTTGTGCGTATCGACATGTCGGAATATATGGAGAAGTTCACAGTCAGCCGTTTGGTAGGTGCTCCTCCTGGATATGTAGGTTACGAAGAAGGTGGAATGCTCACAGAAAAGGTACGCAGAAAACCTTATTCAATTGTTTTGCTCGACGAGATTGAAAAGGCACATCCTGATGTGTTCAATATCTTGCTTCAAGTAATGGATGACGGCCGATTGACTGATTCAAATGGCCGTACAGTCGATTTCCGTAATACAGTGCTCATCATGACATCAAATGTAGGTACCCGTCAACTGAAGGACTTTGGCCGCGGTGTTGGTTTCTCTGCAATGGCAGGCATGAATGACAAGGAAGTCAGCCGCAGTGTCATCCAAAAGGCTCTCAACAAGCAGTTCTCACCTGAATTCCTCAACCGAATCGATGAGATAATCACATTCGACCAGTTGGACATTGATGCCATACTGAAGATAATCGACGTGGAACTCACAAGCGTTTATCAGCGCATCGAGTCACTTGGCTATAAGCTCGTCATCGAGCCTGAGGCAAAGAACTTCATTGCCAACAAAGGATATGACCGTCAGTTCGGTGCACGTCCGCTTCGCCGTGCCATTCAGCAACATCTTGAAGACGGCATTTCGGAGTTGATTGTAGAGTCAGAAATCCACGAGGGCGACACTATCACAGCTTATCTTGCCGACGACAAGGTATGCTTCAGAATCGACAATAAATAAGTATAAATTCAATATATAATCAATTTAAATCATGGGTGGTTTTTTCGGTACAGTATCAAAACACAAATGTATCAACGACCTGTTCTATGGTACTGACTACAACTCACATCTCGGAACAATGCGTGGCGGTATGGCCACATACAGTGAAGAGAAAGGATTCTCACGTTCAATCCACAATCTGGAGTCAAGCTACTTCAGAAGTGTCTTTGAGGAAAAACTCAACAAGTTCCAGGGCAATTCAGGCATCGGCATCATCAGCGACACGGATGCACAGCCATTGCTGATGAATTCCCATCTCGGACGCTTTGCCATCGTCACAGTGGCAAGAGTGAACAACAAGGAAGAACTTGCGGAAAAACTGTTGAATGAGAACATGCATCTGTCGGAATTCAGTTCCGGCAAGATCAACCAGACAGAACTCATCGGTCTGCTGATCATCAAGGGTAAGACATTTGTGGAAGGTATTGAGAACGTGTTCCGTGAGGTGAAAGGTTCTTGCTCATTGCTTTTGCTCACTGAAGACGGAATCATTGCAGCACGTGATGCTTGGGGACGCACCCCTATCGTAATCGGTAAGAAGAAAGGTGCCTATGCAGTGGCAAGCGAATCCACTGCATTCCACAATTTAGGATATGAAATCGACAGTTATGTAGGTCCGGGAGAGATTCTCCGCCTTCGCGACAACGGAATTGAGCAACTTCGAAAGCCAAACAAGCGCATGCAGATTTGTTCGTTCCTATGGGTATATTACGGTTTCCCTACATCTACATACGAGGGAATCAATGTAGAGGATGTTCGCTATGCCTGTGGCAAGGCCATGGGAGAGACCGACCCTACAGAGGTTGATGCTGTTTCTGCAATTCCTGATTCGGGTACAGGTATGGCCATTGGCTATGCAGCTGGTCACAAGACCGACTACCGCCGTGCCATTTCGAAGTACACCCCTACTTGGCCACGCTCGTTCACTCCTAGCAGTCAGGAACGCCGCAGCCTCGTTGCCAAGATGAAACTCATCGCCAACAAGGACATGCTGAAAGACCGCCGTATGCTCTTCTGCGACGACTCAATTGTTCGCGGTACACAGCTCAAGGACAATACAGAAGCATTGTACAAGTGCGGAGCAAAGGAAGTTCACATGCGCATTTCGTGTCCACCACTCGTTTATGGATGTCCATTCCTCAATTTCACCCGTTCACAAAGTGATATGGAACTCATCACACGCCGCGTGATTGCCGAATTGGAAGGCGAGGAAGACAAGAACCTCGAAAAGTATATCAAGACCGACTCACCAGAATATCAGCGCATGGTGGAGGAAATCGGCAAGCGATTCGGACTTTCCTCATTGAAGTTCAGCAAACTCGAGACACTCATCGACTGCATCGGATTGCCTAAATGCAACGTTTGTACGCATTGCTTCGACGGCAGCAGTCAGTTCACACTTGAAGAAGAAAACACTCAGGAATGAAAGTAGCCGTCATCACATCGCCCCATTTCTTCGTCGAGGAAAATGCCATTCTCAACGCCATGTTTGAGGAAGGGCTCAACACCTTGCACATACGTAAGCCCGATTCCGAGCCTATATTCTGCGAGCGCTTGCTGACATTGCTCGACCACAAATGGTACGACCGAATTATCGTCAACGACCACTTCTATCTGAAGAACGAATACAACCTCAAAGGCATACATCTCAGCAGTCGGAATCCTGAATTGCCACGTGGATACAAGGGCTTCTACACACGTTCGTGCGACCTCTACAACATAGACGAATGGAAGGACAAGTGTGGCTACGTGTTCCTCGACATCAACCCAGCTGTGTTGCACCGTGCCCAAGCCGACCACCATATCAGCCGCAATGTCTATGCAAAGGACATACGTTCCATCGACGACATCCTGCTGGCTAAGGAATATGGTTTCGGAGGCGTGGTACTTGAGGACATTATTTGGGACCAGTTCGATTTCCACGAATCGTCAAACTACAAAGATCTCGTGGACTGGTTCCGCGAACTGAAGAAGGCAGCAGAATAGCACGAATTGCAAAGTGGATATATCAAAGTAAGCATCAACACAAATGCTGCATTGGAAATAAATTCGCTTTTTTCAAAAAAATCTCGAATTCTGCATTCGGCATACTGCATTTTTTCGTAACTTTGCACTCAAATTCAAGCATCATACATTATTCTCATGAGCAAAAAGACTTCTTTCAAAGTATTTTCAGGTACCAACAGCAAGTATCTTGCAGAAAGTATCTGTAAAGAACTCGGCTATCCACTCGGCAACCTCGTTCGTACAGATTTCGCCGACGGAGAGTTCGTTGTTTCATTCGAAGAATCAGTACGCGGTTGCGACGTATTCCTCGTACAATCCACATTCCCCAACACCGACAATCTTATGGAACTGCTTCTGATGATCGACGCTGCAAAGCGCGCATCAGCAAAGAGCATCATCGCAGTAGTGCCATATTTCGGATGGGCTCGTCAGGACAGAAAGGACAAACCACGTGTTCCAATAGGTGCAAAGCTCGTAGCCGACATGCTAAGCGTTGCCGGAATCGACCGCCTTATCACGATGGACCTCCATGCCGACCAAATTCAGGGATTCTTCAATGTACCAGTCGACCACCTCTATGGTTCGCTCGAACTTGTGCCATACATCAACAGTCTTCAACTTGAGAATCTCGTCATAGCAGCCCCTGATGTCGGCGCTTCAAAGCGTGCTGCCCTCTTCTCCAAGAAGTTCAATGTGCCTCTCGTACTTTGCAACAAGACCCGCGCCAAGGCCAATGTTGTTGAATCAATTCAGATTATCGGTAACGTAGAAGGCAAGAACGTTGTCATCGTCGACGACATGGTCGACACAGCAGGTACAATCACCAAAGCAGCCGAAGAGATGAAGAAGGCAGGTGCCAGTTCGGTACGTGCAGTTGCCAGCCACTGCATCATGAGCGGAAAGGCATCGGAGAGAGTCGACGAGTCGCCACTCGAGGAAATGGTTTTCACAAACTCAATCCCTTATCGCGGCACAAGCAAGAAGGTGAAACAGCTCTCCATTGCAGCCATGTTTGCACGTGCCATTGAGTGTATCGAAGCTAATGAATCGGTCAGCACTCAACTCGATTTCGACCTTGTCAACACAAAGATAAAGAACAAGATTCCGTTGGACGATTAATCCGTTCCACATTATCTTATGTTTTCACACAACTACCTGTTCACCCCTCACATGTGAATGGGTAGTTCTTTTTATGTGAGAAAAGACTGCGGTTCTCGACCTCATTTCTCGCAATGTTTTGGCCCGAGTTTAGCGATATAAGAGGTCATTATTCGCGATATTTTTCATAAACACACTACAAAGATACAACAATTTTTTGAATTAACCAAACTTTTTTATAAATATTTTTTAATATTTATAAAAGATTTTTTTTTCAGAAAGGGGCAAATTGCAAAGTGGGGATGGCAAGAATGGGGATGATATGTGAAAGATGGGGATGGGGATTTTTGTGCAAATTTTTGAATGATGTTTTGTGGGAAAAACAATTGAATGCACAAATATATTTTTAATATAATACTGCATTTTTTAGCCATGTATGATTGTGTTTGGAAAAAAAGGTGTATCTTTGCAGTTCAAAAGCAGTTGGACGGTCTGCCGCTGACGCATTCTTTATGAATACGGAAGAGGAAAGTCCGGGCAGCACAGAGCATTCCACTACTGAAAATGGTAGCAGTCCGCGAGGGTTGAGTAATGCAGAAGAAAACAACCGCCTCCCCGGAGGTAAGGGTGAGAAGGTGGGGCAAGAGCCCACCAGCGGAGTGGCGACACTTCGGCTGTGCATCTTGGAAGCTGCAAGTTCATGTATAGTAGCGCTTGAGGGTAGCTCGCCCAAGCTACAGGGTAGAACGCTTGAGGCCAATGGTGACATTGGTCGTAGATAAATGGCAGACGCTTCCCTTCGGAAGTACAGAACCCGGCTTATAGGCCAACTGCTTTTTTCCAACACCATTTTATAAAAAGCAACAAAAAAAGCACATTCAAATTAAACTTTCTAAAAGAAAGACAGTCTAATAAAAGATTATTATAATATAAAAAGGAAATTTAAAATAACATATAAAAAAAGATGAAAAAAATCCTCATTTTGACTCTTGGCACATGTCTCATTTCTCTGAGTGCAAATGCCCAAAACAAATGGACACTGCAAGAGTGTATCGACTACGCATTGAAAAACAACATTCAATTGCAGCAAAGCAAAATCACTAACGAACAGAACGACCTTGATGTGAAGCAGTCGAAAGCTGCACTTTTCCCTTCCCTCTCGTTCAGTACGAACCAAAATGCATCGTGGCGTCCTAACAGCATATCAACCGTTAACCTCACAAACGGTGCTATGACAACGACGAAATCAACCGTCAACTACAACGGAAGCTACGGACTCAACGCAAGCATGACCGTATGGAATGGCGGACGAAACACAAAGAACATCAAGCGCAACCAATACACAGAGCAAATGTCGGAACTCGACATCGAGCGCACTGCAAACTCCATCCAAGAACAAATCACACAACTCTACGTGCAGATTCTCTATCAGACAGAGGCAGTGAAGGTGAACGAGGAAATTCTCAAGGCATCGGAACAGCAGAGAGACCGCGCAAAGGTGATGGTGGAAATCGGAAGCTTGGCAAAGGTCGACCTCGCACAACTCGAGGCACAGACTTCGCAGGACGAATACAGCATCGTCAACAGCAAGGCACAACTTGAGAACAATATTCTCCAGCTGAAGCAACTTCTTCAGATTGTAGGTTCGGAAAATTTCGGAGTGGCAACAAGCAATGTAGCCGAATCACAGGTTCTGTCGCCTATCCCATCAAAGAGCGACGTCTACAACGTGGCAGTCAACCAACGCCCTGAAATCAAGAGCAGCAAGCTCAATGTAGAATCGAGCGAACTCGGTATTGACATTGCAAAGGCTGGCTACATGCCAAACGTCAACCTCAACGCAGGCATCGGCACAAACAATTCGAGCGGTACACACACAAATTTCGGCAAGCAGGTAAAGACCAACCTCAGCAACACACTCGGACTTTCTGTTTCTGTTCCTATTTTCGACCAGAAGCAAAATTCAACAGCAGTGAAGAAGGCTAAGCTCACAAAGCTCAACAGCGAACTTCAGTTGCAGGATGCTCAGCAAACCCTCTACAGCACAATCGAGAACTACTGGCTCAATGCAACTACCTCACAGCAGCAATACATCTATGCCAAGAAGAACGTAGAGAGCATGCAGGCAAGCTACGACCTCGTAAGCGAGCAGTTCCGCCTCGGACTCAAGAACATCGTGGAACTCACTACAGGCAAGACAAATCTGCTGCAGGCCGAACAGCAGTTGCTGCAAAGCAAATATACAACACTCTACAACCTCGCCATGCTGAGATTCTATCAGGGCGAACCAATCCAACTCTAATCGGAAACAATAATAAGACAAAGATATGAACAAAAAAATTCTTAACATCGTTGCAATCATCTCCATGGCAGTTCTCGCTGCTTGTTCAGAGGATTCAAAAGTAAACTACAACACTGCTGTTGTGGAAATGCAAGACTTATCAACAAGCATCACAGCCACAGGTACAATCGAACCAGTGACAAAGGTGGAAGTCGGTACTCAGGTTTCAGGTATCATCGACAGAATCTATGTCGACTACAACAGCGAAGTACACAGAGGCGACGTGATTGCCGAACTCGACAAGACAAACCTTCTCAGTAAGCTGGCTTCTGCAAAGAGCAACCTCATCAATGCCCAGAGCAACCTCAACTACCAGCAGTCGAACTATAATCGCTACAAGTCGCTCTACGATAAGGGACTTGTCAGTGCAAACGACTATGAAAACGCACGCCTCAGCTATGAGCAGGCTCAGCAGCAAGTAGCTGTTCAGCGCCAGAACGTACAGGAAGCACAGACCAATCTCGGCTATGCTACCATCACATCACCAATCGACGGTATCGTGCTCAGTCGCGAAGTGGAAGAAGGACAGACCGTTGCATCTTCAATGTCAACCCCTACTCTCTTCATCATCGCACAAGACCTCACCAACATGCGCGTGATTGCCGACATCGACGAAGCTGATATAGGTGGAGTGGAAGAAAACCAGCGCGTCACTTTCACAGTCGATGCATATCCTGATGATGTGTTTGAAGGTTCTGTAACTCAGGTTCGTCAGCAAGCAACAACAGAAAGCAACGTCGTAACATATCAGGTAGTCATCTCTGCACCAAACGAAGACCTTAAGCTCAAGCCAGGCCTGACAGCAAATGTAACAATTTTCACAATGGAACGCAGCGGTGTGCTTGCAGTGCCATCAAAGGCTCTCCGTTTCACTCCAAACGAACTTCTTCTCAAGGACGATGAAAAGGTTATCAACTGCGAAGGCATGAACAAGGTATGGATTCGCGAAGGAAAGAATTTCAAGGCTATCCCAGTAGAGATTGGCACATCAAACGGCACATACACAGAAATCGTTTCCGGATTAAAGGCAGGCACGGAAGTCGTAACAGAATTCGAGATGATTTTGCCAGAAGTAGAAGACAACCAGCCTTCTAACCCATTCATGCCAGGACCACGCAACAGAAACCAGAGAAATACAACTGGCAGTGCAGCAGGACAAGGAGCACCAGGACAAGGCGGACCTAATGCCGGCGGCAACCGTCCAGGCGGATTCGGTGGACAAAGATAGAACAAGACACACTATGAGCGAAGATAACAGAAAAGTAGTAATCGAACTGCAAGACGTTCGCCGCGACTTCCAAGTCGGTAGCGAAGTAGTCCATGCATTGAGAGGCATCTCTTTCAAAATCTACGAGGGAGAGTTCGTCACCATCATGGGTACTTCAGGTTCGGGTAAGTCTACCCTCCTCAACCAACTCGGATGCCTCGACACTCCAACCAAGGGAGAATACTATCTCGACGGAGTGGCAGTTCGTACAATGTCGAAATCTCAGAGAGCAAAACTGCGCAACAGAAAGATTGGTTTCGTGTTCCAGAGCTACAATCTTCTGGCCAAGACCACTGCTGTCGACAACGTAGCCCTGCCTTTGATGTACAACACGAAATACAATGCCCGTCAACGTCGAGAAGCTGCAATCAATGCACTCAAGGCCGTTGGACTTGCCGACCGTTTGGAACACAAGAGCAACCAGATGTCGGGTGGCCAGATGCAGCGTGTAGCTATTGCCAGAGCTTTGGTAAACGACCCAGCCGTAATCCTTGCCGACGAAGCTACAGGTAACCTCGACACAAGAACATCCTACGAAATGCTCGTACTCTTCCAAAAACTGCATGCAGAAGGACGTACAATCATATTCGTTACCCACAACCCAGAAATCGCACAATACAGCAGCCGCAACATCATGCTGCGCGATGGAAAGATAAGGGAAGACACTGTCAACACCAACATCAAGTCGGCTCAGGCCGCACTCGATGCCCTGCCAGTCGCCAACGACGATTAAGGCATCGTTGACAAGAACAGAAAATAGTAAATCGTAAATAGTCAAACAGTAAATATCGTGAGTTTTCTCAATCTTATAAAAGTAGCAATCACAGCCATTGCAAGCAATGCATTCCGTTCGTTCCTTTCAATGCTCGGAATCATCATCGGCGTTGCTGCTGTCATCATCATGATGGCTATCGGTCAAGGCTCAAAGGAAAGCATTCGTGCCGAAATATCCAAGATGGGTACGAATATCATCACCATTCGTCCGGGTGCCGAACGAAGAGGAGGTGTGCGTCTCGACCCTTCAGCCATGCGTACACTGAAGATGGAGGACTATGAATCCATCGTAAGAGAGAAGAAATATGTAACCTATGTCAGTCCAGAAGTAACGGCCAGCGGACAATGCATTTTCGGTGCGAAGAACACATCCACCACAATGTATGGCGAAGGCATTGAATATCTCGACATCAAGCAGTGGACACTCGAAGATGGTGAATACTTCACCGACAATGACATAAAGAAAGGTTCAAAAGTCTGTGTCATCGGTAAGACTGTTGTCAACGAACTCTTCGACGGAGCCGACCCTGTAGGCAAGAACATCCGATTCAAATCCATTCCATTCAAGGTAATCGGTGTACTGAAGTCGAAAGGTGAAAACAGCTGGGGAATGGACCAAGACAACTTGCTCATAGCTCCTTTCACAACTGTTATGAAGCGTCTGAATGCACAGACTCATCTTAGCACAATCAGTTGCTCTGCCATCACCGAGGAACTGACCGACAATGCCATCGACGAACTTACCGAAATCATCCGCCGCAACCACAAATTGGCAGACGGTGTTGAAAATGACTTCCGCATCAGTTCACAAGCCGAAATGATGGACACAATGTCGTCAACCATGGACACCATCACAGTGATTCTCGTTGTTGCTGCAGCCTTCTCACTCCTCGTAGCAGGTATCGGCATCATGAACATCATGCTCGTCAGCGTGACAGAACGTACGAAGGAAATCGGTCTGCGTATGTCAGTAGGTGCAAGAGGCATCGACATCAGCAACCAGTTCCTTATCGAATCAATCATGATTTCGCTCACAGGAGGCGTTCTGGGAATCCTGCTTGGATGGGCCGGTACGTTGGCATGCGAACCGTTAGGCTTGCCTACCAGCATCCCAGCATGGAGTATCTTCGTAAGCTTTGCCGTATGTACAGTCATCGGTGTAGGTTTCGGATATTTCCCAGCTCAGAAGGCAGCAAGTCTCGACCCAATCGAAGCTATCAGATACGAATAATGCAAAAATCGGTTCAGTGATTCTTTCCTTTGGAAAGGATTAACGACAGACATGCAATAATAAGCCATTGCCACACAAGGCAGTGGCTTTTTTGTTATCTTGACAGAGCAAATTCAATCAAAAGGCATGGCAACCAACGAAAATCGTAAAATAATTCCCCATTCGGCAGTCATCTTTTTAGTTTTTTTCGTATCTTTGCAGATTGAAAATATACATATATTGTAATTATTAAATAAAAAAAGTAATTATTATGGTTTATTCAAAAGAAGTACAGGAAATGTGCTGCGTTGCCAAAGGCCCAAATCACGGACCAGCTCCAATACCAGAAGAAGGTAAGTGGATTCAGGCAAAAGAAATTAAAGACATCTCAGGTATGACTCACGGAATTGGCTGGTGTGCTCCTCAGCAGGGAACATGCAAGTTGAGTCTTAACGTAAAGGAAGGTATCATCGAAGAGTGCCTTATCGAAACTATCGGTTGCTCAGGTATGACTCACTCAGCTGCAATGGCATCTGAAATCCTCCCAGGTAAGACAATCCTTGAAGCTCTCAACACTGACCTCGTTTGCGACGCCATCAACACAGCAATGCGCGAACTCTTCCTCCAAATCGTTTACGGACGTACACAGTCAGCTTTCTCTGAAGGTGGTCTCGTTATCGGTTCAGGTCTTGAAGATCTCGGTAAGGGTCTCGTAAGCCAAGTTGGTACTCTTTATGGTACAAAGGCTAAGGGCACTCGCTATCTCCAGCTCACAGAAGGTTACATCACAAAGATGTATCTCGACTCTGACAATCAGGTTTGCGGATATGAATTCGTTCACATGGGCAAGTTCATGGATGCTATCAAGAAGGGTGTTCCTGCTGACGAAGCTCTCAAGAGCGTTACAGGTACATACGGACGTACAAAGCCAGAACAGGGCGCAGTTAAATCAATTGACCCACGCAAAGAATAGTCTCATTTACTATTGGACAATTTACAATTGACTATTTTTCAGACATTTAGCAATTAATAATTTGTTTATTAGTTTATAAGATGACAGAAGTCGAATTAAAATATAGGTTAAAAGCAATTTGCTCTGCGAATTATACATTTAGTAGATGAAATGCCCTATAATACTTCTTCAAAAGCTCTTGCTAATCAAATAATGCGTTCAGGAACTTCACCTTACGCAAATTATTGTGCAGCATGTTTGGCCAAATCTGATAAAGATTTCATAAACAAACTTAAGATAGTAGAAGAAGAACTCGACGAAACATCGCATTGGATTGAACTGATTGGTGACAGTGGCATAAAGAGAAAAGAATTACTGGAAGAGCTCTACAAGGAAAATATAGAACTTCTGAAAATAATCGTTGCTTCTATTGTCACTACAAAAAAGAAAATGCAAGACAATGAACTGAATCAGCATTGAATATGTCAATAGATAAATAGTAGTAGATAGTAAATCGTTCAATATAATAATTAGTAAATAGTAAATCGTAAAATAGTAAATAAGAATATGATAAGAGAAGTTAAATTCGAATCACAAGACCGTCGAATGAAGCAGATTCTTGCTGCTCTCAACGAAAACGGCATTTCTTCAATCGAAGAAGCAAACGAAATCTGCGACAAGGCAGGTCTCGATCCTTATAAGACATGTGAAGAAACTCAAATGATTTGCTTCGAAAATGCTAAGTGGGCATACGTATGCGGTTGTGCTATCGCAATCAAGAAGGGTTGCAAGGTAGCAGCAGACGCAGCTGAAGCAATCGGTATCGGACTTCAGGCATTCTGTATTCCTGGTAGCGTAGCTGACGACCGTAAGGTAGGTCTCGGACACGGTAACCTCGCTGCACGTCTTCTCCGCGAAGAAACTCAGTGCTTTGCATTCCTCGCAGGTCACGAGTCATTCGCTGCTGCTGAAGGTGCAATCAAGATTGCTGAGATGGCTAACAAGGTTCGCAAGAACCCTCTCCGCGTCATCCTCAACGGTCTCGGCAAGGATGCTGCTATGATCATCAGCCGTATCAATGGTTTCACATACGTTCAGACTAAGTTCGACTACTACACTGGTAAGGTAGAAGTTGTAAAGCGCACTCCATATAGCGACGGACCTCGCGCAAAGGTTAACTGCTACGGAGCTGACGATGTTCGCGAAGGCGTTGCTATCATGTGGATGGAAGATGTTGACGTTTCTATCACTGGTAACTCAACCAACCCTACTCGCTTCCAGCACCCAGTTGCAGGTACTTACAAGAAGGAACGCGTTCTCGCTGGCAAGCCTTACTTCTCAGTTGCTTCAGGTGGTGGTACAGGTCGTACACTCCATCCAGACAACATGGCAGCAGGTCCTGCAAGCTACGGTATGACAGATACTCTCGGCCGTATGCACAGCGATGCTCAGTTCGCAGGTTCTTCATCAGTTCCAGCACACGTTGAAATGATGGGCTTCCTCG
>JAKSJD010000011.1 GCA_024398435.1 Bacteroidaceae bacterium | reverse complement strand
AATCTGTTGTTTGCCATCTTCAATTTGTTCTCCAAGTCCTTCAGTACTGCGTATGTAAGCGGTTCACCTTCATTGTTCCAGATGATTCGCAACGCCTCTATGTCATCACGATGCTCATTACAATACTTCTCAAAAGCATCTGTTGTGTCCTTGGCATCCTCGATGGAGAATCCTTTGCTGATAAGGGTGTCTTCACCTGGCATAAGTATCTCAACAAATCCTGCATTGATAATTAGCAGATACTGGCGTGCCTCAGGATGGTTGATAATACCTCCGACCAAGCCCTTGCGCTCGTTATTCGGCTGATTGATGTCTTCAAATGGAGGCAATAACTGTTGGTCAAGAGCCGTAAAGATGGCAGATGAGAGTTCCTTCATATCAATCGTTGCCAGTTCCGTGAACTTATTGCGCTGCTCGTCATTACATTTATTATATATACGCGCGAGGCGTGAAGCAAGCATTCTCAGGTACTGATCAGTGACGTTACCATGTGTAATCAGTTCAAGGAGTCGCTTGAAGGTTATGGTTTCCTTGTGTTCATCATCCGTTCCTGCTGATGGTATGTGCATTTCGTGTTCTGTTACACCTACGGCATCAACGAGGTAGAAGCAATCTTTCGAGAATGCATTAGGAGTAACATTACGAAGCTGTTCATCACCAATGGTACGAACACCACGACCCTTCATCTGAACATAGAGAGGGAGTGACTGAACATCACGCATGAACATGACAACCTCCAGAGGTTTAACGTCTGTACCTGTTGCAACAAGCGTACAGGTAACAGCAATGCGGAACTCCTTATCATTGCGGAAGTGACGAATCAGTTCATTGCTATCGCCAGCACTATAGGTTATCTTTTGAACATAAGGGTCATCAGCATCTGGATGTCCGAACACCTCCTTTGCAATGTTCATGATATTGGTAGCATGTGCCTCATTCAAGGCAAAGATAAGAGTCTTTGGGAGATAGTCCATGTTCGGCTCACGCTGTGGGTCAGTGAACATCTCGGAATAGACACTATCTCTATATGTTTCAAGCACCAACTTTATCTGGGCAGGATTGATGACACTTCGGTTAAGCTCTTCCTTGGTGTATTGCTTAGTTTCTCTTTGGCTGATGGTTTCTATCTTGCCAGTATAGCGAGTTTCACGTCTAAGTTTGTCACCTTGCTTGATAGCACCACCATTCTCTGTTGCCTCTGTCTTGATACGATAGATACGGCAATCCACGTTTACACCATCAACGATACTCTTTTCAAGGGTGTAGTTGACAATGCGGTTGTTGTTGAAGAATGCCATGGTCTCAGGAACCGGAGTTGCTGTAAGACCTATCATCTTGGCTGTTGTAAAGTAGTCAAGAACCTTTTTCCAATTGCCATAGATGCTACGATGGCACTCATCAATGATTATAACATCAAAGAAATCTTTTGGCAGAGTTGGATTCTCTGGAAGTTCTACAGGAATGTCGTTATCATCGTCATCTTCGTCTGTATCAGTGATGTCTTCACCCTTCAGCAAAGAGAAAAGTCGCTGAATAGTGGAAATTACAACATTGCTGTCGCTTGGAATCTTAGCAGACTTCAAGCGATTAACGGTGAAGATGGTATTGAATGGATCTCCTGTTTCTGTAAGTCGGAACATTCCAAACTCTCCTTCTGCTTGTTTGCCGAGATTGTTTCGGTCAACAAGGAAAAGGATTCGTCTCATTGGAGTATAAGCAAGGAAACGATATGACGCCAGACAAGCTGTGTAAGTCTTGCCAGAACCTGTAGCCAGTACCATCAAAGCTTTGTTTTGTCCTGTGCGGAATGACTTTTCAAGCTCTGTGATTGCTTCAAACTGACAATCGCGCAATCCCTTCTTTTTGAGCGTTGGCAATCCTGCATATACGTCCTCAATGCCAAGCATCTTACACAACTCCTTTGGGGTATGGATGCGGTTAAGAAGTTCCATGCCTCCATCTTTATCTCTGAAGTCACGGAAGTAGGTCTCTTCACCGTTTGACTGATAGCCAAAAGGAAGAGGACGTAGCCATGCTTGGTAGCATTCTGGTACTCCACGAGCATACATTTCTGTCTGCTCGCAAACCTTGGTTGAGGTCACATCAACCTCTTCACGCTTTGCTTCGAGCACACCGATTGCCTTTCCGTTGATAAACAGAAAGTAATCGGCTTCGTGATTTCCTTCAAGAAGACCTTCTCTGATAGCGGCAGCAGTAATAGTTGGCGAATAGAAATCTCTATCCACCACCTGCCAACCGGCATCTTCAAACATCTGGTCTATCTTGACCCTTGCTTTCTCTTCTGGAGTCATATCATTATCGTTTTACGACTTTACCTAACTTGTTTCCATCTGCATCTTTCCAGTCGTCCCATCCATTGCTTGGACGACCAAGAATAATGCCACTTGCACCGCTTGGACTATCCATAGGTACATCATGTTGCAGAACAATCTGTCCTTTGTCTGTCTTACAGTGTTCTTTGATGAATTTCTCACGAGCAACTATAGACTTGAAACTTGTTACTACCTCGTTTGCTATTATACTACCTTTTACAAGAACAAACTGCTTTGCATTCTCATCATAGTAACCGATTCCCTCAGCAGGACGATCGGTTGCATGTACGTAGAACAAATGTTCTGGTTGTGGCTTTGCTACAGGAGCATCAAAGATACCACAACCATAGAAGCGAGTGAGTAATTGTATGTCACGGAAGAACACTTCCATGTCATTGACACGGAATGGAGCTATATTAGGCTTTCGAGGGTTAGCACCATTCAACAGAGAGAAAGAGTCTACGCCTTGAGCTGCCTCTATTCCTAAATACTCCAAGTATTTTACATCATCGCCATATATCTTGTGGTTGTCAGAAATGAATACGAGAGCCGTCCTCCAAAAGTCTTTCTTTTGTACATGATCATTCTTGCGGTTTGCGAAATCCGTTGTCTGACCGATATATGCCTCCGGTTTCAGTGCGTTAGTGTCGCCAAGCAGAATATAAAATGCAGGTTGGCCTGCAATATCAGCTATGTTGTTGGCGATATTGATTTCATCACGAGGTATGACATATAGATGGCAAGTTGAGTTTGCTCCCATATATATGTTACGAGCTCCTGAAAGCGTACCATCTATTAGCTCCGTGTGGATTGTGAATGTATTCTTGGCTCTCATACTTTGAGTATCTTTTTGATGAGTATGGAATATGTTTATAACTTATGATTGCAGTTCGTTCTCAATTATACAACTTACGAGTGATTGTCAGCAAGTATTTCCCAATGACCTTCTTTACGCCCTCCAATACGAACTATGATCCTTTTTTCTTTAAGGTCTTCAAGGTCGCGTCTGATGGTCTTCTCGTTTACTCCCAATTTTGTGGACATTTCAATACGCCCTATATTAGGATTGTCTTGAATCATTGAAATAATAAGGGCTTGGCGCTCTGTTATTTCTTTGTGGACATCTTTGTGGACATCTTTGTGGACATTATTGTCCGTATTCGTTGCCAATGTATCTTTTTCTGTCCACTCCGCTTTCAATGTTGCTTTCAAGATGAATGCATTGATGTGGAAAGAGGGGATTGCGGAACCTCTTGTCTCTAATTCGTTACAGATGCGGTCGATGCCTTCTCCGAACTCCTTGACGTACTTGTATGCCTTTAGGTATTGGGCTATCTTCGGGTTGCGTGAGAAGTGAGTGTGACGGATATTGTCGGGACGAACAAGTCCTGGGAGGTCGCCAGGTGTCTCGAATACAAGACGGTCATCGAACATTTTTATCTGTATCTCGGTTCCCTTTATGTTGTACGCTCTATGGCAGACGCTATTAACCACCATCTCTTGTATAGCGAACTTTGGATAGTTGCGGTTGGTAACAAAACGTCCGTCCTGTCCTAAGAATGTGTGTTCACGAACCTGAGTCTCAAGATAGTCAATGGTGCGACGAACCTGATTGAGGATGGCGCCCTCGAAAGTCACGTCTTTGACGACGTTCATTTCTGTACCAACCTTCTCTTCTGTTCCTTCATAGCGGATGAAGCGTGTTCGAGCACGAGGGAAGAAGCGTTGTGGATTATTGCCAAAGAGAAGAATGCAAGCGGTGCTTATCTTTTGCTGACCATCAACCTCTGTGACGAAATCGTTATTCTCTCGCAGGTACTCCATAGCAGACTTGCTGTAGCCAATGACCTGAATGTAGTCATTCACAAGGTTCATGTCAACATCGTTGATGGTGGCTCCATACACATCTTTGTCCTCGTAGTAGCGTTCGCCCTTGTCATAGAGAAGCTGCATACGCTCGTCAAAGTTGAGTTTCTTGCTCTTGTCACCAACACGCATGAAGCATTCGTCTGCCTGATTGGTGTGGAGTTGACCGCTGGCTGGGATATGAATGAGGAGAATGCGATTTTCTTTACCTTCGGAATCTGTGCATGGAAGGTATTCGCATCGAATTTTTACAGAAGGATTGCAGAAGTCGAATGGCACACGGAGCAAATCGTTAAGACGTTCTTCATTGCCATCAACGCCTTCTATTCTGCGTGTCTTGTCAGACACTCCAATAGCAAGCATGCCACCATCTGCATTAGCCATTGCCACAATCGGAATTGCTAATGCCTTAGGCTCTATCTGAATGCTCTTGCAATCAAATGTCTGTCCTTCTTTTCGAGCTATTATTTCTTCTAACGTCATTATTTCTCGGTGTCGTTAAGCAGATCTTTTACATTTACATCTAACGCAATGGCAATCTTGTCTAAAGTTTGCAGGTCTGGCTGAGCTGTATTGCTGCACCATTTAGATACGGTACAATTGCTTTTGCCAACTTGCGCTGCCAGCCATTTGCCAGTTCTGTCTTTTTCTGCCAAAACAACCTTGATTCTATTAAGCTTCTTTATTTCTGCCATGATAAAACGTTTTAATTTAAACGCAAAAATATAAAAAATATGCGAGAAGGAAGAATTATTCAACGAAAAATAGTGTTTTACGTGTCATTTTCTTTGGAATTTGCCTTTTCTGAAGGATTCTTCTGGCAAAACGTACCAAGTTGTTCCTGCTGTATTTGTACATAGCGTCCCTATTCTTGTATTACAAAAACACATGATTGCCCATGTTTGTTTGGTAATTTTTTGTGTATTACAAAAATTATTTATAACTTTGCACAAAACGCAAAGAAATAGAAATATGAGTAATATCAGTAATACGGATAATACGAGTAACATCAGTAAAATCTCAAAGGGTGACATTAACCGTTTGAAGGTGGTGCTGGTGGAACAGAAAAAGACCGCGAAGTGGTTAGCAGAGAAGGTTGGTAGAGACCCTGCAACGGTCAGCAAGTGGTGCACTAACATTGTACAACCTAATCTCGAAACTCTTCGTCAGGTGGCAGCTATTCTTGACGTTGACATCAGGGATTTGCTTTGCCCAACCAAATAACATTGATACACATTCATATAATATAAGATACAACTGTGTAGAAAGTACATTCTCTCTCAGGCATGAGGAAGAGAATACATGTTTTGAAAATATTTAGGAATTGATATGATAAAATTCTTAGACTTCATAGATGATTACATCTGGTATTTTGGGTGGGGGCTCATTATTCTTGCCTTCGCCTTACTCGGATTTGGTGTCATTGACAGTTTTGACACTTTGTGTGACTATGTCATGCCATACCTTCCTTATTTCTATGTCTTCGCTTTTATTTATACCGCATTCAAGGCAACAATCGTAGGCGTGAAGTTGTATTTGGAAATTCAAATAGAGAAGAAGACAAAACATCTACAAGCAATTATCGAGAATCAACAACGTCAAATAAAGAAGCAAGAGAGTTCTGCACCCAACAAACTGGATAAAATTATCGCTGATATTGCAGCTATTCCTCATACGGACACAACTTCTATCATCGAATCTTTAAGATCTAGTCTGCCAGATATGCTTTCCAATCTCATTAATGAGCAAGTGGAACTGAGGGTGGCTCAGGAAAAACAGCGGTTGGAACTTGACTATCAACAGAAATTGGCAGAATTAAAGAAGAAATCAAGTTCTGTGGGGGCCCTCATCGAAACTCGCGATATGCTGGTGAGACTCAGCAAAGATATTGAAGAGAAAGAAAAGCTTGAGCAGGAATATCGCCTCAAAAATACAACAGAGTATGCCGCACTCTTCTTTGAGCTGGCTAAGACGCCTGTAGAAGATGTAGAAAAAGTATTGATGGTTGTGAAATTGTTTGTTGAGCATGGGCATGTACCTGCCGATAAGAGTTTGAGGATTGCTTATAACAAAAAACTACGCAATGCAGAGTTGAAGCAGTTCGTCATCAATATTCTTAACTACAATCAAAAGGAGAACTACGACTTCACAAACTTCCTGATGACCTATTTCTGTGATTGGTTTACAGGCAAGAGGGAAAACATTTTGAAAAACTATAATGTTCTGCCAAAGGATTCCCTTGTATCAAAGGATGGTCTTGAAGCGGACTTGGAACGCTTGCGTAAAGAGATTTGTCACGAGTAAAATTCCTAACGATAAGGTTCAAGATGCGGATTTCGAGTCCCGAAGTCAGCAATGTGCATAGTTCTTTCGATATAACAGCACATTTGTACCATAGAAATTTGCTCAAATGCAGCAAAATCTGTACCTTTGCAAACAACAAATAGGAAAGCAAAGACAACGATAAAAGTCGTCGGCAAAAGTGAGAGCACGGATAGCTCTCGATGATTATTGATTCCTGTTATTTAGGATGCTTATGGTGTCCCTAATTTGTACCATAAAACTTATAACTCGCTGAGTTTCAGTAGTGGTTAAATTAGAAGAAGTTAAGTAATAGCTCAACACATACTCATGGAAAGGCGACACTCAAGCAGTGCCGCTTTTCTTTTGTTTGCACCTTCCATTGCAACCGACCCATACCCGAAATGGCCACCGAAAGAACTTTCAGCTTTGCTGATGACACATTTTGTGCTAATTATTTTGCCAAATGAAATAACTTTACTATTTTTGCGCCCAATATTATAGAAAGAGATATAAAACACTGACAAAACAAGAAGTATTAATTACAGATTAAAGCATATAAAAGTATGGATAGAAAAATCTTTGTAAGCGACATTACTATGAAGCTGGCCGACAGCGAGAAAGGTAACCGCCTGTCGTTCCGCCAGAAAATCGAACTGGCTAAAATGCTGGACAAACTTGGTGTGTCGGTCATCGAGACTGGCCCAATCGTCAACGGAAAGCAGGACAGCCTACTAATCAAGTCGCTTGCTTCCACTGTGAAGAAAGGCATCTTGGCCGTTCCTGTGGACATTTTCAATCCAGACAGCATAGAAGAGACTTGGAATGCCCTTAAAGGTGCGGCTCATCCTCGTCTGCAAGTGTCGGTTCCTGTAAGTACGGTTCAGATGGAATATCTTTGCCACAAGAAACCTGCAGCCATCATCGAATTGGTGGCCGACTTGGTGAGCCGATGTGCAAAGGTATGTAAGGACGTGGAATTCGTTGCAGCCGACTTTGGCCGAAGCGAACAGGAATTCCTTCTCAATGCAGTGAAGACAGCAGTCGACAATGGTGCTTCCATCGTGACAATCTTCGACACTGCAGGCAATCTCTTCGAATACGAATTCTATGATTCCACAAAATGGATTCGCAACATATTGCCAGAAGGCGTGAAGTTGGGCGTTTGGTGCTCTAACGAAATGTTCATGGCCGACACGTGTGCCATTGCTGCCGTCAGAGCCGGTGCCGACGAAATCAAGACCACTCCTTATGGCGACACCACTGCTTCGCTCAAGCGATTCGTGAAGATTCTCAGTTCTAAGGCTGATGTTTGCAAGGCTCATTGCGACGTGAAGGCTACCGAACTGAAGCGTGCCGTTGAGCAAATCAAGTCGCTCTGTGAGGCCGACCGCTACAAGCCTTATATCGTTGAAGATGAATTGCAGGCAGACAGAAACGAATTGAAACTGACCGTTCACGACGATATGAATGCTGTGGTCAAGGTGGCAGGCAAGTTGGGTTACGACCTCGACGAAGCCGACAGCAAGAAGGTTTACGATGCCTTCATCAAGTTTGCAGAAAAGAACGAAACCGTGGAAGCAAAGGAATTGGATGCCATCGTGGCTTCGGTTGCTTTCCAGGCTCCTCCGATTTATTGTCTCGAGAGTTATCTCATCAATTCGGGCAACCTTATTTCAGCCGTTTGTCATCTTCGTCTGAAGAAAGACGATGCCTTGCTCGACAGCGTGAGCCTTGGCGACGGTCCGGTCGATGCAGCCTTCCGAGCAATCGAGCAATTGGTAGGCCGCCAATACGAACTCGACGACTTCCAGATTCAATCCGTCACAGAAGGACGTGAAGCAATGGGTGGTACGGTAGTTCGTCTTCGCCACAACGGAAAGATTTATTCGGGTCGTGGTGTTTCCCGAGATATTGTAGGTGCCAGCATCATGGCCTATCTGAATGCAGTGAATAAAATCGTAAGCGAGGAGGAAGAAGCATGAAATTGTCATTTTCCACACGTGGATGGGCTAACCTGAGCTGGGACGAAATCGTCGACAGTGCCTGCGAGATGCATTTCTCGGGCATTGAAGCCTATAATGTCATGAAGTCGGCCGATTTCAACGACAACTCCAACCCTTTCCACAAATATTCAACCGTAAGGACCTACCGCAATCTGAGGGAGAAGAAGCTCTGCATCCCTTGTTTCGACTCTTCCAACGACCTCTCCTCCGACAATCAGGAGATGCTCGAAGAGATGAAGCAACTGATCAGTTTGGCTGCCGACATGCATTGTCCTTATGTGTGTGGTTTCGCAAAGGAAGACCATCACGACATAATCCGTCAGAATCTGTCGGAACTCATTCCCGTGGCTGCCGATAAGGGTGTTACGATTCTAGTCAAGACAAGCGGAATCTATGCCGACACAGCTTTGCTCCACGATTTGATGAACGATTTTGCCTGCGACCAGTTGGCTGCCCTTTGGGATGTCCACCACCCTTATCGCGACAAAGGCGAAACTCCCGCCCAATCCATCAAGAATTTGGGTGCCTACATCAAGCATGTCCACATGCGCGACAGCGACGATGCATCTACATACAATCTCATCGGCGAGGGCAACTTCCCTATCAAGCAAGTGATGGATGCCCTGAGTTCCATCGACTATGATGGTTTCATCTCGCTCGAATGGAAGACGGAATGGATGGACGACCTTACCGACCGCGAAATCATCTTCCCTCACTTTGTAAATTATATGGAACGCTTCGAGCGCAACCGCGAAAACAAGGTCAAGTTCTACCCCAACCACGATGGCAGTGGCTACTACCTCTGGAAGAAGGACGAACTCATCGACCTCACGTTCTCGAAGGTTCTCGACAGCATGGTCGAGGCATTCCCCGACCAGTATTGCTTCAAATATACAACACTCGACTACACAAGGACTTACAGTGAGTTCCGAAACGATGTCGACGATTTTGCCCGTGCTCTCGTTTCGCTTGGCGTAAAGCCTGGCAGCAAGGTAAGCATCTGGGCAACGAATGTCCCTGCATGGTACATCACGTTTTGGGCTACGGTAAAGATTGGAGCCGTTCTCGTCACCGTAAACACGGCCTACAAATCTCACGAAGCCGAATACTTGCTTCAGCAATCCGACACCCACACCCTCGTGATGATTGACGGAAGTCTCGACTCCAGCTACAAGAAGATTATCAACGACCTCTGTCCCGAAATCAAGAAGAGCGAACCAGGCAAGCCACTTCATTGTTCGCGCCTGCCTTTCCTCCGCAATGTCATTACGGTTGGATTCCGCCAGAAGGGCTGCCTCACATTCGACGAGGCAATGGCCCGCAAAGACCTCGTTCCGCTTGATGTGGTTCAGAGAATGGCAGCAGAAGTTCGCCCTGATGATGTCTGCAACATGCAATACACATCTGGAACCACAGGTTTTCCAAAGGGCGTGATGCTCACCCACTATAATGTGGTGAACAACGGAAAGAGCATTGGCGACAGAATGGGCCTCTCCACAGCCGACCGCATGATGATTCAGGTACCTATGTTCCACTGCTTCGGAATGGTACTTTCGATGACATCGTCCATCACCCACGGAGCCACAATGTGTCCAATGCCATACTTCTCGGCCAAGTCGTCGCTTGCATGCATCAATCAGGAACGCATCACATGTTTCAACGGAGTGCCAACAATGTTCATCGCCATGTTCAACCATGCCGACTATCGCAAGACCGATTTCTCCCACATGCGCACAGGCATCATGGCTGGTTCGGGTTGTCCTCCTGAACTCATGCGCAAGGCAGCTCGTGAGGACGAGATGAACATGAAGGGCATTGTCAGTGTTTACGGGCAGACCGAATCGGCTCCGGGCAGCACCATGTCGGCATGGACCGACAGCATCGATGTCCGTTGCGACACGGTTGGCTACAACTTCCCACATATTCTCTGCAAGATAATCGACCCAGAGACAGGTTTGGAAGTGCCCGACGGAATGAACGGCGAGTTCTGCTCGAAGGGCTACAACACGATGAAGGGCTACTACAAGATGCCAGAGGCCACCACCCAGACCATCGATTCTGAGGGTTGGCTCCATTCGGGCGACCTTGCTTGCCGCGATGCCAATGGCAACTATAAGATTACTGGTCGTCTGAAGGACATGATTATCCGCGGAGGCGAGAATATCTATCCAAAGGAAATAGAGGAATTCATCTACACCCATCCAAAGGTTCGCGATGTCCAGGTGATTGGTGTGCCTGACAAGAAATACGGAGAGGAAGCCATGGCCTGCATCATATTGAAGGAAGGTGAGGAAATCACCGAACCCGAGATGCGCGACTTCATCACTGCCAGTCTTGCCCGCCACAAGGTACCAAAATACATCGAATTTGTGGATAGTTTCCCTATGAATGCAGCCGGAAAGATTCTCAAATACAAGATGCGGGAAATGGCTGTTGAAAAGTTAGGATTGTGAACAAAAAAGACATAAAACAAACACGAAATGGAAGAAAAGAAACTCATCACCATTGACGGAAACGAAGCTGCTGCCCACATTGCATACGATTTCACGGAGATAGCAGCCATCTACCCAATAACACCATCCTCACCTATGGCTGAGCACACCGATTTCTGGTCGGCCAAAGGCAGGAAAAACATATTCGGACAGACTGTCACCCTGACTGAAATGCAGTCGGAGGCAGGAGCCATTGCAGCCGTTCACGGAGCTGCACAGACCGGTTCGCTTGCTACAAGTTTCACATCGAGCCAAGGTCTCATGCTCATGATTCCGGTGCTCCACCGCATTGCCGGTGAGCGCCTTCCTGTTGTTCTCCATGTGGCTGCCCGCACAGTCGGCACACATGCCATGAGTATCTTCGGCGACCACAGCGACGTGATGTGCTGCCGCAATACGGGATTTGCAATGATGTGTTCTGGCAGTGTTCAGGAAGTTATCGACCTTGCAGCCGTTGCCCATCTTGCAGCCATCAAGGGAAGCACACCGTTTATGCACTTCTTCGACGGTTTCCGCACATCCCACGAAATCAATACCGTCGACATGATCGACACCAATCGCCTCCATTCCCTTCTCGACCGCGATGCCCTCGCTGCCTTCCGTGCCCATGCCCTCAATCCAGAGCATCCTTTGATGCGCAGTACGGTGCAGAATCCTGATGTTTATTTCCAGGTGCGCGAGGCTTGCAACACTTACTATAATGCAATGCCACAGATTGTGGAGGACTATCTTGGCGAAATCAATAAAATCACTGGTCGCGACTATCATCTCTTCAACTACTACGGAGCAGCCGATGCCACCGACATCATCGTGGCCATGGGCAGTGTTTCGGGAGCAGTGAAGGAAGCAGTCGACCATCTCAATGCCCAGGGCAAGAAGACCGGTTTCGTTCAGGTTCATCTCTATCGCCCATTCAGTGCCGAGCATCTCTTCAAGGCAATGCCATCAAGCGTGAAGCGCGTGGCAGTGCTCGACCGTTGCAAGGAACCAGGCAGCGCCGGCGAACCTCTCTACGAAGATTTCTGTGCAGCCGTGGCCAACAACGAATCGCTCAATGGCCGCATCAGCATCATCGGAGGTCGTTATGGTCTTTCATCGAAGGACACCGACCCCGGACAGATTCTTGCAGTCTTTGCCAATCTCGAATCTCCACAGCCAAAGAATGGCTTCACGATAGGCATCAACGACGATGTCACCCATCTCTCTCTCCCATCTCTCGCCTTCCACCATACAGCCACCGACATGTTCAGTTGCAAGTTCTGGGGACTCGGAGGCGACGGAACCGTGGGAGCCAACAAGAACACTGTACATATCGTGAGCGACACGGGCGGCATGTACGGACAGGCATATTTCGAATACGATGCCAAGAAGTCGTTCGGAGTCACCAAGTCGCATCTCCGCTTCAGCCATCGCCCTATCGAGAGTTCCTACTATGTGAAGAGTGCCGATTTCGTGGCTTGCCACAATCAGAGCTATATCGGTCAGTATGATATCGTGAGCGAGATAAAGCCAGGCGGCAGTTTCCTCCTCAATTGTGGAAAGGACGATGAAGAACTCAAGGCATGGCTTCCAAGCGATGTGAAGCGCGTTTTGGCAGAGCGAAACATCCATCTCTATGCCATCGATGCCACGAAGATAGCCATGCGCCTCGGTTTGGGCAACCACACCAACACCGTGCTCCAGGCAGCATTCTTTGCCGTTGCAGGTTTGATAGATTCCAAGGTTGCACTCGATGCCATGAAGGCAGCAGCCCGTCAAACCTATTTTGCCAAAGGCGAAAAAGTAATCAACGAAAACATAGCAGCCATCGAATGCGGAGCTTCAGAGGTGCGCGAAATAGCCGTACCAGCCGAATGGGCAGAAGCCGAGAGCAACAGTGCTGCCCAATCATGTGGGGAGGAGTCAGTTCCTGATGTTGTCCGCAACATTCTCCGCCCAATCAACCGCCAGAAAGGCGACGACCTGCCAGTCAGTTCGTTCCTTGATTGTGTCGACGGAACCATCCAACTCGGTCTCACAGCCTACGAAAAACGAGGAATAGCAGTGAAAGTACCGAAGTGGAATGCCGAGAAGTGCATACAGTGCAACCGCTGCTCACTCGTCTGCCCACATGCAGTCATCCGTCCTTATCTGCTCAACGATGAGGAAAAGGCAGCAGCACCCGAAGGCTTCACCACCATTCCAGCCAATGGCAGCAAGGCCAAGGGACTCCATTTCTCCCTCGCCGTGTCCGACCTCGATTGTACAGGTTGCGGCAGTTGTGCCGAATGCTGTCCGGTCGATGCCCTCGAGATGCAGCCAGCCCAGTTTGGCGAAGCCAATGCCAGCCAATATGCCTATGGACTCACCATTTCCAATAAGGGCGACCTCTTCGAGCCATACACCATCAAGGGCAGTCAGTTCCGCCGTCCACTCGTAGAATATTCAGCCGCATGCGCCGGATGTGGCGAAACCCCATACGCCAAGTTGCTCACCCAGTTGTTCGGCGACCGCGTATTCTGGGCCAACGCCACCGGATGCTCCCAAGCATGGGGAGCCGCAATGCCAGGCATTCCATACACCGTCAATCAGCGCGGATTCGGACCGGCATGGACCAACAGCCTCTTCGAGAACAATGCCGAACTCTGTCTCGGAATGTTCCTCTCCGTGCGTCAGCGTCGCAATGCAATGCGCGAGAAAGTAGAAGCCCTCAAAGCTCAGCTTGAAGAAGCGGTCAGCAATCAGCAAGAAAATCCTGCATTGGAAATCATCGACGCATGCAACGATTGGCTTGCATCGTTCGACGACCTCACAGCCTCACGCCAAGCATCCGACCGACTCATCCAACTCCTTGGTTCTGCCCCTTTAGGGGAAGCGGAGAAGGGGTCCGCATTGGCCATCCTTCAGGACAAGGACATGCTCGCCAAGAAGACCTTCTGGATGTACGGAGGCGACGGATGGGCTTATGATATCGGATTCGGCGGTCTCGACCATGTCATCGCCAGTGGCGAAAATGTGAACGTGTTCGTCATCGACACCGAGATGTACTCCAACACCGGTGGCCAATCGTCGAAAGCCACACCAATCGGAGCTGTGGCCAAGTTCGCCTCGTCGGGCAAGCGAAGCCGCAAGAAAGACCTCGGAGCCATCATGATGACCTACGGCAACGTGTATGTAGCCCAAGTAGCCATGGGAGCCGACCCAGCCCAACTCATCAAGGCCCTCCGCGAAGCCGAGGAATACGACGGACCATCCGTCATCGTGGCCTACACCCCATGTGCATCCCACGGCCTCACCTGCGGCATGCACCGCGTGCAAAACGAGATGAAGCGCGCCGTAGAAAGCGGATATTGGTTGCTCTATCGCTACGATCCACGTCGTGAGCATCCGTTCCAGCTCGACTCCAAGCAGCCAACGATGTCCTACACCGACTTCCTCGATGGCGAAGTGCGCTATGCATCGCTCCGCCGCACATTCCCAGAGAATGCCGACTCTCTCTTTGCCAAAGGCACCGACGATGCTCAGGAACGCTACGACAAATATCGTGCCATGAGTGAGAAGTAGTGTTTTTTAGTGGAGAGTGTAGAGATTATAGATTAAAGAGATTATAGATTAAAGAGATTATAGATTACAGAAGAAGAGCAGCCTTCGGGTTGCTCTTCTTGTATTATCCCTTAGCCACTCAACGAAGTTTCAAAAATGTGACATTTTGTAAAGCAATCACTTACACATTGTAAGGTAACGGACACAATTTTACTGATTTCTTAAAAAAAATTCATTATTTATTTTGTCGGTTCTGCTTTATTATGTAACTTTGTAGGCGAAAGTATAGTTTTTTTGTCTGTAAGAAAGTAATGCGAAATAAAATACAAATATCAAACATATGAATAAGATTTTAAGATTTACCGCAGCCATCATTATGATGACCAGTGCATTGTTGGCACATGCCGACAAACCAAGGCTCGAATGGATTCAGTCGACGCCTACATTCGACAATCCTTATATGAAATTTGCCTTCTATTGGGCAGAGGACAACAGCAGCGACTCGTTCTATCAGAGCAATGTCGTGCTATACTACACCACCAACGGTTCGTATTGGGAGAAACTGTGCGACTTGAACCAATTCTGCCGTGATGGTGAAGATGCTATGATGGAATTGATTAACGAGTATCCTGTTAGCAAGAACGGCACAATGCTTATCAATTCTGACAATAAGTTCACCGTCTTTATGAACAACTTCACCAAAGGCGCGGTGAGTGGTTGTGCATATAAGGAGAAATCTGAATATTGGGCTGATGTGACTGTCTACAACATGCAGGCATGGAACCGTGCCTTAGGGTTTAAGATTGTGGGCAACTGGGTGGACAACCGTGGGTCGGCCAAATCGTATGAGATACAACTATCCAAATGTTCCGACGCTCAGCTGAACAACTACCAAATATCGAGCGGAAATGTTTCGGTCACTCACTCAGCCGACCGAAAGGGCGAGTTCAAGTGTACATATGTGCCTTCTCTCTCTGGTGGTTTCAACTGGAGACTGTATTTCCAAAAAAGTGCGAACGGAACATTGGATTCCAATATCAACAACGGCGGAACATACAATATTCCTGCCAGTGCCACTTCGGCTAATGTAGAGTGGACTTTGCCGAACAACACCTCAACATACACTATCAACAAGGTGACTGCCCGAATCGTTAAGCATCTCTCGGTCATTATCAAAGACCACTACACCAGTTCAGGGAGTTCCACTCTATGGAGCAATTCAGACTTGCTATCATCTGAAATTTCCGTATGCGGAACCACAACCCTGCAAGGTCTCAGATATCCTACCACCCTACAGGTCACGCAGGATATGTGGAACAAGAAGAACGAACTTTCATGGAAAGACAATGCCAATTCGTGTAACCAAGCGGGCACATGGTGTATCTACCGAAGCAAGAAGGGTGACACCTCCCCTACTTTCCTCGCTTCTCAGAATGTTTCCAACACAGAATATACCGACACACAGGTACCCGACTACAACACCGACTACACCTATACGGTGGCTTTCGTGCCTGATGCATGGTATACAGACAAGTCGGCTTCGGTTCCTACGAGTGACCTTTCCACTTCAACGGTATCCAATATTGTGCCTAAATACAATATCAATTTGAAACTTGAAGCTCACGAAAACGACATCACCCTCAACTGGTCATACGGAGCCACTCCCACAAGCGACATTTTCAATGCCACTCCGACTTTCTATCTCGAGAAGAAGAACGGACAGGTGTGGGAAGTTATCAATACCGAACAAGTCACAAGCAACTCCAAGACGGTCTCTACATATATAGATAATAATGTGTCGAATGCTTGCCAGGCCTATACCTATCGCGTGCGCTTCACTGCCATGGGTGCTACATTCTACTCAAACGAAGTGCAGGGCAAGATCACGGGTGTCACTCAGATTACGGCTTTCAGTGCTTCAAAGGGTTCATATCCAGGACTCGTCAAGCTGTCATGGGATGTGAAGCAGATGGGTACCGATGCCACAAAGTTCATCCTTCGCCGATGCATTGCAGGAACCGACGAATGGACCTCGAGCAGCATATACACCGTGTCTGGCGAAAACAGCACTTACTACTATGAGGACAATACTGCAAGTCCGGGCACATTCTACGACTACAAGATTGAATGCTACACGCCTTGCGACGACCAGTATTCTATCAACAACTCAATGACCGAATGCGGTTTCTGCCAAACCACAGGTCTTATCGGCGGACGTATCTCCTATGGTACGGGTGTGGCAGTGAAGGATGTGAAGGTGAACCTCATCAAGGCCACCGACGACCTTGGCGAAAGCAAGCAACAATTCTATTCGACTGAATTCACCGGATTGGGTTCGGGAATCGAACTGCCTATTGCCTCAAGCGATGGAAATATTGCAGGAACGCTCAGCACCGCAGCATTCACCAACGGATTCTCGCTCGGCATGTGGATTAATCCTACGGTTCAGGATAATGAGACATCACCTGTAGTTGCTCAAATTGCCGGTTCTTCATATTATCTCAGCCTCAACAAGGACAACAATATCTACCATCCTGCCATTCACACAAAGAATGGAAGCACAGAGGCCAACGACCTCTCCATCTCTCCTACCAACTGGACATACATCGTCTGGACAATGGCTTCGGACGGCACATGGACTGTGGGCAAGGTGGAAAACGACAAGGTGGTGAGAAGCAGCAATACAATAAAGGATGCCATCGGCGAAAGCATTATCAGGAACACCAAGTTTGCCATCGGTAAGGGATTCGACAATAATATCTCATCTGGATTCACTGGATTCATCGATGAGGTAAGAGTATGGAACAAGGCTCTCACAGACAAGGAAATCCTTACCACCTACAATCGAATCATCACTGGCAGCGAGGCAGGACTGAAACTCTATTGGCCTCTCGATGAAGGTATCAACCGAGTGTTTGATATCTCGAAGAGTGGCGGTGTGCCAAACGAATGCCACGGAACGATGCTGGCAGGTTCGGCAAGTTCGGTAAATGTTCCTACATCCGAACAATTATCTCTCTATGCCCTGACCGACTCTATCGGCAACTATGTGGTCAGAGGTATTCCATTCTCAGGCGAAGGCACCAACTACAATATTGTGCCTCAACTCGGAGTGCATGAATTCTCGCCTTCAAGCACAACACGAATGATTACCTACAACTCCCTCACCAACAATGGCGTCGATTTCACCGATGTATCAAGTTTCAAGGTGACTGGAACAATCTATTACAGTGGCACCGACTACCCTGTGGAAGGCTGCAACTTCTATGTAGATGGAACTATCTGTGCCAAGGATGGAGAAATCATCGAATCTAAGGCCGACGGAACTTACGAAATCAGTGTGCCAATCGGCGACCACTTCATCCAAGTGAAGAAGAACGGCCATGTATTTGAAGGCAACGGACGCTATCCTCTCGACCCTAACGGTGCCGGAGTTTACAAGACTTTCACAAGCGAAGTGAGCAATCTCGACTTCAGCGATTCCACTCTCGTAGTGTTTGCCGGCAAGGTTGTTGGCGGAAGCATCGAAGGCAACAAGCAACTCGGTTTCGGTCTTAGCCAGAACAATATCGGTAAGGCCCGCCTCACTCTCAAGCCTGTCAGCGACCACCGAATGAATGTGGTGAAGAACAGCAATGGCACTACTTATTCACTCGACGACAACACAGCCACCGTCGCCTGTCCATCAAATTCAAAGAACATCAACAGCAGTAGTTATAGAGGCAGCGGCGACCTCTGTCACTACATCTATATCGACACAGACCCAGCAACGGGTGAGTTTGCTGCTATGGTTCCTCCAGTGGAATACTCAGTGGAAAATGTGAAGGTGGTTGCCACAGATATGGCTGTCAGCAACAATGCGGAAATTGTGGACCTCAGCAATCCTCTCGTCGAAACTACTGACACACTTTTCGAAACCGGCGAAACATACACCTACAATATCGCTTTCTCAAAGGTTTACCATTCACAGCCTACATTCATTGTGGACGACAAGACAAACCCAGATGATGGAGCATTCGGAATAAATGAATACAAGTTCAGCGATGTTGAGGGCGAACTCAATATCAACGACATCTATGCCAAGAACACTGAAAGCGGGCAATACGCATACAAATACGGAGCTCCTATCTTCGTCATGGGCGATAAGTACAACTTCCGACTCGAAGGCTACGAATCCTACACCAACTACGACGACCGCTCAAATCCTGTGGATTCGAAGGTTCCGCTCGCTGGAGTTGTAGTGACCATCTCCAATGCCTTGTCGGCAAGTCAGGCTGTATATATGGACGACAACAGCGAAGGCGCAGCCGGTGAAGTGATTGAACTGGAAGACAATCAGCTAAGTCTCGATTCACTCGGACAGGCAACATACACATGGAAGGCAGGACTTCCAAACATCAGCGCACCATACAGCCGCAGCATTTCAATGACCTATGATATCAACGGACGACTCTACAACTGGATTGAAGGCGGACTCCCAGGCATCATCCTCGGTGACCTCCCTACCGGCACCAACTTCATCACATCAGGTCCTGATGCCGTGCAAATGATATTGCGCGACCCTCCTGGCACCAACTCATCCGCTGAATGGACCTCAGGAACTGTCACCAACCATGTCTCAAAGATAGGCAGCAAATGGAGTACGGAAGACGAAATCAACACAAAGACCAATTTCGGTTCTAAAATCACAACTATAGTGGGAGGTGTTGGTCTGTCGCTCGAAAACGAGGCTCATGTCTATGATATTCTGGAAGTTGGAGCAAAGGTAACTGCAGAAGGAGAAAATTCCAACGAGCAGACAGTCAGCGTAACCACCACCCGAACTATCAGCACATCGGGCGAACCAGAGTATGTAGGCAGCAATGGCGATATCTTCTTCGGCAACTCCACCAACATCACATTCGGAAAGTCGCGCGAGGTTGGTTTCAAGCGTACAAGCGCAGGAGCAAACACAGTGGAAATCTCAATGCACGATGTACTTGTCTCTAATATGAGTTTCGGCACTACCTTCGCCTACTCACAAGACCATATCGTGAATACGCTCATTCCTAACTTCGACGCTTTGAAGCACTCATATCTCCAGACTGTCACTCCTGATGTTCTCAGCAACTACAAGAACACCACCGACCACATGGTTTACCTCACCACCCTCACCGATGACGACCCTCTCTGGGGAACCAACAACGATGATGCCACAGCATGGCCTACCAATCATACCAACGGACCAAGCAGCGACGGACCGAGCTACAAGGCATTCCGACCTGTCGACTCTGCATTGGCCGACTCGTGCTATCAGGATTCCATCTATTGGCTCAATGCCCAAATTGAGCGTTGGAAGGATTGGCTCGCATTCAATGAAGAAGAGAAAGTAAGGGCCTACGACAACCGAGAGGCATACCTCGAACACAATATTTCTTTCGATTCGGGCAGTTCCGTGAATTTCACTTCCGAAAACGACACAACCAATACAAGTTCGAAGGAATGGACAGCCGGAGCTGTGGCTATCGTCGGCGACTCATTCGGTGCTACTATCAACGGAACGGGTGTTATCTTCGAACTCAAGACCGAAACGGGCGGTGCTGAAGAACATGAATCAAGCGATGAAACCACCCATTCGGCTTCCTTCGCCTATACTCTCGCAGAAGAGGGCAGCGGCGACGCCATCACAGTCGATGTACTCCGCTACGGCAACTATTCGCCTATTTTCCACACTCGTGGCGGACAGACCTGCAACCCATACGAAGGCGAGGAATGGACTGCATACTACGAGCCTGGACGCCATAAACTCAATGAAGGTACGATGCAGATTGAGGTTCCTCATATCAGTGTCGACCAAGCCACTATTGTTGATGTTCCTTCCGGACAGGCTGCTACATTCACTCTCCGCCTCTCCAACGATTCAGAAATCGACTCCGACATATATTATCGCTTGCTCGTAATCGATGAATCCAATGCCAACGGAGCACAAATCTCTGTCGATGGAGTTCCTTTGTCGGAAGGCAGAAGCATAAAGGTTCCTGCCGGCGAAACTCTCACCAAGACTCTCCTTTTGGCTCAGTCGAATCTCAGCATACTCGACTACACGAATATCGGAATTGTCCTGGCTTCGCCTACTCAGTACGACCCTACGAGCACTTGGGCCCTCATTGCCGACACGGTTTGGATTTCGGCTCAGTTCGTTCCTTCATCTTCTGATGTTCATCTCACAGCATCCAATTCTGTAATGAATATGTTCACAGGTAACCGCCTCGACCTCTCATTCAGTGGATTCGACCGCAACTACTACAATCTCAAGGCATTCCGTCTGCAATATCAAATGGATGGTGATTCCGGATGGACCCAACTCCGCGAATATGTGATCAGCGAGAACAACCTGACTGCCTCAAACGAGTTGTTGCCTACGGGAGCCTCTGTCAAATATTCTCTCGATATGGATTCCTACCCAGATGGCAACTATTGTTTCCGCGTGGTATCTGTCAGTTCATACGGCAGCGACGAGGTATATAAGTACAGTGAGGAAATTCCTCTCGCGAAAGACACTGCCCGTCCTGCATTGCTCGGCACTCCAACTCCTGCCAACGGAATCCTCACCGCTGCCGATGATATCAATGTCAGATTCAACGAGGATATCCGCAACGGAGAACTCACGAAGGCCAACAACTTCATTGTGACCGGTGCATTGAATGATGCCAACGTTGACCATAGCGTTGCTGCTCTCTTCAATGGAGGAACCGACGGAGCCTGGACCGATGTATCGATTGATATCAGTGGCGGTCGCGACTTCACTATCGATATGTGGCTCAACCGCACTGCCGACGGCAACCTCTTCTCTCTCGGAACAACACAAAATGCTGTCAATGCCGACATCGACGCTGATGGTCATCTTGTCATTGGCATTGCTGGCGAGACATTCATTTCTGAAGATATAGTTCCTCTCAATAAGTGGACTTACCTCACTATCTCGTACTCTGGCAATGGAAGCGGACACAAACTCAGTGCCGTTTGTGCTTACGACGGCCAGACAGTAGATTTGTTCCACGACCAAAGCGTTGGCACCAACAAGGCCAAGGGTAAACTCTCGGTCGGACACGGATTCATTGGTGCTATTCAGGAAATTGCTCTATGGAACATTGCCCGCACATCAGTTGAATCTCTTGCTTCGATGAACAAGACCAAGTCGGCTGGCACCAAGGGACTTATCGGTTACTGGAAGATGGACGAAGGTCACGGCAATGTCTGCACGGATATTGCCCGCAGTCGCAACCTCTTCCTCTCGGGCGACCAGTGGATGCTCCAGAATGAGAACTTTGCAGCTCATATCGAAGGCACCCAACCTCTCGCCATCGACCTCTCGCGTGCTTCGGCCACTATCGACGAAAATTATGCTCTCGAATTCTGGTTCAAGGCCGACGAAACGGGGGATGCCACTATCTTCAATTCCGGCGACGACAAGATTCGCATCGATATCGACGGCGACAACCGACTCACGCTCACTACAAACAGCGGACAGTTCAAGTCGGAGGCTAAAGCCGTTCCAAGCGTTTGGCACCACATGGCTCTCAATGTACTTCGCGGAGCCTCTGCCATCCTCTATCTCGATGGCAACAACATCCTCACAGTGGCTGAGCAATCTGTTCCTGCCCTTCAGGGCGACAGTCTCTACTTCGGAGGCCGACGCGGTTTTGACAACCTCAAGCACAATGTATTCAGCAACCAAATGAAGGGCGACTTCGACGAAATCCGTCTGTGGAAGGCATCGCTCCAGGGCAAGTATATCGCCGACAATAGATATAATAAAGTGGACACAACCAATGCCTACGGACTCGTGGCTTACTATCCATTCGAATCGACTGCTCTCGACCAAGCCAACCAACTCTTCACCAACTTCTCTCTTGCCGACAATTCCGGCAACAAGTCGGGCAATGCCTCGGCTACCGTTGTCAAGGCCACCACTTCGCCTGCTCTCAAGAATGCTCCAACCCTCACCAACTTGCAATACACTTACACTGCAAGCGAACGCGAGATATTCCTCAACCTCACAGATGCCCCCGACCGACTCGAAGGCACTACCGTTTACTTCACTCTCCGCAATGTGAAGGACATGCACGAGAATGTGAACGAACCTATCACATGGTCGGCTTATGTAAGGAAGAACCCTCTGAGATGGACTCAGCAAAATATTGACCTCATGGCCGAGGAAGCACAAGGCACTTCGTTCGACATTTCATTCACCAACACCGGCGGAGATGCTCAGCAATGGATGATTATGGGTCTGCCTACATGGCTCTCTGCAAGTCAGACTCAGGGCACACTCGAGCCAGAAAGCGTGGAAACCATCACATTCCGTGTGGCCAACTCCACTGCCATCGGCCACTACGGCAGCGACATCTATCTAGTGGGCAACAGCGGAATCTACGAACCACTCGACATCTCGCTCATCATCACCGGCGACACTCCTGACTGGACAGTTGACACCGAAAACCTCGACAAGACGATGAACCTCACAGCCCAACTGATTCTCGACGGAGCCGTATGTGAAAATTCCGACACCCGCGTGGCTGCATTCATCGGCGACATGTGTATCGGCGTGGCACAGCCAATGTACCTGACCACCCGTGATGCCTATTACCTCTGCATGACCCTCTACGGCAACGACGAAATATCACGCCAGCCAGTCGATTTCAAGGTATGGGATGCCTCGAAGGGAATCATCTACAGCGGAGTCACTGCCTCCGAAGACATCACATTCGCCGACGGCATGATATATGGCACATTCAGCAAGCCTGTAATCCTCACCACCCTGAATGTCATCGAACAGCAGATCGCTCTCAACAAGGGTTGGAACTGGACATCACTCTATGTACAGCCATTACCAGCCGACTTGGCAAGCGTGATGAACGATTATGCAGAATATATCACAATCGTGAAGAACCGCACATCGTTCGCTATGTCCGACGGAACACACTACGAAGGTTCGCTTGCATCCATCAGAGGTGCCAAACTCTATATGATGTATGCCGCCGCCGCTACTACATTCACCACTCATGGACAACCAATCTCCGCTGAAGAAGGTAAGCAGACCATCACGAAGAACTGGAACTGGATTGGCAATCCATCACAGACAACCCTCAGCCTCGACCGTGCTCTCGCCGGAATGGACCCAGAGACCGACGATCTCATCAAGTCGCGCACTGCATTCGCCATCTACAACGGCTACACATGGGAAGGTACACTTACGAGCATCGAACCAGGAAAGGGCTATCTCTACCATTCCGTTGCCTCAAACGCCAAGACCCTCATCTATCCAGAGACAGCAGCCGGCACGAAGGAACGCCGAGCTCCTCTGATGGCAGCCGAGGCAGGTTCTTCCAACTTCGAAGTAGGTGATATGAGTCAGTATTCCGGCAATATGACAGTTGTGGCAGAAGTATATATCAACGATGTCAAGACCGACACACTCGAAGTTGCCACATTCGACGGCAACGAATATCGTTCAGCCGACCGTGCGACCAACGGACGCTACTTCATCACCATTCCAGGAGAAGGCAACGAACCAGAGATTTCGTTCCGTACCATTCTCGACGGATGCGAAGTAGAACTCTCGCCAACCGTAATCTATTCAAACGACGCTATGCTTGGTTCGCTCACAAGTCCAATCCGATTGGAATACAGTGCTTCAACAGGTATCGACGGAATAAATGCCAACGCCGCCAACGGAGCCATCCATTCAGTTACAGGCATACGAGTAGGAGATTCGCTCGACAATCTGCCACGCGGCATCTATATCCTGAATGGAAAGAAAGTACTCGTGAAGTAAAAGCCATAAAAGAAGGGGCAGCACTTTATGTGTTGGCCCTTTTTGTTTCAAGGTTCAAAGTTGTGAGAGGAAGCCGTGAATTCCTCGTAAACCTCTAAGAGCTTTCAGCTATCAGCAGCCAGCACACAATGAAAGTGTGTCGGCTTTTTTTATATAGACTTTGAACCTTGAACTTGGGGGCCTGAACCACCTATTCCTTGCCGAAGAGTTCATCGAGATAGGTATAGAAGGCGGGATCTTCGCCTATGATGACTTTGGCGATGTTGCCGTCGGGATCTATGACTATCTTGGTTGGATAACCGGTGATGTCGAAATCGGTGCATACGCTGCTGGAGGCGGGATTGTAGACATGGAGCCATGGGAGCTCGTACTTGGCTACGGCTGCCTTCCACTTCTCTTCCGTATCTCTGCAATCGATGCCGAGTATCTCGAACTTTCCTGCATACTTCTCATAGTATTTCTTCATGTCGGGGATGCCTTTGATGCACCAACCGCACCAACTGCCCCAGAAGTCGAGTATGACATATTTGCCGCGGAGCGATGAGAGGGTGAGCGGATTGCCGGTGATGTCGGTGAGGGTGAAATCGGGTGCCGGAGTGCCTCTCATGGCATCAAGCTTGGCTTGTTCGATGGAGTCTTGCTGCTCTTCATACCTGCGCATTGCAATGATATGCTTGATTCTGGATGAGAGATATGCCCCTACTCGATGGCTTTGGGGGAAATCGGGATTGCTGGAATTATCGTCCTTTGCCAAGAGGTCGCTGTACATCATCTCCACATCGTCGTGGTCGGAAAGATAAATCAGCACGCCATCTGATGCGAGATTTTGCTTGCGGTAGTCGGCCACTGCCTTGGTGAGGGCGCCGTACTTGATTTCGGCGGAGTCGGTTATTTCTTGGTTTATCGTTGGCTTATCGGTTTCGGATGCTGAATAATAGCGGGCAAGGGCGGAATCGTACCAGGAATCGAACAATTCCCTTTTCTCGGAATAGAACTGCTCGGCTTCGTTCATTTCCTTATATACCTTCGAACCGGCACAGATGCATTTGCCTGATTTGATGGTGAGGTTGAGTCGCTCGGAGGGAACTAGGTAGATGGTGGCCATGACGTGGGCTTCGTCGCCGCTTTCGCGCTTCAGCCATGCTGGTACTACCTGACTGAGCTTGGTCTGGAACTGGAACTTGCCATTCTTCACTTCTATCTCTTGTTCGGGATTGTAAAGGCCATAGGAGCCTTCCTTGCCTACTTGGATGTACAAATGGGTGGTTGATGGGTCGTCGATGGTGCCCACGATCTTGATTGGTTTCTGGGCATTGATGGATGTGGACGCTGCAAGCAGCAGAATCATAATTCTTGTTTTCATATCGTTATGTTATTTGAATGTTATACTTAATGACACTAACTCATCGACTATTTTTTTCTCTCCGCTTTATCGACAAAGTCGCTTGGTTCATCCAAGAATTATCGATTTTGAGCTGCTCCGCTTTGCGTTTCCATTGTAAGATGTGATTCCTTTCTCTTGTGAACAAGTTCCAATCGAAAGGCTCTCCATCTCCCAAGTCGGCCTAATCGGCCTTGCGCTCAAATATTATTCGTAAATTAAAACAAATCCATCCGGATGGTAATTAACGTTAAATATTGTCAGCCAAATGAAAGGCTTGAAAAGACTTTTGAGAATTCTGGTTTGGAGCATCATCTGCAAGTTCACTTGTAAGAAGATGAAACAATGCAGAAGACTCAGGGCTGGCAATCGAATAATTGGTGATAATTTGTGGAGAGAGAAAAATCCACTGGTGCCAAGATGTCAGTCTGTTCCTTTGTTTATTGCCCTACTCGTCTTTCAACTGCAAATGTACGGGAAAATACTAATATATGCCATGAAATTTGCAAAAAGTTTTCGATTTCGTTTCCGTTTTCGTTTCTTTTTCGTAACTTCGCACTTTGAAAAGTAATTTAAACTACGAATAAAATGAAACCAACTCTATTTTTGCTTGCTGCTGGAATGGGTAGCCGATATGGTGGCCTCAAGCAGCTTGACGGTCTCGGACCAAACGGTGAAACTATCATGGACTACAGCATCTACGATGCTATCCGTGCTGGATTCGGTAAGATTGTATGGGTAATCCGCAAGGACTTCGAAGAGCAGTTCCGCACTCAGATTCTTGCAAAATATGAGGGCAAGGTGGAATGCGAACTCTGCTTCCAGGCTCTCGACTCCCTTCCTGAAGGATTCACATGTCCTGAGGGCAGAGTAAAACCTTGGGGCACCAACCATGCTGTGCTTATGGGCAAGGATGTAGTGAAGGAACCTTTCTGCGTGATCAATTGCGACGACTTCTATGGACGCGATGCCTTCGCCACTATCGGACGTTACCTCCTCAACCTGCCTGAAGGGACAAAGAACAAATATGCCATGGTTGGTTTCCGCGTTTGCAACACTCTCAGCGAGAACGGTACTGTGGCTCGCGGCGTTTGTGCCACTAACGAGCAGAACCTCCTCACCGACGTTGTGGAACGCACTGCAATCCAGCGTGTGGATGGTAAGATTTGCTACCAGGAAGGCGAACAATGGGTGCCTGTAGAAGAGAATGCTCCTGTAAGCATGAATATGTGGGGCTTCACTCCTGACTACTTCCAGTACAGCGAAGAATACTTCAAGGAATTCCTCAGCGACCCTAAGAATATGGAAAACCTCAAGGCTGAGTTCTTCATTCCTTTGATGGTCAACAAGCTCATCAACGACGGAACTGCAACTGTTGAGGTGCTCGATACCACAAGCAAGTGGTTTGGCGTCACTTATGCTGCCGACCGTCCTGACACTGTGGCTCGCATCCAGGCTCTCATCGATGCCGGCGAATATCCAAAGAAGTTGTGGTAAAACCCCAGCGGTCAGCTTTCAGCTATATTTATGCAGTCGAAGAAAACTGATTACACACAATATGGAACGACCATTGCACATGCTTGCATTGCGTCGTTCCTCTTTTTATTCACTTCCCTCAGCATAAAGGCACAATATTTCACCCTAGCCGAATACAATGCCGAGAACCTCTTCGACACAATTGCCTATACCATCCCAGCCGACTCTAACTTCACTCCCCAAGGCGAACACCATTGGACTCGCAGCCGAATGTTCAAGAAACTCAGAGACACAGCGGCGGCCATCATGGCCATCGACTCCGTGCGCCCTGCCGACATTGTTTGCATGGAAGAGGTGGAAAGCGACACCATTCTCTCCTACCTCACTCAACTCTCCCCTCTCCGAAACCTTGGCTACGAATACATCAACACCCATTCGGCCGACAGCCGTGGCATCAACGTGGCCATCCTCTATTCTCCCCTCACTTTCCATCTGCTCAACTACCACAGCATTCGCCCTGCCACGGATGCTCCCACCCGCGACATTCTCTATGCCTCCGGACTCGCTCTGAACCGCGACACGATTCATATTCTTGCAGTTCATCTTCCATCAAAATTGGGCGGAAAGAAAAGCAACACCAACCGCAACAACGTGGTGAGGTCCATTCTTTCGGTCATCGATTCCATCCAAACCATTTCGCCCAACGCCAACATCATCATTGCAGGCGACTTCAACGACGGACTGAAATCCCGTTCTATCAAGCAAATCAAGGGCTTCACCGACCTCATGAAAAACAAAAAACCTGGTACGTACAAATACCAGGGACAATGGGACACTATCGACCACATTCTCGTAAGTCAGTCGCTTCTCGACTCCGACAATTCGCTCCATACCTCCTCTGCCGATGCGGGCATCGTCGACAAACCGTTCCTTCTCGAACCCGACCAACAATATGGTGGCACGAAACCTTTCCGCACCTTCATCGGTCCTCGCTACAACCATGGCTACAGCGACCACCTACCGGTTTATATACGATTGACGGTTAAAGATTGATGGTTAGGGATTAGGGGATTCAAGAGCGAAACTCTTGAACACAAGACAGTGGTCAGAGCTGAGAGTTGAATCATCCCAACAACTGACGGAGAGCTTCTTCGACTCGACGAACTGGAACTATCTCAATCTTGAAATGCTCGCGGTCGAGACCAGTGAGATTGGCCGACGGAATGAGAATGCGACTGAAACCAAGTTTTTCGGCTTCGGCTATGCGCTGCATGATTCGACTCACTGGACGAATCTCACCACTGAGACCTACTTCACCTGCCATACATACATCACGTTCAAGACCTGTATCTACATTGCTCGAAAGAACGGCAGCAATGACACTGAGGTCGATGGCTGGGTCGGTCACACGGATTCCTCCAGCTATATTGAGATAAACATCTTTCTGGGCCAACTTGAAACCAATTCGCTTTTCAAGTACGGCAAGAAGCATATTGAGGCGACGAAGGTCGAAACCAGTGGCTGAACGTTGGGGAGTTCCATAAGCTGCTGTGCTTACAAGTGCCTGTGTCTCGATGAGCAACGGACGCACTCCCTCGATGGCTGAAGCAATGGCAACGCCACTGAGACCTTCACTGTCCTTCACATCCGAAAGAAGCATCTCGGATGGATTGGTCACCATTCGCAGACCTCCCTGCATCATTTCATAGATTCCGAGTTCGGCCGTACTGCCAAATCGATTCTTTATGGCACGCACCATTCGATACATATAGTGCTGGTCGCCCTCGAACTGGAGAACGGTATCGACCATGTGTTCCAAAATCTTCGGACCAGCTATGCTGCCTTCCTTATTGATATGGCCAATAAGAATGACTGGTATGTTCGACTCTTTGGCAAACTTGAGCAGCAGGGCTGCACATTCGCGTATCTGGGTAATGCTGCCAGGCGACGACTCGGCATTCTCCGTGGCCATCGTCTGAATGGAATCGATGACGACAAGCTGTGGCTCTACTGCCTTTATATGCTCAAACACCTTCTCTATCATCACTTCGCAAAGCACCTGCACATCGGCTGGCTCTTGCAACTGGTCGGGATTGTTGGGGCTGTGGTTCACGATGCGGTCGGCACGGAGTTTCAACTGACGCGCACTTTCTTCACCACTGACATAAAGTGTGCGGAAACCACGCAGGCGAAGAACCGTCTGAAGAATAAGCGTCGACTTACCAATGCCTGGCTCGCCTCCAAGAAGTGTGAGCGAACCGGGAACAAGTCCGCCTCCGAGCACTCGGTTGAGTTCTCCGTCGAGCATATTGATTCGTGGCTCTTCCTCGGTTGCTATCTTGCTCATCGAAATTGGGGAAGATGAGAGTTCGCTTGCAAAACTGCTTGCAGCAGTGGAGGCAGCAGACTTCTTGCCAAGTCGCTGTTCGACGAAGGTGTTCCATGCTCCACATGAAGGACAGTGGCCCAACCATTTAGGTGAGTCGTAGCCACATTCGGAACAAACGTATGCTATTCTTTCTTTTGCCATATTTTTCTTCTTATACCCTAACCTCTAACCACTAACCCCTAACCTCTTCATTAGAATGGATAACCCACTGCAAAGTGGAGACCGAGACCATCCTTAAACTTTGGAATGTTGTAATAACCCTTTTTGCCAGTATCGTAAGGTGCATGGATTCCGATACCAAGGTCGAGACGGAGGATAAGGAATTCGAGATCGTAGCGGAAACCAAATCCTGTACCAAGGGCAATATCCTTTAGGAAACTGTCATAACCTACCTCACCACCAGGATTGGAGTCGCGCTTATCGAGCAACCACACATTACCTGCATCCACAAAGAGGGCTCCATAGAGATTGCTGACTATATTGAATCTGTATTCTGCATTGAGTTCGAGCTTGAGGTCGCCGGCTTGGTCGAGATATGTTCCTCGGCCCGAATAGTCGTAGTACTGACCAGGACCAATGGAATGGGCAGCAAATGCTCGGATGTCGTTGGCTCCACCCACATAGAACAACTCATTATAAGGTGCCACTTCACTGTTGCCATAACTCCAAAGAACTCCGGCATAGAAGCGGGTGGCAATAAGACTCTTATCCGTCAGGAGGAACTTATTGCGGACATCCATCGTGAGCTTGAGGAACTGAGAATATGGCTGACTGAAGAGCTTCTTGTCCTTCTTGTTGAAGTCCTTTCCCGAAAGTGCCATAACACCACTGATGAGGTTGGCCGATTCCTTGATGGAAAACTCAGCCCATGTAGTGGTGCGAAGTGTTGGCTTGAAGGAATTATCGTAAGTGATGGTATAGCCCATTGCTGGGATGAAATGGTCTTCAAGCGAAACAAGGAGAGCTCGGTTGACACTGGCAATGGAGTCGAACTTCTCGGATGTGTGTTCGAGTCGGTTGTAAGTGAGGGAGAGCGGAGTGAATCTATGAGTCCAATATTTTGAAGTTCGGAAATTATAGTCGGCCTCAGCATTGAATGAGAGTATGCGATAATAGCCCGAACGATTGAGATGGTCGATATCGAAACGGAATGAAGAAGATGTGGCATACTTGAAACGCTTCTGGCTCAAACCAGGGAAAACGAGCCAAGGATAAGTGAGAGTGGCTCCAAGTCCGGCATCATACGAATTGATTTGGTCTTGGTCCTTATTGCGGTTCTCTGCCTTCGTCTGCCATTCGTAGGCTCCCTTCAATGTGAGGGAAAGTGTCTCACCATGGCCAAAGGCATTGCGTTTAGAAACTGTTACAGCTGCATTCGGGCCAATCTGTGAATTGCTCTTCTGAGTGATGTTGAAAGCAAGTTCGGCATCGACGAGCTTATCCATCGTGGCCTCAATCTTCACATCGAGGGTGTCGCAGGTTTGGGTTGTGTCACGAGGAATATACGAGAACTGCAACTTCGAGAACATCTGCATTCCGGAAAGGTTGGTGAGCGTTTCGTCCACACTGCTCTGCTTGAACATCATGCCTCGGCGGAAGCGGAAATTGCGGAAGAGAGTGCGAGGACTCACTGGTTCCTTCTCGCCTTGATAAACAAATTTTCCGCCTCGCATCATAATAGAGTCGGTATATGCTCCACGACGGGCACCGTTGGATGATGAATTGCGGATATAAACACTCGTATTGCCGAAATACCACTTATGCTTAGCTTTCTCCGGTGTGTCGGGGTCTTCCATTACAAGAAGTTTCACTCGCTGTGGCACCATCATCGAATCGGCATAATAGTTGATATAGTCGGGACGATAAAAGTAGAGACCATTATTGTGGAACTCACTCGTAATACGGTCCTTCTCCATCTGAAGGTCGATGACGCTGAATTGCTTATCTGTAGCAATATAACTATCCGACTTGGTAGCTCGGATGATGCTGTCCTGCAATTCAGGGAACGACCAATGAATGGAATCGAGAAGATAAGGCTCACCGAGTTTCACATTGTATGCAATCTTTTTCTTCTTAGGATTCTTTTCGTCGATTATATCGTATGACACCTTGCCTTGGAAATAACCATAGTTCTGAAGTGTGTTGGTAGCCACTTGAACACGAGTGGCTGGAGCAACGGCCGTGAGAGTGATTGGCACACTGCTGAATGCATCGAATGCCCACTTTGAGAAACCGTCCTTCTGCTTATTGACCAAACCATTATATACCCAAAGACCTACTGGGAGAGGGAAACGAACGGAAGAACTGCCCATGAACGAGTTGTTTGGAGCATAAGCCAGAGCTGCCTCAATTTCGGTGAGTGCCACACTCTCGGCATAGGTATTCTTCTTGTCCTCATAACTTATCTTCTTGATACCGGTATAAAGCACTTCGTCCTCTGGCAGATTGCTCGTTGTGGAACAAGCCGAAAGGATAATGCAAGCCACCACCATAGCCACGAAGCCAATGCTTGCCAGCTTGTTGGCCCGTTGACCCGTTGACTGCCTATTATATATATTATTTGTTTTCATTAGTTTCGGTTTGAGTTCGTTGACGAAGACCTGGAGTGAAAACTGGTTGCTGTTCCTCCTTGTTCTTTCGCTTGAAGATGAAGAGTTCGGAAATGCTGTCGAGTTTCTTTCGAAGCACAATACCAGCACCATTCTCTGTGAGTTCACCTTCTACGATATTATCATAGTTCTTATCATGGAAGAGACGGACATACTGCGTACCACCATCATCGAGTCGCCATTCGAGTGAAATGTCATCAATATAGGCAGAATTCTCACTGTGGCCATTATTGCCATCGGCATTGATTCGACCACCGATAACCACATTGAGCTTATCACTGAAGAAACGTTTCGTGAACTTGAACGAATAGTCGGTGCGAGTGGTACCGTCATCTCGCTTTGTCTGTTCCATGCCCACACTCATATCCACATCGACTGCAGTGGAAATGGCCTTGCCTGCAATGTTGTTGATTTCCGACTGGAGGAAGTTGTTGAGGGCATTGGTAGCACTGAATCCTGTTGTATTGCTGCTTGAGAGATACATTCCTGTAGCAAGGAGGGCAACAGCCAACTTGTTCTTTTCCTCGGCTGTCATTCCTGCAAGTTCGTTCTGAACAGCAATATCTTCAGGTGCTTCAATCGTAAATTCAAGACCCATATTGTTGAGGGTGTTGGTTATCTTCAAACCTACATTGAAGAGAACCGAACGGCTCGAACCATCGGCATTGCTTACACCAGCCTTTGTCTGCTCGGTAGCTGCTATGTTGAGGGTTGGATTAGCTGGTTCGCCAGTGAACTCAATGTAACTTCCTTTCTTCAAAGTGAAGGTCTTGAGAGGAATAACTGGCAATGTGTACTTCATCTCACCTTCATTGATTGTATATCGTCCCTGAAGACTCAACACACCTTCCGGAGTGTAGGAAGCATCAATCGAACCGCCACCCTGAACTGTAACGTAGCTCTGCTTATCGGCACTGAACTCACAATTAATCTTTGCACCGTCTTCCACTTCGAGAGTGACATCCATATCGATGCCGACAAATGTGTGTGGAATACGTTCTGACGACTCTGGAGGTGCAGAGAAGTCGACGAATGTAACAATATCATCAAGACGATAATCCACAGTGAGTGGAGTGTTTGTCATGATGTAAGTAATATCACTCTTACTGAGTACATTGACAAGTCCACGGATTCGGAGGTCGTTGGTAGAACCAGTGACACGGGCAAAGAAGTCGCCATAGAGTTTGCCGAAGAGAGCCGACTTGCGAGTGCGAGGAGCATTGAACACCTCAAAGTTCTGGCCATAGACACTGAGACTCATGTTGATATCGTCGAAGTTGCTGAAATCTACATAGCCATTCACAGTGAGAGGATTTCCACCCGAACCAAGAATCTTAATCTGATTGAATTGGATTCGGCTGTCGGTGAATGTTATTGGGTCGTTTCCTATCGTGAGGTCGAACGAATAGACATCACTGTAAACATGAATATCATTAGGATAGAGATTTCCGTTCACGAGCAATGTATCTGCAGGTCCATGAACATCTATGATTCCGTCGAGATTACCGCTGAATGCACAAATCTGGTCGGGAACAAATGCGGAAGCAATCGACATTGGGAGATTGTCGAGAAGAAGCTTCATATCAAGATAGTCAGGACCAACTACATTGTAGGTTCCCTGAGCAGTCATGATGTTGTTGCCGTTTTGATAGAGGATTGCATGAATGTCGTGACCTGCCTCTCCCATTGGCTGATATTTGAACATTGAGACAACATCTCCCAGTGGAGTGCCTTCATAATAGAAGTCGTCGGCACTCAGCATTCCCTCTACATTGAAGTTTTCGTCATTCTGCGAATATGTTGCATCCAAACCTAGCACACCCTTCATCTTTGGTACGAATGGCAAAACGGTCAGGAGTTCCTCAATATTGAGTTGCTTGATGATTGCATTGATTTGCTGATTCATCGAATCGGCTGGATTTGCAAAGATTCCTACATAACAACTATCGGTTGTAGATTGCAACTCAAGGTCGGCAAACAAGCGATTGTGTTTATGAAGGTCGAGATAGTTGTCATCGTTCACCTTAAACTTTCGATAAGCTATGATTGGTTCCTCTGGATACATCTTCATGTGGAGGATGCTGTCTGCTCCGATGATTCCGTCGAGTCCCAAATCTACGCCTTTCTTGCCTTCGCCATCGAAATAATTGAGGCGAACATTAGCCGTCGAAGGAGATACATAACCATCGAGATGAGCCGTGAAAGCAGGAACTAAATCTTGCTGTTCGTTGCATGCAAGAGCTGCATCGAAGCGAAGGTGAGTACTGTCTTGTTCTATATTGAATAATATGGTGTCGACCTTCATCGAATCAGTTTTGAATGCAAAGACGTGAGCATCACCTTGAAGTCCGTATTCCTGTGAAGTACGAAGATTGGCAACGACTTCGTCATAGTTGTAACCTTGCATTGAGAGGAACTTGCTCACTGGGTTGTTATGACCGATATTTGCCTTGAGTCGGGCTTCAGGCATAATTGCCTTGATTGCATCAAAACTGAGTTCGCGGTCTTCCAATTGCTGCTGAACTGTCTCTCCCACTTTCGTGAAATCGTCTATGAGTGCAAACAGGTTCTTTGGCGAATTGAATTCAAAGTCGAGGTCGCCTGTGTGAAGTACGGCATCAGTGCGGTCGAGAGTGGTTTCGGCAAAGAGGTCGAACTTGTCAGTCACAATACTGTCTTCATTGAGAATCACCTGAACTCCCTCAACATCGGCATCCACGAGGAACAAGTTGTCGAAGTTGCTTGTAGCATGAAGTGTTCCATGAGTGGCATGAGCTGTGAGTGGATCTGGAGAGAAGCCCAATGCCTGAATGTCGGAGAATGGAAGGTCGATCTGTGCATCGGCATCAAGATTCTTAGCTGTCATCTTTCCGTCAACGATGAAATGTCCTTGCAGACGAGGGTCGTCAAACTTCATATCAGCATTGATTGTCTGCTTCAGGAGCGAGGCATCAAGGGAAGTGTTTGTCAAGTAATATGTCGAATAAGATGCATCGTCTATGTTGGCATTTGCCTTGCAATATGTGCGAGGATTGTCGAAGTCGAAACCTTGTCCCTTGGCATACAGATGACCAGTAAAGCTGCAAGGTTCGCCAAGAGGGACAAATCGGTTGACATCAAAATTCTTTGCATGTAGGTCGATTTCATAGGCTTCGCTGTTCATGTTGTAGTCAGCCTTCAACTTGGCACTTGAACGGCCACTCGAAAGGATTGCATCAGCAAGCAATCGACCATTCTTCATCGACATTTTGCCGTTGAGGGTTGTACCTCGTGGAATATTGAATGATGAAGCGACATCGGCAGGAAGGAACTGCTTGATGAAGGCAAGGTCTTGACCAGCCATATTCATATCAAGGTCCATTCCGATGTTACCATTAGGATCCATCAAGTCGGTCATCACCCCACTTCCATTTATATCGAAGGCTCCGTCCATCTTTGCCTTGATGTGGTCGACATAAAGTGTCTGCATGTTTCCGTTGGCCTTCATATCAATGGTGAGAGGTTTGTTTGGCCAACCCTTCATGAACTGTGGAGTGAAATCGGAAGTAAACTGTGAAATATCGTCTTTCCCTACGATTCCATTCACGTCAATCTCAAACACACCTGGGTCGGTTTCATCGAAGGCATTCATGTCCATTGCCATCGTGAGGTCGAGGTCGGTTTCGTCGGTCTTCAAACTGAAATTATCGAGGTAAAGGCGCTTGGCATCCATACGGAATGCGCCCTTCGCATCATTGATTTTAAGTCCGCCTCTGTCTTTTCCAGCCAATTGATTGATGCCCACATAAAGGTCGCCATTGGCAAGGTATGAAAGAGAATCTATCTGAAGATTGAGATTGCTGAGGTTGATGTGGTTAGGGTCGAAACCAGGAAGTGCCTCTCCCTTTCCTATATCGTAATTGACCTTCGAATCCGAAGCCTTCAAGTCTTTCACATAGTAATTGCCATTCTCTAGGTCGAGGAAGGCTGAAAGACTTGCTTCTGGGAAATTTGTGGCCACGAACATACTGTCGGCACTTGGAGCAAGATCGAGATTGAGAGCCACATTTTCGAGCTTTATGCCTTGCATGTCAATCGTCTTCAGGAATCCTTCTTCTTCCTCTGTTGTGTCCTCTAGCACACTGTCGGCCAATATAATCGAAAGTTCGGAATCCTTGAGCGAGAGGGTTGGAATAATTCCTTCTCCCGAGTTAAGGCCAAAACTAATATCATTCGACTGCAACTCGCCCACATGTCCCTTTATCTGAAGGGCTTCGACGAGGTCGAGTGTATTGACTTTGGTATTTTTCAAAGTGGCATTCTCAACCATCACTTCACCCTTAAACAGCGGCATCAAGGCCACATCGAGCAAAAGTTCCTCAGCATCGAGAACTGTATCTGGTTGCTGAGTGTTCACCCCATCGGCTGGCTTCACTGCAAGCACTCCTCCAACGGAAAGGTCGAGAGGGAACTTGAGCAAAACTCGGTCGACACTGACCTGCATTCCCATCTCTTCCGAAAGACAATCGGCTGCAGTATCGACTGCCCACTTTTGGATTGGCGGAATATAGAGGCAAACGAACAAAAGCAAGACGAGCAGTATTGGAGTCAACACCACCCACATCAAGGTCTTCAATATGGTTTTTGTTCGCTTCTGCATAATTACACACTTTATCAAGGGTACAAAAATACAACAACTTTTCCAAACTCCAATGAAAATTTACAAAAATATACAACAAACACATTATTATTTTATTATAGGGGAAAGATTTTGACGATTTCGAGCCACAAAACCAAAGGTTTTAGAGTTTGCAAAAGCGAGAATCTAGGCAATGACCTTCCGGATGGATTTGTTTTTAACTTATGGATAATATTTCTTGGACGAGCCAAGCGACAAGTCGATTAGTGGAGAGAGAAAAATTGTTGTGTCATTATGTTATCATTACCAAAGAAAAACGAAGGCGAAATCAGCCAACATGCTGAAAAAGGCATTTTTTCCACCAAAAAGTTTGGCAATGTCGAAAAAAGTTCGTACCTTTGCACTCGCTTTCAGAAATGAAGGCAACAACATAACATCGCGGAGTGGCAGCAGCTGGTAGCTCGCCAGGCTCATAACCTGGAGGTCATTGGTTCGAATCCAATCTCCGCAACAACAACCCACGAGGTGCTGATCACATTCATTCACGAATCGGTCAGCACTCTTTTTTTTGTTGTGATACATTAATGGCACTGACTAAAATCAGTGTTCCTAACGACAAATGTTTTATTGCAATAAATCCCCAAATGATGGTGAGACTATGGTATCTCTAACTTCTTCTATCCTGTCACCTATTTTTTCGTCATACCCTTCGAAATAGTATGTTAATTTGACCTTGCCCTTCTCGTATGGTTGGGCGATTTCATAGTCTAATCCCCTGAAAGAAGTGCCTGTGTACAAAATGTCTTTTAAGTCAGGGAACATATTCATCCACTTGCCATCCTTGAATGAGAGTATGTAATACATTCTCCATCCACCAGTGTCCATGGAATTCATATAGGCAACTTCATCAGTTCCGTTTCCGTCAAGATCTCCTTCTTCATAAACACATGGTTTAACATCATGATAACCATACATTTGAATTGCCGGAAGCTTTCCCGATGTGGAAGTAAGCAGATAAGAGACATCATGAATATCGATGATTTCCTGTTGCTGAAGGAACAGAGTATCGATATTCACACCATCGAACTTACCAATGACTGTATCCAGCTCCTGTTGGCACTTCATACAATTAACATAAATCTCAATACAGGTGTCTGCCTCTTCATTAGGTTCTTGAATGGAGTTTTGATTGTTGCAACCTGAAATCAACATAATTATCAGTATCGATATTGCGTATCCTATGATTTCTGTAGCAATATCTACCATTGGCATGTCTTTCAAACATGCCTTTTGCTCCTTACAGTTTTTTACCGTATTTGCCATATTCATTTAATTTGTAATGATTAAAACGGAGGATCATCTGCATAATTAGTTTCTTCATCCTTTGGAACCTCTAACTTAAATTGCTCCACAAGGGCATTGAATGATTCATTGTCAAATGCCATTTGGTTATACTCTTCTTCAGTAATCGGCCTGTTCCTAATATAAGACCTTTTGACTGGCTTAGTGCCTGAGTTATTATCCAATATGTATCTATATTCTTTAGGGAATTTAGCTCGGTATTCGGCGAGCCATTCACGAACAATAGCCTCATATCGTTGATCACCTCCAACCTCATCTTCATAGTACATATCAATTATCGAATCATGTATGGACTGGTCCAGTTCCAAAAATTTTCGAACAGCGACATCATATCCCATTCTGCATATACTGGTCAGCATATTGTCCATACCTATAATCTTACGCATATAGAACAAGTCATCTATCTTTGGAGGATAATAATAAATGTTCCTTCCATATGCAAATTGGCCGTCGGGATAAGTATACACATTCAAACCACACAAAGTGTAAGCAATGTTTCTGTATACATAGGACATGGCTTCTTCTTCGGATATCCCGTTCTTTGACTGAGACACAATCCATATAAACTCTTCATGTGTCAAAGGTAATTGTTTCAACAAATTAATGTCAATCGAAAACCATTCTTCTTTGACCAATTTCTTACAAAGATTGTAATAGCTATTTCTGGTGCTGAGGTCATCTACAAAAGGACGGATTTCGTCAGTAGAAAAATATTTTATCAATAGCCATCCGCATCGCTCTTCCTTGTATTTCAGCCAAAGTTCAAGCACATCATCTTTAAAATCTTCACTCCATAAGTTGCGGAGAATATTGTATCCCCAAAGCCTTTCTGTTTTTCCGCCTTTCAAAAAAGTTCTCATGATAACGAGTTGTTCTTTGTATGAAAGGTATGGATAGCGATGTTGAATTTTCTTCCTGGCTTCTTGGACTCTTCCAGATTTCTTGTTGTTGTAAAGTTCCAGCAATTCCTCTATTGTCTCGTTTTTAACCAAACGCTCGGCTTCTTTCTTTTCTTTAAATGCAAGGCGTTGGGCTTGCTCAATAGCTATGCCATTGATATAACTCCGTTTTTGACTGGTTGAAGGTACATTAACTAATAATTCTTCCAACTCACTATATTCAAGCGCACGAAGTTTATACTCGAATAACCTGCGTGTTGATATAGACAAATTAGCAAATTCCTCGTCTGATAATTTGTTTAAATCTGAAAGTATTTCTTTTACTGAAATCATTCTTTTGCTATTTTAGATGACTTTAAAATGATTACTTTTCTCCGCTGATAATAAAAACTTTACTATCTTTAAGCTTGATTCTTTCCTTTATCTTCTCAGCAAATTCTCTAATGAAATCATCATCAGGCACTACCCCAACGAGTAATTCACTGGCTTTGTCAAACTCACCGATTTCGCGATAAAACTCAGCTTTCAACACATTATCGGCAATAGCATGCTCAATAAGCCATTTCCCTTGCTCAACAAACAGGTTCCAGTCATCTTCACAGCCATCAAAGCCCAGCAAAGTTCGGCCATAGCAATCGTTCAAGGCGTGGAACAGCATTAATCTCACCTCGATTTCTTCACCATGAGTTCGGAATCCTTCATTAGACAGTTGCTCATATGCTTCTTTGGTTTCTTCAAAATTCAGTTCTCCAGTTTCAAAGGAATCACCATCCCTATCAAAATTCGGTTCTTGCCTACTAAGGATATAATACTTTCCACAATGCGGACACTTCTGAATATATGAGATGTTAGGTAGCATTGGGGCAATCTGTTTATTGTCCGACCACAACTCGGCACCAAATGTGTTGCCGGAAATAAGAGACATAATTTGTTTCTCGCCGCCACAGAATGGGCAGGTAAGAATTTGGGGAGGACCTGGTATCATAATATTTTTATTAACTTCTGCAATTAATTTGTTGAAATCTTTAATCTTCGTTTCTTTTTCTCTATTAAACAATGGTACTTTTTATCATGAACAAACAATAAAGACTAATTATTTCAAATCACCATTTGCATAATCATCAATAAAGATGTCATTTAAGATTTCCTTCTCCATGGGGTGAAAATAGCCATCCGCTTCAGCCATTCCAACGAATAAGCCAAGAGCTCTATCCTTTTTTTCATCAGACATTACACTGATAATAAGTTTCGTTTGAACATCATCGAGGTTTGAAATATCTTCCAAATCATTGATTGTTATGGAAAAATCACTATATATCTGATTCATATATTTCTCTTCTTCAGGATGGATAATACCATCTGCTTTCATAATATGAGAAAGAACTTTTATGATAGCATATGTTTCTATTGTTGTAAAACTATTCATAATGTCTGATTGTAGAAAAAGTTGTGATAGGTATCATTACCTATATTAATTATATATATGTTTTCTCTAGCACGAGTTATCGCCGTATATATTGTTTGTGGCGACATTGGACGGAATGTCGTATTATGTATAGCAAAGTCACTTTCTAGAATAACTATAACGGAAGGAGCTTCCCATCCCTTGAAACTTTGTATGGTAGAGATTTTCAAGCATCGTTTGTCAGTGGTAAACAATTGCTTTCTTGTTCGTTCAAGGGCCTCAAAATCCCTATTAAATTTCCAATTAGCCATTCTCTCATCAGTTACTTGATGTATTTGTTTTAACCGTTCAAGAGCTTCGGCTGGTATAAATGTATTTTCTGTTTGTTCATTTGTTTTTTGGCGATAAAGCGTGTCAATACTACGAAGTAATTTTGTTGATGAAGCTAGCACAACAAAGTCTCTTGCTTCGTGTTGATCATTAGATATGATGTCAATTATTTTAGATACTACAACATCCAAAGAATAATTTTGCCTTATGTCAATATATGAAAGTATCTGGAAATTGAACATGTTTGATATAGCATTCTCCACAACTATATTATCGCAGGGTTGATTTGCAAAGAATTGTGTTTGAAATGCTGCTGCTAAATTTGCCAGCCTAGGATTAGTAAATCTTCGGCTGGTTGTTAATTGCCGATTCCACTGTCCTCCAATAACACCCAAGCGGATGTCGCCATTTATACCTAAAGGTCGTTGAAATACATTTTGCTTTGGGTCTCCGAATACAACTAGCTCACCATTAGGCTCCAATAAAAAATTCTGCATGACGATGCGAAGCCATTCCGTAGTATAGTCTTGAACTTCATCAACGAAGATTGCAGAATATTTCTTATGGTTTCTTGATTTAACAAAGAAAAATTCGTCTTGATATGATCCAAAATCAACATGTAACTGACATTCTGCGGCCCGTATTCTAAAAAACTGATGATATGGATAGACGTCTATTTTTTCCCAAGAGAAATCTTCTCGAATTTCCGAAAGTCTCATTTTTAGGTAATTTGCTAACGTAATGTTATAAGTCAACACTAAAACATCACCTCCAGTGCGTTTCATAGCATTCACAGCTCTGAAAACAAGTACTTGAGACTTTCCAGAACCAGCAACTCCACTTATTTTCTGGTGTGTAACACTGCTTTCCGAAAGTCCCTTCTGTGCGCCTATTGGTTGCATGTCAATACGTCCTTCCTGATAAGAATGCCAAGAAGGAGATATTATCTTAGCCAATTTTCTTATAACCACATCGTCAAAAACATTGTTGGAGCGTAGGAAGCCTATAGTAGTATATAAATTCTGTGAGATGTCTCTATTCTCAATAAACTCCTTGCCGTAAACAAAAGCGAAATTATTTATATTACCTTTTTGGCCAAAGAAATCCTTTATTTCATCAATAGTATTTTCCGAAAATACAACCACCTTTTTAATAAGACTATAGTTCTTAGTATTCTCAATCGTACTCATCAAAAGTTCCTCCACACCATCCTTGATACTCGATTGACAAAGGTTTATAAGATCAATAGGAGATTGATATAATTGCCCGTTTACGTCTATTTTCTTTTTGTCTTCCGATATTTTACACTCATTAAGGTTTACCTCGAATACATTAAGTAAAAGAATTCCCTTGTTAGGTCTGACTATAATAAAGTCAACAGCTGCTTCATTTACAACTGCATCAATATACATAATATCATCCACAGACAAAATATTCTCCAATCTCCATGCAATTCTTGCTTTTTGAGGTGATAGCACATGGTTTTGAATCTGTAAGCGTAAATCATATTCATGGTATATTGCCTCATGACTCTCACCCACCAAAGCTAATCTGTTAAGGTCAATAGTTGCACCATTGTACTCAAAACATCTTGTCATGCATGAATACGAGTGTGCAGTTCGCTTAGTTCGAGCGTAACGAACACTATCAATTTGGCTGAAATACATTTGTTCTCCAAAAACAGAGCAGAATTTACTAATTCTGTACGCAGCACCATTTTTAGGGCCAATACAAAGCACAAAGTGTTTTCCGTGTGCAGACGCCACCATTCTTGCGACTTTCCCCAAGTCTATAGCAGTTACATCCAAAATATTTGAAAACACATGGATGACATTATTACATTTATATCCAATAGAGGTAAGTGTTTTCTCTTCTGCTACACAGTTTGATGGAAGAAAAAGATTCTTCAGGTCTATTTCAACTATGCCGTGAGTTAGTGCACGGACATTATCGTTTGCTCTCGCGATGGCACTTCGAGAAGGCTCAATAAGAGTTACCTTACGAAGCCATTGAAGCAAATTACGTTGCTTTAGCACTTCAATTACAGTAGCTGAGCCTATGCCTTGGCCACATCCCCAGTCGACTATTTCTATACTTCCTTGGATATCATTAAATGGAAAATTCATCATTGCGGCTCGGCACTTGGCAACATGCATATCTCCATATGCAGACATATAGCAATTGAGCGCGACATCGCTTGTTAACAGGCCTATGCCACGATTCAACTCGGGATGCGTCCAAGGGGTTCTTTTATATTCTACTGGCAATGCATTATGACAATAATCTATTATATCGTCAATACTATTTAAGAGCCTTATATCTTCTACATATGACATAATTATTTTCCTGTAATTGTTTCTGAATTTGGGTTCTGTTGATGACAATTGTAGTTTCTTGCTACAGACTGCTTGCTAGTATTTGCATAGCAATATTCGCAAAAATGCGGGCAAGTATTATACTCTCCAATGTCTTTGGCTGCCATACAGCAGCAAAGCTCACGCTGTCCTGCATCTTTCTTGTGTGCGCTGATGAAGTATTTATTATGAGGTAAATGAATTGCACCCTGTGGAAGCTCGGCGTCACCAAATAGTGAAGGAACTGGGGCATCCTCAATTTTGACCTTCATGAAATCCATCAGCACGGGGTCGTCCCATGCAAGACGCGTAATGAGGTCGCCATCAATACAGCGATTGTGTGCAATTCCATATTTGTTGATGTCAATTTTCTCACCGCAAGTGGCAAGAGTATAATTCCATTCTCTCTCCTTATTCATGGATGAAAGTCTTTGAGCGAAAATTTCCATTAGTTCTTCTGTCCATTCATGGTAAGGAATACCACTCTTTTCAAGATTAGACTTTACTTTCTTGTAAAGAGCGATGTCGGCATAACTGAAAACGAGTTTTTCAGTGTAGCCTTTGAGTTGGTCGCCGATGTTCTGAACTTTGGAAAGAAGTGTATCCACCGAAATGTCATCAGTGAGGATCATAGGATCGAATCTCCAAACTACGGAACCTTTTCCGAGGCGTTCAACCAATAACTTGAATGTCTCGATGCGTTTCTCCAAAGATGGAACTTTCTCCAGATGTTCTTTTTCGTAATCGTTAAGTGTGTACTGAATGTAGCACTTGATATTACGTTCTTCAAGCTTATGGAGATGTTCCAACAGAGGGCGAGGGTTCTTTGACCAGAAAACGACAAACCTAGTTTCATCGTATGAAACATAAGACTTAACCCCGTTGAAAGGGTTAGTCCATGCGGAATAACCTTTTTCAAGGCGGTAAAAGAACCAGTCAGCATAGAAAGCCGGAATATCCGTACTACGACTTGCAGATATGATGATTGGGGCTTGCGCTTCAACAAGCCTTCCATCAATCTCAATATTTTTATGTTTCCAAGATGCCATAATTACACATTATATAATATCGAGTCTAGTCAAGTATTCCTACTATGAATTTGGCTCTGTCCTTTACTTCACATACATCATACTTCACCAGATCAGTTACAGGAACCTAACTCGTTTTGTAATTTTCACTTGCAAATATACAAATAAAAACGATAACGATAACGTTAACCAATAACTTTTTTTTAGCATCACCTAATTTTTATATAAATAACGTAGCTTTTACAACTGCGTTGTTTAGAGATTACAGCTACAGCTGATAATAGATCGCTATTTTTCTCTAGATGCGTCTGTGCATACTTCCAGATTGTTACGGACATTTACACCGACCTTCGCTATAATCAGGAAGAATGGGAATGATATTACCTGCCTAGTCTTTATCAAAAAATGGTTCTTTTAAAGCTAGTTCCACATCTTCCAACTATCGTCGGGTGTGAAATATTCTGGTTGATGTTCGCCTGTTATCCAATAGTATTCCCAGAATATTTCTGGCAAAAACACATTAGGTAATACTAACGCTCTTTCAAACAAAGGCGCAATCTGCAATGGCGTATATCCTGCAATGCCGCATCCAATGGCAGTTACATAAAACCTCTTTTCCGGATGATCATGCGCATATTTAATAAATCTGTTAATATTGCGTGCTGTGCGAATCAGTCCTTCCATGGTACTGATGGCATAGCTTTGCCCTTGAATTCCGTCACCTTGTCCCCATACTGCTCCAAAGTGATTCAATGCAAAAGCAGCGGCTCCACCACCATGATATCCTTTGGCATTGCTTCCGAAGACAAATACCTCGTTTTCTTTCAACTCTCTGATATTTTTCGGTGTGGTCCTACCTTCCAGAGTACCGGTTCTTCCATGTGTTGAGAAATACAGCTGTGCATCTCTGACATTTTCATAATCTTCAATTATATTCTTTTGAAACTCGAATGGGCTGATTTCATTATTTTCTTTCATAATTAGTGGCTTGTATATATTTTCAAATTCAACAAGTACTTTTTTCAGTTCTTCTAGGAGATATTCTAACGCCTTCTTTCTAATAACATTTGGTACACCATAGAACGCTTCAGCTATGCTTCCAGTGATACAGCCGATGGTATCGCTGTCACCGCCTATGCTGATGGCGTTGCGTATGCAATCTTCAAAATCATTTCCGTCTAGAAAGGCTACAATGGCTTGCGGAACGCTGTCTTGGCAAGTACCGCCCCATGTATAGCTGTCGCGGATACCGTCGCAAGTGAAGTTCAAATCGTAACCGAACTGCTCTTCAACCTCCTTACGTATTGTATCCTTGTCAAAACCTTTTCTTGCCATGAAGATACAGAGTGCTATAGCCTGTGCGCCCTTGATGCCTTCTGGATGGTTGTGGGTACACTCGGCAGAGACCTTCGCAGCGGCTAGCGTCTCATCCTTAGTGTCAAATGCCCATCCTACTGGTCCAACTCGCATGGCACTTCCGTTGCCGCAGCTGTTGTATGGGCTATAGTCTCCTCGGACACTGGATCGTGCAATCCACAATTGGAAGTTGCCTCCATATCCTCCCATCGGCCTAGGGTATTTTGCTCCGTATCTGCTGTAATACTCTGCTATATTTCCTCCATGCAACAACCAGTCGGCTGTTGCTACTGTGAGGATGCTGTCATCTGTGTAGTTTCCTTGTTCTGAAAACAAAGGGAAGTCCTTCGTCTTTATATTCTGGTATGTGAACTCATAGACACTACCTACAATGTCACCTATAATACTTCCTATCATATTTATTTTGATTAAAATTCTAATCTAAATCCCTTTTGCTTCATCTCGTTGTACCTTTCCGCATTGAAGGTGTAAAGAACTGATTCCTTCGCCTGGCTTACCTTTGCCTTCTCTTCCAACAGGTCAAGAAGTCCAAAGTGAAGCATCTTCTTGCTGAAGTTCCTGCGGTCGAACTTCACATCTAGGATGGCTTCATATAGATGCTGAAGGGCTGACATAGTGAACTTCTCTGGCAACAATTCAAAACCTATCGGCTCGAAATGTATCTGCTTGCGAAGCTCTTGCATCGCATTACGGAGTATTCTGTCATGGTCGAAGGCAAGAGCAGGCACTTCATCCAAATCAAACCATTGTGCCTTGGCTGCATCATCGCCTCCTTTCACATCCTGTATGCGCACAAGTGCATAATAGGCTATGGTGATTACTCGCTCACGAGGATCACGATTAGGATCTGTGAAAGCATGGAACTGCTTGATGTACGCTCCTGTCAGTCCTGTTTCCTCCTGCAATTCGCGCAAGGCTCCTTCCTCTGCAGACTCGTCCATCTTTATGAATCCACCAGGAAATGCCCACCGTCCCTTGAACGGTTCTACTCCTCTCTCAATCAGTAAAACCTTTAATTCTACTCCGTCAAATCCGAAGATGACACAGTCTGTTGTCACACTCGGATGGGGATACTTATAATGATATTTTAATTCTTCCATAACTGATAGTTGTGTAATTTTAACACAAAGTTATAAATTTAAGTTGAAACTACCAAATATTTTTGTGTAAAATTTACACATTACAGCGTTTATTTGTATTTGTTTATTGATTTTTACCTTAGCTGCATGGAAAATTTCACCGAACAATAAGCCACTGAATAGCGACATAAGTTCGTGACCGTGTATTCAACCAAGTCTAGGGACAAGGCAAAATTCATTCAACCAGCCCCAGGCTTATAGTACAAATCCATTCAACTTTTTCTAGGGTAGTACATGTTTTTTCTCGTGAAAAAAGAATTTTACAAAAACCTGTCAGCCTGTCAGTTTAAGGATATAACTGTCTATGTATCTGCAAATTAGATGGCTGACAGGTTGATAAAAACTTGTCAGCAACTTGTCAGTAACCTGTCAGCTGTAATATTGATAAATTATAGGAATTATTCATTTATTTTAGCAAAGGAATTTGAATGATTTGTTGAAATGGTGCAGAAAACTGTTGGAAAAGGAATGAAATAAGCTGAAGGATGGCTGACAGGTTACTGACAGGTTTAGTGGAACCTGTCAGCCACTTAAGTTGTTATATTACAAAGACTTAGAGGCAAAAACTGACAGGCTGACAGGTTTTTGCGAAAATCTTTATTTTTCGACAGCAAAACTTGCAACGCCCAACCCGAAACACAAAAAACATTATAAGAAATGGCACTAAACATTATAAGGTTTATACCAAAACATTATAAGACATGAGGCAAAACATCAATAGGAATAGGGTCGAGAACCGCGGTTCGGGAGGTCATTTCTCTATAGAAATAGGGTAATTTTTATTGATGTTTTCCACTGCGAAGCATAGTAACATAGGCTCACGAAGCGTGCAACGAGCCCCCTCGGAGCGCGGCTATTCGGACTCGCATACAGGGGCGAGAAGACTGAAAAAACAAAGAAAATTTGGAAGTTTCAATATTTTTTCGTAACTTTGCACCCGAAATAAGTTCCGAGCGTGGAATTTTTGATAAAGTGACTAATTAAGTAAGAAGGCCAAAATATCAATTCATCCGGCCTCTGCAGCCCTACGGGTTGCCTAATGAATGAAATGTATAATGAAAAGAAATTTATGTGCTAACTGGCGGATAGCAGTGAAAACTGTATCCCTCATCATTTTGACAACAACCATGTGCCTCTCGGCGCTCGACTCGCATGCGCAGACCTTCACTGGCAAGGCCTCATACTATGGTCCTGGCTTCCATGGAAGAAAATGTGCAAACGGCGATGTGTTCGACATGTACAAACTCACTTGTGCCCACAAGACTCTCCCATTCGGCACTAAACTCAAAGTGACAAACGAAGCCAACGGCAAGTCAACAATCGTTACTGTTACCGACCGCGGACCTTATGCAAAGGGACGAATCGTCGACCTTTCAAAGGGTGCAGCTATGGAAATCGATATGATCAAAGCCGGAGTTGCTAAAGTCACAATAGAAGTTATCGACGAAGAGGAAGAACCCGTTCCTGCTTTGCAGTTTATGCTCTACGAACCAAATCTCAATGAAGACTTCAAGTTCGTTTTGCCAAAACTCAATACAACCGCTCAGTGGGCAAAAACCATAAGATAACAAATCAAACCACATAGTAATGAGCGACCCTCAACAGCACTCACTACACTTACCAAACGCAAACAAAAACCAATGAAAAAGAACCTAGAAACACTCTGCGTTCAAGCAGGTTGGACACCAAAGAAAGGTGAATCAAGAGTGCTGCCAATCTATCAGAGCACTACATTCAAATACGAAACAAGCGAGCAAATGGCCCGACTCTTCGACCTCGAAGATGAAGGCTATTTCTATACCCGACTTGCCAATCCAACAAATGATGCAGTAGCTGCCAAAATCAACGCACTCGAAGGTGGCGTGGGAGCAGTTCTGACAAGTAGCGGACAAGCTGCCAACTTCTTCGCAGTATTCAATATCTGCGAAGCCGGCGACCACTTCATCACTACAAACAGTATCTACGGAGGCACTTACAACCTCTTTGGAGTAACTATGAAAAAACTCGGAATCGAATGCACATTCGTCGACCAGGAATGGGACGATGAACGCATCGAAGCTGAATTCCGACCAAATACAAAATGCTTCTTCGGAGAAACAATCTCCAACCCAGGCGGAAACGTATTCGACATCGAACGATTCGCAAAGATGGCTCACAAGCATGGAGTTCCACTCATCGTCGACAACACATTCGCCACTCCTATCAATTGCCGACCATTCGAATGGGGATGCGACATCGTAACCCACTCGACCACTAAATACATGGACGGACACGCAACTCAGGTTGGCGGTGCAATCGTCGATAGCGGCAACTTCGATTGGGATGCTTATGGCGACAAGTTCCACGGCCTCACAACTCCTGACGAAAGCTATCACGGCCTCACCTATACAAAGGCATTCGGCAAGAAAGCGTACATCACAAAAGCCGTTTCACAACTCATGCGCGACCTCGGAAGCATTCCTTCACCACAAAACTGTTTCCTTCTCAATCTCGGTCTTGAAACCCTTCATCTCCGTATGCCTCGCCACTGCGAAAACGCACAGAAGGTGGCTGAATGGCTCGAAAAGAACGAAAAGGTTGCTTGGGTAAACTACAGTGGATTGAAAGACAACAAATATCACGCACTTGCACAGAAGTACCTTCCAAACGGAAGCTGCGGAGTTATCGCATTCGGACTTAAAGGCACTCGCGAAGATGCAATCAAGTTCATGGACAATCTCGACTTCATATGCATCGTAACCCATGTTGCCGACGCTCGCACATGTGTCCTCCACCCTGCAAGCCACACTCATCGCCAAATGTCGGACGAACAACTCATGGAAGCTGGCGTTGCTCCTGACCTCATCCGCCTCAGTGTCGGAATCGAGAATTGCGACGACATCATTGCCGACCTCGAACAGGCAATGGCCAAGATGTAATAAAGGCAAAACAACAAACTAAATACTAAGAGATGCTACAAACGGGGACAACCCATCGTAGCATCTCTTACATTATTATATAATATATAGGAGTTCGGAGAATTACGTGATTCTTTCGCCAAGGTAAAATGCCAAAGTTTTTCGAATCTTAGTCAATTCCCCCTGTCGCTTAATCAGTTCACAAGTCTTCGCGAAATCTTGCTGAACCTCTGGCTTTGCTATTTCCTTGAGAATATCAGCCAACTGAGCGTCTACAAAGCAATACTTGTAATCCATCATCAAATGGGAAATATATTCAGCACTCATATTCTCTTCCGAAAGTGTTTTCTGTGTATCTTGTGAGAGTTTGTATCTCTCTGTAAGCAATTCGGACACTTCACAACTCATCTCACCATCAGGACTACTCAAAAGGAAAGTACTTGCCATGAAGTTAACTGGTTTTTCTGCTGAAACCAACTCATTAAGCATCTTGCGATAAAGAGGAGAATAAAACGTGAGATTGTCGTTTTTCAAGTTTTGACTCACATAGTCAATCAATGACATTCTAACGGCTTTGCCTGTTCCGTCATCAAAAGAATATTGCTTTTCGCCAAACCTTACGAGCAACATCATAATCATTCGCTCAAGATTTATGAAGCGAGCCTCCTCATTCGAAAGCTGACGTCCGTTCATTCCTTTCGCTGTTGCTTCTACATTTGAAGAACCATCACCTGATGATCCTCCATCTGAATTAACTGCTCCTGGTTGTTCGTCTGAAGAGTTTGCTCCCAATTGATTGCCTTCACTTTGCTCGCGAAGACGCTTTTGTCTGTCTCGTTCATCCCTTGCTTCCTTGCGATATCTATTAATCTGTCGCAACAAAATAGCCTCATCAACATGCAGACGTTCACCACAAACATGAGCATATGTAGCTCTGTCAATCTCTGAAGGAATGACTGAGATGGTCTTAGTAATGGACTTTATCATATCTGCACGCTTCATCGGGTCATCACCTGCTTCCTCATGCAGAATATCGGTCATAAATTGGATAAAGTCGACTTTATGAGAATCTACATATTCCTTGAATTCCGTGGCATTATGTTTGCGTGCAAACGAATCGGGATCGTCTCCATCAGGGAATAAGACAATCTTTATTCGCATATCATGCTTCAACACCATATCAATACCACGCATTGCGGCTTTTATTCCGGCTTTATCGCCATCATAGAGGAATGTTATATTGGGAGTAAAACGGTGAAGCAAGCGGATTTGGTCTTCTGATAGGGCTGTACCCGAATTGGCCACAACATTCTCAATGCCACACTGATGCATCGAAAGGACATCAGTATAGCCTTCCACCATATAGACATTATCTTCGCGACTGATTGCTTTCTTTGCCTGGAACAATCCGTAGAGAAGTTTGCCTTTAGAATAGATGATTGATTCCGGAGAGTTGATGTATTTCTGACTTACTCCTTTGGTACGAGCATCAAGTACTCGCCCGCCAAAACCTACAACCTTTCCATTGACTCCAATCCATGGGAAGATAACCCTACCCCAATATTTATCCTTCAACTGACCGGCATCATTCTTATAGCTGAGGCCCGTCTGTTGCAGATATTTATCATTGTATCCTGCCTTCAATGCTGCTTTCGACATTGCATCATGTTGGGAAAGACAGAATCCCAAACGGAATTTCTCGACAATATCGTCGCGAAAACCTCTGCTTCGGAAATAAGCCAAACCTATTGCCTGACCGTCTGGATTCGAAAGGAGAATGTCATGGAAATAGTTGCACGCCCATTCGTTCACTACATACATACTTTCCCTCTCGCTTTCCGTCTGGCGTTCCTCATCAGTCAGTTCGCGCTCTTCAACTTCTATACCATATTTCTTTCCAAGGTATTTCAAGGCTTCCACATACGATATTTGTTCGTGTTGCATGATAAAGCGAACAACGTCCCCGCCTTCACCACATGCAAAGCACTTGTATAATCCTCTTGATGGAGATACTGAGAAAGAAGGAGTTGTGTCGTCATGGAAAGGACACAACCCTTTATAACTTGTTCCTGCTTTGCGGAGTGAGACAAACTCTGAAATCACATCTACTATATCCGCTGCACTTCTGATACGTTCTATAGTGGATCTTGGAATCATTTTGGCAAGTTGTTTATTTAATAATGTCGAACTATTGTCTCTATATTAAGGCATGCAGCCAATGGATGATGAGGGGGAACTATCCTTTAATCTGCTGATAGAACTCCTCACGCATCTCGGCATTGCAGAATTCGCCTGCGAAGTCGGAAGTAACAGTGACTGCTCCTTGCTTCTCCACACCTCTCATCTGCATACACATGTGCTGAGCCTCAACTACGACCATTACGCCCTTTGGATGCAATGCCTCGTCGATGCACTGACAGATTTCGCGTGTGAATCGTTCCTGAACTTGCAAACGATGTGAGAGGACATCAACGACTCTCGGAATCTTGCTAAGGCCTACAATGCTTCCATCTGGAATGTAAGCTACATGAACCTTACCAAAGAATGGCAGCATATGGTGTTCGCAAAGAGAATAGAATTCTATGTTCTTCACAACAACCGGACGCGAATATTCCTCTGTGAACTTGGCAGAATTAAGAATCTCGACGGGATCTACTTCATATCCGCTTGTGAACTGAACGATGCATTTAGCCACTCGTTCGGGAGTGCGTTGCAATCCTTCGCGACTGGTGTCTTCGTTTACAATACCGAGAACTCGCTCAACGCATTCTTTCAGTTCCTCGACTTGCTTCTGCTTATCATCAAATGATCGTTTGTACATTTCTGACTTTGTTTGTGTATTACCTCAACTGGTCTCTTGAAACATATATTTCGCTCTTCACGACCATTGCTTCATTGAATCCGCGTGCCTTCAGCTTGCGAAGATATGCTGCTGCATCTTCATGAGTCGTGAAATCTCCAACACGGCAGCGCCAGTGTGGCGATTCAAAAGATGTGTAAGCTCTCAATTCTGGGAACTGGCTTTGCACCTTTGTACCAACTTGCTGAGCCTTTGTTTGGTCAGAACGAAGATTGCCACCGAAATATACTTGAACGCGATAGCCACGCACTTTCTGATGCAATCCGGCTGCTCTTGCTCCAGGTCCATCGGCATCTTGCTTTACCTTTGATTCCGTGGCAATGGATGTTGCCTTTGAAGTGGCTATTGTGCTTGGAATCAATTCTTCGGCATCGGCAATCTGTGTCAGACGAGGGTCTTGGTCAACGGAGATAATGCCTTGACCTTCGATTTCGGTTTGCAGTTGATTAATAAAATTTGTCTGAGCCTTCACGGTTGCGCCTGCAACCATGAAGACAAAGACGATAAGTGAAAACGCTTTTTTCATTTATGATTATTACGTTTGTTTTTACTGTTCCTATGCTGGGAAGATTAAGCCTTCCATGCATCGATAATGCCCTTGAAATCAGGAGCCTTGAGTGAAGCACCACCAATAAGGCCGCCGTCGATATCAGGCTTTGCGAAGAGTTCAGGAGCGTTTGAAGCCTTGCATGAACCTCCATAAAGGATTGATGTGTTTTCTGCTACTTCATTGCCATACTGTGCAGCGATGATGCTACGGATGTAAGCATGGATTTCTTCTGCCTGATCGCTTGTAGCTGTCTTGCCTGTACCGATTGCCCAGATTGGTTCGTAAGCAATTACGATATTTGCAAACTGCTCAGGAGTGAGGTGGAACACGCTTCCTTCGAGTTCTGCCTTTACTACTGCATTCTGTTCATTAGCTTCGCGCTGTGCGAGACTTTCACCGATGCAGAAGATTACCTTCAAACCGTTTGCGAGTGCGAGGTCAACCTTTTCCTTGAGGATTGCTGGAGTTTCGTTATAATATTCACGACGCTCTGAGTGGCCGAGGATTACATATTCAGCACCTGTTGACTTTACCATTTCTGCACTGACTTCACCTGTGTATGCACCAGAAGCCTTGTCTGCACAGTTTTCTGCGCCAAGACCGATTACTTCGTGGTTGATAATTCCAGACACTGTTGCCAAATGAATGAATGGAGTGCAAATCACTACATCACAATTTGGTTTGTCTGCTGCCAATACTTCATTGAGTTCTGTTGCCAATGCAACACCTTCTTGCAGGTTCTTGTTCATCTTCCAGTTGCCTGCTACGATTTTCTTTCTCATTTTAATGTTCTTTATATGTTTTTAAAACCTAATATGCTTTGCAAAAAAGTTTAGCAAGAAATGCCCTCTTGTCTAGCAAGAAATGCCCCCGAGTTTAGCAAGGAATGACCTCGAGTTTAGCAATGTTTTTTTGCGGTTCTACGAAGCCTTATTCTTCAATGCCCTTCTCGTTTGCCTTCACTATTGCCTCCACCTCTTCTGGTGTTGGGAAATTCCAGTTGCTCCACTTCTTCAGGATGATGCCATCCTTTATCATCACAAGTCCCGGATTGGCACGAACCACTGTCTTCAATGCGCGCTCGTCCGAATTATAGAATATGTATTCTGCTCCTGTGTAATCTGCCCAATGGCTGCAAGCCTCTGGGTCGGATGCAGTGAGACAATAGAATTCCATATCGTTTTGCTGGGTATAGTCGTACAAATCATTGTACTTATCCATTCCTCCCTCATCTGCCGTCTGCAAAATCGGTGCCACAAGGAAGAAGAGATAACCATCCGTTGCAAGAATGTCTTCCGTAATCTCGAAATCATCTTCCTGTATGTAGAAGTCGGCCATCATGTTGTGGTCGGCACTCTTGATCATCTCACGCTTTGTCTCCACATAGTGCCAAGTTGAGTCGGGGTCATCGTCATCAATGTCGAGTTCAAGGGTCTTTCCGTCTTTCTCATAAACTATGGTAACCTTGAACTGTGGACGCTGTTCCTCCGGCACTTCGAGCATCTTGCGAATATCCGTACCGACCTTATATGGACGGAAGTCAATCACTGGCAGAGCATAGATGCAATAAACAGCATAAGCCATAATGGCAAGAATGCTTATAGTAGAGACAATCCAATATATACTTGATTTCACAAGATGGCGTTCATATTCGTGCCACTTGAGCAATACGAAAGCTGCTGCAAGCAAGAAGATGTTCTTAAGCAATGTCTGTCCATTTGTCAGTATGATTGCATCGCCAAAACATCCACAATCTGTCACTGGATTGGCAATGTAGATGTAAATGGTGAGAACCGTCATCACAGCCATAAAGGCGAATGCAACTCTCGATGTCCACTTCCTTCTCATACCAAAGAGGAGGTAGATTCCCAAGCCAAACTCGAAGAAAGCCAAGGCAAGAGCAACCAGCAATACGAAGAGTTCCGGAATTCCGGTGATTCCCCAAGCGGCAAGATAGTCTTCAAGTTTGTAGACAGTGCCGAGAGGGTCGTTCGCCTTAACGAATCCCGAGAAGAGGAATGTCGCTGCCAAGATGAATCGGCACACATTCACTCCAATGTTCTTCAATATTTGCTTTGTACTACTTTTCACCTTCGAAATCGAGTTTTATAAGTCCGAACACTGAATAATTAATCATATCCAGATAGTTGGCATCGATGCCTTCCGAAACGATTGTCTTGCCATCATGACCTTCGATTTCCTTCGTGCGGTTAATCTTCTGGAGGATAAGGTCGGTATATGAACTTACTCTCATCGAACGCCAAGCCTCATCATAGTCATGATTCTTCTTCAGCATCAGTTCGAGAGCTGTTTGGGCATACTTGTCATAATAGGTCATTGCCTCGGTTGGAGTCATATCCACAACATCAGCATAACCTTTCTCCAACTGAATCAAACCAACAATACCATAATTCACTATTGCCTGAAACTCTGGAAAGATGCCTTCACCCACCAGCGAAACGCCCTTTACCTCGAGGCTTCGGATGCGCTTTGCCTTAATAAGTATCTGATCGGTAACTGAAGCCGGACGCAAAATACGCCATGAAGCTCCATAATCGATGAGTTTCTTTGAGAATACCTCTCGACACTTATCCATTTCTATCTTGAACTGTTCTGATGTTTCCATATTGTCATTATTTTGGCTGCAAAGTTACAACTATTTATTTTGATAACAAAATAAAGAACGCCCAAACTGATAGTTTAGACGTTCTTTTATATTTCTTTAAGGCTTTCTATGCCTAAATGTAAAGTCGAGATAGCTTTAAGAGAGCTTAAGCACCTGGCCGCGAACGATTCGGCTTGAAGGCTTCAAACCATTCAACTTGCACAACTGGTCGAGTGTCAAACCATGGTTTGTTGCGATGCGGAACAAGTTGTCACCATCCTTTACAGTATAAGTAGCTGATGGATTTGCTTCTGCAGTTGCTGCTGCCACTGGTTGCTTTGTTTCAGCATTTGCCTGTGGTGCAGGTTCTGGAGTTGAAGGCTTTTGAGCAGTTTCCACTTCTTTCTTTGCCTCTTCACGAATCACCAAAGTGCTTGCAACTGCTGTATTGTTTTTCTTATTCTGAATCGAGCCTGTATTTACTACATAGTAGTCGCCCGTCACGTCCTGACGCTCAAAGTCGAACATAAGTGCAGGATTGATTGCCTGACCGAGCAAACGAGTTTCGAAATGAAGGTGAGAACCTGTTGAAGCTCCTGTGCTGCCGCCAAGACCTATAGGATCACCTGCACGAACGATTTGGTTTTCCTTAACCAACTGCTTGCTCAAGTGGCCGTAAAGAGTTTCAAGTCCGTTTGGATGGCGAATCACAATGTAATAACCCCAACCATTGCCATCATATTTCTTCATTCTTACCTTTCCGTCGAAAGCGGCATAGATAGTATCTCCAGTGTAAACCTTCACATCAAGGCCCTTATGCTGGCGTCCCCAACGAGGACCATATTTAGATGTAATCTGTCGACTTGGAGTTGGCATTGCGAAACCGCGAAGGTCAACCTTGAAGTTTGGAGGCAAAACTCCTGGAGCAATCAAAGCCGACTTATCATCCCATGTGGAATAGATATTTGCTGCAGGATTATGAAGATCAATAAAAGCGTGGGAATTATTGATTTTGATTGCTTTCAAGTCAGTAAGCTTTCTATCCGACGGGGCACGGTTAGCGAGCAAGTCCTGTGCTGAAGAGCAAAGGGACACCATCGAAAAGGCTATCAATGTTAAGGCTTTACAAATTCTTAGCATATATACTATTTTTTATTTTTTTGCATTAAGTTCCCGCCGGAAAAACACGGGATGGTAAAACACTTTAATCTCTTTCGGTTTGAAAAGCAACTGGACAAGCGAACATGAAGAGCATCAATACTCGTCGTTGGCATAGAGGAACTGCATAGTCGCCTGTTTGTAGTCGAATATCTCCTCTGGCTTGAAGAAGCGGTAAATCTCCATGATTGCATTTTCTGGAGAATCGGACGTGTGGATGATGTTTTCCTGGAAGCTCATACCGAAGTCGCCTCGGATAGTGCCTGGAGCGGCTTTTCTACCATTTGTACTACCGGTCATTGCTCTGACTGTCTCCACAGCATCAACTCCTTCATAGCAACAACACACAACCGGAGCCGCCATCATCGAATCCTTTATTCTTTGGAAGAATGGCTTAGAAGCCAAATGAGCATAATGCTTATTTAGGATTTCATCCGTAAGCTGCATCATTTTCATTCCGCACAATCTTAATCCTTTGCGCTCAAATCTTGCTGTAACCTCACCGACAATTGCTCTTTGAACGGCACTTGGTTTGAGTATTACAAGAGTTTTCTCCATTAGTGTGTCTGTCTATATTTCGTTGCTTGCGTAGCAGTAATATTACCACTAGTCGGTGCAAATTTAGTAAATATTTTTTATTCCACCAAACTATTTTAGCATTTTTTGGCGATATTCACAATCTATTCCATTTTTATGCAATCCAAAGCGGAATATTGTCACATATAGGCAGCACCGAGGGGTGCAAAGTCGGACAACTACTCTTCCGAACCTACGATTCCTTGGATTTCGTCCTCAACCGTCTTGAGTTTCGCCTCACAGAACTTCAGCAAAGCTTGTGCCTGCTTGAGATTTGCGGCAAGGTCGTCAACGTTCATTTCGCCCGAAGAGATTTGTTCCGTAATCTCTTCCAGCCGACTCATTGCCTGTTCGTATGTGAGATTGTTTTCCTGTTCCATTACTTTAATATTTTTATTCCTTAATTTCATTAATAGTTGCCTCTGCATTGCCTTTGCTGAACGAGATTGTAACCACATCCCCTGGAGCCAATTCAGAAGCATCTTTTATGGCTTTTCCGTTTATGCGAGCCACACTGTAGCCAAGGCGGAAAAGGCGTTCGGGATTGGCTGCTTCGATTTGTGTCCGAACCAATTCGAGTCGATGGTTTTGCTTTTGGAAATACTGACCGACTGATTGCTTTATCTGGTTTGTAAGCAATTCAATCTTATGCACCTGTCCCATCTGATAGGTTCGGCAAACATTCGGCAGATTGATGGTTATCTGCTTGAGTTTCAGATGCTCGGCATACAAGGCAGCCTTTGTCCGTTCCTGCAATTGCTTGCGAATTGAATCAATCAAGGCAAGTTCGTCGAGTTGGTGTTCGATGATAAATCCGGCAGCTGCCGTTGGCGTCTTCACCCTTGTATGACTGACTAAATCAATCACGGTATCGTCTCTTTCATGACCGATTCCGGTAATGATTGGCAGAGGGAATTGAGCCACATTCTCGGCCAAAGCCAAAGTGTCGAAACCCGTCAAATCTGCCACTGCTCCTCCACCTCGGATAATGACAACCGCATCCCACTTATCATATTCCAATGCTATTTGATTGAGGGCGGAAATGATGGTTCGTTCCACCTGTTCGCCTTGCATTATAGCCGGGAAAAGCTTCACATCGAAAGCCAAACCATAAGAGTTGGCAAGCAGTTGGTTGCGGAAATCTCCCCAACCGGCAGCTCCTTCTGAAGAAATCACTGCAATGCGTTTGAGAAGTCGAGGAAGCGGCAATTCCTTGTTCATTTCGAGAATGCCTTCCTCGGTGAGTTGGCGAATGATTTCCTGCCTTCGAAGGGCAATCTCTCCCATCGTGAAAGCGGGATTGATATCGATTACATTCAGTGAATAACCATAATTGGGGTCGAATCTGACCTCAACCTGCACCATCACTTGCATTCCCGCACTTAATGGGCGGCCGGTTTCCCTCTCGAAATAGGAGAAGATTAGCTGGCGTTTATTGCCCCAAATATGACCTTTAGCCGTTGCCATAACGGTATTTCCGTTCACTGCCTTCTGTACGAAATCCAGATAGCAATGAGGGCCTCTCACGTTCACACTGCTCAATTCTGCTTGGAGCCAGATGGGTTCGTCGAACTCCATCTCAATGGCGTCTTGCACTCGGCAATTGAGTTGGAACAGGGATAATGGCTGAAGGTCGGTATTCGGCATCATTTTTTTGTTTTTTATTTCATTTGAAGGCCAAGACGATAAGCCTTGTAGTAGTCAGGAATTCCGTATCCGAAGACATTGTCAGGATGTTCGGCTCTGTCGCCCACCTTGCGAACAAGTTCGACGATTTGCTTTGCCTTCAACTGTGGAAGTGCCTGCCAAAGACAAGTGACCATTCCGCATGTGATTGGAGAGGCGAATGAAGTTCCACTTGCTGCCGTTACTTCTCCATCATCACCATAAAGAGCAGCATTGTATCCTCTAGCAACAACGTCTGGCTTGATGCGGCCATCAGTAGTGTTTCCAAGAGAAGAGAACTCTGCAATTGCACCTGTTTTCTTTACTGCACCGATTGTGAGGACATCTTCAGCATCAGCTGGTGAAGTGATGAGTTTCCAAGCATCGTTGCCTGAATTGCCGGCACTGTTTACAAGGACAATTCCCTTTTCTGCACAAAGTGATGCAGAAACGGAAATGAGTTGGGTGTGGCCGTTGAGTTCGTAATATTTCACATCGTCAATATCATTATCGAAATCGTTGTAGCCAAGGGAAGTGTTTACAACATCGGCTCCTACACTGTCGGCATATTCGATTGCTGCTGCCCAGTTGTCTTCCTCGATGAGTTGTTCTGAATCTCCATCTTCCGAACGAAGAAGCCAGAACGAAGCACCTGGAGCTGTTCCTACCAATTTGCCTGGTTCGTTGGCTCCAATGCATGAGAGAACCATCATTCCGTGGTCTTGCTTGTTGTAAATATCACTTGTAGGACTTGGATTCACAAAGTCGCGTGTGCCGAGAATCTTCGCACCTTTAAGTCCTGGAATAATGTCGGCATTATAGAAACCTCCATCGATGATTGCAATCACCATTCCCTCGCCTGTGAAACCGGCATTGTGGAGAGCAACTCCATTGAGTTGTTCGATTTGGTCCTTTGCATCTCCATAATGATTGTATTCTTTCTCAACCATTTGCACTGGTGTCAGTGGGCGAGATTGAGCATGTCTTGCGTTGTAGGCATTTACAAAGGAAACAAGTTTTGTGATATCATCCTCGATTGACTTCTTATTGAAGTCGAGAATCAATGTATCTGGTTTGAGTTCCTCTGGTTGTGGCTGTTGAGGGGCTTCTGCAATCACTGGTTGTGCCTTTTTGTTGACCAAACTATGACGATCTCTCTGGTTTTCTCTTGCTGGACGAGTGTAAGTTGCCACTTTTCGAGCTGAAGCCACACAATCCAATGCGCGAACCTTTTCGATAAGGCTTGTATCCGTTGTGCTGACAACAAGTGTGTTGTTCCACTTTGATGCCTCAACATATTTCACGCCTGTGGCGAGTACTTCTTCCACATATTTTGGTGTGAGAGGCAAGTCAGTTTTCTTTATGCTAAGGCCCTGACGCTCACGACGTTCGATTGCTCTTTGTGAGAGGAATGCTTCTGGATGGCGAACAGAGAATGGGTTGTGCTTCTTGTCTTTCAGAGCCACTCTATATTTATAATAAGGTGTGAACTCTGGAGTTTCTTGTGCTGAAAGTGAAACTGAGCAAACCGAGAACAACATTCCCGCTGCCAACATTCTGAAAATGCTAATTGTCTTCATATTCTTGGACGTTTTCCTTGTAAAACATGTATAAAATTATCGTATGACTTGTCTAAATAGTTCAATTCGAATGGCTCAATCTGAAGGGAGAAAGTGCTTCGGATATCGTCGATTCCAAAGTAGCTCCTGACGATGCTGGCCATATTGAACGAGAGGTCGTCGTTCTTCTTCATTATCTGAATCAAGCAGTTGCGAACCAATTGCTGATTGTCGCAAGCCCTTCGAAGGATGCCGAAAAGCACATAATATGCATGAGGCGAGGATTCCTTCACCAAGAGGTCGATGCTCGCTTGCTCATCTTCGATGCCTGCAAAGCAAAGCAAATCCTCGATTTGTTGCCAAGTGAACAAAATCGGGAGTGCCATTCTTGCCACTTTCACCATCGATTCGGGCGAATTCTCACGAAGCCAATCGGCCACATTCCTCGCATCTTCCGAACGGAAATCCAACGAACCATCTTTAGCCAAATGCTTGATGGAGAGGATTCCAGTGAGGAATGATTGCCTGCGAAACATAAGCAGATGGAGGTAAGCCTTCCAGAAGTCGTCGTTGCCCAAAGTGGAGAGAACCATGCTGTTGACAATGGGTTCCATCCTTCGGTATTCGCTGTTCGAAAGGCGACTCAACGATTTATCGAGCCCTCCCCAATCGCCTGCGACTATCAACTGCTTTATTGTTTGGCTATTCATATTCTCCGCAAAGATAGTCAATAATTCCGAAACATGGGTTCGGCGAAGTAATATTTTTTGCTTACATCCTCAAAAATGCTCAAAACCGAATCAAATACGGGTTACGAATCACAAGTTATCCGCACATTATTTATTAATATAAAGTAAGCCAACTTTTCACTTAATTGTACATGCAAAGCGTTGCGAAGCGTTGCGCGTTGCAGCGTTGCAGTCGATTTTGTCATGTATGCAGTTCTTTCTTTTCCTAAGATTTTCCAGGATTCTTATTATTAATTATAATTATAATATTAATAATATATAATATAATATACACTATATACTATACATTATTATTACTTATTATTACTATACTATATACTTATATACTATATATAATATATTGATATATAGATAGTTAAGTGGTAAAAATAGGAAAATGCAGGTATTACAAAAACAGCTGCAACGCTGCAACGCGCAACGCTTGATTGGTAATAATTCCTCGCGCTTCGGAGAGTAAAACATCGCGGTTCGGAGAGTGATTTCTCGCGGTTCGGAGGCTCATGAACAGCGAAGAAAAGGCTTGGCACAAGACGAAGTCAATCGAATAATTTATGATAATTTCTTGGATGAACCAAGCGACAAGTCGATAAGCGGAGAGAGAAAATCATAGTTGATGATGTACATGCAAAGCGTTGCGCGTTGCAGCGTTGCAGTCGATTTTGTCATGTATGCAGTTCCTTTATTTAAGCCACTGATAGGCAATGCGTTCGTCGCCATTGAGAAGATAGATGATGCCACAACGGGTGAAACCATTCTCTTGAAGAACATGATGCATTATCCGATTGTCGCGATGAGTATCCACTCGGATGGAATCGATTCTCCCCTTCGTCCAATCAAAGCAAGCCTTCGCAATGCCGTGGGAATCGGGAGTGGAAGCCAAACGATGAATGGTGGCGTACCTGAGAGTGTCGTCAATCCACCTACCTTCATAAATCTTCTTGTAGGTGGGGTCTTCGCCAATGATGCAGGCAAAAGTAGCAACGAGCATTCCATTATCTTCAACCACGAAACTATGACCAAGTCTCATGTCCTCCTCCAATTGGGAAAGCGTTGGATAGCCACCCGTCCATTGGTGCATGTTTCCATCGCTTCGCATGATGAGCTTTGCATCCTCATAGAGTTGCATCACTCGCTCTGTGTCATTCAGTTGGGTTTCGCGGATTGTCATACAGCAGATTCCCTCTCCATAAGGATTTGTTCGGTGGCAAACGAAACAGCACTCAAACGATGGGTAACGAAGATAATCGTGCGGTCGGAATAATGTTCCTTGATGCCTGTGAGCAGAGATTGTTCGGTTTGAACATCGAGTGCCGAAGTGGCTTCATCGAGCAGAAGAATCCTGCAAGGACGAAGCAAAGCACGGGCAATCGCGATTCGTTGTGCCTGACCTTCGGAAAGTCCGCCTCCGAGTTCGCCACATTTTGTATCAAGACCTTGCGGCAACTCCATCACAAAATCGGCCTGAGCCAAATGAAGAGCTTCAGCCATTTGGGCAGAAGTGGCGTTAGGATTGCCGAAACGAAGGTTTTCGCGAATCGTTCCCGAGAAAAGTGTATTGCCCTGAGGCACATAAGAGAAGAGCTTTCGAGATGAAATCGAAGCTGGCACCATGTTGCCCTCATCATCGTAAAGAGCCACATTTCCTTCCTTTGGTTCGATGAGCGAGAGCATAAGTCGGAGGAGAGTTGTCTTTCCTGCTCCCGTCTCTCCGAGAATGGCCGTGAATGTTCCTGGATGGAAATCGTGGGAGAAATTCCTCAAGACAAGGCGTCCGGTATCTTCGTAACTATAGGTAACATCGTCAAAACGAATACCAAGTGCCTTCGCTTCACTATTACAGAATTCCTTATCATCCTGCATCCTGCATCCTGCATCCTGCATCTTGCATTGACTCCGTCGAACTAAAGTTTCTGCATCATCTGCATGTTCGAGAGGAAGTTCTTCAAGTTCCATCAAACGTTCAGACGACGTCATACTGCCAACAAGCACTGGAAGCAATCGGCCAAAATCGAGAAGTGGGCGTTGGATTCGTCCGATAAGTTGGGTGAAAGCCATAAGTACACCAATCGTGACGATTCCGTCCTTCACCTGAAGCAAACCATAAATCAATGCCACAAGAGCACTTCCGCGGAAACCGATGAACACGATGGTTCGGGTAAGGATGGAAAGGCGGGCACGGGTTTTTATCTGATAGCGAAGAAGCGATTGGCGATTCTCCAACTTATCAACCATTTTGCGAGTCATTTCCATCACCTTAATCACCATCTTATGCTGAATGCTCTCCTGAATTGTAGATTGAATGCTACTGTTGTTGTCCTTCACCTTGCGGACGATTCGCCTCATCTTCTTGAAGTAAATCTTACTGAGAACGAGGAAGATAGGCGAAACAATGATGACTATATATGCAAGAGTGGCATCGATGGAATAGAGATAAATGAACGAAGCCACAAACTGAACCACAAGCGTAACCGCAAATGGCAAAACCTCAGTCATAAGGCTCACAATGTCACTCACATCCCCGAAAAGTCGGTTGAGCACATCGCCACTGTGGAACTTCTCGATTCCTATCCACTTGCCGTCGAGCAAACGATGGAAAAGGGCTTGCTGCATCACGTTCTGACTCTTCACTCCAAGCACAGAAGCAATCCATGTGTGGGCAATGCTGGCAAGAAACTCAACAAGCAACATGCCAACATAGAAGGCAGCCACCATAAGCAAATCGCCGGCAAGCTTACCGGTTGCGATATCGGTCAGTTGGCGAAGCAACTCGACTCCAACAAGGCCTGCCGCCACCTGCACCAATCCAAGCAAGGCATTGAGAATCGCCTGAGTGCGGCAACCCTTATGGTGTGCCCACAGCCAGGAGATGATTTGCTTTGTGGAATACTTGCGATTGTTATGTTTCTTCTTTCCCATTATTTTTTATTTTCATTGAATGCCAAAGTCTCTCCTTGTGGAGAAACAGAGGTGGTCATAATCTCGAATCAGCTCCCCACATCAGTTTGTTGCGAAGAGTATAGAAGAACGTATGTTCTGGATTTCTGATGACCTTTGCAGAATACTTTGCCTTACAAATCTTCAGATGCAGATTGTCGCGATAGCCGTGGCTTCGTCCATCCAAAGAAATAAGGAAACTGCCGCTTCTGCTCTCTACCTGAAGGTCGATTACCGAATCGTCACCCACCACAAGCGGACGCATATTCAAGCTGTGGGGAGCAACTGGTGTGAGGGAGATTGTGCCAATATTCGGAACGATGATAGGGCCGCCCACACTGAGGGAATAGGCAGTCGAACCGGTTGGAGTACCAATCAACAAGCCATCGGCTTGATAGGTTGTAAGGTATTCGCCATTGATTGAAGTGTGAATGCTTATCATTGCCGAAATATCATGCTTGAGAACAGCAATTTCGTTCAAGGCAAACCTACAACCTTCGAGCTGAATCTCATCGCACGAAATCTCAAGAAGTGAATGCTCCTCCACATTGCAATTGCCTTCGATAAGGTCCTTCACCACCTTTTCAATATCATCGGGAGAGAAATTGGCAAGGAATCCCAGACGGCCAGTGTTCACTCCGACAATAGGAATCGACTTGTCGCCAACCCTACTTGCCACATCGAGAAACGTACCGTCGCCTCCCATGCAAACAGCAACATCAGCATTGAAGTTGTCGTCGTCGAAGAGTTCGCAATCGGCCACATCTATCTCCAACTTGTCGCGAAGGAAGTCGCGAAACGCAACGGGCATTGCTATCTTGATGCCATATTTGGCAGCAACATCCAAGAATTGCTTCACGGCTGTTGATTTTTTCTCTTGATAGACATTTCCGAACAAGGCAATCTTAAAATTCTCTCTCTGCATACCTTATTTTTTATTATTTTATACTAAATAATCTTAAATGAATGAACATTTAACGATTTATTTTTGTAATTTTGCGTGCAAATATACGAAATAATTCATTAAGTAGACGTAACTTTATACTCGAAAAATGACAAAGTTAAGTGTAAATATCAATAAAGTGGCCACTATTAGGAATGCTCGAGGCGGAAACAACCCCGATATTCTCAAGGTGGCTCTCGACTGTGAATCGTTTGGTGCCGATGGCATCACAGTACATCCAAGACCCGACGAACGCCACATTCGTTACAGCGATGTGACTGCTCTGAAGCCTTTGCTCACTACCGAATTCAATATCGAAGGTTATCCTCAGAAGAGTTTCATCGACCTCGTCACTTCAGTAAAACCAACTCAGGTGACTCTCGTTCCCGACTCTCCCGAGCAAATCACTTCCAATTCGGGTTGGGACACAAAGAAGAATCTTGAGTTCCTCACCGAACTATCAACCGAATTCCGTAGCAACGGCATACGCACTTCCATCTTCGTGGATGCAAATCCGGAAATGGTGGAATATGCAGCAAAGGCAGGAGCCGACCGTGTGGAACTATATACCGAACCTTATGCCTCTGCATTCGCAAATCCAGAAGAAGCCGTACGACCATTCGTAGAGGCAGCAATGGCAGCTCGCAAATGTGGACTTGGCCTTAATGCAGGTCACGACCTCAGCCTTGTCAATCTCCACTATCTCATCCAGTCGATTCCATGGGTGGATGAAGTGAGCATTGGTCATGCACTCATCTGCGATGCCCTCTATCTCGGATTGGAAGAAACAGTAAGGCAATATAAGCAAGCTCTCGAAAAGTAACTGACGAAAACCAAAAATAAACTATATGAACGAATTAAGCATTTTAGAATTGGCAAAGCAAGGCGGATGGATTATGATTGTCCTGGCCGTTTTGTCTGTCATTGCCATCTACATCTTTACCGACAGATTCATCGCTATCCGCAATGCGGGAAAGGTTGACAAACTCTTTATGGATCGCATCCGCGACTATGTAAAGAACAACGACACACGAAGTGCAATCAACTTCTGCCGAGTTACCGACACTCCTGCTGCCCGAATCATCGAAAGAGGCATCAGCCGCATCGGTCGTCCTGCTCCTGAAATACAGGCAGCAATCGAAAACACAGGCAACCTCGAAGTGGCACAACTCGAAAAGCGCCTGCCAGTACTTGCAACCATCGCCGGAGGAGCTCCTATGATTGGATTCCTCGGTACGGTTATCGGTATGGTGGAAGCATTCTGGCAAATGTCGAATGCCGGCGGCAACCTCGATATCAGTATGCTTTCGAGCGGAATCTATCAAGCCATGGTGACTACCGTCGGTGGATTGATAGTCGGAATCGTGGCTCTCTTCGCCTACAACTACCTCGTTGCAAAGGTGGATGGCGTAGTAAACGAAATCGAGAGAGAATCTCTTATCTTTATGGATTTAATGAACGAGTAATCCCCCGACTATGTCTCTCAAACGAAGAACAAAAGTAACTCCAACATTCTCGATGTCGTCGATGACCGACATTATCTTCCTCTTGCTCATATTCTTCATGATTACGAGCACCATGGTGGCACCCAACGCCATCAAGGTACTCCTGCCTCAAAGCAAGAAGCAGACAACGGTGAAAGCCGTTTCGCATGTCGTCATTGACAAGGACCTCAACCTCTATGTAGGCATTGGCAATGGTAAGGAAACCCCTACCACCCTCGAGGCCCTTCCTCGCACCATAAGCAAGGCAATGAACGACAGCACTGAGATGTTCGTATCACTCTATGCCGACGAGAGCGTACCTTACCGCAATATTGTTGAGGTACTGAATGTGGCCAACGAAAACCACTTCAAGATGGTTTTGGCTACCCGTCCGCCCGAGAAGAAATAAAGTCCTTCACCTTAAATCCCTACAAACGATTTATGAGCGATAAAAAGCGAAAGGTAATATCAACCATCGTAACAATCGGAGTTCATGCCATAGTGCTTCTCCTCCTTATGTTCCTCACTCTCAAGATTGCTGATATCAAGGAGAGTGAAGATGGCGTACCTGTGCTTTTGGGTGAAGTTGAAGATGCTGCCGGAGACAATCTCAATGGTTTCCCTACTCCTAATGAACAACAACCAGAAGCTGCTGAAACTGTTGAGGAAGAAGAAGCCGAAGAACCATCTGTTCCGGAGGTGGCAAAGCCAAAAGCAGAAGCTAAAGCCAAAGCAGAAGCCGAAGCGGAGAAGGTAATCACTCAGGATAAGGAAAAGTCGATTGCCATGGAAACGGCCAAGAAAAAAGCCGAAGCAGAAGCAAAGGCAAAAGCCATAGCCAAGGCAAAGGCAGAGGCGGAAGCAAAGGCTAAAGCAGAAGCTGAAGCGAAGAAAAAAGCAGCTGAAGAAGCTGCAAGGAAAAAGGCTGCAGCAGAGGCAGAAGCAAAACGAAAAGCAGCTGAAGCAGAGGCAAAAGCCATAGCTAAAGCAAAAGCAGAGGCGGAAGCGAAGGCAAAGGCAGAGGCAGAAGCTAAAGCAAAGGCAGAAGCAGCTGCAAAAGCCGCTATCCGCAATCGTATGGCAGGTGCTTTCGGTAATGGAGGCAACAAGGGAAGCAGTGGCAACACCCAAGGCAATGGAAGTCAGGGCAGTACCACTGGCAACAGCAATTCGGGTGTTTCTACTGGTACGGGCGGAATAGGTGCAGGAGTTAGTACTACAATAGGCAGAACAAGTCATCTCTTCACTCCTCGCAACACTACAGGTCAATCCGGAACTGTTGTGGTAAATATAGTTGTCAACAGCAGCGGAACCGTCACGAGTGCTTCGATTGCCAATGGAAGCGTTCTCTCGCAAGACCTTCGCGAATTAGCTATATCAGCAGCAAAGCGTTCTAGTTTTGCTGAAGGTCAGGGCAATGAAAGCGGTACTATCACCTATAAGTTTGCAGCAGTAAAATAATAACATTAATACCAATATCAAGTCAAGAATATGAAGATTTACATGTTTCTCGCAGATGGTTTTCAAGAGACAGAAGCCATTGCACCATTGACAATCATCCGCCGCACACCAATCGAACTGTGTACGGTTTCCATATCCGACAACCTCTTCGTGAAGAGTTCGGAAGGAGTTACGGTCAAAGCTGATTGCTTGTTCAGCGAATGCGATTTCGGTGATGCCGACATGCTGGTGATGCCAGGTGGAATGCCAGGTTCGTCAAATCTTCGCGACTTCAAGCCACTTCAGCAAGTCGTTCTTGCCCATCATGCAAATGGGAAGCCATTGGCTGCCATCTGTGCTGCTCCTATGGTTTATGGCAATCTCGGACTTCTTGATGGTGTTACAGCCACTTGCTATCCTGGTTGTGATGCCTCGCTTGGCAAGGCAAATGTAACACGTAATCTCACAGAGGTGGATGGCTTGTTCATCACGGGCAAAGGTCCTGGTGCTGCCATTCACTTTGGTTTTGCCATTGTTGAGTATCTGCTTGGCAAGGCAGCTGCAGACGAGGTTAAAGCAGGAATGATGTGGCCATGGTAAAGCGAACGATAGTCATAGTGGCAGGTGGCAAGGGATTGCGAATGGGAACGGACGTTCCGAAGCAATTCCTCGTTGTGAATGGCAAACCAATCCTGATGCATACGATTGAGCGATTCTATGAGTTTGACCCTTCGATGCAGATAATCGTCGTGTTGCCAGCCGAACAAATCGACTACTGGTTCGACCTTTGCGGAAAATATAACTTTGAGGTAAGCCACGAAATCGTGGAAGGTGGCAGCGAGAGGTTCTTCTCCGTCAGGAACGGAATAGAACAAGCTGATGCCGATGCCGAATTGATTGGCATTCACGATGGTGTACGCCCTTATGTAAGTACGGAAGTGATTGGTAGGTGTTTCGACGAAGCAGCTGCAAGTGGTGCTGCCATTCCCGTGGTTGGTGTGGTTGAAACTGTCCGCGAACTGACTCCCGACGGTGGCAGCCATACCGTACCTCGCAGCAACTATCGATTGGTGCAGACACCTCAGGTGTTCTCTGCTCCACTTCTTCGCAAGGCTTATGCTCAGGATTTCCGTCCCGACTTCACCGACGATGCATCTGTAGTCGAAGCCATGGGACATTCCATTTCTCTCGTTGAGGGTAATCGCGAAAACATAAAGATTACCACCAAAGCCGATTTATAACCGACAATAATCAACGATAACCCTAACGATAACGATAACCCTAACGATAACGATAACCGTTAACCATTAACCGTTAACCGTTAACTGATTGATCCCCAATTGATATTTGTTTTTCTCAGTTCCTGCAAGCGACGCCAAAGGATGTCGTTCTGTGGGTTGCGCTCGTCGGGATCATTATCAAGGACGAGTTGTGCTGCATCTTTGGCCATCTGGAGGAGGATTCCATCGGTGGCAATATTTGCAATTTTCAAGTCGAAGGCCATTCCGCTTTGCTGCGTACCTTCAAGATCGCCCGGGCCTCTGAGCTTGAGGTCTTGTTCGGCTATCTCGAATCCGTCGGTCGAATCCACCATTATCTGAATGCGCTTGCGAGTGTCGGTGCTTATCTCATATTTAGTCACGAGAATGCAATATGATTGGTCAGCTCCGCGACCCACACGACCTCTCAACTGATGCAACTGACTGAGGCCGAAGCGTTCAGCATTCTCAATCACCATCACACTGGCATTAGGTACGTTCACTCCCACTTCAATCACAGTGGTAGCCACGAGTATCTGCGTTTCGCCTTTGGCAAACCTCTGCATCTCGGCATCCTTCTCGGCAGGTTTCATCTTTCCGTGCACCTTGCTCACGCTGTAGCCTTCGAACTCCTTGCACACATTCACATAGCCTTCCTCCAAGTTCTTGAGGTCGATTTTCTCGCTTTCCTGAATGAGCGGATAGACGATATACACCTGACGCCCCTGCTCCATCTCTTGCCTTACCTTTTTATATATATGCGCGCGATGGCTGTCGAACATGTGGAGGGTTTCGATTGGCTTTCGGCCAGGAGGCAACTCATCGATTACACTCACGTCGAGGTCGCCGTAGAGGGTCATTGCCAAAGTACGAGGGATAGGTGTGGCCGTCATCACGAGCACATGAGGTGGCACTGCATTCTTCTGCCACATCTTCGCTCTCTGTGCCACTCCGAATCGGTGTTGCTCGTCAATGATGGCAAGCCCAAGCCTACAGAAAGCCACATTGTCCTCAATCACTGCATGTGTGCCCACCAAGATGTGGACATCGCCCGTCAGAAGGTCGTGCAGAATCTTCTCGCGCTTCTTGCCCTTCACGCTTCCCGTAAGCAGTTCCACCCTTACGGGCATATCGCCGAGGAACGCACGAAGCGTCTGCAAATGCTGCTCTGCAAGGATTTCGGTAGGAGCCATCATGCATGCCTGACAACCGTTGTCGACGGCTATCAGCATACTCATCAAGGCTACGAGTGTCTTGCCCGAACCCACATCGCCCTGCAGCAGACGGTTCATCTGCCTACCCGAACCCATGTCCTTCCTGATTTCCTTCAACACGCGTTTCTGCGCATTAGTCAGTTCAAACGGCAGATGATTGTGATAGAATCCGTTGAAGGCATCGCCGATGCGTGGGAAGATGATTCCGCGATACTTGCGGTTTCTGTCGCGCACATAGCGCTGGATATTGAGCTGAACATAAAACAACTCCTCAAATTTCAGTCGTGCCTGTGCCTTACGGAGCATGTCGGGCGACTTAGGGAAATGGATATTGCGGATGGCGTCGTCGTACGAAATCAGATGATTTTTCTCTACGAGATACGATGGCAATGTCTCTGGGAAAGGATGGTCGAACATTGCAAACATCGTCTGCATCAGTTTGCGGATGGCATTGGAGTTGAGGTTTGAGCGCTTCATCTTCTCCGTGGTGTTGTAACTTGGTACAAACCTCATTCCGCCATTGCTGTCAGCCATTTGCCGTCCATCGTCGGCCTTCTCTATTTCCGGATGTGCAATGTTGATTCGTCCGCCGAATACGGTTGGTTTGCCAAAGACAATATACTGAGTGTGGAGGCTATAGTTCTTCATCACAAACTTGATACCCTGAAACCAAACCAATTCCACCACTCCCGTACCATCAGACAGTCGTGCAACCAACCGACGGCCACGCCCCTCGCCCACAGTGTCGGCCGAAAGGATTTCGCCCTTAATCTGCACATAAGGCATAGAGCCGTCGATATCGGAGATATTGTAGATACGCGTCTTATCGACATACTTGAAAGGATAATAGGTCAGCATATCGCCCACCGTCTTTATGCCGAGTTCCTTATCCAGCAGCGATGCACGCGAAGGTCCAACGCCCTGTAAAAACTTTATGTCCTGACCGAGTTGTATCATACTGTGTGCAAAGATACACAATTAAAACGAAAACGAAGACGAAAACGAAAACTTTTTTACTGTGTTTAGTGAAATCACGAATCACATTAATCACATTTTTGCAGTTGAGTCTACAAGTCTCTGCGTGAAACGAAAGTTCGACGGAGTCAAATTTTAATTCGGCGTAGTCAAACAAGAAAACAGCATTAGTGTCACCATGTACGTCATTGCAGGAAGCAATGGGTTAGGCTCGGTTATCGGTTAACGGTTGTCCGTAATCTGCAAACTTTTGATCATTTCTATAGTTAAAAAGCATGAAACTTCTTGTTCCATTCTTAAAACAACGTCGCCGTTTAATTAAATTACGTCGCTGTTTAATTAGGTTACGTCGCTGTTTAATTAAATTACGTCGCTGATTTAAGAATATCCCTATATAAAACATAAAACTCTCCTGCAAAAATCGGGAAATGAATCCATCTGCAATGAATAATATACAAAATATGATTATCAGTGTTTTTAAAACAAATAACTCAATTAATGTGATTTTTTGCAGAATTTATATTGCAGTTTGAAATTATTTCCTTATCTTTGCCAGCAGAAAGTATAGTGTTGTTGAAAGCCCCTCCTAACCTCCCCAAGGGGAGGAACTGGGTTAGAGGTTAGTGGTTAGAGTAGAATATACTTTGAACTTTGAAATATTGAACTATATTAATAACTCATCCCCATCATCCCCCCTTGGGGGGGACAGAGGGGGGCTAAAAACTTTATCATTATGAAGAAACAATTACTTTCCAGTTCCCTAATATGGGGGGGGTAAAGCGTTGGTAATCAGTCTGTTATGCATACTGTTTACTACTAATACCTTTGCTCAAAACTATGATTTCGTGTATAATGCATACGGCAATGTGAAGCTCTATTGCAAGATAACAAAACAGGCGACATCGACTAAGTCGAGTGGCAGAGGCGAAGTGACCATCGTGGGAGGCACAGGTCCTTCGGGCAGCGAAGTGTATATTGACCTGGTATCAAACAACGGCTATGGCTACAAGCCTACGGCCATTTCTTCTCAAGCGTTCAACGGAGCAACATGGATAGGCAAGCTCTATCTGCAAGGATATGAGAAGTCAGTGGGCGACTATGCATTCCGTGGCTGCACCGGCCTCACATATGTGTCTATAAATCAGGCATCCACCCTGGGCATAGGCGAGTTCCGTGGCTGCACCGGCCTCACATCGGTGTCTATCCCGCAGAGCATCACGACCATTCCCGACGAGTGTTTCTACGAGTGTTCAAATCTAAAATCCCTTCAGATTGGCAGCGACGTGCAGACAATAGGTTCCTGTGCATTCTATGGTTGCTCAAGCCTTACGAGCCTCACTATTCCGAATTCCGTGAAGAGCATTGGCTCTTGCGTATTTGCTGGCTGTTCCGGCCTTACAAGTATCGAGATTCCGAATTACGTGACCAGCATTGGAAGTAGCGCATTTCAAAACTGCACCGGCCTTAAGAGTGTCACGATCCCGAATTCCGTGACCAGCATTGAAGCTCAAACCTTTCAGAACTGTTCCGGCCTTACGAGCCTCACGATCCCGAATTCCGTGACCCGCATTGAAGCTTACGCATTTAAAGGCTGTTCCGGCCTTACGAGCCTCACGATCCCGAATTCCGTGACCAGCATTGAAAAAGAACTGTTTTATGGCTGTTCCGGCCTTAAGAGCGTCACGATTCCGAATTCCGTGACCAGCATTGCAATTTCCGCATTTTATGAATGTTCCGGCCTTACGAGCCTCACGATTCCGAATTACGTGACCTTCATTGGATCTTCCGCATTTTATGGCTGTTCCGGCCTTACGAGCCTCACGATTGGAAATTCCGTGACCTTCATTGGATCTTACGCATTTTATGAATGTTCCGGCCTTACAAGCCTCACGATTCCGAATTCCGTGACCAGCATTGGCGAACAAGCATTTTATGGCTGTTCCGGCCTTACAAGCCTCACGATTGGAAATTCCGTGAAGAGCATTGGAAATTGGGCATTTTATAGATGTTCCAAACTTACAAGTATCGAGATTCCGAATTCCGTGACCAGCATTGGATCTTACGCATTTAAAGGCTGTTCCGGCCTTGAAACAATAAAAGTGAATTGGTCACAACCATTGAGTGTACCTAACGGAGCGTTTGAAAACGTCGACAAGTCACTGTGTAAACTGTATGTACCAGGAGGCACAAAATCCCTGTATGCCTCTGCGGATGTATGGGAGGAGTTCCTTAACATCGTAGAAGAGGGATCATCAGCCATTCCGGAAGACGTGAACAACGACGGCAAGGTAAATGCAACGGATGCAATGCTGATATACAACTATATCCTCAGTCATTAAAGGTCAAAGCCCCCCTCCCGTCCCCCCAGGGGGTGGAGGATGGGTTAGGGGTTAGTGGTTAGAGTAAAATATACTTTGAACCTTGAACTAAAAAGGGCCCCTCAGGATTCACTTGGTTTAACAGAACGAATGTACCCAACATTGCTACCAAGGAGATGAGAGGGGCCTTTCATATACCTTGAACATGAGCCCATGCGATACGTTTTTCTGCAAAATCACATAAAACAGAGCCTGAACTATCATTTTTCTCCTGCGTTTTTACGTTGTATAATTAGAAAATCCGTAACTTTACAACGCTATTGATGGAAAGAAACATATCATAAACAACGGTAGTGACTAACATAATGACACTACAGTTTTTCTCTCTCCGTAAATTATCGATTTGAGCGTATCGCTTCGCTTCCTTTGTAAGATGTGACTCCTTCTTTTTGTGAACGAGTTCCCATCAAAAGGCTCCACATCTTCCAAGTCGGCCTTTCGGCCTTACGCTCAAATATTATTCGTAAATTTTAAATAAATTCCATCCGGAGGGAATTTGCTTCTAATATTGTCAGCCAAATGAAAGGCTTGGCACAAGACTTTTGAGGATTTGCTCTGACCATTTATCTGCAAGCTTGCTTGCAAGGAAATGGGAATGAGCATAAGACTCAGGGCTGGCAATCGAAAAATTTATGATAATTTGCGGAGAGAAAACATAGTTGATATGTTGGTGTCAATATGTAAGTCATTGCCTAAACAACACTCCGACTTGCATCGAGTCAATCAATTTATCAACAAATATCAAAGACTTACGAAAAAGTATCTCTTAATGGTTCTCACTGTATTGATGGGTGCGACATTCGCTGCCTGCGACAACGACGACGACGACTTCTACTTCGGCAAGGTAATCAACAACTCTACCCGAAAGAAGGAAGTCATGGTGAAGGTAGGTGAAATCTGGGCACCAAGAAATGGTGGATGGTGGAACTTCACTGCCCAAAAGACATTCGACCACTATGTAAGCTACGAAAACAACACTTGGTTCAACATGAGAGTACTCGCAAGATAACCAAACAGCATTTCGACTACATCGGCCGGCACTTTTTATCCTTGTGTCGGCCTTTTTTGTTACAATTTGTAACCTACAACCATAAAACTTTGACACGACAACCCACTTTTATGCAAGAAAATAATGTATATGCATTCACAATATGCAGGATATTCGGGGAGGGAAGCTGTTTTATGCCATTATTATGACGTGTTTTCGAGCACAACATGCATAATACTTTCAATTTTTTAAATAATTATTGCATAAAGTTACGTTTTTACATAAAAAACAAAGAAAAACATAAAAAAATGTCACGATTATTTTGTCAGTTTGCAGAATATCACTAACTTTGCACCCAGAAAACAACACAAACACAAGGTAAAGGACCCTAAAACTTACTTTTTGCGACCTGAACCTTGAGTTTGGAACCTAAAAAAGTCGGAACCTCAACCGGAACTAACTATTATAAATAATAAATAAGGTATTAAAGATATAACTAAATAAAATCAAAACATTATGGATGCAAAAAAAGTTTTAGAAACACTTAAGATGCGTTTCCCAAATGAGCCTGAATACCATCAGGCAGTAGAAGAAGTACTTGGTACTATCGAAGAAGAATACAACAAACACCCTGAATTTGACAAGGTGAACCTCATAGAACGCCTCTGCATTCCAGACAGAGTTTACCAGTTCCGCGTAAACTGGATGGACGACCAGGGCAACATCCAAACCAACATGGGTTACCGCGTTCAGCACAACAACGCCATCGGCCCTTACAAAGGTGGTATCCGTTTCCACCAGAGCGTAAACCTCGGTATCTTGAAGTTCCTCGCATTCGAGCAGACATTCAAGAATTCTCTCACTACCCTTCCAATGGGTGGCGGTAAGGGAGGTTCCGACTTCTCTCCACGTGGAAAGAGCAGCGCTGAAGTTATGCGTTTCTGCCAGGCATTCATGCTCGAACTCACTCGCCACATCGGTCCTGACACTGACGTTCCTGCTGGCGATATCGGCGTAGGCGGTCGCGAAGTTGGCTACATGTTCGGTATGTACAAGAAGCTCACTCACGAGTTCAGCGGTACATTCACAGGCAAGGGCCGCGAATTCGGTGGTTCACTCATCCGTCCAGAAGCTACAGGTTACGGAAACGTTTACTTCCTCTGCGAAATGTTGAAGACAAGAGGATGGGACCTCAAGGGTAAGACAGTGCTTATCTCAGGTTCAGGTAACGTTGCACAGTACACAGCAGAGAAGGTTCTCCAGCTCGGTGGTAAGGTGCTCACAATGTCCGACTCTGACGGTTACATCTACGATCCAGACGGAATCGACCGCGAAAAGCTCGACTACATCATGGAACTCAAGCAAGTTTACCGTGGACGTATCAGAGAATATGCTGAGAAATATGGTTGCAAGTATGTTGCAGGCGAACGCCCTTGGCACGAGAAGGCAGACATCGCTCTTCCTTGCGCTACTCAGAACGAACTCAATGAGGAACAGGCTCAGGCACTCGTCGACAACGGAGTTATCGCAGTAAGCGAAGGTGCAAACATGCCATCTACTCCAGGTGCTGTACGTGTATTCCAGAAGGCAAAGATTCTCTACACTCCAGGTAAGGCTTCCAACGCAGGTGGTGTTTCTGTATCAGGTCTTGAAATGAGTCAGAACTCAGAGCGTCTGTCATGGACATCTGAAGAAGTTGACCAGCGTCTCCACATGATTATGGAAGACATCCACGCCAACTGTGTTAAGTACGGTACTGAACCTGACGGATATATCAACTACGTCAAGGGTGCAAACGTTGCTGGCTTCATGAAAGTTGCCAAAGCAATGATGGCACAGGGTATTGTATAAAATAAAATATCTACCATAGCATAATAAGTAAAATTTAAACACGACAATCAGTAAGGGGTACGCCGAGAGGCGCGCCCCTTATGTTTTATTTCATATCCCTATGCTACAAAACAAGCTGAAGTGTGCAATAAAATCGGAAAATGTCTGCACACAGAGGAAGTACAGTGAGAAATCAATAAAATTTTTATAAAAAAAACGATATGCATTACCAGCAAAAGCAATAACTTTGCACCGTCGAAACAATCAGACACGACAAAAAGAATATTAATTATCAATGAAAGTATGAAGATTAAGAATTTAGTATGCGGTGGAATATTGATAACACTTTCAACCACCCAAGCAATGGCAGGCGGCTACATCACAAACACAAACCAAAGCATCAACTTCCTGCGCAATCCTGCCCGTGAGGCATCTATCGGCATCGACGGCGTTTACTACAATCCAGCCGGAGCAGCTTTCCTTCCCGGAGGATTTCATCTGCAATTCAATTGGCAACACGTGAAACAACAACGTAATGCCTTGGCCAGCTACGGCGACCTCTTCAAGTACAACTTCGGCAATCCTTCTTCGGATGGCTACCGAAAGTTCAAGGGCGATGTGAACGTACCAATCCAACCATCTCTCTACTTTGCCTACAATCGAGACAAATGGAGCTTCCAGGCAGGTCTTGGAGTGATTGGTGGCGGAGGTTCGTGTGAATTCAATGACGGCGTGGCTTCGTTCGAGGCACTCGTAGGCAATATGGGAATGACCACCCTCGGCCAAGCATTCGGCGGCTATGCCTTGGACAGCTATGTGAAAGGACGTTCCTACAGTTTCGGCCTTACCCTCACTGCTGCGAGAAAAATCTCAGACAAGTTGAGCGTTTCGGTGGGAATCCGTAATGTATATGCGACAAATAACTATGTGGGACATCTGCAAGGCATCAAGTTCCGTAATGCCCTTTCTGGCGACATCATCGATGTTCCTACATCCTATTCCCTCGATTGCGACCAACGCGGCTTCGGCATTGCCCCTATCATCGGTATCGACTACAAGCCAAACCGATATGTGAACTTTGCGGCTAAATACGAATTCAAGACCCGTCTCCGGCTGAAGAACTCTGCCGACAACAGTGAATCACTCAATCAGTTGGCTCAAACCCAACCCGCCTTCCGCGGTTATCTGGATGGTGTCACCACAGCCAACGACATTCCGGGATTGCTCACTGTAGGTGCACAGATAAGTCCGACCGACCGCCTACGCCTCGACTTTGGCTACCACCACTATTTCGATGTGGACACAAAGCAATGGATGGACGATAACGTGGGCGATACCGACGAACTGACTGCAGGTGTGGAATACGACATCACACGAAGAGTGGAGGTAAGTTGTGGCTATCAGAAGACTATGTACAACCAGACGGCCGACAACCTGAGCGATATGGGTTTCTGTCTCAACAGCTATTCATTCGGTTTTGGAGTGGGCGTGAAAGTAAGTCAAAACGTAAAGCTGAACGTGGCTTACTTCCAAACCAACTATGACGACTACACAAAAAATACGGCTGTAAGCTCTACCACCTACAGCCGCAAGAATAATGTCATCGGACTTGGCATCGACGTCAGTTTCTGATGCTGCGCCCCCTAAAGTGATACCCACCTATTCAACCATCATCACGACGCCCTCTTTCTTCATACCATCAATCTTGATAGAGAGAGGGTGGTCGAGGTGTACATGACGCACGAATTCAGTTTCTTCCACTGCCGGCATACTGTTCAGCAAATTGATATCGTAAACGCCATCACCTATATAGTCGTTGACAATAAAATAGCCAACGCCAAACGATGTGAGGTTCTGGAAGAAATGGGTGCCCTGACTTGGTTCCACCCTATAATCCTTGAGACCCGCCTCAACAATCACTTTTGCACAACTTATGCTTGGCCACTTCACCGGAATGCCAAGCCAACTGTCGTTGCTTCCCCATCGTCCAGGGCCAATCAAGACGTATGACTTGTCGGTATTGATGAACTTGCGGTTGATGCTTTCCACCTCATCGGCAATGCGAGGGTTGTTGCTTGCCGAATATCCTTCCGTCTTCACATATACGATATCCTGCACCTCGTTGTTGATTCCGAGACCTATGGCATTGTGGCTGCGGATAAGGCATTCCTCGTCTTTTATCTGTGTGAGGTCTTCCTCGATGACCATCTTATTATCGACCATCGGACGAATCTGAAGCAGATAGAACTCACCCGTCTTGTCGGGATGGAGATTCACTGCAAACTCAATCTCCACAGGTCGGCGCATCTCGTCCTGTCCGTAGCGAAGGATGTCGCAAAGAATCTCCGGAAGAGGGAACACTCCTTGCTGAAGCACACCTGCAAACGTGATGAGCTTGCGGTTTCTGCCTTCATAGAATCCATCGTATATGCATTGGTCGTATGGGTCGTAGGTGCTGCAAATATACTGGAGCGAACCATCTTTCTCGGCATCGCGAACCATCACTTTCAAGAGGTTGAAACCATCATCCACCTTGAAATCGTCCTTGATATTCTTCGTGTCGAGAGCCTGGAAATAGGTTTGTGTCTCACGAAGGGCAATCTCCATCTCGCTCGTCTGCAACACCTTATGTGGATGGTAAGGACACACGCGAAGACTCATTCCGCCATCGACGATATACTTACCAAGTCCCAATGCAAGGTTCACGGTACCTTCCTCTGCCTTTTCGTCGCCGATTGGGTAGTAGTTGATACTGCGAGCAACTCCCGAAATGGTTGGATAGAAATAGTTTTCGTATTGAGTTCCCACCACTTCCTGAAGGATTACGGCCATCTTCTCTTGGTCGATCACATTGCTTGTGGCAGTCATGTAAGCTTTCGAATCCTGATAGAACACCGATGCATACACGCCCTTGATGGCATCGCCGAGAAGTTTCAGTTGCAATGTCTTGTCCTCAACATACGGAATCATGTAAGTGCTGTAAACTCCTGCAAACGGCTGGTAGTGGGCATCTTCGAGAAGGCTACTGCTTCGGATGGCGATCGGCGTCTTCACTACATCAATGAATGCAAGAAGGTCGTCGGTAAGTTCTTCCGGCAGTTTGGCTTGAAGGAAGTTTTGGAGAATCTCTTCGTCCGTAGCGTCACTGAGGGCAATCTGATAGAGTTCGTTCGAATCCATGAATTCATCGAAGATATCCGTACACAGCACGACTGTCTTCGGAATCGTGACCTCGGCATTATCGTATTGGTTGAGGTCTTCATGGCGGCTTATGATATTGTCGAGGAAAGCCAAGCCTCTGCCCTTGCCTCCGAGCGAACCTTCACCTATTCGGGCAAAATTGGAGAAGCGGTCGAAACGATCTTTGCGGAAGGTAGCCACAACACCCCTGTTCTTCATCCTTCGGTAGCTGACGATAGCATCGTAGATAATCTGGCGGTGCATATCCACATCCTGAAGCGAATTCCAAGTGATGTGTTTCAGGAATTCGGAGATTGGGAACAAGGCACGCGAACCAAGCCAACGGCTGACATTGTTTCGGCTGATATGATAGAGAAGCGATTCGCGTGGAAGCGAGAAAATCTGATCCTGAAGGTCCTTGAGGTTCTTGATGCGAGCCACTTCTTCCATGGTTTCAGGATTGCGGAAGATGAAGTCGCCGAAACCAAAGTACTTGCGCACCAATCGGCGGAGGTCGACATCGAGTTTCTTCGAGTTCTTATCGATGAAACTGGCATGACAAAGGTCGGCAAGGCGTTCGTTCTCGGGTTCGGAACTTTCCATGATAAGCGGTACGAACTTGTCTTCGGCACGAATGGCAGAGAGGAGTTTGTAGCCAGCTTGCTCGTCCTTCTTCTGGGCAAGACTTATACTCTTATCCCTGAGTTCCTTCTTATCGTCAGTCATCGGGAACTTGCAGTCGCTGATCACTCCCAGAGTGTTGTCCTTGAATCGCTGATAGAGATTCCAAGCCTCTTCATAGTTGCGGGCAAGCACAATCTTTGGACGACCTCTCATTCGGAGTGTCTCCAACTGGCTGTTGAGGGCTTCGGTAGCGAATTCAAGACTCTGCTGAAGTACGAACTTATAGAGATTTGGCAGGATGCTCGAATAGAAGCGGATAGAGTCCTCCACCAACATGATCATCTGAACACCAGCCGCCTCGATATCGTGTTCGAGGTTCATCTTGTCCTCCATCAACTTGATGATAGAGAGCAGGAGGTCGGTATTGCCAAGCCAGCAGAACACATATTCGAAGATGCTGAGGTCCTCATTCTGCATTCGCTTTGTGATACCATGCGAGAAAGGAGTAAGCACCACGATTGGAATGTCGGGAAGGAACGATTTCACGTTGCGAGCCACGTCGAACACGTCGTTGCTGTCGTTACCAGGCATACAGATCACGAGTTCGAACTTGGTCTGCTGCATCAGTTGGCGAGCTTCCTCATCATTGGCTGCCTGAAAGAAGCGAGGCGGATATCGAAGGCCGAGTTTTGAGTATTCGTCGAAAATCTTCTCATCGATGCGTCCGTCGTCCTCCAGCATGAAGGCATCGTAAGGATTTGCAACGATAAGCACATTGAAGATACGTCGCGCCATAAGGTCGACGAACGAAGTATCTTTCAGTATGAGTTGTTCTTTCTTCATCTTGTTTATTAACTTTGGGTACAAAGGTAATAAAAAAATGCTGGATGCTGGATGCAGGATGCAGGATTTTTTAGTATAAAGTTTCAAGTTCCAAGTTCAAGGCATGAAATTGTACTTTGTACATGGTAAATTGACTCCGTCAAACTGAATATTCGACGGAGTCAAATCGATAATTCTTGGACGAGCCAAGCGACTTTGTCGATAAAGCGGAGAGAGAAAGACCTCATACATGATTCTTTATACTCTAGTGGGTCAAGGGTGAGATTTGAGGTTATAACTCCTACAACTCTTAGCGTTAGCATTGTTGGTGATAGTTCTTTGTTCATAAAGAATAATCTTTCAAGATCAGAGAATAAAATTCACGAAATACTGCTACGGTTTCATTTTTTTTTCGTAATTTTGCCCGGTCATTTAGATATTACTTGTTATTAATCGTATAAATAGAAATCTTATGAAGCATACCACATTGATACTCCTCGCAGTCATACTGTGCATTCCGTTGGTCGGATGCGATGATACCAACGACGATGACACCCCCCGTTCAATCATTACTGCATCCACAGTCAAACAAATCGACATGCAGGTCGTTATACACATTCATCCCACAACGTTTAAGTATTTCGACTATATAGTTCGCTATATGGACAATCAGGGATATGAATACGCAGATACGATCAGTCAAGGCGACATAGAAGTCAAGGAATGGAGAAACTATGATGCCTCCGCCAAGTCCAGAGCCACATCGAGCCCCATCAATCTCTATGCGAAGACATTCATTTACACCACCCTACCCATATCATGCGAATGCAGGGTAGAGTTGATTCCGAAAGTGGCAGATGATACAGAAATGACATTCACGTTCATCAATCCTAAGCCATACATCTTCGAGCAAATCTATTTCTCAGAAACCCCAAATCCCGAAGCCGAGGAATATGACAACAGGGATATGGAAGGCATAACAGAGATTCACATCTCAGAAATGCCCCTCAGCACGTTCTTCGACGTATATGGAAAGTATTTCTTCTCCTACTGCCAAGTATCATACAACAATGAAAGCATAAATGTAATCTCCCATTGATAACGATAAAACGATAAAAGGTTAGAGGTTAGAGATTACGCATTGACTCCGTCGAACTGAATATTCGACGGAGTCAAACTAAGAATTCATAGTCGATGAGTTGGTGTCAATATGTAGCAGCCATTCCGTTATTTTACATAAATCTTCTTGCCGCCAATGATATAGATACCGTTGGTAGGGGTGTTTACTCTTTGGCCATTGAGGTTGTAATATATTTTATCTCCCTGTGGAGCATCCATCTTCACATTCTTAATCGCTGCAGAAGGATCGTATTCCTTGATTTCGCGGAACTGGCTCCAAGGGTAAGTAGCGCGATACAATGCCGTCGTACCTATCGGCACATACAGCGTACTATAATCATACATAATTCCCCTCGTCTCGACAGGAGTATCCCATGATACATAGACCTCTTTTAATTGGCAGCCAAAGAATGCACCTTCTCCTATTGTGGTCACAGAGTTTGGAATCGATATGCTTGTCAGACTCGAACAGCAAAAGTTTTTGCAAAGTATTGTGTATCAGGTTAATGCGTGTATAAAGGTAGAAAAGTGGGGAGAGGGGTTTTGGAGTGGTATGGAGGGAGGGTGAGATTTAACGTTTTTAATGTTTTTTAAGAGCTATTTGTGGGGTGGAGATGGCAATTTTAAGGCGTTTTAATAGCAAAAGTGTTAATTTTAGAGTTAAATCATTGGGATTATGTCGTTTTATTTATAAATAATGTGTAACTTTGCACCTTAAAAGTCATTGGAGATGTAATAATTCTCCGCTAATCACCAAATTTATAGAGGCTTATATTTCGTCGAACTCACGTTAATTA
>JAKSJD010000010.1 GCA_024398435.1 Bacteroidaceae bacterium | reverse complement strand
AATGGCAACACATATTCAATTGATGGCACATACGACCTCAGTGGTCGCCGTGTCATTTCTCCAACCAAAGGCACATACATCATAAAACGGAATAAAAAAACAGTATTAATATATGTCAAATAACATAAAATTCTATGCTCTCACGCTTGCATTGTTGCTGCTTAGAGGCAACATGCAGGCGCAGGAGCCTATAAAAATATGGCGAACTTCACAGCCCGCCATAAGAGTAGCCCACATATATCTACCCTTTCCGCCTATAGTTCTGAATAAATCAAAATGCATAATTCTGTGTTAATTAATAATGTGTCAAAGTGTAGATGAAAGTCTTGAAAGTTTAGAAAGTTTACTACTTGACTTTTGCTGCGTGAAGCTTCAAGTTGCATTGATTTGTATTGAATTTTATGAAATAGAGAAAATACTGAAGAAATACTTTTAGATTAATATATAATTATATTATATATTAATCTAACCCAATATTACACTAGGCACTAGTAGACTTTCTAAACTTTCAAGACTTTGAAATCTTATATATTTACAAAATTTAACACTTCACACATATTTTATATTAAATTCAAATATTTTTAATAAAATATTTGGATATTACATATATTTTTCGTATCTTTGCAGTGAGTTAAGAAAAGCTAGCAAGGAATGAGTGCATTTCTAGCAAGAAAGAGGCCTATTTCTAGCAAGAAAATAGCTCACGACTCGCAAGAGTTTTTCAACTCAAAAGCCCCTCTCTTATCCCCCCAAGGGGGGAAGATGAAAACACAATCAAAAAATTTAGAGGGGGCACAGTTAACCAAATTATTAACCACACCCCATAATCCACTAGTCGCCCCCTTGGGGGAGATTTAGAGGGGGCTGGGGCTTAAACTTAAATCTAATTTTATGGCAATACGCTATTCAGTAGGTAAGATGAAGCATTCGCTCGGCACCTACGCAAACACTACCCGCTATCGCGGAAACCTCCAAATCGCAGAGACCTTCTCTCTCGACCAGTTCGCAGAGCACATGTCGAACCACGACTGCAAGTACAACAAGGGCGACATCTATGCAGTCCTCACCATGGCAATCCGATGCATCAAGGAACTCGCAATGGACTCTAAGGCTGTCGAACTCGGCGACCTCGGAACATTCCTTCCAAAGATTCAGAACGTGAAGAACGGTACTGCACAAGCTACCGACTTCACCGCAGAGAACATCGTGAAGGTCACTCTCAAGTTCAAGAACTCTGTCAAGACTAAGAACTTCCGTGAAGAGTGCTCATTCGAAAATGTCAGCCTTCGTGCCAACCAGGCACTCCTCCGCTCAGCTGAGAAGAACAACCAGTCATCTATGGAACTCTATGCTCCAGACAACTCTGGTGGTGGCGGTGGCGGCCAAGGCGGCGGCAACGAACAGGAAGGCGAATAATTGAGAAGAAGAAAGCCCCCCCAGCCCCCTCTAAATCTCCCCCAAAGGGGAGACTTATTGATTGAGGTTTTCCATCATTCCCCCTTGGGGGAACGGGAAGGGGGCTTTAAACTTAATCTATTAACCAATCCCCATCATTCCCCCTTGGGGGAACAGGAAGGGGGCCTATAACATTATGAACGACAAGAACAAAGAGACTTTGAGTCTCGTGATTAAAATCATCGTGGCCGTGTTGACTGGACTTGCCAGTGCTCTTGGACTTGCCTCATGCATGGCAGCAGCTGGAGTTCACGGCTTCCTCACACAACTTTGATTGTAAGCATTCGGTTCGACTGAATCCATTAAGAGGGTGGTATTTACTATACCACTCTCTTTTTTAAGATGAAACTTTCAAAACTTTCATACTAGATTTTCGCTGCATGAAGTTTCTGCATCCTGCATTTTTTATATCTTTCTTGCCTTCGGCTCGCGATATAGACTTTTTAGTTCGACGGAGTCAATGTACAATTTAATACTTTTGAACTTTAAACTTGGAGCTTTATAATAAATAAATCCTGCATTCTGCATCCTGCATCCTGCATTTTTTATATCTTTGCAAAGTAAAACAAAAAGAACCAAAGAATTATGACTTCTGAATACATCGTACTTTCAAGAACAAACAATGTAGCCAAGAACGGAGCACCTTACATAAGTCTCAAATTGGCCAACCTTCAGGAAACCATCAGTGTGACCGTTTGGGATGTTCCTGCTACAATGCCTCCTCATGTGGGCCAACTCATTAAGTTTTTCAATATCGCCATCGATTCGGCCGGTAGGAAGTCGGCAAAGGCTCAGGAGATGGTTCCGGGCGATATGCCTTTCGAGAGTCACCCGCTCTACAACCTGATTCCACGCCCCGTCACGAGAGACAAGTGGGATGCCTGCATCAGCAATCTTGCCTCGATGTGCAGCGACAGCCAACTCAAGGACTTCTTCTGCCGATATGCAGATATGCTATTCGAACCTTACTCTAAATGGCCGGCTGCGACGAGTGTTCATCATGCTTTTCATGGGGGTTTGCTCAACCACACCTACCAGATGCTCCATCTCCTCGAAGGGGTTTATCCTACGCTGTGCTACAAGATTAAGCCCGAGCGCTGCATGATTGCCATCCTCTTCCATGATTATGGCAAGATCTACGAATACACGAAGGAGGGCGAACCAACCGAAAACATGTTTCTCATGGGCCATATCTACATCTCGGCTCATAAGCTGCATGGAGAACTCGAGAAGGCTGGAATCGAGGATGAGGAAGCGAAGCGAATCGTGCATTGCGTGCTTGCCCACCACGGGCAGTTGGAATACGGAAGTCCTGTAGTGCCTTGCAGTCAGGAAGCCACTATCGTGAATTTGCTCGACTTGATGTCGGCCCGGACGGACACCATCGATTCAAACGGAAACATGGAAAAAGTGTTTGCTCTCAACACGACCATCGTCAAGGACTGATTCGACGACCAGAATTAAACCAAAGCAGGGAAAACGAGTCATATAATAGTGTATTTTTATTTTCAAACCTATAATTATTATTACAAAATGAAGAAAATCTTATTGCTCGCAGTTCTCGCACTGCCAGTTTGTGCATGTTTCGCACAAGAAGTAAAGGAAGACTTCCAGCCATCTGAACTCAACCAGCCAGGTCAGCAGTACCCAATGGTTAACTCTCAGGGCTATGCTCGCTTCCGCATTCAGGCTCCACAGGCTCAGCACGTCAGCGTAAGCCTCGGACTCGGTGGCACTCACGGTGGTACTGACCTCACAAAGGGCGAAGACGGATGGTGGACAGGAACTACATCAACTCCGATGGATGAAGGTTTCCACTATTATCACGTATCAATCGACGGTGGTACATTCAACGACCCAGGTACAGCCAATTTCTATGGTTCAACAAGATGGGAAAGCGGTATCGAAATCCCTGCAAAGGACCGCGACTTCTATGCACTCAAGAACGTTCCTCACGGAAACGTACAGCAAATCTACTTCCACTCTGAAAGCACTAAGGAGGAGCGCGTAGCATTCGTTTACACTCCACCTACATACGACAAGGACCTCAAGGCAACTTATCCAGTGCTTTACCTCCAGCACGGTTGGGGAGAAAACGAAACAACTTGGCCTCTTCAGGGTCATGCTGGTCTTATCGCCGACAACCTCATCGCTGAAGGCAAGATCAAGCCTTGCATCATCGTCATGACTTACGGTATGACAAACGGTGTTCGCTTCGGTGGTCTTGGTGGATTCAACTTCAAGGACTTCGAGACAGTACTCGTTGACGAACTCGTTCCTTACGTTGACAGCCACTTCCGCACAAAGGCAAACAAGGACAACCGCGCAATGGCAGGTCTTTCAATGGGTGGTATGGAAACAAAGAACATCACTCTCGCCCGTCCAGAAGTATTCGGCTACTATGGTCTCTTCAGTGGTGGCACATACGCTCCATCTGACATCAAGTCAAAGGATCAGGCAAAGGTTATCTTCATGTCATGCGGTAGCAAGGAAAACCCTGATGGCGTTACAAAGGCAGCAGCTGACCTCAAGGCAGCAGGCTTCAACGCTTATTCATTCGTTTCTGAAGGTACAGCACACGAATTCCTCACTTGGCGTCGTAGCTTGAGAGAATTCCTCCCATTGATTTTCAAATAATCAACCAATCAACAACAAACAACAAGGGCTTGCCACTCAATGTGTGCAAGCCCTTTGCTTTATAGAGACCTAAGGAATTCCACCTCAACAATTCTCAGTGGCTGTTTGCCCTTGGTAGAAGTCACCTGGTCGAGTTCGTTAGCCTTTCCTCCGGCAAGTTCGCCACCTATATTGTCCTTTACCTTTTCGTTCGAATCCGAAGCAGTACCAGCAATGCGTAGTGTGAAATCCTTTGCTTCCACTGGTTCCTTAATCTTCAGATGCACATATCCAAGCGAGGTAGGAGTAGTTCCACTCCAAACCATCTTGCCATCCGCATACACTTCAAGTGGATAACGGCTTGTACGCCAACCCGACAACTTGATGCAGACATCGTCGATAGGAGCCTTCTCCTTCAAATGGAATGTAGCCCAATAGCCACCCTTCCATTCCGACAGTTCGTTATCATCATAGGCATTGGCAATCGAAGCATTGCCTCCATCAGCTTCAGCACTCTCTATCTCAACACCGACACTCGTCTGAACATACGACTGTCCCAGAGGAGTTTCGCCATGCTGACCGTAAATCTTCATCTGGTCGTTGCTCACAACCATCTCACCCGTTGGAGCCACTGAACGGAGTTCCAACGTAGCCACTGGCAAACCTTCTGCACTTGCCTTCACGAGAATCTTTCCTGCTTTCGTGGTAGAACGAATCAAAGCTCGGTTGATTCCGCATTCCACAGGCAATTCCTTCGAAAGAATATAATTGTCGGGACCTTGGCCTATTCCGCCTCTCCATTCTGCGGGTCCTTCCATTTCAAACCTTACCATACGGTTATCAAGCGGCAGGCGACGGCCTTCCTTATCCACCACCTCCACCTGAAGCAAAACCATATCTGCTCCGTCGGCTTGGAATCCGGCAGGATTCTGATAGGCAGTCAATCGAATGGATGCAGGTTCGCCAGTTGTCTGCAACGTATGACGACTCAATTCCTTTCCATCGGCATCGCGACTCACAGCCACCAATTCGCCTGGTTCCCAAACAACTCGTCGCCAAGTGAAGAGGAAGTTGTATGAACGCTCACCCTTGCCAAGCGAACGACCATTGAGGAAGAGTTCCACCTCTTCGCCATTCGAAACCACATACACTGGTTTTGCAAACTGAGGAGCATCCGTATTCTGCTGAGCCGAAGCAATAGAATATTGCTCGTTGTGGCGTTCCTTAGCCTCCTGATAGTTCCAATGACCGATGATATAAGTCTGCCATTCGTCATCATTATCCACCCATCCATGCCACATCACCTGATTGGCGAAGAATCCATCCTTAGGAATACGCATGGCATCCGTTGCACCACTTCTTCGGTAGTTCTCTGCTCCGCGATAATGAGTATTAGTATCACTGAAGATAATCTTCACACCACCCGAGCTGACTCTCGTACCAGTACCAGGACGTTCCTGCCAATAATCAAACCATCTGCGTACATTCTCAATGGCCATCTGGTCTTGATTGTGGTTCCAAGCCTCAGCTCCTTGGTCGCGATAGAGCGGTCCGTCGCCTTCGCGATGATAAGGATAGCTGTACTCATCCCAATATTTTCTCAAACCCTCATCACGGCTGTATTCCATTGCCCACATAGGGTGTTTCCCGCTCTTGTTGATATAGAGCATCTCGCCACCATATTCCGATTCATCGATATCAAGCATCTCACGACTTCCCACAGCTCGTCCGCCATGAGGGTCATACTGGTTGCGAATGGCTTGAAGTTCTACAACGTGTTCACGGCTGATTGACTCGTTTCCGCCCTCATAGAAGAGAATACTTGGATTATTCCTATTATATATGATTGCATCGCGCATGAGGTCGGTCCTTTGACGCCATCTCACATCAGCCACATCCTTCTCACTATCCCCCGCAGGCATAGCCTGGATGAGTCCCACACGGTCGCACGATTCCACATCTTGTTTCCAAGGAGTGACATGCATCCATCTGACAAGGTTGGCACCACTCTGAACCTGCAAACCGTTTGAGAAGTCGCTCAACCAAGCAGGCACACTGATTCCGACGGCTGGCCATTCGTTGCTTGTTCGCTGGGCATAGCCTTTCATCTGCAAAACCCTATCATTCAACCAAATCTTTCCCTCTCCATATTGAGTCTTACGGAAACCTGTTCGAGTGACAACCTCATCAAATGCCTTGCCATCATCACTGGCCAAACGGGTGGTCACATCATACAGATATCCATATCCCCAACTCCAGAAATGCAAGCCACTGGCCTTCCATTCAGCCTTCAGTATTGCAGTTTCTCCTGGTTGGAGAGTTACGGATTGGCTCTTCACACCCTTCTCATATTCAAGGCCGCCATTGTTTTCGAGCAGTTTATTGCCCTCAGTCTCTGCCATAGCCACTTCGAGATGGAACGTACGAGCCTGTTTGCTGTCGTTCGTCACCTGACTCTCGGCATGAATAGTAGCCTTATGGCCGGCAATATCAAAGTCGGACGCATAGACATACACACCCGTTGTCTTCAGATTGCTATAGAGAGGAAGTGTCTGATAAACTTCGTCCGTCACATGAAGCCACACATTCTTTGGAATACCTCCATAGTTGGCATTGAAGTTCTTATCATTCCATTGGAACCTGCTGTTTGATTCCTTTTCATGATAAGTCCAACTGTTGTCGGTTCTCACCTCGATTCGGTTCATTCCTTCCTTAATATAAGGTGTCAGGTCGAATCCCACTGCCATCACACCATTCTCATGAAGTCCGAGATTGTGACCGTTGATAAAGAACTCGCCTGCCTGACGAACACCCTCAAACTCGATAAACACTTTCTTGCCTTTCGTATTTTTCAGTTTGAAGTCCTTACGATACCAAACGACGCTGTCGGGCAAGTTGGCTATGCCCACCTTGAAGGCATAGTCCTCATTCCAAGCATGTGGAAGAGTCACCACGTTCTTATTATCACCAATGCGCCAACCGGCGTTGAAGTTCTGATGCCTTTGTGCCATCATTGGCACGAATCCTAAGGCCAGTACGATGGCCGTCAATTTGAGTCGTTTCATTTGATATAAATCTTTTTGCCATTCATGATATAGATACCCTTTGAAGGGTTTGATACTCTTCTACCCATCAAGTCGAACACAACTTGCTTACTTGCTTCATCCATCTCGATGCCTTGAATGGCATCAGGATCTGCAGCAATCTTAATGATACCGGATGACTGCAACTCACTCCAATCCCATTTGTAGCCTTCCATTGGTACGGATGGTTCGAATGTAGGAGTGCCCGACAATGAGATAGTTCCTTCGCCTGTGAAGATTTCCAGTTCATCTCCTTCGGCCCATTCTCCTGACAATCGCGACATCTGGAACAAAGGACTTGTGAGAGTCACTTTGCCGGAAACAACATATTGGTCAACCTTTGTGCTGGTGGTTCCACGCCCTCTGACTGCAATGATTCCACCCGAATTGACCTTGAGAGTACCATTGATTGTAAGCACTCCGGTAAGAACACTGCTCTTTCCTGCTGTAAGAGTTCCACCTGAAGCTATGACTACCGCACCTGTCTGACCTGCTCCTGTGAGTGTTCCTCCCTTGTTTACATTAATCGTTCCCGTTGTGATTGGAGCCGAAGTGTTCTCTGCATCGAGAGTACCTGCATATACATTGATTGGTGCTGTGCTTGCTCCGGTGAGAGTCATCTTGCCTTCACCATATTTATTCACGGTTGCACCGCTTCCGAACTTACCAGCAAACGAGAAGTCGGTACCGAGATAACCGATGTTCCATGTACCGGAACCGAAGGAAGCACTTGAATTAGCTGCGACCAAAGCTCCAATCTTTGTAGTGAGTTGCTGTTCGTTTCCACTTCCTGCCTTCAAGTGAGCCACATAGTTGTCGGCATCGAGTTTGAGTGTGGCATTGGAGAAATCCATTGCTGCAACAAGTCGGAGCTGACCGCTTGTCACTTCGTATGTGCCATAGAATTTAGACACATTGGTTGATACATCTCCTCGAACATAAGGGAAATTGATTCTGAACGTTCCTTCGCCTGTAAGACTTCCCTTGATGGCACAACGTTGTCCGCCATTCATCGTCACAGTCTTGCCCTTTGGCACTTCGAGTGTGTTTTGGAATGAAGGAACAGCCGAGGTCGTGTTGTTGTTGAAGATGGTGATTGTACCTCCATTGGCTGTTATCTTCGATGTGGCCGAACCAATCGTCGTATCCCATGTTCCCATTGCAATGGTTCCGGCATTGAGGATGGTTCCTCCACTGAATGTATTGGCTCCGCCATAAGTGAAGTTGACTTGTCCGCCTCCTGTCTTCACGAATGTTCCCTTTCCTACAACCTGACCTTTAAGGGCCAAAGTACCGTTTGGAACATTGATTGTGGCAGTATCAGTCAGTGTCAATCCGCGATTTGTTGAAGCTGATGTGTTGTTGATGATAACGGTTGCCTTTCCTATCTTCCAGTTTGAGGCAGATGAAGAGGCGGCTCCGATACTACTTACCATTCCGCCATCGGCCAAGTCCTTCAAACTGACTGTACCACTGTTGATAATGGTTGCTCCCTTATAGTCGTTCTTCGTTGTATTGATGGTAAGCTTGCCCTTGCCATTCATTGTGAGACCACCGTTTCCGGAGAATCCTCCATCGCCATTGATGGTGTAGTTTTTCGTATCGTTTGTGAATGTCACTCCAGAGGTTGGCATCAAGTCATCAACCGTGACAGTCGTTGCTGTTGCCTCATCACCGAATTCAATCTTATCTCCTGCAACGAATTCCGTAGCTGTGGTTTCGATGCAGAAGTTGGTTGTAGTGTAGTCCCAAAGACCATTTGTTGAACCTGTCCAGAATACGAAATCGCTTGGTTCGCGTTGTTCGTTGATGCGGAGGCATACGGTTTTGTCTTCGACTACAACATTGTAGGAAAGACCTGTAATGCCACTAATTTCAATCTTATCGACCGAACCGATGAAGTCGCCAGTGAATTCCATCAGCTTGTAGGTTCCGGCAGAAAGATTGGAAAGGGCAATAGTGAAGATAGGCTTGCCCGAAACTTTAAGGTCGCCATTGATGTGGATGATATCCTCTGGCTTGTGGAACTCGAAATAAACGCGCTTCGTGATATTGAGCGAGCGGTTGAAGGTCATCGTTCCGTTTGGAATGACGCGACAACCCTCATAGTTGAGAGCGCCTTCAAACATGATTGTGTCATTGTATGTTCCGTTTCCGGCAATCGTACCTTTGGCACGAAGGTCGAGAGGACAATTGACCTCACTGTTGATTTCGAGTGTTCCTTCCGAAACGATTACATTGCCTTTGGTTGTGATTGGAATGTTGATGACCGATGTTCCGTTCTGGCTCTTCCATATGTTTCCTTCGCCTCCGAACTGGCCGCTGCCACTGAATGTTGTGGTTTGTCCCTTCACTGGCATCATATAGATGACGCTTGGACGCATAGTGGATGAGACGGTGATTTCGGCTTCTGTGTTCAAGTCGTATAGAATTGACTTGCCATCTTGATAGGTGGCTGAATTCACACGCTCAAAGTCGGTAAATGTGTCTGATGCCTTTCCTACCAAATCCGTCACCATAACCGGTGGCAATTGAGGTCGAGGCATGTCCCAACCGAGATAGAAGAATGGGTTAGGTGTCTGATAGTAGCCCTTGCTCGTGATTTGTCCGCGATAGGCAGGATCTTCGAGGAGGCAATATATATTATTAATAGATGTGGAATAATCTGTAGAGAATCCGGTGAATCCATCAACCACTCCATTGGTGAGGTGCTTCAGCAGAACTTCTTCGCGCCAGTCGCCTATGATGTCGCCCCAAAAGGCTGCACGTGCTCCATACTCGCTCTGAACGATGTAGCCACTTTGCTTTGCCATTTCAATCAATCGGCCCGAACCATACTTGGCAATGTAGGCATTGTAGCCGTTTCCATCGGGTGCTGCCAAGTATTCGCGGCCAAGGTCGCCATCCCACCAAAGGGCTTCGGTTGGGAAATAACTGTCTAATCCTGGAATCAAATCTCCGTTGGCATCATAAACTCCTCCCATCGTGGAGAACATTTCCCATCCTAGATGGTCGGGAGTCATATCATAGCAATCGCCTCGGCCAACATCTCCCACTCCACTCATATACCATTTCTTGATAGCCTTGCCATCTGATGCCCTATAGAGAATCTGTCCGAGCATATCGCCTGCATTTTGTTGGATGGCAAACGCCTCGATTCCTGGCAATTCGGGATTGATGTCGCTTGTGCGGAAACGGTCACCATGTGAGATTCCTGCATTGAAAAGTACCTTCCCGGTATGGTCCATCGTCCATCCGCCTTCTATCATTTCGTCCTTTCCGTCAAGGTCGACATCGCCCACACGGATTGAATGGAACGAACCATTGCCACAGCCTTCCTGAAATATATCCTTCCACTCTCCTGCTTTTCCGCTTGAGAAATCGTATTGGAAACCTTCGGAATAGTAGTGGTGGTCACCATTTGAAGAGCGTGTGTGCCACTCCATCACGAGGGCAGGATGAATGCCATCAAGGTAGCAAATGATGAACTTTCCGACATGTTTGTTGTATTCATCGCCCATAAGCGAGGACTTGTTGGTGCGGTTGTAATAGGTGTTGTACCTCATTTCCACACTTGCCTTCTCCTCTCCAGTCATTCCATTGACAACGGTTGCATAGCGAGGTGGATTCTTCGTGCCTTGACTTTCATAGTTTATGATTCCGTCACCATCCGTATCACCAGTGGTTTTGCCATTCACATAAAGGCCCCAAGTGCCTTTTGCCTTATCCCAGAAACGGGTTCCGTCGCTGGTTTGGAGCATCACTTCGCCTCGTCCGTCACAATCGATATCAAAGGCTGCCACCTGATCATCCTGACCATTGCTAATCCATTCATTTGGTCCCATATCAACTGTCCAAAGGTATGTGCCATCACTGATATAGGCCTCCACCATCTGGTTGCCTCCGGCAAGTGGGTTTCGGTCGACCACATAATCCATCTCTCCATCTCCGTCGAGGTCGCATGGCCAAATATATTTTGTGGCATATTGAGCATTATCCAAAGGACCACCCTTATACCTTATATCCACGAAAACATTCCTCATGAACTGGCTCTTCATGTGGAACGGAGCACTCTTCTCGCTTTCCTGTCCGTCGATCACGGTTGTCACAGCCAAATAACTGCCTGTTGGGATGACCGAAGTAGTGGAAGTGAAACACGAAACTGTGAGCGGTTTCGAGTTGAGCTTCGTATAGCTGCCATTGGCCGACGTGGATTTATACACATTGTACTGGACATCCTCGGCTTCCTGTGCCAAGCGTCTCCAAGTCACGGTTACATTCGAGCCATTGCTGACAGCCACAACTCCTCGGCCGAGTTTCTGATAGATTCGCTGTGCCGACATTGAAAATGCTACTACACTGAATAAAGCAAAGATGATTATACGCTTCATGGTTTGAGAAATTATTGAGTTCGTAATGCGTGAAATTTACAATTTAGTTTGATTAGCTAATATAGCTTCATCGAGTGCAAATATACGAAAAAACCAGCAATCAGCAATTACTTCATGGGAATTATTTTTCGAAACAACCATAAAAACCATCTGACTCTAATCTAATTCCCCCAAAACAATAATATAAAACTCCTTGCTTAAAAACCTTATGTTCCTTGCTTAAAAACCCAAAACGTCAAGAATAATAAATCGTACCAAATGCTGAGTACAATCGTACCAAACCCTAAGTACAATCATACCAAACGCTGAGTACAATCGTGCCAAACGTTAAGTACGATTTATTCTTCAACAGAAAACATAAAATTCTCCCATGTGTTTCAACTTTCAGAACTGGCCATACATGTTTTTTCTCCTGATCCTTTCTGGATTAAGACAAAAAAATAAGAGTCATATTCTTCACGAACCTGACTCTCTCCTACTAATTTACACTATTTAATCACCTTCTAAAGTGATAAAAAAAACTAAGTGCTTCTTTTGAATCCGTTGCAAAGTTAGCAATTTTTTTGCAATATACAATGTTTTGTCAACTATTTTTTATAATTTTGCACTCATTAATTGCGAATTGCATTCTTTTTGAACTCCAAAACTGCTTACATATAGCGGCAAACGAATCAAAACAGATTGGCAATCTCGTCAAAACGACTGACAATCATGACACATAAAGATACTTTCGCCAGAGCTGAAGCATTGCTCGGCACCGACTCAATGAAACGTCTGGAAAACATCCAGATTCTGCTGTTCGGTGTTGGTGGCGTTGGCAGTTGGGCAGCTGAAGGATTGGTACGCTCAGGCGTGAAACATCTGACCATCGTCGACCCCGACCTTGTCGACCCTACCAACATCAACCGCCAACTGATGGCTACTTCCCTCACTATCGGCCAACCAAAAGTGGAAGCCCTCAAAAAGCATCTGCTCGAAATCAATCCAGATGCAGAAATCATTGCCTTGCAAGAACGCTATTCGGCTTCGACTGAATTCGGACAAAACATAACACTGGATTTCGACCGTTTCGACTATATTATCGATGCAATCGACTCGATGGACGACAAGGTGGAACTAATCATCGAGGCCTCAAAATCAAAAGCAACACTCATCTCTTCGATGGGTGCTGCCATGAAAACCGACCCTACAAAGGTCAGTGTAGCCGAATTCTGGAAAGTGAAAGGTTGTCCGCTTGCCCGAGCTCTTCGCAACAAGATGAAACGCTCTGGCAGATTTCCAGAAAAGAAATTCCTCTGCGTATATTCAGAAGAAAGTCGACCAGAATTGGCCGACTCTTCTCTCAAAGGCAGCATCGTTCAAGTCACTGCCACCTTTGGCTTTACTCTTTGTAGCTTGATTGTATGAAACCCATCCTATTTATGCGCAAAGAACCAAGTACAATGTACAATTTAAGTCATTCCCCCTTGGGGGTTTCTGTCCCCCGATAACGGGGGAACCAAAGGGGGTGTAAAGACCATTGAACGGGAAGGGGGCTTTGTCTAACGTTTGCGGTTGGATTCGTGCATATAGAGATATGAAGGTTGATAGCCTCCGAAATCTACTACTATCTTCTCAAACACAACTCCTGGGTCGAGTGGCATCAAGCGCAATACGTGCTGTTCCGACTTCTTCACATCGAAACTAACATTCTTTTCCACTATTCGACGGGCAACCGTTGGATAATATACACTATAAGCATATTGCTGAACATCCTTGAGGTTGTAGTTGAAGTTCACTTCCTGTGGCTGAGCATCGTCGAGAGCCACTGTATAACGGTGGCCATCAGCACGTTTGAATGGAAGTGTGGCATTCGTGATGACATAAACCTTTACCTTCGTCACATCTTCAGGAAGTGTGAACTGATAAGAGAGTGATGCTCCATCTGTTGCTGCAGTGTATGGCATGAGCGAAAGTCCACTGAGAGTGCGTCCCATATAAGGAATAACCGTCCACTGGGCTTCCTTTGCATCTTGCTTTGCATAGATATGCTCGGCTTCCATCACAACCACTCCATTGCTTCCCGTAAACACGTTTCCTTCAATTGGAGCAACCGAATTAGAGTCGGCTGCTGCCAATTCAACGCGTGTAAGACGAGGAAGACGGTCGGCTGGGAAATTATCGTTCCAGTTGGTGTAGCCAATATGCTTCTGAGTCATCATACCGTTCCATTTGCCTCCGGCCATCACCTTGTTGTAGTCGTTGCAGAGTTCAGCATCACGACGGAAACACTCTTCACAACGGTCGGCCCATTCGTTTGCCTCTGGCAAATTCTGGCTGCTATAGAAACGGTTCTTTGCCTGAGCGCGATACATTTCATAGAGATTGCCAAATGCCTGAACTGGGAAGAGTATGATTTGCTGATAGGCATCACGACATTCTGCAGGCAACTTCATATACTGACGCATTGCCGCATTCTCGAGCTCGGACCATTCCATGCAGACATCATCCCATTCGCCCGTACGAATATTATATGTGTTGGCATCGAGCATTTCAGGAGTTACTCGACCTGCATACTTGCTGTAAAGATTGAGAATACGCTTTGCCTCGTCGGCTTGCTCTTCTCCAAATGCCTCGGCACAGAACTGGCGAGTGTGCTGAAGCAGATTACCGGCATTGATAGCCTTTGGATTCCAAGCAATATCAAGGAAGAGGTCGATTGGATATTCCATTGGCTTCAAGTCGCCTACATTAAGCACCCAAAGCTTATCCACTCCATAATCGAAAGTGAGTTGCAATTGTTCCCACATGTGTTGGATTGGAGTGATGTTAAGCCACTTTGAGTTTCGTGGCGCTCCTACATAATCCACATGGTAATAAAGTCCGAATCCGCCCTTCTGCTTCTTGAGCTCTTCCTCTGATGGCAAACGACGTACATCGCCCCAGTTGTCGTCGCTCAACAATACGATTGCATCCTCTGGAACCTTCATTCCAAGGTCGTAGTAGCGTTGAACTTCCTTATAAAGTGCCCAAACCTGTGGACGCTCTGATGCTGGACGACCAGTAACCTCACTGATAATCTTGCGCTGGTTGGCAATCACTTGCTGAAGGAGGTTCATAATGGCTTGGTCGTCTGATGTGAGTTCATCATCATGTCCTTCGTTGCCTCCCATTGCTGTGTCACCATCTCCACGCATACCAATCGTGATAAGGTCTTCTGTATCCTTTGCTCGTTCCATTCCCTCACGGAAGAATTGGTCGAGTTTATCCTTATTGGTAGCATAATCCCAAGCACCCCACTTACCGCGGTTGCGGGCATATTCCTGATGGTTGCGAGCCATTGGTTCGTGGTGGGAAGTTCCCATAATCACACCCATATCCGATGCTGTCTTGCTGTTGAGTGGGTCGTCTGCATAGAAACTCCATCCCCACATAGCAGGCCAAAGGAAATTACCTCTGAGGCGAAGGATGAGTTCAAATACCTTTGCATAGAAATCATGACCTCCGTAATCGGTACCAAACGTGTTCTTCACCCACGAAGTAAGGCAAGGTGCCTCATCATTCAAGAAGATTCCACGATAACGAACTGCAGGTTCGCCAGCTGTGTACTTACCACGAGCTATCGACATGTTAGAAGCCTTTGCCACTGGAACATCTGCCCAATAATACCAAGGAGAAACACCAATCTGCTCACTTATCTCATAAATGCCATAAATGGTTCCTCGCATATCGCTTCCGGCAACAACAAGAGCCTCATCCACTCCATCAAGTGGCTGTGCCACCCACTGTATCACATACTTTTCGGTCGTACCTTTCAGTTCCTTGGCATCAATCTTCTTGGCCTTCACCAACTTCTGAACATAGCCACTATTGAGAGTACCAACAATAATCAAACGCTTGCCAGCTGGAGCTGTAAGCACTTTAGATTGCTTGCCACAAACTCGTTCAAAGTCGGCAGCAAGATTATTGGCTGCAATACCTACACCCACGGCATCGCCTTCTGACATTAGAATGTCGGTAGGAATGCCATCGGCAATAAGAGTGAAACGCTCGGCACTGACCTCTGTGGAAGTTATGCCAATATTGTCCTTAGCCATCATACTGATTGATGTGGCTGCTACGAGAGCTATCGTCAATAATAATCTTCTCATATTTGTTAGGTTTTAAATAAGGAGCCCCCTCTAAATTCAATGGTCTTTCCACCCCCTTCGATTCCCCCGTTATCGGGGGACAGAAACCCCTCAAGGGGGAGCCTTGAAACACTTAAGGGGAAACATATTAATTAAGGTTGATTGCCCCTCCCCTCGTGGAGATTGGAAGGGGGAGTTACTATTTCTTTATATAATCAACAATCCACTGACCAACTTCCTTCGTACCATACTTCGCACCACCTTCAACCTGAATCTCTGGAGTACGTACGTTCTGGTCGAGACTTGCATTGACTGCTTCACGAATGAGTTTGCCTTCTTCCTTCAAGTTGAAGTATTCGAACAACATTGCAACTGAAAGAATCTGTGCAAGTGGGTTGGCTATGTTCAAGCCCTTTGCCTGTGGCCAACTTCCATGAATTGGCTCGAATACTGGAGTGTGCTCGCCTGTGCTTGCAGATGGAAGTAAGCCCATACTTCCTGTGATGCAACTGCCCTCATCTGTGAGGATATCGCCAAACGTATTCTCTGTCACCATCACATCAAAGAACTTTGGTTCCTGAATCATTCGCATGGCAGCATTGTCAACATACATATAGTCGGTCGTTACTTCTGGATACTCTTTTGCCACTTCCTGTGCTACAGCCCTCCAAAGGCGGCTGCTGGCCAACACGTTTGCCTTGTCTACAACAGTTACATGCTTCTTTCTCTGCAAAGCATACTGATATGCTACATGAAGAATGCGCTCAACCTCTGGACGTGTATATTTGTTGGTATCGAAAGCTACATCTGTGCCTTCGAGCTTTTCTCCAAAATACATACCTCCTGTAAGTTCTCGAATACAAATAAAATCAGCTCCTCGCACCAACTCATCCTTCAATGGAGACTTATGTACCAAACAATCAAATGTCTCTACAGGACGTACATTGGCATAAAGACCCAAACGCTTGCGCATGGCAAGAAGTCCCTGCTCTGGACGCACTTTAGCATTTGGATTGTTATCGAACTTAGGGTCGCCTACTGATGCAAAGAGCACTGCATCGGCTTCCATACATGTTTGGAATGTTTCCTCTGGGAATGGATCACCCACCTTATCAATGGCATCAGCTCCACAGATGGCATACTTATATGTAAGTTCATGACCAAACTTATCGCAAACTGCCTGACAAACTGCAAGGCCTTGCTCCATTATCTCGGGACCTATTCCGTCGCCGGGAAGTACTGCTAAATGTAATTTCATATCTTTTTTATTTTAATTGTCTATTAGTTTACAAGCCAACGGGTCTACTAGTCTTCCATTGGGGAGGTTTAGGGGCTGCTTAAATCAAGTTAAGCATCTTGATGGTCGCCTTGATTGCAGCTTCTGTCTGATCTGCATCGAGAGCACGGGTGCGATATGGCTTATCGTTGTAAAGCCACGAAATACTTGTCTGTACCAATGCATCTGTTCGGCCTCCTGGCGGAATGCTTACAACATAATTCGTGAGCCAAGGGAAAGGACGCTGAAGTTTATCGCGATAAATATGGCGTACACTTCTTACAAATGCATCATACATACCGTCGCCTATAGCTGTCTCCTCATACACCTCGCCATCCACTTCAAGTTTCACACTGGCCATTGGTTTCAAACCATATGCCGTACTTACCATATAACTGAGAAGCTTAACGTGATCATCTGGAGTGGAATGTTTCAGGACATCACTCACGATATAAGGAAGGTCCTCCTGAGTGACAATCTGCTTTTTGTCTCCAAGTTCGATGATTCGGTCGGTAACCCTTCTTGTTTGTTCCGGGGTTAGTTCAAGTCCGAGTTCCTCAAGATTCTTCAGGATATTAGCCTTTCCGCTGTTCTTGCCAAGGGCATATTCGCGCTTACGGCCAAAACGCTCTGGAAGGAGGTCGTTGCAATAAAGATTGTTCTTATTATCGCCATCGGCATGAACTCCTGCAACCTGAGTGAACACGTTCTCTCCAATGATTGGTTTGTTTGGTGGCACTGCAATACCTGCATAGCTTGCTATCAGATTGCTTGCTTCATTGAGTTTCTCTTCATGAATATTTGTTATGCAATGGAGTTGGTCCTTCAATATAGCCTGAACACTGCTTAATGGAGCATTTCCTGCTCTTTCGCCCAATCCATTGACAGATGTATGAACGCCTTTGCATCCTCCCACTACTGCTGCCATAACATTGGCCGTAGCAAGGTCATAGTCGTTATGAGAGTGGAAGTCGAAATGGATTGTAGGGAACCATTCCACCATCTGACTGATATATTCCTTTGTCTGAATAGGATTCAACACGCCCAATGTATCTGGGAGCATAAACCTCTTGACTCCACAATCCTTCAAAGCATCTACCAACTGACGAACATATTCAGGAGAATGCTTCATACCATTACTCCAGTCCTCAAGGTAGATATTCACGTTGATGCCGAGTTCGGTAGCATAAGCGATTGACTGCTTTATATCGGCCACATGCTCGTCCAAAGTCTTATTCAATTGATAGCGGCAATGGCGTTCACTTCCCTTGCAGAGAAGATTGATATTCTTACATCCACACTCGTTAATCCAATCAATCGAAACCTTCCCATCGACAAAACCAAGAACCTCCACACGGTCGAGTTTATCGTTTTGGCTTGCCCATCGGCAAATATTTGTTACTGCTTCTTTCTCTCCATCCGATACACGTGCAGATGCCACCTCAATGCGGTCGACATTAAGGTCGTGCAGGAGCATACGGGCAACTATGAGTTTCTCGTGTGGCACGAACGACACTCCATTGGTTTGTTCACCATCTCGGAGTGTTGTGTCCATTATCTCTATTAGGCGTTGTTCTTCTCCCATTCTTCTATCTTGGATGTGTTTTCAAGCAAGAAATCAATATCGTCGAGGGCATTCATCAGACAATATTTCTTGTAGCTGTTGATTTCGAAGTGCTCACTGTTTCCTGTAGCCAAGTTCGTTACAGTTTGGTTTGGCACATCTACCTTTACCTCCGTCTGAGGATTGGCATTGATAGAGGCAAACAATTCTGCCTGGAACGCCTGACTTACAACAACTGGAAGAACAAAGCAATTGAGCAGATTGTTGCGATGGATATCGGCAAAAGATGAAGAGATGACTACTCTCACTCCATATCCTGCAATTGCCCAAGCTGCATGTTCGCGAGAAGAACCCGAACCCCAGTTCTGGCCGCCAACGATAATCTCATGAACTCCCACGCGAGGAGCTTCGGAGAAGTTTGGCTGGTTGAGTACAAAACTCTCCACTGGCTTGCCTTCTGCATCGTAGCGAAGGTCGTGCATGAAAGCATCGCCGAAGAACTTTGGGTCGCGTGTGGTTGCTGCCATAAATCGGGCAGGTATGATAAGGTCTGTATTGCAGTTGTCGATTGCAACTGGCAGACATGTTGACTGTACTATATTAAAAGCCTGTTTCATACTATATTCTTTCAATAATCCCTAATCTCTAAACTCTAATCTCTAAACTCTAAACTGTCCTTGGGTCGGTGATAACACCTGTAATTGCACTTGCGGCCACTGTGAGCGGACTTGCAAGGACAGTGCGTGCACCTGGACCTTGACGACCAACAAAGTTGCGGTTTGAGGTAGATATAGCCAACTTACCTGCTGGGACTTTGTCTGGATTCATTGCCAAACAAGCCGAACAAGAAGGGAGTCGGAGCTCGAAACCTGCCTCTTCCAAAATCTTGTCTATACCTTCATCGATGATTTGCTGACGAACAAGCCATGAACCTGGCACAAGCCAAGCGACTACATTCTCTGCTTTCTTCTTGCCTTTCACTACTGATGCAAAAGCACGGAAATCCTCGATGCGGCCATTTGTACAAGCTCCAAGGAACACATAATCCACTGGATGGCCTTCGAGATGCTCGCCTGGAGTGAACTGCATGTAATCGAGTTGAGAGAGGAATCCTGCCTTCTCTGCCTCTGGTATTTCATCAAGTGTAGGAATATTGCCATCGATTGCAATTCCAGCACCTGGATTTGTTCCGTATGTGATTCGAGGAGTGATGTCCTCTGCACGATAAGTCACTTCCTTATCAAACACTGCATCGTCATCGCTCTTCAATGTCTTCCAATAAGCCACTGCCTTGTCCCATGCCTCTCCCTTTGGAGCATATTCCCTGCCCTTGAGGTATTCGATTGTCTTCTCATCAGGAGCTATAAGTCCGGCACGCGAACCCATCTCGATTGAGAGATTAGAAAGTGTGAGACGGCCTTCCATCGACAGACTTCTGATAGCCGAACCTGCATATTCCACTGCATAACCTGTTGCACCCGAAGTGGTCATCATTGCCATGATATAGAGGGCTACATCCTTGGCTGTTACTCCTGGCTGAAGCTCTCCCTCAATATTGATACGCATCGACTTTGGCTTCTGTTGGAGGATACATTGTGATGCAAGTACCTCTGCAACCTCACTCGTACCAATGCCCATTGCCAATGCTCCTACAGCTCCATGTGTACTTGTATGGGAATCGCCACAAACGATTGTCATTCCTGGCAAAGAAAGACCTTTCTCCGGACCTACCACATGAATGATGCCATTGTCCTTAGTGCCCATTGCAAAGTGGTTGATGCCAAACTCTTCACAATTCTTCTTCAGAGTTTCCACCTGCTTGCGACCTACCGGATCGTTTATCACTTCCTGCTGATCGCTTGGAGTGTTATGGTCGGGCATTGCATATACCTGCTTTGGACGGAAAGCCTTGAGGCCTCGGTCGCGCAATGCATCGAATGCCTGAGGACTTGTAACTTCATGACAATACAGGCGGTCGATATACAACTGGGTAGGACCGTCTTCAACACACTGAACAACGTGTGCATCCCATATTTTGTCGAATAGAGTATTCATTGTTTCTTGTTATTATTTTGTTTTGTTGTTACCACACATTATTATTTATATTATAAGCCTCTCTCGCTCGGAGCAAGAAAGGCTTATTGAAATCTCTTATCTTCTTTGTTCGTTCATGCAATGCTTCCAACCAACACTACAAAGCCTCTCTCACTCCGAGCTTACTAATTCGAAGTGACAGAATGATTATGCCGTAATTACCGATTGAATTCATATGCCTTTTCTCTTTTCGATTGCAAAATTACATCATTTCTGCGACTCTACAAAATAAAAAGCAATAAAAATGACATTCTGCATATCTTTTTGCAAACCAAATTCAATGTTTGCAACAAATTGCAGCATCTTTTATCCCGAACGAAGGAGCATTTTCATGTTTCTATTGCTCTGTTTTATATTTCCCATAGGAACAAAACTAAAATATAGTACATAATTAATATTAATAATGTACATAATTATTAAAAATATTGACATAATTATTTACCGCAACGTACATAATTATAGTTTTAGAGCAATGTGTTTAAGGTTTTGGAACAAGGAAAAAGATAAAACAGAGCAAGGAACATAAAAAAAGTGTCTGCCCCCGATGTGTGAGCAGACACTTTAATGTGTATTTAGCTATAAAGCTTTATTTACTTCGTTGGAAGTGGCAAGTACCAATTACCTCCGCGAAGCTTGTCGGCACGGCTGTCATAGTCAGCAGAGCCCTTACGCTTAGCTACCTGGTCGGCAATGAATTCCTTATCTCCGTGATACATTGCATAGCGCATGAGGTCGTAGAAACGAAGTCCTTCGAACATGCCCTCGAGTGCTTCTTCATCGAGAATGAGCTTTTCATTTGCTGCCTGCCAATCTGCCTTTGATGCATTATATGCTACTTCTTCCTCTTCATACATCTTGTCAAGCGCATCATACATGCCATCGTAGATTTCATATACTGCGAGTGAATCGGCTTCATCAGCAAATACGAATGTCATTCGGGTTGAACCCTGACCCTGTACATTGCGGTAGAAAATGATATTGTAGTCACCGACGTATTGATGACCATCATCCTCTACAGGACGAGCTTCGTGAGTTTGGCACAACTCGTTGTACTGCTTTGTGAGTGAATCACGAAGTTCCTTATAATAGTCGTACTTAGCCCAAATCTGTGAGTCGCGTGGAAGAACATAGTAGTCGTTGTATTCAGAGTCACCACAACCACGAGAGTGGATACCCTTCATTGTGTAGCTTGCACCACCTGCACCACCAGCTTCTGAATCATAGATTGTGTAGAAACCTGTGTAGCTTGTTGATCCGTTTGATGTAACAGCTTCCTTTGTCCATGATGCGAGGCTTCCGTTGAAGAATGAAGGTACATCGAAAAGTGCCATCAACTCTGTATCTGTGAGATACTGATTGAGTGAACCAGAAGAGATACCATACTTGAGAACAGCAAATGCTGTCTGAGGGAATCCTGCACGGTTGAGTGCTTCAGCAAAGTGGAGCCATACAATTGACTTGCGGTAGAGGTTGAACTGCTTGATACGCTGGTCAGGTCCTGCATTACCTTCGCTTGTTGACCACTTCATGATGTGCTGACGTTCCTTGCTGAAACGGTCAGAATACTTATCACTTGTGTTGGATGGACGATAAACTGCAGAGAAGCGGAGGTCGCCCTTGTAGATTGAATCTTCCCAAGCTGTCTTCTGAGTGCTGTAGATAGTATCGCGACGGTTGTTCTCATTACGGTAGATACAATAGATCTGCTCGCGTGAAAGTTCGCGTACGCGCTCTGATGGAATCACTGGTACATAATAGTTGTTAGTGTACTGTGAGTTGAACATCTGATAGATTTCACTGTAAGTTCCATCGTATGCACAAGTGTCGAGAGGAATGATAGCGATTGCATCTGATCCACCTGGAGCAACAGCTGATGTGTAGCCATCGCTTGTGTTCTCAAATGTTACTCCATTCCATGTAACACCACCTGTACCAGTTGTTACATACTTGTGAGGATAGTTGAAGTAGTCGTGATAGTAGCGACATGCCTCTACGAAGTCATCCTGATTCTGTGTGTAGCATCCGCGCCAGAGATAAAGCTCTGCAAGCATGAGGCGTGATGGAATGAAGAACTGTGTGCTTGTGAAGCCTACATTACCATAGTCAGGCGCAACGATTGTCTGCGATGCATATGGAAGAAGGTCTTCGATGAAGTATGAACAGATATCGTTCATATCAGCACGGTTGCTTGCGTTTGCTACGATTTCACTTGCTGCATTGGCTGAAAGCACTGGCTCAAGTACGAATGGTACACGGCCATAAGTCTTTGCCAATTCGAGATATGTCCATGCACGGAATACCTTACATGCCTGGATTTCCTTCTCATAATAGCGCTTGTTGTGAGAAACGAGCAATGAATCGACATTAGTCAAATAGATATTACATGCGTTGATCACTGCGTAGTAGTCGGCTGCATGGTTGTACTCATTTTCTGTATCAATATCATTATTCATGACATTCTGCAGGTCGGTAGTAGCAACTGCTGGGTCGACCTCAACGAGATCGGCACGAAGTTCACCAAGAACTACTGTACGGTCAACCAACTTCTGCATGCGATTGATGATACCGAACATCTGATAGACTGTATCCTTTGGAGCGAGATCTCTTGTATGGAGTTCGTCATCTACAGTGAACATATCTTCGCATGAAGTGGTAGAAACTCCTAACAATGCGAGGAGTACTCCTGAAAATATGATTGCTTTTGTTTTCATATATATTCTTTGTTTATCTCCTTTGCCTCTCTCCCCATCTGGGGAGGGAGATGCAATAGAGAAAAGTTTTTTACAAGTTGATCTTAATTCCGAGTGTGAAGCTGCGTCCAGCTGGTGTGTAACCTGCATCGATTCCCTGGCAGAGAGAACTTGTTGAGCAAGAAACTTCAGGATCACGGCCTAAATACTTACTGAAAGTGATGAGATTGTTACCTGCTGCCCAAATTGTAAGTCCCTGTACATACTGGTTAGTGATTGGGAGCTGATAGCTAAGTGTAACGTTCTTCAACTTAAGATATGAACCATCCTCAATCCAACGATCTGAGAATACGCTGTTGCCCATTGGGTCGTTGAACACTGCCTGTGGGATATCTGTAACCTGTCCTTCAGCAATCCAACGGCGAGTGAGTGCTGTTGTCTGGTTGAGGAATGAGTGACCTCCTTCAAGGATTGAACGCTCATAGTTGTAGATATCGTTGCCAAGGCTATAGTTGAAACGGAAACCGAGGCTCCAGTGCTGACCGATGAACAAGTTTGCAAAGAGGTTACCATAGAGATCTGGATTAGGGTCGCCAATGATTACCTTATCCTTATCTGTGATGAGACCATCCTTATTCTGATCAACGAACTTCATGTCACCTGCACCGTAGTTAACCTTATTGCCTGCTTCATTGAGGATACCAAGGTCAGCCTTCTCTGCTTCCTGAGTTGTAGCGAAGACACCATTTGTCTGATATCCGTAGAATACACCGATTGGCTGGCCTACCTTTGTGAGAACTGTTCCACGATACATGTCTGTAGTGTAAGAATCAATTCCGTTAGGAAGCTTAGTTACTTCGTTCTTGTAGTGACCGAGACTTGCGCCCAATTCCAACTTGAAGTTCTTCTCAACTACTGGCTTGCCTGTAAGAGCAAGGTCGAAACCTGTGTTCTTAAGAGCACCGTCGTTTGTCCAGTAATCTGTAAGACCTGCAACATATGCAAGTGTACCGATTGTTACGAGGTTGTCAGTCTTTGAATGGAAGAAGTTGAAGCGTGTGTTCAAGCGGTTGTTGAAGAAGTTGCCTTCAAGACCTACGTTGAAGCGCTTTGTTGTTTCCCAACGAAGCTTTGTGTTACCGATGTTTGTGATACCGATACCTACAGCCTTCTGGAGAAGGAATGCATTACTGCTCATGTATGTATAAGCTGCATTGTTATCGTAGTTGTCGTTACCAAGGATTTCGAATCCGGCATTGAGCTTCAACTGGTTAACGAGGTTGTTCGTACGGAACCAATCTTCGTTTGACATTACCCATGAACCCTGGAGTGATGGGAAGAATCCCCATGTAACTCCGAACATGTGAAGACCTGCATCTGCATCCTTACCGAAGCGTGAAGATGTCTCCATTGAGAATGAACCCTGCAAGTAGTACTTTTCACGGAAGTTGTAGTCAACATTTGCATAGTATGACATTGAACACCATGAAAGATCGGAACCTTCTGAAATCTTATTGTCAAGATTGCTGCTGAGCTGAGGAGTCTTATCGTTTGTTGTACTGTAAGCATAGAGATAAGATGAACGGTAAGAATCGTTCAAATAACGAACGCCTGCATAAGCATCAATACGATGTGCTCCGAGTGGAATTGCCCAATCGAAACGTGTGTCACTCTGAACTGCATTGTGGCGTGAGAAGTTTGAACCTACTGTATTCTCAACAGGACCGATGTTCTCTACTGTGTAGCGTGGCATACCAATGATTGGAGTATAGTATGCTTCGTCGAAAGTCTGTGAAGAATAGCTGAAGTGCTCCTGAAGACTCATATTAGTCTTGATGTGCCACTTTGGAGTGATTGCGATGTTAACGAATGTATTGTCAACCTTGTTCTTGTTGATAGCTTCTCCATACTTGAGGATACCAAGTGGGTTGGCTACTGCTACGCTCTTACCGAGTGTTTCGTCAAGATAGTTGTCAGCATCTGATACGAATGAAGACATCTTTCCGTCAGTTGAGAAGTCGTAAGGTGCAACGAATGGAGACTTCACGAGTACCAAAGCACCTGGAGATGAGATTGCTTCGTTCTTGTAGTCAGTTGTGAAACCATCGTCGCGGAGGTTGCGCTTAACATTTGAATATGATACATCGAAACGTGTTGTGATGTCTGATGTAAGAACGATATCTGAATTGAATCGGATATTGAATCGTGTGATGTCGTTCTTCTCAAGTGTTGACTTTGCATTCATGAATCCTACAGAAAGGTTGTAGTTGGCTACATCATCACCACCATTGATGTGGAGACTGTAGTTCTGAGCGAATGCCTCACGATATGCAACGTCCTTCCAATCTGTATCGTTGTGATACATATTATAATAATAATAATTAGGATCGGTCTTGAGGAACTTGAAATCGTCGAGCTTAGTACCAGTATTCTTCAAAAGGCCTGATGCATATGAACGATACTGATCAGCATTCATCACGTCTGGAGTAGATGGGATAAGCTCATAACTTCCGTTGATGTTAAGGTCGATTCGTGTAGCAAAGCTTGAGTTACGCTTTGTTGTAATCATGATAACACCATTGGCTGCCTTTGCTCCGTAGATAGCTGCTCCGTTCTTGAGAACCTTAACATCTTCAATGTCGTCCATATTGATGCCAAGCAACAAATTGTTGAAGTAACCATTGTGGAGCATGATTGCATCGTACATCATATCATAAACAACTCCATCAACCACTACCAATGGCTGAGAAATTGAATTCAATGAATGATAACCTTCGATGAACATATTGACACCTGTTCCAGGAATACCTGAACGTGAGATAGAGCGTACATCACTGCCTAAGCGGTTCTGAACTTCCTGATCCGCTGTCATTGCTGTAGTTTGCTCAAAATTGGATGTTGCAGAACTTCTTGCCGCATCAAGTTTGCCTGTATATTCACCAAGATACTTATTTGTGAACATCTGGAAATCAACTCCGTTTGCACGCTCGTTGATTGCTACTTGCATGATATTGTAGCCTTCGAGTTCAGCTGAAAGTGATGTTACAAATGTAGGAACACTGATTGTGTACTGACCAACAGAGTCGGTCATGGCTGTATAGAAACTATTGTTGAATGACTTTACCTTAACACCAGAAAGACCTTCACCTGTGGCTGCATCTACAACCTGGCCTGAAATCTCCTTCATTGGATATTTCTTGACAACTGGTTTCTTTTCTTTCTTAACAGGAGCAGCTGCTTCAACAGTTTCAGTTTCTTCCTGAGCAGACATTGGAAGTACTCCTACGCAAAATATCATAGCTGCAATTCCTGCCTTGCAGAAACGCTGCATAGTTATGTTTGAATATATTTTCATATCTATCAATGTTTAGGAGTTTTTTTAACTTCAGTAGCTTCAACTGGATCCTTATGTGGCTTGAGTATGATTTCATCTAAGAGCATTCGACGTGAATAGTTCTTTGTCTGAGATGATGATACATAAGCCTGAATCTGCATCATAACACCTACCTGAGTAGTGTTGTAGTAGCATTCTGTGAATGTCTTAGTACCCAAGAAGATTGTATCGATTTCTAATGGATCGCTTACGAAGTTCTGTTCCTTACCTGCTGGATCGGCTGGGTTCTTGAGAGTTTCACTCTTTGTTGTTGGCCATACAGCACCGGCCTTATCTTCCTTAGCAGAACGATAGAACATATTGACACGGAACTGATATGGCTTCAATGTGTCGGCATCCTGAACACCATGTCCCATACGCAATGGAATTGTAACGACATACATGTCGTATGTTCCAGAAAGCGTGTTAGGAATGTTGAATGCTACGAATGGCTGGCCTGAAGTAGATGATGGCTGAGCATCAAGGTAACCACCCTTCGAAATAGCATCATTGTTCTCTGAGATTGCTGTGTAGTTACAAGTCTTTGTGTACTTACCATTACCCTTTTCATCCAAATCCTGATTGATTGAACCACCACGCTCACATTCAATCTCAATGTCGCGGAAGAATGCATCGTAGATTGTAGTTGGGATAACGTCAACCTTATACAATGTACCGTTACTGCACTCGATCTTCTCAACATAGTTGCCTGGAGCAAGAATACCGCCTTCTTCGAATGGCTTGTAGAATACATTGTACTTAGGATCATAAGGATTGTAAACAGTTGACTTCAAAGAGTCTTCCTGATGGAAGTTTGCATTCTTATTATAGAATAATGTGTTAAGAACGTAATAGTTTGCATAGTACTCCTGGAGTGAGTCGCCATCTTCTTCATTTGGATTATAGTTGAAGTATGTCTTCACCTCTTCGTAGCGTGCCTTGTAAGCCTCGTTTGTAGGAACGATTGCGATATAGTCTGAGTCTTCTTCATAAATATATGAATCCAACTGACGCATTGCATCGTTTGCTGTGATAAGCACTGAATCCACATAAATACGATTACCCTCAGCATCTACGCCTCGGTAAACACTTCGATTTACATCCAATGAGTCTTCATCATATGAACGAAGGAATCCGTAGATCTCTGCCATCAATGGCTCTGTTTCCATATACTCATATATATTAGTATGGAAAGGAAGAGAGTTTGTCATTACATGAAGAACACCGTTTGTACACACTGTATTGACTGACTTAGCAGGAATTTGGTCAACTCCAACAATACCGTCAGTGAAAGTTGTACGCTTCTTGTTGAGCATAAGAATTGACTGCTCATTTGGTGTTGATGAATAGTTGTAACGAGCGATATGGTTCTTTACGAAACGCTGAATAACCAAATCTTTGTGACCTATTGCAATCTCATTCAACAAGCTGTCCTTATTGAATGTTCCATTTACTGGAGCAAACACTGTTACAATCTGGCTTTCGTCCAACAATGCCTTATATCCAGTAGCATCAATAATTTCGACAAAGTCGCTGAGACCCTTGTCGGCCTTAATCTGCTGATACAGGGTTGCATCCACTACTACACCGCCTACTGTTGGCTCATAGTGTTCATCCCAAGTATCTGAACAGGAGTAGCAAGCAAGTAAACTTGCTAATGCTACTGCACCTGTGCGGATTGTATTATTAAATATTTTATTCATATCTATACTGATTTTGAAAGATTAATACTTGTCTTCTGGATAGTATTCATTATTGTATACGCTCTGTGGACAAAGTTCGAGATAGTCGAATGGGAATGTACCGTTTGTTGTTTCCAACTTCTGCTGTACACGTACATAGTGGTCAGTTCTTCCATCTGAATGGAATACACCCCAAACCTTTCTCAACTGGTCGGAACCATCACGCATCAAACTTCTACCACCATCACCATTGGCAGCTGTCAAACCATAACTTGCAGGACCCTTCATCCAACCACGGTTGTGCATTGCTTTGTCGTAAGCCATGATAGCTTCATCGTCACCAAGGTCTGTATCTGAACGCCAACCAATCTTTGCATTAGTTCCAGCAATACGTACATCCACTGGGATACCACATGGCTCACCGTCAAGATAAACCTGAATAATACCACGAGTTGGGAAGTTAAGACAAGACTGTGTTCTTACCTCATAGTTGCCTTCTGGAACTGGAGGGAGCTTGAATGTAACATCAAACATACCCTGAATTGTAACTTCATCTCCTTCATATGAAGCAAAGTTCATATAACGAGGACGAACATGGAGGTGAGTTGCATCAGTATACTGGAAGTTCTTTGCTGTTCCAGCCTTGAAGCCAAGACATGTATTAATGTTTTCCTTAGGGTCAGAAGAGAAACTCTGGGCTCCGTACTGACCTGGATAATCAGGACAACCACCTACACCGATAACGCTATGACCGCGAGCACCACTTGTGATGAAATCTGGTGAGAGTGTTGAAGCATCCATACGCATACGCTCGTTCAAAACTACTTCCTGAGTTTCCTTTCCGTATGTAATGATATCGTTAACATAGTGATAAACACCATTTACAGCCGTCTGATTAACTTCTGCCTCACTTGGAGTTGAAATCTTTGCACCAGGAACAAATACACCGCGAGAATCCTTACGATTCTGAATACCACGACGATTGACATAACGACCTTGCTGAGAACCAGAAGGGTAAGAAATCTTCATAACTGAATATGGAGCCATTGTCTCATACCAATCTGCTACGTCCCAGTGACGACGGTCAAAATTGGCTGACAACATCTTGTTGTCTACTGTCAACATATTGTATGGACAGCGGAATGGGAGGAAGTGGTAAGAAACGAAACGGTTGAGAGAGTTACGACGGTCTGTAGGATCTGTAATGTCAGCACATTCAGGATAAACCTCATCGTATACTTGCTTAGCATACTGAATAAGGTCGTCCAAATTGTTAATACCGTGAGCTGCGTAAACTTCATCTTTCTCGATGAAACCTGTATAGCCAAAGAAACGCTTTTCCATATAGAATACATTGTCATACTCAACACCTGTGTAGTAAGTATGGCCTTCCTCGAATGAGTCAGGACTGCAATAATATGTATCATCAATATAGAGCTGCATTGAGTCGTCCATATGAGTCATCTTGAGAGCCTGATAGAAGAGAGTGATTGAAGAGTCCTTCTCAAGCAAGTCAGGAAGCATCTCGTTAGATGCGTCAATCACACGGTTCATTGTGTGTACGACACCATTTTCGACTGAGTCATCAGGAATGATAATCTGTGAAGACTTATTTACGAAATACATAATCTCAACCTTACCTGGATTAGAAACCAAATCTGAATCGCAAGTGATTGTTAAGTATCTATCCAACATATTAGCAGTTGGAAGAGTTGCATCTGAGAAGTCTGTTGTGAAATATGTCTTCTCGATAATATGATTGGCTGCAATTGTATCACAATCTTCAACAGAAAGTTCATCAACTGAAGTCATTCCACGACCTGCAAGGTATAAGTCAACAGCATCGTTTGTTGGAGCAAAAACAGTATACTCACCGTAAGTTCCAAGCAAATCAAAGCTTACGACTCTTGACTTATTGATAATTTCAATAAATTTGCTGAAATTGTCAGAACGGTTGCTGAGATAACTATTTGCATATTCACTTGTCTGAGTGTATATGAAATCTGCATCTGGCTTATCAGAACAACTGACAACCGTGAATTGCAATGCCACAAGAGCTACCACAACCGCTACAAAATACTGAATTTTTGATATTATTTTGTTCATAGCTTAAATATTTAATTCGTTCTTCTTTTCCTTATCGAATGCAGGATTCTGCTCCAAGAGTGGATTACGATCGAGTTCATCTTCTGCATATGGCAAATAGAAGAAATCAATCATAGCCATCTTAATACCTAATGCTTTTGCATTCTCATACTTTGAACTGAGAAGACCTGCCACATATGATGTGTTGCCATCACGACGAGCACGACGGAGAAGGTCGAAATAACGCTTGCCTTCAAACATAAGTTCACGACGGCGTTCTGCCTCTACAAACTTATCAAAGAGTCCCTTATTTGTAAGGCTGCTTCTTGTAGGCTTACAATCTGCCTTTGCGTTATCCTTTGCCTGTGGACAAGCTCTGAAATAGATTGCACATACAATGTTGAATACATCATCATAGTATTCTTCAGCTGTAGTGAATTCGTTGTAATAAGGAGCACGAGTCTTAACTCCTGCAGGTTCTTCTGAAGTTGAATCTATAGCAGTTGTATCTGCTTCCTCTTCTTCTGGAACATAGTTCTGGAGATAATCAGCAATCTGGACTTCTGCCTCTGCCTTCATCAACATAACATCTGTAAGACGATAGATGATCCAGTTAGCATAGTTCTGTGAACGTGGAGTGTTTTGCTGAATTTCCCATGTTGCACCACAACGTACCTTCATATTGTCTACAACATACTTCAAAATATTGTATGACTTGGATTCATCCCACTTGAAGTTTTCCTGACTGCGGAAGTCCCATGCTGTGAAAAGCGTTCCGTTGTCATAGTCATACTTTGTTGAAGATGTGAGTCGGCCATTAATCATTGCTTCGTTTGCAGCAAGATATGCACCGTTTTCACTGCTTGAGCTATTACCATACATATCACCGATAACACCATTTGTTGTACCACCTGCTGCTTCATTAGAAGAGAATGACAATTCGAATAGACTTTCGAATGAGTGGCCCTTACCAAAAATAAGGTTATAAGCTTTTGTTGTTACACCTGAACCGCTTGACTGGTCAGCCTCAGCCCATTCCTCAATGAGTGGATAGCCATAATCAGCATAGATAATCTTACTGATCTGACGCTTGAGCGAACCATAACGGTCTTCCTTGTATTCAGCAATCTTAGATTCGATGATACGATCACAATAGTTTACACATTGCAGATAATCTGCATTACGCTGTGTAGGATCAATATTAGCATTTGATGCTCTCCAAAGATACATATCTGCCAAAAGTGCATATACTGCATTACGTGTAATGCGGCCTGAATTCTTGTTTTCTTCCACGTATCTAACTGGAGCGAACTTCGCAGATGCTTCCAAGTCCATAATCAATGTATCAAGAATCAATTCCTGCTTTGTTGCTGGAATTATATAATTCTGACTATCATCAATAGATGGAGTAAATGTGAAAGGAACATTACCAAATGTACGAATCAAATAGAAATAACACAATGCACGAATTGCCTTAACTTCTGACAAACTCTGCATGAGGTCTGATTCTGTGAAGTTAGGGTCACGTTCCTGAACCATTGGAGCATAACGTTCAACTGTGTTACACTCATTGATAGCCTTATAGAAACCAGCCCATGTGCAGTAACTATTTGTTTCGAAAATGTTGCCTTTAAGCAAATGCTTCAAGTCGTTACCTGCTGATGAAACCTGCTGACCTGCAACAATATTGTCGGAACGAACCTCGCCCCAAACTAACATACGAGTGAGAACATCGCTTGTGCACAAATCTGCATAGCAAGAAGCCACGACGCTCTCCACGTCATCCTTACTTGTCCAATAGTTTTCGAGGATGACTGTATCCAATGGCAGCAACTCAACTTCGCATGATGCTAATGTCATACATGCTACAGCTGCCATACCTATTGACTTTACTTTATTTAATATTTTCATCTTATACAATTTTTAGAATCCAACATTCAGACGAACTGTAAATGACTTAGCACGTGGAGTACGACCACCATCGGATGCTGGCTGATAACCACCTTGTGGGTGTTCTGGGTCAGCACCTGAGTACTTGGTAAGTACAAACACATTATTAATATTTAAATATACATTCAAGCTCTTAACGCCTAACTGTGACAACATCTTTGGTTTGAAGTTGTAACCTGTAGAGATGTAGTTGCAACGAAGGAATGTTGCTTCTTCCATGAATCGGTCAGAACCTAGCCAGTTGTAACCGTAGTCATAGAGTGCTCTTGGGATGAGAGCAACGTCACCTTCATTATGCCAACGCCAGTTGACAGCGCGAGACTGGTTGTTGTTGTCGTACATGCTCTCCAAGTTCATTCTTGCTGTGTTAAGAACCTTCTGTCCTAAACGATAGTTGAACTGGAAGTTTACAGAGAAGTCGCGATAACGAACCTTGAAACCGAAACCACCGGTAAGCTTTGGAAGAGAAGAACCTAAGTAAATGATATCAAGTTCGTTGATGTTACCATCATGGTTGATATCTTCATACTTAGCATCACCACCCTTGAATTCATAACCTACTCCTGTACCATCAGACTTGTAGTCGAATCTCATTGGCTTTGTACGGCCATTTTCATTCAAGATAACTTCTCCTTCTGCATTTCTTGCTACTGGAGCATCTGGACCGCTGACACCTGGGATTTCTTCTTCACTATATTCACTGTATGCATAAACGCCCTTGTAACGGAATCCGTAGATAGCACCGATTGGGTTGTGGAGCTGAACACGTGAAAGATACTGGCCATTGCTATGGTTGAATTCTGTATTCATGTTTTCGAGCACCATTGGGTCCATTTCAAGAATTTCATTTCGGTTGTTAGCGAATGAAATGTTGAAGTCAACACCGAACTTACCCTTCTTGATGACATCACGACCATTGATATTGAATTCCCAACCATTGTTTCTTACCTTACCCTGAAGCTTAGCATTGAGGTTAGAGAAACCAGATGATGTTGGAATAGGATAGCTCTGTACCTGTTCTGAGTTGTTAGTATAAACTTCGAAGTTACCGGATACCTTATCGTCAAGAATACCGAAGTCGAAACCTAAGTTCCAAGAGTTCTGATATGCAGGACGGATAATTGACAAACGAATCTGCTGAGGAGCGATTGCTGTTGTACCCATATAAGTACCGGAAGAACTATATGTACTATACATACCTGTTGCACCTCCTGATGGACGACCTGAACGACCCCATCCTGGACGGATTGACAACATTGTGAGCCACTTAACATTTTCCTTCATCCATTCTTCGTCGGTGACATTCCAACGTGCTGATACACCATAAGATGTACCCCACTTCTTAGGGTTACCATTTGAACGGTCGAAACGTGCAGTGAGGTCAAATACATATTTACCCTTATAAGCGTAGTGTGCCTGTGCTGCAAGGTTGTTTGACTTATTACGGCCTACACCAGAGCTGAAGTTTGAAATCACACCACCTGCAAGTGGAGAAATGATGTCACTTGTTGCCAACCATCTACGTCCGATACCCTGATTAGAACTATTTCCTGAAGAATATTCGAAACGTCCGAGGAACATTACTGAGTGGTCTTCATTGTTGAAATGAGGAACGAATGTCAAGCTATGACGAGTAGTGAAGCTATTGCTCTTGCTCTGATTGCTTGATGCAGCATTTGAATTACTACCAATCCATCCATCAGTTTGAAGAATTGTTGGAGCGAACTGCTTACTGTCTGAGCTTCCGATATTGAATGAAACTGTTCCATCATAAGTGAGTCGATGTGAAGCATCGTGAGTACCCAAGATATCATAGCGAAGTATGAATTCTGGTGAGAGACTGAGGTTTGCACTTTCATTCTTAGCAAGATATGCATTGGCAACTGGGTTAGCAATTCCTAACTGGTCATTAAGTTGAGAAGATGTCAACTCTTTTGACATAATGTAGTAATTTCCAGTTGAACGTTCAAATTCATCTTCTTCATAGATTGCGAGGTTAGGCATCTTTTTATATGCGATACCAAGGAGGTCGCCTCCATAAGTCTGATGGTTATCAGTGTAAGACAAGTTGAAGTTTGTCTGTACTGTGATACGGTCAGAAATTGAGTAGTCGAGAGCTACACGAGTAGTATAACGATCAAGGCGCTGCTTAATAACCTGCCCAATCTGATGGTCGTAACCTCCTGAGATACGGAAGCGTGCACGTTCACCACCACCGGTGAGTGATACGAAGTGAGAGTGCTGCTGACCAAACTGCTTTACTGCATCTTCCCAGTCTGTATTGTTATTAAACATGTGGTACTGTGACCAGTTCTGGTCGTAGTTGATTTCTGGCATGTAACTTGAAGAAGCGTTATCTGCGATTGTACTATTCAAAGTTGGGTTGAAGTATGCTTCCTTCAAATACATTGTATAGTCGTCACCATTAAGGGTCTTCAAACCGTCTGGCTGCCATGTACCATTGAAACTGTACTGATAGCTAACCTTAGTCTTACCTCTTTGACCACGCTTAGTCTTAATTTCGATTACACCATTTGCACCATACATACCCCAGATAGCTGTTGCGGCAGCATCCTTGAGGACTGTAATTGTTTCGATATCTTCAGGATTTACCTGGAGAAGTTCTGCGAAACGCTCTTCGTTAGCGTTGTTATAATCGAAGTCAACATCTCTGTGTTCGTCCCAGATGTTACCGTTAACAACGATAAGTGGTTCTGCATTACCAGTGATAGTGCTGACACCACGAAGACGCATTGTTGTACCAGAACCAAGGTTACCTGAATTCATTACGATATCAAGACCTGCGATACGTCCCTGAAGTGCCTCGTCGACAGATGTCATTGCGATACCTTCGAATTCCTTCATATCGATTGTCTGGCGAGCAGTTGAGATTTCTGTAATAGGAATCTGAAGACCTGATGTTTCAGTCTTCTTTACTGCCTTGATGACAATGTCCTGAATCTGAGTATTGCTTTGCAAAACAATTTTGAACACTCTCTTGTTGATTGGGAGGTTCTGAGTCTTATATCCAACATAAGAAACCTGAAGGTGGTCCTTTGGATTTTTACAAGTGAATGAGAAGTTACCATTGATATCTGTAACTCCATGGGCAACGATACGATTATTATTGTCTATTTCGACTACATTCACCATCATCAATGGTTCTATGTCGTCTTGGACAGTTCCTGAGATCATGTCACCAGCCTTTACCTGTGCCTGTGCTGCTGCGCAGAAACAAGCAAGCAGCATAAACATTGATATTATTCTTTTCATACGCTTAGATTATTTACGACGTTTAACAGCTTCTTCTTCATCAGGCACATATATTTCGAATGGAGAATATATAAACTGATTGTACAGAGGATCTTCCAAGTCCTGATCAGGATAATACTTGTAAAGAAGAGGATGGTCGATTGCATGGAGAACTACAAATGAAGAAGTCTCTATCAAAGTAGCCTGTTCGACCTTAGAATTGTTCAACCAATATTCACGAGCCATTACGTTGCACATTACGTCTTTGTTGACGTTCTGAGCTTCGCTGCAAACACCCTGAACAGACATGTTGTTGCCATCGTTTACAACTGTTAGCTTGAATGAACGACCTGTGTTAGGGTTTGTCTTTGCAGTTTCGTAGTTTCCACTTTCAAAACCTGGGTCAGCAAAAAGTGCATTATCTTGGATGTGGTACTTAACAAAGTCGAGGATGACTTTCTTAAGGTGTTCTGCTGAGTCTTCAATTTCCTTATAAATTTCAGTTGTATCGTCCTCGTCAATTGCCATTGCTTCATCAAGCATATCCAATGTAGGAAGACCCATATCATAAGCTTCGCGCATTGCTTCGTTTGTTGGAGCATAAATTGTGTAATGGAATGTATTGAGGAGGTAGTTGATACTTGACTTACTTGCCTTGTCTGGGATGTAGATCAAGTTACCATTCTTTGATGATGAAGACCAGTTGATTGTGCTGTTTGTGTTTGTTGACAAAGCACCACAAGCCTGAAGCATTGAATAGAACTCACTGAATTCTTCATTTTCTGAGAAAACATCACTTGTTGCTCTGCGTGGAGTGTAAAGAGGCACGTCAACTACATATGATTTACCATTGTCCATGTTGTATATCTTGTTGACAGTGATTGGAGTTTCGTCTTCTGCCTGCCATCCGCCATATACTTGCATAGAACCTTCTACATTAACTTGACCTTCAACCTTGATAAAGTTGTTGCCCTTTGTTTTGTAGAAGTGCTTACCTTGAGTGATTTCGCCAATGACGATACAGTTATCAAGAATATCTTCAAGACGGTCATATACTTGGTCTGTACTTGAGCTACCAGTGATTTTCTTCAAAGAGTCACCTACTTCCCAAGTTCCGTCTTCATTTCTTGTTACTTGGTAAACTGTTGCAGAAATGCGAGAATACATGTTAGCTGCCTTTGGATCGTAATGGAACTTCCACATGTTGGTTGTTGCCTGACCAAGAGATACAGGGTCGATATATGTAAGCATACCATCGTTAACTGGAATAAAGAAGCTATAAGGAACCTGAAGCTTCATTGCATTAAGGTATGCTGAGAAGTCAAGGACTTCAATAGCATTGTAGATAATGCTCATGTTCTCAGTTACAAGTGCAGGGAAGAGGACTGAAGAGTAGCTTGTTGGAGAGAATACCTTGTTAGTAAGATAAACTGCGCCATTGCATCCAAGCAATACACTATCAACATCAGCAGTTGTGATTCCCATTTCCATTGCTGCATCATTCAAGACTGTGTTAAACTTTGTAGGAACTGAACTTGTGAATGAAGAAAGCATGTTGTTGTTGATGAGTTCCTTTACAACTTTGTTTGGAACATTTTCCCATGCACCATAGTTGTCTTTAAGAACTTCACCACCACCTTGGTTCCACCATAAATCAAGAGCTTCGTTGGTTGGTACCAACATAACGCCCATATCTTCCATAACTTCGTCACGATTGCCATCGCTGAGGTTACCTGGCTGGTATCTGTTCCATCCTGGATCGAACTTCAACAATGCGTCAACTGAAACACCATCGATATCTTGGCTTCGTTCTGTTGATGTTGTACCTGATGTTTTGTTGCCACGCTTTGCAAAGTAAACTTTCTCGAAGCAAGAGTCAACATTTGTGTTGTAGATTTCGTTGTAACGATCTGTAATATCTTCATCATAACTCAAAGTTGCAAAACGCTCAAGCAAAGTGCTATATGCGCTCATCTTAGGGTTGATTCGGATGATCTCTGCCATATTGTCGAGTGAAGTCATCACCTTGTTTACTTTATGCAAGAAACCATTCTTACAGAAGATGTTAGACTCGATAATCTTACAGTCATTTACATAACCGTCGTCAGTTTTACGAGTACCTGCTGGATCGTTGAAAAGGAAGTCAACGTCCTTGTCGGTAATCATGTTCTGAGCAAGGAAGCGAGGCATGAAGTGAATCATTGGTGCTGCAGATGCGTCCTTGAAGAGAACGAGTGAGTCGTGATTAGCTGCTCTAACTGCCCAAGCTGGTGTAGCTGAGTTTGTTGGGAGCTGAGGATCGTCAACACTTACGACCAAAACTGAGTCGTAAATTTGCAATGAAGAAGTTCGACGCATACATTCGCCTTCAATTGGGCCCTGTACGCTCGAAAGCATGCTGAATGGGTAAGGATTATCGATCATTGAACTGCGGAGAATGAGTTTCTTCTGCGCGAGTGACAACTGATCATAATTCTTTACCCCCCACTTGTTTGTAGCAAAGAACTCTGCGAATGCATCGTCGTCTGCTATAAACAGGGTCTTACTACCAGTCATTGACAAAGTCCTTGTTTCACCAAGGTCGTCAATCAGCTGCAAGAATGTCTTGTAGTTTCCCTCTTGAACCATGTAGCCATAGATTGTGTTCAGTCCTGATGGCTGGTCATTGTCCAGATTGTAATCTGGAGTACAAGAGAAAAATCCAAGAGTTGCAGCACACAAAGCACCTCCTACCAGGAGATGTTTGCGTAGTTTGTTACTCTGAAAGTTAAACAACATAAAATTTAGAATTATTAAATAATTTAATAGTTATTGCGGACTTGAGTGGTCCTTAATGGCCGGCAAGTTACATATTTTATTTTTAGTAAACAAATTTTAACAAACTTTTCAGCAGTTTTTTTTTAATAATTTGTGCGTTTTCTATAAAATCAACATAGTTAGAGAGCAATGATTGCGTTTTTTCCTTTAGGAAATGAAGAAAGTCACGACCACATTTACGGTCTTTTTTACACTTCCATTTGTGTAAATATATTGCATGGTTACGGTATGAATATCGCCTGCTGTACAGTTGTCTGGATGACAACCACAAGCCCATGAATATAGGTCATCTGATTCGATATAAACATGGCCATTTCTCCACTCATTTGTATCTCCATTTTCATCAAACCATGCACCATAAGTTTTGGCTGCGGTATTGTTTCCTTCCGTACCGTCAACATTGAGCGGAACGAGTGAAAGATTGCGCCTGCTCAAATCGGAAGAAGATACACCAAGCAATTGGGCCAATTCCTCTTTGTCCACTTCTACTTTCACGTTCTGGGCATAGCCTCCACTCTTAATGAGTGTGTATGATTTTTCAATGGTTTTTGCATCTTCTTCGCCAGAGCCTTCTCCACCTTCTCCAGGAATGACTTTACCGTTGTCAACTGGTGCAGTATTGATTCCAAAATTGACTTTAACGACAACTGATTTCGTCTGGCCATTGACATTCATGCTATATTTCATATAGACGGTATGGGTATGCCCAGAGTAGCAATTGTCTGGATGACTGCCACAAGCCCATGAATACAATTCGTTTGACTCAATATATACATGGCCAGAACCCCACTGATTCGTATTTCCATTTGCATCAAACCATGCGCCATAAACTCCGGCTGCAGTGTTTTGGCCCACACTGCCATCTGAATTGAGAGCTACCAAATCCATTGCCCACATATTCTCAACTGGAACTCCGAACATTTCGGCAAGAACAGTTTGATTTATTTCAATTCGGAAGTCTTGGCCATAACCATCTGCTGCATTCATAATTGCATTAATGGTTATCGTGTTTTGGATCTTGTCAACCACAGTACTTACCACACCATAGTTGCTGTCATCTCCTTCCTGTCCTGTTTCGGGATAGTTGTTTATAATTTCATTAAGATAGTATGTACGGTTAATAAGCCAAGTATGCAGCTTATTTATCTCTTCATCAATAATGAAAGTATGCCCATTCCACACTATCGGCCAACGCTTCGAATCACGATAGTATGCTCCCTTTTCGAGTTCATCAACATACTTTTCCATCTCTGCCCAATTACGGGTTAGGAGAGAATCCTTCACACTATTCCACAATGCTTTATACTCTTTTGTATAGGTGTCAGACTTGAACATATTTGTGAAATATTTTGGACAATCGGAACGTCCACCGCGCCTATTGGCAGGATCAGCACCTAACATCAGAGAAGTGTATTCGCCAAAGAAAGTATGATTTCGTTCATAGTCGGTCCAATCAAAGCAAAAACCTGCATCCCAATCCCAGAATGGACCCATAAACCATTTGCCTCCTGCATCTTTGTAAAGATAAATGCTTCGAGGAGCACATATCTCCACATTCATCGTATATTCCTGGAGCATAGTCATCGTCATAAATGACCTCATATCCATCAAGGAATCAAGCAATTGGTAATTGGCAGCTTTGATAGCTTCTTCCACCTGAGCAAAGTCGGCTTTTATCTCTTCCAAACGGTCTTCAGTAACGTCTTCCGGGTATTTCACTGCCATAGGAAGGCTAAACACATCTGACCAGAAATTATCTGTTGCTTCAGGACTCAATGAAGGTCCGTCGTCCAAGTCCATCGTCAGCAATATTCCGCCTTCATCGGCTACATCGACCCTCGACTTGCCTTGTTCGATTTGTTCGGTCAACTGATACAATCCGATATAATCGCCATCAAGCCATACTTCGACAAAACGTGTATGATTTACATAGTCCATACCCATCCAATCTGCCACTTCAAACACAAAGGCATTCATCAGATCAGTTGGGTCGCGGAAATTGGCCAGCAACACCCAATCCTTGTTCTTATCCAATCCGAGCATCTTATGCTTTTCGGCAAGTTTTATTCGGTAAGGCTTCTTATCATACCACAACCATGTGGAATTGCCTCGGCCCTTGATTCGTGCAGGACCGGAATAGTCGCCATACTCCCCTTTTCCATCAAGCGAAATATAGCAATCTACATAATCGTCCTTCGATTTCACACCTAATCCGCCATCAGTAGTAATATATAGTGCAAAAACCTTATGCTTATCATGTCCCTCGAGCGAATCAGGAATTTCGTCAGAGAATGTAATGCTGTCAATATAATCCACATTGAAAGGAATATACATCTCATACCCTTCCTCCTCATCAATGCGATGGCCTCTTAGTTCCTTCAAATCATCAGAAAAATCGAAATGAGACATGTGCTCCACTTTGAAAGGGAAGCTCCATTGACAGTCGTAACCATTCTGGTAATGCATGTTGACTCTATACTGATTCTGAGCCATAACTTGGCAAAACGAAGCCAAGACAAAAAATAGTGTAATTAGTTTTTTAGTAAGATTCATCTTCAATTCTTTTTATTATCATCAGGTATATTGGTTCGTAATAATTATTGGACTGCAAACTTACACAAAATTTTCGAATGAATTTATATATTTTAACAAAATAATAAAATATATGCGTCATTTCATCTTCAAAACCGAGAAAATACATCTTTCGACACTTATTCCGCAATGGCTATTTGTTACCATGTTACCAAGTTACCACCTTGTTTCATTTCCCAACACTTCGAATGCCTATTTTCGTCCAATAGCAAAAAGCATAATTTACCCACGAAAAAAGAACGCGTTGTTTGACCTTCAGAAACGCGATGTTTTACCTCATGGAACGCGATGTTTTGCCACATGGAACGCGGTCTATTTCTGCCCCCGAAAATACATTATAAGAAACAGGGCAATTTCTTATAAGGTTTGACCCATTTTCTTATAAGACTCCGACCCATTTCTTATAAGGTTTTATGCCAAACATAATAATCTTTTTGAATGCAAATATATTGATGCAATCAAACAAAAAAACCGCACCCCAAAATAGGATGCGGTTCTTGTATAGAATTAGCTGAAAATTATTCTTCAGTCTTCTCTTCTACAGGAGCTTCTGCTTCAGCAGGTGCTTCTACTGGAGCCTCTGCCTTTGGTGCAGACTTCTTTGAACGGCGTGTACGAGTAACCTTCTTTTCTACCTTAGCCATGTTCTCATCGAAGTCAACCAATTCAATGAAAGCCATATCAGCATCATCAGACTGGCGCTTGCCAAGCTTAATGATACGAGTGTAACCGCCTGGACGGTTGCCCACCTTTGTAGCAACAGGGCCGAAGAGCTCTGTAACAGCATACTTGTCCTGCAAATAGCTGAATACTACACGACGTGAAGCAGTTGTATCGTCCTTAGCCTTTGTAATCAATGGCTCTACATATACGCGAAGGGCTTTAGCCTTCTGAAGAGTCGTTGTAATTCTCTTGTGAAGAATCAATGAAGTTGCCATGTTTGACAACATTGCAGCTCTGTGAGATGCCTTACGACTCAGATGATTGAATTTCTTATTGTGTCTCATCGTTGATTAATCTTTATCCAATTTATACTTAGAAGTGTCGGTTCCGAATGACAATCCATGCTGCTCGAGCAGGTCGTCAAGCTCAGTGAGTGACTTCTTACCGAAGTTGCGGAATTTGAGCAAATCACTCTTTTGGTATGTCACCAAATCACCAAGAGATTCTACCTTAGCAGCCTTCAAGCAATTGAGGGCGCGAACTGACAGATTCATATCAGTGAGTTTAGTCTTAAGCAACTGACGCATGCGAAGGATTTCTTCATCAAATTCCTCGCTACCATCAAGGTCATTATTGTCGAGAGTAATCTTCTCGTCAGAGAACAACATGAAGTGGTAGATAAGAATCTTAGCAGCTTCCTTCAAAGCATCCTTAGGATGAATAGAGCCATCTGTAGTGATTTCAAGCACCAACTTATCATAGTCAGTCTTCTGCTGAACACGGTAAGGCTCTACGAAAAACTTCACATTACGGATTGGAGTATAAGTAGAATCAATTGCCAATTCGTTGATTTCCTTGCAATACTGACGGTTCTCATCTGCAGGAACATAACCACGGCCCTTGTTTACACTAATCTCAATCTCCAATGTTGCTTTTGGATCTAAATGACAAATTACCAATTCAGGATTTAACACTCCAAATCCATTAAGATATTTGCTAATATCTCCAGCTTTAAACTCAGTTGTGTTTGCGACAGTAATGGAAACCTTTTCAGAATCCATCTCGTCGACTAATTGCTTAAATCTCACTTTTTTGAGATTCAAGATAATGTTGGTGACATCTTCCTTTACTCCTGGAACTGTAGAGAATTCATGCTCAACACCAGCTATACGGATAGTGTTGATGGCAAAACCCTCAAGAGAAGACAGAAGTATGCGACGAAGAGAATTACCAATGGTAATTCCGAAACCTGGCTCCAAAGGACGGAATTCAAACTTTCCGAACTTGTCGTCAGCTTCCAACATTATGACTTTTTCAGGTTTTTGAAATGCTAATACCGCCATTGTTAATTTTTATTTAGAGTACAACTCGACTATCATCTGTTCTTTAATATTCTCAGGAATGTCAGCACGCTCTGGCATGTGCAGCAACTTGCCGCCCTTTGCCTCTTCGTTCCACTCAATCCAAGGATATTTGCTGTGATTGAATCCAGCCAAAGATGCTGCGATCACTTCGAGAGACTTAGCCTTTTCGCGAACAGCAACAAGCTGACCAGGTTTAACTGAATAAGAAGGGATGTTTACAACTTGACCATCTACGGTAATGTGCTTGTGACCAACCAACTGGCGAGCAGCTGCACGTGTTGGAGCAATACCAAGACGATATACTACGTTGTCAAGACGAGCTTCGAGACTCTGAAGAAGTACCTCACCGGTTACACCATCTGTAGAAGCAGCTTTCTCAAACAAGTTGCGGAACTGACGCTCGAGAACACCATAAGTATACTTTGCCTTCTGCTTCTCAGCAAGCATAAGTCCATATTCTGAAGACTTCTTGCGGCGATTATTGCCATGCTGACCTGCTGGATAGTTTCTCTTTGAAAGAACTTTGTCAGGTCCAAAAATTGCCTCACCAAAACGACGAGAGATTCTTGATTTAGGGCCAATATATCTTGCCATATAAATTCTTATTTTTTACGCATCGGTTAGTGTTGCAGCCGCGACAGCAGAAAGGAAAAGATGCCGTCTAAATAACACTTCACCAATACAATTTACTAATTATTAAACTCTTCTTCTCTTAGGAGGACGACAACCATTGTGTGGAAGTGGAGTAACGTCAACGATTTCTGTTACTTCAATACCTGCACCATAGACGCCACGAATTGCAGATTCGCGTCCATTACCTGGACCCTTCACGTAAGCGACGACTTTTCTCAGACCAAGGTCGTAAGCAACTTTGGCACAATCCTGAGCTGCCATTTGAGCTGCATAAGGAGTGTTCTTCTTTGAACCTCTGAAGCCCATCTTACCAGCTGATGACCAAGAGATAACCTGACCTTCACTGTTTGCCAAAGTAACAATAATGTTGTTGAAAGATGAGTGAACATGAAGCTGTCCCTGAGCACCAACTTTGACATTTCTCTTCTTAGCAGAAGTTGTTTTCTTTGCCATACTTGATTATTATTTAGTAGCCTTTTTCTTATTTGCAACTGTCTTCTTCTTACCTTTACGTGTACGGGCATTGTTCTTTGTGCTCTGTCCACGAACAGGCAAACCAATACGATGGCGGATGCCACGATAGCAACCAATATCCATCAAGCGCTTAATGTTAAGCTGGATTTCAGAACGAAGGTCACCTTCAACCTTGTATTCTGCACCGATGATCTCGCGAACCTTTGCAGCCTGGTCATCTGTCCAGTCCTTAACTTTCAAATCCTTGTCTACGCCAGCCTTTTCCAAAATCTTAGCTGAGCTACTGCGTCCGATACCAAAAATGTATGTTAACGCAATTTCGCCTCTCTTATTCTGAGGGAGGTCTACACCAACAATTCTTATTGCCATATCTTATTAAATTAATTTTCTAACAACAGAATCATCCCTGACGCATTTTGTACTTAGGATTCTTCTTGTTAATTACAAACAAACGTCCTTTACGTCTTACGATAACGCAATCTGGAGTACGCTTCTTTAAAGATGCTTTTGTTTTCATATACTGAATCTTTATTTATATCTAAATACTATTCTTCCTTTAGAAAGGTCATAAGGAGACATTTCAACGCGAATCTTATCACCAGGCAGAATCTTAATGTAATGCATTCTCATCTTGCCTGAGATATGCGCGATGATCTCATGACCGTTTTCCAGTTCTACGCGAAACATTGCGTTCGACAATGCCTCAACTATTGTTCCGTCTTGCTCTATTGCTGACTGTTTAGCCATATTTAATTATTAACAAGTGATTATTTCTTCTATTTCTTCAAACGATGATAATATATCAGCCTTTCCCTTTCGAACACAAATCGTATGCTCATAATGAGCAGCAATCTTATGATCTCGAGTAACTATGCCCCACCTGTCAGGCTGCATATAGATTTCCTTTGATCCTAATGTAATCATCGGTTCTATAGCAATACACAATCCATCTTTAAGCATCACGCCATTGCCGCGACGTCCAAAATTTGGTACTTGTGGAGCCTCATGCATTTCCTTTCCTATTCCATGACCAACGAATTCACGAACAACACCATAACCATTAGCCTCACAATGAGTCTGAACAGCATATGAAATGTCTCCGATTCTTCGTCCGACGACAGCCTGTTCAATTCCCTTATACAATGCCTCTTTGGTAGTTCTGAGAAGAGCATTAACTTCTTCCGAAACTTCACCGACAGCAAATGTATAGCAAGAGTCGCCACAATAGCCGTGAAGCTTTGTTCCGCAGTCGATAGATATAATATCACCATCCTGCAGAGGTCTGTCGTTTGGAATTCCATGCACTACCTGATCATTGACAGAAGTGCAGATACTTCCAGGAAATGGAGGGCCATAAGGATTAGGGAAACCTTTAAACGTAGGTTCTGCCCCATGATCTCGAATGAATGTTTCCGCTAAAACATCCAGTTCACGAGTCGTAACCCCTGGCTTTAGTATTTTGGCTAATTCTGCGAGAGTTTTACCTACCAACAAGTTGGCCTCTCGCAGAAATTCTACTTCTTCGTCTGTTTTAAGATAAATCATCTTAAATTAATATGCCCCAATATTAGCATGAGCACCGCGAACACGTCCAGTTTCGAGTAAGCCATCATAATGTCTCATCAAAAGGTGGCTTTCAATGTGCTGGAGAGTATCCAACACAACACCTACAAGAATCAACAATGATGTTCCACCAAAGAACTGAGCAAACTCACGCTGCACATCAAGCAGACCTGCAAATGCAGGCATAACAGCTATCAAAGCCAAGAACAAAGAGCCTGGCAATGTGATGCGAGACATAATCTTATCCAAGAATTCAGCAGTACTCTTACCTGGCTTAACACCTGGGATGAAGCCATTGTTACGCTTCATATCTTCTGCCATCTGAGTTGGATTGATTGTAATGGCTGTATACAGATATGTGAAGAGAATGATCAACGCTGCGAAAATCACATTGTAAACCACACTTGTATTATCCGTAAGCTGAGCCATAAATGGAGTTTGCTTTGCACCAAGATATTGTGCCACTGATAATGGTATAAACATGATTGCCTGGGCAAAAATGATTGGCATAACATTTGCTGCATAAGGCTTAAGTGGAATGTACTGGCGAGCACCACCATACTGACGATTGCCCACAACGCGCTTTGCATATTGTACAGGGACTCTACGAACTCCTTGGACAAGAAGAATTGCAGCTGCCATAACAGCAAGCAAAATAACTATTTCCACGAGGAGTAAGAACAAGCCACCATGACCTGGTGAAGTGAAGCGTGTGTAAGTTTCCTGATACAATGCCTGAGGGAGACGTGCAATAATACCAACCATGATGATCAATGATACACCCTGACCAACACCCTTGTCTGTGATTCTCTCACCCAACCAGAGGACGAACATACTGCCGGCTGCCAAGATGATTGTAGATGTAATGATAAACATTGTCCAATCGATACTTGAATAGATTGCCATACCTTGAGTAGTCTGTCTAAGGTTGAACAAATAACCAGGAGCTTGCAACAAAAGAATAGCTACTGTCAAATAACGAGTCAGCTGATTCATCTTTCTTCTGCCACTTTCACCTTCGCGTTGCATTTTCTGGAAATAAGGGACAGCAATACCTAACAGCTGCATTACGATAGAAGCTGAGATGTATGGCATAATTCCAAGTGCGAATATTGAAGCCTTGGAAAATGCACCACCGGAGAACATATCAAGCAAAGACATAAGTCCACCTTCTGTCTGGTCGCTGAGAGCCTGGAGTGCCGATGTATCAACACCTGGAAGAACGACATATGAGCCGAATCTGTATACAGCTACAAAACCGATGGTAATGAGAAGACGAGAGCGAAGATCCTCAATCTTCATAATGTTAGACAATGTCTTAACAAACTTGTTATTCTTAAGTTTATCTATTGCTTTTCCCATTATTTTAAAGTTTTACGACGTTGCCACCCTTTTCTGTAATGATAGTTTCTGCCTTCTGTGAGAATGCATGAGCCTCAACATCAATCTTTGATGTAAGTTCTCCGTTAGCAAGAACCTTTACTAATTGCTTTGAATTAACAAAACCTGCTTCAATAAGTTCTGCGATACCCACCTTTTCAAGATTCTTATCGTCAGCCAACTTCTGAATTGTTGCAAGATTGATTGCCTTATATTCTACGCGATTAATGTTCTTGAAGCCAAATTTAGGCACACGGCGTTGGAGAGGCATCTGACCACCTTCGAAACCAATTTTCTTCTTGTAACCAGAACGAGCCTTTGCTCCCTTGTGACCACGAGTTGATGTGCGGCCCTTACCTGAACCGTATCCACGACCTACTCGCTTGCTATTGTGAGTTGAGCCTTCAGCTGGTTGTAAATTATGTAATTCCATTGTGTCAAATTTTAATTTATTAACGTTTAGTCTACTACCTCTACAAGGTGATGAACCTTGTTTATCATTCCTCGTACTGCAGGAGTGTCCTCATGTTCAACTACCTTATTCATCTTAGTAAGTCCAAGAGAATCCAAAGTACGCTTCTGATCAATTGGTCGGTTTGCACGACTCTTAATCTGCTTAATCTTTATTGTTGCCATGATATTACCTCCTTATCCTCTAAATACTTTTGTCAAACTAACGCCACGGTTCTGTGCAACGGTCTTTGGATCACGCATGCTTGTAAGAGCTTCGATAGTAGCCTTTACAAGGTTATGAGGATTTGAAGAACCCTTTGACTTAGCAAGTACGTCAGTAATTCCAACGCTTTCCAATACAGCACGCATTGCACCACCTGCAACAACTCCTGTACCTTCAGATGCTGGCATAATGAGAACCTTAGCACCACCAAACTTAGCGAATGCCTCGTGAGGTACTGTACCATTGAGTACAGGCACCTTTACCAAGTTCTTCTTAGCTGCTTCTACGCCCTTAGCGATAGCTGCTGTAACTTCACCTGCCTTACCAAGACCACATCCAATTATGCCATTCTCATTACCTACAACAACAATAGCAGCGAATGTAAATGTTCTACCACCCTTTGTTACCTTGGTAACACGATTAATAGCAACCAATCGATCTTTAAGCTCGACGTCGTTTCCTATTTTTACTCTATTAACCATAATTCCTAATTAAAATTTAAGTCCTGCGTTACGGGCAGCTTCAGCTACCTCTTTTACTCTACCATGATACAAGTAGCCATTACGGTCGAATACAACTGTTGTGATTCCAGCTTCGAGAGCCTTCTTTGCAACGAGTTCACCAACCTTAGCAGCCTGTTCACACTTATTGCACTTCTCAAGTCCAAGTGATGATGCAGAAACCAAAGTCTTAGCAGCTTCATCATCGATTACCTGAACGTAAATCTGCTTGTTACTTCTGAATACAGACATACGTGGACGTTCAGCAGTACCAGAAACTTTATTGCGTACTCTATATTTGATTTTGATACGTCTTTCTATCTTTGTTATCATATTCGTACAATTAAAAATTATTTAGCACTAGCTGACTTACCTGACTTTCTACGAACAACCTCGCCCTGGAAGCGAATACCCTTACCCTTATAAGGTTCAGGCTTACGCAATGAACGAATTTTCGCACAGACTTGACCAAGCAACTGCTTGTCGCAAGATTCGAGCATAATCAAAGGATCCTGGTTTCTTTCTGACTTAGTTTCAACCTTGATCTCCTTTGGAAGAACGAAGAGGATAGCGTGTGAATAACCGAGAGCAAACTCAAGAACATTACCTGTGTTTGATACACGGAAACCAACACCTACCAACTGGAGAGTCTTCTTGTAGCCTTCTGAAACACCTACAACCATATTGTTGATAAGTGCACGATAGAGGCCGTGGAATGCATGACGCTGCTTTGTATTGTCAGCCATTAAATCCTGATTCTCCTCAAATGTAATCTGACCTTCATCAATTGTAACCTTGATTGCAGGGTTTACATACTGAGAAAGCTCTCCCTTTGGACCTTTAACGGTTACAATGTCATCCTTATGAGTGATAGTCACTCCTGCAGGAATATTAATAGGTAACTTACCGATTCTAGACATTATATTTCCTCCTATTTATTAATATACATAACAAAGGACTTCGCCACCAATCTTAAGTTCAGCAGCTTCCTTGTCTGTCATTACACCTTTAGATGTAGATATTATTGCAATACCTAATCCGTTAATCACACTTGGCATGTCTTTGTAACCAGTGTACTTACGCAAACCTGGTCTTGACACACGCTGCAAGCTCTGAATAGCGCTTGCCTTTGTTTCGGCATCGTACTTGAGAGCGACCTTGATAGTTCCCTGAGGACCTTCGTCGACAAACTTGTAGTTAAGTACATAGCCCTTGTCGAAGAGAATCTTTGTGATCTCCTTCTTCAAGTTTGAGGCTGGAATCTCAACGACCTTGTGCTTTGCCATGATCGCATTTCTCAGTCTCGTTAGATAATCTGCTATTGGATCTGTCATAATACTTAAATTAATCGGGACACCCCGACAATATTTAATGATTAATAATAAAAATTCTACCAACTTGCTTTCTTTACGCCTGGGATCAAACCTGCAGATGCCATCTCACGGAATTGAATACGAGAGATACCAAACTGACGGATATAACCTCTTGGACGGCCTGTAAGCTTGCAACGGTTGTGAAGACGGATTGGATTTGCATTTGCAGGGATATCCTGAAGCTTACGAGCTGCCTCATATGCTTCCATTGGGTCGCCTGTAGCAACAACTTTCTTCAAAGCCGCACGCTTTGCAGCGTATTTTGCAACGAGCTTTGCACGCTTTACTTCACGTGCCTTCATTGATTCTTTTGCCATATCAATTATTTATTAGCGTCTTTAAATGGTAATCCGAATGCTTTAAGAAGTGCATAACCTTCTTCATCTGTCTGAGCAGAAGTCACGAATGTGATGTTCATACCCATAATCTTGTCAACCTGGTCGATGTTGATTTCTGGGAAGATAATCTGCTCCTGAATTCCGAGTGTATAGTTACCACGACCGTCAAACTTACTTTCGATACCCTTGAAGTCACGGATACGAGGGAGAGAAACGCGGATGAGCTTCTCAAGGAACTCATACATTCTCTGACGACGCAATGTTACCATTACACCAATTGGCATCTTCTTACGAAGGTGGAAGTTTGAGATATCCTTCTTTGACATTGTTGCAACAGGCTTCTGACCAGTAATCTGGGCAATTTCTTCCATTGCTACTTCAATGACCTTCTTGTCTGCAGTTGCTGAACCAAGACCTTGGTTTACAACGATCTTCTTCAATACAGGAATTTGCATAGGAGAAGAATAATTGAACTGTTTCATCAATGCAGGTGCGATTTGCTCTGCATATACATTTTTAAGATTTGCAGTAGTACTCATTATAATTCCTCCCCTGACTTTTTAGCATAACGAACTAATTTGCCGTCTGCTCCAACTTTTCTACCTATACGAGTAGCCTTACCTGTCTTAGGATCAACTACATTAAGGTTAGAAATATGAATAGGAGCTTCCTGCTTTACAATACCTCCCTGTGGGTGCTTTGCACTTGGCTTTGTGCTCTTTGATACGATGTTGACACCCTCGACAACGGCACGCTGCTTCTCAACGAGAACAGAAAGGACCTTACCTGTCTGACCTTTTGAGTTGCCGGCATTTACGATAACCGTGTCACCTTTCTTAATATGTAATTTACTCATTACTTATTTAATCTAAAATTAAAGAACCTCAGTAGCCAAAGAAACTACTTTCATATTTACTGCACGAAGTTCACGAGCAACAGGGCCAAAGATACGGCTTCCTCTCATTTCACCTGTGTTACTCAAAAGAACGCATGCGTTGTCGTCGAAGCGGATGTAAGATCCATCAGCGCGACGAACTTCCTTCTTAGTGCGAACGATCAAAGCTTTTGATACTGTTCCCTTTTTAATTTCACTTGAAGGGATAACATTCTTAACTGTTACGACGATAATATCGCCTACAGTGGCATAACGGCGGCGAGTACCACCTAATACACGGATACAGAGTACCTCACGTGCACCACTGTTATCAGCGACTGTCAATCTAGATTCTACCTGTATCATAATTACTTAGCTCTTTCTACGATATTAACTAATCTCCATCTTTTGGTTTTGCTCAAAGGGCGAGTTTCCATAATCAGTACTGTATCACCAATATTGCACTCGTTCTTTTCATCGTGAGCATGGTACTTCTTAGTCTTGCTAACGAACTTACCATAAATTGGGTGCTTCTCCTTGAACTTAGAAACAACAACGATAGTCTTATCCATCTTATTGCTTACTACAACACCCATTCTTTGTTTTCTTAAATTTCTATCTTCCATGTAGATGCAATTTTATTTGTTAAGTTCTCTCTGACGCAATTCACACTTCATACGAGCGATATCACGACGAAGTTTCTTAATTGCTGAATAGTTCTCTACAGGAGAGACATGATGGTTGAACTTCATGTTAGTGTAGTTGGCAACCTCTGCTTCCAAGCGTTCCTTAAGCTCAGAATCTGTCAATTCTCTTATTTCTGTAATTTTCATAACTCTTAAGCGTTTTTGTCGTAATCACGTCTTACAATAAACTTAGTTGTAGTAGGAAGTTTCTGAGCACCGAGGCGGAGAGCTTCCTTTGCAATATCATATGAAACACCTTCGATTTCAAAGAGAATGCGGCCTGGTTTAGCAGGGAACACCCACTTATATGGATCACCCTTACCTTTACCCATACGTACGTCGGCAGGCTTCTTTGTGATTGGCTTATCTGGGAAGATACGGATCCAAACTTGTCCCTGACGTTGCATATAACGAGTGATAGCTACACGGGCTGCCTCGATTTGCTGAGATGAGATCCAGCGAGTCTGGAGTGCCTTGATTCCGAAGCTACCGAATGCGAGTTCTGTTCCTCTGTGGGAAACACCCTTCAAACGACCACGTCCTTTTTGCGGTCTTCTATATTTTTGTCTTTTAGGCTGTAACATGTTTCAACATTTTAACGGTTAGACTTTCTGTTTCTGAATCTTCTTCCGCCATTATTGTTGCGGCCTGATTCCTTTGCCTGAGTGAAGTTAGGAGCCAAGTCCTTCTTTCCGAATACTTCTCCGCGGCAAATCCAAACCTTGATGCCAAGAAGACCTACCTTTGTAAGTGCTTCTGCAAGACAATAATCAATGTCAGCACGGAGAGTGTGGAGAGGAGTTCTTCCTTCCTTATACATCTCTGAACGTGACATTTCTGCACCATTAAGACGACCAGAAATCTGGACTTTAATACCTTCTGCACCTGAACGCATTGTGTTAGCGATAGCAGTCTTGATTGCACGGCGGTAAGCGATCTTACCTTCAATCTGGCGTGCGATGTTGTTTGCTACGATAACTGCGTCTAATTCAGGGCGCTTCACTTCATAAATATTAATCTGAACATCCTTGTCAGTTAATTTCTTGAGTTCTTCTTTAAGCTTATCAACTTCCTGTCCACCCTTACCAATGATGATACCTGGACGAGCTGTGCATACAGTAATAGTGACGAGCTTAAGTGTGCGTTCGATTACAATTTTCGAAACACTGGCTTTTGCTAAACGAGCGTTCAAGTATTTGCGGATTTTGCTATCTTCAAGGATATTATCTCCGAAATTGTTTCCGCCAAACCAGTTTGAGTCCCAACCTCTTACGATGCCAAGACGGTTGCTAATTGGATTACACTTCTGTCCCATAATTACTTTTCTTCATTAGTTTTAGCGTCAACAAATACTGTGACATGATTTGAACGCTTGCGAATTCTGTATCCTCTACCCTGTGGTGCTGGTCTCATACGCTTGAGAGTTGCGCCTTCATCAACGAAAATTCTTGAAATATACAATTCGCCATTTTCGGCCTTTCTTTCATTCTTCTGCTCCCAGTTAGCAATCGCTGAGCGAACTACCTTCTCGAGATCATTTGAAGCATCCTTTGAGCAGAACTTGAGAGTTGCCAAAGCCTTGCTTACTTCCATTCCTCTAACAAGATCCACTACATAACGCATCTTTCGTGGAGATGTTGGGATGTTGCGAAGACTAGCAAAGGAGATAGTCTTTTTGGCCTCTTTATGCTTCTCGGCCATTAATTTCTTTCTTGATCCCATTATTTAATCTTTATAATTTCTGTGAATCTGTTTTTTACTTCTTTCTATTTCCTGCATGTCCGCGGAATGTACGTGTAAGTGCAAACTCTCCGAGCTTGTGGCCTACCATATTCTCTGTAACATATACAGGGATGAACTTATTACCATTGTGAACTGCAATTGTATGTCCCACGAAATCTGGGGAAATCATTGAAGCTCTGGCCCAAGACTTAATAACGTTCTTCTTACCGCTCTCGTTCATAGCAAGAACTTTCTTTTCGAGCTTGACGTTGATATATGGACCTTTTTTAAGTGATCGACTCATATTTTACTTAGTTAACTTAATTACTTTTTACGTCTTTCGATTATGTACTTGTTTGAAGCCTTCTTTGGAGCTCTTGTCTTGAGACCCTTAGCGTACAAGCCATTGCGTGAACGTGGGTGTCCACCTGACTGACGGCCTTCACCACCACCCATTGGGTGATCATGTGGGTTCATTACAACACCACGGTTGTGAGGACGACGTCCCAACCAGCGTGAGCGACCTGCCTTACCTGATGATTCAAGTGCGTGGTCTGAATTGCTTACGCTACCGATAGTTGCGCGGCAAACTGAAAGAACTTTACGAATTTCACCTGAAGGCAATTTGATAACGCAATAGCGTCCTTCACGTGATGTCAACTGAGCAAAATTACCAGCAGATCTTACCATCTTGGCACCCTGACCAGGACGAAGTTCGATATTGTGGATAACAGTACCGACTGGAATGTTCTGGAGTGGAAGAGTGTTACCAAGGTCTGGAGTTGCAGTGTCGCCAGACATGATAGTAGCGCCTACTTGTAATCCGTTAGGAGCAACGATGTAACGTTTTTCACCATCTGCATAGAAGAGGAGTGCGATACGTGCTGAACGGTTTGGATCGTACTCGATAGTCTTTACTACAGCTGGTATTCCGTCTTTCTCTCTCTTGAAGTCGATAATACGAACGAGCTTTTTGTGACCACCGCCTCTGTAGCGAACTGTCATACGACCGTAGTTGTTACGACCGCCTGTGCTCTTCTTACCGAATACAAGAGTTTTCTCTGGCACTGATGTAGTAACATCATCGAAAGTGCCAATAGCTTTGTGTCTTTGACCTGGAGTAATTGGTCTGAATTTACGAATACCCATTTTGTTTAAATGTTACTAAAGAAATCTATAGTTTCACCTTCCTTAAGGGTTACAATTGCCTTCTTATAGGCGTTTGCCTGTCCCTTGATAACACCAGCACGTGTGTAACGGCTCTTACGCTTACCAGCGTATTTCATAGTGTTAACTGAAACTACGTTTACGTTATACTTAGCTTCTACTTCTTTCTGAATCTCGATTTTATTGGCCTTAGGATGCACAATGAAGCCGAACTTATTGTTCTGCTTGTCTGATGTAGCTGTCATCTTTTCAGTAACCAATGGTTTGATAATATATGCCATATTGTACCTCCTTACTTGTTAAAAGTTTCATCAACCAACTTGAGCGCGTTTTCTGTCACAACGAGTACGTTTGCATTCATTACATTGTACGTATTGAGTGCAGTAGCAGTTGCGATTTCAACGTGCTGTATATTACGAGCTGACAAATATACGTTTTTATTATTACATGGCAAAACAAGAAGCAATTTTTTGCCTTCTACATTAAGATTTTTCTGCAATTCTGCGAAAGATTTTGTTTTTGGAGCCTCAAAATCGAAGTCTTCTACAACAACAATCGCATTCTGCTGAGCCTTATATGTAAGAGCGCTCTTGCGTGCGAGAGCCTTAACTTTCTTGTTAAGCTTGAACCAATAGTCACGTGGCTGAGGACCGAATACACGACCTCCACCTCTGAGTACTGGAGACTTGATGTCACCGCGGCGAGCACCGCCACCACCCTTCTGGCGGATGAGCTTGCGTGTTGAGCCTGCGATTTCACTTCTTTCCTTAGACTTGTGAGTACCCTGGCGCTGTGCTGCCAAGTACTGCTTTACTGCAAGATATATTACATGGTCGTTAGGTTCAATTCCAAAGATCGCGTCATTCAATTCAACCTTCTTACCAGTCTCTTGACCTTTAATGTTTAAAACTGAAACTTCCATTAGTTCTTGATTGTTACGATTGAACCTTTACTTCCTGGAACAGAACCCTTCACGAGGAGGAGATTGTGTTCAGGGATGACTTTAATTACCTGCAAGTTGTGAGTTGTAACCTGTACGTTGCCCATCTGGCCACCCATCTTAAGGTTTTTGTAAACGCGTGATGGAGTTGCACATGCGCCGATTGCACCTGGCTTGCGCTGACGGTCGTCCTGACCGTGTGTTGACTGACCAACTCCGCCGAAACCATGACGCTTAACAACGCCCTGGAATCCCTTACCCTTAGATGTACCAACAACGTCTACATAAGGAGCATCGTTGAAGATCTCTACTGTGATTACATCACCGAGGTTATACTCCCCGTCAAATGCGAACTCGGCCAAGTGTCTCTTTGGTGTTGTTCCTGCCTTCTGGAAATGTCCCATCATTGGCTTTGATGTATTCTTTTCCTTAGCTTCCTGGAAGCCAATCTGAACAGCTGCATAGCCGTCTTTCTCGACTGTCTTCAACTGAGTTACAACACAAGGACCTACTTCGATAACAGTGCATGGAAGATTCTTTCCATCAGCACTGAAAACGGATGTCATTCCGATTTTCTTTCCTAATAATCCTGGCATTTCTTAATTTGTTTAATTGTTCTCTGAATTCTAAACCTTAATCTCTACTTCTACACCACTTGGCAATTCGAGCTTCATGAGTGAATCGATTGTCTTTGGAGTTGCGTCGTAAATGTCGATAAGTCTCTTGTAAGTGCTCAGTTCGAACTGTTCACGTGACTTCTTGTTTACGAATGTACTTCTGTTGACTGTGAAGATACGCTTGTGAGTTGGCAATGGAATAGGACCACTTACCTTAGCGTCAGTTGCCTTCACTGTGTTCACGATTTTCTCAGCAGACTTGTCTACCAAGTTGTGATCGTAAGATTTGAGTTTGATTCTAATTTTCTGACTCATTGTTTTTATTAATTATTTGTTATTAATGTTTGGGGAGGGTTTGCCGACTAAGAGTCGTTTGCTAGCCGACACCCTTTCCTTTTTCTGTTATACTAAGTCTGCTCGACCTCCGCTTTCCTGAAGTACAGCCTTTGCGACTGAACTTGATACAGGAGCGTGGTGGTCGTATGTCATTGTTGACGTTGCACGACCTGAAGTGATTGTGCGGAGTGCGGTAACATAGCCGAACATTTCTGCGAGTGGAACCATTGCCTTAACGATTCTTGCTCCTGAGCGGCTTGTGTCCATACCCTCCACTTGTCCACGTCGTTTGTTCAGGTCACCGATGACGTCACCCATATTTTCTTCTGGTGTGACTACTTCGAGTTTCATCATTGGCTCCATGAGTACTGGCTTTGCTTGTGAGCATGCGTTCTTGTAGGCCTGGAGTGCACAGATCTCGAATGACAGCTGATCTGAATCCACTGGGTGGAATGATCCGTCGATAAGGCGGACTTTCATTGAATCCATTGGGAAGCCTCCGAGTATACCGTTGACCATTGCATTGGTGAAGCCTTTCTGTACGGCTGGGATGAATTCCTTTGGAATGTTTCCGCCCTTGACTTCGTCGACGAACTGAAGTCCGCCTTCCTTGAAGTCGTCGTCTACTGGACCGACTTCTACAATGATGTCTGCAAACTTACCGCGACCTCCGGATTGTTTCTTGTAAACCTCGCGAAGGTTGATTGGCTTGGTGATTGCTTCCTTATAGTTGACTTGTGGTTTGCCTTGGTTGCACTCTACCTTGAATTCGCGTTTCAGACGGTCGATGATGATATCGAGGTGAAGTTCTCCCATTCCTGAGATTACTGTCTGTCCGCTTTGTTCGTCGGTACGTACTGTGAATGTTGGGTCTTCTTCTGCGAGTTTTGCCAAGCCTACTGAAAGCTTATCGAGGTCTTTCTGAGTCTTTGGTTCCACTGCGATTCCGATTACTGGATCTGGGAAGTCCATTGATTCGAGTACGATTGGTGCGTCTTCGTCACAAAGTGTATCACCTGTGTGAATGTCCTTGAGGCCAACTACAGCGCCAATATCTCCTGCACAAATTTCATCTACTGGATTCTGGTGGTTTGAATGCATCTGGAACAGACGTGATACGCGTTCTTTCTTGCCTGATCGGGTGTTGTAAACATAAGAACCTGCAACGACCTTACCTGAATAGACACGGATGAATGTGAGTCGTCCCACATAAGGGTCGGTTGCGATCTTGAATGCAAGTGCCGATGTCTTATCGTCTTCGTCAGCTGTGCGGTCTTCTTCTTCCTTTGTATTAGGATTGGTTCCGACAACATTTTCAGCATCGAGTGGCGATGGGAGGAATGCGCAAACATAGTCAAGGAGTGTCTGAACACCTTTGTTCTTGAATGATGAACCGCAGAGCATTGGAGTGATCTCCATCTTTACTGTTGCCTTACGGATGGCTTTGATGATTTCTTCTTCAGTGATTGTTGAAGGGTCATCGAAGTATTTCTCCATAAGTTCGTCGTCCGTATTGGCTGCTGTCTCAAGGAGTTTGTCTCTCCATTCCTCGGCTTCTGCCTGAAGGTTTGCAGGGATGTCTTCCACTGAATAGTCAGCACCCATGGTTTCGTCGTGCCAGAAGATGGCTTTCATTTTGATTAGGTCAACGACACCTTGGAAATGTTCTTCAGCTCCGATTGGGATTACTATTGGGCAAGGAGTTGCCCCGAGTACATCCTTCATCTGGCGTACAACTTCAAAGAAGTCGGCTCCAGAGCGGTCCATTTTGTTTACGTATCCAATTCTTGGAACGTTGTATTTGTCTGCTTGACGCCATACTGTCTCAGACTGTGGCTGTACGCCACCGACTGCACAATATGCAGCAACTGCCCCATCAAGAACTCGAAGTGAGCGCTCTACTTCGGCTGTGAAGTCTACGTGTCCCGGAGTGTCAATGAGATTGATTTTGTATTTATCGTCATTCCAGCTCCAGTATGTTGTAGTAGCGGCAGATGTTATCGTGATACCACGTTCCTGCTCCTGTTCCATCCAGTCCATTGTTGCGGCACCGTCGTGAACCTCACCGATTTTGTGAGTCAGACCTGTGTAGAACAGGATGCGTTCTGAAGTAGTTGTTTTGCCCGCGTCGATGTGGGCCATGATACCGATGTTACGCGTCAAATGCAAATCGCGTTTTGCCATAAATCTTTTTATCCTTTAATCTAATTACCTAAAAATCTTAATACTGTATTGGTGCTTGTGTGTTGATTAGAATCTGAAGTGTGCGAATGCACGGTTTGCTTCAGCCATACGGTGCATGTCTTCCTTGCGCTTGAATGCACCACCCTGCTCATTGTATGCGTCCATGATTTCAGCAGCGAGCTTCTCAGCCATGTTCTTACCAGAACGCTTGCGAGCGAAGGCAATCATATTCTTCATTGAGATTGCTTCCTTACGGTCTGCACGGATTTCAGTAGGCACCTGGAATGTTGCACCACCGATACGGCGAGACTTTACTTCCACTTGTGGAGTGATGTTGTCAAGAGCCTTCTTCCAGATTTCGATAGAAGACTTCTCAGCATCCTTCAACTTGTTTTCTACGATTGTGAGAGAGTTGTAGAAGATAGAGTAAGCAATACTCTTCTTTCCGTCGTACATGAGGTGATTTACGAATTTAGTCACCTTTACGTCACCATAAACTGGATCTGGCAAGATCACATGTTTCTTTGGTTTAGCTTTTCTCATTGTTTTGTTTGTTTTGAATTTTAGTCTGAGGTTGCATTATTTTGTTTCTTCGATGTTCTCACTTGAACATTTACTCAACCTTTCTTAGCGTGCCATCAAACCAAACAGTTAATAAAAAGTTTGAATTCAATTCTTTTACTTCTTAGCCTTAGGGCGCTTAGCTCCGTACTTAGAGCGACGCTGTGTGCGGCTTTCTACTCCGGCTGTATCGAGTGCACCACGGATGATGTGGTAACGTACACCTGGAAGGTCCTTTACACGGCCACCACGTACAAGCACGATTGAGTGCTCTTGAAGATTGTGACCTTCTCCTGGAATGTAGGAGTTAACTTCTTTCTTGTTTGTCAAGCGAACGCGTGCTACTTTACGCATTGCTGAATTAGGTTTCTTAGGAGTTGTAGTGTAAACACGTACGCAAACGCCACGACGCTGTGGACATGAATCCAAAGCTGGTGATTTGCTCTTGTCTACCAACACCGTTCTACCTTTTCGTACCAATTGTTGAATTGTAGGCATTTTGTTTAGTTTTTAATTATTTATTATTTATTTTTATATATATCGCATTCAATTCGCTCTCTTTCTTCGCCTTATAGGCGTAATAAACCACGGCTCTGAACAGGGTATAGTCCGAGCACAATAGTCCAAAAAGCGGTGCAAAGGTAGTAAAAATCTTTGAAACAGCGTGTTATATTAGTATTTTTTTTAGGGTTGGGGGTGTGTTTTATTGGTTTTAGATATGTTTTTTAACTTTATTTAACATTTGAAAGGTACTTTTTTGGCAATTTTATTTTCCAAAGGCCTCGAAACGAGTCAATTTCTAGTGCTGTTTTGAGCCTTTTTCGAGGAAAGGAGGGCATTGCAGAACTTGCAATGCCATTTATCCCCTCTTCGTTATGGTTTTTCTATGCTTCTCCCGTACCAAAAGGTGCGATTGTGCGGTCGCGCTGTTCTGGTTGGTGAAGTTGGATGCTGCCGAACTGACTTTCATATCCGCGAACTCTTTCCTGGAGAGCAAGCATAAGGCGCTTTGCATTCTCTGGAGTCATAATGATGCGAGAGCAAACCTCTGCCTTAGGAAGTCCTGGAAGCATTGAGATGAAATCCACTACGAATTCATTTGGTGTGTTTGCGATGATGGCGAGGTTGGAGTATGTTCCCTTTGCCACTTCTGGTTTGAGTTCTATTTGTAATTGCTTTTGATTTTCGTTTGCCATAATTCTGATTGTTTTGATTGTGTGAGTTTATATTCTTATTATAACTTTAATAATATTACGCGCGCGCGATATTATATATAATGTGTATCTGCTATTTGTAAGCTTCAAGTCCGTTCTTGAGGAATTTGAGGTAATGGTCGACTTCCTCATCGAATGAATAGCTTGCAGAGAGAGGGTTGCCTTCGTTGTCTATCAACACATAGAATGGCTGGGCATTGGCTCCGAACTTACTGCTCTGAAGGTAGCTCCACTTGTCGCCCACTGTTCTGAGTTTTCTTTCCTGACCGTTTTCGTTTACCGTAATTGTCTCTGGCAGAGGAGTTTTGTCATCGACGAAGAGCTGAATCAATACATATTCGTTAGAGAGCAAGTCGGTAACTTCTGGATTTGTCCAAACGGCAGCTTCCATCTTTCGGCAATTGACACAACCATAACCAGTGAAGTCGATGATTACTGGTTTATGGTTTTGCTTTGCAAGTTGCATACCAAGGTCATAATCGTTCGACTGCACCTTCACTTCAGATGGTTGGAGGTTGAAGTCCTGAGTTGACATTGGAGGAGAGAAAGCACTGATTGCCTTCAAAGGAGCACCCCAAAGACCTGGAATCATGTAGATTGCGAAGGCAAGGGAGATGAGGGCAAGGAAGAAACGAGTCACTCCAATGTGGCGGTCGTCATCATCATGAGGGAACTTGAGGAATCCCATGAGATAGATGGCAAGGAGCAATGCAAGGGCAATCCAAAGTGCGAGGAATGTCTCGCGATCGAGGATGTGCCATCCATATGCAAGGTCGGCCACTGAGAGGAACTTTAATGCGAAGAAGAGTTCCACAAATCCAAGAACCACCTTTACAGTGTTCATCCATCCACCACTCTTTGGCATCTGCTTGAGCCAACTTGGGAAGATAGCAAACAATGTGAAAGGCAATGCGAGGGCAAGAGCAAATCCGAGCATTCCGATGGCTGGAGCGAGAATGGTTCCTGTGGTTGAAACCTCCACAAGAAGGAATCCGATGATAGGACCTGTGCAAGAGAAACTTACGAGGGTCAATGTGAATGCCATGAGGAATATGCTGAGCAATCCGCCTGTCTTCTCTGCTTTTGAATCTACTGCCGTACTCCAAGATGCTGGAAGTTGTAATTCGAATGCTCCGAAGAATGAAGCTGCAAACACAACCAGCAAGAGGAAGAAGAAGATGTTGAATATTGCATTGGTTGAGAGAGCATTGAGAGCACTCGCACCGAAAATGGCAGTAACGATCAATCCAAGAGCAAGATAAATCACAACGATTGATATTCCGTAGATGATTGCGTCGCGAATACCCTTCTTCTGGTCGCCACTTCGCTTGAGGAAAAAACTTACCGTCATTGGAATGATTGGCCAAACACAAGGAGTGATGAGGGCAACAAGTCCGCCGAGAATACCAAGAAGGAATATCTGCCACAACGAATTGTTAGTGGTCGACTTGTTCTCAAAAGCTTGCAATTGGTCGATCACAGGAGCCCAAAGACCTTCATCAGTAACTGTAGCAGCCACTTCGCTTAAAGAGTCAGCAGCCACAGAATCAGTTGATTCCACTGCTTCTTCTACCTCTTCTGCCTTTTCTTCTTCTGGTTGTGATTCTTCTTCATTTGCTGATGCGTCAGCCTTTGTTTCGCCTTCGAAACTGAATTCTGTGCGAGAAGGTGGGATGCAACTCTTATCATTGCAAGCTCCATATTCGAGATAACCGGCTACCTTGTATTTGCCACCGGTAAGTGTGAGTTTCTGGAGGAAAGTGGCAGTACGCTCAAAGAAGAACACATTGGCACCGAACATCTCCTCAAACTTTTGGATTGGCTTTGCCTTTGTCTGGAGAGGGCCATCAAGTTTTGCGCCACTGATTGTCTCCACATTGATAGTTGTAGGAGTAGGTCCGTCTTCCACCACCTGAGTGGAATACATATGCCAACCCATATCGATATTGGCATCGAACGAGATAACCGCTTCCTTGTCTGAAGTTTCCTTGATACTGCTCTTCACTGTCACCGGATTGGCCATTTGAGCAAATGCCATCTGAGCAACAAAAAGAAGAGCGAGAAAGAATATGTTTCTAATCTGTGTCATACTTATTGAATTTTCGTACAAAGATAGTAAATAATTCCGAGTTTGGAATAATGAGTTACAAATTTTTTGCATTTATATGCAACAATTATCACAAATGGCTGATTTGTTCAAGAGATAGTACAAAAAAGTAACCTCACATGAATCTGAGGCAATCTTCGTTTTCATTCTTCTTTGTGCATCCTTCATAATACTTCGTCCTTAGCATCATTTTCCCATTCCTGTGGCTGCATTTTATGATTTTAATAGGTGTAAAAGTAAAATATTGTACATAATTAATATTAATAATGTACATAATTATTAATAATATTGACATAATTATTTACCGCAATGCACATAATTATGGTTTTAGAGCCAGATGTTTTAGGTTTTAGAGCAATAGAAAACATAAAACCAAACCGAAAGAATTACAAAATGAAGTCTTCCGCCCATACAACCGAAGTCGGCTTCCATAGAAGCCAAACATTGGCGTTTGCAAAGCAAAACACTGCCGACAATAGAAAAAAGTCGCTGTTGTGAGTGGTGTTTTCACGTTTTTTTCGTAATTTTGTAGTCGAAAACTATAGATATAGAAGAATGAGCGACTATAAAGTAGATGGTGGATGCAACAACATCAGCATAAAGGGATGCAGTAAATCCATCGACAAACTCAATACATACGACTGGTTGGCCGACCTTCCAGACAATGATAAGGCAACCGAAATGGTGGAGGTGCAATTCAAGCCTCCTCGCAAAGGTTATTACCTCAATTCAAACAATTTGCCTCTCGAAAAAGGCGATATTGTGGCTGTAGAAGCTAATCCAGGGCATGATATCGGTACTGTTACAATGACTGGTCGATTGGTTGCCCTTCAAATCAAGAAGGCACGTCTCAAACCAGATGCTGAAATCCGTCGAATCTATCGCAAGGCTCGTCAGGTGGACATGGACAAGTTTGCCGAAGCAAAGGCTCGCGAACACGATACAATGATCGAATCGCGCCAGATTGCCAAAGACCTCGGATTGCAGATGAAGATTGGTGATGTGGAATACCAAGGCGACGGAAACAAGGCAATCTTCTACTACATTGCCGATGATCGCGTCGATTTCCGCCAATTGATTAAGGTGTTGGCCGACAGATTCCATGTCAGAATCGAGATGAAGCAGATTGGTGCCCGCCAGGAAGCAGGCAGAATCGGAGGTATAGGTCCATGCGGAAGAGAACTCTGCTGCTCTACTTGGATGACTAAATTCATTAGCGTCTCTACCAGTGCTGCACGATTCCAGGATATTTCGCTCAACCCACAAAAGTTGGCCGGACAATGTGCTAAGCTGAAATGCTGTATGAACTATGAAGTCGACCAATACGTAGAATCGCTCAAGCGTCTGCCTTCAAGGGAAATCACCCTCCAGACGATGGACAACGAATATTTCTTCTTCAAAGCCGATATTCTCAGCAAGCAAATTACATATTCCACCGATAAGCACATGCTCGTTGGCGAGGAAACCATTTCGGCTCGACGCGCTTTCGAAATCATCAACTTGAACCGCGAAGGCAAGAAGCCAATGTCGCTCAACGAAAACGGAGAACAGAGACGCGAACGACCTGCAGACTTGCTCGATCAGGACAATATCAACCGCTTCGACTCTGCCAAGAAAAAGAAGAAAAAGAAACACAAGGGAGGAGGCCACTCCAACCAACAAAATGAAGCAAACTAACATCGGAAACCTCTTGAAAGCCTCTGCAAAGGCCGTTTGTCTGATGCTCGCACCTGCCCTATTCACGGCATGTACGGGGGATGTTGTCATGCATCAATACGAAGACACTGACGTTTGGAATTGGCAACAAGACGATACTGTGAAGTTTGATTTGCCGGAAATTACCCATAGTTGCCGACTTGAGGCAGAGATAGGAGTCAGAACCACCAGCAGCTATCCATTTGCAAGTCTTTACCTTCTTGGAACAATGGAAAAGGACAATGTGCCTATCTCAACCGACACAATAACAGTAAGCATCTACAACAAGAGAGGCAATGAGAATGGCAAAGGTTTCCCCTACTACACAACCGTGAAACCTATTCCTGCCATTCATGTTGATTCCGGTGCCACATACACCTACAAAATCACACACTTCATGGCCGAACCCGCCATCAAGGGTGTAAAAAGCATTGGATTAAAACTGGAATTGGCCGAATAAACTATCTATTCTTGTAGTTTCGCTCTGCATCCATTCTAAGGAAAATAAACAGGAGAAGAGTGAAACCCCAAAGCGAAGAACCTCCATAACTGAAGAATGGCAACGGGATGCCGATTACAGGAGTCAACCCCAAAACCATTCCTATATTCACAAACAAGTGGAAGAGGAATATGCTCACAACACTATACCCATATACTCTTCCCCACACATCGGGTTGACGTTCAGCCAATGAAATCAGTCGCCAAATGAAGAACAAGTAGAACACCAAAACACCAAACGAGCCAAGGAATCCCTCTTCTTCGCCTACTGTGCAGAAAATAAAGTCAGTATCTTGTTCAGGAACATAACGAAGTTTTGTCTGTGTACCTTTAAGGAAACCCTTACCAGCAAATCCACCCGAACCAATCGCAATCTTTGCTTGATTCACATTGTAGCCGGCCCCCCTGATATCATCTTTCTTGCCAAGCAACACCTCAATACGAGTGCGTTGGTGGTCCTGAAGCACATGATTGAACACATAATCACAACCATAGAATACACTGGTAGAGAGAATCGTGAACAACATTATCAATATATATTTATATGTGCGCGTATATGCGTATTGAATACCGATATACACAACAACTCCTATATTGACAATAAGTTGGACAACACACACATTGAAAGGTATCACAAATTCAGAGAAGAGATAAGCCAACAACTCAAGACCTCCTGCAAACACAATCAAATTGCGAACCACAACCTTATCCTTACAATAGCGGCCGATGAGGACAATCGTGAAGAAGAGCGTCAGGAGCAATACCCAAAACTCACCTATCGACACTGGCATATCTTCAAAGAACTCATCGCCAAACTTGATTCCCACAACGAAATAAACCACAAAGGCAAAGGCTGCAAACAAGACAGAACCCGTCATTCCCTCTCGATAAAGTACGAGGAAGAAAGACAGATAAACAAGAGCCGAACCCGTTTCCTTTTGTCCTACAATCAAAATCATCGGGAGGAGGAACAACCCCACAACCTTGAAAAATTGCGAGAGATTCGACATATTGAACCCATACCTATCCATATACTTGCCTATGGCCAATGCCACAGCAAACTTGGCAAACTCGGCTGGTTGCAACTTCACACCACCTCCTAAAGGAATCCACGAACGCGAGCCCTTTGTGTCCGGTGCAATAAATATCGTGACGATGAGCAGAAGCATCATCATGATATAGATGAAAGTCGTAGCATTGTAGTAGAACTTCTTCTCTATCATAAGCAAAGCACTTGCAAGAAGAAGTGACGTGCCAATCCATATCAACTGCTTACCCGAATTGAGGTCGAAACTAAAGACATCAGGATTGTTGTAATCATAGCAAGCACCACATACAGAGAACCATCCCCATACAATCAATATGACATATAGCGCGATTGTAATCCAATCGAGCGACATAAAGATTCCCTTGTTGCTATTATATACGTATTGCATGTCCTGTTCTTTTCCTTTAGTTTACACTCCTATGCTGAATGCCCGAAGCCCTTACCTTACTGTCTGGGGAAAGTTCGCCTCGGATATACTGCTCCATCATCAATGCACCTATTGGCACACCAAAAGCATTTCCATATCCACCGTTCTCAACATATACTGCAATGGCAATCTGAGGATTGTTCTTAGGAGCAAATCCCATGAATGCAGAGTGGTCGTGTCCTCGGTTCTGGGCAGTTCCTGTCTTACCACACACTTCATACCACGGATTCTGTGCTCCCTTACAAGTTCCAGTAAGTACCGCACTTCTCATACCGCTTACAATATAGTCATAATACTTTGGATTTACCTTCGTATGATGCACCTTATGCAAACTATCAGCAATTGCTCCACCCTTTATGCCTTTCACAACGTGTGGAGTTATATAATGTCCCCTGTTGGCAATGGTTGCTCCTTGATTTGCTATCTGAAGCGGTGTAAGCGTCACCTCTCCCTGACCGATTGAAATGCTTATGACTGTAAGGGCATTCCATCTGCGGAGGTGTTCGTCGTAATAATCCGCATTCGGAATCATACCTCTCACTTCTCCCGGCATATCAATTCCAAGTTTATAGCCAAATCCCATCGAAACCATATAGTCTTTCCAAGTGGTCATGGCATCCTGAACAGTTGGATACTTCGAACGATTGCCAAACATATTCAGCAATCCCCAACAGAAGTAGCCATTGCACGATGTAGCCAAAGCTGGTATGAGAGAAATTGGAGATGTGTGAGCATGGCATCCCAACTTGCTGTTCTTATAGCGGAAACCTCCGTTACAAGGATAATATGTTCCGTTGGCTGAGACAATACCTTCCTGAAGGAATGTCAATGCCTGCGAAGGCTTAAAAGTAGAACCCGGAGGATAGGCACCTGAGATTGCTCGATTGAGCATTGGTCGGCTTGGATTGTTGACCATGTCCATAATCTTCTTTCCGCGATTCTTTCCGATAAGGTCGCGAGGATTATATGTAGGAGAAGAAACGAGGCAAAGCACCTCACCCGTTGATGGTTCGATTGCCACGATACTGCCCTTCTTGCCTTGCATCAGACGTTCGCCCAACATCTGCAATTCTATATCAATGCTGAGGAATATGTCTTTTCCTGGTTTTGGCTTTCTGTCAAGTTCTCCGTTCTGGAAATGCCCCTGAATCTTTCCTCTTGAATCGCGAAGCAATACCTCTACACCTTTCTCTCCTCTAAGAACCTTCTCATACGAACGTTCTACGCCTTGCTTTCCGATAAAATCGCCTGCCATATAGTAGTCGTCCTGTTCTATATCAGTTGGAGAAACCTCTGCCACATCACCGAGGATATGTGCTGCACATGGATACTTATACTGACGACCTGTTCGTTCCCTCACATAAAAGCCATTGAAACGGAACATCTTCTCTTGGAAGATAGAGAAATCAGCGGCAGAAATCTGTGCCTGAAACAGTTGTTGTGTATATGACGAATAGCCTGGATTCTTGCTTAAATCCTTGATATCCTCCAATCGTTGTTCAAACTCCTGACGAGTCATGTGAAGAGTTTCGCAAAGGTCGAGGGTGTCGAAGTCTTTAGCCTCACGCGTTATCACCATTATATCATAGGCAGGTTGATTGAACACGAGCAATCGGCCCTTTCTGTCATAGATGGCACCACGAGAAGGATAGATTATCTTGTTGTAGATAGCATTGCTTTCTGCTATCTTTCGGTAGTCGTTTGGTGCAAGTTGGAGATATGAAAGACGGATAACATAGCATAGGACGACAAATAAAGCAATGCCGCCTATGACAAATTTTCTCCGTTCAAGCATGAAATCTCTCATTTACCTTGCTCTCTGTCTTGTAACTTGTTGTGAACAATATATTCAATACATACAGCAATGAGAGAGGCAAGAATCGTGCCACCGAACATTGCACCGAGAGTAAGCCAGAAATCAGAAAGTGTGAATGCTTCGAGCAGATAGAACGAAACATGGAGCACTCCCATACATGACAATACATACCATATATATCGGGAAAGACTTAATGTCTGAATTGTCGGTTTGAACGATTCAGTAATATCCCGCGGCATATATAGATGAAGAATGTAAGGCTTCGTCATTGCCAACAACGTACAACTGAACATGCCGGCTCCCATCGTGTTGGAGAATATATCATAGATGAAACCCATTATGAATCCCCACCAAAGCAACTGCATCTGACTGACGCTCGTTTCAAAGCATATAATCATATAGCCGATAACCAAAGGAGTGGCATAGCCAAAGAGGTGCAGATGATTGAGTATCAGCAACTGCACTATCAGCAAAGCCAACATACGGCATACACGTATCATGAATGGATGTTTCATATTCTTACCTATTCTTTGGTTCTGACCTATTCTCCCGTTTGGAGCGAATCGGCATATTGTTCTAAATTGCGCTTCTCGGCATGAGTGTAGTTGGTTATCACACTTACATTTCGAAGCGAACTGAAATCAGTGGAGAGTTCCACTGTAAGTGTGTTTGTAAGTCCGTCTGCTGCAGGTTTCACATCGACGACCTTTCCGATTGGAATATCTGCAGGGAAGATGTCGGAGAATCCGTTGGTCTCTACCAATGCTCCCTTTCTGACTTTCACATGAGTAGGAATGCCAGTGAAGTATGAGCAACTTGGGTTGCCTTGCTCCCATTCCATAGCTCCAAACAAGTTAGTGCCATGAATTCGGCAACTTACCTTTGACTTGACATTCAGCAGAGGCATAACGATTGAATAGCGATCAGATGTGAGATAAACCACTCCGACCACACCACTCGAACAGACAACGCCCATTTCTGGTTTTATTCCATCGCGTTTACCCTTGTTGAGCGTAAGCAGGTTGTTGCTCTTATGCAATGTTGCATTAATCACTTCGCATCCAAGGAAATGATAGCGCGACTTGCCTTCAAACTTCAATGTATCTACATGGCGAGCCGCCATTTCACGGTTCATCTCATGAATCTGAGCTCTCAGTTGTTCGTTATCTGCTTCGAGTTGCTTGTTTACCTTACCAAGGTTCACATACGAAGAAACACCGTCAATAGTGGAATACATATCTCCCACCATCGAGTTGGCTGTAGTGAAAAACACGCTGCCCTGATAACTGTTGAAACTGCATAGAATATAAAGGCTGACTATCTCCATTATGAAGAAGACAAACCAATACCTATATTTCAGTATGAACTCTATTAGATTTTGCATAGAGACGAATGGCCCGAAGCCAAAAATATCTGTGAAGAATAAAGATTACCTTCAAAAAGTTGAGGCAATCTTTATTTCGTTGTTAACTATCTGTCAGCAGTTCCAAACCCAAATAATGCGGAATGGGAATTGCCAATTTTGATTTATCGCATCAAAACGGTGCTGTAGTCCTGAAGATTCTTCAGAGCGATACCTGTACCCTTTGCCACACTGAGAAGTGGAGAATCTGCAACATGGAACTGAATCTTCAGTTTGTTGGTCAATCTCTTATCCAAACCACGGAGCAAAGCACCACCACCTGTAAGGTAGATACCATTCTTTACTATATCAGCATAAAGCTCAGGTGGAGTGTGTTCCAAAGCACTGAGGATAGCTGTCTCTATCTTTGCTACCGACTTATCGATACAATGTGCGATTTCCTGATAGCATACAGAGATTTCCATTGGAAGTGATGTGATACGGTTTGGTCCGTGAACCACGTATTCGTCTGGAGCATTCTCCTGAAGGTCGGTCAATGCCGAACCTACATTTATCTTGATACGCTCAGCCATACGTTCAGAAACTCGAACGTTGTGCTGACGGCTCATATAGTCCTGAATGTCGGATGTGAACTCATCACCTGCAACGCGGATTGAACTGTTTGCCACGATACCTCCGAGTGAGATAACTGCGATTTCTGTAGAACCACCACCTATATCGACTACCATGTTGCCTTCTGGTGCAGTCACGTCAAGACCAATACCGATTGCTGCTGCCATTGGTTCGTAGATAAGATATACATCGCGTCCACCTGAATGCTCTGCACTGTCACGAACGGCACGGAGTTCAACTTCTGTCGAACCAGAAGGAACACCAATCACCATGCGAAGTGATGGAGTGAAGAAGTACTTGCTTGTACCAACCTTCTTGATAAGACCTCTCATCATTTGTTCGCAGGCATTGAAGTCGGCAATCACACCATCGCGCAAAGGGCGGCAAGTGCGGATGTCTGGATGAGTCTTCTCATACATCATCTTAGCTTTCTTACCCACTTCGAGCATCTTGTTGGTGTTCTTGTCGAGAGCTACCACAGATGGTTCGTCAACAACGATACGTCCGTTGCTGATGATGATGGTATTGGCAGTGCCAAGGTCCATCGCAATATCTTGTGAAAGAGAAAAAAGTCCCATTTATGCGTTTAATTAATTCTTGTTTCTGTTACTTTGCGAAATATTCATGAATAGCAGTGTCGTAGTGAGAACTTGTAGCGAATGCTCTTTCAGCAAACCACTTGCGCTGCTCCTTTGTAGTTGCAGCTCCCTGTTCCTTCACTATGTCGAGCAATGGCTTGTATTCTGCCTTGCTTGGTACGATAACAACATCGTTGAAATTCTTTGCAGCAGCTCTGATGAGTGAAATGCCGCCTATATCAATCTTTTCAATGATAGCAGATTCGTCTGTAGTGTTTGCTACAGTTTCCTCGAATGGGTAAAGGTCAACGACTACGAGGTCGATTTCTGGAATCTCATACTTAGCCATTTCCTGCTGATCGCTTTCGAGTTCGCGACGACCGAGGATTCCTCCGAACACCTTTGGATGCAAAGTCTTAACGCGTCCGCCGAGGATTGAAGGATATGTAGTCAGTTCCTCAACCTTCTGACACTGATAGCCCAGTCCTTCGATGAACGCCTGAGTACCACCTGTTGAAAGGAATTTTACACCGTTTTTATTGAGTTCTGCCAAAAGTTCGTCAAGTCCATCCTTATGAAAGACGGATACGAGGGCAGTCTTGATTTGCTTTGTCTGTGATGCCATCTTATATATTCAATTATTAATTTATTACTTACTTTCTTTTCAATTCTCACATGCCACCCCATTCTCCCCTTTGGGGAGGTATCGGATGATTTGGTTTGCAAAATTAGTAAAAATAAACTGACAAAACACAATTCTTCCGTAAAAATTTTGAAAAAACGTGAATATTATTTATTTTTGCATCGTTTTTCAATTTCCGACAATGAAATATTTCATAACATACACCATTCTGAGCATTCTCTCCATCCTTCCGATGAAGGCTCAATTTTTCGATTTCGGATTCCCCGAATTCCGACAGGAACAACCTCGTCAAAAAGCAGAACCAATCCAAAATCCGAAGTTCAAGGGAGGTTCGAAAGGAGTAAACCGATTCATTGAGAAAGAGTTCAAGACAGTTCCCTCTGCCTATGAGGCATCTGGCCAAATCGTAGTGGCTTGCATCATCAATGAAAAGGGGCGTATCAGCGAGGCAGAAATACTTCGTGGAATGCAGAAGGAACTCAACGAAGAGGCGCTACGAGTAGTAAAGAAAATGAAGTTCAAGCCAGCAAAGCAAGGCAAGAAAAAAGTTAAATATCAGTACAACATCACATTCCCAATCCGTTGGGGTCGCGTGTCATTCCTCAACATTCCGACTACTGAAATTTAACGAATCCATTATGGAAAACGTATTCAAATACAAGCAATTCACGATTAATCAGGAACATGCTGCCATGAAGGTCGGAACCGACAGCGACTTGCTCGGCAGCCTTGCTGATGGTGGCAAACAAATCCTTGATATCGGCACTGGCACAGGCATCATTTCACTCATGATGGCCCAACGTTTTCCGGAGGCTCAAATCACAGCCGTTGAAATTGATGACAATGCCATAATTGATGCTGCCGAAAACTTCAGGAATTCTCCTTTTGCCGACCGACTGACCCTTCATCACACTTCATTCCAAGACTATCTGCAAACTACTGGCAATCAACAACTTTACGACTGCATTGTCTGCAATCCACCATACTTTGACAAGAGCACAGAATGTCCCGACCAAGGTCGCACTCGAGCTCGCCACAGTTCGAGTCTTCCATTCGATATTCTTGCTTCTGGGGCATACAAATTATTGAAGGATGGAGGCGTTTTTTCGGTATGTATTCCACCCGAAGTTCTCTCCAATTTCAGAGCCGAATGTCTGTTTGCAGGGTTCTGCGAAAAGCGAATCTACGGCATTATGTCATTCCTGGGAAAACCACCCAAGCGCTATGTGCTTGTTTTCAAGAAAGGCCATTCCGAAATACTTCTTATGGAAAAACATGCATTGCGAAACTCTGATGGAAGTCGCTCGGATTGGTACAAGGATGTGATGCGCGAGTTTCATGTATAAGTCTCGCGAGAAATCACCCCAAACATCGCGAGAAATAATCTAAACTTTATACCTATATATATAACAAAAGCCATACTCGAGAAATTCGGGTATGGCTTAAATTGTTTACTGACTAAAGGTTACTTCAAGAGCACTTTCTTGCCATTGATGATTGCGATGCCCTTATAGCCGTTGCCTACCTTCTGTCCGGCAAGGTTGTACATCACACCGTTTGTTGCAGTCTCTGCTACGATATCGTTGATGCCTGAGATGTCACCAGCCTTTAGTTCGTATGCATCGATAATGAAGTCGGCACCTGGGTTCTTGTAGTTCATCACTACCATACTCAGTTCAGTTGTCTTGTTGAGAGTGAATTCGTACATGATTTCTTTCCAATTTCCTGTCAACTCAACTGCTTCGTTAGCGAATTCTCCATAATTGTATTCAGCACTGCCGTTTGACTGCATAGTTGCATATCCAGGCTTCACTGCAGCTGTGCCACTGACTGCCTTGGCAAAGAATCTTACAGTATATGTGCCTGCAGGGAGTGTGAGAGCACTTGTAGCAAGACGTACATTAGAAGTGCTGCCCTTTACGATGCATGCATAGTTTCCTTCATAAGCGTCGGTTGTCTTCTCCAAGTTTGCAGATGAAGTGTTAGCAAACTCTGATATCTGCCAACCTTCCCAACCTGTAGGCTGAACATCATTGTTCCAGTTCTCGAAACTGCCGTTTGCAATGAGGTTATCACCGCTTGGTGTAGGACCAGGACCTGGGCCTTCAATATCTACATCAATATATTCATAACTAACACCCCAGATATCTTCAGATGAATTTGTAGACTTGTCGAAGTAAACGAGTACGAGTGTGAATTCACCCGTTGCCTCGTTAAACTCGCATGGGTAGTCATCGTATGAGTATTCGCAATACTTATAGTTGCTAAGGTCGGCTACATATACCTTGCCGTACTCTGGGTCCTCGTATCCGATATACTGTTCAGGAACGTGACACAAACCTGTAGCTGAGTTATAGTCGACATAAAGGTCTACACCTTCGAATTCGTCGTCCGACATCCAATTTGCTATCTTGAAGTGGGTAATGTTAGCATTTGATGCATCCTTCATCGCATAGATTGGAAGTCCTTCCTGTGCCCATGGCTCGTCAAAGATTGCAGTATAAGTGTAGGTACAAGTACCACCTTCGTAGAGTTCCCATTCGCCTACTGGAGTAGGAGGAGTTGGAGGAGTTGGTGTATCACCTGATGTAGTTATAGTAATCTTTGTGAAGTCGAATTGTCCTGCCTTTGTCGATTCAGAACCATATTTAGCCTTATCGCCTACTGTGAAAGTCACTGATGTAGCCGAACCGGTCCAAATAACCTGAGCATTCTCGATATCATAAGTCATCGTGCCAGAGCTTGGAGTGATTTCAGCCTGTCGCTTCAGACCCTGTGCAGAAAGGTCGAACACAATCTGTGTGATGGTCAATCCGCCTGCCTCAATAGTCAGGTTGCCTGTTGCATACACGCGCAAATCCTTGGAGTTAGAGTTGTATACAGCTGGGTTGTTACCTCCCTCTGTAGTGATTTCGATGCCTTCGTCAGATGTGAATGAAGCCGACTGATAGTCCTCCATTACGATTACGATGCCTTCGCCAGGTTGAGGAGTTGGTTTTTCCTTTTCTTCGTAAGTCACCTGAATAGTCGAATTCTTTGACGACTTAGCATCCACAACGATAGACATCAGTCCACTCTCGTTGTAACTTACAGTAACAGTTCCGCTTACAAGATAATAAGGATCATAATATTCACCATCTATGACCATAAGGTAGCATCCGTAATCGTAGTCATCATCACCTCCGACCGACTTTGAGAACGTACCCTCATTTCCCGAGTCGTCGATACTGTAAGTGCCAGCAGGGATCTTGCCTCCATTGAGTTCGGCTGCATTGAATTCGAGTTCCAAGGTATAGTTGTCCTTTGTCAAAGTCAAATATGCCGCACCGTAATCCTCGGTCATGTCTTCTATTTCACATTTTCCGGCAACGAAGTTGATTGTTGTCACCTCGTCAGGTTCATAGTCATATGTATAAGCTGGAGTTACATCAATTGCTGATTGGAACGAAAACTTATAGGTATCTTCTGCATAATATCCTACAGCCGATCCTTCGACCTTGTATTCATTGCCCACTTTTGTGAATGTCACCTCACAGTCATTCATGAAGTCATAGTCATATTCATCTGCCGAATTCATGATATATCCATATTCCACATCCAAATTGCCAGCATTCACGCTGTACTTACCCGAGAAATCATCAGGATTTGTAACGTAGATGTCAAACTGCATTGCAGGATATGTAGTCTGCGAGTTGCAAAGAGTCACGTAATAGTCATAAGTGCCGTCGCTCATCTTGCCATAATCGGTGATGTAGGCCATATCCACGTTGAATGTCTGAGTGGCAGTCATAAGTGGAGCCACTTTGAGAGGAGCCTTGCGGTTATGCTTCACCACCTTAGTTTTGTCAAACGTACGCAATGTTCCTGCGGGGAACTTTGCACCTTCACGCGCACTGACTGCGACCATTGTCATCAGTGCAAGAAATAGAGTAAAGAGTTTCTTCATACTTTGTTTGTTTTTTATTTATTATAATTATCTAATTATTTCTTCAAGTGAATTATTTGTCAGTATAGCTCGCACCAGGTTTGATGCCGCGGACAATCTTCTTCAATTCAGCATCACTAAACTGACGCGGAGCCTCATAAGGCAATGCAGCAGAAGTTTTGAAACTATTGACAATCCACTTCGGACCATCGAGCCAAACGACGATTCGCTGTCTGTATGCAGGTGCCGCCCCATTGGCCTGCGGAACACGTTCCGAAGCAAGCTTGTAGCGTCCGGTACTGTGGTCGTATGTATATTCGTATTTTGCGTTATACGAACTGAACGAATAGCCGTCAAAGGTCATTAAAATTGAGGAAGGATATTCAAATCCAGCAGGCACAGCCGTATCATCCTTCGATACGACTTTCTTCTCTTCCGTCTTTTCGTCTTTGTTTTCAGGTTCAGGAATCGTTGGAGGCCCAACGGTAATGGTAGTGTCGGATGGCACATTAGCCACCTCTACCGGATTATCTTTTTGCTTTTGGTTTACACCCTTAATCATACGGATAATCCATGCATACAGTTCGTTAGGCATGTTGTCGCCCCAGTCGGCAGCCTTCACTGTGACGTATTCCACATAGTCGTACTTCTGGGACACAGCCAACGTATCCGCCCATTTCCTGACATCGTCGGCATATCTGCTGTTCACCCGCTCACTCATGAACACATCGGCATTGAGGAACAAATCGGCATACTCCTCGCGATAACGCGTGCTGTCAGCTGCCGTGAGGATGGAAGTGCAAAACTGCATGACACAGTCCGCACCCTTATTCTTGTGATAGCCATCTATTTTCCAGTTCCTATTTTCGACATTCTCCTTTACCAAAGCTTCGAATCCATCAACATCCACTACGTCAGGTATCGACAGACGCGCCACATCGCCCCCTGTCTGTACATACACTTTATCCGGGCCATACTTGACAGTAGTTTTCGTTTCGGTAGTGCTCACCTCGTTAGGAAGCATCGATTCGTTGAGCCAAATGCCAGTAATCTCATCGCCCACGATACCCACAAAACTGAGATGTCCCTTGTCATAATGTACGAGAGTCACCAACTGGTGATGATGTCCAAGCATGAAATAATTACCGTCCAGTTCTTGTACTGCGCCACTGGCAGCAGAGGCAACCATCATCATTACGAGAAAAAAAGTAAAGAGTTTCTTCATATTTCATTCATCTTTTAATCGTTTCGGGTGCAAAGTTACAAAAAATGCAGAAACTTTAGTTCGACGAAGTAATATTTTGCACTTTCTACCCCCCAAAAATGTAAAAACTGAGTCAATGCAGGATGCAGATTGCAGAATTATTTCATTCGACGGAGTCAATTATATTAATTACCGCCTATATTTTATATAAATAATGTGGAAACAACAGTTACAGTAATTACAGTTTTACTGAATTGAAGCAGAAAAAAAGCCGACACACTTTCTTTGTGTGCCGGTTTTTTTTAATTGTCTAATCATTCATCGTTTATCGTTCAGTATATCAGCAATGCCTTGAGTTTCGACTTACCGTTCTTTACGCTTATGCGGTCGGTCTGGACGGTGCATTTCTCTTCGCGTTCGTTATAGTCTAGTGAATACTGTCCTGTTCCGTCGAGCGAGAATGTTCCTTCGCCTTCAAATGTCATTTTATATTTTTGTTCCTTCTGAGAGTATTTCATCGAGAACGTGCCGGTAATATTCTGCTGCACAGAGCATGAAATCCAGTTATCCCAGATGGTCTGTGGATATTCTGCCGTCTTTTCAATAAGTACTGCTGCTGCATTTTCGCCTTGCTGCACTCTCTCGTTCACTGCTTTCCAAATATCAGTCCACCATATCTCCCTTTGCTCCAGGGTGAGAGGCGATACATATTCGTAGGAGGTGTTGACGGTGAATGTACCCTCGCCTCGCCCTGTCTGAGGATTCAGCACTCCGCTGATGGTCAGTCCGTCGTGTTGGATAGTGAACGAACCGTCGGCAGCAGGAGAGATGGTATGGTCGGCATCAAAGAGTTTCTTGAGTCCATCGTTCCACTCGTCGCGTATAAGGAATTCTGCACCGCTGGAATGCAGGACTGATGCAGGCGTTATCTCAAACTGCCATTCATCCACTGCAGCTGGAATATCGATACCTGCTGTGGCTAGGTCGATTGTTGTCGGCTGAATGTGATCGTTGGAATAGTCGATACTGAATTCATATGCAGCCACTTCCTCGTCATCATCGTTAACCAACACCAGTCGTGGTTGGAATCCATAAGATATATAAGGGAACAAGCGGAACTGTATATTTCCGCTGCCATTTTCATCAAGCGTACACTCCCATTTCTCTGGATCTTGGATTTCAGAAGGCATGGAAGCAAAGCGCACCTTGTAGCCACTGAACGTGGAAGCCCCTGTTCCCTTGCTGGAATCCGTCAGTTTTATGGTTGCCACACGGTTCATGAGTGATCCGAAACTTTCTACGTCTTTCAAGAGTTTTTCGAAGTATTCTGTCTCGAGATGTTTCTTTATTGCCGTGAACACACTCACGAACATGCCATTATACAGTTCGCTGCGGAATTCGTCGGAGAGTTCCTTCTTAATCGATGCATTCAGTCCACCGCCACCTGTCCATCCCATGTTTCGAGCCTCATTCATGGCTGCAGCAAGTCCTGATTCATCTTCCCAAATCTGGTTGCAGAAAGTTCTGACAGTGTCGTCGATGAGTGTAGTCAGTTCTTTTTCGTTGAGATCGGTACGCGACATGATAGGGTAGAAGAGTTTATACCAATCCGTAGCGCTTCGGTATCCGACATAGCCGTCTCGATATGTAGCGCATCCGCTTCCTGCCTTGGAATAGTAATAGCGATATGCGGCACGGTAGATATCCTTACGCCCTTCCACGGCTGTGGTGGCAAACTTGTTTATGGAATAATCGATGAATGCAACGGCACTCATTGAGGCTGTCATGATCGACGATTCGAGTGCGGAAGCCAGACCGCTGGTTATATTTCCGATTAAGAGTTTCAGAGTTCCTCCCGCTACAGAAGCCTCATCGCCCTCATATGCAGAATGACACACCTGATAGATGTTGAGTCCCACACCCACATTGCTGACAAGTTCGCCGAACTCCTCCGAGAAACTTGGCAGGAATCCCATCGACTCCAATGCGGAATAACCGAAATCCAGACCGAGTGTCTTCACTACATCCACATCGTTGAGATACTCGTCGAGTGCCTGCATTTCAGGGTTTGGAGCATCCATTATTTTCTTGAGTTTCAAGGCAATATCACAGACATTCGTATTCTCTAGTTCCGGCATATACATATAGTTGAGTTTTGCCTCTCTGGTATATTCGTTGCTTATCGAGAATGCGCCGAAAGTGGACAGGTGGCCAGTCGTGATGACCATCTCGCCCGTGGAACTGTCGTAATGGTGATCCACAGCTTCCCATTCCTTCGTATCTGGGTTGAAATATCCGGCACAAGGGATGAAACCCTCGTCCACTGATATAGGTATACGTATTTCGGCAGTACCAGCCAGTTCGTGCTTGCCATCAAGGTTGAAGTCGAAAACTGCGGTACGACGTGCCTTGCCGTCGAACGGGTCTTTCAGGTCGTAGCGATGTGTCACGACTAACTTTGCTGAATCAGAAAGAACCGTAGGGTCGAGTGTTATGCTGTAGTCAGCCGTCCTTATCGAGAGATGTTCATCACTCATATATACATCAGCCCTGTCGGTCTCCTGTTCCTGGCTCTTGGTCCAGTATATCTTGCGGAAGTCCTGAGAATCCCACACACCTTTCGTCTTGCCATCCTTGCCTACCATCTCCAGTTGCCACCTGTTCCACCAGCGGAAGAGTTCCACTTCCTTGATATCAATAGGATTGTCCGTACCGTCCTGCCCTATCACATGTATTGTATACTGTGCCTTTGCTATGGCAGAAAACGCCATCAGCACCATAAGGAAAAATATCTTCTTATTCATAATTTACCGTTCAATATATCATCGTTTCTGAATTTTTATCGACTGGTTGCCAACGCAAAGAATGTAGGTTCTCAGCCCGTCATCAGGCAGCACGACCTGCGTTTCGCCGTTTGCCGCCACCTTGACTGAGAAAATCTGCCTACCGTCAAGAGAATAAAGACGGGCAGAAGTATCCTTGTTTTGTCCGAAGATGCGTATGGTATTATCCGAGAACAGGAACAACGGTTTGTTGCTCTTCATTATTTCTTCTATTCCCGTAGGGTCGTCAAGTTCTGTGAAGATTAGTTCATCCAGCAGGCATTCCTCGGCATTCCACCCAATATGAATGCTAAGCTTGTCGGTAGTCACTATCAGCCCCTCACTGTCAGTGGTAAGCACTGGATTATCAGAGAAGAGGCACCGCATTTCTTCCCACGTCATTTCCGGACTTTTGTATGTAAGTATGAATCCGTTAGCATTCATCTCGCCGTCATAACCAGGCTTAGGAGAACTTCCTGCAGGAATATCCTCGACGATGTTGAAACGGTTCCAGTATGGTGCTGAAGCATAAGCCTCGCCACATCCTTCCTGTACATGGAGCTTAGCCCTGCGTTCCACATTCGTGTATTCGAATGGCGAATCAGCGAAGGTACCTTCTTCGATGGTCTGAGGAGTGGTTGCGTAGTTGCTGAAGTCGGTCAGTGCATCAAGATAGAGGAATGCCCCCTTCTCAATATCCACAACCGATGCAGGGATAGTGACTTTCCTAATGCCGCGGCAGCCCACGAATGCCTCAGACGAAATGGTACGGGTGGTCTTCAGTACACCAAACTCGTAGCGTTTTCCATATCCGACACTGTTTCTCACCATTGTCGGCACTTGCATCAGTCGTGTGCCTTCTGCGTTATACAGGGCTTCGTTGTGGATGCTGTATGAAGTATTGTTCTTCTCCGTATCGCGGAAGCCATACAGATTGTCAGAATAGAAAGCCCGCCTGCCTATGCGTTCCAACTTGGCAGGAAGGTCGATATACTCAGTCTTATGGTGGGAGAAAGCGAAATTGCCTACGTATGTAAGATTGTCATTGAGTATGATGTTACCAATAGGACAACCATCAAAAGCTCTGTCGCCTATGGACATAGCCATATCGAGGGCAGAGACAGAAGCAAGTTTTGAGTTGTTGACCCCGTTGCAGAATGCCGCATTGCCTATCTTGACGGCTGTGTGAGGCAGATTCACATACTCAAGATTCGAGCAACCGAAGAAAGCGGAGTCACCTATTTCCGCTATCCCGTTCTCGAACGACAGCGACTGGAGGGTCTTGCTATATTGCAGCAGATGCGGACGCACCTTGCCTATTGTGGCAGGGATATTGAGGTCGACGATTGGCTGACCGTTGAGCATATAGCTATTCATGCCGCAACTCTGAGGATTGGCATAGTAGTCAGCAAAGTAGATATTGTTCCACATCTCAATCGAGCCGATGTCGATGGTCTTCACATTGGCACTGAGGAATGCCTCCGAGCAGATGGTGTCGAGTGTGGCAGGAAGTTTTACGATATTGAAGGCCACATCAAGATTGTTGAAGGCACGGCTGAAAATCTTGGTAACCGTGTATTCCTTACCCTCATTCGTCACCTTGTTCTCTATATTGGCATCGGAAGTCATGGCATATATTACGCCGGCACGGCTGCCGTCTATCACATCATAGTACACACCTTCCTTTTCGAACGAGGTCGTCGAAGGCTGGATACCGATTATCGCGAAGACCACATTGCTGTAGTTCTGCTCCAAAGGATTAATGAGGGAAGTGAGGTAATAGCCGTCGCCAGTCCCCGACCAACCGAAATTGAAGTGGAAATAGCCAGCATCGTTATAGCCGTCACATACGAAGCAATGTCCGTCACCGCTACCGTAGGATGGGTATCCGTAGAACATCACAGGGCGTTTGTGGTCAAGTTCCAGCATGATGAGGGAGTCCTCGTTGCCAAGGATTTCCTTCCAGTCGGGTCTATACGAGAAGTAGCGAGTCAAGGCTTTTGCAGCATCCGTGGCATATGCCCCTACGGAATATCCACCCATCCCCAGACTGCGTGCATCAACAGCGGTATTGCAGTCGAGCATCAGTTTGGCAACTGCTTCCGCCTGCTTTTCAGTGTAGGTGTGGCCACGGTAGTCGCCAAGCATATTGTCCCAATCATACACCGACTGAGAGAAATCCACCGTTGCAATGACACGACCAGCCTTCAGTTCATCGAAACGACCCTCGCTGAGCAATTGCTCCCAATTGTCGGGATGGGTGCGGTTGGTGTGCATGCCGCGTCCGCGAACAGGCCATTTCCAATAGTTCATTATCTGAGCCATAGCTGTAGGAACGCATCCAGTCACATGAAACTCCGGTGGGAGCATCTGACTGTACGGAGCCGCCTGATTCCAGTTTGTCTTGATGAGCGGAGCCACAACAGTCTGAGCCCCATTTCCCTCACCAAGCTTTTTTCTGCCACTCTCAGGATGAGAGCGAAGGAATTCCAGCTGTTTCTGGTATTCAAGGAGCAACCCACTCATACCCTCTGGCAAGTGCTTCTCGTCGATGTTTCCCTCATCGGCCCATCCGACCACAGGATTATCCAGGACATCATTGCCGGCAATCACGGCAAAACCATTCTCGCCCTCTCTGTTGAAGACATAAAGTGCTGCCTCCCCACTGCCCTTCCTAAATGCAAGCGACACCCGTGGTGTGGCAGAACTCGACTTCTTTTTATGCACAAGCGCCGTGGAACTAAAAAAACGGCAGGCCAAATCATATGCTTGCTTTTCCGTTATCTTTTCTGCAAAAGCAGAAAGCGTGCATAACATAAACACGAAGCTAAGACATCTTCTCATAAATCTTTATTTGCAACACCATATTTTATATATATACTTATATTTCCTGCGCAATAGACTGTTTCTCTAATCTGCCTCTGATCTGGGTAAGCGGCAGAGCCATGTACCACAGGATATTAACCATATCGCTCATTTTGTGTGTTGCGTATATAAACAAGCGAAATGACTATTTTCGTGGCAAAGATAGTGCAAATCGAGCAAAGTACAAAAAAAATATCGAAAAAAAACGATAAAGTTAACAAAATTGTACATTATACATTATCCATTGTACATTAATATGATGCAGCCTATCTCGCGGAAGTTATCGACTTGTCGCTTGGTTTATCCAAGAAAGATAGTGAATAAAAACGATAACGATAACCTTAACCAACAACTTTTTTGATAACATCACCTATATTTTTTATTAATAATGTAGAAATGTTCAGTAGAGAATAAATCAAAAATCATATTATTTAGTCATCTCGAAGTTCGAAGAACTGAGGAGATCTCCATGCTTGCAGTAAGCATTGCAATGTTGTGCAGGTTGGGGGGCTTCTCACATTCGTTCGGTATGACCACTGGTTGGGTTTCTTGGGTTTCATGGGGTTCATCTATAAAAAAAAGAGTGGGATGTATGTCCCACTCTTACTTGATTCATGAAGTAACCCATTCCCCCCCCTCCTGTTCTCCCTGAGGGGAGGGACGGGAGAGAGGCTCGTTATCCTACCACGCGGTGCCTTCGGATTCTTCCCATTCGCCGTATTTTTCCCTAGTGGTTTCTTCGTCCACTTCTTCCTTATACACGTCTATGCTGCCAGTGAGCAGAGTGTCAGTGGCGAGCATTACCACTATTGTTTGCTCTGGTGCTATATATTGTTTCTTCATATTATCTTACCAAATACTTCTTTCCGTTCTTGATTACGATTCCCTTATAGTTCTCATCGACGCGCATACCGCTGAGGTTGTACATCACATCGTTGCCAGAGTTGTCGGAACGTTGGATGTCGTTGATGCTGTCGGCTGTTGGGTCGTCGTCGTCGAATACGAAGATGAGAGCTTTGACCTGTGAAGAAGGGTCGAGTGTGAGATAAGCCTTGTTGGCTGCTATTTCCTTTCCTTCCCAGATGTAGAAGCCTACGCCGTTTTGGCCCAATGTGAGGGCGAAGTCGTTGGCTCCGAGTTCGGCGATTGCCACGTCGGTACCTGTCAAGGCATTTTCAGCTGCTGCAGCTTCTTTATTGATGGATGGCATGAGGGTGATGTCGCTTTGAGAGGCTTTTAGTATCACTGGCTCGCTCTTGTGGATGAGTCCTTCAGTGTCGGTCATCCTGAGGGCATCCACATCTGGATCGGCTGTTGGTTCCACATTGCCTGTGTATGCCTTTGCTCCGCTTGGTGTCTTGTATGCACCTTCGCTTGTGTAGAATGTAGCATAGTAGTCGCCTTTGCTGTCAGGGTCTTGGTTTGCCTTGAGTTTGAAGGTGTGGGCGAAGTCAATCGTCAGATATTCGCTTTTGCTGAGGGTGTACTCGTGGTCGTTGCCGCCGATGTTCAGATGGATGTTGCCGCCGTCGATGGTTACCATAGCCTCGCTTCCCAGCAGATGGCTCTCGTCAATCACCGTATTGCCCACGAGCAGGGCATCGGCCTTATACCGAGCCTTCACGGTCTTGCCTGTCATGTTCTCCGTGCCATCGGCATCGGCGTAGTCGTTGTTGCAAGCATCGCAGTGCCAGTGGTGATAGATGCCTTTCTCCGTGACGGACGCATTCTTGAATG
>JAKSJD010000001.1 GCA_024398435.1 Bacteroidaceae bacterium | reverse complement strand
CCCTTCTTCATTTCACCACCGTACCATGTGTTGATGATAACCTGTTCGCGGCTTGTGATATTGAATACAACTGCAGTTTCAGAGTTGAGACCGAGTTCCTTGTAGTTCTTAACTGTTGCCTTTGAAGCGTTGTAAACAACGAAGTCAGGCTCGAAGTTAGCAAGTTCTTCCTCAGATGGACGGATGAACATGTTCTTTACGAAGTGTGCCTGCCATGCAACTTCCATGATGAAACGAACAGCCATACGAGTGTCCTTGTTTGCACCACAGAAACCATCAACTACATAAAGCTTCTTGTTTGAGAGCTCTTCCTGAGCAATCTTCTTAACTGCAGCCCATGCTTCCTGGCTTGCAGGCTTGTTATCGTTCTTATATTCTTCAGAAGTCCACCATACTGTGTCCTTTGAATTTTCGTCCATTACGATGAACTTGTCTTTAGGTGAACGACCAGTGTAAACTCCTGTCATTACGTTTACTGCACCAAGTTCTGTTACCTGACCTTTGTCAAAACCAGTGAGGCCTTCCTTTGTTTCTTCTTCGAAAAGTACTTCGTAAGAAGGGTTGTGTAGGATTTCTGTAACTCCAGAAATGCCATACTTGCTTAAATCCAATGTTGCCATAATCTTTTATATGTTTGTTATAAATGAATTCTTTTTTATCTAATTATATTATATAATAATATGTGTATTTGTTTATACAAATTGAGGCGATTCCCTTAAATCCCATACAAAGGTAAGAATTTTTGAATAACCAAATGCTATCAAAGAAAGATTATTTTTCAATAAAGGTTGCATTTGTGTTGCTATCATTGTTTTTTGCTATATTGAGTTTGCATTTCTGACGAAATATTATGTCTTATCCGAGGTTTGGTGTGCATGGTTTTTGCTTGTTGGCGATTGTTGCTTTGTTGTATGATTAATTGTTGTTTCTTTGGGGTGGAAGAAAAAAGCCCAGCGTTTCCCAACGGTAAGCTTTTCTAACTACATTAACTAATCTATTAACTAATCTAACTATGAAAATAAGACATAGGTGTGTTACCACTTTTATTGAATATTACTAACCATATCACATGAATTTTCTTTTCCGCTGCAAAATTACAGAATTATCAATAATAAGACTTTCGGATTTGATACAATAACATTCAAATTTGTAACATTTCATAAAAATAATCCCTCGAAATGCTTTTTCGAGGGATTGTCTATAGAAAGTTATTATAAATAGTCTATAAGAGCTTAAACAGACCTAATTGGTTGAGCAACACTAAACCAATAGCTAACGGTGCGATGAACTTAAGAATAAAGGTGTAGACACCGAATAAAGGTACTTTGAGTGAACCTTCGTTTGATAATTCAGCTTTGAGCATTTTCTTGTCAAGTCGCCAACCGGTGAATATGCTGATAAGCATTCCTCCAACAGGAAGGAATATGTTGCTTGCACAGAAATCGAACAAGTCGAACACGGTCATTCCGAAGATCTTGAAGTCGCTCAACCATCCAAACGACCAGCAACTGAAGAATCCGAGGAACATGCAAATGCCTGTTACAACCCATGCAGCTTGACTTCGGGTAAGGTGCCATTCTTCCTGTATGTAGGCATTCACCACTTCGTGGATGGAAATTGTTGAAGTGAGGGCTGCAACAACCAGCAACAAGTAGAACATTACAGCAAATATGTAGCCCACGATTGGCATTTGGCTGAATGATTCCTGGAAGATGCTTGGAAGCGTGATGAATATCAAGGATGGACCTACATCGCTTGGTTGCAACTGATAGCCAGCATTGAATACGGCTGGGAAGATTATGAATCCGGCCATGACTGCAATAAATGTGTCGATTCCGCAAACATTGAGAGCAGTCTTTGTCAGGTTTGTGTCTTTGGCGAAATAAGATGCATAGGTGCAGAGGCAACCAAGTCCGAGACTGAGGGAGAAGAATGCCTGTCCCATTGCATTGAGTATTGTGTTTCCCGTGATTTTGCTGAAGTCGGGCTTGAGGAGGAAGTCGAGACCTTCAGATGCCTTTGGCAGAGTGACGGAACAATAGACCAGAATGATGACGATGATAAACAGAACCGGCATCATGAGTTTGCTGTATTTCTCAATTCCGCTTGTTACACCTTTCACAATGATTATATGAGTGAGCAGGAACATCACGGCCATCCATACGAGTGGCTTGATTGGGTGTCCGGCAAACTCGCTGAAAATCGTCTTGTAGTCTTCGGCCGTTTTCCCTTCGAAAGCATTTCCGATGGCGAGGGCCGAATATTCGAGAGTCCAACCGGCTACGACTGTATAGTAGCAGAAGATGATGAAGCCAGTGAATACGCCCAGTCGGCCAATCCATTTCCATTGCGTTCCAGGAGCCAATGCCTCATAGGCTCCGGCTGTGTTGCGACGGCTTCGACGGCCGATGGCAAATTCTGAAATCATGATAGGAATGCCGAGAATGATGATGCAGGCAATATAGACGATTATGTATGCTGCACCTCCGTTTTGTCCTGTTTCAATAGGGAAGCGCCAGATGTTGCCGAGTCCAACGGCCGAACCTGCTGCTGCAAGGGTTACTCCCAGTTTGCTTCCGAAATTTTCTCTTGATGCCATTTTGTGCTGCTGATTTAATGTATTTGCTTGCAAATGTACGAAATAATTACTAAATTTGCAACAAATTAGCGTAAATAAGTGATATGAAGTGTGTGAAATGCTATTTGTTGACGACGATTGCTACATTGTGCATCTTGGTACTGTCGCTTGTTCCCATACCCGAAATGCCTGAAATGGAGACTGTTCCATTGGTTGATAAATGGGTTCATTTCCTAATGTACGGTGGTCTGCTTGTGGCTGTTTGGCTGGATTGGTTTTGGAAAAAGTGCAAGCCAACAGTGTGGAAGTCGGTCGTTGCCATTGTGTTTGGCATTGTATTGGGTGGTGTGATAGAGTTGATTCAGCCTTATGTGATGCGCAGTTGCGAAGTGCTCGACTTCGTGGCCGATGCGATTGGCACTGTCCTTGGTTGCTTGGTGGGTTGGCTTATATTTGCTATTTTGTCTCGTCGGGCCAATAGCGGTAAGGATAGTCGATAAGGTGTGAATTGTAGTAGCGGCGGTCGCCAGTCACTTCCTTGCCGAGAAAGTCGGGACGGATGTACTCCTCGTCTTCGCTTGCCAATTCTATCTCAGCCATTACGAGTCCTTCGTTTTCTCCAAGAAATTCATCTACCTCTATAGTGTGTTTGCCGTTGTGAATGAGCCAGCGGTATTTGTCGATTTGTCCTGGAAGGCAAATGCGCATCAAGTCTTGTGCGTCGGCCAGTGGAATCTCCTTTTCAAATTCATAGCGTGCAAGGCCTGCGATGTTTGACGGGCCTTTGATTGTCAGGTAGCCTTTATCGTCGCGGATGCGTACTCTCACGGTTCTTCCGTTTCCTTTTGCTATGTAGCCTTGCTGAATGTGGCTGTGGCTGAATGCCTTCGACTTGTATTCTCCGGTTACGATGAATTTTCTTTCGATTTCTAAGCTCATATTGTTACGAATTACGAGTTGCTAAACGTGGAATTCCATAAGGTAGGCCTTGATGAATTCGTCAATCTTTCCGTCCATCACGCCAGTCACGTCCGATGTCTGATAGTTTGTGCGATGGTCCTTCACTCTGCGGTCGTCAAACACGTAGCTCCTTATCTGGCTTCCCCATTCAATCTTTTTCTTTCCTGCTTCAATCTTCTGTTGCTCGGCCATCTTTTTCTCGAGGGCACGGTTGTAGAGTTGTGAGCGGAGGAGTCGCATTGCATTCTCTCGGTTTTCGAGTTGCTTGCGCGATTCGGTGTTTTCGATGAGGATTTCCTCTTCTTCGCCAGTGTCGGGGTCGACATACTGATAGCGAAGTCGGACACCTGTCTCTACTTTGTTGACATTCTGACCGCCTGCACCGCCCGAACGGAATAAGTCCCAAGAGATTTTGCTCTTGTCGATTACTACTTCGATTGAGTCGTCGACCAATGGAGTGACGAATACACTGGCAAAACTTGTCATTCGTTTGCCTTGTGCATTGTATGGCGAAACGCGGACGAGACGGTGAACTCCGTTCTCTCCCTTGAGGAATCCAAAAGCGCTGTCGCCCTCGATTTCCATTGTTACGGTCTTTATTCCAGCTTCGTCGCCGTCTTGGAAGTTGCTTATGGTTACTTTGTATTTGTGAGCCTCGGCCCATCTTTGGTACATGCGCATCAGCATCGAAGCCCAGTCTTGGCTTTCTGTGCCGCCTGCTCCCGAATTGATTTTCAGCACTGCATCCATTCCGTCGGCCTCGTTGCGAAGCATGTTTCGGAGTTCGAGGTCTTCGATTTGTGTGAGGGCAACGGCATAAGCCTCGTCGAGTTCAGCCTCAGTCACCATCTCTTCCTTAATAAACTCGAACGCGAGGTCTACTTCGTCGGTGGCAGCCTTTACGGCCTTGTAGCCTTCAATCCACTTCTGAATGTCCTTCACTTTCTTCATCTGCGTCTCAGCTTCTTTTGCGTTATCCCAGAATCCGGGAGCCTGAGTTCGGAGTTGTTCCTCTTCAAGTTCTACAGTCTTTTCTTCAATCTGCAAATAGCGGTAAAGAGCTTGAGTTCTGTCCTTAATGTCCTTCAGTTGTTCGGCTGTAATCATATTTTTTAGTATTTGGGTGCAAAGTTAGCAAGAATTTTACTAATTTTGCACGCAAAACCGATAAAAGTATGAATTCGAATAGCAAAACAACCGAAGCAATCGCACTTTTGAAGCATTTGATAGTGACTCCGTCGCTCAGTAGGAACGAATCGGCCGTTGCCGACATCCTTTGTGATTATCTTTCCGATAAAGGTTATTCGCCCGAACGGAAGGGCAATAATGTTTGGACAAGGAGCCATAATTGGGACGAGACGTTGCCGATTGTTTTGCTTGATGCTCATATTGACACAGTGAAGCCATCAGCAGGATGGACCCACGAACCATTCGTGGCTGATGAGGTGGAAGGCAGGATTTTCGGTCTTGGAGCCAACGATGATGGCGGCAGCCTTGTGTCGCTTCTTCATGCTTTTCTTGCATGGGACGAGGCGGAAGGCGTTTCCCGGAAGTGGAATCTCATCTTCTTGGCATCGGCCGAAGAAGAAGTGTCGGGCAAGGAAGGCATAGAAAGTGTAATCCCCGAACTGCCTGAAATCAGTTTCTGCATCTGTGGCGAACCAACAGGAATGCAGCCAGCCGTGAGCGAGAAGGGCTTGATGGTGATTGACGTCACCGAAGAAGGCCGTGCAGGTCATGCAGCTCGCAATGAGGGAGTGAATGCTCTCTACAAGGCGATGGACGATATTCAGTGGATTCGCAATCATAAGTTCGAGCGCGTTTCCGACACACTTGGTGAGGTGAAGGCAACGGTTACGATTATTCAAGCCGGCACACTCCACAATGTGATTCCTGCTTCATGTCAGTTCACGATTGATGTTCGCAGCAACGATTTATACACTAACGACGAACTCTTTACCGAAATCAATTCAGCTCTCGAAGGGCGTTGCAAGGCTCGTTCCTATCGTCTTGGCAGTAGCCACACCGACCTCAGCCATCCAATCGTCCGTCGAATGATTGATGAGATGGGCATGCAGCCATTCGGTTCGCCAACTCTTTCCAATCAGGCTCTCATGCCTTTCCCTTCGGTAAAGATAGGCCCAGGCGAGAGCAGTCGCAGTCATGGAGCCGACGAATACATCGAGATTGCCGAAATCGACCGAGCAATCAATCTGTATTTGCAGATTCTTCAGTAGTGGCGTTATTGGCTTTTCCCCCTTTGAAGGAAGCCAATCTGTTTTAATGTTTCAGAAGTTTTTATCCTGTCAGCCTATTTGAACAAACTGTCGAGATAAGTGTAGAAAGCAGGGTCTTCGCCTACAATCACCTTGTTGATGTTGCCCTCTGGGTCGACGATTATCTTTGTAGGGAAACCTTCGATAGCATATCGAGTGAGCACATCCGATGTGTTAGGGTTGTAGACGTGGAGCCAAGGGAGTTCGTACTTAGCCACTGCATCCTTCCACTTCTGTTCAGTGTCGTTGCAGTCGATACCGAGGATTTCGAACTTGCCCTCATATTTCTTGTAGTATTCCTTCATCTGAGGCACACCCTTAATGCACCAACTGCACCATGAGCCCCAGAAGTCGAGAATCACGTACTTGCCCTTCAAGCTGCTGAGCGAGAATGGTTTGCCATTGATGTCGTTGAGAGTGATTTCAGGAGCAGGTTTGCCCGGAGCGACGTTCTTAGCCATTTCGAGGCGAGCCATTTCCTTCTTGGCCTGTTTGGTCTGAATGTTGATGAAGCTCTTGAATGCACCTTCGCGCACCTCAGGAGAGAGGAGAGCCACGATGCCTTCGATTTCGCTTGGCTCGAATTCTTCGAGAAGGGTAGCGCAAGCAGGATTGTCAGGATGCTTCTTGATGTAGTCGAGAGTTTCGGCCTTGACTTGCTTTTGTACAGGTTCCAGTTCCTTCTCGTATTCAGCCAGGACAGTTTCGCGGTCTTCGCCGGCCTGAAGTCGGGCAGTGGCCTTCTTCGCGATTTCCGACTGCTTGCTCTTGATAGGGGTGAGGGTGCGGTCCATGTCGTTGTATTGCTGGTAGAACTTGCTGCCATCCACGAAATATTCCCCGCCCCACTGGCCGGTGATGTGGCATTCCTCGTTAGGCAAGCCATAGATATGGATGCTTTTGCGTCCTTCCTTAGCCAGATTGAGAATATAGACCATAGCCGTTTCCTTCAGTTCGGCAGTGAAGTCAATCTTGCCGTTCTTCGTAGCGACCGTGTCGTTGATGGCATACGTTTGGCTCTCAGTGCCCAATGCGATTATGGCAACACTGTCAGCCGTACCCTCCATATCAGAAGTGATGTGAAGCTTTTGAGCAGATGCGGCAGTGCAAGCGATTGCAGCTGCCATTGATAGAATAATCTTCTTCATTGTTATCTCTTTTGAATTTGAATTTACTTGTTATTCGGCAAACAGTTTCTCAAGCATGGCTTCGAGAGAGTCTTCCTCATCTTCTCCGGCCTTGCCTACGATATTGCCTTCGCGGTCGATAACGTACTTGGTAGGGATGTAATGAATGTTGTAAGCTTCAGTTACATCTTCGCTCCTGTCATAACCTGTGAAATGTCCGTCAGCATCTTTGAGAGTCTTCAATCCACGAAGCAAATGGTGCATTCCTTCGAGATTGACTCCATCTTCCTCGATAGCTTTGCGAAGTTCGTCAGGATTGCTGTCATTATCGCCTACGAATACTATTTCAAGACCCTTGTCATGATATTTCTTATATACTTCGAGCACGTGAGGATTGCTTGCACGACAAGGCTTACACCATGAAGCCCAGAAGTCGAGGAGGATAACTTTTCCCTTAAGGTCGGCCATTGAGAATGGATTGCCGTCGAGGTCGTCCTTTGCAATGATTGGAGCAGGCTTGCCTGGCTGAAGGGATTCAAGGATGTTGAGAGTCTTTGCGATACTTTCACCATCTTCTGTATTCTTTGCTCGGCTGGTCAAAGCTTCATAAGCTTCCTTAAGTTCATCATAGTCCATCTCGTCAGCAAAACGTGTCAAGAACTCTGCGCTTAAGCAAGAATTAGGGTTGTCCTTGATGAATTGTTTGTGCATTTCCTGATATTCCTCTGAAAGAGGCTCCATCAATTCGTTTATAGAATCGCGGTTCTCAACTTGATAGTAAATCTCATTGAATGCCATAAGTTGGTCGTAGATGTCCTTTGTCTTTTCAGAGAAAGCTACGAATTCATCTTGAGTTTGCGAACCAGTCAATGTCAGTTCCTTGATGTCTCCATTAAGAATAAGCATTGTCATTGTACCTGGTTCGATGTAAATTTGTTTCATGTCGTCTCTGCTGACAAGCATCTTAGGGTCACCAATACAGACATAAGCACTTGTAGCAGAATAGAAGATAGAGTCGGAGAACTCGAACTTGCCATCAGTAACCAAGGCGCTGTCGGTTTGGTTACCACCATTCTTGTCAGAAGTAACTAAATATATACATTTTCCATCAAGGCCTTCTGCCTGACCATTGATAGTGTAAAAGTTGTCAGGAGTTGAGTTTGTACATGCTGCAAGTGATAATGTTGCAGCAACCATAGCATAAATGTACTTTTTCATTTGTAATAGAAAAGTTTATTTGTTAGTTGTATGAGATTACTAAAAAATCGAGTTCCCCCTCTTTATAGACAGAAGGGAAACTCGAAAGATGTATTAAAGCTGACGTTCACGATAGATGATGTCGACAACCTTTGCGAAGCCTGTGTATTGCTCGCCCTTTGTAAGGTTGTTGCTAGTTCCATCAACATCATAGAATGTAACCTTACCGCCATTCTTTGTTCCATCATAAGATGCAACGATGAGGCGATACTGCTGATTCATGAATTCTTCGCTCTGGTTGGCCAAAGCATCATAGCTTGAAGCTCGGTAGAGATTGAACTTCATGAATGTAATCTCTTCACCATTGAGACCGGCATTGATTTCCTTAGCCTGTTTTGAAGCATAGTTGTAGAGATAGAGCTTTGAACCTACGCTATAGAACAAGATAGGGAAGCGAGTATCGAATGCAAACTGAGTAGCCTTTTCAAAGTCAGGAGCTTCAACGTCAACATAGAGGCTCTGAGTTGGAGTTGCGGTACCGAGGTTGATTCCATAGATGCTTCGCTTGCCTGTTGCAGGGTCCTGAAGAATAGTGTAAACGTCACCGTTGCTTCGGCGAGTGCTCTGCATGTATACGAAATCCTTTCCTGTATTGTAAGAGAAGAGTTTTGTTTCGTCAGCAGAAGGGTCTGCGATTGGAACCATCTGATATTCGTCGAGGTAGTCCAATGAAGTGTGGCCCATGAATACCATGAATCGACGGTTGTCAGTATCGTAGAATATTACGTTGTTTGGCATGCCCTTAGCCCAAGGACGAACCCAATTGTAACCGCAATAAGGAGCTACGTGGAACAAATCGTTTGAACCCATTGTTTCGGTATTGATAGGAAGAGCGTAAGATGCTCCGGCTATACCGTCCATCTTCAAGTATGCATTGCCATTGTCTGCAAAGCAGAAGTGGTACTTGATCATCCAATCATAGTATGTACCGTTGAATTGGTCTTCCTTGATGATGTTGGCATCTACAGGGAATGCAAATGTGAGAGCTTCGAATGTGAGGTCAGGATTTGTCTCCATTGTCTCTGGATCGAGGTCGTAAGCACCTTCCTTTGAGAAAAGATGGATAGCATCACCTGGGTTGCACATGCTTGGATACATGTTGATGCAAGTAGCATGATGGAGAGTTGGCATACCTGTCGCAATGTTGTAGGCTTCTGTGATTGTAGTGCTGTTGAGCTTTGTAATCATGTCGAGGCGAACAGTTTCGTCCTGTCCTTCATTGCAGAGAACGAGCCATCCTTCATAAGTTGTACTACCGACACTTACAGTCATTGTCTTTGAAGTAGTGACATTGTTGCGGAGGTCAGTTATTGTAAACCAAATGAGGTATGTACCTGTAGAGAGACTTGCTGGATAAACAAGGTCGAAACCCTTTGCAGGAGTGATATCCTTGAATGCAGCCCATGAACCGTCGTCCAAAGTCATTGCACCCATACCCTTATAACCAATGCGATATTGAATCTTGTAGTTAGGGTTGTCAGGAGTAATCACGCCCTCGGTTGAAGATGTAATTATAGGATGAACCTTGATTGTGTCGATGAAGGCAAGCACCTCTTGTGACTCAAGGCCTTCGACGGTAATCTCTGGCAATTCTGTGTAGTCGTAGTTTCCGTCGTCCTTCACACAGCTGGCAAGAAGCAATGCTCCTGCTGCCATACATATTAATAATATCTTTTTCATATATTATCTAATGATTTGTTCGTTGTACATTAATAATATTTAGAGTAATCAACCTCGTAGCCAGGGCCGAGCTGGATGTAGTGTACTCCATCGTCGTCGAGGACAGGAGTTCCTGCATCTGCCATTTCCTGAAGGTAGTTGCGAACGATGATTGCATAGAATGTAGCACGTCCTGCCTGTACCTTACTTTCGTCAGAACCGGCAGTTTCCCAATCGGCAGCTGGAAGGTCGCACAACTTGTTAATAAGCTTGAACTTGTTTACCGACCATGCCCCCAACTGATCTTCAAAGAAGAACCAGTAATATGGCTCTCTGTAGATTTCACTTACGATGAAAGTGAAGATGTTGGCATTGATAGTGTCGCCACTGTCATAATAGACATTAGTGTCCTTCTGACGAGTGAAAGGAACAGTGAAGTCTTCGTTATCAACCACCTTAAGTGTGAGCTGGAATTTCTGGTCACGCATGTCGGGTGTGCGGTAGAATGTTACAGGAAGCATAACTTCTGCTTCTCCTGCCTTAACGAAAATGGTATCGAGGTTGCAATCATAGTGTACGCCACGAACTGCAGTTGTATTCTCTTCGTCGACAACTACTGCAACCTTACGGTCATAATTACGAACATTGCCCATTGTGCGCAAGCGAGTTTCGAGAACCTTCTTTGTTACATCGTCTGGCTCAACGCTGAATGAGTATTCAAGTTTATCGTAATATGCATCAATATTCAAGAAAAATCGAGTCTGACCTCCATACTGGAAGTAGATGCCGGATGTATCGCCCTTGTATGTGTCAATCTCATCGCGGTCACAAGCTGCAAACAAGATACCGCCCAGCAGCAATGCGAATAATATTGTCTTTTTCATTGATTTCTATTGTTTAAATTGTTATTACTTATCTCATTTCTCCTGCTGGGAGAGGTACGTCTACACTGATCATAGGAACATCGTCAGGTTCGGATGCACCAGATTCAGAATAGTAGAATGCTCCAGGGCCATAACCTACGCAGTCGAAGCGCTTTACGAAGAAGAAGAATTGTCCTTCTCCCCAGAACTCACGCTTATATTCGTTGCCAAGGAAGAATCCTGCATAGCCATAGTCCCAATACATTGCGAGGTCTTCTGTCATACCCATTTCATTGATGTCGAGCAAACCACGACGGGTACGGATTTGATTGTACCATCCAACTGCTTCCATTGCATCTGGTGCGCATTCTGCTGCGATGAGATACATTTCCTGCATCTTTACCAATGGAATCATCTTTGCGAAGTAGTATTCAGAATCTTCATCTGTTGGGTCTGGCTTAGCAATAGGAGCGAATTTGCAGAAGTTGTGGCCTTTTGCACCTGTTCCTGTAGCTGCTTCCCACTGGCTCTGGAAACGATAGTCTTCAAATTCAGGACCGAGCATGAAGTTTGTGAACAATCCGTAGTCACCATCATTTACATAGCCTGCGTATGGCTGCAAGTGCTGATTTCTTGGTGCAGATGATGAGAAGTAGTTGTTGTAAACGTTGTCGCGATCCTTATCGTAGATACCCATCAATACTTCGCTAGAGAATACGCGGTCAGGGTTTTGTGTGTTTGCAAGCAACTTGTTAGGGTCGATTGCAGGGAACATGTTCTGAACCTTCTTGTCTTGGATGAGGCTCAGTGCCTGAGCGTATGCTTCTTCTGTTTTGCCTGCCCATGCATAAGCACGTGCCTTGAGAGCCTTAACTGCATAGTAGTTGAAGCGATACTGACGATAGCGGAGGTCAACGGTTTCTGAACCCTTTGGCTCGCTCATCATTGGACCATTCTCGATGATAGGGTCGCTTTCGAGAAGCTTTTCTGCTTCGTCCAAGTCGCGGATAATTTTTTCGCAAGCTTCGTCGATTGTGAGAAGGTCGAGGGTTGTAACCTTTGTTGACTCATTGTAAGGAATTGCAGTTTGGTCTGTTCCATAATATGGAGATGGGCCAAAGAGACGCATCATGTCGAGGTGGAGGTATGCACGAACTGCGAGCATTTCACCTTTGAGACAGTCTGCTTCCTGCTGAGTGAGGATTCCGTTTTGATTGTCAACTTGGTCGATGAGCAAGTTGGCTGCGAGGATAAGTTCGTATGCTTTCTGCCAAATATCGGAGAAAGTCTGTGATACTGTATATTCAGTATAGTTGTTGGCAACTAAGTTCTTGATGTAGTCGCTTGCGCTTGTTGATGAGTAGCTTGATGAGATAAGGTCGACAGCTTCCCATGTAAGATGCTTGCCGTAGAGGGCATCGCTTGACAATCCATCGTAGATACCGTTTGAAGCAGTGTAGAAACCGCTTTTTGTTGCAAAGAGTTGGTCGGCAGTCTGCTTGTCGCTTGGAGTTACATCCAAATAGTCGTCACAGCTGCAGAAGAGCAACGCACCTAATGTTAGGACTGAAAATATAATTGATTTCTTCATAACTTCTATTCATTATAAGTTAAACGATAAACCAGTTTCGATTGTTCTTGCGAATGGATAAGAAGTACCACGTTCAGCACGGATTGTAGAGATGTAGAAGAGGTCGCGTGCGTTTACGAAGAACTTGAGGTTACCAAGATGAAGTTTCTTGATCCAACCATCAAAGAACTGATATTCCAAGTGTACAGATTCGAGAGTGAGAGTCTTCTCTTTCTGGATGAAGCGTGATGTCAATGGTGAAGGGTTGTAGTCGCGAACATCCTTGAATGCTACAACGTCGCCTGCTTGGTGCCATCTGTCGTAGAGTGCGCGGCGGTCTTGGTTGTAGTAGTAGTCGATGTTTTCAACCTTGTTCCAGAGTGCTCTGTTGAATACGTCGGCACCGAGCTGGTAGCGGAAGTTGATGCTTGCTGAGAATCCACCATATGTGAATGAAGTACCGATTACGCCTTCGAGGTCAGGGCGAGAGTTACCGCAAACCTGCTCGTTGTCGTAAGAGTAGTCGTATGTATAGTTGCCATTGAGGTCGTAGAAGATTTCCTTACCTGTTGATGGGTCGATACCTGCTGACTTAACTACCCAAATATCGTCTGGGTCGGAACCGTCGAAATAGCGAACTGTAGAAACACCGCGTCCGCTGTTGTTGAAGATGTCGAGTTTGTTGCCGATTCCGTCAATCTTTGTGCTCTGAGTGCGGCCTGTCAAGCGAACGTTCCAAAGGATGCGCTTGTCGAGATTCTTGAGGATGTAGTAGCTTGCTGTGAAGTTGAGACCTTGTGAAGTCTGTTCTCCTGCATTTGTGAAGTAGCTTGTTGTACCTGAAGAATAAGGCATTGTGATACCGATGAGCAATGGGTCAGTTACTTTGTGGAAGTAATCGAATGTGAATGAAAGGCGATTGTCGAGGAGTGTGAGGTCGAGACCGATGTTCTTATCCTGAGTGATCTGCCATTCGAGGTCTGGGTTACCGATTTGGTTAGGAAGTGCTCCAAGTCCGAAGTAGTTGAGTGAACCTGACTTGAGTGCGTATGTAATCAAAGTGCGGCCAGAATCGAAGCTTTGGTTTCCTGGGTTACCGATTGACCCACGAAGCTTGAAGTAGTCGATTTGTGGAAGGTTTTCGCGTACCCATTCTTCATTGTGGATGTTCCAACCAAGACCGATTGACCATGTTGTGTTCCACTTGCTTGAGCTACCGAATACGCTTGAACCGTTCTCACGGAGAGAGAAGTCGAGGAGATAGCGGTCGTAGAGGGCGTAACCTAAGTTGAGGTAGCCATTGAGTGAACGTGAGATTGAGTTGTAGTATGTAGGGACTGCATCTGTGAGATAGCCTGCTGCAAATGAAGGATATGTGAAGTCGCCTGCTGGGAAGCCTTCTGCTGCATAACCTTCTGAAGTGAGCTTGCTGTGGTAGATGTTACCTCCGGCTACTGCATTGATGCGGTGGATTTCGTTGAATACCTTTGCGTATGTAACGCTGAGGTCGCCTTCATACTGGAATGTCTTGTTGTTTATCTTTTCGTATTCACCGCGCTTTGAGGCAATCTTGTTCAATACCTGTGAAGTTGCATCTGGTGAAGTGAACAATTCTGTTACATCGTCAGAGTATGTGACACCGAAGCGAGCACGTGCCTTCCATTCAGCGCTTGGAGTCCACTCTGCCTGGAAGTAGTTGCTGATTGTAAGGTCGTTACCCTTGTTGCGACTGTTGCGTGTTGCATCCCAGAGTGGGTTTGCCATGATTATATCGTCTGTGTACTCGAGCCACTGTGGAACTGTACCGTCGGCATTGTACTTGCGATAGTATGGGTTTGTTTCTGCATAGCTTGCGAAGTCAACGACTGGGTTGTGGTAGTTGGCATCGCTTACAGTCAACTTGTTAGAGAACTGGAACTGCTTAACGCGATAGATGAGGTCAACGTTGCCGCTGAATACGTCACGCTTTGAGTCCTTCATAACACCTGTAACACCATTGTACTGGCCACCGATGCCGAACATGAATTCGCTGCTACCGCCTTGTACGTAGAGTGAGTGCTTCTGGTTTACACCAACTCTTGTTGGAACTGCGAGCCAGTCGGTATTCACTCCTTCTGCGATTGCGCGGAGGCGTGCATAATATGCTTCTGTGAGGTTGAGCTCTGTCTTTGTCTGTTCTGGAGTTTCAACAATGCTTGGGTCGTAACGTCCTGCAAGGCGCTCAAACTCTGTCTTCTCTGATGCATTCATGAGGTTGTAGGTAGAGAGGTCAGGGATTGAGATGTTTACGTTGCCTGTGTAGCTGAGCTGAAGCTGACCAGCCTTTGGCTTAACTGTTTCGACAACTACAACACCGTTGGCAGCCTTCGAACCGTAGATTGCTGTTGATGCGGCATCCTTCAGGATTGTGATGCTTTCGATGCGGTTGATATCAATATCGTTGATTGCTTCGAGTGAGCTTTCAAAACCATCGAGAATGAACAATGGCTGGTTAGGGTCTGCCTCGAGAGCGTCGCGAGTTCCGAGCATACTTGACTTACCGCGGATTTCCATGTTTGGAAGGCGGTTAGGGTCGCTACCGAACTGTGTGTCTTCGATAATAGCAAATGCTGGGTCGAGAGTCTTCAAGCTCTGGAGAACATTGCTTGTACCCATTGTCATGAGTTCTTCCTTGTTGTAAGTAGTAGCCGAACCAGTGAAGCTTTCCTTCTTACGGCTATAGATACCTACTACGACTACATCGTCGATTGTGGTGTTGCTCTTCATGACAACATCCTTTGTCAATGCAGCTGTTCCTGCAGGCAGTTTGACGATTGCGTCTTCCATACCTACGTAGGTAAGCTTGAGAGTAGTGGCCTTTGTTGGCACCTTGATTGTAAAGTGGCCATTGGCATCTGTAACCGCTGAAACACGGCTGCCATCAATGCTGATAGGCACACCAATCAACTCTTCGCCTTGCTCGTCACGAACAGTACCGCTGACGGTTCTGTCGCCGTTTCCAGGCAATTGATTTGCGGCTGCAGTCTGTGACGACTGAGCCATTGCACTAAACGGTGCTGATGTAAGCATCAACATTGCGCATAATGCAATCATTAGTCGATTTTTCTTCATCTTTAAGTTGTTTTTTGGTTAAGAATGAAAATATATATATAAATCTTTCTTCGAATGGATATGATAGGTATGGGGATATTTAATCCTAAATACGCTACAAAGTTACGGATTTAATATTTATTAACAAAATAAATATAATTTTATTTTGTGATAATAATCAAAATGAAAGCAGAATGCATCAGCAACCTCTGCTTTTGTCAACTTATTGTTTTCATATTGACACCCACTTGCTTACAATAATGAAAATTGATGTGGAAAAGATTTTCGAATACACAGTAGATTCAGATTCTTCGCTTGCTAACAAACAACTTATGGCAGTATTTATACTGAAGCATAAGAACATTTTTCCGTTTCTATAGCTCCAAAACCAGAAACCTATAGCTCTAAAATCAAAATCCTGTCAATATTAATAATAATCATGCACAATATTATTAATAATTATGTTCAATATTAATATTAATTATGTACATAATTTTACTTTTACTCCTGTAAGAAAAATATTATGTAGCAATAGAAATAAGAAAATATTCAAGGCTTCTCAAGATTTTCTTCATAGCACACTTGAACAAAACGAATAAAGGCAGCAAACCTTGTGGATGCTGCCTTTATCTAATTAAAAAGCTTTATGTGCGCATTTTGCTTTTAATACTTGTTGCGATATGCTCCGAACATTACGTCGGGATCGAATGAGGAAGCGCGGTGGATGCCGAAGACTTCGTCCTTGCTGCCTACGATGATCTTGTCGAATTCGCGCAATCCGGTTCCGGCTGGAATGAGGTGACCGCAGATTACGTTTTCCTTCATGCCTTCGAGACCGTCGCTCTTGCCGCTGATGGCTGCTTCGTTGAGCACCTTCGTTGTCTCCTGGAATGATGCTGCCGACATGAAGCTTGTTGCTCCGAGGGCTGCACGGGTGATTCCCTGAAGTATCTGACGGGCTGTTGCCTGTACGGCATCGCGGGCCTGTACGATGCGGAGGTCGCGGCGCTTGAGGAGTGAGTTCTCGTCGCGGAGCTTGCGGGCTGTGATGATCTGACCTGGCTGGAGTGTCTCGCTGTCGCCTGCGTCGGTGACAATCTTCTTGCCCCAGATGCGGTCGTTTTCTTCACTGAGTTCGAGCTTGTCGACGATTCCGTTCTCGAGGAAACGTGTGTCGCCTGGGTCGATGATCTGCATCTTGCGCATCATCTGGCGGACGATGATTTCAAAGTGCTTGTCGTTGATGGCTACACCTTGCATGCGGTATACGTCCTGTACCTGGTTGACGATGTATTCCTGTACGGCGGTTGGACCCTTGATGGCGAGGATGTCGGCTGGTGTGACTGCTCCGTCGGAGAGTGGTGTTCCGGCGCGTACATAGTCGTTTTCCTGTACGAGGATCTGCTTGCTGAGCGGAATGAGATAGCGCTTTTCGTCGCCTACGCGGCTTGTGAGGATGACTTCACGATTGCCTCGCTTGATCTTGCCCATTGTGATTTCGCCGTCGATTTCGGCAACGATTGCTGGGTTGGATGGGTTGCGGGCTTCGAAGAGTTCGGTAACGCGTGGAAGACCGCCGGTGATGTCGGCTGATGTTCCGACTGAACGTGGTATCTTGATGAGCACGTCGCCGGCCTTGAGTTTCTGTCCGTCTTCGACTGTGATGTGTCCGTTGATTGGGAAGTTGTATGTACGAAGCACTTCGCCGTCGTCGCTGATGATGTGGCAGACTGGTACGAGCTGCTTGTCGCGTGATTCCTGAATGATGAGGTCGCGAAGTCCGGTTGTGGCGTCTTCATCTACTCGGTATGTTACACCTTCTACTACGCCTTCGAACTGTACGGTTCCGTCGAACTCGGATACGATAACTGCGTTGAATGGGTCCCATGTTGCGATGAGTTCACCGCCTTCTACGATTTCGCCGTCTCCGTGGAAGAGGGCTGATCCGTATGGTACGCTCACTGTTGAGAGGGCGATGCCTGTGCCTGGATCGACGAAGCGGAGTTCGGCCAATCGACCTACAACAATCATTGCATTTGGATTGTCTTCGGTTGGACGGCTGATGGTACGAAGTTCTTCGAACTCGAGTCGGCACTTGTTCTTTGCTACGATCTGTGCGTTTGTTGCTGCACTACCTGCAAGACCTCCGGCGTGGAATGTACGAAGTGTAAGCTGTGTACCTGGTTCGCCGATTGCCTGTGCTGCAATGACTCCGACTGCTTCGCCCTTCTGTACCATGCGCTGGGTGGCGAGGTTGCGGCCGTAACACTTCATGCAGACGCCCTTCTTGCTTTCGCATGTGAGCACTGAACGGATTTCGACGCTTTCGATTCCTGCATCTTCTATTTCCTTTGCTATGCGTTCGGTGATTTCCTCTCCTGATGCTACGATGAGTTCCAATGTCTGTGGATGGTGGATGTCGTGTACGCTGACGCGGCCGAGAATTCGCTCTGAGAGTGATGCTACGACGCGGTCGCCGTCCTTGAGAGCTGTGCAGATGAGTCCGCGGAGGGTGCCGCAGTCTTCTTCTGTAATGATGACATCGTGGCTGACGTCGACAAGACGACGGGTAAGATAACCGGCATCGGCTGTCTTCAACGCTGTATCGGCAAGACCCTTACGTGCACCGTGAGTAGAGATGAAGTACTCGAGCACTGACATTCCTTGCTTGAAGTTGGAAAGGATTGGGTTTTCGATTGTGTTGTTGTCGTCGGCTCCTGCACGCTGTGGCTTTGCCATCAGACCACGCATTCCGGCGAGCTGTGCAATCTGGTCCTTTGATCCACGGGCTCCTGAATCGAGCATCATGAATACGGAATTGAATCCTTGCTGGTCTTCGGTCATGGTCTTGAGAAGTGATGACTTTACCTTGTCGTTGACTTCTGACCATGTTGCGATGACTTTATTGTAACGTTCTTTTTCGGTGATAAGACCGAATGCGTATTGCTGTGCAATTTCTTCCACCTGATTGTTACCATCGTCGATGAGCGACTGGCGGTCGGCTGGTTCGATGATATCGTCGAGGTTGAATGAAAGGCCGCCTTCGTATGCCTTGCGGTAACCAAGGTTCTTTACACCATCGAGGAACTGGCAGGCGCGGGCCATACCTACGGTCTTGATGACCTTTGTGATGACTTTCTTGAGGGCCTTCTTACCAATTACTTCGTTGACGAATCCTACTTCTTCCGGTACGATTTCGTTGATGATGATTCGACCTACTGATGTCTCTACCATGTGGCGGATGAATGTTCCGTCTTCGTCGATGTCGTTTACGATACACCTGATAGGGGCGTGTACGTCGCACTTGCCTTCGTTGTAGGCGATGAGGGCTTCTTCTGGGCCGTAGAATGTGAGGCCTTCACCCTTTGCTCCTGGACGAATCTTTGAGATGTAGTAGAGTCCGAGCACCATGTCCTGTGATGGCACTGTGATAGGGTCGCCACTGGCTGGTGAAAGAATATTGTGTGACTGAAGCATAAGGAGCTGTGCTTCGAGTACTGCTTCGTTTGAGAGTGGAAGGTGTACGGCCATCTGGTCACCGTCGAAGTCGGCATTGAATGCTGTACATGCGAGTGGGTGGAGCTGGATTGCCTTGCCTTCAATCATCTTTGGCTGGAATGCCTGAATACCGAGGCGGTGGAGTGTAGGGGCACGGTTGAGAAGTACTGGATGTCCCTTCATCACGTTTTCGAGGATGTCCCAAATCTGATCGTCCTTGCGGTCGACCATCTTCTTTGCTGACTTCACTGTCTTTACGAGTCCGCGCTCTATCAACTTGCGGATGATGAATGGCTTGTAGAGTTCGGCTGCCATAAGCTTTGGAAGACCACATTCACCCATCTTGAGTTCAGGACCTACAACGATTACTGAACGTGCTGAATAGTCGACACGCTTACCGAGCAAGTTCTGACGGAAACGTCCTTGCTTACCCTTGAGGGAGTCGGAGAGTGACTTAAGTGGGCGGTTGCTTTCTGACTTGACTGCACTTGCCTTGCGAGAGTTGTCGAACAAACTGTCGACTGCTTCCTGAAGCATACGCTTCTCGTTGCGGAGAATCACTTCCGGAGCCTTTATCTCGATGAGTCGCTTCAGACGGTTGTTGCGGATGATAACACGGCGATAGAGGTCGTTCAAGTCGGATGTGGCGAAACGTCCACCATCGAGTGGTACCAATGGACGAAGGTCTGGAGGTGTGACAGGAATGTTGTGCATGATCATCCATTCTGGCTTGTTCTTGCCCTTTGATGCACGGAATGATTCAACTACCTGCAAACGCTTCAAAGCTTCTTGCTTGCGCTGCTGACTGCCGTCGGTGCTGGCGCGGTCGCGCAATTCGTATGAAAGTGAATCGAGGTCGAGATGTGCGAGCATGTATTCGATTGCCTCGGCACCCATCTTAGCGATGAACTTGTTAGGGTCTTCGTCTGGCAATTCCTGGTTTCCTTCTGGAAGATTGTCGAAAATGTCCCAATAGTCTTCTTCTGAGAGAAGTTCATTGGCAACGATTCCCTTTTCTTCGTTTTCGGCAACACCTGGCTGAATGATTACGTAGCGCTCGTAATAAATAACGGAATCAAGCTTCTTAGTTGGCAAACCAAGAAGGTATCCTATTTTGTTAGGGAGTGAACGGAAATACCAAATATGTGCAACTGGAACTACCAATGCAATGTGGCCAGTACGTTCACGGCGAACTTTCTTTTCTGTAACTTCAACACCGCAACGGTCGCAGACAATGCCTTTATAGCGAATGCGCTTGTACTTACCGCAGTGGCACTCATAGTCTTTTGTAGGACCAAAGATGCGCTCGCAGAACAAACCGTCGCGTTCTGGCTTGTAGCTACGATAGTTGATTGTCTCTGGTTTCAACACTTCTCCGTGTGAGTTTTCCAAAATCTCCTCAGGCGAAGCAAGACCAATTGAAATCTTTGTGAAGTTGGTTCTTAACTTAGAATCTCTTTTGAAAGCCATCTTTTTATATGTATGTTTTAAGATATTTTTACTTTAATTCTACTATTCGAGAGTTACGCTCAAACCAAGACCGCGAAGTTCGTGGAGCAATACGTTGAGGGATTCTGGAATACCTGGAGTTGGCATTGCGTCACCCTTGACGATAGCTTCGTATGCCTTTGAGCGGCCGACTACATCGTCTGACTTGATTGTAAGAATCTCCTGAAGAACGTGGGATGCACCGAATGCTTCGAGTGCCCAAACTTCCATTTCTCCAAATCGCTGACCACCGAATTGTGCCTTACCTCCAAGAGGTTGCTGGGTAATCAATGAGTAAGGACCAATTGAACGTGCATGCATCTTGTCTTCTACCATGTGACCGAGCTTCAGCATGTAGGTAACACCTACTGTTGCCTTCTGGTCGAATGGAAGACCTGTTTCACCATCATAGAGCTGAGTTGAACAGCAACGTGGAAGTCCTGCCTTGTCGGTCCATTCGTTGAGGTCTTCAATGTGAGCTCCATCAAAGATAGGGGTAGCAAACTTGACTCCAAGTTTCTTACCTGCTGCACCGAGAATTGCTTCGAAAATCTGACCGATGTTCATACGTGAAGGCACACCGAGTGGGTTCAGTACGATGTCGACAGGAGTTCCGTCTGCAAGGAACGGCATGTCTTCCTGACGTACGATCTTTGATACGATACCCTTGTTTCCGTGGCGTCCTGCCATCTTATCACCTACACCGATCTTACGCTTCTTGGCAATGTAAACCTTTGCCATCTGGATGATTCCTGAAGGAAGTTCGTCACCGATAGTGAGGGCCAACTTCTTTCTCTTCAACTCTGCATCGAGAAGCTTGTACTTCTTGAGGTAGTTGATGACAACGTCACGAATCATTTCGTTAGCGTGCTCGTCGTCGGTCCAACCTGTAAGCTGAACTGTAGTATAGTCGAGATTCTCGAAGTATGCAGCATTGAATTTAGCGCCTGCAGGAATGATCTCAACTCCCATGAAGTCCTTCACGCCTTGTGAAACCTTCTTGTTTGTGAGAGTGAGCAACTTGTCGATAAGGATTGCCTTGAAGTCGTCGACCTTATCCTGGAATTCCTTATCAATCTTTGGCATTTCCTGCTTTGTGCGGTTCTTCTCAACACGTGACTTCTGAACCTTTGAGAACAACTTCTTGTCGATGACAACACCACTGAGTGATGGATTTGCCTTGAGAGATGCATCCTTCACGTCGCCTGCCTTGTCGCCAAAAATAGCGCGGAGCAGTTTCTCCTCTGGTGATGGATCTGATTCTCCCTTAGGAGTGATCTTACCGATAAGGATGTCGCCTGGCTCTACGTGAGCACCGATACGGATAATACCGTTTTCGTCGAGGTCTTTTGTTGCTTCTTCGCTGACGTTTGGAATGTCGGCAGTGAGTTCTTCAAATCCTCTCTTTGTCTCACGTACTTCAAGTGAGAATTCATCAACATGAACTGATGTGAGAATATCATCGCGTACAACTCGTTCGTTGAGCACGATAGCATCCTCATAGTTGTAACCCTTCCAAGGCATGTAGGCAACGAGGAGATTGCGTCCGAGTGCAAGTTCTCCGTCTGCTGTTGCATAACCTTCTGTGAGGATATCGCCACGCTTTACGCGCTGGCCCTTGTCGCAGATTGGACGAAGGTCGATTGTCATGTTCTGGTTCGTTCTGCGGAACTTAGGAAGCTTGTATTCCTTAACTGCAGGTTCGAAACTTACGAATTCTTCGTCTTCTGTTCTGTCGTACAAAATACGGATTGTTGTTGCGTCAACATATTCTACAACACCATCGCCTTCGGCTGTAATCATAGTACGTGAATCTTCACATACTTGCTTTTCAATACCTGTACCGACGATAGGGGCTTCTGTGCGAAGCAATGGAACTGCCTGACGCATCATGTTTGATCCCATCAATGCACGGTGGGCATCATCGTGCTCGAGGAATGGAATCAATGCAGCTGCGATAGATGCAATCTGCTGTGGAGCGACGTCCATGAGGTCGACTTGCTGTGGAGGCACAACTGGATAGTCGGCATCCTTACGACACTTAACGACTTTGCGGATGAAGTTTCCGTCTTCCTTAAGTGGAGCATTTCCCTGACCGATGATCTTTGCTTCCTCTTCTTCAGCAGAAAGATAGACTACATCTTCGTTGTTTATATTGCAAACACCGTTTTCAATCTTACGATAAGGTGTTTCGATAAATCCTAAGTTGTTGATCTTAGCATAAACGCAAAGAGAAGAAATCAAACCGATGTTTGGTCCTTCTGGAGATTCGATAGGGCAGAGGCGGCCATAGTGAGTGTAGTGTACGTCTCGAACTTCGAATCCAGCACGTTCACGAGTCAAACCACCAGGACCGAGGGCTGACAAACGACGCTTGTGAGTGATTTCGGCAAGTGGGTTAGTCTGGTCCATGAACTGAGACAATGCATTTGTTCCGAAGAACGAATTGATGACTGAAGAAATAGTCTTTGCATTGATAAGGTCAGTTGGTGAGAACACTTCGTTGTCGCGGACATTCATACGTTCACGGATGGTGCGGCTCATTCGTGCCAAACCAATAGCGAACTGATTTGAAAGCTGTTCGCCTACGGTGCGAACGCGACGGTTGCTAAGGTGGTCGATATCATCAACTACTGCCTTTGAATTTGCGAGTTCAACCAAGTACTTGATGATTTCGATAATATCTTCTTTCGTGAGGACACGGAGAGTTGGGTCTGTGTCCAAACCAAGTTTCTTGTTAATTCTGTAACGACCAACTTCTCCCAAGTCGTAACGCTTCTCTGAGAAGAAGAGGTTGTTGATTACTTCGCGAGCACTTGCATCATCAGCAGGGTCGGCATTGCGAAGCTGGCGGTAGATAAATACTACTGCTTCCTTTTCTGAATTGCTTGGGTCCTTCTGAAGAGTGTTGAAGATGATAGAATAGTCGGATGAGTTTGCATCTTCATGATGTACGAGAATATTGTCGACTCCTGTTTCAAGGATGAGGTCAATATGCTCTTCTGTCAAGACTACTTCACGCTCAATCACTGTCTCGTGGCGTTCCATAGATACAACTTCACCTGTTTCTTCATCTACGAAGTCTTCTGTCCAAGAATTCAAAACACGTGCAGCGAGTCGGCGGCCGATCACTTTCTTTAAGTTTGTCTTGTTGGCCTTAACTTCTTCTGCAAGGTTGAAAATGCGAAGAATGTCCTTGTCGGTTTCGAAACCAATGGCACGCAACAATGTAGTAACTGGCAACTTCTTCTTTCGGTCGATGTATGCATACATTACATTGTTGATGTCGGTTGCAAACTCAATCCAAGATCCCTTGAAAGGAATGATACGTGCTGAGAACAACTGTGTTCCGTTTGCATGTACGCTTGAACCGAAGAATACACCTGGTGAACGATGCAACTGTGATACAACTACTCGTTCTGCACCGTTGATGACGAATGTACCGTTATCGGTCATATATGGGATAGGACCGAGGAATACATCTTGGATTACTGTATCGAAATCTTCGTGCTCAGGGTCTGAGCAGTATAATTTCAGCTTGGCTTTCAAAGGAACTGAGAATGTCAGTCCTCTTTCAAGGCATTCCTCTACAGAATATCTTGGTGCATCGATGTAGTAGTCAAGGAACTCGAGCACGAAATTGTTGCGGGTGTCTGCAATTGGGAAGTTTTCTGCAAATACCTTGTACAATCCATCATTCTTGCGCTTCTCTGGTGGTGTGTCCAACTGAAGGAAATCTCTGAATGATTTCAGCTGAACGTCCAGGAAGTCTGGATATGGCATAGGGTTCTTTACTGATGCAAAGTTTACTCTATTGTTTACGATTTGAGACATCTTCGTTTTATATTTATTTTTATTAAATGTATAAACACAAAAAGGTTAAGAACCCTCAACCTGAGGATCCTTAACCAAAGTATTTTAGGTTATAGTTTACTTAACTTCAACCTCTGCACCAGCAGCTTCAAGAGCAGCCTTCAATGCATCAGCAGTAGCCTTGTCAACACCTTCCTTAACGTTGCATGGAGCAGCGTCTACGAGGTCCTTAGCTTCCTTAAGTCCAAGACCGCAAGATTCCTTAACAGCCTTTACTACCTGAAGCTTCTGAGCGCCTGCACTCTTGAGAACTACATCGAAAGATGTCTTCTCTTCTGCAGCAGCAGCTTCTGCAGGAGCAGCAGCAACAGCAACAGCTGCAGCAGCTGGTTCGATACCGTATTCATCCTTAAGGATGTTCTTCAATTCACTTACTTCCTTTACTGTCAAATTTACTAATTCTTCAGCAATAGCTTTCAAATCTGCCATAATTGTACAAATTTTAATGTTTTATTGTTTTCTTTAATTTCTGTTGATTTTAGTTATTCGCCTTTTTCAGCGATTGTGTCAAGAACACCATAGATAGTACTTGCACCAGATTCGAGTGCACCAAGAACTCCCTGTACCTGTCCTTCGAGAGCGGCAACGACTTCTGCAATGAGTTCGTTCTTGCTCTTGATTGAGCAGAGTGCATCGAGATTCTCAGCTCCTACGTAAACACTTTCTTCTGCATATGCTCCCTTCAATGCTGGAACGCCTTGGTGTGCTTTCGCAAATTGCTTGAGCATCTTGGCAGGCACGTTTGCTGTTTCGCAGAACATGATGCCTGAAGGGCCCTTGAGTGCAGGTGCCAATGCAGCGAAATCGCCTTCTACCTTGTCGAGTGCCTTCTCGAAGAGAGTGTTCTTTACAACCTGAAGCTTGATTTCAGATTTGAAGCACTCGCGACGGAGTTCACTTGTTACGACTGAATTCAATGCAGTCATGTCGACAACATAGAAGTGTGGATAGTTGTTCAAATTCTCAACGAGACTATCGATTAATAAGCTTTTATCTTCTTTTTTCATAATTTCTCCAAATTATTATTCAACAGATTTAGGGTCAACCTTGACACCTTTACTCATTGTACTAGAAAGATAAATGCTCTTGATGTAAGTACCTTTAGCTGTAGATGGTTTCAGCTTGATGATGGTGTTGATGAACTCCTTAGCGTTTTCAACAATCTTTTCAGCTGGGAAGGATACCTTACCTATTGAAGTGTGTACGATACCTGCCTTGTCTACCTTAAAGTCGATCTTACCTTGCTTTACTTCGCGTACTGCTTTAGCAACATCCATAGTTACAGTGCCGCTCTTTGGGTTTGGCATCAATCCACGAGGACCGAGCACGCGTCCGAGAGCACCGATCTTACCCATGCAAGATGGCATTGTGATGATTACATCAATGTCTGTCCATCCGCCTTTGATCTTTTCGATATATTCATCGAGACCAACATAGTCAGCGCCAGCTTCCTTTGCGGCAGCTTCCTGATCTGAAGTACAGAGGCAAAGAACGCGAACTTCCTTACCTGTTCCGTTTGGAAGTGAAACCACGCCACGTACCATTTGGTTTGCCTTACGAGGATCGACGCCCAAGCGGATGTCGATGTCGAGAGATGCGTCAAACTTGGTGTATGTGATTTCTTTTACCAAACTTGCAGCTTCACTCAAAGAGTAAGCTTTCCCTGCTTCAATCTTGTCTGCGACTAACTTTTGGTTTTTTGTTAATTTACTCATCTTAATTGAAGTTTTTAATTATTTACCAGGGAATTCTCCTTTTACAGTGATACCCATACTTCTTGCTGTTCCGGCAATCATTGTCATAGCTGACTCGATTGTGAAGCAATTCAAATCTGCCATCTTATCTTCTGCGATTGCTCTTACCTGATCCCATGTAACTTCTGCAACTTTTGTACGGTTTGGTTCTGATGAACCTTTCTTAGCCTTTGATGCTTCGAGCAACTGTACTGCAGCTGGAGGAGTCTTGATTACGAAATCGAAAGACTTATCTGCATAGTAAGAGATAACGACTGGAAGGATCTTTCCGGCCTTATCTTGTGTTCTGGCGTTGAACTGCTTGCAGAAATCCATGATGTTGATACCTTTCGAACCTAATGCAGGTCCTACTGGTGGTGATGGATTTGCAGCGCCACCCTTAATCTGTAATTTGATTAATCCAGCAACTTCTTTAGCCATTTTTTTGTGATTTTATTGATTTTGACGATGTTGAATGTTAGCGTAACAGAACTATCATTCTTTTTCTACTTGTCCAAAACTGAGCTCGAGTGGTGTCACTCGGCCGAAAATCTTGACTGCGACTTTGAGTTTCTTCTTTTCTGTGTTCACTTCTTCGATTGTGCCTGTGAAGCCACTGAAAGGTCCGTCAGCCACTTTGACTGACTCTCCTTCTATGAAGCTGATTGCTTCGACTTCTCCTGCCTCGCTTTGCTCTTCATCGAGACCGAGCAGTCGGCTGATCTCGTTAGGGCGCAGTGGGGTAGGCTTGTTCGCGTTTCCGAGGAAACCGAGCACGTCTGGCGTGAATCTCAGCATGTGAGGGATTTCACCGACTAGTGCTGCTTCTACCAAGACGTATCCTGGAAGCAGATTGACGTCTTTGACTGTTTGTTTGCCGCGGAGGGTTACTTCAGTCTTTTTGGCAGGAACAAGTACTTGTGGAACGTATTTCTCGTAATGGTGGTTCTTCATGTCGAGTTCAATGTATTCCTTGACTCTCTGTTCGTGACCACTGATTACTTTGAGGACGTACCATTTCTTTTCTACTTCAGCCATGTTTCTTTCTCCTTAGTTAAAGAGTGAATATACCATGTTCATGAAGTGCTCGAAAAGCCAGTCGATGATGAAGATAGCGATTGCGATGATGACGGAAGCGGTTAATACCATCACAGCGCTATTTGTCAACTCCTTGAGCGTTGGCCAAGTTGTCTTGTGTACAAGTTCATCGTATGATTCCTTGCAATAATTTGTTATGTCTTTAACTACTTTTACCATAATTCTTACACTTGGCACGGGAAGAGGGGCTCGAACCCCCGACCTTCGGTTTTGGAGACCGACACTCTACCAACTAAGCTATTCCCGTGTGTTAGTCAACGGCCGTTGACTTTTGGTTTCTGGCCGTTGACTGTTTGAATGTATTAGTCGAATACTTCTGTGATCTGACCTGAACCTACTGTACGACCACCTTCACGGATAGCGAAGCGGAGACCTACGTTGAGGGCTACAGGGTAGATGAGTTCAACTGTGATTTCTACGTTATCGCCTGGCATTACCATTTCGATTCCTTCTGGAAGGGCGATTTCACCTGTACAGTCCATTGTACGGAGGTAGAACTGTGGACGATAGTGGTTCTTGAATGGAGTGTGGCGACCACCTTCTTCTTTCTTCAATACGTAGATTGAAGCCTTGAAGCCCTTGTGAGGAGTGATTGCTCCTGGGTGTGTGATTACCATACCACGCTTAACGTCTTTCTTGTCGATGCCACGGAGGAGGAGACCTACGTTATCACCAGCTTCACCTTCGTCGAGGATCTTGCGGAACATTTCAACACCTGTTACGACTGACTTTGCGTCTTCGCCGAGACCGAGGAGCTGAACTGGGTCGTTTACGCGGATAACACCTGTTTCGATACGGCCTGTTGCTACTGTACCACGTCCTGTGATTGAGAATACGTCTTCAACTGGCATAAGGAATGGTTTATCGCGGTCGCGTGGAGGTTCCTGAATCCATGTGTCACATGCTTCCATGAGTTCCATTACCTTTGCTTCCCATTCTGGAACACCGTTCAATGCACCGAGTGCAGAACCGCGGATGAATGGAGTATCCTCTTCGAATTCGTATTGTTCGAGAAGGTCGCGCATTTCCATTTCAACGAGGTCGAGCATTTCTGCGTCGTCAACCATATCACACTTGTTGAGGAATACAACGAGGCGTGGTACGTTTACCTGGCGAGCGAGAAGGATGTGCTCACGTGTCTGAGGCATAGGACCGTCTGTTGCAGCACAAACGATGATTGCACCGTCCATCTGAGCAGCACCTGTTACCATGTTCTTTACGTAGTCTGCGTGTCCTGGGCAGTCAACGTGTGCATAGTGACGGTTAGCTGTTTCATACTCAACGTGTGCAGTGTTGATTGTGATACCGCGTTCCTTTTCTTCTGGAGCGTTGTCGATCTGGTCGAATGACTTTACTTCAGAAAGACCTGCCTTAGCAAGTACTGTTGTGATAGCTGCAGTAAGAGTTGTCTTACCGTGGTCTACGTGACCAATTGTACCAATGTTTACGTGGGGTTTGGTACGTTCGAATTTTTCTTTTGCCATAGCTTTAATTTCTTATATAAGAGTTAATACTTTATTTAGTTCTCTTTGTTTTGGTTTCTTTCTCTTTGCTTGAAGAGCTGTTAACGAGATTTGAACTCGTGACCTCTTCCTTACCAAGGAAGTGCTCTACCACTGAGCTATAACAGCATTTCAGTTTCAGCGCTTGCCTTTGCCTTTTTTTGTTTGCTTTGGGGCCCGTACGTCTTGGTCTCGGTCTTTTTTCTGTCGCTTGCCTTCTTCCGGAGGCTTGCTTGAGCCTCTTGTCGGATTCGAACCAACGACCCCGAGATTACAAATCACGTGCTCTGGCCAACTGAGCTAAAGAGGCTTGTGAATTTCCGCGCATAGGGGTCCATACGCGGAAATCGGCTGCAAAGTTAGACAAAAGTTTTGATTCACGAAAGTTTTTCGCAATCTTTTTTTACTTTTGGCTTTGTTTTTCTTTATATTTCACCAATTGTCTCTCTAAAATTGGCAAACTTTGGGTAATTGCTTCTTCAAATGTGTCGCTTAGCTTCTCTACGTGGATTTCGTTTCCTGGGAGTGTTACGGCGATGCTGACCTCTTTGTTTTGGGCAGTTGCTGGCTTCACGACTTTCAGTGACACCTCGATCTTTCTTATATCGTCACAAAACTTATCCAGTTTACCTACTTTTTTCTGAATGAACTCTTGCAACTTGTCTGTTGCGTCGAATTTGATTGCTTTTACGTTTATATCCATAGTCTTTGATGTTTTTATGAACGCGGATGTGCGTTCTGGTAAGTTTTCTTTAGTTCTTCGAATGAGACGTGGGTGTACACTTGTGTGGTGTTCAGGTTGCTGTGGCCTAGCAATTTCTGTATTGATGCGATGTCGGCATTGTTGTTGAGCATTGCTGTGGCGAATGTGTGCCTGAGTACGTGTGGGCTCCGCTTCTTTTGTGTCGTGACTTTCGTGAGGTTTCGTTTCACGATTGTCTCGATTGCGTTTTCGTTGAGGGGCTTGCCTTTGGGATTGATGAAAAATCTTTCGGCTTGCTGTCCTTCGAGGAGTTGGTAGCGGGCTTGTGTGTAGGTTTGGATGCAGCTTTCGAGTTCGGGACCGTATGGGATGATGCGTTGCTTGTTTCTCTTTCCTGTGACTTTGACTTGCTTTTGTATGTGGTCGATGTCTTTGTCTTGGAGTGAGAGTAGCTCTGCTCGGCGCATGCCTGTGAGGTAGAGCATCATGATTGCGGTCTTGCTGAGTATTCCTTCGTAGGACTGGTCTTGGTCGAGTAGGTCGATCAGTTGGTCCATTTCTGTTTCCTTGATGAATGTTGGCAGCGTTTTCTTTTTCTTTGGCCCTACGATTCTGAGTGTGGGGTTGTGTTGTATGTCGCCTGTTTTCATCAGGTAGTGGTAGAAGGATTTCAGCGCGCTGATTTTCCTGTTGACTGTTGATGTTGCCATCTTTTCGTTGTCGAGCAGATAGATTATCCACTCTCGGATGATGTCTTCATCTACAGTTGTCCACTGTATGTCTTCATTCAGACTTTCAAAGAACGTTTGGAATCCGCTCAGGTCGTTTCTGTAGCTTTCGACCGTGAGTGCCGAACAGTTGCGTTCTGCTTTGTAGTATTCCAAGAATTTCTCTTTTAGCATCTTGTCCTTTGATTTTGGGCACTAAGTTAGTGAATTTCTTGGAGAGCACCAAATTGTTTACGCTTTTTTTGTTCTTTTTAATCTTTGTTAAGTCGAAACTCCTGATTATTCTTCTGTTGTGTGGAGTTTGTTGACGTAAATGGCGTGCTGCATCTTGATTCTCTTGAGTACAGATGGCTTGTCGAACTGCTTGCGTGTTCTAACTTCCTTGATGACGCCTGTCTTTTCTGACTTTCTCTTGAACTTCTTGAGAGCTCTCTCAATGTTTTCACCTTCTTTAATAGGAACGATGATCATGAATTCTTACTTTTTTTGGTTTGATTATTAAATTAATTGATACTTTTGTGTGGGCATTTTCCCATCGGTCGGCAAAGTTACTGCTATTTTGTCAATTGGCAATGAATTTTACGTATTTTTTTTGTTTTTTGCCTTTACTTTTTGTTTTGACACCCAATATGGGGCCTGTTGTGTGGCAAAATGTAGGTTGTTTTGTGTTTTTTCGGTTGTTTTCTTGTGTTACACATTTTATTATTCTTCGCGCGCGCGTATATTATATATAATGTGTATGGCTTTTTGTTTCTGTTTTAGCTTGATTTTGTGCATGCTGGATTGCGTGATTTTCGTCGGTTTTCTAATGTATTGATTTTCAGGTGAGTAGAAATGGTGAAAAAAGATCGCGGTTCGTGAGGTCATTTCTCGCGAAACTTTACCCTTCGAAGCGCGAAACATTGGGTCGAGAACCGCGAAATTTTTTCCGATGGTTATGTGATAGTTGGTTTTTAGGCTTGTTTTGTGTTATTTTGGTGTTGATAATTAAAATATATTGCTTTTTGTTTGGCAAATAGAGAAAAAGAATGTAACTTTGCAATCGAATTAGTAATCATTCAAGACAGATACGAATAAATGAACGTTGTATTGACAAGCATTTGGTGGTGGCAGAGCTCAAGATCATAAAAGTCGTGAGTCGCCAAGGCATGTAGATACTTCGGAAGAGATACAATGAAAGCCTGTCGTACTTGCGACAGGCTTTTTTCATAAGAGCGTTGAAAAGAGCCAATGAGGCTCAAAGGCGCCAAGAGTCTCTGATGGTTCGGAATAATAAAAACAATAGAATATGGAAACTAAACAGAAAAGATTCTTTCTAAGCGAGGATGAAATCCCTCGTTATTGGTACAACATCCAGGCAGATATGGTCAACAAGCCAATGTTGCCTTTGGATCCAAAGACCAAGAAACCAGTGACTCCGGAAGATCTCTATCCAATCTTCTGCGAGGAGTGTGCCCGTCAGGAATTGAATATGACTGATGCTTGGATTCCAATTCCAGAACCAGTTCGCGAGATGTATAAGTACTATAGAAGTACTCCTCTCGTTCGTGCCTATGGTTTGGAGAAGGCCCTCGGCACTCCAGCTCACATCTATTTCAAGAATGAGAGTGTAAGTCCGATTGGCAGTCATAAGCTCAATTCAGCTCTCGCTCAGGCATATTATGCTAAGGAAGAGGGAATTACGAACATAACAACCGAAACCGGAGCTGGCCAGTGGGGGGCTGCCCTTTCTTATGCAGCAAAGGTGTTTGGCCTCGAAGCAGCCGTCTATCAGGTAAAGATAAGTTACGAGCAAAAGCCTTATCGCAGAAGCATCATGCAGACATTTGGAGCTCAGGTAACACCTTCTCCATCAATGTCAACTCGTGCTGGTAAGGACATTCTTACAAAAACTCCAAACTGCCAGGGAAGTCTTGGAACTGCAATCAGTGAGGCTGTAGAGCTTGCTCGCACTACTCCAAATTGTAAGTACACACTTGGAAGCGTGCTCAACCATGTGACTATGCATCAAACAGTTATCGGTCTTGAGGCAGAGAAGCAAATGGCAATGGCAGGCGAATATCCAGATATAGTGATTGGATGCTTTGGTGGTGGTAGCAACTTTGGTGGAATCTCGTTCCCATTCATGCGCCACAACATTCTCGAAGGCAAGAAAACACGTTTCATTGCAGCCGAACCAGCATCTTGTCCTAAGTTGACAAAGGGTGTGTTCCAGTACGACTTTGGAGATGAAGCCGGTTATACTCCACTTCTGCCAATGTTCACACTTGGCCACAACTTCATGCCAGCCAACATCCATGCAGGTGGTCTTCGCTATCATGGAGCAGGAACCGTTGTCAGCCAGTTGTTGAAGGATGGACTTATGGAAGCTGCTGATATCCAGCAACTTGAAACCTTTGATGCCGGTTTGTTGTTTGCAAAGTCGGAAGGAATCATACCAGCACCAGAGTCTTGTCATGCAATTGCAACAGCCATTCGCGAGGCAAAGAAGTGCATCGAATCAGGCGAAGAGAAGGTTATCCTCTTCAACCTTTCAGGCCACGGCCTTATAGATATGACTGCTTACGACCAGTATCTGAGTGGAAACCTTCAGAACTATGAAGCTCCAGACGAGTTAATCAAGCAGAATGTTGACCAGTTGGAAAAGTTAATCTAGCAGAATAAGAAGGTAATTCTAAGAGAACAATAGGGTAAACAATCGCAAAGGGAGGGTTCCATTCGGTTTGGTTCCCTCCCTTTTTTTATGTGATAACCTGCCTATGAAGTCGCTTGTTAATGTTTTTGCCTCTCTCTAAATATAACCAGCTTTCTTGAGTTCTTTGGCTGCAACGTCACATTCATTCCACCATTCTTCGCCAAACCGACGGATGAGAGGTTCTTTCAAGAACTGGTAGAGAGGAAGTGAAAGCTTCTGACCAAGGTTGATTCCGCATTTGCAGATTGACCATTTGTGGTAGTTAACACCGATTGTGTCGCCCACTTTTGAAAGTCTTACAGGGTAAAGATGGCAGGAAATTGGTTTCTGGAAAGAAGTTCTTCCCTCGCGATAAGCCTTGTCGAGAACACAATAGCAAGTGCCGTCTTCGGAATGTTGGGCAAAGACGCAATCGCGATTGTTTACAATGCTTGTAACGAGTTCGCCCGAAGGGTCGGCATAGGCAACCCCTTGATTGTTGATTACTTCCTTTGCTTCTTCGGTCAGTTCGTCCCAAACGACTTCCATTGCTTCCTCGATTTCGGCAATTTCGTCAATATCGAGAGGGGCACCAGCATCTCCTTCCACACAACAGCAACCCTTGCAAGTGGCAAGGTCGCAACAGAAGAACTCGGAGAAGAGGTCGAGTGAAACGAGTATTCCTTGGATTTCTATCATTGGCTTTTCGTCGGTTTGCATTCTAATGAAGCTTGGTTTGGAATCTGATGAAGCTTGGTTTGGAATATAATTAATCTTTGAATCCCCATCTAATTAAGCTTGATTTGCAATCTGATGGTTATCAGTTTGCATTCGGTTTTTGGCTTTCTGATGGTTTGGGGTTTGTACGTTCGGGCAAGTTGGCAGTAAGTTTTGCGATTACGGCTTCAAGATGTTTTGTGAGGAGTTGGAATTGAGGAGCCGACTTGTAGAGCGTGTTTCTCCTCAACATTTCTTCGACCGAAGCCTGACTATGCTGATAGCTTGCGAGTTCGTTGTCCATTTGTTGTGCGTGTTCGGTACATTGTTTTATCTCTTTTTCCCTTGCTCTTCGTAGGTTGTTGCATATTGGAGTGAGCACTTCAAGCACTATATTGTCCTTCAAGTGGTGGCCTTGAATGTAGAGATAAGTATTCTCCGGAGTGACTCCAAGATGGAATAGTTCGTCCTTGAGAGCATTGAGTTTACCTTTGGCTTGTGGGTATTCCTGCTGAAGAGCTGCAACCTTTCGGTTTACATTCTTGCGAAGATGTTCGAGAGTGTCTTCGGGATTGAACACATTTACCTTGTGAGTGGTGGTTGTGTTGCAGAAGGCAGCCATTGGAAACTCGTTTGCAAGGTCGTTTCGATAGAGCCAAATCGACCAGATGAACAGGTCGTAGATGATGATTGAATAAGCTCTCAGGTATTCCTCGAAGTCGAAAACCTTATGGTCGTTGAGTGTGGCCATCACGCAAATCTCGTGAAGAGTAGGTGCGTAACACTGGTAGCTTTCGATGGCATAAACGTAGGTGTGAACCACAAATTCATTGCTGAGGAAGGCTTTGCTTGCAGGAGTGTGACCTTGCAGCAGATAGTCGAAATCGGCATCGACGCATGCAATCATGCTTGTTCCCAATCCGCTTCCGAGGTGGTTCATGATGGCCGACTTCTTTCCTCTCGAAAGGTTTGTTCGGGAAGGAAGGACAATTTCGAATCCGATTTGGTCGGTTTCGTATTTTGCAAGTACGTCTCTCCAGAAGAAAATATCATCGTAGCTCTCCACATAGACGATGACCTTGAGTTGTTTCCACTTAGGTCGCATGTGGTTAGCCGCTTCAAAGTATGAAGAATTTATGTATCCGGAGAGTTTGTCAGCCATTTCTGTGGTTTGGGGGTTTAAACTGTAACGTCTTCAACGGCAGTCACTGTGTCCATCCATCCATTCATGATGAGGGCAGGCGAGTGGGTTGAAAGGATGATTTGTGCGTTAGGATTGAGTTCGCGGATGAGGCTTATCAATACTTTTTGCCATTCGATGTGGAGGCTTATTTCGGGTTCGTCCATGAGGAGGGCATAGTGTTCTCCGTTTTGTACGAGTACGGTCAACATGATTACGAGCATCTGCTTTTCGCCCGAAGAAAGTTGGTAAGGAGTGAGAGTTTCCCCGTGTTGGAAGAACTGAATCTCGTTGCTTCGTCGGTCGATTGTCTTTTCGGTGTCCTTGAAGAGTTCGTCCATGATGTTTTGGAACTTTGTCTTTGGAGTGGATACCAATGCAGCTTCTACCTGGTCTTCAGGTTTTCCGCTTGTGAGGAGCTCGATGATTCGGTTGCCTATATTGACTTGATAGTCGAGATAGCGCTTTTGCAGTTTGTAGATTTGCCAGTCGAGTTCGGTTTTCACTCTTGAGTCGGCCAACTTTTCGAGTAGGTTGCTGTTGAGCAGAGGTCGGTCGAACGAGCGAATCACATCATATTTGATGACTTCGGCATCGGCAGGGAAGAGTTTGATTGTGACGCCTTCCACCACTTCTCCCGCTCTGATTTCCCCTCCTTCGATTTGATGGAGAGTGTGGGCAGAGTGGTTGATGATAGTGCTTTTGCCTACTCCATTGATTCCGCTCAGTATGTTCACGCTTGGAGTCAACTCCCAATGGATGTGCTTTCCGCCTTTCCAAAGAGCCTTGATTTCAATGCTTTCGATGTATTCCGCCTGTTTCATATTGTTTGAGTTCTTATATTAATTAGATAATGTGTGGTGCGTCCCACTTATCAAAGAATCATCATGAGTTTCTCAAGATTCTTCTTCTTCGTAGCTCCCATGATGAGGAAGAGGTCGATGAGCCACCAGATTCCGCATCCGCCGCCAGTGAGAAGTTTTCCGATTCCGAGGCCAATATCGCCAATGAGGAAGCGGTCGACTCCGAATTCTCCGACGAATACTGAAATGATGATATTGAGGATAGGGCTTGTGAAGTTCATTGACATGATTGCAAGTTCCTTGTCATCGGTTGTATGTTCGAGGCGTTCGCGAATCATTGGTATTGATTCCGTTGGGAATTGGTCGCCTTTTGCTGCCAAAAACAGATTGATTTTGTCTGAAGTCATTTCTTGTTTGGTTTATTGAGATTATTATTGTGCAAAGATAACACAAAAAGCGTTAAGAACAAAGGAAAACGGAGGAAAAGATTGTTTTTCTCGCCCTTTTAGGGCGAAATGCGGTTTGTTTTGATGGCTGGAGCCGGCTATAAAAGTTTCCGAAGCCTTGATAGTTTTCCTTTTCTCCTTGCTTTATTTTATGTTTTCTATAGGAGTAAAACTAAAATCATGTACATAATTAATAAAAATATTGACATAATTTTTAATAATATTGTACATAATTAATATTAATAATGTACATAATTTTGATTTTGGAGCCGTGAGCTTTGTGTTTTTAAGCGCGGAGAAAAGGAAAATGGTGCCGTTTCCGAAGGAAAAGTTATTTGGAAGATTGTATTTTTATGGCCGATGAAAAGGCTTTTGGAAGGTCGAAGAAGGCATGAAATGTTAAATAATCGTGAATTATGGAGCATAGCTGATGAAATATTCGTATCTTTGTGGCAGAAATCAAAAACAAGCAAAAATATGAAGAAGAACAAAAGCATTTGGGCCGATATTTCGTGCATCCTGTTGTTTGCAATCATTTCGCTCGTCTATTTCTATCCGGCAGATACGGATGGCCGACGACTGAATCAGCACGATAATGGAGCAGCCGACGGTCTTGGAATTGAAATCAACCAGTACAGAGACGCTCATGATGGCGAGACACCTCGCTGGACAAACAGTGTGTTTGGTGGAATGCCAACCTACCAGATTGCTCCAAGTTACGACTCGACGAAGGGAATGTCGTTCATCGAGAAGGCTTATCATCTGTGGCTTCCAGATTATGTGTTCTACATCTTCATCTCGATGCTCGGCTTCTACATTCTGCTTCGCGCATTCGACTTCAAGCAGTGGATGGCCGCTTTGGGAGCGATAATCTGGGCATTCTCCAGCTATTTCTTCATCATCATTGCTGCAGGTCACATCTGGAAAGTCCTGACACTCGCCTACATTCCTCCAACCATTGCAGGTCTTGTGCTTTGCTATCGAAGGAGATATTTGTTGGGAGTTGCTGTTACGGCTCTCTTTGCTTCGCTGCAAATCGCTTCGAATCACGTTCAGATGACCTACTATTTCCTCATTCCTGAACTCCTTATGGTGGTTGCGTTCCTCATTGAAAGCCTCTTGCCAAAGAAGGAAGAACCAGTGGTGGAAGAGAAGGAACCAACCTTCATGGAAAAGCTCAAGAACATCTTCAAGCGCAAGCCAGATATCGAAAAACCTGCCCGTCCACTCGATTTCAAATCGTGGGTGAAAGGCACGATTGCAGTCGTGATTGCTGCAGTTATCGCTGTTCTGCTCAATTCGTCAAACCTCTACCACACCTACGAATATGCCAAGGACACAATGCGTGGAAAGAGCGAACTCGTGAAGGAAGGAAAAGCCGAAGAACAGACAGACGGAGGTTTGGAGAGAAGCTATATTACAGCTTGGAGTTACGGTATTGGCGAAACATGGTCGTTGCTCATTCCAAATGTCCGTGGTGGTGCTTCAGTGCCATTGAGCGATAGTAAGATTGCCATGAAGAAGGCCGATGCCCAACTCTCAAATGGCGGAATCTATGGTGCTTTCACTCAATATTGGGGCGAACAACCAGGTACGAGTGGCCCTGTCTATGTAGGTGCTCTTGTTTGCTTGCTCTTCGTCTTGGCATTGATAATCGTGCCAAACAAGAGCCCTCTCAAATGGGCATTGGTAGTGGCAACCATACTTTCAATCCTGCTTTCATGGGGAAAGAACTTCATGGGATTCACGGATTTCTTCATCGACAACATTCCAATGTATGCGAAGTTCCGAACCGTTTCGTCGATTCTTGTAGTGGCCGAATTCACGGTTCCGCTTCTTGCAATGCTCGGATTGAAGGAATTCTATGAGAAGAGCCAGTTGCAGGAAACCAAGGGAAAAATGCTTCGCGCCCTCTCAATCAGTGCAATCATAACCGTGGGCATTTGTCTCATCTTCGCTTTGATACCAATGGATTGCGTCAGCACAGCCGATCGCGATGCAGTGAATCAGTATGTCGGAATGGGCTATTTCGATGCCGCAACCTCTCAACGAATCCTTTCGAGCATAAGCGAAATGAGAGGAGCAATGCTTTCAGCCGATGCTTGGCGCTCAATCATGATTATCCTTGTTGGAAGTTTCTTCCTCTATCGCCTCTACAAAGGCAAGAAGAAAACTCTCTTCGTTCCTAATTATGTATGGCTCATCGCTATTTGCCTCATCGATATGTGGCAGGTCAACAAGCGTTACCTCAATGATAAGATGTTCGAACCTGCACGCACTGCTCAGTCAGTTCAGAAGACAGATCTCGACAACTATATTCTTGGAAAGTCGGGCGAAGGCCGCAACTATCGCGTATTGAACTTCACTGTAAGTACATTCAACGATAACACAACAAGCTATTTCTATAGCAGTGTAGGCGGTTATCATGCTGCAAAACTTCGCAGATATCAGGAACTTGTGGAGGAACACATATCGAAGGAAATGTCGAACGTCTATCAGGCACTTCAGGAATCAAAGCTCGACACAATGGCAATGCTCAATGCTGGAATCCCTTATCCAGTGTACGACATGAGCGGAGTCAATATAGATTCGCTCTATCCAGTAATCAATATGCTCAATACGAAGTGGTTCATTCTTGGCGGACAAAACAATGTTCGATTCCCAATCGAGAATCCTGGAGCTTACGGAAATGCTTGGTTCGTCAACGACTTGATGTGGGTGAACAATGCCAACGAAGAGATTTCTGCACTCCACAATGTGTCTCCACGCGAAGTGGCAATCATCGACAAGTCGTTCGAATCTGCAATTGCCGAACTTAAAGACTTCAAGGCAGGGGTGGATTCAACAGCCGAAATCCATCAAACTCGCTTAATCTCCGATGAGGTCGACTATGAAGTCAACAGCAAGAAGGGCGGTTTGGTTGTCTTCTCCGAAATATTCTATCCAGGTTGGAAGGCAACAATCGATGGAGAGGAAGCTCCAATTGTCCGTGCTGATTATGTACTCCGAGCAATGTATGTACCAGCAGGTAAGCACACAATCCACATGGAGTTCCATCCAGACACTGTGGCAAAGACCGAATCACTTGCAAATACAAGCTTCTATGTCCTCATAGTTCTTCTCATTCTTGCCTTCTTGTTTGGCAGAAGGAAACCAAAGGATTATTAGGCAAAATGTGATTATCGAGAGTGAAAATTGTATTCTTACATAAAAAGGCTATTCTATTGCTGACGACATTCTTCTGTGTCGTCAGCATTGGTTATGCCCAATCCGTCACTGGTGCAGATAAGGAACAAGGATTGCAGGCGAATGACAGTTTGGCCATTTCTTACGAAAAACCAATATCAATCGCCAAACCTTTGCAGATGCGGGAATATCAGAATGGCCGCTCCAATGAAAATGAACGAGCTTTACCGCTCTCACAAAATGCCTTTAGCCAGAATGAGCAAAACCATCTTACGATAGCCGAACCGTTGGATTTCTCAAAGAATACGAATTTACTTTTAGATAGAAAAGCCTTTGAAAGCGGGCACTTTGGCATTTATGCATTCTCTCATGAAGATGTTTATCTCAATCTTTTAGACAGCAAAACGGCCGCACTCGTGTTTGATGTTCAGAAGAACAACCTTCACTTCCAAGCGAATCTTTTGGCCAACCGTTATGAAACAATGACCGTAACTAATCAATTCGGAGTATCGGGATTGATGGAATATCGCCTCTCGCCAACATGGTCGATTGCTGCTTTTGGCACACTTTATAATCGCAATCCATATTTTTCAATGGCTGCTTTTCCTTTCGTTGGAACAAGTTCGTATGGTGGTTGGGTAAAGTACGAGGGTGAAAAAGGCGGTATTAAATTAGGTGCGCGAAGATTTTACGACCCTTTCCGACGCCAATGGGAAACGGAACCAATCGTGAATCCAATCATAAAACTGGGAAAGAATGTCAGGATGGAAATGCCGATGGGGGCATTGGTGAAGGATGTGCTCACAAGGATGTTGTATAAAAGAACCAGCAGAGGTCCAGTAATTTTCCCAAATGACTTTTAGAAGCACTAATGCTTCAACGATTCTTGATTAGGACGGTCATCTTCAATGCAAAGTCGAAGAAGATGATTCGTGCATTGCCGTTTTGGGTAATATCGCGTTCCACAAGATTGAGTTCTTCCATGAGTTGGATTACATTCTTCTCGCTGATGAATGGCGCGAACTTGACTGCAAAGTTGGCTTCATCTTGATTCATGTAGTTGAGTTCCGATTGGTGGAAGTTGTAGATGAAGTTTTCGCGAACCATTCTCTGACAATAGGCGAGGAAACGCTTCTGGCGCTCGCGGCCAAGACGAGCCACTTCTTCGCTCCATTCCCTCATTTCCTTCACTTTTCGTGCATAACTTGCTCGCATGATTGCCACGAACAACTGGAAGAAAGCTTCCTGCTCGCTGTTGTCGGTAATCTGGCGAATGGCTGCACACATATTGCCATTACTGGTTCGGGCAATGTTTTCTGCCATTCGTTCGTCGATGCTGAATCGGCTTATGAGTGCTGTTCGAAGGTCGTTTTCCGTAAGTTTTGGCACTTCGACAGTTTGGCAACGGCTGAGAATTGTCGAGAGCATTTTCTCTGAATGTTCGCTTATGAGAAGGAAGAGAGTGCCTGTTGGCGGTTCTTCGAGCAGTTTCAAGAGTTTGTTGGCACAAGTGGCATTCATTCGTTCGGCCATCCAGATGATGACGATTTTGTAGCCGCCTTGATTGGATTTATAGTTGAGTTTCTTCTGCAGGGAATCGCTTTCGCTTTCATAAATCATGAGTTGCTGATTCTCGGCTCCGATGGCATCCATCCATTCCTCATAGCCGAAATATGGATTTGAGAGGAGAAGGTCCCTCCATTTGCTGAGGAACATTTCGCTTACGGCTGGCTTGTTGGAATCTTTCTTGTAGATAGGGAAGGAGAAATGAAGGTCGGGATGCTGGAGTTGTTCCGTCATTCCGCTCTTGCCGAGCAATTGAGTGGCCAATGCAACTGCAATTGGGAGGGCTCCATTGCCTTCAGGTCCGTTGAGCAGAAGGGCGTGAGGGAGTTTGCCGGCTTCTACTTCCTGGCGAAGTCGATGGACGATTTCTTCCTGTCCGATTATATCTTCGAATGTCATCTTCTCTGGTTTTGCTTATTGTTTGTTCTTCTTGTTTGGGGTGGGAAACCTACAGTTTTCTCATGATTTCCTTGATGCTGTCTACGGCTGAAACCGTGTAGAAGTGTACTGAAGGTACTCCGCTGGCCAGCAATTCGCGGCATTGGGCGATTCCCCATTCAATGCCGAGTTGCTTGATTTCCTCGTCAGAGGTCAGATTGCGAGCTTCGTCGGCCAGTTCCTTTGGAATGTCCACGTGGAAAGTTTTTGGAACTACCGTGAGTTGACTCTTCTTTGTGAGGGGTTTCAATCCAGGAACGATTGGAATCGTGATGCCTGCCTTGCGTGCTTTTTCTACGAAATCGAAGTATTTTCGGTTGTCGTAGAAGAGTTGTGTGACAGCATACGAAGCTCCGAGGTCTTGTTTCTTCTTGAGCATTTTCATGTCGAAGTCGAGGTTTGGTGCCTCTTCGTGCTTCTCTGGATAACATGCGACTCCATAGCTGAAAGGTGTGCCCGGAACCTTGATTTGACTGCCGTCGAGGAACTTTCCTTCATTGAATTGGTTGATTTGTTCGATGAGTTCGGTTGCATGACTGTAGCCGTTTGGCTCTGGACGGAATTGTGAATCGTCCTTTGCCTTGTCGCCTCTGAGCACGAGAATGTTGTTGATTCCGAGGAACTGAAGGTCGAGCAACATGTATTCGATGTCTTCCTTCGTGAAACCACTGCAAAGTACGTGAGGTACGACTTTCACTCCAAATTGCTGCATGATGGCACTTGCAACCGCGATTGTGCCTGGGCGGCGGCGGAGACGGTTGCGTACGAAGGTTCCGTCTTCCTGCTCAGCATAGACGTATTCACTGCGATGAGTGGTTATGTTGATGTATTGAGGGTCGAATTCCTTCAATGTGCTGATTGTGCGAAAAAGAGCTTCAGTGCCGTTGCCCTTGAGAGGGGGCAGAACTTCGAATGAAAAAGCCATAAGTCTTGTCTTTTTGTTTGGTTGTTGGTTTGTTTGGCTGCAAAGTTAGTAAAATATTTACGATTTTCCATCCTCGCGTGCGTTATTTTATTAAAAAGGTGTGGAAAAACCTCCTTCAACTTGCCCCGAAGCCAAACTGAAAGTCAAGACAAAAGAAAAAGCTTGCTAAACTCGATGCCATTTCTTGCTAAACTCAAGGTCGTTTCTTGCTAAACTCAAGGCCATTTCTTGCTAAACTTTTGCCCTCGGACAGCTAACTTTTTTCTTTCATCCAATTGTCGGGAGTTTTCTCGCTCAAAATGTTGTGAATCCGCAAAAATGACTTCAAAACTCTCGTTTTCGTGGTTTTTATGGCAAAAATCATAGAAAAAATCAAAATAATCGCCCGTTCCGCATCGTTCGTTCTATAATTTTTCTTACCTTTGCACCCGCTTTAGCGAAGCCGCTGTCAGGGAAGTGTAACCAGAGAATGCTTCGTTGGAACAGATTAACTCAATAAAAACTAACAGAAAGATGGCTTTAGATTTAATTAAAGTAGCTGAAGAAGCTTTTGCTACAGGCAAAGAGTTCCCTAAGTTCAAAGCAGGTGACACAATTACCGTTGCTTACAAGATCATTGAAGGTTCTAAGGAACGTATTCAGTTGTATCGTGGTGTCGTTATCAAGATTTCAGGTGAAGGCACAAAGAAGCGTTTCACGGTTCGCAAGATGTCAGGTACAGTAGGTGTTGAGCGTATCTTCCCTATCGAATCACCAAACATCGACAGCATCGTCATCAACAAGGTTGGTAAGGTACGTCGCTCTAAGCTCTACTACCTCCGCAGCCTTACTGGTAAGAAGGCACGTATTAAGGAAAAGCTCGTTCGCAAGAACGTTGAGGAATAATTTCCGCCCTCTTAAGCACAGCAAAACCTCTCCCCACACATCGGGAGAGGCTTTTTGTTTTGCAGAAAATGAAAGAATGACGAAAACCAAAGCGAAATACAAATTATTATTTGTTAATTCCGCTTTATCCATTCCCATTTGTGAATAATTTATTATCTTTGCACTCGTAATAAAGAATATAAGTATGATACACGGCTTCGACAACGACAAATACCTCCGAATTCAATCGGAACACATCAAGGAACGCAAGGCAAAGTTCGGCGGAAAACTCTATCTCGAGTTCGGCGGAAAGCTCTTCGACGACTTCCACGCAAGCAGAGTTCTGCCCGGATTCCAACCCGACAGTAAGCTCAAAATGCTGATGCAACTCAAGGACGAGGCAGAAATCGTCATCGTCATAAGTGCAGTGGATATAGAGAAAAACAAAGTCAGAGGCGACCTTGGAATAACTTACGACATGGACGTACTCCGACTTCGCGAGGAATTCATGAGCCGAGAACTCACAGTGAGCAGTGTCGTAATCACCCACTACAACGGACAAGCCAGTGCAATCGCCTACCGAGCACGACTCGAACGAATGGGAATCCGCGTCTACTACCACCACACCATCGAAGGCTATCCAACAAATGTCGACCTCATCGACTCTGACGAAGGATTCGGAAAAAACGACTATGTGGAGACAACCCATCCACTCGTCGTAGTCACAGCTCCAGGTCCAGGAAGCGGAAAAATGGCCGTTTGCCTCAGTCAGCTCTATCAAGACAACAAGCGAGGAATCAAAGCAGGATACGCAAAGTTCGAGACATTCCCAATCTGGAACCTTCCGCTCAAGCATCCAGTCAATGTTGCCTACGAAGCAGCAACAGCCGACCTCAACGACGTCAACATGATCGACCCGTTCCATCTCGAAGCCTACGGAACAACATCAGTCAACTACAACCGCGACATTGAAATATTCCCAGTACTCAACGCCATCTTCGAAGGCATCTACGGAGAAAATCCATACAAGTCGCCAACGGATATGGGAGTCAATATGGCCGGTTGCTGCATAAGCGACGACGAAGTGTGCCGCGAAGCATCAAAGGCAGAAATCATCCGCCGCTACTATACGGCACTTTGCAACCTTGCAGTAGGCAAGGGCGATGAAAGCGAAGTCAACAAGATTGCACTTCTCATGAAGCAGGCAAAGATAAGCGTCGAAGACCGTCGCCCAGTAGTGGCAGCAAAGGAACGCCGACTTAAGGACGGAGGCCATTCGGCAGCAATAGAATTGGCCGACGGCACAATCATCACGTCCACCACATCCGACCTCCTCGGCCCAAGTGCAGCACTTCTGCTCAATGCAACCAAATATCTGGCAGGCATCGACCATTCGGTGAAACTCATCTCACAGGAACTGATCGAACCAATACAAAATACGAAAGTAACCTATCTTCACGGCAACAACCCACGCCTCCACACCGACGAAGTGCTCGTGGCTCTGTCAATCCTCAGCCTCCATGACGAGAACTGCCGCAAGGCACTTGATTGCCTACCACAATTGAAAGGCTGCCAAGTGCATTCTACGGTAATGCTCAGCGAGGTCGACCGCAAGATTTTCAAGAAGTTGGGAATAGGCCTGACAAGCGAACCAGTGAAGAAAGGAAAGTGACAATCCTATCACGTTTAGGACTTTCCCTACCAACGAATAGGAAAATATTTTTTAGAACTAAATCAGAATCCTCTATCTTTGCACCATCGAAACAAACGATAGAGAGAATTCACTAAAGTAATAACCAACTAAAACATTGATGATTATGAAAAGAATAGCAACATTATTGGTTATGGCAATGGCACTGATGTGTGTCTCATGCGACGACGATGCCGAAATGGCAATCAATCTCGAAGGAGAATGGACAGGCGATTTCGGAATGTCAGTAGCCGACCGTTACGGCAATATATTTGATGCCGAGTATTCAAATATCCGTTTCTATTGGGACGGTGGCAGCCACGGACATGGTGAACAAATCGATTACTATCGTTTCCCTTCTCCAATGCGTTGGCAGAGCTACTATTTCACATGGAGAGTATCAAACGGAGTGCTCTATATGAAGTATATGTATGATTCACAACTCAATTGCGCAATCTACGACTACTATATGGACGGCAGTTATTTCACTGGCCGCATACAAAGCACATACGGAGGCTCTGACTTCAGATTCAAGCTCTTCAAGTTGTACGACTTCAATGGTTGGGGTATCTACGACACTCATATAGGTTATGGATACGACTACTATGACGACTACTACTACGACTATTACGGTGACTATGGTTATGGCTACTACGACGACTACGGCTACTATTACTCAAAGACTCGTTCGGCCAAGGCAAGTGACGAAAACAAGGACGGAGTTATAGTAAAGCGTTTCAATCGCTACGTCGAAAAGGTAGACGGCAAGAGGGTTGATTCAGCTGACAAAAAGTAACTGAAACTACATAAAACCAAGAAGCGCCAGGCATTTCTGCTTAGCGCTTCTTTTTTGCTTGGTAGCGAGAGAGGGTCACGATCCCTCGACCTCCGGATTATGAATCCGACGCTCTAACCAACTGAGCTATCTCGCCATCCGTTTTTGTTTTGCGGGTGCAAAGGTAAGAAAAATTTACGAAACAAGCCTTACGAATTGCAAAATATTTTTGTTTTTAAGTGATTTTTTTTCCTGAGCCCTGCTTAACGGCCATATTTAGTGGAAGAAAATGTAGCTGATGAAGATTGCAGCAAGGATTCCGGCAAGGTCGGCCAAAAGGCCACAAGTGACTGCGTGGCGAGTCTTTCGAATAGCAACCGAACCGAAATAAACGGCAAGAATATAGAATGTAGTGTCAGTGCTTCCCTGGAATACGCAGGCAAGGCGACCAACAAACGAATCAGCACCGAATGTCTGCATTGCATCCACCATCATTCCTCTTGCTCCACTGCCGCTCAAAGGCTTCATTATTGCTGTTGGAAGAGCTGCAACGAAATCGGTGTCGAGTCCGCAGCAACCAACTATCCAAGCGATTCCGTCGATGATTGCATCCAAGGCACCCGAAGCACGCAAAACTGCGATTCCTACAAGGATTGCGATGAGATATGGGATGATTCGGATGGCAGTGCCGAAACCGTCCTTTGCACCTTCGATGAAAGCATCGTAAACATTTATTTTCTTGAATACTCCAGATAGGATGAAGAGCATGATGACGGAGAATAGAATCACATTTGCAGCAAGGGCCGACATTGTGTTCATTGTGTCGGCGTCCATCATGCAGAAACCCCAAATGATGAGAGCCACGATAGCACAAAGACTTAGAAGGAAAAGCATGAGGGTGCGGTTGAATATGTTGACCTTCTGAACTGCACACGTGACAAGCAATCCTGCCAAAGTCGAGAAGAAAGTGGCGATGAGGATAGGAATGAACACGTCGGTAGGTTGAGCCGCTCCCATTTGTGCTCGGAAAGTTAGGACAGACACAGGAATCAGTGTGAGTCCAGACGTGTTGAGCACGAGGAACATAATCATTGAATTGGAAGCAGTGTCCTTCTTTGTGTTCAGTTCCTGCAGTTGTTCCATTGCCTTGAGGCCCATAGGTGTGGCCGCATTGTCGAGTCCAAGCATGTTGGCACTGATGTTCATGAACATAGTTCCCATCACTGGGTGACCTTGTGGTATTTCGGGGAAAATCTTGCAGAGAACAGGTGAGAGCCAACGCGCGAAGAGGTTAATCAATCCGCCTTTTTCTCCGATTTTCATGATTCCCATCCAAAGTGAGAGAACTCCCGTAAGTCCGAGTGAGATTTCAAAACCTGTCTTTGCCGAGTCGAATGTTGAATTCATGATAGCAGGAAACACGTCCATGTCGCCGAAAAAAATGAGTTTTATCAGTGCTATGACGAATGCAATGACGAAGAATGCTATCCAAATATAATTTAGTGCCACCTTATTTATTGTTTAATGTTTTGCATGGCAAAGGTAGTAAAAAATGTAGAAACTTCAGTTCGACGAAGTAATATTATTTTACTTTCTGCCAAAAAAATAGCTAAAACTGAGTCAATTGAGAATGAAGAATTGAGAATTAATTAAAAAATCCGGCATCCGGCATCCAGCATCCTGCATTTTTTTGTATCTTTGCAGCGAATTAGTAGGCGTAATAGAATCTGGCGATGCGCATCATAAAGAAACTCGACTTATATGTCCTCAAAAATTTCTTGACACTGTTTGCTGGTACTTTTTGTATTAGCCTCTTTGTGGTGATGATGCAATTCCTGTGGAAGTATGTCGACGAACTCGTGGGCAAGGGCTTGGGTCTCGATGTGATGGCCAAGTTCTTTTTCTATGCAGCAGAGACGCTCGTTTCGCTTGCATTGCCGTTGGCCATACTTCTCGCTGCCTTGATTTCGTTTGGAAACATGGGAGAACGCCTTGAGCTTCTCTCCATCAAGGCTGCCGGCATTAGCCTTATTCGTACGCTTCGTCCGTTGGCCATACTGATGTTTATCTTGGCTGCTGCTTCGTTCTATTTCCAGGACGTAGTGAGCCCTCAGGCACAGATGAACCTTTATCAGTTGCGCTATTCGATGATGCAGAAGTCGCCGGAATTGGAAATACCGGAGGGCGTTTTCTACAGCGACATCGACGATATAAACCTCTATGTGAGGAAGAAGAACAAGGAAACGGGAATGCTCTATTCCGTAGTGATATACAACATGCGCGACGGAGTGGAACGTGCCCACATCATTCTTGCCGACAGTGCACGCCTTGAGACAAGTGCCGACAAGCTCTATCTGCTGCTTCATCTCTATTCGGGCGAGCAGTTTGAGAATATGGATGCAGCCGTGTTGCGCACTCAGCACGTGCCTTACCGTAGGGAGACATTCGTCGAGAAGCATCTGCTTATCGACTTCGACACTAACTTCCAGATGAGTGAGGAAGATTTGTTCTCGTCGGCTGCCAACACGAAGAGTAATGTCCAGATTATTGCGGATATCGACTCGATGACGAGCGAATGCGACAGTATGGGTCGGGCTTATTTCGCTGAGATGAAGGAAGGAATGCTTTGGGTGGACACTCGTGCCAGTGAGGCAAAGTTGGACTTGAACGACGGTGAAGCAACAGCCGAAGTTCCGAATTTCAATGTCGACACATTGTTCTCGAAGATGTCGCAAGGAGAGAAGGAAACCGTTCTCCGCACAGCTATCCAAAGAATAGAGATGAACAATATGGACCTCCAGTTCAAGGCAGGAGTGATGACAGATGAGGAAAATCAGATTCGCCGCCACTGGATGGAATTCTGGCGCAAGATTACGATGGCACTCGCATGCGTTGTCTTCTTCTTCATCGGAGCCCCTCTCGGAGCCATCATTCGCAAGGGAGGACTTGGATTGCCCGTAGTGGTTTCAGTCATAATATTCATTGTGTATTATGTGATTAATACCGGTGGAACGAAACTCGCAAAGGAAGGCTCAATCCCAGTGTGGCTCGGAATGTGGATGAGTACGATTGTGCTTGCACCGTTGGGCGTTTTCTTCACTGTGAAGTCAAACAACGACAGCGTCGTCTTCAATATGGATTCGTATGTGATGTTCTTCCGTCGCTTGCTCGGCATTCCTCAGAAGCGCCATATTGCCCGCAAGGAAGTCATCATCAACGACCCCGACTATGCATCGTGCAGCACTCGCCTTCAGACGCTTGCTGCAGAGTGTCGCCAATGGAAGAAGAACCATCGCCACCTGCTCCTGTTGCAGTTGTTGGTAGTGGTGTTCAAGAACGAGAAAGACTTGCAGCTTGAGCAAATCAATGCCGAACTTGAATCGCTCGTTGAAGAACTCTCCAACTCGAAGGACCGCCAGTTGTTGGCAGCTCTCAATCAGTTGCCAATCCTCAGTACGGCTCCTCGCCATCGCAACCGTCTTCGCAAGGAAATCCGTACTGCCTACAAGACTTGCGACCAGTTGGTAGAGCATTGCAATCGCCTGTCGGCCAAATCCTGACAGCAGCGATTTTGAATAAGGATAAAAACAATATTCAATATGACAGATAATATACAGAAAGCATTAGAACAATTCCGCCAAGGAGGATTCGTCATTGTGGTGGATGATGAGGACCGTGAGAACGAAGGCGATTTCATCACTTCAGCCGAACTGATTACACCTGAGAAGGTGAATTTCATGCTTCGCGAGGGCAGAGGCGTTCTATGTGCTCCAATCACAATATCAAGAGCAAAGGAACTCGGCCTTGAGCATCAGGTAGACCACAATACCAGTGTGCTGGGAACTCCATTCACTGTGACTGTCGATTGCCTCAATGGTTGCACCACAGGCGTTTCGGCTCACGATCGTGCAGAGACAATCAAGGCATTGGCCAATCCTGAGAGCACACCCGAGACATTCGGTCGCCCAGGTCATATTTCGCCACTTTATGCACAGGACGGAGGCGTACTTCGCCGTGCCGGCCACACAGAGGCAGCTATCGATATGGCCCGTTTGGCAGGACTTCGTCCAGCAGCTGCACTCATTGAGATTCTCAATCCCGACGGTACAATGGCCCGTATGCCACAACTCAAGGAAAAGGCTGTCGAGTTTGGAATGCCAATCATTCAGATAAAGGACCTCATTGCCTATCGTCTTCAGAGCGAGTCGCTCGTGGAGCAAGGCGAGGAAGCCGACCTTCCAACCGACTACGGCCACTTCCGCATCATCCCGTTCCGCCAGAAGCAAGGCGGCCTTGAGCATATTGCACTCATCAAGGGCACTTGGGAAAAGGATGAGCCAGTACTCGTGCGCATGCATTCATCGTGTGCCACAGGCGATATTTTCGGTTCGAAGCGTTGCGACTGCGGCGAGCAGCTCCATCGATCCATGCAGTTGATTGAGAAGGAAGGCAAGGGCTGCATCGTCTATCTCCTTCAGGAAGGACGTGGAATCGGACTCATGAACAAGATTGCTGCCTATAAGCTCCAGGAGCAGGGTCTCGACACGGTCGATGCCAACATTCATCTCGGATTCGACCCAGACCTCCGCGACTATGGGGTAGGTGCTCAGATTCTCAATCGTCTCGGCATTTCGAAGATTCGACTCATCACCAACAACCCAGTGAAGCGAGTGGGCCTCGAAGGCTACGGACTCGAAATCGTGGAGAATGTGCCAATCGAGATCGTTCCAAACCCTTACAACGAGCGTTATCTCAAGACAAAGAAGGAACGCATGGGACATACACTTCATTTTGACTAAACGAATCAACGAACATAAAACATTATACAACGAAAATGGAATTATCAAACCGTTTACAACTCCTGCAGCCATCGGCTACATTGGCCATGTCGCAGAAGAGCAGTGAGCTAAAAGCTCAAGGAATCGACATCATCAACATGTCAGTAGGCGAACCCGATTTCAACACACCTGACCACATAAAGCAGGCAGCTATCAAGGCAGTGGAGGATAATTTCTCCCGCTATTCTCCAGTTCCAGGCTATCCCGAACTCCGCAAGGCCATCGCTGCAAAGTTGAAGAATGAGAATGGTCTCGACTATGCTCCTTCACAGATTCTCTGCTCAAACGGAGCAAAGCAGTCGGTATGCAACACGGTGCTCGCACTCGTTTCGCCAGGCGATGAAGTCATCATCCCTGCACCTTATTGGGTTTCCTACCCTCAGATGGTGCTCTTGGCAGAAGGCAAACCAGTGTTTGTGGAGGCAGGCATTGAGCAGGACTTCAAGATAACTCCAGCACAACTTGAGGCAGCCATCACTCCTCACACCCGTGCCCTCATCCTCTGTTCACCAAGCAACCCTACAGGTGCTGTCTATTCATCGGCCGAACTTGAGGCACTGAAGGACGTGCTCGTGAAGTATCCTGAGATAATCGTGATTGCCGACGAAATCTACGAACACATCAATTATATAGGTTCACATGCATCGATGGCGCAGTTTGCCGACATTGCCGACCGCGTAGTCATCATCAACGGAGTGTCGAAGGCTTATGCAATGACAGGATGGCGAATCGGATTCATAGCTGCTCCGGAATGGATTGTGAAGGCTTGCAACAAATTGCAGGGACAATATACTAGCGGTCCATGTTCCGTCAGCCAGAAGGCCGCTGAGGCTGCATATACAGGCAGTCAGGAATGCGTTGAGACAATGCGTCAGGCCTTTGAGCGTCGCCGCGACCTTATCGTGCGCCTTGCACGCGAAATCGAAGGACTTGAGGTGAACGAGCCACAAGGAGCATTCTATCTTTTCCCTCGCTGCAGCAGTTTCTTTGGCAAGAAGGCATTGGTGGACGGACGCGAATGGACAATCAACACGAGCACCGATTTCGCAATGTATCTGCTCGAGGTAGGTCATGTAGCAACCGTCGGAGGCGATGCATTCGGCAGTCCAGAGTGTTTCCGCATGAGTTATGCTCTCAGCGACGAGGATATTTGTCGGGCAATGCAGCGCATAAACAACTGTCTCAAGTTGCTCAAATAGGGGCAAAGCATAGCAGAAAAATCAAAATATTAGCATCCATTCCCCTCTCCGGAGATGAAGGATGGTTGATATTAGCAATAAATGTGGTTCGGGCATTCGTGCTTGAGCCACTTTGTTTTATGAATAATGTGAATTATTACAACTATGTCGTGGCACAAACCACTGTGTTGATTCACCGCTGTGGTTTAGTTGGTGTCCATTTTGGACATGACTTTGCTCAGATTTAAGGTTCGGAATTCAAATATCGCTTGTGTCTCAGAAAACATCGCGCCGTGAGAGTCGATTGTTCGCGTTGTCAGCCCATCAACTTCGCGAAACTTTGGGCTAACTCTCGCGCTCTGTTTCTTAATCCCGAGATGCAGCTTACCTAAGCGACAGCAAAGGTACGAAAAAAAAATTGAAACTACCAAACATTTTTATAAATATCAAAGAAATTTATAAAAAATTTGGCGAATTCAATATTTTGTTGTATCTTTGCAGTGTGTTTGAAGGGTAGCAAGGAATGACTCAAAGTATTGCTGTACAAAAGGGCAAACATAGCAAGAAATAACCTTGCGAACCGCTATCTTTTGCATGAAAACCGAATAACTATACAAAAATTAAATACAAACAAAATATGGAAAATATAAAGACTTTCATACTCACACTTGTGTTGGCAGCATTCGCAATGCTGGCAGAAGCACAGACATTCTCATTCGGCACTGCTGAGAATACTGATGGCACACAGTGGCTCGTCGATTCCAAAGGTTTCGTCGTAGGCGGCAAGCATTGTGTACCAGTCATGGGCGAAATCCACTATGCACGCGTTCCGGAGCGCGACTGGCGTAGGGAACTGCTTAAGATGAAGGCAGGCGGAATCACCGTGGTTTCCACCTATGTATTTTGGATTCACCACGATGCAGAGGAAGGTAAGTGGGATTGGGCAGGTAACAAGAATCTGCGCCATTTCGTTGAGCTCTGCAAGGAACTGGAAATGCCACTCGTACTGCGCCTTGGTCCGTTCTGCCACGGAGAAGTTTATCAGGGTGGAATGCCCGACTGGATAGTGGAGCGCAGCATTAACGAAGGTTTTAAGCTCCGTACCAACAGTCGTCAGTGGATGGAAGCCACAAAACAACTCTACACGCAAATAGGCAATCAGGTCAAGGGTCTTATGTGGAAGGACGGCGGACCAATCGTAGGAGTGCAGGTAGAGAACGAAAGTCGCGGACCTTGGGCCTACCTCGCCCAACTGAAGCAAATGGCAATCGAGGCAGGATTCGACGTGCCGTTCTACACCCGAACAGGATGGCCTCAGATGTCGGGCAAGGCTGAATTCGGTGAGATTCTGCCACTCTATGGTGACTATGCCGACGGATTCTGGGACCGAGTGCTGACTGATATGCCTGGCGAATATTCTGATGCCTTCACATTCAAGGGCTCGCGCCTCTCGGCTGTCATCGCTACAGAGACATTCGGCACCAACCAATCTACCCAGATGGAGAAGGGCGACCTCGAATACCCTTATCTCACATGCGAACTGGGTGGAGGAATGAACACCGCCTACCATCGCCGAATCAACATATTCCCAAAGGACGCTCTTGCACTCGCAATCTGCAAGGTGGGCAGCGGAAGCAATCTGCCTGGCTACTACATGTACCACGGTGGCACCAACCCACAGGGCAACGGCGTGCATCCAATGTCGGAACTCCAAAATTCGCGAGTGACGAACTATAACGATGTACCACAGTTGACCTACGATTTTCAGTCGCCACTGGGCGAGATGGGGCAGATGAATCCTTCGTTCCACCCTACACGCATACTCCATCAGATGTTGGCCGACTGGGGTGAGCAACTGGCAATGTGGAACGTGGTATTCCCAGAAACCAACACAGAGAAAGGCAATGTCGACAACCATCTGCGTTGGACAGTGCGCACCGACGGCGAGCGAGGCATACTCTTCGTCAACAACTACCAGCGAATGAAACAGCTCTCGCGGAAAAGCATACGCTTCACGCTCATGCACGATTCTGGACAAATCCAGAGATTCCCACTCAAGCCAATCGCAATACCAGAAGGAGCATCATTCTGCATGCCAGTGAATATCGACGGAATTGACTATGCCTTGGCTCAGCTCTTCTGTCGCACGACCGACTGCACCTATCTTGTGGCAGTAGATGGAATAGTGCCAATCATAGGCATCGACGGAAAGGAAGTCATTGCTAAGCCCGGAAAGTCAATAACAATACCTTCAACAGGTAGGAAGGTGTGCGTGCTCTCACAGGCAGAAGCTAACCAACTGTATAAGATTGACGGTCGACTCGTGAAGGCAAAGCACGGTGGAGTCGCATTCCGCGACGGTACACGAATCGTAGAGGAATATTGGACAAGGAACGGCAAGGTAAACTGCAAGCAGACACAGGCCGACGGAGGATTGCGCACCATACGCATGGGCAGTCAGAAAGTGGCCGAACAACCATCGGATGCCGACTTTGAGAAAGCTGCAGTATGGACGATTCAAGTGCCTGAGAAATGGGCAGCAAAGGCCAACGACCTCTTCCTCGAAATCAGCTATAAGGGCGATGTGGCACGCGTCTATGCCGACGGAAAGATGGTGGAAGACAACTTCTGGAACGGTAAACCAATGCTCGTCAGAGTGGCCGACCTGATTGGCAAGCAGGTGGAACTCCGCATCCTGCCTCTCGGCAAGGACTATCCAATCTATCTGCAACAGGCAGAGCGCACCCAACTCGCTTCCGCACCCGATGGACGATTGCTTTCGCTCGATGACATTGAGTTGATTGAACGAAGAGTAAAACAGTGAAAAAATGTTATAAATGGCGTTGCAAGATTAAAAAAACTATAATAAGCATTGATTTTATCGCATGAATGTTTCAGTGTTATGTTTTTTTTCTTACCTTTGCACCCGCAAACATATTTATAAACAATATAATTAATAGAAAGGAAATATTATGGCTTACGTAATTACAGACGATTGTGTAATGTGTGGCACTTGTGCAGGTGAATGTCCATCAGAGGCAATCAGCGAAGGCGACGGCAAGTATGTTATCGACCCTGAAGTATGTGTTGATTGTGGCACATGCGCTGACGCTTGTCCATCAGAGGCAATCCAGCCAGGCGAATAATCGCGTTTACACATCGGTCAGTCCTTTTTTCGGAGGACATGGAATCGACTTTGACGGCATTCAGCCACAAAGATAAACCTTCCTACAACACTCGTTGCGGGAAGGTTTTTTCAAACTCAATGCAATAAATCCCCAATAACTTCGTTATTAAAATTGTATGCACAGGCATGTAAGGAAATATAATCGTATGGTGGCAGTGGTGCTGACCCTCGTGGTGGCACTCGTCGGCGGTGTGCCTTCTTCGGCTCAGGTGAGGAAGGTGATGAACCGTCCGTATATCGACCAACGCCCATTTCACTATGGTTTCCTTGCAGGCATCAACATTCAGGATATTGAGTACCAGAATAATGGCTTTGTCGATGAACAAGGCAACCAATGGAATGCCGACGTGGCCAACTACGACCCTGGATTCAGCGTGGGTATCCTCGGCGAAATGATGCTCCACAAGAACATTGCTCTCCGTGTGATTCCTACAATGCACTTTGGCGAAAAGACAACCACATTCTGGAATCAGCTCGACGGCTCCCACGAATACCAGACAATGAAGTCGACCTACATTTCAATGCCAGTCGACCTCAAGTTCTCGGGCGAACGCTTCAACAACTATCGTCCTTACGTGATGTGCGGAGTCAATCCAGTGTACGACCTCACTGTGAAGAAAGGAAAGAACATCCTGCTCAACAATTTCGACTGCTTCCTCGAAGTGGGAATGGGATGCGACTTCTACTTGCCTTTCTTCAAGTTTATTCCTGAGGTCAAGTTCTGCTACGGTTTGATGAATGTCGTGAAGAAGAAACGAACCGACCTTACCGACACCACTCCTCTTATCTTTACCAATTCAGTGGACAAGGGCCGCTCGAAGATGCTCGTCGTTTCGTTCTATATTGAATAGCACAGACATTCATTCATCAGCCAATAGGTGGCTATTCCTGCAAAATAGCCGAGAAGGGCAATCCAACTGAACCGCTTCAAATACCATCCGAAGGAGATATTCTCCAATCCCATCGCTATCACTCCTGCAGCCGAACCAATGATTAGAATGCTGCCTCCAGTGCCTGCACAAAAAGCAAGCAACTGCCAGAACGTGCCGTCCTGAGCATAGGCTTGAAGTGCTCCAACGGCATCGGCCGACTCAATTGGGTACATTCCCATCGCACCGGCAACGAGTGGCACATTGTCTACAACCGAAGAGACGATTCCTATCATTGCATTCACGATGTACACATTGCCGAACGTGTGGTCGAGCCAAATTCCCATTTCATTCAGAAGTCCCGTTTCCTGCAATGCACCGACTGTGAGCAGAATGCCGAGGAAGAACAGGATGGTGGAAATGTCTATCTTGTGCAATATGCTTGCCACTCTCACCTTCGAATCGTCGTGCATCAATCGCTTATTGCTGCCAATCATAATTTCTGTTGAAATCCACAAAACAGCCAATACTCCCATCACGCCTACAAACGGAGGAAGTCCTGTGAGAGTGTGAAAACCTGGAACCGATATAAGGCCCACAACGCCAATGAGGAAGATTATCACTCGGCAGGAATGAGAGAGGGAATAGTCAGTGTTGCTTGTGCTGTCGTCTGCCGAACAACTTCCATCTGTTGTTTTCATATTGCCATCAATCATCGTCGACACAATCATCGTTGGTACAACCACACAGACAATCGACGGAATGAGCAATCCCATGATTATGCCAGTGGCCGACACACAACCCTTTATCCAAAGCATGATGGTTGTCACATCTCCGATAGGCGAGAATGCCCCACCTGCATTGGCGGCAATCACCACCATCCCTGCATAGAGCATACGCATATGTTTGTCGGCTACAAGTTTCTTCAACACCATTATAATCACGATGCAAGTGGTCATATTGTCGAGAAGGGCAGAGAGGACAAACGTGAGGCAAACGGTTTTCCAAAGCAAGGCCTTCGCATTGTCGGTCTTCAGGCGGTTGGTCACGAAACTGAAGCCTCCGTTGTAGTCGACCACTTCCACAATCGTCATTGCACCCATAAGGAAGAGAATGGTTTCGCACGTGTCGGCCACATGACTTGCAAACACCGAACTACCATTGCTTTCAGCCGTCATCATATACACTGCCCAGCAGACAACGCTCATCAGCAGGGCAATTCCCGATTTGTTTACTTTCGTAAGGTTCTCGAAGGCAATGAACAGGTAGCCAACGAGAAATATAATCAATATAGTTGTACTCATAGTGTCTATTTGTTTTTATAGTGAGAAATCTTGTGTAATCCATAGAAAAAGAGCAGGCCTCCGAATATAACGAATGAGGCTTCGATGCATTTCGTGTCGCAACGAATCCAGAAATTGCACATAAAGAGTGCCAGCCCACCAAGTGTGGCGAGGAAATAAAGGAATAGTTTCATTTTCAGTTGTCTTATTGAATGATTTATGATTAGGGGAATACGTCACAATGGGCGGAAAGTCTTGGCAAAGAGACACACTGACGGGTGGCTCTGCCATTTGACTGACTGCCTAAAAGTGTTTTTACTTCAATAAGAAATCTGCTAACGGATTATTTCCCGAAGGGCAATGACGTAGTAATCGCACATCTGTGAGAATGGGTGCGGACAACTGCTGCCCGAAAGATTGATTGTAGACTTATGTGAGACGAAAGAGTGTTTCTTCAAGGCGATGACTCCGCTTGTCAGCAAGCGTGGAAGCTTCGATTCGGGCGAACTGAAAATGGAGCGAACTATACAGGTTGTCTCTGGCAAGGAGATTGTGCGCGAAATGTTGCCCGAAAGGTTGCAAGTGGTGTTGGTGTTGTCCAACTGATCTGTGGCAGTTGGCTTTTGTGTGCTTTCAGAAATCATTTGCTCGCTTTGGCTCATGCCTGTGGCTTGAGACAATGTGTGCCCCAAACTCAAAAGAATGAGCAATGCGAGTAGTTTGATGGTTCCTTTCATAAGCGTGCTTGCTGTGTAGGTTGCTTTATAGTTCGGTTTCTCCCTCGATGTAGTTGTTCATGATGATTTCCTTGCCGTCGAACTTGGCGTAAGTGAACTTGCTGTACCATTCGCCCAGAATCATCATTCGGCATTCGTGGGTGAGGAAGAGGTCGAGTTCTATGTGGCGGTGGCCGAAGAGGAAGCAATTGACGCCTGGATGCTCTTCGAGATATTTCTTTGCAAAGACAACGAGGCGTTCATCGTTTTCGCCCAGATACTGGGGTTCTCCGCCTTCGTGCATGTATTTCTCTCGACTGTGCTTTGCCCAGTTCAATCCGAAATTGATGAACCAATGTGGATGAATCCATCGAGCCATTCGTTGGATTGTCTTGTTTCCAAACACCCAGAACATGAATCGGGTTTTCCAATCCTGTGGATCTACATCGAACTGATGGCCGTGGGCAAGATAGAATTCCATTCCGTGGAGTTCGATAAGGCATGGTTCCTTGTGAATGATTACTCCACACTCGCGCTTCAGATAGTCACCCATCCACATATCGTGGTTGCCTACGAAGAAGTGTACTTCCACTCCATTGTCGGTCAGTTCGCTCAGCTTGCCGAGGAAACGAGTGTAGCCTTTAGGTACTACTTCTGCATACTCGAACCAAAAGTCGAACATGTCGCCAAGCAGATAAACGGCTTCGGCTTTGTCCTTGATTTTGTCCAAGAATCTAACGAGTCGGCGTTCCTGTGTGCGCTTGTGGTCGAAGGCACGGCTTCCGAGGTGGGCGTCTGAGATGAAGTATATCACGGTTGTATCTGTTTTGGTTGGTTACTGTTTGTTGGTTTTGCCACACTCTCTGTATATTATATATAATAATGTGTGGGGAGATGTGGTGAGAGTTTAGAGGCCGAGGTCGAGTCGGGCTTCCTCGCTCATCATGTCTTTTGTCCATTCGGGTTCGAACACTAGTTCGATGTCCACTTCGTCAACTCCTTCGATTGATTCCACCTTTTGGCGGATGTCTTCGATGATGAAGTCGGCTGCTGGGCATGAAGGGGCAGTGAGAGTCATGTCGATATTGACGTTGAAGGTGGTTGGCTGTTGGCTGTTAGCTGTTGGCTGTTGGCTGTTAGCTGTTAGCTGTTTGCTGTTGGCTTTTTCTTCCACTTCCACCTTGTAGATTAATCCCAAGTCGTAGACGTTGACTGGGATTTCGGGGTCGAACACTGTTCGGAGCATTTCGACCACTCTCACTTCTATGTCAAATTTTTCCATTGTCTGCAAAACTATAATAGTTGCCGTCGGTCACGATTACATGGTCGATGAGGCGTATGTTCATTGTTTGTGAGGCTTGTTTCAGCCGTTCGGTCAGTTGGATGTCGTCCTTGCTTGGGCGAAGAGTGCCTGAAGGGTGGTTGTGGCAAACGACGAGGCAAGTGGCTTCGGCCAGTATTGCTTCCTTGAGCACCATTCGTAGGTCGACTGATGTTTGTGTAAGTCCTCCGCTGCTCATTCTGATTTTCTTGAGTAGGCGTGAGTTGTTGTTGAGCATCAACACCCAGAATTCCTCGTGGCCGACGTCTCTCAACACAGGCAGCATTATCTCGTAAATGTCGCTCGAATTGTGTATTTGCTTGATGTCTTCGGCCTTTTCCATTGCTCGCCTTCTTCCGATTTCGGCTGCTGCCTTGATGGTGATTGCTTTCGCAAGGCCTATTCCGTTGAATTTGGTCAGTTCCTTGATCGACAGTTTGCTGAGGCGCGAGAGTTGTCCTCCGCAGTGTTCCATGATTTCCTGCATCAGTTGTACGGCATTTTGCTTGGGTGTGCCCGAACCGATAAGTATTGCGAGGAGTTCGGCATTCGTGAGTGCCGATTCGCCTCGTTTCATCATCTTTTCCCTTGGTCGGTCGTCTTCGGCCAGGTTTTTGATGGAATTGCGGGAAAGGTTTTCGTCAATCATAGAAGTTTTTTTCGTAAGCACTGAATTCCGGTTTCTTCAGCACGCATCTCTGCCACCAAGCCTTGAGGAATCCGAATCCGTAGCCGTAGAGCTGTACGAATGCGGCTTCGATGGATAGGGCTCCCACGGTGAGGCTCTTGTTTTGTATGGATGAGTCGATGAATATCAAAAGGCAGAAGATTTCGATTGGGAGGAGGAAGTAGAGCCAAGTCCACGAACCGAGCATTCGGGCAACGAGTGCAAGCACGATGAGAAGTATTGTGCCGATGGTGAATACGGTTGGCAAGAGGTGGACGAGTTTCATGCTTCCAGGGTGGCGCTTCTCGAGGTTGATGCGTGCGATTCCGGAGTTGAACACTTGCTTGAAGAACTTGTCCATGTCGGTTCTTCTCTTGTGCCAAACCCAGGCTTCTGGGAAGAGTCGGCACTTGTAGCCTCCTTCGAATATGCGGATGCTGAAATCGATGTCTTCGCCAAAACGCATGCGGGAGAATCCTCCGAGGGCATTGTAGACGCTTCGGTTCACTCCCATGTTGAACGAACGAGGATAGAACTTGTCCATCTTCTTCTTTCCGCCACGGATTCCGCCTGTTGTGAAGAAGCTTGTCATGCTGTAGCTGATGGCTTTCTGCACTTGTGTGAACGATTCGTGGGCGCGATCAGGGCCTCCGAATGCATCGCATGGATTGGCCGAGAGTTCGTCGGTGATGGCTTGAAGATAACCTGTTGGAAGCACAACATCGCTGTCGAGAATGACTACGTATTCTCCCTGGGCACGTTCCACACCATAGTTGCGCGAAGGGCCAGGGCCGCTGTTGTCCTTCTTGAAGTAGTGGATTGCGAGTTGGTCGGCATATTTCTCCACCACTTTCTCGGCCGTCTTGGTCGAACCGTCTTCAACGATTACCACTTCAAAGTCGGTTTCCGTCTGCAGGGTCAGGCTTTGGAGCAGTTCGTCCACTTCATCGGGGCGGTTGAACACTGGAATGATTATTGAGTATTTCATGGTTGCAAAGATACAAAAAAATGCAGAACTTCGAATTCATATTCGGTAAATATTTTCGATAATTACTATTATTTCTGCCGATAGCCACTCAATTCACACGAAATCGCTCGTTTCTCGGCCGATTCACCAAGTTTTTGATTTTATCAAAACTTCCTGCTCCATTTTCCTCTTCTCCTAGCTTAAAAACCTAAAACTCATGGCTCTAAAACTAAAATTATGTACATTGCGGTAAATAATTATGCCAATATTATTAATAATTATGTACAATATTAATATTAATTATGTACATGATTTTGATTTTGTTCCTATAAAAAAGGGAAATGTATGTAGGAACGGGATAAAATGTTTGTGGCTTCGCAAGGTTTTGCAGTTTGAGGTATGTTTCTTGCATTTCAGAGCATATTATTCACGAAAATATAGCATTATACAAAGAAAAATAGGTTTTATGCAAAAATAAATCGCATAAACGCATTGTTATTCGCATAAATATTCGTATCTTTGCACTCGAAAATGAATAAATATGCAATTATATGAATTCTAAAAACGCAAGATTAGAAGTCATCCGACTCATCATCTCAAGCCGAGAGATTGGGTGTCAGGAGGAAATGTTGAAGGAACTTGCCAAAGAGGGTCACTACATTACCCAGGCAACTCTTTCGCGCGACTTGAAACAATTGAAAGTAGCAAAGGCCGCATCGATGAGCGGCAAATCGTTCTATGTGTTGCCAAGCAACACGATGTACAAGCGTGTTCGCGAGCATCGTCCAATGCAGGAAATGATGACGATGGGCGGTGTGATGTCCATCAATTTCACGGGCAACATCTGTGTTATCCGCACCCGTCCCGGCTATGCAGGCAGTGTGGCATACGATATTGATAATGCCTCAATCCCCGAAATCATCGGAACTGTGGCCGGCGACGATACAATCATCATTGCCCTTCAGGAAGATTCTTCCCGCGACTTGGTGAAGATGAAACTCCAAACGGCACTTCAGAAATAGCCGTCAAGCCAATGGTTCGACCAAAATTAGCGAATAAGTCTTTTGCCGCCAATCCGACAAACCACAAAATAAGCAAACGTCTATAAATCAATCAATTTAACCGTATACCCCTCAGAGCAGGGGCGACATTATTAAAGACAAATAAAATGAAATACGATGATGGAATTAAAGTGGTGGTAGCTGATGCTTCGTATGAGAAGTATGTAGATGTAATTCTCGCAACTATCAATGATTCCGCAAAGAAGAGAGGAAGCGGAATCGCAACACGTACACATGAGTATCTGACCTCAAAGATGAGAGACAAGAAGGCAATCATAGCACTTGCCGGACCTGAAGAAGAGTTTGCAGGTTTCTGCTACATCGAAAGTTGGGGTCACAAGCAATATGTAGCCAATTCAGGACTTATCGTTGTGGAGAAATTCCGCAAGCACCATCTGGCTACTCGAATCAAGGAAATGGCATTCACCCTCAGTCGACTTCGCTGGCCGGAGGCAAAGCTCTTCGGACTTACAAGCCAGTATGCAGTCATGAAAATCAATACCCAACTCGGATATGTTCCTGTAACATTCGGCCAACTTACCGACGATGATGCCTTCTGGGCAGGTTGCGGAACTCCCGAAAATCCTTGTTGCGTGAATTGTGACGTTCTCGAACGCACAGGCCGTCAGTATTGTGTTTGCACTGCAATGCTCTACGACCCAAAGGACCATCAAGGCGAAGCCCTTCCAGTGGACGAAGAAGAAGTGAACAAAATCAAGCAGATTCTTGCTTCATGTGAGCAGGAATAGGCAATTACGAAACCGAAACAAAAGAAAAAAGACAATATGGAACAGACAGGAAAGAAAAAAGTGGTTGTAGCCTTCTCCGGAGGTCTCGACACTTCATATACAGTGATGTATCTCGCAAAGGAAAAAGGTTATGAGGTACATGCAGCTTGTGCCAACACAGGTGGATTCAGTGACGAACAGCTCAAGACAAACGAGGAAAATGCCTACAAACTTGGGGCAACAAAGTATGTTACACTCGATGTCACTCAGGAATACTACGAGAAGAGCCTTCGCTACATGGTTTACGGCAATGTCCTTCGCAACAATTGCTATCCAATCTCTGTAAGTAGCGAACGCATTTTCCAGGCACTCGCAATCGCACGCTATGCAAAGGAAATCGGTGCCGACGCAATTGCTCATGGAAGTACAGGCGCTGGAAACGACCAGATTCGATTCGATATGACTTTCCTCGTGATGGCTCCGGGAGTTGAAATCATCACACTCACACGCGATGGCAACCTCAGCCGAAAGGAAGAAGTGGATTACCTCAATGCCAACGGATTCAATGCCGACTTTGCAAAGCTCAAGTACAGCTACAATGTAGGCCTTTGGGGAACAAGCATTTGCGGAGGCGAAATCCTCGATTCAAAGCAAGGACTCCCAGAATCAGCTTATCTGAAACACCCAACAAAGGAAGGCCCTGAACTCCTGAAACTCGGATTCAAGAAAGGCGAACTCTGTTCGGTCAATGGCGTGGAATACGAAGATAAGGTGAAGGCAATTCAGGCAGTAGAGGAAATCGGTGCCGCTTACGGAATCGGTCGCGATTGCCACATTGGCGACACAATCATCGGAATCAAGGGACGTGTAGGTTTTGAAGCAGCCGCTCCAATGCTTATCATCGGTGCCCACCGCTTCCTCGAGAAGTACACACTCTCAAAGTGGCAGCAATACTGGAAGGACCAAGTGAGCAACTGGTACGGAATGTTCCTCCACGAGAGCCAGTATCTCGAACCAGTGATGCCTGATATCGAGGCAATGCTCGAAAGCAGTCAACGCAATGTGAATGGTGAAGTCACACTCGAACTTCGTCCGCTCATGTTCCAGACAGTGGGAGTCGACAGTCCTGACGATTTGGTAAAGAACAAGTTGGGCGAATATGGTGAAACAGCAAAAGCATGGTCGTCAGAAGATGCTAAGGGCTTCATCAAGGTCACTTCAACAGCTCTTCGTGCCTACTATCTTGCTCATCCAGACGAGGAGAGATAAGATGCCGAGTCCTATAATATTAATATAATGTGTAAAGAAAAATATGTCAGAAAAGAAATTCACAAGGTCAATGACCGATAAGATGATTTGTGGAGTATGCTCTGGAATGGCAAAGTACTTCGATTTGGATGTAACATTGGTTCGCCTAATCTTCGTACTCGTCACATTGTTCATGGCAGGTCTTCCAGGCATCATCTTCTATATCGTCTGTGCATTCATTGTTCCAGAGGAACCTTTAACATAGAGGCCCCCTCTTAATCTCCCCCAAGGGGGAGAAATTTTATATGAATGATTATTCTTATAGTACAGCAGATCCATCTGTTTATGATTTGCTCAAAGAGCATGCAAAATGGATGAGAAAGAATCCAACAGAAGCAGAGGCAATATTGTGGGATTGTTTGAAAAGAAAGGCTTTAGGACAATCTTTTCGTCGACAACACATAATTGGCCAATACATTGCAGATTTTATATGTTTGTCTGCTAAGGTAATTGTTGAGTTGGATGGAGGGTATCATCATTTTCCCGAAGTTCAGGATAGTGACGAAATAAGGACACGATGGTTGCAAAGTAAAGGTTTCCTTGTGATTCGTTTTTCGAATGATGAAGTTATTTCCAATACAAATGAAGTTTTGAAACGAATAAAAGTAATAATTGATGAACGAAAATAGAACTGATAATATAGTCAACTCATCCCCCCTTGGGGGGAGACGAGGGGGGCTTGAGCCTATTAAAGTCGGAATCCTAGGTGCAGCAGGTTACACGGGAGGCGAACTTATTCGCCTTTTGCTCGGCCATCCCGAGGTGGAGATAGTATTTGCCAATTCGGAATCGAATGCCGGCAATAAGGTGTATGATGTGCATGAAGGGTTGGTAGGCGAGACAGAACTCGAATTCACAAGCGAACTCCCATTCGATAAGGTGGATGTAGTGTTCTTCTGCTTCGGCCATGGAAAGAGCGAGGCATTCCTCAAGGAACATACGATTCCTGATAATGTGAAGATAATCGATTTGGCTCAGGACTTCCGCATTGCTGCTGATACTCACGATTTCGTTTATGGTCTTCCCGAAATTCATTTGGAAGCCATCAAGAAATGTCGCCACTTGGCCAATCCTGGATGCTTTGCCACAGCCATCCAACTTGGTTTGCTCCCTTTGGCAAAGGCAGGACTTCTCACTCACGATGTGTCTGTGAATGCCATTACAGGCAGTACGGGAGCTGGTCAGAAACCAGGAAGTACCACTCATTACAGTTGGCGAAGCGACAACCTCAGCATCTATAAGGTGTTCACACATCAGCATCTCCACGAGATTTATCAGTCGGTCAAGGAGTTGCAGGATGGTTTCGAATCGAGCATCGACTTCATTCCATATCGTGGCAACTTTGCCCGCGGAATCTTCTGCACAGAGGTTGTTAAGCTCGATAATTCGGATGTTGACGTTGAGGCTCTCTATAAGGACTTCTACAAAGATGCGGCTTTCACACATTATGTGGATAAGGCTCTCGACCTGAAACAAGTAGTCAACACCAACAAGTGTCTCGTTCATGTGGATAAGTTCGACAATAAGGTGGTCATAACTTCCATAATCGACAATCTCCTAAAGGGTGCAGTCGGTCAGGCAGTTCAGAATATGAATCTTATGTTTGGCCTCGACCAGACAACAGGTCTTCGCCTGAAGGCAAGTGCATTCTAACATTAACCAACAGATTAAAACAATTCAAACGATGAAACTATATGATGTTTATCCTCTCTTCGACATTGCCATCGAGAAGGGCAAAGGTTGCAAGGTGTGGGACGATCAAGGACAGGAATATCTCGATCTTTATGGTGGTCATGCAGTGATTAGTATCGGTCATTGCCATCCTCACTATGTGGAGATGATGACCAACCAACTCAATACACTCGGTTTCTATAGCAATTCGGTGCAGAATCCGCTCCAACGCAAGTTGGCAGAACGCCTTGGCAAGATCAGTGGCTATGAGGATTATTCGCTTTTCCTTGTAAATTCAGGTGCTGAAGCCAACGAGAATGCCATGAAGTTGGCATCGTTCTATAACGGCCGCACTCGCATTCTCTCTCTCGAGAAGGCTTTCCACGGCCGCACCTCCCTTGCAGTTGAGGTGACAAACAATCCAAAGATTATTGCTCCAATCAATGCCAATGGCCACGTCACTTATCTGCCTCTCAACAATCTTGAAGCATGGAAGCCGGAATTGGAGAAGGGTGATGTGTGTGCCTGCATAGTTGAGTGCATTCAGGGAGTGGGTGGAATCCGCATGGTAGATAAGGCATTCCTTCAGGGGTTGCGCGCATTGTGCGACCAATACAATACGGTTCTTATCTGCGACGAAATCCAGTGTGGTTATGGTCGTTCGGGCAAGTTCTTTGCTCATCAGCATCTGGATGTAAAGCCCGACCTCATCACTGTGGCCAAGGGAATCGGCAACGGTTTCCCGATGAGCGGTTTGCTTATCTCTCCTAAGTTTGAGGCAGTTTATGGTCAGTTGGGTACCACTTTCGGAGGAAACCACCTTGCCTGCACTGCAGCTTTGGCTGTGATTGATGTGATGGAACAGGAGAATCTCGTCGACAATGCCCGTGAGGTAGGAGATTATCTTATCAAGCGATTGAAGGAGGAGAATCTGCCACATGTAGTGGATGTTCGCGGACGCGGACTCATGGTAGGCATTGAGTTGGACGTTTCTTATAAGGAAATCCGTACCCGACTTGTGAAGGAACAGCATTGCTTCACGGGTTGCAGTGGAACGAATGTCATCCGATTGCTTCCTCCTTTGTGTCTTTCGAAGGAGAATGTGGACGATTTCATCGAACGATTCAAGAAAGTTTTGTAAATACAGGAATATATGAATTGGTATGTGCTATTGGTGAAGCGCTTCATGGAGAAGCGTGTGGCAGAGAAGATTGCAGCTCAAGGCATCGAAGTCTATCTGCCAAGCCAACGTGTGGAGAAAAAGTGGTCCGACCGTGTAAAGATTCAGGACCAGCTGGTGATTAGTGGTACCATATTCGTTCATTGTGAGGATGCCGACCGTGCAAAGACCTACGTCATGGGAAGCATTGGCCTTCATTATCTTGCCGACCGAATCACTCATAAGCCACTTATCATTCCTGATGGCCAGATGAAGGCGTTTCAGACTTTCCTCAGTCAGACATCCATTCCGATTGAGTTCTCTACCGAGCATTTTGCTCCTGGAATGAAGGTGAAAATCCACAACAAACTCTTTGCTGGTGATTTGGCAGAGTTGGTTGAGTTCCGAGGCACGAAGAAAGTCATTGTCCGACTCTATCAGTTGGGATGTGCGGCTATGGAACTGCCGTTAGACGATTTGGTTCCGGTGAAGGAATAACGTAATAATATGTATATAATACTTTATATAATATGAACACAGCAAAACACAGAGTCATTGTCCTTGTGACAATGTTGTCAGCAACGATTTCTGCTTTTGCCCAGTCGGGCCCATTGGAGCAGGTAAAGGACGATTTCGTTCAGAACACCACTTTCGGAGGCTGTATCATCGGCCGTGCCGGATGGACCGACAATGAGGCATCGAAGAGCGAAACCGACTTCCAAGTGCGTTCAGTTCGTGCCCATGTGGCAGGAAAGGTACTCGACTTCGGCTATATGCTCCAGATGGAGATGACGGGAGTTTCGGGTGGAAAGATGGAAGAAGGTCCGCATATCGTCGATGCATGGATTGAATGGCAGAAGTACGATTTCCTTCGTGTGAAGATTGGTCAGCAGAAGCGTGCTTTCACGTTTGAGAATCCTTACCATCCAATGGATATAGGTCTTGGCACTTATTCCCAGTGTGTCACATATCTCGGAGGCTATGTCGACAGAGTGGGCGAGCAGATGAGTCATGGCCGCGATGTAGGTCTTGCTCTTCAGGGCGACCTCTTCCCTATGGGCGACCATAAGTTCCTTCATTATCATGCAGGCATCTACAACGGTCAGGGCGTAAACCATTCCGACAAGAACAAGCATAAAGACCTTATCGGCGGTCTGTGGGTAGAACCAACGAAGGACCTTTTGGTAGGAATCTATGGATGGTCGGGAAATTATGTCAATTCCGAAGGACTCACTCTGAAGCGCGAACGCTGGACAGCAGGTCTTCAGTACGAGTCGGATTGGTCGGTTCGTGCCGAATATATTGGCGACCGCGAAGCCGATGGCTGGTATGCATTGGTGGGAGTCCCAGTTGTGGATAAGTTGAAAATCTATGGACGTTGGGATGTCTATCGTTCTGATAAGTCGTGGAACACCACGGTGACCAACTACGGACTTGCTGCTGGCTACACCCTCTGCAAGAATCTCCGCCTACAGGCCAACTACACGTTCACTCACAATCGAACAGCCGTCGATCGCAACTACAACACTTGTGACATTCAGGCTTACGTGAGATTCTGATGAAAAAGAAAAAGCAGGAACAAATCGTTCCTGCTTTATTCTTATCTGCGTAGAGGCTTATTTGCCATGATTCTCGCTAGATACTGAAAGAGACTTGCGGCCCTTCTTACGACGCATTGAGAGAACTCGACGACCATTCTTTGTAGTCATGCGCTGACGGAAACCGTGCTTGTTGATTCTCTTACGGTTGTGTGGTTGGAATGTTCTTTTCATCTTTTTATATATTTATTTTGATATTTATAATTTCACTCAATTACGGCCATTTGGTCATGATTGTACACAAACAGCGTGCAAAATTAGTGATTTTATGCAAATTGACAAAAGTTTCAGCGGTTTTTTACTAACTTTTTTTGCTATTTTATGAAAAACACCTAATTTTGTACCCGATTAGAAGTCAATAAGGACGAATTTTAAACTTTAAATACAACAAAACATTATGGCTATTTTAGCAGGTGATATCAAAAAGGGCGTTTGCCTCCGCCTTGATGATGGCAAAATTTGGGTAGTTATCGATTTCCTTCACAAGAAACCAGGTAAGGGAAACACAGTCATGATTACAAAGCTTCGCAATGTAGAAGACGGTCGCGTACTCGAACGTACATGGATTGTTTCTGCAAAGCTTGATGATGTTACAGTTTCTCACCAGCAGTTCCAGTATCTCTACAAGGAAGGAGAAGATATGGTATTCATGAACGCAGAAACATACGAACAAATCAATATCGCTAAGGACCTTATCACAGGTGGTGACTTCCTCAAGGAAGGCGAAACTATGGTAATGGCTTCAATCGACGACCAGACAGGTGCTATCCTTACAGCTGAAGCTCCAGTTAAGATTATCCTCAAGGTTGCTTACACTGAACCAGGTCTCAAGGGTGATACAGCTACAAACGCTACAAAGCCTGCAACTCTCGAAACAGGTGTTGAAATCCGCGTGCCTCTCTTCATCAACGAAGGCGACCTTATCGAAGTTGACACTCGTGATGGAAGCTACGTTTCTCGTAAGGGCTAATCCATTTTCCTAAACATACAATAAGAGCGAACCTCATCGGTCCGCTCTTTTTTTATTTCGTTACGAATTTGGCAGTGGTGCCTTTCAGTGTAGGTGAGGAGACTTTCAGAGTCACATTGCCAGCCGTGTGGGTTGAACGCAGAATGGCAAGCGCCTGTCCCTTGTAGAGTTTCTTCGGATTCACGTTGAACAACTCGTCGGTGTAGTGGTCGCCATTGTCGATGGCATGGATGGTTGCTTCGCCCGAAAGTTCGAACTTCACGTCGGCCTGTCCTGTAGGCACGTGGTTGCCTTTGCTGTCGACGGCATATACATGCACATACTTCAATCCCATTCCGTCGGCACGCCAGTTGTTGTCCTCGGCTTCGATTTTGAGAGCCACAGCCTTACCGGTGGTTTGCAGTTCGTGGCGAGCCACTTCCTTGCCTGCCTTGCGGGCAATGGCAACGATTTTACCGCCTTTGCCGTATTCCACTCCGCTCCAGAGTATTCTGTTGGTCTTGTTGCCTTCCCCGTCGTTTTTCTTTGTGCCAAGCGATTGTCCGTTCACGATGAGTTCGGCCTCTTCGGCGTTGGTGTAAACCCACACTTCCTGCTTCGACCCTTCGGCACGGTTCCAGTGTGATGAGATGAAGGTAGTGCCAACGAGGTTGTCGTTCCACAACATTTCCTCGCCCTTGCCTTCCTGTACACCGATTCGGCACATAGGCTCGTCGGTGAAGGCACTCTTGATGAGGTAAGCCTGAGGATAAGGGTCGAGATTATGACTGAAGTAGCTGAAGTTCCATCCCTTCTTTGGCCATCCGTTCGATTCGCCCCAGTATTCCATTGCGCCCCAATAGGCGAGGCCCACCATCTTGTCCCTGTTCATTCCGACGAATGGACCGAGAAGGTCGTTGCTTGTAGCCTCACTTTGATAGATTATGAGATGAGGAGCATGTTCGAGGTAACCCTTGTAGGCAGGGTATTGATAGTTGTATGCGGCAATATCTGTAGCGAGTGAAAGTTCAGGTGGAGTGAAGTTGCCTTCCCATTCGGGGTCGTTCCTTATGGCGTTTGCTCTTGCTGGGAACATGGCCACCATTGTTTTTCTTGTAGGGTCGTAGCGCTGCTCCAACACCTTCATCAGTCGGTAGGTAGTGATGCCCCAGTCGTTGGTAGGCAGACCTGCCCACGCTTCCTGAATCTGTAATTCGTTGCCAAAGCTCCACATGATTACGCTTGGATGGTTTCTGTCGCGTCTGATCCATTCCGTTTCAGCCTTGTACCAGAGTTGGTCGAAAGGAATGCTTGCCACCCAGTTGGCTCCTCCTTGTTGCCATTTGTCGAACAGTTCGTCGACGATGAGTATTCCGTATTTGTCGGCCATTCGGAGAAGGGCAGGCGAATAAGGGTTGTGGCTTGTACGGATGTGGTTGTAGCCAAACTCCTTGAGAGTCTTCACCAGTCGTTCGATTCCGTCTTCAAATGCAGCAGCACCGAGGGCTCCCAAGTCGTGATGGTTTGCCACGCCCTTGAGAAACACCTTCTTGCCATTGAGTTTGAAGCCCTCTTCCTCTGTGAATTCGATGGTTCGGATGCCGAATGTGTCGTCCGTCTTGTCCACGATTTCCCCGTCTTTCGTGAGAGTCACTTCTGCTCGGTAGAGGTTTGGTTCTTCGCACGACCAAAGCTGTGGGTTCTTCACTTCTGCCAAAGGCATATTTACTGTGTTGAGCGAAGCCTTGATGTATGATGGCACTTCACAACTCGTTTCGGCCACTACGTCGCCCTTTGGCGAATAGATTTTGGCCGTGAGGCTCATCTTGTAGCGCTTTGCCTGTGCACCTTCGATTTCCACCTGAAGGCTCACGTCGGCCTTGCTGTCGGAGATGTTTGGTGTGGTGATGAACAATCCGTGACGGGTGATGTTGACAGGATTCTTCGTGTAGATATGCACGTCGCGGAACAATCCTCCGCCTGTGTACCATCTCGAAGCATCGAGTCGTCCTGTGGAAGTCTTCACGGCCACTGTGTTGTCGCCATCCCAGTTGATGAGTTTGCTGATGTCGAATTCTGCGCCGAGGTAGCCATAAGGAATGCTGCCCACCTTTGAGCCGTTGAAATAGATATCGCCATAAGCCATCATGCCCTCGAAGTCGAGAAGCACCTTTTGGCCCTTCCAGCCCTCATCGGCGCGGAAAGTCTTGCGGTACCAAGCGTCGCTCATAGGCTTGAAACCTCTTGCCCCACCGCTTTTCTGGTCCCATGGCAGTTCCATCTGGTAGTCGTGAGGAATGTCGAGCGAGCGCCAATCCGAATCGTCGAAATCTGTCTTCCAGGCATTTTCGATGTCGCCCAAGTGGAATTTCCATCCAAAGTTGAGCAGAGTGCTGGTTCGTTCCTGTGCGTTGATGCCGAGGCATGCACATGCGATAAAAATCGCGGTAATGGTGAAGTGTCTTAATGTCATAATTTAAAAAAAGAAAATCTCTCCCGTGTGGGAGAGACCTTCAAAAATGATAATATGTAAAACTTAAACAATTCCTTGAGCAAGCATAGCCTTAGCCACCTTCATGAATCCGGCGATGTTCGCGCCCTTCACATAGTTCACGTAGCCATCAGGCTGAGTACCGTACTTCACGCACTGTTCGTGGATTCCGTGCATGATTCCGTGGAGTTTCTCGTCCACTTCCTGAGCTGACCAACTGAGGTGCATTGCGTTCTGGCTCATTTCGAGACCCGAAGTAGCAACTCCACCAGCATTCACAGCCTTTCCAGGAGCGTAGAGAATCTTGTTTTCGATGAAGAGGTCGATAGCCTCAGGCGTGCAACCCATGTTGCTGATTTCGCCCACGCAAGTCACCTTGTTGTTGATAAGGTTCTGTGCATCCTCACCGTTGAGCTCGTTCTGGGTAGCACAAGGAAGGGCGATGTCGCACTTCACTTCCCAAGGGCGCTTGCCCTCTACGAATGTGCTTCCAGGGAACTGCTGAGCATAAGGAGCGCAGATATCGTTGCCGCTTGCACGGAGTTCGAGCATGTATTCAATCTTTTCGCTGTTGAGGCCCTCAGGGTCGTAGATATAGCCGTCAGGACCAGAGATGGTGATGACCTTCGCACCCAGTTCGGTTGCCTTCGTTGCAGCACCCCAAGCCACATTGCCGAAACCAGAGATAGCTACCGTCTTGCCCTTGATGTCGATTCCCTTGCTCTTGAGCATATCGTTCACGAAGTAGAGACCGCCGAAGCCAGTAGCCTCAGGACGTACAAGGCTTCCGCCGAATTCAAGACCCTTGCCTGTGAGCACGCCGCTCCAGTCGCGAGTCAGTTTCTTGTATTGTCCGAACATATAGCCCACTTCTCTTGCGCCAACGCCGATATCGCCGGCAGGCACGTCGATTTCAGGACCAATATGGCGGAACAGTTCGCTCATGAAAGCTTGGCAGAAACGCATGATCTCTGCGTCGCTCTTGCCGCGAGGAGAGAAGTCGGAACCGCCCTTGCCGCCACCCATAGGAAGGGTAGTGAGCGAGTTCTTGAAAGTCTGTTCAAATCCGAGGAACTTCAGGATGCTGAGGTTGACCGATGCATGGAAACGGATACCGCCCTTGTAAGGGCCGATGGCACTGTTGAACTGCACTCTGTAGCCGAGGTTCACCTGCACCTCACCCTTATCGTCCACCCAAGGCACACGGAAAGTGATGATGCGTTCAGGTTCTACGAGTCGTTCTATGATTTTAGCCTTTTCAAATTCAGGGTGCTGGTTGTACACCTCTTCGATAGACATCAGCACCTCTCTCACAGCTTGGAGGTATTCCTTTTCGCCAGGATGCTTAGCCTCCAGTTGGTTCATCAATTTTTCAATTTCCATAGGTTTTAGAGTTTGTTAGTTTATTGTTTCGGTTGTTGTTAGTATTGACGAAGAGAAAGTCTCTTGTTTCTTCGGTGCAAATATAGGAAATAAAAATGAGATACGAAAAGAAAAACTAAAACTTTTTTCAAAAAAAATGTCCAACACCCACAAAAGTTCCCCTCAAAACTATCATTTTGCAATCTGTAGCTGTCAAAATGATACATTTACTACGCTGTTATATATATTATTAAGGTGTTCTACTTACGTTTTGTAAGTTTGAAGGGTGCAAGCCCCACGTTCAAAGTTCAAGGTAGATTTTTTAGAAAATAAACCATAAAAACAACCCTGACCAATAACGCTAACGATAAAAGTGTAGAGTTTAGAGTGTAGAGATTACAGAAATTTTAATTCGACGGAGTCAAATTAACTACTATCTAATATCTTCTATCTACTAACTGCTAACCGCTGAGAGCTGACTGCTAATGTGAGAGAATATAATTATATATCTGCATTACATCCGTCGCGTTCACCTTTCCGTCGCCGTTTACATCTTCACCACCCACGTTACCTACGTTGTCAGAACCTGATGTATCTTCATAGATGACGAACTTGTTGCCATATCCAGCATCTACATAATTCTTTTTTGCCCCGTTTGGAACAAGCAAATATGCCTTTTCAGAAGTGTATCTATCCTGAGGGGCAATAAAAGCCGATGAAATGCTGCTTGGTTCCATTATAGTGGATTCTATCACAGTGATGTTTGAGCCATCGAATGCCTGTTCAGATATTTTTGGCCAGTGGCCGCCATCGAATCTGATTCGGTAAAATCCAAAGCAATGCTCAAATGCACCTTGTTCAATCTCATCCAGATAGCCCCCATTAGTGCATTGAAGAGCAACTAATGACGACTGCGAAAATGCCCTGGCGGCGATAGTGATAGGACCCGGACATGTGAATACAACTTTCAAAGGAGTTTTGGCATCTGAACAACTGGCAGCATAAGCCTCAATTTTGTTTACCTTTTCATTAAGGACGACAGGGCCAGCTTTAGGTGCAAATACCATAACCCTGGTTTCTGTGTCCCTGTCCACCAAGCATTGTCCCTGCGCCTTGTATGTGTTTCTGCAGCCTTCCGGTTCCGCAAATTCTTCTATACCAGAACCCGTGAACGCATCAGCGACAATGTTTTCGAGATTGTTCCAAACAGGAAAGATTCTCAGATTTACACATTCATTGAAAGCCCTCGCACATATTTTTGTGAGGTAAGAACCCTTTTCGACTTCGAAAGAAGAAAGGTTTGAATATTCGCCATTTTCCGGAGCAAATGCATTCGTACCAATCGATGTGATGGCGTAGGTACCAGTGGTAATAAATAATATATTACGATTTACGGTTTTAGGCAGTACTACTTTTTCGGGATTACCAAGCACCTTTGTAAGTTCCACTTCGGGATAGCCATACATACCTTCTTCGGATGAAGTGATGGTAAATTGCATTTCCACGTCATTCACGGTTGTCTGAAAGTCGTAAGCAAAGGCATTAGTCATTCCAGTCAGTGCTAGGCCAATGACAAGTAAAAGTTTCCTCATAATTTCAAAGTTTTTATTATTTATAAATTAGTTATCCTATTTATACTTTCACGGTGCAAAGATACGAAAAATATTTGATATAACCAAATAATTTACTATAAATAATTTTTATAGTAAATTTATTAATTTTACACTCAGTATGAAGTATTAAAATATGTAAATATATTAGATTTCAAACATAAAAAACATAAGAAACATAACCAGTTCCTAGTGTAATAATGGGTTAGATTAATATATAATATCATATTATATATTAATCTAAAAGTATTTCTTCCGTATTTTCTCTATTTCATAAAATTCAATACAAATCAATGCAACTTGAAACTTCATGCAGCGAAAATCAACTAGTTATGTTTCTTATGTTTCTTATGTTTCATGTACAACTGACACATTATAAATTAACACAAAAACTATGCATTTTGATCTATTCTCTACTGCACATTTCTACATTATGAATAAAAATAATGGGGAAAATGGCAAAGGGTGAACGAAAATGGACAGTCACTCGATGTGCTGCAAAATGTGAAATTGACTAATTGACTTTTCTCTGATGATATATATATTAATATGTGCCTGAAAAAATATGTGGGGTGGATGTTGGTTGTTTTATATCATAATTGCTATACTGAATTTGCAAAACATACCTTTGAGTAAGAAAATTTTATAAATATTAAAAATATTTATAAAAATGTTTGTTTAATTCATAAATTATTCGTACCTTTGTAGTGCTTTTGAAAAATACAGCAAGCCGCGACTCATTGAACTGCTAAACTCGGGCCCATTATTAGCAAGAAATGACCTCGCGAACCGCGAAACTTTTTCCAACAAAGCAGGTGATACTTGAAATACTATACCACTCTAACTATAAACTTTGAACCTGGAACTTTGAACCAAAAAGGGCCAACACATAAAGTGCTGACCCTTCTTATGGCTTCTTACTTCACCAAAATCTTCTTCCCGCGCTGGATGTAGATGCCTGGGCGGAGACCTTCGAGAGAGGTGCCGAGGCGTACACCCTGCATGTCGTAGACGGAGGAGTCGGTGGTTGGCGAATCGAGACGAACGTCATTGATGCCGTCGGAGATGCCTGCCACGAAGAGGAGTCCTTCGCTGATGCGACTTGTGTCCCACTTATATTCGGCTGGAAGGTCGAACGTTGGTGTGCCGCTGAATGAGTTGGCAGCGAAGATGCGGATGCTGTCGCCTTCTGCCAGTTCGGCTGATGAGGAGAGTTCCACCTTGACGGTGCCGTTCATGGTCAGCTTGCCTATGTTGCTGATGTTGGCACATCCGTTGCTCGACGCTGTCGCGCACTTGCGTGCGAGTATATAATATGTGGAACCTGCGTTGAAGGTGAGGTTCTTGCCGCCGAAGTCGAGTGTGCCGCTGGTGGAGATGTCGGTTGAACCTGCCTGTACCCATCCGTTGATGATGACTGATGAGCTGGTGAGACTGCCCACTCCGGAGAGACGGCCCGACTGGCCGACTGTGAGACTGCCTGTGCCGAGCGATGCTCCGCTGTTGAGATGGATTGCTCCGCCGTTGACGGTCACGCTTCCGTTGGTTTCCCATGCTGCTGTGACTGTCATCTTGCCTTCGCCCACTTTCGTGAACTTATCGCTTCCAACGACTTTTCCGTCGAACTTGAAGTTGCTGGCATTGCCCACGGTCCATGTGTTGGCTACATTCTTGCCGTCGTTGGCAAAACTGCTGTAGCCTCCGAGTCGGCCACTGCCTGTGACGGTGCCTACCTTGAGTGTCTTGCCCGAATTCTGTACCGTAACGCCTGATGGGATGTTGAGAGTCCACTTGTCGCATCCGCTGCTTGTGTCGAAGGTGCAGCGTCCGTCGGCTATGATGGTGGCTCCGGCTACGATGGTGCCGGCAAATGCCGAGAGATTGAGGGTGAGCGGTGTGCGTGTGGCTACCCATCCACTGCCTTGTTCGGCTGCACATTTCACGTTGAGTGTACCTTCGCCCGTCACCTTGTTGCTGTACGACTGGCGGTTGGCTGTTGTCCATGTGCCTGTCTTGCCCTTTGGAACGTTGAGCTCGTTGTTGGTACCAACATTGTCGACGAGTGAACCGCCTTGGAATTCAACCACCTTGGCTGCCACTCCGTTGCCGTTTTGAACGGTTCCGGCTGCGATGATCATTCGACTGAGGTTTGCGCCTGAAGCGGAAGTCTTGAGCCATCCAGCACCGCGCTTTGTGAGGAGTGTACCCGTGAATGCCTTCTGCTGAACGAAGTCGGCCGAGTTGTTGATCACTCCACCCTCTGATGAGCGAAGGGAGATTGGCGAACCGTTGGTGACGGCGGCTGTTGTCTGGAGTACTGCTCCGTTCTCGATGACGAACTTGGCTGCCGATGTGGTGACGGCTCCGAGGTTGCCATAGGCGAGGACATCGTTGGAGAGCGAGCTGACGCTGACCGTTCCGCCGCGGAGGAAGTTGCCGCCCTTGTATGTGTTGTCGGTAGAAATCGTTACCTTGCCCGCACCTTCCTTCACGAAGGCTCCGCTGACGATCTTGCCCGTGCCGGAGAGGGTGTAGGCCTTCGATTCGTTGTTCATGCGGAGAGTGTCGACTGTGAGTTCGTCGCTGAGAGTGACGTTGAACTTGCTTGCATTGTCGTTGAATTCAACGGCATCGCCGCTGACGAAGATATCAGGAGCGAGACTTTCATCGCCTTCGACCACGAAGTTCTCGGTCTTGGCAAAGTCCCAAATGTTGCTGCTTTGACCAGTCCAAACGATGCTGCCGGCTCCGCGAGTGCTGCCCAGAGTGAGCTGTACCTTACCATCCAAGAATTCGAGCGCCACCTTGAATGAGCCTGTGCCTTCCACCTTGAAATTGGAGAGCGAACCGCTGATGGATTCGGCCTCGGCAATGGTGTATGTACCGGCTGCGAGGTTGGTGCTGTTGATGACGATGACTGGCTGGAGGTCGCGAGGACCATAGTTGACCCATGCGGCTGCGGTCTTCTTCTCAGAATGGAGAGTCTGAACGCGGATGCAGTCGGAGGTCTGATTTTCGCCATCGATATCAATCTCGATGCGACTGCCGAATCCGAGTGAGAGTTCGCCGTCAACCGTGATTGTACCTACCTTGCCCTTGCCTCCAGGACGGATGACAGAAGCATAGTCGGCCTTAATCGATCGGAACTCGCCGCCGTCGGAATTGAGTTCGCTGAAGCGATTGAGCCAAAGGGCAGAATTGTGGAGGGTTCCGTCGAAATTGAGTGTACCGGCCCAAATATCAGTAGGACCAGAATATGTCATATTGACTTTTGGCAGATTGAGAATGCCGTCGCCTTGCTTCACGAGGCGAGTAGTGCCTGTGAGTGCGCCACCCGTAACGTCGCAAGTGAAATATGTATAATTGATAGCAGGCTTCGAAGCTGTTGGATTGTTTCCAGCTGTGCCCTGAACCCATGAAGGAACATTGAATGTGACGATGTAAGGACTTGCTCCATCGGCAATGCTGACCTTCGTGTCGTTGGTTTCGCAAACAATGAAGTGCTTATCCTCGTTGGTGATGGTTCCGCCATTGGCCACTTCGGTGCGGCCGGTCATAGTGAATGGAGGCGGAGCAATCGTGATGCCTTCCATCTCGCCGAGGAAATATGAGGTGTGAGGAGGCTGGTTGTAGCCCAAGCATTCCCAAACCATTGCCTGACGATACTGATGGTCGTGCCAGAGAGTGTAGTTGCGGAACTGAGTAGGGTAAGGAGTGGTGTAGATGCGGAGTTCGGCATCGTCGCCGGAACGGAGGATGAGTTCCTCACGCCAGTCGCCGATGATGTCGCCAGTGGCACAAGGATTGTTTTTCGACCAGTTGCACATCTTCACACCACCTGATTGGAAGATTCGGCCCGAACCCGGTTTGATGACCACAGCCTCGCGCTCAGTTCCAGGGCTGTTGACCACTTCTTCGCAGAGGTCGCCGTCCCAATAGATGCGGAAATTGAGGTCACTCCATGCAATGAGGTCGCCCAGTTCGGTGATTACCTTATCGCCAGTGGCACTGACCATTCCAGTGGCTGTGCTTCGGCCAATGCATCCAGGATAGAGGTTGGTGAAGTTGCCGGCAAGGGCACGTCCGTCGTCGCCCGTTCCCACACTGCGGTAATAGAATTCGGAAGTGGTGGCATTGCGGCAGTTCATGTTAGGGCTGCTCTCGTTGCAGGCAAACTGTTCCTGTCCGTGGCGGTAAGGATCGAGGTCGGAACAATGCTGGGCATCGCCGTGACCGAGTCCGCAGGTGGAGAGACCTTTTCCGTTGTCGTCGATAACCATCGAACCATAAACGATTTCATCGCGTCCGTCCCAATCGACATCGGCAATGGCATAGTTGTGGTAGCCCTGACCAAACCAAGGACCGTTCACATTGCATTCCCAATACCAGCGCTGAGTGAGTTGGTGGGTAGAAGGGTCGACATCGTAGGCAACCATCTTCTCCTTAGTGTAGATGCCTCGGGCAAGGAATATGCTGGCATTGCGACCATTAAGGAACGGAGCTCCGAAGAAGTGCTTCGTAGAACGGTGGCCCACAATTCCGCTGCCCCAGTCGCTGTCGTTTCCGCGGGTGAGAGGGTAGTCGGCATAGTTTGGATGGCTTGAAGGACCAATCTGATAAGGCTTTGCAGTTGCGCCTTCGAGATAGAGCAAGTATTCGTTGCCCACACTGCAATAAGGCAAACCTCCGTTGGCACGGTGGTCGGTTGTCATGCTTCCGATATTGGTGACCGAACCGTCGGCATGGTGGATAATCATGTTGTCGGCACCGCGCATCAGCACTTCGGCCTTTCCGTCGCCGTCCCAGTCGTAAGCCACTGCATCCCACTGCTCATCGGCCTCGGCTTGCATGTTTGGTCCGAGGTCAATCCACCAAAGGCGGTTGCCATTGATATCGTAGCAGTCGAGCACATGGAAACGAACCTTCTGACTTGTGTCCGTAGTAACTCCGCAAGGACGCTTCACGATGAATTCGCTGATGCCGTCGCCGTTGAGGTCGGCAAGGGAAACATCATTGAGCTGATAGTCGGATGTGGCGTTGGCTCCGTTGCGGTCGGTAATCGACTTCATGCGGATTGCCATGTAGATATTGTTGTTGGAATCGACGGTGGTCCAAGGCTTCACTGCACCCGAGAGAGGTTGCTCCACACCACGAACCACGGCTGCAACCTGATATGAAGTGGATGTAGAACCCGAAGTGTCGGTATAGTTCGATACCTGAAGGTCGGATGCAATCTTCTTGCCCCCGGCATAGAGGTTGTAAGTGACGTCGTAGTATTCCTCGCCCATGATTCGCCATGAAACGAAATTGCCGTTTGATGTGCGAATAGCTACAAGACCGCGGTCGAGCAAGTCGGTTGGTCGCTGTGCGAAAGCCACGCATGAAACCATGATGGCCAACAAGATTGTGAAAAGTTTTTTCATTTGATATTTATTTTTTAGTTTGTCCAAAAGAAACGACTGTACTTGGCAGTTAGTCGGTACAAAATTAATGTTTTTCTTATTAAAAGAAAACAAAATCACAAACTTTTCACTATTCTATCTACAATTTTCGCCAATAATCACTATCTTTGCATTTCAAAACCATCAAACATCAAACGCAATATGAACATTACAATCATCGGAGCCGGTAATATCGGAGGTGCTTTGGCAAAGGGCTGGAGCAAAAAGAATGACAACACTTGTTTGACAGTGTCGGGGGTACACTGGGAAAAACTCAACAAAATAAAGGCTGAATGCCCCAATGTGGCTGTAACAACTGACGATGCCGAGGCAGTGAAGGATGCCGACATGATAGTAATCGCCGTGAAGCCTTGGCAGGTGGAAACCGTACTTGGCGACATCAGCAAAAACATCAGAAGCAATCAGATTCTCGTTTCACTTGCAGCCGGAGTGACACTCGCCGACCTCAACACAATGGTGGAAAAGGCAGGATGCGAGAAACCATCAATATTCTATGTGATTCCGAATATCGCAGCCGAATTCTGTGAGAGCATGACCTTCATCAGTGCTTCGGAAAATGTGGCAAAAGAAACAATCGAACAGGTGGAAACCGCCTTCAAGCAGGTGGGCGACACATTCGTTTGCCCAGAAAAGCTCATCGCACCGGGAATGCTCATGGCTTCGTGTGGAATTGCCTATGTCATGCGTTTCCTCCGTGTACAGACGGAAGCCGGCGTGGAAATGGGATTCTATCCTAACGACGCACTCAAAATTGCCATTCAGACAGCCAAGGGAGCTGCCGAACTTCTCCACCAGACGGGAGAACACCCAGAAGCAGCAATCGACCGAGTTACAACCCCAGGCGGTTACACAATCAAGGGACTCAACGAAATGGATCATGCAGGATTCAATTCGGCCGTTATCCGTGTGTTTAAGACTGGTTTGTAGGAAGCAGGTGGCAATGAAAAGAATCACAATCAAGGTGGGCAGCAATGTGCTCACACGTGAAGACGGTTCGCTCAATGTGACCCGAATGTCGGCCATAGTCGACCAAATAGCCTCGCTGAGAAAGATGGGAATCGAAGTGATTCTCGTCAGTTCGGGAGCTGTGGCAAGCGGACGGAGCGAACTGAAACGACAGGTGGAGCGTCAGGGATTGCATATGGTGAGCAACGAACACGAAGTGGACGAACGCCAGTTGTATTCTGCCATCGGTCAGGCCAAACTCATGAACAGATATTATGAGTTGTTCCGCGACCACGGGATACATGTAGGTCAGGTGTTGACTACCAAGGAAAACTTCATCGTCGATGAACTCTACCGCAACCAGATGAACTGTATGACGATGATGCTCCGAAACGATGTGTTGCCTATCGTCAACGAGAACGACACCGTCTCCATCACCGAACTTATGTTCACTGATAACGACGAACTTTCCGGACTTATCACCACAATGATGGAAGCTGAAATGCTCATCATACTCTCAAATATCGACGGAGTGTACACGGGCTGTCCAAACGATGAGAACTCTCGATTGCTCACTCTCATCCACAGCGACGACGACCTCAACCAATACATACAATCGTCGAAATCAACGCTTGGACGAGGCGGAATGCAGTCGAAAAGCAGTATCGCACAACAGATTGCAGCCAATGGAACAACGGTGATGATAGCCAACGGATGCAGGGAGAACGTGATTATCGATTTGATTACAAACAAGGACTCTGTGCCTCATTCTGAATTCTGTAAATAAGGTAAATAGGGCTGATGATGACAAACAGAGAAATATTCGAATCGACAAAACGTGCCAGTCGAACACTGACCACCCTTGCCGACGACAAGATAAACGAAATACTCATCGATGTGGCTGATGCTGCTATCGAACATACGGAGGAAATCCTTCAAGCCAACGAGGCCGACCTCGCACTGATGGACCCTTCGAATCCCATGTACGACCGACTCCGACTCACAAAGGAACGAATCGAAGCCATTGCAGCAGATACACGAAATGTGAGCAAACTGCCTTCGCCTCTCGGACGGATTCTGAAACATACAGTACTTCCCAACGGACTCGACCTCAAACGGGTGAGTGTGCCATTCGGAGTGATTGGAATCGTGTATGAGGCCCGACCAAATGTTACATTCGACGTGTTCTCACTCTGCCTCAAGAGTGGGAATGCCTGTGTGTTGAAAGGCGGAAAAGATGCCGACAACTCAAACAGAGCCATTGTAGGTATAATCAAACAAGTGCTCGCAAAGCATGGAATCGACGAACATATCATCGAACTCCTTCCTGCCAACCACGAAGCCACAGCCGATATGCTCCATGCCAACGGATTGATTGATGTTGTGATTCCTCGCGGAAGCAGTAGGTTGATTCGTTTTGTCAGAGACGAGGCTTCTGTGCCTGTGATTGAAACAGGAGCAGGTGTGTGCCACGCCTATTTCGACAAAGACGGAGACACACAGAAGGGAGCACGAATCATAAACAATGCAAAGACCCGCAGAGTGAGTGTCTGCAATGCCCTCGACTGCACTATCATGCATTTCGACCGCTTGGCCGACCTTCCGGCAATATGCGAACCATTGAAGGCAAGCCGTGTGAATCTCTTTGCCGACGAACCTGCTTTGGCTGCCTTGCAAGGCAACTATCCAGAGGAACTCCTCAACCCATCGACAGAGGAAAGTTATGGTACGGAATTTCAGGCTTATACGATGGCAATAAAGACTGTCGGTTCGCTCGAAGAAGCACTCGGACATATTGCAAGATTCGGTTCTGGTCACAGCGAATGTATCATCACCGAAAACGAGGACACTTCAGACAAGTTCCTTCAGATGGTGGATGCGGCCTGTGTGTACAGCAATGCACCAACAGCTTTCACGGATGGGGCTCAGTTTGGCTTGGGTGCCGAAATCGGAATATCCACACAAAAACTCCATGCACGTGGACCTATGGCACTCGAGGAAATGACCACTTATAAGTGGCTTATCCATGGTGATGGACAGGTTAGGGGTTAGCCCCCTTCTTATTCCCCCAAGGGGGAAAGATGGTTCACGGTTATCGGTAATCCGTAATCCGTAATCCGTTAGAGACTCTTCGCATAAATGAAGTTAATTTATAAATATAAAAAATAAAACTATGTCATTGATTGAATCTATCATTGAAAGAGCAAAGCAAAACAAGCAGCGCATCGTACTTCCAGAGAGTTTGGAAGAACGCACAATCACAGCTGCCGACCGTGCTTTGGCTGACGGATTGGCTGAAATCATTCTGATTGGCAATCCAGAGGAAATCTTTGCAAAAGCAAAGGAGTTGGGCCTGACTCACATTGGTGAGGCTACAATCGTCGACCCAGAGAATCATCCAAAGAAAGAAGAGTACACAAACCTTCTCTTCGAACTTCGCAAAAACAAGGGAATGACAATCGAAGAGGCTCAGAAGAAGGTGCTCAACCCATTGTATCTCGGTTGCCTTATCATCAAGAACGGAGATGCCGACGGACAGATTTCGGGTGCTCTCAGTACAACTGGTGATACACTTCGTCCAGCACTCCAAATCATTAAGTGTACTCCAGGTATCACTTGTGTCAGTGGTGCAATGCTTCTCATCACTCCTGCCACTCAATATGGTGAGGAAGGCGTACTTGTTGTAGGTGATGTTGCAGTTACTCCAATGCCAGATGCTTCTCAGTTGGCACAGATTGCAGTTTGTACGGCTCAGACAGCCAAGAGTGTTGCCGGTTTCGACGACCCACGAGTTGCTATGCTCAGTTTCTCAACAAAAGGAAGTGCAAAACATGAGGTAATCGATAAGGTGGTTGAGGCTACACGTCTGGCTCGTGAACTTGCTTCAGAACTCAAGATCGACGGAGAACTCCAGGCCGATGCTGCTCTCGTTCCAAGTGTAGGTGCAAAGAAGGCTCCAGGCAGTGAAATCGCAGGAAAGGCAAATGTACTTGTATTCCCTAACCTCGAAGTAGGAAATATCGGCTATAAGCTCGTTCAGCGTCTCGGTGGTGCCGATGCCATCGGTCCAATCCTTCAAGGTATCGCTCGTCCTGTAAACGACCTCTCTCGTGGTTGCAGTGTTGATGACATCTACAAGATGGTTGCCATCACTGCTTGTCAGGCACAGTCAAAGTAATATCCCCCTCTTTTATTCTCCTCAAGGGGAGGATATAAATATAAAATAGATTCAAATAAAAGTTAGAATACAACATAATGAAAATTCTTGTATTAAACTGCGGTAGCAGTTCCATTAAGTACGCATTGTATGATATGGAAACAAAGGATGTCATCACAAGTGGTGGTATCGAGAAAATAGGTCTTCCTGATTCATTTATCAAGATAAAGACAGCCGATGGAAAGAAAGTTCAGATAAACGAACCAATCCCAGAGCACACAAAGGGAGTTCAGTTTATCTTCCAATGCCTTACACAAGGTGAAAATGCTGTTCTCAAGAGCCTCGACGAAATCGATGCAGTGGGCCACAGAATGGTTCACGGAGGTGAGAAGTTCAACCAGAGTGTATTGCTCACTCCAGAGGTAATGAAGGCATTCGCTGAATGTAACGACCTTGCACCTCTTCACAACCCTGCAAACATCAAGGGAGTGGAGGCGGTTAGTGCAAATCTTCCAGGCGTTCCACAAGTTGGCGTGTTCGATACAGCATTCCATCAGACTATGCCAGATTATGCTTATATGTATGCAGTTCCTTACGAACTTTATGAGAAGTATGGTGTCCGTCGTTATGGTTTCCACGGAACGAGCCACCGCTATGTAAGCCAACGAGTTTGTGAGATGCTCGGATGCAATCCTGAGGAAAAGCGAATCATTACTTGCCACATCGGTAATGGTGCTTCAATTGCAGCAGTTAAGTTCGGTAAGTGTGTCGACACATCAATGGGCCTCACTCCTCTCGAAGGACTTATCATGGGTACTCGCAGTGGTGATATCGATGCCGGTGCCGTCACATTCATCATGGATAAGCTTGGTCTCGACACAACAGGTGTAAGTCATCTCCTCAACAAGAAGTCTGGTCTTGCAGGTGTAAGTCATGGTAGCAGTGACTTCCGTGACATCCTTGCAGCCATTGCTTCAGGTGACGACCGTGCCCGTCTTGCAAAAGAAATGTACACTTATCGCATCAAGAAATATATCGGTGAGTATGCTGCAGCTATGGGTGGTGTGGATATCATCCTCTTCACAGGTGGTGCGGGCGAAAACCAGTGGGAAGTTCGCGAAGGTGCTACAAAGGATCTCGAGTTTATGGGAGTTGTAATGGATGAAGAGAAGAACCATAGCATCCGTGCCACAGAGGCTATCATCAGTAAGCCAGAAAGTAAGGTGACTGTTTGTGTGGTTCCTACAGACGAAGAACTCATGATTGCAACTGATACTCTCCGTATCGTTCAGGGTTAAGGCAATCAAGACAATAAATAAAAGGGAGCAATGCTTTTGAAGCGTTGTTCCCTTTGTTGTTTTTATGTAGTATTTGTTACTTTACCAAACGTTTCTTGCCATCGATAATGTAGATGCCAGGAGTAAGGCTTTCAACAGCGTTGGCATTGACCTTCGTTCCGTTGAGTCGGTAAATGCTGCGGATAGCAAGAGGGTCGGTCTCAATACTGTTCACGGATGTTCCGTCGCCTTGAACACGAACTTTTACTGTGTGGCTGTATGCATAGTTGTCTTTTTGGATAGTATAGACGAGAGGAACACTTACGATGCTGTCACATCCTGGAATAGTGAGTTTCCCCTTGTCTGAAATGATGTCAGGCATTTCAGATTTCCATGTAAGTGTAGCACCGTATTTGAATGTCTGGGCAGAGAGGTCGAGGTCTTTTGTAACTTTTTGCAGTGACTTGACAGGACAAGTGTAACCGAGATATGCACAACTTACAGCATAGTTTCCATCAACATTGCATCCCCAAAGACTTACTCCGTTAGATGCTATTGCCGTGAAACAGATTGATGGCATATTCGTGCCAACAACAGTCTGAGGAAGGATTACACCATAATAATCGATATAAGTGGAGTTGGACTTGGTACGGACATGCAGACGAATCTGGCTTGTACCTTCTGTGACTTTCCATGTTCCAAAATAGTCGCCCGATACGCGTCCTTCAGCATTCAGAGTGGCAGTGACTGGCTTTGAATAGGCATTAGCCTCAAAGTTTACCTTGTATGGATGGAGCATAAACTGATATGTTCCCACGATATCGTTTGTTGTACAAAGTGCGGTGGAATCAACATCGAATTGAGTAAACTTGCTGTATTTCTCCGTCTTGCCGGCAAATTCGAAAGGAGCAGCAACGAGCCATCCTTGAGAATTCACCCACATCTGATGAACTCGGTCTTCAAAGCCTTCATTGCCCGTGTTGAAGCGAGTGTGGTAGATAAGGTATGCGCGTCCGTCTTCGTCGAGAAGCAAAGAGTTGTGGCCCTGACTGAGTTCGGCTACATTCATGTTTTCCCATTGGTGGGTGCCCAATATCTTCATACCCTTGGTGTGAGGAGCACTTGGACCGTAGTTCATTTCATAACTTGTATAGATTGCACTGTTGCCAGAGGCATCGGTAAATGGTCCGTCAGGATTCTTTGAACGGAAATAGTGCATTTCATAACCCCTAGATGCTTCAAGTCCGCCGTTTGTTACGAAAAGATAATAGTAGTTACCGATATGCTCGATATATGCACCTTCGCCCGAAACATAGCAACCGCCTGCTATCTTCTTGCCGAAATAAGGGTCGGATGTTTGGCTGTTGCCAGAACCAACAACCTTATAAGTATATGTGTAGTCGCGAAGACCTGTTTCTTTGTCGAGCTTGAGAATGAAGATACCTCCACTCCACGAACCGTAAATCATCCATAGTTCACCTTCTTCATCATAGAAAGTACAAGGGTCGATGTTGTTTGGCCAGCGGTTGCCCCACACTCCCATATCGGTATAGCGTGAAGGCAGACTGTTGAGTGTGCCGAGAACAAGTTCGATGTCGGTATTCTTTTTGTAGTTTACATCGCCCCAATGGAAACCGGAGAACACTACAGGACCCTGATAGATGTAAGGACCCATTATGTTGTCGGATGTGAGGAGTGCGATGGATGAACGCCAATCATCACCATTGAGACTCATGTACATGCACCACTTCTTCATCGTAGGATTCCAAATCACATCCGGAGCCCATTGGTTGCCGGCGAGACTTGGGTTGTTGGCTGTATATCGCCATGCATCAGTGTCGAAAGGTCCGAAATCGACAGTGACTGTATCGCTTCCGCTCAATACTCTTACTTTAGTTGTTTGGTTTTTTGTGAATACATTGGCACAATTGGTGGTGCTTGTAACCGTACCAGTTGATGAAACGATGCCATAGTCCCAACTTTGTCCGTACCAACTTTTCAAGTCGGTAGAGCGACCGCATCCACGATGCGAACCAAAAATATAGTAGTTGTTGCCATCACGAACGATAGAAGGGTCGTGAACACTTACTCGGGCACCGAAAGAGGCCGTCTTGTAAAGGCTCTTGGCTTGTGTGGCTGTCATTGATATAATGGAATCCTTGTCCATATCAAGGGCAGACATAGAAATTGTGAGAGACAATAAGGTTAGGAGAATGAGATAACGTTTTTCCATATTGGTTTTCATTTAGTTGTTAGTTTCGAATGCAAAGATAATGAAATTACGTGAAAAGTGATAAGAGAATAGCTGAAAAAGTTAATTATTCTTCATTCTTTATGATATTTTATTCATTATTTATTATATTTGCAATCGATTACTAACAGATATATTTGTTTTTACATGAAAAAGTATACTATATTTATTCTCTGTGTTGCTTTGGCTTCTGCAGCAATGGCTCAAAATCGTCCTCGTTTTGAGGGTATGCGTGATGTAAATGGAGTGAAAGACCTAACTGCCGACAGTCTTGAAAAGGCCAATCAAGTGCGTCCGGTAAGTGGGTCGAGTCGTAAAGGTTCGAATCCTGTTCTTTTCCTTGTGGGTAATTCCACAATGCGAAATGGTACGCTCGGTAATGGCAACAATGGCCAGTGGGGTTGGGGCTATTTCGAGCATTTGTTCTTTGATGAGAACAAGATAACTGTGGAAAACCATGCACTTGGAGGAATGAGTACCCGCACGTTCTATCGCGACTTGTGGAAACCCGTATTGAAGGGCATTCAGAAGGGCGACTATGTTGTTCTTGAACTTGGACACAACGATAATGGTCCACTCGATTCGGGTCGTGCACGTTCTTGCATTAAAGGCATAACGAACGATTCCACTTTCGTTACAATCAAGGAAACGGGTAAGCAGGAATGGGTTTACACCTTTGGTGGGTATGTCCGCAAATATGTGGCAGAAATCCGTGCAAAGGGAGCAATTCCAATTCTTCTCACATTGACTCCTCGAAATGATTACGAACCAAACGACCCAACAAAGATTCAGCGCAAGCTCGATTCGTTCACTCCTTGGATCAAGGCAATGGCTGAGGAATTGAACACTCCATTCGTCGATTTGAATGATATTTCGGCTTTGAAGTTGGAGAAGTTTGGCAAATGGAAGACGAATTACCATTTCTTCGGTGACAAGATTCATTCGAGTGAGTTTGGTGCAAAGATGAATGCCCAATCGTGTGCAGAAGGAATCGATGCATGCCAGCATAAGGATGTGGCATTGCTGAAGACCTTCATTCGCCAAGATATGATTCATCCTCAACGAATCGACCAAGCCCGAAAGAAGGGAAAACCAGTGGTGTTCACAACGGGTGATTCCACGATGAAGAATACCGATAAGGACGAAGACGGAATGTGGGGCTGGGGAGCAGTTGCCAATACTGTATTCGATGAGTCTAAGTGCACAGTAATCAATGCCGGAATGGCAGGCAGGAGCACGAGAACATTCCTTTATGAAGGTCGTTGGGATAAAGTGTATAATTCTCTCGAACCAGGTGATTATGTTCTGATTCAGTTCGGACATAACGATATTGGAGGAATCGACCGAGATAAGGAACGTGGAGTGATTGCTTCGGCAAAGGACACTTGCCATGTTTATCATCTTCAATCGAACGGACAATATAAGGTGATTTATTCGTTTGGTTGGTATCTGAAGAAGTTCATCCAGGATGTCAGGGAAAAGGGCGCAACTCCAATTCTTCTGAGTCTTACTCCAAGAAATGAATGGCCAGGCGGAAAGGTGGAACGCAGAAACGATTCCTATGGCAAATGGTATCGTGAAGTTGTGGCAGAGACAGGTGTTGAATTCGTTGATGTCCACAATATTACAGCCGATAAACTAGATAAGATGGGACGCGAGGCAGCCAAGGCAATGTATGTGAAAGACCATACTCACACATCGAAGGCTGGTGCAAAGATGAATGCCCAGAGTGTGGCCGATGGCTTGAAGGCCAATAAGAGTCCGTTAGCTAAATATTTGAAATAGAATGATGAAAAGAATAATCTCAATAATGTTTCTGGCATTTGCCGTTTCATTGTCATGGGCTCAGAGTGGTCCGTTGAAGGTAAAACGGATGGATCGTCAGGGCTTCACTGTTACGAAGGAGATAGAGGGAGAGGATGTGGTGTTGGCTTATTCCGAAACGGGCAATTTCGATAAGGCCCTTGAGAAGAATCCTGTGTTTGGCCGTGTGATGGAATACCTGGCAAAGCAAACTCGTTTGCGTTCGGACCGAATGCTGATGGATGCCAATCTTCCTGATAGGGTTGAACCACTTTGCACCGACCTTTGGCATCAGTTTGAACCATACTACAACCTCACTCCAATCACGGATTCCATCCATTGTGCCACAGGATGTGTGGCTCATGCAATGGCGGAAGTTCTCTACTACTATAAGTATCCAGAGCAAGGAACCGGTTCGTACACATATTTTGATTCGGTTGGGTGCAAGCAGCTGCTCACAGCCAACTTTGGTGAGCATCGTTATGATTGGGATTATATACTTGATGTCTATCACGAAGGAGAATATTCCGAACGCCAGGCTTTGGTTGTTGCTCAATTGTTGAGTGATTGTGGCATTTCCGTGAATATGCAATACACACCTGAGGCAAGTGGGGCAGAACCTGTATATCAACCACAGGCACTCGTCAACTATTTCGGTTACGACCGTTCCGTTCGGATGATCTATCGTGATTTCTACACCCGTTCCGAACTTCATAACATCTTGAAGCAAGACCTTGCAAAGGGGCATCCAATCCTCGTAAGCGGTTGGACTCCTTCGAGTGGTCATGCTTTCGTGATTGACGGTTACGATGAGAACGGACTATTCCACATTCTTTGGGGACTTGGTGATGGATGGTGTGACGGATTCTACAATATCGACTATATGTCGCCCGACCAACCAATGTGGTATCACGACCCTAACAGTCCTGAGGGTGGATGGAATATTCTGCAATGCTATTGTGTTGGAATTCAGCCAGAGTTGGAGACATTGGACATCCGTGAAACCTTTGAGTTTGCCTTCTCCCACATGGAGTTGCTTGGTATTGAAGACGGACGGCTTACAGTATGTGCCCACGACCTCTCGAATGTAGGTTGGAACATTCATAATGGCAGAGTTGGAATTGCGTTGAAGCGGGCCGATGGTGAGTTTGTTGGACTTATGGCTACAATCGACCATGAGTTTGGCCTTGAAGAGATAACCGATGAGGTATATAGCGACACGCTTTCATTCGATATCCCTTCCGCACTTGCAGATGGTAATTACAGAGTTGTGCCTGTCTTTGAACATCTAGGAGGCCAATGGAAGGAGGCTCGCACAATGACTGGCATACCTAATTATATATATATAAATGTGTCGGCAGGCAAAGTCAGTCAACTTGATATCAATTCGGCATTTGCCAATCTTTCGCTTGTCGAACTCAACTTCCCAGACACAATCATCCGAGGCACTCGTCCTGAATATTCGGTCAAGATAAAGAATGAGAGCCAGATGGAATATTGCGGAAGGTTCTATTTCTCGCTTTACAGCGATGACAACCCAACCCGCAACCATACGTTCTCTATTCTCGGTCAGTACATTGGTGCAGGCGAAACCCTCTCACTCAATTTTAGCCTTACTCCTGTCAATATAGCCGAAGGCAACTATAAGCTTCGCATATTCTACGATTTCGACCTCTTCACCGATTCGCTTTGCGTTTTGGCGGAAGACAAACCAGTAGTGATGGCGAACAAAGCCTCTTCAATCAATGGCATATGCAGAGACAAGGAATCAGTTGGTCCTATGTTCGACCTTTCGGGCCGACGAATCAATACGTTACAACCTAATCAAATAATAATTACAACAGATGGAAAAAAGAGAAGCATTCAAAATGTTCCTTAAACCAGGTTTTAAGGATGAGTACAAGCGCAGACATGCAGCCTTGTGGCCAGAGATGAGACAGTTGCTCCACGATGGAGGAGTTTACGACTACAGCATTTATCTCGATGAGGAGACAAACATCCTCTTTGCCTTCCAAAAGACTAAGGGCGAAGGTGGCAGTCAGGATATGGGCGGACTCGAAATCGTTCAGAAGTGGTGGGCCTATATGGCTGACATCATGGAGACAAACCCAGACAATTCTCCTATATCAATACCTCTTCCAGAGATGTTCCACATGGATTAGACGATTGACGAACCGCGGTTCTCCACCTTCCGAACCGCAATGTTTTACCCTAAAGACCGCAAAGTTCCACCTTTTGAACTGCGGTCTTTTTTATTGTTTAATAGTTGCGTTTTATGCTTTCGATTGCTTTAAAACCTGAAATTCCTTGTTACATTCTTAAATTAACGTCGCCGTTTATTTAAATTACGTCGCTGTTTATTTAAATTACGTCGCCGTTTATATAAATTGCGTCGCTGATTTAAGAATATTCCTATAGAAAACAAAAAATATAGCCATAAGAACTGGAAAATCCTTATGGCTTTTTCTTAAAATGGAAATATAACAAATGCGCAAGCATCCCAGATAGCATGGGAAATGATGAGGGCAGGAAGCCATCGGGGATTGTAGAGATAGAGCACTCCCCAAATCACTCCACATGCAAGGGCTGCAAGAAGAAGCATTGGATTGAATGACCACACGTGGATGCCCGTATATATGAGTATGGCAAGGGCCGAGCCCCAATATTTTCCCATCTTTTGCATGAGCGAATGCTGAACGAATCCTCGCCAAAACAATTCTTCTGCCGGACCGATGATAAACAACAAAGCCAAGGCAATGAACAAGGAATTGGTCGAACCTTTCATCCCATAGATGCTGTCGATGCCGGGACGGGCAAAGTCGAACATCATTTGGCTTACTTTGTCTCCAACCCAGAACACTCCCCAAAGTACGGCTGCAATCACGATTCCAAACATGATTTGCTTCCATGTGAATCGCAATCCCTTCAGTCCTTCCTTTCCAAACGAGAGGGCGAGGATGATAAGTGTTATGGCTGAGAAGGTCATTGCATACCAGAAGTTCACCTTTCCTGCTGTCCATGGAGAGAACATCACAAACCACAGAAAGGCTGCTATCAATATGGAGAGTATGAGTTTTCCTTTCATATAATTATTATAGGAGAAGACCACCGATGATGAAACCAACAACTGAAAGAAGGCTGAATTGCAACTGGAGTTGGGCTGTCTGTTGGTCGAGAGTTGCGATAGGAAGGTCGGCATTTGGTTCGGCATTCATCATTGTTTTCACTCTCTTGATAACTTGAGGCAAGGCGATGAAAGCCAAAACGGTGAAGATGGAAGTCATTCCGCAAAGGCAATAAACCACCACGAGCACGAATGGCACGAGCATTTCCGCTGCATAGACATATTGGCAAGTGCGACCGCCAAGTTGGATGGCAAGGGTAGTGATGCCGGCACGAGAATCGTTCTTTATGTCACGAGTATTGTTTGCATGAAGTATGGCCACAGTCATCAGTCCATAGGTAAGGCTAATGAGCATGACGGTTGGCTCGAAACTTCCCGTAACTGCAAAACTTGTACCTATTGATGGCAACATGGCATAGCAAAGCAGAATGTCGTAATCGCCCATGGCATGATATTTAAGCCAAGGATAGAATGCTGCAAGCAACACTCCGGCAATGCCTATCCACAACACCTGAATACCTGAGTTGAGTGTTATGATAATACCCAAAACAGATGCCACAGCAAGAAGAGTATAGCCAAAATGAAGTATTTCCTTTGGTGTGAACATGCCCGACTGAATGTGGCGCACACCATTATAACTGCCTGGAAGGTCGACTCCACGAATATGGTCGTAATAGTCGCTTATGAGATTTCCTGCTGCTTGGAAGAATACCATCATCAGCAATGCCAATACGGAATTGGTCCAATTGATTTCGTTTCCACCTTTTTGAGATACAAACCATAAATATGCAACGGTCACCACTACCGACATTGACGATGCGGGGAATGACCAAGGGCGGGTAGCTATGACCCAATCTTTGAATGTACGTTTCATCTTTATCACTTATTATCTTTATCTCTAATTCGTTTAGCTTTCAGCATTCAGCTTTTATCTGTAATCTGTAATCTCTGACCAATGTTTCGTGTTCAAGAGTTTCGCTCTTGAATCCTCTAATCTCCTCCTACGGCATCAGCAACGAACTGTCTCCATAGCTGAGGAAACGGAAATCGTGGCTGAGAGCATAGTCGTAGATTGTTCTCCAATCACCCTTGACGAATGCCGAAACGAGGAGAAGCAGTGTGCTCTGTGGCTGATGGAAGTTTGTGAGCATCATCTTCACGATATGGTATTCATAGCCAGGGGCAATGATAATCTGTGTGGTCGTATGCAGTGCAGGAAGGTTGTGGCGGTAGAGATAGTCGAGAATAGCCTTGAGGCTTTCCAAAGTCGAGATGTTGGAAGCATCTTCCTCATAAGGTTCCCACTGGCATACATGCAGTTCTTCTTCCGAGGCATCTGGATTTCGGAGAATCTTCTTGCCTATATAATAAAGGCTTTCGAGAGTTCGTACGGATGTGGTGCCGACGGCAATGGCCCAACCATCATGCTTGATAAGTTTCTCGATTGTTTGGCGTTTCACTACGATATATTCTGAATGCATCTCATGGTCGGCAATTTCCTCACTCTTTACTGGCTTGAAAGTTCCGGCTCCTACATGTAGTGTAAGTTCCTCTCGGTCGATTCCTACCTTATCCAACTCGTTGAGAACATTCTCCGTGAAATGAAGTCCGGCCGTTGGTGCAGCCACACTTCCCTTTATCTTTGAATATACGGTTTGGTATGTTCGCTTGTCGCTTTCCTGAGTTTCACGATTGAGATATGGAGGAATTGGCAGTTCGCCCACAGCTTCGAGAATTTCTGCGAAGGTATAGTCGCCCGTCCAAGTGAATTCCACTTCATGACTTGTACCCATTGGGCGAAGTTTGTTGACGGCCAGAGTGACGGTTTCGCCACCTACATTGATTTCCTTTTGCAACAATCCTTCCTTCCAGCGCTTGAGGTTGCCAATCATGCACTGCCAAGTGCATTTGCCCTTTGTCGCAAAACTTACTGCATAGTCGATTGGGTTGGCTGGTTCGAGTAGGAACACTTCAATCTGTGCGCCTGTCTCTTTCATGAATCGTAGGCGGGCCTGAATTACCTTTGTGTTGTTGAACACCATCAGCGCACCCTTTGGCAGATATGTAGGCAATGAAGTGAAAATATCTTCCTTCACTTCCCCTTTGTCGTATATGAGCAGTTTGCTATGGTCTCTCTCTGCCAATGGAAACTTTGCAATGCGTTCGTCGGCCAGTGGATAGTTATAGTCGGCAATCTTTATGCTTTTTGTTTTATTTTCGTTCATATCACAAATTTAACTTCCTTGAATTCGAATGTCTCTTCCGTTCCGTCTTCTTTTTTCAAGACAAGGTGGCCGGTAGGCTTCACCTCCGCTATTTCAGCCATGAATCGTGAGCCGTCGGGCTTTTCATATTGGTAAAGTCCCTCTCTTCGGTAGAGCACATTCATGTATTCTTTTGCTATTTCGCTTGCCTCTCCTTGCTTTGCTTTCTCGTAGAGGGCGATGAAGTTCTCGATAATCTTGTTGAGCAGGAATTCTCGGTTCATTGAGAATCCTATGATTTGGGCAAGTGACACAGGATTTGGAGCATCGCTCACGAACTCCTTCTGATTGACATTGAGTCCCACTCCGATGATGCAGTTGCGGATGAAAGCTCCCATCAGTTCGCATTCAATCAATATGCCTGCAATCTTCTTGTCGTGCCAATAGATGTCGTTTGGCCATTTCACCTCCACATCATCTATATATTCGTTGAGGGTTTGTCTGACGGCCAATGCGATGACTTGCGAAATGACGAATTGCCGATGGGCAGGAATGAAGAAAGGAGTGCAAAGCAACGAGAAAGTAAGGTTCTTTCCTTTTTCGCTTTCCCACGAGTTGCCGGCCTGACCTCTTCCTCCCGTTTGGAATTCAGCATCCACGAGAGACAGTTCGGGCAGTGGAGTCTTCATTCCAAGCAGTTCCTTGATATAGCTGTTGGTCGAAACTGCCTGATTGAGATGTATGTGTCGCTCTATCTTCATTTATCTTTTATGCTTGAAAAAGTCAGTCATCATCTGTGCGGCTTCCGATTCCATCACTCCATTTTCAACCACCGTCTTTGGATGCAGTGCATTGGGAGCAAATGTCTGATAACCTCTCTTCTCATCCCGGGCCCCAAATACCAGTCGGCCCAGTTGCGACCAACCGATAGCTCCCGCACACATCACGCATGGTTCGATTGTTACGTATAGTGTGCAGTCGGTGAGATATTTGCCTCCGAGATATTCCTCGGCAGCCGTGATGGCCTGCATCTCGGCATGGGCTGTGATATCGTGAAGAGTTTCTGTGAGGTTGTGTCCGCGGCCAATGATCATTCCGCCACTGACAACAACGGCTCCTATAGGTATTTCGCCTTCCTTGAGAGCATTCCTTGCTTCTGCAATAGCTTCCTTCATGAAGCGCTCGTCGTCATTCATTGCCTTTCACTTCCTCAAAATCCACATATTGACCTTCGTTCTTGTCGAAAATCTTTTCTTTTGATTCATGTTTGGTGTTGGTCTGCTGCGAAGGACCTCCGTGAGATTGTCCGTCATTGCCTATGCCAAGGAAATTGAAGAGTTTCTGCTTCAGGTTGATGACAAACTTTGCAGCAATAAAGAATACAGCCAAGACGGCAATAAGTAGAATGACTATAATGAACAGTATAATATCCATAAGCTTCCCGACATTCGATTGTTATTTCTTCAGACTTGCACCGATACTCATGACGAGATACAAACCGATGCATCCAGCCAATCCCTTTTCAATGCTATGCAACACGTGACCACCTGCTGCACCGCTCACTACTGCACCGATCAAGATGACGGCACAAATCATAATGAAGATATATTTAATCTTGTTGTCTGCCCACGACATATTCTTGAATTTGAGGGCAAACATCGGAATCTCGCACACGAGCAACCAGCATGAAAGAATGATGAAGGCAAGAAGGAATGGCGCATTCATCATTGGAGATCTGAGATAGTCTTCGCTACCGCTGACCAGTGCTGCCCAGAAGATTGCGTTGGCAGGAGTTGGCAGACCGATGAAAGTGGTGTGTTGGCGTTCGTCGATATTGAATTTGGCCAATCTTACAGCCGAGAAAGCTGCAATGAGGAAGGCCGTGAATGGCAGAACTGTGAACCAGAAGTTGCTGTATATCATTTCTGGGTATCTTACGAAGTTGAACATAGTGAACAAAATGGCTGAAGGAGCTACGCCGAATGTCACCACGTCGGCCAGAGAGTCGAGTTCCACGCCCATTCTGCCCGAAACCTTCAAAGCCCTGGCAGTCATGCCGTCGAAGAAGTCGAATCCGGCACCGAGCAGGATGAAGATGAAGGCAGTCTGGAAATGATGAAGAAAAGCTGCCCCCGTAGCGATGCAACCGCAGATAAGGTTGAGGCAGGTAATTATGTTTGGAATGTTGCGTTTCATTTTTTTTCTTGAGAGTTATTTCAGTTTTGCAATCAGTGTCTCGTCGCCCACAGTGGCCTGTCCCATCTTCACGTAGAGTTCGGCATCAAGAGGGAGATAGAGGTCTACGCGCGAACCAAACTTGATGAATCCCATGTGGTCGTCGATGAAGCATTCCTGTCCTTCTTCCGAATAGGTTACGATTCGTCGAGCCATTGCTCCTGCAATCTGTCGAGCCATGATTTCCTCACCGTGAGGAGTGCGGATCACAACCATCGAACGCTCGTTCTCCTCGCTTGCCTTAGGCAGGTAAGCCTTGTGGAAGTTGCCGTCCTGATGAGCCACCTTCACGATTGTGCCCTCACACGGAATCCAGTTCGCATGTACGTTAGTCAGACTCATGAAAATGCTGACCATCAGTCGGCGGTCGTGGAAGTAATCGTTCTCGTCCACCTCTTCAATCACGACGATATGTCCGTCGGCAGGAGCAACGACAGTCTTGGTCGTAGGTCCTTGGAACATACGGATAGGGCAACGGAAGAAGTTGAGAAGGATGAGGTACACCACCAATGTGATGCCGGCAATGGTATAGTAAATCCAAGCAGGACCCAAATCGTGGTCGAGCATATAGAAACAAAACCAAGCAATGGCAGCAGCGATGAATCCCGTGATGAGCAGGGTTTCCTTACCCTCGCTGTGCAGGCGAATCTTGTTTCTACGCTTATTGTGAATCATTGTTTTTTCTTTCATAGGTGCAAAGATAATAAATTATGTACAAAGAACAATGTACCAAGTACAATTTTTTTAGTTTTGCCTATGAAAATCGAGGAAAAAAGGGTAAAAACGGATAGTAAACCAAAAAAAATGAAAGAAAACAAAAAAAAGTTTTCGTTTTCGTTTTCGTTTTCGTGAATTATTACTACCTTTGCACCCGCATTTCGAAAAGAAGTGCTTTTAGGTATTGTTCTATAGTGTAATGGCAGCACTAGGGTTTTTGGTTCCCTCAGTCCAAGTTCGAATCTTGGTAGAACAACTCCATTAGGACTTGTAGCTCAGTCGGTTAGAGCAACAGACTCATAATCTGGAGGTCCCTGGTTCAAGCCCAGGCTGGTCCACAAGCCAATAAGTTGAAGCTGCTGATTTTCAGTGGCTTTTATTGTTTCCAGTAATATCCAATATCTGATAACTGATGCCTTTTAAAAAATGATTTTTCCCGATTTTTGCCGTTTGTTTCAGTTTTGGTTGTAATGCGTTGATTATCAGTGGATAAAAGGCTGAAGGTAAGGTGGTTTACCTTCAGTTACTTTCAGCTTTCCTTCAGGTTCCTTCAGCCAAACGGTCCTTTTTACCCCTGAAATTCGTTGATTTTTTTTCATACTAACACTGGTTGTGGTTGACTTATTAAAGAATATCTTGAAAAAAGAAAAGCGAAATTAATGAGTTGGAACCAGAAAAGCCAATAAATCCAACAGAAAATTGTCGAAAAGTCTAAAGGCTGAAGGAAACTGAAGGAAACTGAAGGAAAACTGAAGGAAAACGGAACTACCTTCAGTCTTTAATATGTTGATATTCATTTGTTTAAGCTCAAAAACTGAAGGTTCGACATATTTTCAAAAAAATCATTTGTTTTTTAGAAAAACATTATGGTTCGCGAGCCAATTGTTATAGAGAAATGACCTCATTTCTATAGGTTCTCGACCTCATTTCTCTATAGAAATTACCCCAAACATCGCGGTTCATACCCCCTCGAAACGCGATGTATTCTATAGCCATAGCAAAGTTACAAATAAATCACATTATATATATAATTATAGGTAATAGGACAAAAAGTTGTTGGTTAGCGTTATCGTTATACGTTTATTATGTTACGACATTGCCATTTATTGATACAGCATAATTTGCATGGCTATGTGATAATTCTCTACCTTTGCAAAAATTTTGAATCAAACGAAAATGAAGAGGATTTTTATTTTATGGTTGGTGGCTTCTGCTGGCATGCTTTCTGCCTGGGGGGATGACCACAATGACTGGGAAGACCCTACGATACTGGGTAGAAACAAACTGCCTTATCATGCAACGCTGCAACTGCCGAGCATGGAGGGGCAGTGTAAAGAGATATTCACGCTCGACGGACAATGGTATTTCCATTGGTCGAAGGATCCCGATTCCCGTCCTATCGACTTTTACAAAACTGCATACGATGTGTCGGCATGGCCTAAGATTGCGGTTCCGGGCAACTGGCAACTGCAGGGATTCGGTCGCCCGATTTACACCAACATAAACTATCCTTTCAAAAAGGATGCTCCTTATGTGATGGGGGAACCAGATAGCACATACTATTCTTTCGACCATCGCAATCCTGTTGGCTCGTATGTCACTTTTTTTGATGTTTCGGAAGGTCGTATCGTTAGTTCGCCTGAAAAGCATGAGAAGGCTGACGGACTCGAAGCGGGGGCTTCCTACATCCTTCATTTTGGAGGTGTGAAGTCGGCTTTCTATGTGTGGGTGAATGGTGAGAAAGTGGGATACAGCCAGAATTCGATGTCGCCATCAGAGTTTGATATTTCTCCTTTTATAAAGGAGGGTAGAAACCGCTTGGCTGTGGAGGTGTACCGATGGTCGGATGATAGTTACCTTGACGATATAGACATGTGGAGGCTTTCTGGCATTTTCCGTCCGGTAAAGTTGTGGGTGCGCCCGCTTGTACACATTGCCGACTACCATCTCGAAGCCGTGCCTTGTGACAACTGGCGTGAAGGCGATTTCCGTGCTAGGGTCAAGGTTTGCAATCAGGGAAAGAGTACTGTGAAGGATGTGCCAGTAGGTATCATGCTCGACGGACAACAACTCTGCCAGACGGTGAAGCAGATTGCTGCCGGCGACACAGTAGAACTCTCTTTTTCCACCCATCTGTCTAAAATACGGTTGTGGACACCTCACTCTCCATGCCTTTACCCAGTGGTGCTGACATGTGGTGACGAGCATTTCGACAATCATATTGGATTCAAAAAGGTTGAAATCAGGGGAGAGGTGTTGAAAGTGAATGGGCAGAACATTAAACTGAAGGGTGTGAATCGCCACGATCATCATCCGCGTACAGGTCGGTTCTGTGACCGTGCCACATATGAGCAGGATATAGCCATGATGAAACAATGTAATATCAACTTGCTGCGTGTGGCAGTGTATCCGAGCGACCCATATCTCTATGAACTGTGTGACCGCTATGGTATCTTTGTCATGGATGAGGCAAATAATGAGTGCCACGCCTATGGCATAGGTAACCGAATTCTCGGAGATGACCCGTTGTGGCTTGCAGCTCATGTCGACAAGGCCAAATCGTTGGTTGAACGCGATAAGAACCATCCTTGTGTACTCATCTGGTCGCTTGGCAATGAGGCGGCTGCAGGCAAGAACCCAAAGGCTATGCGTGAAACCATCCTGAGCATCGATTCGTCGCGTGTCGTATACTACGATAGCGACCGCTCTCTCTCAGACATCTACGATGACAGTTATCTGACTCCTGAGAATGTGCGCAGCACTGCCAAGAGAGTAGGCGACCGTCCGTTCATGATGCGCGAATATGCTCATGCTATGGGCAATTCGATGGGCAACTTGAAGGACTACTGGGATGTTATCTATGCCGACTCCAGCATCTGTGGTGCTGCCGTGTGGGATTGGGTGGACCAAGGACTTGAGGCAAAAGAGCAGGGACACTATTTGTATGGCGGCGACTTTGACGACCAGCCTAACAGCGGTAATTTCTGTATAAATGGCATGGTGGCTCCCGACCGCACACCTCATCCACACTACTATGAAGTGCAGTATGTATATCAGCCAATCCATTTCTCAATGAAAGATGGATACATTGAAAAGACAAGCACCGACCCTTCAATACTTGTTGATGACTATGACTATGCTATTGATTCCATGGATGTGAACGGCGAGCGACTGATAAATGTGAAGGCTATGCTCAAGCACGACACCCCATGGGCAAAACGGGGATTTGTAGTGGCTCATGAGCAGTTTGTGAAGGGAGCATATGCTTATCCGCAGTCGTTTTTCGATATTGCGGAAAGTGGTGTGGCCATGAAGAGCGGGAATAAAGGAACCAAGGCGAAGACAACCGACAATGGGACAGTGGTGAAGACCTTGCGTGGAGAAGTTGTGATTGACCAAGGCGGGGCACTCGCTCAGATTACTGCGGATGGTGAGCAACTGCTTGCAAGTCCGCTTGTACCTTACTTCTGGAAGCCTGAGAACGACAATCAGCATGCAGCCAAGTTTTCGGAACGACTCAAAGTATGGCAGACAACGGCAGACGAACGCCAACTGAAATCCGTGGAAGTGACTACGAAGCACGGTGTTACACAGTTTACTGCAGTCTTCGAATTGTCGGTAGGAGCTACCTATACACTGTCGTACAGCATACATCCAAGCGGCACGATTATGGTTGATGCCGACTATATGCCTTATGAGAAAGTGGACGACAAGTCGTTGGTAGAAGCTCGAAAGACAATGCCTAAATTTGGCATGCAGGTGCAGTTGCAGCCACGCTATAATCAGATAGAATGGTATGGACGCGGTCCGTTTGAGAACTATCCAGACCGGAAACACTCTCAGCATGTGGGGCGTTATGTAATGCCTGTCGCTCAATACGAAGTGGAATACATCAAACCTCAGGACAACAGCTACCGATGTGATGTGCGTACTGCCAGTTTTTTCACTTCTGATGCTTTGAAGCATATATCTATTCAGGGGGCACAGCCTCTGTGTGTCAGTGCCTGGGATTATGCAGAAGAGGAACTTCTTGCTGCACATCCGTGGGAAATGCACCGAGGAGATGCCATCACAGTAAATATCGACCAGAACATACATGGTGTAGGAGGTGTGGATACATGGGGTGCTCGCACATTGCCTCAGTACACGGTGGATGGCCGCCAACATCACCATTATCGTTTCTTTATCAACTACTAAATTATCGTAAAATATGAAAAGACTATTATTTGGATTTGCCTTGTTAGGCACGGCTGCATGGGCGCAGCCAGTGGATGTCACCAGTCAGTATGTGGAGAATCCCGACTTTGCTGCACGCTTTGCAGCATGGGTCAATCCCGGGAAGTTTACCTACAACATAGCCAACACCTTCGAAGGGAAGAGTGGGCAAGTATGGATGGAAAAATGGGTTTCAAGAGGAAATACACTGGGAACGAATACGGGTATTTATCAGACACTGCGCAACCTGCCAAATGGTACATACACTTTAGTGGCAGCTGCCAAGAATGTCGACCAGACCAAAACTGCCCAGATATGTACCGGTGCTTACCTTTATGCAGGTCAGGAGCAGACTGCCATCAATGTGCCTGGCGATTACTATGTCACATTTACCGTAGTGAACGGGAAGGCAGATGTGGGAGTGCGACTTAAATCGTGTAACGGGAATTGGGTGTGTATCGACAATTTCCGTTTATATTACTGTGGAGAAAATACAGACAGCATGGCTGCAGAGCAGAAGCGTGTGGATGAGCAACTGAAAGCCATGGCTGATAAGATAGAAAAAGCCTCGCCAACTTCCCTGAAAGTTAGCACATACGAGTTTGTACCTACAGGTAAGACTATAGCTCTGGGTAGGAGTACAGTCAGTGGCACCTGCAAGGAGAAGGGCTTCTGCTGGAGCACACACTCGGAACCTACTATCTTCGACGAACACACCACGGAGACTTTGGACGGCACGAGCATATATGTAATGCGCGGTCTCTCTCCTGCCACACCTTATTATGTTCGTGCATACGCTATGACAAGTGGCGGATATGTGGCTTATGGTGAAGTTCATAAGATTGTTACATTGCCATCCGGTAACATAATCTACAGCTATGATAATGCAGCACTGAATGATACCAAATATACCGAACAGCAGGCTCTTGATGTCAATGCACGCATCAATAGTGCCTCTGCTGAATGTATTTGGATGTATAATCAATTGACCTATATCCCGGGATTCAGTCTCAGCGTACACTACAACCGTGGAGCTGGAGCTGGTGATGGTACAGCCGACTGTAGTTATGGCGGATGGTTGCGAGTAAGTCAAAATGTTCCATATCAGCAGACAGGTACCATTCTGCACGAGACAAACCATGCAGTGGGTATAGGCACCACATGGGAATGGACCAACAACTCCAACCTGCGTTCAGAGACAAGTCGTGGTAAATGGTTGGGACCTATAGCAACGAAGATGGTTCGATTCATCAACAACAACACCACATCGCTGATGGATGGCGACAAGTCGCACATGTGGCCATATGGCATTAACGGAGCGAACGAAGACTCTTACCAGCCATCCAACATCCCACTATACTTCTATAATATATTCCTCACCCATGCCTTGCATCAGGATGGCATACCATGTTCCGGTTCTGTAGGTTTTGCCTCTCCGGCTTATCTCTTCGAACAGTGTGACACTACCAAGTATTATCTTCGTAACAATGCTTTTGCAACGGGTTATATGTATGGTACCAAACTATCGGTGAAGTTCAAGGATGTTAGCATAGAGGAACTAAAGGCCGACGACAGTTTTGCATGGTATGTCAGATACGAGCCAAGGAAGCGCTACTACTATTTCATCAATGTGGCTACAGGCAAGGCTCTGACCTATGACTCGGGCTTTAGGGTGACAACATGCACCACACCTACTTCTGCAGAGTTGTTCCACTTGTTGCCAGCCCGCGTTGAGTCGGAACTTGGCAATGACAATGTCAGCATACGTAGTACGGCCTATTGGATTCTGCATCCTAATAAATATAGTTCGCCAGCACTTACAGCTACCGCTAAGTCTGTAGTCGAGAGCAAGGTGGATTTGGGCAACGAAGCTATTTCTCAGCAATGGTTCCTGCTCACTGCCGACGAATTGGATGCCCTGTCGACGGGTATTGAGCCTGTTCCAGCTGATAAGGAAAGTACAGCCACTCGGACCGTATACGACCTCTCAGGACGCAGAGTATACGATACAAGTAGGTTTGGAATTTATATAGTAAATGGAAAGAAGGTATTAGGACCAATTCACAATCTCTGAGAAGTTTGACAATAAGCGACTGTGGATAAAAAAATAAATACAAAAATATGAAGAGAAACATTCTGATTCTGATGTTAGTCGTTTGGAGCACGCAATGTTTTACCCAGACATATAGCGGCAATGTTGTTGCCTGTGAAGGTGCTTGGTGTTGGTTTGCTGACCCCCGTGCCCTCCACTACAATAATGATAGCGGTACCATTAACATGTCGTATATCGGTTATATTGATGTGCATGGCAATGTTAAGGCTACGCAGTACAACTGGCTCACTGGCGAGAAACAAGATGTGTTGGTACGCAGCAACTTCCAGCCCGACGACCACAACAACCCTACATTCCTGATATTGCCCGATGAGCGTGTGCTTATCATTTATAGTCGTCATACCGATGAGCGAGCATTCTATTACCGCGTGTCGCTGCATCCTGGGGATATAACCATGCTCGGTGAAGAGAAATGTCTTGTTACTGAGCAGAAGACTACATATCCAAGTCCGTTCATTCTAAGCGACGACCCTACACATTGGTATATGTGCTGGCGTGGTATAAACTGGCATCCTACCATTGCTCGTCTTACCATTCCTGATGAGGAGGGCGACTGTAGCTTCGATTGGGGACCATACCAAATCGTGCAGGGACCCGCCGAACGACCATATGCCAAATATTATAGCAATGGCAAAGACAAGATGTACGTCACCTACACCACTGGCCATCCCGATAACGAATCTCCCAACTGGGTCTATTTCAATGTCATCAACATCAATGGCGGAGGTGAACCTACGCTGGAGGACATCCGTGGCAAGAAACTCTCTACCATAAAGAACGGTCCTTTCCAGATAGCCAAGACCGACAGTTACAAGAACAGCTACCCAAACACCGTGGTTGATGCACCAACTGGCGGCATCCGCGACTGGGTGTGGCAGATTGCGCTCGATGAGAATGAGAGTCCAAGGATAGCCATGGTGCGTATTAGCAGCGACAAGAAACAACACGAATACTATTATGCCCGCTGGATTGGCACTCGATGGGCACTTACCGACATCTGCAGCGGAGGGGGCAAGTTCCACCTGTCCAACACGGAGTATTGCTATAGTGGCGGCGAAGCGCTCGACCCTCAGAATCCTAATGTCATGTATGTAAGCCGTCCAACCGACGGAACCTACGGGGCAGTATTTGAGATATGGAAATACACACTGAATGACAGTGGAAAGGTGGTTGATAGTGAGCCAGTCACCCAGAACTCCCTTAAAAACAATGTGCGTCCGTTCATCATGCCTGGTTCGCAGAACAGCCCCATGCGCCTCTTGTGGATGAATGGCGACTACTACCATTGGATTGTGAGTACAGGTCATCCCGAAGGTTTCCCTACCAGCATAGTCTGCGATTATGATTGGAATGCACTTCATCAGGCTCAGTCAGCCGCAAAGGGATGGACCATTAGCACGAACATTACGATGCAGTCCGATCGATATTATGGAGAACTTTTGCATGATGGCGATATTGAGTACACCTTGAACCGCCAGACGCTTTATCCCGAAATCACCGTTGCGGGTCAGACTTTCAAGAGTCAGAATATCCTCTATACCAGCGATGGCTGGGCACTTTCATGTCCGTCAGGTTCTACCGATGGCAAGAATTATCCAAGCAAACTGACCGAGTGGAATCTCACCATTACCTATGATTCCCTTCAGAAAATCCTGACCACTTACCGCAACGGACTTATCGACCAGTGCATCCAATTGGAAAAGGAATTGCCAGCACCAGCCACGGCACTCGATGGATGCCAGCCACAGCAGCAGATACAGCATCGCATAGAGTCGCAAGTATTCCGTGGAATATATGTGCCAGCACAGACTTCAGCAGATATCGTACTGCCCTACAAAATCGGGGGAGAGACGATAAAATGGTCGAGCAGCAATGAAGAAGTCCTCACTCCTCAAGGAATCTACAAGCGCCCGAAGAGCGATACTTATGTCAGTCTTACCGCCAGTACATTGCACTGCGACAGTACCTTCACTTTATTGGTAAAGGCTTACGACATCTGTCAGAACCTGCTTGCCAGTTACGATTTTGAATCACACACGAACAGTAAAGTGTCCGACAAGAGCGGAAGAGGCAATGATCTGACCCTTATGGGAAGCGCTAAGTTGGATGGAACCCTCAACCTTACAGCCAACACCCAGAGTGGTTTTAAAACAAATGGTTATGCCTTGTTGCCAGCTGTTGTCATGGACAGTCTGCGCAGTTACACCATACTCGTTGACATAACCCCGCAAAGCCTCAATGCTTCGCCTCGTATCTACGATTTCGGATGGGACAGCGGAAACAGCATGTTCCTGCGTGCCAATAAATTGAGCGCAGGTATAAAGTATTCTGGTGGCACTACCACACTCACCCATAGCAGTCAGTCTCTTGAAGTGGGTAAGACCTATAAGATAGCCGTCACTTACGATGCGGAGGACCATACCACTTGCATCTATGTCGACGGTCAACTTGCAGCCTCAGGCCGTGAAAATGTCAACGAACCCTATCTTATCAGTCAGTCAAACTCTTGTGTTCGTAATTATATAGGACGAACACAATGGTGGGACACCTCGTACAGCGGCGACAATGCCGACTTCAAGGGAACAATCGATAATTTTATGATGTACAACACAGTCCTTTCATTGAGTGACATCTGCAAATTGCAAGACATACCCTACATACCATCAGGATACAAGACATCCTTCGACAATGGAGATTTCGAGGCATCCTATTCTGTGATGCAGAATTCGGGCGTGGAATCAGACCGGGCCATCCATGTGCCAGAGGGGTGGACACTCGATTATAGTCCCCGCGACCCCTATGACATTACTGCATTGCAGAGCGGGGATTTGTATTATAGCAATTTCTTTGCTGACAAGCGCCAGTGTCCCGATGCAGGTCAGCACACGTTCTGGATTCGACAGCGCTGGGCAGCCAGTATTCTCGACTATTCACAAAATGTGCTCCTACCAGCAGGTGAATACACACTCACTGCCCAGGTATATTCTTCCGGCAGCAACTCGGACAATAAGGCTTATGTCTATGTTGACGGCAACCGTAAGTCGCCCTCTGCCAAGAGTGTATGGCAGACTGTCAGTTTTGTTTTCTGGTCGGATGGCGAGACTCCGCTTCGCATCGGTTTTATGGCCGATCATACTGCCGACGAATTCATTTGCGGTTTCGACAACTTCGCTCTGATGCCGAATCAGCTTGATGGCATAACCTCAGTCATCGTCCCATCCAACCATGCTGCTGTCTATTCGCTCGATGGCAGAGTGGCCAATCTCAATACTAAGGGCATTATAATCCGAGGAGGCAAGAAATATTGGTACAGACCGTAACGGGCTTTCGTGTTGTTTGTTACGACATTGCCATTATCTGTTACCAAAAATTTTGTACGATGATATTATATAAACTAATTTTGCAGCGAAATTCATAAACGACGATAATAACCAATTTAAAAAAACTTATTTTATGAAAAAATTATTTCTTTCATTCATGTGTCTGATGTCGGGCATAGCTGCTTATGCAGCAGTGGGTGATGACCTCACCAATCAGTATCTGAAGAATGCCGATTTCAGTCAGGACACCCCAGTCGTTGGACGAATCTGTACCTACGACTACGATATGAGTAAGGGGGGCTATCTCCTCTTTGGTCAGCAGGCAGTAATAGGTTGGACAGCTTCTCATCCAAGTGACAATATCGAAATACCCGACCGTGAGGACGGTGCCAATGCCCGTGCTGCCGGTGTCTTTGCCATAGGAGGCTTTGATGAGGAAGGCTACGACCTTGCCGAATTGGGAGGAGAGTACTATGCTCCCGACATTGATTCGTATGGTAACTATGCCACAGGCAGTGCTCTTGGTATGGTGGCAGTATGGGGCGCGAAAGTGCAGTATACCCAGAATGTGACGCTGCCAGCCGGTGCCTACACCATTCAGGTCCCTGTATACAATGTCGGCGGTACAAGTGGTGTCACTTCAAATCTTTGTGGATTCATTGCCGACGATGGTACGAGCTATGTTGTAGACCGTAAGTCGTGGTCGATGAACTACGAATGGGAGATGGACGAAGTGACCTTCCTGCTCGAAGAGGAGACCACAGGAGTTATCTCGCTTGGTTACACATCAAATGGCAGTGCAGGTTCAAAGTCGATGCCTCACCTTTTTTTCGACTATATCAAGATTGTAGAGGCGGATGCAGCTGCCATCATCAAGGCTCGCATCGATGCAGTTAAGGAGAATCAACTATTGCCTCTCATTGAGGCCGGGTTGGAACTCGGAGCAGATGTCAGTGCTTCACAGGCTGTTTACGACAATCCTGCAGCAACAATGGATGAAGTATTGAAAGCAATCGAGAATCAAAAGGAACTTAACAGTGGGCAGATGACGGATTTCACCGACTATTTCATTAATAATGCCCACTTCGTCAATGGTACACCTCTCGACAATGGAGTCTGTACCTATGCAAGGGATATGGAATCCAACGGAACAATCTATTCGGGCATGCAGCCAATTCCATACTGGACACCTAACGCACCTAATACAGATGCCGTAGCTTCAGGACTCTTTGCTGTTGGAAGTGATGATACTATATGGCTTGGATCCAAGGGCAAAGGCTTCGTGGCTCCTGCAACCAAGGCAGATGGGGCTACTGAAGGCAATGTGTTTGGCTTCGTAAGTTGCTGGGGAGCTACAGCCTACTACTATCAGAATGTGACCCTTCCAGCAGGTTCTTACACCATCACCATCCCTACATACAACTCTATTGGCGGTACTAATGCCATTCAGAAGAACCTATGTGGATTTATTGCCGACGATGGCATGGAATATCTGGGCGAGACTACTGTCTTCCCTGTCAACATTTGGACGAGAGAGACCATCAAGTTCACTCTCGATGCAGAGACCTCAGGTAAGATTTCCATTGGCTATACAGCCGACCCAAACTGTGGTTCTGGAAGCATGCCACACCTTTTCATCGACGAGTTTGTGCTTACCTTTAACGGACTTATCGACATAGACCCAAGTTTGATTGCATTGCGTGGAGCAGTGAACAATGCCAATAATTGCCTCTTCTCTCAGGAACCTTATGAATTTGAACTTGTTTCGCAGTTGAAGGAAGCTGTAGAGGCGGGGCAGACCTTGATAGATGCAGCCAGTGAAGATGTGGAAGCCAACTTGTCGGCAACTAATAATATAAATAATGTTATTACAGAAATCAGTATCAGTCGCGACAAATATGCCAAGTTCAAGACATTCTTGGATGAAAAGATGGCAGAGACCATCGAGTCTCTTGCCAAGAGTGAGGATATGACAAGCTTCGCCGAAGAGTTAGGTGCCGACTACTCGGATTATCAATTGTATTATGATACAGGAGAACTTGCCACAGAACAAATAGATGAAATCATTGGAGGATTCGATACAAGAGTCGATACAGCTGTTCAGAATGCTTTCGATGCTGCTGTTGCAGCTGGAGATGGTGGTCACGATATCGACATCACCCGTCTCATCAATAAGAATCTCAGTTTCGCTAATAAGAGCACGAGTGGCTGGACTGTGCAGCAGTCGAGTGGTAAGTTTGAAAGTCAGCAAGTTGGCGTTGTAGAGATATGGAGCAATAATCCTATAACATTCACTGCCACTATCACTACTGACAGTCTCCCTGCAGGTCTCTATCAGATTCAGACACCGGGATTCTATCGCAATGGTAGCATCACAGCCAACTACGAGGCTTATGCCACCGGTATGGATGCTCCGGTTGCTTATTTGATAGCAAACGGCAACCGTGAGAAGATGCACAATCAGGCAGAGATGGCGGTAGATGAACAGGACGACCTCCACAATGCCACTGTAGGCGATGTATATCTTCCAAACGGACAGTCGGCTGCTCAGACCATCTTCTACGACGATACAGAGTACGACATGACCAATACCATCATTACAGCCCTCTTCCAGGATGGACCACTTCAGCTTGGTACTACTGCCACTGGTTTGGAAGAAGGTGGCTCATGGGTATGCTGGGGTGCATTCACTGTCACATATCTTGGACAGGACACCAACTTGGCACTTCAATCTGCTAACGGTCAGATTCAGTCGCTCATTGAAGATGCTTCCAGCCTCGGTCTCAACGATTATGTCCAGCTTATCGACAAGTCATCCCTCGGCATTTCTCAGGCCATCGGCTTGGCAGAAGAAGCACTTGTCACCTCATCGCTCGACCAGAAACTGTCGGCCATCGACGCTCTTAATTCTGCTATTGAATATGCTCAGGGTAGCGAGGCAGCTCTTGTGAAATGGATTGACATCCGCAGTCTCTACGAACTGCTACAGGCTGAAGTTACAGAGAATCCAGAATTCCAAAGCAGTGATGAACAACTAAACAGTTTGCTCGGCCGTGACCCTGAAGAGGGTGCAGTATCCATCGAGGAAATCGAGAGTGTCATAGAATCGTTCCCAGAGGCATGGAGCTCATTTATTTTCGGTCAGGACAAGATATCAGCAGCAAGTGAAGACAATCCAATAGATGTGTCAGCAGTTATCCTCAATCCAAGTTTCGAAAATCTCGATGAGGACGGAATCGGTCTGAGAGTGTGGAATGTCGAGAAGAAGGATGGGGACACCGGAATCCGCTCGAATGAGAATGCTACATATACTATTACAGGCTGCGACGGCAATTACCTCTTCAATACATGGAATCAACCAGAAGTAGGCTATGCCATCGACCAGGATGTCTGCCTACCAGCAGGATACTATGTGCTTAAATGTGTTGTGGCAAGTATTGCTGACAAGGTAATCCGTCTGCATGCAGGAGAGGAAGCCTACTCTGAATTGACATTTACTGATTCCCTCGATGCCGAAGGCAATACGATTGCCTCAAAGACTATCGGCAGAGACCTGTCAGTGGTGTTTGGCAGCAAGGGCGAAACAATGAATCTTGGCCTTTCAACGGTCAATGCATGGTATAAGGCTGACAACTTCCGTCTGATGTATTTGGGAACTAAGGTACCAACAGACATAAGCGAAGTTGTTGTCGAACCAACACTTACTAATACTGGCATCTACGACTTGTCCGGTCGTAAGGTCAGCAAGGCCCAAAGAGGTCTCTACATCATCAATGGCAAGAAAATCTTGTTGAAGTAAGCTCTCTTTTTCCCTTTATGCATATGCGGCACCACTCTCTCGGTGCAGAGAGGTGCCATGTATGTATGATTAAGCCCCACTTTGTAGATGAAAAGAATAATTCTCTTCCTTATTGTATTTGTTGTATCAATGATGGCAAAGAGTGTGATGAATCTAGGCATTCGGGAGTTCTCTGTATCACCAGCTAAGTCATTCTCTCCAGAGAGCAAGATGACCATGTGGTACGATGCTCCTGCAACCGCCATGGATGTGGCAGACCAATGGATGGAATATTCCCTGCCTATCGGAAACGGAGAACTTGGCGCAAGTCTCTATGGTGGAATCAAAGTAGACGAAATACAGTTCAACGAGAAGACCCTTTGGACAGGAAATACATCCGAACGCGGACTGTACATGAACTTTGGTTCTATCATCGTAGAGGACAGAAGCGGACAATTCGGATTCGGCAAGGACCAGTGTGTCAAGGACTACTGGCGAAGCCTCGACCTCGAAAAGGGAGTGAGTAAGGTACATTTCTCGAGTACCGATGGACAGACAATCTACGACCGCATATACTTTGCAAGCAATCCCGACAAGGTCCTTGCTGTCCGCTACACGGCAGAGGGCAATGCCTCACTCCATTTCTTCATCACGATGCAACCTGGTGAAGGCATCAATGCATCACCCGTAATTTGCTGTTTAGGCGATTCCTCCGAGTTAACGGCTTGCAAAGGAGGCTCCATGATGGCCGACATCAACTTCGGTGGATCTCTTGAAGTAGTAAAATATCAGGCTCGCCTACAGATAGTGTCCGATGGCATCATAGAGCGTATCTCTAAAGGTATCGACGTGTCAGGAGCAAAGCAAGTGACTCTTTATCTTGCTGCTAAGACGAATTTTACGAGTGAGCAGGCATCACGCACCACAGGTGCATCCGTTGATCATTTGCTCAACGGCAACCAAAATACGATACGCCAGGCAATGTCAAAAGGTTTCGATGCCCTATATGCTGACCATGTACGCGACTACCAGTCACTGGTTGGTCGGGTTGACTTCCAACTTGAGTCAGAAAGCAGTCGAACAACAGAGGAATTGGTGAAATACTATAACACCCTTTCCGACCTTGACAATCCTGAGGCTCGCTTCCTCGAACAACTATATTTTTATTTTGGCCGCTATCTCGAAGTTAGCAGCAGCCGTGGAATGAATGTTCCGAGCAATCTTCAGGGGCTATGGAACAACAAGAGCAAAGCGCCGTGGGGTAGCGACATACATACCAATATCAATGTGCAGATGAACTATTGGCCAGCTGAGACCACTAACCTTAGCGAGACTCATATGCCGTTCCTCAACTACATTATAGACAATGCTGACAGTGATTCATGGAGGAACGCTGCAAAACATTGGGGAAACGTGCAGAATGGATGGACGGTACTCACGGAATCAAATATCTACGGTGGAATGACCACATGGGGAAACAATTATGTAGTCGCTAATGCTTGGTATTGCAGTCACCTGTGGCAACATTTCCGTTTTACTCGCGATGAGGGGTTTCTGTCCCGCGCATTTCCTGCAATGTGGAGTTGCGCACAGTTTTGGATGGAACGCATGATTGAGGATAAGGGCTATGACAGTAATAAGGATAACCCCAGCTACAAGGGAACACCGTATTTCTTCAGTCCTGACGGCACATTTGTGGCACCACAGGAATACAGCCCTGAACAGAATGCTCACACCCATGAGGATGGTACGGCACATGCCCAGCAACTCATCTACTCGCTACTTTGCAGTGTCCGTCAGGCAGCCGATATTCTCGGCAATACTATCACTGGACTTTCCGATAGGGACATCAGCAAACTTGACGAATATCTCAGTAAGGCGGACAACGGCCTTCACACAGAGGCCTACACAGCAAATACTGCACTCAATGCCAACTGGACCAACCCTCGCAACGGAGTGGCTAAGGACGATACCATCCTTCGTGAATGGAAATACAGTCCATACGACGTGAGCGACGATCCGGGACACCGTCACCTCAGCCATCTCATGTGTCTCTATCCCCTTGTACAGATAGGTCCGTCAAGTCCTTATTTTGCGGCAGCTGTCAATAGTCTTAAACTCCGTGGCGATGCCGCAACGGGATGGAGCATGGGATGGAAAATCTGCCTTTGGGCTCATGCCCTTGACGGCAATCATGCCCACACCATCCTGAAGAACGCATTGCGTCATTCTACCAGTTATGGCATTGACCAGTCGCGGGGAGGAATCTATTATAATCTCTACGATTCCCACTCACCCTTCCAGATAGACGGAAACTTCGGTTCCTGTGCCGGTATCGGGGAAATGCTTCTACAAAGTCAGACTGACACACTCCTTTTCCTCCCGGCCCTACCCAAGGAATGGGCTAACGGACATATCCACGGAATGAAGGCTGTAGGAAATTTTGAAGTCGATGAAGATTGGACTGACGGCCAACTTGTCGTGGCTAGCGTTTTCTCTGGCAGTGGTATGACTTGTGCTATTCAGTATAGGGGTATAGCTGATTTCCAGATTACCACCATGGCGGGTGAAAAAATTGCATTCTCTAAGATTGATGCCAACACTATAGAGTTCCCTACATTAGCTGGTTCTCGATATTATATTTATCGCGATAAGGCTTCTCTGGTTTCATACCTGACGGGACTGACAAATCAATAATATACGAACTTAAGAAATATGAATAATAAACTGTATTAAAATAAATATTTATGAAAAAAAGTAAATTATTAACCCTCTCCCTGCTCTCTCTCTTTTGCAGTGGCGTGTGGGGACAGTCAGGAAATCTCCTCGCCGGATGGGATGGAGGAGAGCGTAACGACTCGCCTTCAAACTTTGGATGGAGTTCAAGTAAAGGCAAGACTTTTAATGGTTTGAATGCAGGAAGCGGTATGCGAATAACGACGACATATTCTAATTATAAGTTGGAAGATGGCACAGGCTATTCCTACGATTCTTCTTCTGATTTGAGCAGTAGAATATTTTGGATTCGCTATAATGATAAAGACGAGACTTTTACATATACCTTTACAGGTCTTCAGCCTGGACAGTGGTACGCATATTCTGCTCTTGTAGGCTGGCACAACAACAACAATGCTCCTACCGTGACAGCAAAAATCTTGGCTGGCGATAAAGAGCTTACTTCTGTGTCGAAGTACATAGGCAATAAAACAACTCTATATGCAACCTCATCCGTTTTCAAAGTACCTGCTGATGTCTCTCAGACAGATGAAATCTCACTGACATTTGCTGCTGACAGAACGGGGGACTGTATGGTCGCTTTGTCTGCCCTGAATCTTGCAGAAATAGAAATGCCAGATGCTCATGTCGACATTAATCCAGATGCTCGCTACAACATCATTCTCAAGTATGATGGATGGAAGTATGACAACATGGCCGTCACATATGATGCTGGTGGCCGTACTGACGCAGGCAACTATTCTGTCAGCTACCTACACGAAGCGAATGCCAACTATCCACAGGCGTTCAGGTTCACAGCAGTGGATGGAGCTGACAATCAGTACCTGCTCAGCCAGATTGATGCAGATGGCAAGGAGAGATATATCTGTACAGGTGTTCCTTATGGAGGCAATGCATTACAGATTCGTACAACAACTGAGAAAGATTCTGCTCTCGTAGTTGAGGTGGCTCGTGTTACGGCTTCTGACGGACAGTGGAATCTCTGGAACACAGCGGCAAACAAGTTTATCGGTTCTCAGGATGCTGGTTTCTATACAGTTAACAGCCATATCGATTTCGAAATAGTTGAGGCTAATGAAATTCCGGGTCCCTCAGTTACTGCTGCAGGCTATGCCACATACATGGCTCCGATAGATGTGGAGGTTCCTTCCGGTGTGAAAGCATATTCATGCGATGCTGTCGATGGCGAGACACTCACTCTCACAGAAGTCGAAACTACCATTCCAGCCAACACACCTGTAATTCTTGAGGCAGCTGGTGGATATTCGGCAGCGACTGTAGGCTACAGCAATGTTAAACCCGATGTTAAACCCGAGTTGGATGAGGTTACGAAAGGGTATCTTGTTGGTTCATATGTTGAAACAAAGGCACCAGAAGGTTCTTATGTGCTCCAGAACCTCAGCGAAGGCGTGAAGTTCTACAAGGTCACTTCAGAAGATGGTCACCTTTTAAAGGCAAATCATTCATATTTAAATATCCCTGCAACAAGCAATGTCAAGGCATTTGCCTTCGAAGGTACAACAGGAATCATTGATGTAGTTCCTGTATTGGGTAACAACAGCCAGGCGTTCAATCTCGCAGGTCAGAGAGTCGGTGACGAATTCAAGGGAATTGTCATCAAGAATGGAAAGAAACAACTCAATAAGTAAATAATATAGTTATGAAAAGAAATTATATCGTACCGGCAATTACTGCCACGACCATTTTTCTTGAGGAAATGATTGCAATGTCGTATACAGATACAGGGTCTGATACCAATCAAGATGCACTCGTGAAGGAGCGTGATATGTGGGAAGAAGATCAAACCATGTTCGGCGCAGGACTTTCTGGCGAAAACAATATGTGGAATTGATATGTTGCCATATTACCATATATTGATCCAAGCTGTGCGAGATTATACATGGATAATTCGTAATTTTGCACCATCGAAATAGTGTAACTTCTAATAGTTTTCAGACATGAATATCAAATCATATATTTTGCGCACGAGTTTATGCTTCATGGCTCTATGTGCTTCTCTGGCTGGGTATGCCGACACTGATGTTTCGGCATTGTTCCTAACCAACTGGGGCTTCGACTCCGATTTCAACTACGAAAAGAATGCCTCTGGTAATGTGGAGAAGGAAATCAAACAGGTTCCGGGATGGACTCAGGATCACAATGTGGACTATACTATCGTCGGAACATACCAATTTGGTACGAAGAAGACATTTAATACCTACGGCAAGGTTCCCGCATCGGGATATGATGGTTCGGAGGGTTGTCTGGCTTTGAGTACTGGCTGGGATGTGTCGCTCGTGTATAGTCAGGCGGTCTCTCTTCCTACTGGCAGTTATTACCTGAGTGCAGCATGGTATAATAATAGTGACAAGACGGGAGGAAAGAGTCGTGTGGGATGGATTCCCGACGGAGGCACCAGTATATTGTCGAATGTGTCGAGTTTTCCTATGGGTGGCAAATGGACGCTGGACAAGGTGGTGTTCAATCTGACGAAGCAGACCACAGGAAAGGTACAAATAGGGTTCCTTGCTGTCAGCGGAGGCAGTGCCAACTCGGCTAAGGTAGTGTTGGACTATGTGAAACTCTATATGACCAATGATGCACAGGCACTCGATTTGGTACATACCTATCTCGCGAAGGCTTTGGCAGAAGCCCGCAGTGTGGCAGGTACAGGCGAGTGTGTGGGATTGAATGAACTGAATGAGTTGATAGAAAAGGCTCAGTGTATGTATGATGAAGGTACGGCGAACTTCGACGAGCAGTTGGCTATGCGGAATATTCTGCTGTCTGCCACTGAGAAGTATCAGTTTGCCAATGCTACGGAGAGCACTCCGCTCAACATTACTGACCGCTATCTCGTGAACCCGAGCTTCGAGGATGGAACGAAAGGATGGGTGGCTGCAGGAATGTCGAGACAGAGCAACAGTAACTTCACGATGAAGGAAGGTTCTTACTACATGGAGAAATGGACTGGTATAGGAAGTTGTGTTTCGGATGTCAGTCTCACGCAGACGCTCACGAATTTGCCTGTAGGAAAGTATCGTCTGACTGCTGCTGCATTGCATATCCAGCAGACTGGCAGTGGCAGTACACAGAATTCTGGCGCAGCCCAAACGGGTGCATATCTTTTTGCTGGTAACTACAAGACTTCGATAACACGCATGAACAGTTACGAGCTCGACTTTGTGGTAAATGCAGAGGATGCCAGTGTTGACCTCGGCGTAAAAACCGGAGGTGCCACGGGCAACTGGGTGGCATGCGATAACTTCCATTTGTATTATTTAGGCAATGTGGATGCCAACGCATTGCGAGGCTATCTTGAGGCTGAATGTAAGGTGGCTGAGGAATACCTGAATGATAAACTGCAGGCACCTGTGCGTACACAACTGGCCTCTGTACTTGCCGAGGCACGTAAGGTGCTGGCCGACAAATATGCATCCGACGATACAGTCCAAGCGGTTACTGCGACTCTTAAGGCAATCAACAGCGAGGCCGCCGAGTCGGTAGCTAGATTCGAATCGCTCAACAAATTGCTGACATATGCCCGGAAGGTGTCGGGCTGGTGGAAGGGAGTTGCCTATCGCCAGACAGCATGGGAGAGACTACAGACAGCCATCAACACAGCCCAGAACCAGTATGCTGATGAATCGTTGACTAATGACGCACTGACAAATGCGGTCGGTACGCTGAATACAGCCGTTAAGGCTGTGGATAAGTCGGTATACGAGAGTGGCAGTGCAGTAGGCAAGGGCGATGCTCTGAACAATCCCGACAATACATGGTGTAATGAGAGAAGTATGCAGTCGAAGCACTGGATTCTCTATTGGGAGAAAGGTTATGGCAGTGGTGTGCCTTCGAATGTAGAGGAGGTGCTTGCCAATTGCGACAAATACTTCGAACTCTATGCAGGCAAGCTGGGCTTCATCACTGTTGATGAGGGCAAGTCGAAGACAGATAAGTACAAGATGATTATCCGTCTCAAGTACAAGGATGAGTGGGAGGCTAACGGAAGTGGCATCGACAACCAGATTGGCATGCTGACTCTCTCTCGCTGGGCTTTCAGTTCGCGTGGTGGTCAGACGGTTGCTCATGAGGTAGGCCATTGTTTCCAATATCAGGTACACTGCGACAAGGGCGACTGGAACGGATGGATGTACAACTGGACCAACAGTCCTGGCGGCAATTGTTTTTGGGAACAGTGTGCGCAGTGGATGGCATACTGCTACTATACGAATCAGAAGTTCAGCAACGAATGGTTGAACAACTCGTTGAACAACATGCACAAGCATGTGCTTGATGTGGGAATGAGATACGAGAACTACTTTATTCAGGATTATTTCGTGGATAAGCAGAAAGATATGGCCTTCATCGGCCGTCTGTGGAATGAATGCAAAGACCCCGAAGACCCTCTGCAGACATACATGCGACTGACGATGACAGGCTCCTCTGCTCAGAAGTTGGTACAACTCGGTGACGAAATGTGGGAATTCGGTGCTCGTATGGCTTCTTTCGATTTCGACCACCTGCGCAGTGCCGGTGCCGGCACCATAGGCAAGCGCAATCAGACTAAGATGACTCAGGACGACGAACTGTTCTGGACTGTCGACCCATCGGATGCTCCTGAGAACTTTGGCCACAATGCCATCCGCCTAAATGTACCCGACACTCAGAAACACCTCGTGGTAGAGTTTGAGGGTATGGCTCAGGCCGATGGCTATCGCAGCTACAAGCCTACGGCGGCTGGCTGGCGCATAGGATTTGTGGCTCTGACTGCTGGCGGCACTCGCATATATGGCGATGTGGCTCGTGCCACTGCCAAGGAAAACAAACTGACTGTGGAGTTCGACTGTCCTGCCGACTGCAAGAATCTCTGGCTTATAGTATCGGGTGCTCCTACCGCCTACTGGTGTCGTGGATGGGGCGACAACCTCACTCACGAGCAGTGGCCTTACAAGGTGCGTATATATAATACCAATCTCCTGGGCGAACCTAACTCCCTCTCGATAGAGGTGGATGTGGCCGAAGCTAGGACGAAACTTAAGCAGTTGTGCAATGCTTACAAACTTCCTACAGCAAACGTCGGCGACGTCGCGTTCCAATATCCTACAGAAGGAATTGAGGCCCTGAAACTCAGTATATCACAATATAGGGCTATTGCCAATGATGATGCGACCACTCTCGATGCTCTGAACAATGCCATACTGCAGATGGCTGCATTGAGGTTGCCGGCATTGAACATGCCTGATCCACAGGCTCGCTACACGCTGACAAATGTGTCGGAAGGTTTCAACTCTCGCAATAAGGCTGTGACTTATGTCAACGACCGAGAAGATGCGGGAGGTTACAGCATTCGATATCTGATGGCTCCGAATGCCAACTATGCTCAGGCATTCACTTTCACCCCAGTCGCTGGCAAAAAGGACTGCTATTTGCTGAGTCAGACCGACAGTGACGGCCTTGTTCGATATCTTTGCCCCGGTACCGTATATGATGGCAATGCCAATCAAATCCGTACAACTACGAACAGGTCGGAGGCAGGTGAGTATATAGTCAATGCCATGAACTCGGAGACAGGATGGTATCTGTGGAATGTGGCAGCCAAGAACTATGTCAGTGCAAACAGCAATAATGCTGACAACGGTGTATATACTTCGGGATCGTATTTCAAGATGATGATTGCCGAAGCCGACATGGCTCGGGCTGAACTCTCTGTAGAGGCTGGCTGGCACTACAGTACCTTCATGATTCCTTTCACTGCAGAGGTGCCAGAGGAAATAACGGCATACAGCATCGAAGGTATAGAGAATGATGTCATTACCCTCAAGACGGAGAAGACTCTTACAGCCAATACACCTTTCATAGTGTTCACAGAAAGTGCTGACGCTTATACCACCATTTTGGAAGGATGGGGAACGGCTACGGGCAATACCTATGAGGCCAATATGCTGACCGGCTATCTCACCTCGACAAAGACAAAGCCTGGAGTAACGGCATATATGTTGCAGAAAGATAACGGAGTGACAGGTTTCTATCGTTGCCAGAGTGGTACGGAATACACAGTCGCAGCGAATCGAGCCTTGCTCAAGGTGACATCTTTGCATCCATCTTTTGGCACAATGCTGTTTAGTCTGTACGACGATGCAGCAGCAATCGAAGCCATAGAAGCTGTGCTGAAAGGCGCGACAAGCATTTACGACTTGAATGGCCGCAGGCTCGACCGATTGCAGAAGGGAATCAATATAGTGAACGGAAGAAAAATTCTGGTGAAGTAAGTACCTCCCTCAGTCCCATTCTGTCATTTTCAGAAATCCCCACACCCCGCCATGGGGGAAGGGTAATGTTGTTAATAAATTAAAGGGTAACTTAAGTAAAAAAACTTACGGATGAGAAGCAGAAAATATATATTGTCCCTACTGAGAGCAACACTGATGTTGTGTCTGATTATGTCTACTGCAACAAGAGTGTCGGCTCAGACCAGTTTCGGGCTGGGCGATAGAACATTTTTGCTGAATGGTAAGCCTTTTGTAATAAAGGCGGCAGAAGTCCACTATCCTCGTATTCCTCGCCCGTATTGGGAACAACGCATTAAGATGTGTAAGGCTCTGGGCATGAATACGCTGTGCGTCATCGTGTTTTGGAATATTCACGAACAACAGCCAGGAGAATTTGACTTCACGGGCAACAACGACATTCGTGCCTTCATACAGTTGGCAAAGAAGAACGGAATGAATGTCATTCTTCGTCCGGGACCATACATCTGTGCAGAATGGGAGATGGGAGGGTTGCCATGGTGGCTACTTAGGAAAAGGGACATTCGCCTGCGTGAGCAAGATGAATACTTTATGGAGCGCCTGCGACTTTTCGAACAAAAGGTGGGAGAACAGCTTGGAGACCTGACTGTTGACAAGGGCGGCCCAATCATCATGGTACAGGTAGAAAACGAATACGGAAGCTATGGTGAGGACAAGGCGTATATACGGCAGATACGCGACATCATCCGCGAGAGCGGTTTCGATAAGGTGGAACTGTTTCAGTGCGACTGGAGTTCAAACTTTACCAGAAATGGGTTGGAGGATTTGCTTTGGACGATGAACTTTGGTACGGGTGCCAATATAGATAATGAATTTCGAACTTTGAAGGAATTGCGACCTAACAGTCCGTTAATGTGTTCCGAATTCTGGAGCGGATGGTTCGACAAATGGGGTGGTCGCCACGAGACACGAGGTGCAAAGGATATGGTGGAAGGAATACGCGACATGCTCGACCGAGGTATCAGTTTTTCTCTATATATGACCCATGGAGGCACGAACTGGGGACACTGGGCTGGTGCCAATTCTCCTGGATTCGCACCCGATGTGACGAGTTACGACTATGATGCCCCTATCAGCGAGGCAGGCCACATTACCGACAAATATCTGGAACTTCGTAGTCTGTTGGCAAAATACAACGACGGCAAGCGCCTGCCTGCCATACCGAAGGAATTTCCTGTAATAAGTATTCCTAAAGTGGTGTTCAAGGAAGTTGCTCCTCTCTATGCAAATCTACCAGAGGCATCACAGAAGCAGGGCGAACTCAAGACTTTCGAAGAGATGAACATGGGGTGGGGCTGCATTATGTACCGCACTACAATAGGTCAGGAAATCAGTTCGGAGAGCGTGATGAAGATAACTGAGGTTCACGACTATGCCCAAGTGTTCATAAATGGTAGGTTCATTGGTAAGATAGATCGCATTAATCGTGAATCAACCCTTATGCTTCCTTCCATAAAACTGGGTGATACGCTTGACATATATGTCGAGGCTCTCGGTCGCATCAATTTTGGACGGGCCATCAATGACTTTAAGGGTATAACCGACAAAGTGGAACTAATCTATAATCTGTCGGATGGCTCACAGGTGGACATTAACCTTAAAAACTGGGAAATCTTCTGTTTGCCTGATGACTACAAGGCTCAGACAGGAATGAAATACGAACCTATCACCGAACAAAATAAGGGGGTGCGCGGTAACTATCGTGCCACTTTCCGACTCGACAAGGTTGGCGATACTTTTATCTATATGGAGAATTTTGGCAAGGGTCAGGTCTATGTGAACGGTCATGCTATCGGCAGGTTCTGGCAAATCGGACCACAGCAGACGCTTTACATGCCTGGGTGCTGGTTGAAGAAGGGATACAACGAGATTATTGTCACGGATATGATTGGCCCCAAGGAAGCTGTCGTGGAAGGTCTGACAACTCCTGTCATTGACAAACTGAATGTCTTTGGCCCTCAGTTGCATCGAAAGAGCGGACAGAAACTGAATCTCGAAGGCGAGACACCTGTGTGTGTCGGAACTCTGAAGGAGGGTAATGGTTGGCAAGAGGTAAAATTCGACAAACCGGTGAATGGTCGCTATGTATGTATTGAAGCTTTGAACAGCCATTCTGACCGGGAATGCTGTTGTATCGCAGAACTCTATCTCCTTGATGTAAATGGCAAGCGCCTCAGCCGCGAATCATGGTCTGTCGCCTATGCTGACGATGAGGATGTGTCGAGTGGTAACAAGAATGGCGATAAGGTTTTCGACTTGCAGGAAAGTACCTACTGGAGCACCAATATAGGAGTTCCGTTTCCACACAGCTTAGTCATTGACATGAATCAAAACCATACTGTCACCGGTTTTCAGATTTTGCCGCGTATGGAGAAAGGAGCGCCAAAGAGTATCAAAAATTATAAGATATATGTGAAGAACTCGATTTTTAATTATTAGGATAATATTGTTTTTATTGGAAAATTTGAAAAGTGTGTGTAAGATGAAACTGACGACTAAAATTTTATGTGTGTCGACTTTGTTGCTCGGTTTTGCAGAGCAGGTGATGGCAGCCGACTATACATTCCGACTAAAGAATGCATTGGGCTTTGCGCGACAGAACGAGACGGTTGAGGTGGAGATTGCAAAGGATATGAATCTGAGTGAGATGACGCTTAATGATGAAGATGGCAAAACTATCCCGTTTGAACTATGTGGAGAACATGGCATAAGATTTCAATGTTCTATAGGAAAAGGAACTGCAAAGATGTATACACTATGCGAAGGCACGAGACAGCAACCAAAGAAACTGACCTATGCTGCCATCAAGTCACCGTTGAGCAGAAATGATATAGCATGGGAAAATAACCTTTGTGCCTATCGTATGTATTCTACCGTATTGCTTGCCAACGAACCAAATACTGGCAATGGGGTTGACCTGTGGGTTAAAAAAACGCCTGAACTCATTGTGGACGCAATGTACGGACTGTCGAATTATCACACCGAGAGTGAGTATGGCGTGGATGCGTTCAGCGTGAACGGTAAGCGTCTGGGAGTGGGAGGTGTGACACATGTGTCAGGTGGAAAACTTGTGGTACATGGTCCACACAACAAATGTGTGGTGAACGAGGATGGTGCTCTTTCTTCTACTTTTACCCTGACTTATAACAATCTGGAGATAGATGGCGTGGCATATACTAAGACACTGACGGTGAAAACTATGGCGGGAAGTTTGTTGAATAAGGCGACAGTTTGCTACAAGCCAGTCAAAGCTGGTAGTGGCAAACCTATGACTCTGGCTGTGGCGCTCTATCAGCATACCGATATGACAAGTGTCAAGGTTGATGGCGTGGCCCACATAGACAATCCCGGTGTGGCAGGATGGGCAGAAGGCAAGAGTGAGGGTACGGTGACCAGTGCGGGGGCTCGCTTCTTCCAAGGATGCTACGTGCCGGGGACGAAAACTAAGACTCAGGTCATCGATCACCACCTGTGTGTGACAATAGACTATCAGCCTGGTACAGAACTGATATACTATTTCGGAGGCGGATGGAACATATTCCCCGAAGGAATATATACCAGCGACGATGATTGGTTTGATGCTCTCGACCGCTTCAAAGAGAGCATTGAGCATCCTGTGGTTGAAACTTCATGGGAGGATGATTTGCCAGAGAAAGACGATGTTATTTCCATACTCCATAAAGTGAACCTCTACTGGCAGCAGACTCATCCTACCCATGGTGATCATTTCTGGAACCGTGCTGTATATCATACGGGAAACATGGAGGCTTACAAGGTGACGGGAGAACAACAATATCTTGACTATTCTCTGGCATGGGCAGAGCATAATCGCTACTGGGGACAGACTGGTACGGACAAGAGCAAATGGAAATCAGATTATGGCGAATCGGCTGACTATGTGCTCTTTGGCGATAATCAGATTTGTTTTCAGGTATATGCAGACTTATACAATCTGTTGGGAGGAGAGGACAAGATTGCACGAGCTCGCGAGGTGATGGAATATGAGATGAGTACGGATTACGAGGGATACCTATGGTGGGTGGATGGTTTTTATATGGTACTGCCTATCATGACAAAACTCTATAACATCACTGGCAACCAGATGTATCTGGATAAGATGTATGAATACTGGCGTTGGGGTACGGACCTCATGTGGGACGAGGATGCGGGATTGTATTATCGTGATCGCCACTATATCTACCCTGAGCATAAGACTAATTCGGGCAAGAAGGACTTCTGGGCTCGTGGTGATGGATGGATTTTTGCTGCTTTTGCCCGTGTGCTGGACGAACTTCCAGAAAACGACTCGCATCGCAATGAGTATTTGAAGTATTACCGACGCATGGCCGAGAGTCTGGCTGCTTGTCAGCGTCAGGATGATGCAGGTAATGGATACTGGTGTAGGTCGCTCTTGGATGAACCGTATGCTCCGGGATATGAGACGAGCGGAACTGCGTTGAATACATATGGTTTTGCTTGGGGTATCAATCATGGCATACTCGACGAAAATCGTTATGGCCTCGTCTTGCAACGGGCTTGGAACTATTTGAACAATATTGCTTTACTTGGTAATGGCATGGTGGGTTATGTGCAGCCTATCGGTTCGAATGCTGCCCCAGGAACTTATATTTCTGAAGGGCAGACATCGGATTTCGGTGTAGGGGCCTTCTTGTTGGCCGCTGCCGAAATGAGCCGTTATGCGGTTGGAGAACAGAGTGTGACACCGATGCGCGTGGTTGCTGCTGCATTTGACGATGCGAGCACTATCAGGATAAAACTCAACCAATTGCCTGATGAGGCGGAACTGCAGCGTGAGTGTCATTACCAGTTGAACGGAATGCCTATTGACATTGCTTCTGTTACACACGACGGCGAAGGCTTCATTTCCATCACGCTGGCGGAACCTCTGGAGTATGGACGATATACTTTGTCTGTGAGTGGACTTTTGAGTGTGGATGGTGCTGCAATGACATCTGAATATTCGAGTCTGATGGTTAATACCGTCCCTCTCTATGCCAATACTACCATTAAACGTGTGACTGCCATCGGTGCACAGAGTGGCAATCCGGCATCGAATGCCATCGATGGAAAACTTAGCACGCGTTGGAGTCAGGAGGGTAAACAACAATGGATTCAATATGATTTGGGTGGTGTGAAGTATGTCAATGCGGTGGACATCGCATGGTATCTGGGTAATACCCGAGTGAATTACTTCGACATCAAGTGTAGCACAGACTCAAGGACATGGACAGAAGTCGATATGGGAGAGACAACCAGTGGACTGACAAACGAGATGGAACGCTATCGTTTCAATACGGTTCAGGCTCGATATGTGCGTATCTATTGCAATGGTGCAAGCAGCAGTACATGGAACAGCATTACCGAGGCTCGAGTATGCGTCACGGATGAATCAGATGGAATTAATCCCATAACTGTCGATACATCGATATGCAGTTCTGCTAATATATATGATTTGGAGGGTCGCATTATGCATGGTTGGCAGGCAAACAAAATTATGATATATAAAGGTAAAAAATATTTATCAACAAGCAAATAGCATCAATGAGAAAGAATGATTTGTGATTATTATTTGGACGAGCTAAGCGACAAGTCGATAACTTTGATGAACATAGCGACAAGTCTGTAAGTGGTGAGATAAAGGCAATTTGTTCATTATGTAGATCAAGATCATAAAAAATGGTGAAAAGTTGTGATGAAACGAAATTAATTTACTATTTTTGCATTTGCTTTTCAACTATATTCGTTTTTTTTCAGACAAGATATATGAAACATTTAGCTATACTCCTCGCTTTGGGCTTTGCCTTTTCGGAATTTGCTCAAGCTCAGGTGGAAGAACGAACCCGACCTGCGGAATGGGAGAATCTGGTGGTGGGCGGACGACACATGGACCGCTTTGAAACGATGGCGCCAAGTCGCACTGCTCGTGCCAACTGGGGAGCAGAGACTGTTCGCGAGAGATATGTTGACAATGGCATCGAACTGGATGACATGAGTTTCTGGGGTGGTAATATATTACAGGATAAGGATGGGGGCTTCCATCTATATGTTTGTGGATGGCCTGAGAACAGCCGGAACGGACACATGTTTTGGAGCAACAGCACCGTATTTCATGCTACCAGTGAGAATCTGGGCGGCCCGTACAAAGTGAAGAACAGTATAGGCAAGGGACACAACCCTGAGGCATATGTATTGGACGACGGACGCATAGTGGTTTACACTATCGACGGTTACTACATCGCTGATAAACCAGAGGGACCATGGGTGTTCGGTAAGTTTGAATTCGACCAACGTAGTCACCGAATCATCGAGGGACTGAGCAATCTCACCTTCTGCCGTCGTCAGGATGGCAGCCGACTGATGGTGTGCCGTGGTGGCGGTGTGTGGATTAGCCGTGACGGCCTTCAGCCATGGCGACAGATTACGTCGGAACGAATATATCCTAATGTGGAGGGACGATTCGAGGATCCTGTGGTGTGGAAAGACTCGTTGCAATATCATCTCATTGTCAACGACTGGCTGGGACGGGTTGCATGGTATGAGCGTTCACTGGATGGCCTGCACTGGGTGGTTGAACCTGGTGAGGCATACACGTATGCTTTCTCTCGCCATGAAGACGGACAAGTTGAGCCATGGTTCAAATATGAGCGGGCAAAAGTGTTCCAGGATGAATATGGGCGTGTTATCCAGATGAACTTTGCAGTGATTGACACTTTGAAGAATGAGGATCAGCCTAATGACACTCACAGCAGCAAGAATATATGTCTCACAATGAACAAGGGTTTGCTCTTGGAAGTGGTAAACACAGAACCCATCAATTCCGACACCAAGAAGATTATACTTCGCATCAAGGGCGAGAAGGATTTCGAACCAGTAAAGGATGTCGATGTCAAAAGCCTGAGGTTTGGTAGCTACGCGGAAGTAAATTATGGACGAGGCGCAAAGCCAGTAAAGGTGCGCACGGAAGGCAACGACCTCATTGTGACGTTCAATGGCAAGGGCAGTGGCATCACAGAAGAGGAATGGGCTCCGAAACTGATTGGCAGTTCCAAGAGTGGCAAACTCTTGTGGGGCTATGCCAAACTGCCTTACGTGAACTATAGTCCAGCGGTTCTTTCTCCAAGCGGTGTATATGAAAAAGATGGTGACGAATGGGTGGAAATCGAGAATTTCGGCCTTTCTGCCAGTTTGCCTCAGACAATCATGATAAAGAACCGTAAGGGCAAAGAGGTGGCTGTCAATGTCAAGGCCTTGAAACCATACGAAAAAACGAAATGCAATATCTCGCGCTCCTCGAAGAGCAATAACTGAATTCTATGAATTACTGGAGAAAATTTGTATACACGCTAATCTCTGCGTTTGTCTGTTGCAGCATGCAGGCAGTGGATGTTAATCTGGCTGTCAATGACCTGCAGTGCATAAAGAATATTCCATGGGGCAATGTCTATATGTTCTTTTTCGACAGCGATGGCTATATGTGGTACGGCACGGAGAATGGAATTTGCCGTGATAATGGCTATCAGCAGGATGTGTTCTGCTCAAACGAACAGAATCCACGGCTCCTACGGTCGAACTATGTGTTTGATATCATAGAGGATGGGAAGGGACATATATGGTTTGGCACTACACAGGGAACATACATCCTGAACAAACACGATTACACTATCCATGCCTTGAAGCAGAAAGAAACCGAACTGCTTTCTACCGAATCGCTCTGTGCCCTCAGCGATGGTACGGTATGGATGTCAACGGGTTCTGCCCTATATCATTTCGATGCTGATGAACACTTATTGCAGAAGATAGTTGTATCTAAGCGGGGAACTGGAACAAAGTTCGTGAATTCAATGATGGAGGACAGTCAGCACACATTGTGGTTGGCACAGAACGAAGGATGCATATGGTGCTATGATATAAATAAGAAAGACTTTGTGGCCTATGAATGGCCTGCAGAACTCAATCCGCAATGTATAATCGAAGACACTGTACACGGATGTTACTGGGTTGGCACATGGGGAATGGGTGTTGTCAGGTTTTCACCAAATAAGGTAGGAAGCAACGCGTCGTACGAACTGCAACCACTTACCTTCAAATCGGATGGCGTTAATTATGGCAAAGTCATGGATATGAAGGCGGATATGCAGAATGGCATGCTGTGGGTATCGACAACAGAGGGCTTTTGTGCCTATCAGTTTGATGCCGCTAGTAACTTGTATCCAAGTTCTATCACATCGAGCCTGCCGAAGGGCCACTACTTTTATCGGAATATCACGCGTGATTCTTTTAGCAACTTGTGGGTTTCTGGTGCCTCAAAACACGCATTCATGCTGCCATGCAATGAAAAAGGTATCCACAAGTTTCTTGGACCAAGAAAAATAGCAGATAATACAACCGACAGCCTGTTGGTATCCTTGCAGCAACAAATTCCGGATGTTATACGGGCAGTATGCGACCGAGATGGAAATATCATCTATCAAGGGCGGAAGAAAGGCCTGCAATTATTGCGGAAAGGACAAAAACAAACAACCTCCTTACTGCAGGACTACGAGACATGTTCATGCCTGACCATGCTCCGTGATGGTACGGCATGGATAGGAACCAGTATGGGACGCGTGTATGCTTACGACTGCCATAACGACAAGTCGCCACGGTATGTGCAGCCTCTCAGCAACACCCATGGGAAGAGAATTCTCGACCTTAAGCAGGATGGTAAGGGACATATGTGGTCGCTGACGCGTGAAAGTGCCAAAGAGTGGGATGCAGAAACCGACCTGAGCCGCACTCTTCTCTGCAATCATCCAATGATTCATATGGACCACTTTAACGAATTGTCGCTTGCAGGGAATGATTCTGTCTGCATCAGTGAAGAAAATAGCTACTGCTTTATATCATCAGCAAGTTTTAAGGATGATTCGGAGGAAAATGTGAATGCGAGAATATCGACCATCATCGTTGATGGGCGAACATATTATATTGCTCCAGATTCAAGGGAACTCGATATCGACAGCAAGACGGATGCTGTCGAACTGCGTCTCACAACAATGCAATACCATCTGGCTTCCCAGATACAGTTTGCATATCGGCTTACACGGAAAAGCATGATGAATGAACATACTACGGAGTGGACCGAAATGCCCGTGGGCGCCAATACTGTTGTAATCACATCTCCAAGAAAGGGGGACTATATTGTAGAGGTTCGTAGTACGAACGGCCAGGGTGTCTGGGGGGAACCTACCGAAATATTCACGATTCACCGACTGCCGGCATGGTGGGAGACATGGTGGGCGTATGTACTGTATGTCCTTGTATTGCTGACATTGGGTATCTCCATCATCAGACAATACCTGCGTCATGTTCGTCGTAAGCGTATGACACAAATGGAAGAACAACTCACGGAACTTAAATTCCGCTTCTTTACCAATGTCAGCCACGAACTTCGTACTCCTCTCACACTCATTCTCGTTCCTGTTGAACAGATGTTGGAATCCGGGCAGTCATTATCTGCATCCGACCGTAGCCGGTTGGAGACAATCCAACGCAATGCGCTGGAATTGCAGCAACTCATCAACCAACTGTTGGACTTCAGACGTATGGAGACGGGACTTCACCGACTGTCGCTGCGCAATGCCGATATGACAAAGTTTGTTTCTGTAGCTGTTGAATCCTTCACTCCTCTTGCACAGCAAAAAAATATCGAGTTGACCTTCGATCATCAGCCGCAGCCTCTTTATGCCACATTCGACCATGAGAAGATGCGTCATGTTGTCTGGAACCTGCTCAGCAATGCCTTGAAGTACACTCCTGAAGGCGGGCATGTTTGCGTCGCTTTAGGGCTTCTTCCCGACGACACCACCCGCATGATTCTGCATGTCAAGGACGATGGAATAGGCATAAATGCAAAAGATTTGCCTCGTGTCTTTGAATGTTATTACCGCTCTGAGAACTCCACATCCCAAGGGGGAAGTGGAATCGGCTTGCACATGGTGCGCGAACTGGTTCGCCAACATCATGGTGAAGTGGGAGTGAACAGTCAGGAAGGCAAAGGAACCGACTTCTGGTTTGTGATGCCACTGGTATACGACGACCGACTCGCAGAAAATGCCACAGACGGGGACTATTCTGTAGGAGATGACAAAATTAATGATGACAAAAGAGCTGAAGACAATGAGCCAACCGACCAATCAGCTTTCACTATACTTCTTGTTGAAGACAATGCAGAATTGCGTTCACTCATAGCAGAGCAGTTGCACGATGAAGGATATGCCATTCTCGAGGCAGGCGACGGGAAGGAAGCTTGGCGGCAACTGATGGACAATGATAGCATCAGTCTCGTCATAAGTGACGTGATGATGCCGCTTATGGATGGCCTGGAACTATGCCACCGCATCAAAACGACGGAGCGAATCAGTCATATCCCAGTTCTCTTACTGACTGCAAGAACAAGTGATGAGGCACAGCTCGAAGGATACAAGATGGGAGCCGATTGCTATCTTACGAAACCATTTAGCCCAACAGTGTTGCTCAACCGAATCCAGCATTTGCAGGAACGCCGAGATACAGCGAAGCAAAGTTTCCAACACGATGGCAACCATGAGGTGGCACAGCTTGCATACTCCCCAATAGATGAAGAGATAATCACGCGAGCCCAAAAACTGGTAGAGGAACATCTCTCCGACAAAGCCTACAACGTGAATCAGTTTAGCAGCGATATGTGCGCCAGTCGTATGACCCTTTATCGCAAGATACACAGCATAACGGGGCAGTCGCCAAGCGAATTCATCACCACTATCCGCCTCAAGCATGCAGCCCGCCTGCTACGCACCAGCACGCTCAGTACGTCGCAGATTGCAGAGTGCACGGGATTCTCTACCCCAAGCTATTTTACAAAGAATTTCAAGGAGATGTTCGGCGTGTTGCCAAAGGACTACAGAAATCAAATATAGAACTGTACCAATCTCGGGGGCACAAACACCACCTAACACACTAAACTCATTCCGTGAAAATAAAACAACTAGTAGACTTTCTAAACTTTCTAAACTTTCATCTACGAAAAAGAGTGGGATGTATGTCCCACTCTTACTGATTCAGTCGAGCCGAATACTTACAATCAAAGTTGTGTGAGGAAGCCGTGAACTCCAGCTGCTGCCATGCACGAGGCTAGTCCAAGAGCACTGGCAAGACCAGTCAACACGGCCACGATGATTTTAATCACGAGACTCAAAGTCTCTTTGTTCTTGTCGTTCATAATGTTATAGGCCCCCTTCCTGTTCCCCCAAGGGGGAATGATGGGGATTGGTTAATAGATTGTTTTGATATTTTTTTAGAAAATAAACCATAAAAACACCTTGTAAGAACCTTTTTCCTTCGGAGAATCCTGCTGCCTATTCATCTTGTCAGCTTATGAGCATGGCTCCCATCTGCCAATCTGAACAGACATCAGCCGTGCTTCGCACTTTGCAGGTTCTTCCAAAGCCATAAACAATCGCTTCGCTCAAAACAAATTCAACGCTAACGAACAACGATAACGATAAAAGTGTAGAGTTTAGAGTGGAGAGTTGAACTGTTTAATTCTGTTTATCGTTTGGAATGTGTGCTGAGCAATCAGGATTGCAGAGGTGGTGGCAGTGGCTTCTTCATGGGAACTTGTTCACGATGGAGAAGGTGATGCCGACGCATCTATGCCCAAAGGGCAGCACACATTACAAAGGTTTTTTAGGTTTTTGTTCAAAGTCAAAGCCTCCCCCTTGTGGGGGGAACAAGAGGGGGGCTCATCCTGCATTCTGCATTCTGCATCCTGCATCCTGCATCCTGCATCCTGCATTCTGCATCCTGCATCCTGCATTCTGCATTTTAAAGGCTTATTCTCCTTCCTGTTCGTTGCCACCGCCGGTGCCACCGCCACCTCCACCTTGTGGAGTGTCAGGAGCATAGAGTTCCATAGATGACTGGTTGTTCTTCTCTGCTGAGCGGAGGAGAGCCTGGTTGGCACGGAGACTTACGTTCTCGAATGAGCACTCTGGACGGAAGTTCTTAGTCTTGACAGAGTTCTTGAACTTGAGAGTGACCTTCACGATGTTCTCTGCGGTGAAGTCGGTTGCCTGAGCCGTACCGTTCTTGCAGTTGGTGATCTTTGGAAGGAAGGTTCCGAGGTCGCCGAGTTCCACTGCCTTGGAGTCCATCGCGAGTTCCTTGATGCATCGGATTGCCATGGTGAGCACGGCGTAGATGTCACCCTTGTTGTACTTGCAGTCGTGGTTGGACATGTGTTCTGCGAACTGGTCGAGAGAGAAGGTCTCTGCGATTTGGAGGTTTCCGCGATAGCGGGTAGTGTTTGCGTAGGTGCCGAGCGAATGCTTCATCTTACCTACTGAATAGCGTATTGCCATAAAATTAGATTTAAGTTTAAGCCCCAGCCCCCTCTAAATCTCCCCCAAGGGGGCGACTAGTGGATTATGGGGTGTGGTTAATAATTTGGTTAACTGTGCCCCCTCTAAATTTTTTGATTGTGTTTTCATCTTCCCCCCTTGGGGGGTTTCTGTCCCCCGATAACGGGGGAACCGAAGGGGGTGTAAAGACCATTGAAAGAGAGGGGCTTTTGAGTAGAAAAACTCTTGCGAGTCGTGAGCCATTTTCTTGCTAGAAATAGGCCTCTTTCTTGCTAGAAATGCACTCATTCCTTGCTAAACTTTCCTAACTCACTACAAAGATACTAAATTTATATGTAACTACCAAATATTTTTATAAATATTTTTAATATTTATAAAGATTATCTGTTTCGAGTACGGAATTGCACTTTTGTGTATATCTTTTGCTTTAACATAAAAAAATGAAAAATGTTAAATTATATGAAATATAAACGAATTGAAACTTTAGAAACTATAGAAACTATACTAGTGACTAGTGTAATATTGGGTTAGTTTAATATATAATATATTATATATTAAACTAAAAGTATCTATTTAACAATTCTTAACATTTTTATGGCAGACCGTTTCAAGAAACTTCATGCAGCAAAAGTGAACTAGTATTGTTTCTAAAGTTTCTAAAGTTTAAGTACAACTGACACATTATTAATTAACACAAAAATTATGCATTTTGATTTATTCTCTACCGCACATTTCCACATTATTAATAAAAAAATAGGTGTTGACGATAAAAAAGTTGATAGTTAAGGTTAGCGTTATCGTTTTATTCACTATCTTTGCAAACGAATATTCAAACTCAAAATATTTTGAAGCACATTAATCATACACACATCCTATTGGCTCTTAGTCGTATAGGGGGGTAAATCGTTGAATATCAGCGATTTACGCAATTCATTCGGTATTTTAGCAAATAATATAGGCATGGGTAAGGGCCAATTTTTGGCTCTTACCCTTGTTTTGTTTTCAACCATCTTGCTTAGTTCTTGCTCAAAGACAGAATCGGAAATCGATGCCGAAGCACCTGTTCGCTCCGAATCAGCTTATTCTGATTCTACGAACACCGACGATGGCCTTACAGTGACCATCGACACCGTTTGGGAAGAACCAGTAGTAATCAATTTTTAAGGGGGGCAGACGTATGGCAGGAAATAAAAACTTGGAACAAGCGAAGAAAGCTAAAAAAGATGATTTCTATACGCAGCTCACTGATATAGAAAAGGAACTCCGTCACTATACCGAGCATTTCAAGGGCAAGACAGTGCTCTGCAACTGCGACGACCCGAAGGTAAGCAATTTCTTTGTTTACTTCGTTCGCAATTTCAAGGAACTTGGTCTGAAGCGATTGATAACTACATGCTACAAGAACAACCAGCCCGACCTCTTCTCTCAGCACGATTGTGAGCAAGCTGTTTGGCTCGACTATCAAGGGGGCGACGACAACAATCCCGATGTGGCAAAGATAGCAGCTACAGCCAGACCATTGCGAGGCGACGGAGATTTCCGAAGCAAGGAATGTATAGAGCTGCTGAAAGAAGCAGATATCGTGGTAACGAATCCCCCTTTCAGTCTGTTCCGCGATTTCTTAGCTCAACTGATGGAATATGATAAGAAATTCCTAATCATTGGAAATGTAAATGCAATATCGTTAAAAGAGATATTCCCGTTGTTAAAGGAAAACAAAATGTGGCTTGGTCAGTCCATTCATAGCGGAGATAGAGAATTTGCAGTGCCAGCAGATTATCCATTGCAAGCATCTGGATACAGGACAGATGAAAATGGAAATAATTTTATAAGAGTGAAAGGTGTAAGATGGTTTACGAATCTGGAATATAAGGAACGCCATGAATGGCTCGACCTCTACAAGAAATATACTCCAGATGAATATCCTAAATATGATAACTATGATGCTATCAATGTAAATAAAACCTCTGACATCCCTATGGATTACGATGGAGTTATGGGTGTACCTATCACATTTATTGATAAGTATTGTCCTGAACAATTTGAAATTATTGGTAACGAATACTCTCTAAATATCGATAAAGGAAGAGGATATATTGATGGAAAGAGAATGTATTCAAGAATATTTATAAAAAGAGCAGAATAATGGAAATCAGTTTACAGCAAATATCAATTCGTGATTTGACAGATGGCTACAACGATATGGACGATGAAGGCGTTGTGGCTTATCACGGATTGCTGAATGTAAGACCAAAGTACCAGCGCAATTTCGTCTATAAAGACGATAAGCGAAATGCTGTTATCAAGAGTGTAAAGAAAGGTTTCCCAATCAATGTGATGTATTGGGCAAAGAAGCCCGATGGCACATTCGAGATGCTCGACGGTCAGCAGCGAACTATCTCCATCTGCGAATATGTAGGCAAGAAATTCAGTATCAAGGCAGAGTATTTCCAGACTCTTCCCGAATCTGAGCAAGAGAAATTCCTCGACTATAAACTGCAGGTTTATTTCTGCGAGGGAACAGACAAGGAAATTCTCGACTGGTTTGAAACAATCAATATAGCAACCGAGGTTCTGACCAACCAAGAACTCCGAAACGCTGTATATACAGGCGAATGGCTGACAGATGCCAAGCGAAAGTTCTCGAAGAAGAACTGTGTGGCATCGAAGCTGAACGACGGCTATGTAAGTGGCGACCCCAACCGACAGGCATTGTTGGAAAAGGTATTGCTATGGTCGGCAGAAGCCGAAGGCATAACGGGGGTGGCAGATGATAGGATTCGCCAGTATATGGCCAACCATCAGCTCGACAAGAATGCCAACCGCGAATGGCAGTATTTCCAAGATATCATCAACTGGGCGAGAAAGATTTTTGCCAATCCTCGCAACATACTGAAAGGCCAGCCATGGGGCGAGTTCTACAACAACTATCACAACAATTTCTACGACAGCGACGAAGTGGAGAAGAAGGTGGCAAGCCTCTTGAAAGACGACGATGTGACAAACAAGTCGGGCATCGTGCAGTATGTTCTCGACAAAGACGAAAAGCATCTGAATATCCGTGCTTTCACTCAAAGCCAGAAAGAGCAGATGTATGAAGAGCAAGGAGGCATTTGTCCTGGTTGTGGAGAGCATTTCGAAATTGGGGAAATGGAAGCCGACCACCGCAAGCCATGGAGTCAGGGCGGAAAGACCGAACTCTCGAATGGTATGATGCTGTGTGCCGACTGCAACCGAAAGAAGAGCGACGGAACGCTTACCATCATCAACGGAGATATGAATGTCTTCGGCGATGCACAGATAGGCAATCTGTTTGAGAAATAAAATATAAGAAGACTGAAAGTAAGTCATCTCTCGTTGAGACTCAGATCTGGACAATCATAAGTATTATCAACAATGAAGATGCATAGAAGTCCTCGCAGTAGAATTTTCTACAGCGTGGATGTCTATTGCGTATCCACTTGATAATTGAGTCCAGACAAGAGTCTGTGGGTTGCACGGGTGTCCACGCCTTTTAATAAAACGAAAATATATCATGGGCATCAATGTATTAAAGGGTAATGTCACCATCCACAACTATGTGGAGAAAGGTGCTACAGTGGAAAACAAGTATTACGGTACCGTAAATCAGGGAACACACAACGTGAGTGAAGAAGAATCTTCAACACCAGAACACACAACTATGACGATGAAAGACTTGATAGGGGATATCTTGCCACATGTCAAATCAATCAGAATGTGGTTTGCTGTTTACAAGGCTTTTGAAGAAAGAGGAATAATCCACACAAAAGATTTTACAGGCTTTAAGAAAATGATAGAAGAAGCCTACACGGACGGACTGCCCCAAAAAATCAATCCTATGGAACTATGTGCCATGAATTGTCTTTCGTTTGCGAAGCCTATTGAAGAATGGGATATCAACAATGCTCCGATAAAGCGAACAGCCGAATTCAATTCGTATAAGGAACTTGCCAAAATAACATTCGATTTGCTCGGAAATTTGTAAACGCACCAATAAACGCACCAATAGACGCACCAATAAACGCACCAACATTTATGACAACTTTTAGCTGACAGGATTTTTTCTTGTCAGTTTTTTTTTATGTGTATATCTTTGCAGCGGTTTTAGTCGACAAGAGCCATAAGTTTAACAATCAAATTAAGAAAATGAAAACAAATAATTTAAAAGAAATGAACGTGTGCGTAAAGACACACGAAGACTTGAGAGACGGAATCGAGTACGCCGGCAAATTCAAGAAGTCGGGCAAGCGCATCAACTTCAAGCAAAATAAAAAGAAGGAGAAGCACTACAACCCAGTGAAGGCTGAGACATGTGCTGGAAAGATCTGGTATATTGAGAATTTCGGCTTCTATCGCCTCCAACTCAATGTAACGGAGAACGAACTCTATTCAGTGAAGAAGATGGAGGAGTTCCTGCACAATTTGTTGAGCAAACTTGAAAAAAACAATTAAGAATTATGCATTTTGATTTATTCAGAACTATAGGCGGAAAGGGCGAACGATGCACCCAAGACCTCTTCCTCTCAATCACCCAGAGCGACGAAATCAAAGCCGTCGCTCGGGAGGTGGCCGAGGGAAACCTCGATGCGAAGCGCCGACTCCCTGCCATCACTTGGCAAGCATGGTTTGACGAGGGAAAGCGAAAGAACTCTCTTGCCCACTCTTCAGGCCTCTTCATGCTCGACATCGACCATATCGACGGGGATGTCTACAACTACATGAACCGCCTTTTCGATGGCAAGTCGAAGGACGAACTCGGCATCGTCGTAGTGCATAAAACCCCATCATGCCAAGGACTCCGAATCGTGGCCCGCGTGAACCCTCTATGCCCTACAATCGCCACCAACCAGAAGTGGTTGGCTGACACTCTCGGAATCGAGAACTACGACGATGTCTGCAAGGACTTCGCCCGAATGTCGTTCCTCGTTCCATTCGAATACATTTATTACATTGACAACGCAATTTTCAAGCAAGATGAAGACAATAACAAGAATTCTGAGATTTATTATATCGATAATCCGGATTATGTTGTTTGCAACGACAACGCTGATACAAGTGGTGCTCTCGGCACTGATAGAGTGCCTGATCCTGAACGCAGTGACGATTCGAGCGTATCAGTGGGCAGAACGGACAGCAAAGCGAAAGGCAAGACCGTCACAAATGCTTCTGCTGATAGTGGCGATACCGATTGTGATTTCAGTGGAGCTGGGAATCTATACAAAGGACTCCATCTTGAAGATATAGCGAAACGATGGCTACAGGAGAATGGAGGCGAACCAGTTGAGGGCGACCGAAACAGCCAGTTATTCCATTGTGCTTGTGCTCTTCGCTACATCTGCAACTTCAAGGGAAGTGTTCTTCTTTCCATTCTCCCCGATTACGGTTTGCCACGTGGAGAGATGCAGAGCATCGTGAAGTCGGCTCTTCATGAGAAGAGAGCTCAAAATGTTCCAATCTCAGTCCGTCGAGTTGTCGGCAAGATGTTGCGAGAGCAGAAGGCAGAGGAAGAGGAAAACTACAAGCCTGCAAAAGCGTTGAAGCATCTGCTCAACTCTGAGGAGTGCATCGACCATTCTCTGCTACCACCAATCTTCCGTCAGTATGCCGACATCCTCGCACCAGAGTTCCAGACTGCTGGCGTGATGGCTCTGCTCCCTATGCTCGGCACAATCGGCTCAAAGCTCCGTGCGAAATATCGTGACGGTCGAACGCAGACACCATCGTTTCAAGTGGAGATTGAAGCACCAGCAGGAACGGGTAAGTCGTTTGTTCGTGACATCTACGATGAAGTGATGGCTGGTGTCGAAGCACTCGACAACATGAATCGTGAGCGAGAAATGGAATATCGTGACAAGTTACGTCGTGCGAAGAACGACAAGAAGCAACCCGAATCGGAGCACTTCCTTATTCGACTCACACCACCAACGACTTCCGTCAGTATGCTCCTTCAGCGAATCAAGGATGCCGATGGCGTTCACGTATTCTCGTTTACCGATGAAATGAAGGTCGTGATGGATGCCATGAAGCGTGGCTCATTCGGCGACCTTCGTGCGATGATGCGGAACGCATTCGACAATGCCAAGTTCGGACAGGACTACAAGAGCGACCAATCGACCAACGTGGTTGTGCGTATCTTCTACAACACTCTGCATTGTGGCACTCCAAAGGTATATCGCCAGTTCTACAACGATTCAGAGGATGGAACGGTTACCCGTGTAATCTTCTGCAACATCGAACAAGAAATCGGTGCTCTCATGCCAGAGAACAAGATAATGACAGCCAGAAATCGCCTTATTGTCAACAAGGCTATTGCCCGACTCAACAATGTGACGATGGATGGCGATGAAGTTCGTACTGATGAAACATGGCTTACCGATTTCGACTTTATGAACAAGTGGGCGAAGAATTGGTGTAAGGAGAAGTCTGACATTGCCCGTCAGTACAAGAACAACGAAATCAACATCTTCCTCCGTCGTGCTGCCGTCGTAGGATTCCGTGCAGCTATGATTGCATGGTATCTGTGGGGCAAGCAAGACAAGACAACGAAGGTCAAGGTGGAAGCGTTTGCTGAATGGGTGGCAGAGTATATGCTCTGGAAACTCTGTCAGCGATACTCCATCGACCAAGTGTCGAACATTGTGCCTTATCGTGAAATCTTCATGAAGTTGGAAGATACATTCACGACTGAAGAGGTTGATTATGCCATCGAAGAGCTTGAATCAAAAGCGAGTTCAAGAAATGTTTGTCACATTTGGTGTAAAAGGGGTATTGTTGAAAGGATTGCTCACGGAAAATACAAGAAGATATGATGAAGTATGAAGTTTATCAAGGTAGTGGAAGGTTTACACCTTTCACTGCCGATGAACTCGACGACCTAGAGGACAAGATGCATGACCTCATATTCGATTGGGTTCAAGAAAATAACGACAAGGATATGTTCGCACTCGATATTCGAATCGAAGTTATTCGGGGGAGAATGAGGGTGCAGGTAGAAAACATTTTTGAAGTAAAGGAAGATGGTAATTGAAGTAATCGTAAAAGAATTGGGTGTTGAAGTAGAGTACACATCCAAAATGACAGGCGAGGTTAAGCATCGCCAAGAAGTAAGACTTGTAACGGATGCCCCTTATCCCGATGAATTCCATGCCGATATGTTCGGTAGGACAGCCAAGGATTTGGGCATCAAGGTAGGCGACAAGATTAAGGCTAAACTTAACTTCATCGTCGACCAAGTGACATCGACCAAGGATAACACCGTATGGTTCAAACAAAAGGTAGTGCTATGGGGAATAGAATAGACATCACATTAAATCGAGTCCTCAAATTCGAGGACTCGACTATCGGAGTCCTCACGTTCGACAAGAAAAAGTTATTCACTCTCGAACCACAACATCGCGACTACGATAAGGGCGAGAAGAAAATCAAAGGTGAGTCAGCCATACCTCACGGCACATATCTGCTCACGCCATACAATAGTCCTTGTTTTGGTCAACAAGTTCCGTTACTCATGGAAGTGCCAGGATTCGATTGTATCGAAATACATAAGGGCAACTATGTATGCGATACAAGAGGGTGCATCCTAGTAGGAAGGAATTTGGATGTAAGCCAAGGTCATCCTTACATAGGTCTGAGCAGCCTTGCTCTCAACGACCTCATGTCAACGCTGAAACCAATATGGAAGCGTGGCGATGATGTCTGGCTCACGGTCGACGACTCGCATCTGGTCGATGCGACTACCGTCTGAGGAACATTCTCACATAAAATCGAATCGAAAAGAATTAATTTGTTAAACTAGTATAGATTGAATTAGAAAATGTGTTCTTTCATGGTTTTGTAAATACAAAATAAGTTTCATTCGGGTATGGCGGGCTGTGAAGTTCGCCATATTTTTTATAGATGAAAGTCATGAAAGTCAATCCATCAACACGTGGCATTGTAATCAAGAACGGCAAGAAAGTGTTTATCAAATAAAGACCTTTCCCACATCCAATAATCGAAACCCCGAAAGTTTGTAATCGCTCTTCGGGGTTTTATTATTGGTGCCTTATTAATGCTGGATTATCTTTCTGGCTTCCTTTACAGTCGGAATCCTACATATCCTCGGACTTTCCATCGGCAACCGAAGATGGTGAACTGGTTGCTGTCGCCTACATGCTCGAATTGGGCCACTCCGGTCACTCCGGCAAAGTATTTGTCCCATGAATAGGTGAGGCCCAGACGGGCAATGCCGGTGCAGTCAAAGAATCGTTTTGGTATTCCTTGGGTTTCGCGGAATGTGTAGCCGACTTCATTCGTTTGCTCGTCCACATTCAGGTCTACTACATCTGTCTCGTAGTTCTTCCATAACATGAGGCCTGGGGTGAACGAGGCATGAATGAGCCAATGGGGGTTGGGCACATAATTGTAGGCATAGCCGAGGTTGAGGGCTACGAAGGCCATACGGGTTTGGCTCGACATGTAGATAAGGTCTTTTGCCTGTTCGGCATCGAGCGAATTTAGGTCGAAGTCGAGTTTGCCTGAATAGAATGATGCTCCGGCAATGAGGCTTCCGGCACTTTTCTTCTGAATCCACGAATGGGAGAATGCTGCGGGATAGGAGAACCTTCGGCCGCTGAACACATAATAGACATTGGCTGAATAGCTTTTCAAACGGGAATTGCCCCAATAGTCGAGTTCCTCGCCTCGGAACCAAAGGTCGGAATAGTCGCTCGAACCGTGGAAGCGCTTCACATTGGAATAGGTGATGTCGAAACCGAAACGGTTGTTATAGTAGTTGAAATTGATTTCCGTGTCGCTTGTAAGTCCCAGGAATTTCTTTGGATTGAGCGACATTGCGAACGAGAGCCCTCGATAGTTGATGCTGGCTGAAATGGATGAGTTGACATCGTTCTCGAAGAAGTATTTGTTCATTTCGCCGTTAAACTTCTCGTTGTTTACGAAGAACGTGGATTTCCTGTCATATCTTACTTTCACTGTCCATGCTTCGTCGGGGCGGGCAACATAGGCGGTGTCGGTATTTACTTTCTTTTCGAGGAGCACGGAATCCATCATGTTCCATAGGACTTCGAGTTTGCTCTTGGTGGGCATTTCGGATTTCGGAGTCTTCAGGATTCCTTCCACTTCGTTGACTCCCTTTTCAATCCGCTTCACTCTTTCCTCTATTCTTTCTTGGACGAGCCAAGCGGCAGAGTCGATAACTTGGGCAAAACTATCACTGGCTCCTATGATGAATAGGAACAGAACGACGATTCTTATTGTGCACTTCTTGCTCATTTTGCCCAAAAACATCTGAAATGGTTGGATGGTTTATTTGAAGAGCATCTTGGCGTAGTGTGCAAACGATTTGCGCCACACTTGCCATTCATGGTCGCCTGGATAGGAATCGAACTCCACTTTCACGCCTTTGTCCTTCATTTGCTGAACGATTGTGCGGGTATAGTTGATTCGAGGGTCTTGCTCGCCGCAACTGATGAAGAATGTCTGGAGACATTTGTTGAAGTTGGCAGTATTGGAATAGATGCCCGGAATTTCCTTCTCTGGGTCGAAATTCGATGCTCCCGAGATTCCTCCGAAGATACCAGTGGAGAAAAGAGCCACATTAGAGAAGAGTTCTGGCATTCGAAGTCCGATATAGAATGATTGTCCGCCACCCATAGAAAGTCCGCAAATTGCACGGTTCTTGGCATCGGTCTTGGTGCGGAATGTCTTTTCGATGAACGGAATTATGTTTTCTGTGAGTTCGGTCTTGTAGGCTTGCATGCCTTCCCAACTATAGCCGCCTCGGCTTCCTGCCTTTTGAGGAACATTGGAATTGACACAAACCACAATCATTTCCTTGGCTTCGCCCCTAGCGATGAGGTTGTCCATGATATTGGCTGTTCTGCCTTGTTCGGCCCATCCCCGATGGTCTTCGCCTCCGCCATGATGGATGTAGACAACGGGATAAACCTTATCTCCCTTTTCGTAGCTTGCTGGAGTGTAGACAAACACAGGTCGCCATGAGTTGGTGTACTTTGAGAAATAAGTCAGTTCGCGCACTTGTCCGTGTGCAACATCTTGAGGTTCAAACACTTCGCAACCTTCTTCCGGAATCTCGATGGCACTCGACATTCGGCTGCAACCATAGAATGATTCGCTTGCTGGGTCGGCAGTGGAAACTCCGTCGACGATGAGGTTGTAGTAGTGGAAACCCGGAACCTGAGGTTGAGAGGTGACACTCCACCAACCATCATCTGAGCGCTTCATATCATATTTCTTGCCGCAAAGGTCGATTTGAACCTTCTGTGCCTCTGGTGCTCTCAGACGGAAAGCAACAGAATTATCTGGAAGTAGGCGAGGGTAACCATTCTGGTTGATATTGGTAGAAAGGGGCTTTGAGTCGGGAAGCGATTGTCCGCCAAACTGACCTTGAGCCGAACAGGTCGTACAAGCGATGAAGCTTGCTGCGAGGATGAAAGATTGTAAATGTTTCATTGTTGTGAGGTTTAGATTGTGCAAAGATACAAAAAATGCAGGATGCAGGATGCTGAATGCAGAATTTTTTTCTTACCTTTGCACCCGAAAATGATGAAAAGTCGGGCTTTTTGTAGTGAATCGGCTCCTTCATGCGCCTTATAATAAAAAGTAGAATATGGCTTGCTCGCAGGATTACATAGAATTCGTGTGCTCCCAACTCGCATCGGTGGGCATCGTTCGCCCTCGACGGATGATGGGCGACTATGTGGTTTATGTTGACGAGAAATGCGTAATCCTCGCCTGCGACGAACTTTGCTATGTGAAGAAGTTGCCCGAACTGGCCGAACTCATGGCCGAAGCCGAATGCGGTTTCCCTTATCCGGGAGCCAAAGAACATTATATCCTCGATATTGAGCATAGGGAACTGGCCGAACGGGTTGTGGGGATTCTGCGCGACGTGTTGCCTTATCCCACTCCAAAGAAGAGGAAAACAACCACTACTATTAAATAAATAATAATGTGTAAAGAAATGTTTAAGAAATTCATCCTTTCATGCCCAGATGACCGACTCACAATGAGTCGTTGGCAAATCATAAAGAAGGCAATCGCTTGGCTTGCAGTGCTTTGCCTGACAACAGTTGCGATAAGAATGGCATGCCTCATTGGCTATATGGCCATTGGCATCAATCCAATGGAACTAACACAATTTGGCGGAGATGCAAAGAATCATGATGCCTCCCTCAGAACATTCTTCCTCTTGCTGGTCATAGCCCCAGTGTGTGAGGAATTGTTGTGCCGACTTCCTTTGGCCTTCAAAAGGAAAGTGGTGGGCGTTTGGGCCATTTTGTTGCCTCTGATTATTGCGGGTTATGTCTTGGACGAGCCAAGCGACTTTGTCGATAATTTTCATCAAATGAATTGGTTGTTGTATCTCGGTTTACTGATTTTAGGAACTTGCCTTGCTTGGCTCATTAATAAATATACAACCGACGAACAATGGGCCGCTTGGCGAACGAGATTCATCGTTCCGGCAATGTGGGCAGCAGCCATCATATTCGGTCTCCTTCATCTTCTTGCCTTCACGGAAATGAGTTTCATGTTGATTCCGTTCATCGTGACCACTATAATGGTTCCGTTTGCAGGTGGTTGCATCTTCACCTATGCCCGAGTGAACCTTGGCTTCTGGTGGGGTGTCCTCTTCCATATGTGCTTCAATATTCCGGCCCTTCTGGCTGTGTTTTTAATGTAGAAGCCCCCCTCTTATCCCCCCAAGGGGGGAAGATTGGGTTAGTGGTTATGGGTTAGAGCTGACCGCTGATTGCTAATAGCTGACCGCAGATGGCGTTTTGATGCAAAAAACGAATGGCTTTAAGTGTCAAAACGCTTTTGTTTTTATGTTTTTATTGCCCTTTTAATAAAAAAATCCTGCATCCTGCATCCTCAATCCTGCATTTTTACTAATTTTGCACCCGATATTCAACCCTCCAACCCCTCCGACGGGCGTGGGCATGTTTAACTTAAAACGCTTTTTATGATAGTAAATGAAAAAGACTATGATTTCGTTTTGCGCTCTATGGCTTTCGTCTATGGCGCTGCTGGCGCAGTCTGATTCATCTTCTCTCAATGAGGACGATGAACAGGCCGGCACATCTCTTTCTGTGATTCCGCGTGTTGACTTCAATCCGTCGTTCTCTACTGGCGATGGTGAGGGAGCGGATGTCAATTGGTTCACACCAACTCTTTACACCGTACTGGAAGGAAACATCGGTGAGCATGTTTCCTACTATCTGAGTAATCACTGGCTCACATATCATCCAGAAGACCTTTATAAGAACACCTTCCACAGCGACAACTCGTCGTGGGTGGACATGGCCAACATCAACTACGACTTCAATTGCGGTTTGAGTCTTGGTCTGGGTAAGTATTGCATGGCCCTCGGTTCGTTTGAGGAAGATGCCGACGATTGGGATGCCCACAGCATTTCAAACTTCGGTTCCACTCTTGCTTCCTCGTTCTGGAACGGCATGATGGTCTATGAATGGGGTTTGAATGTAAGCTATGCTTTCGACGACTGCAACACACTCACTGCTCAGATGCTTGCTTCGCCTTTTGCAGAGAAACCATTCTCTCCCGGACTCTACAGTTATCATCTTCAGTGGCGTGGCGAATTCGACCGCTTGTCGATTCTTGCAAGTGGCAACTTGCTCGAAACGCGTCGCGGCACATATGATTATGTCATCGGCACTGGATTGCAGTATGCATTCACCGACCGCCTTACTGGTACACTCGATGCCCTTCGCTACTGCGATGCCGACAGAGACGGGGAAGACGACCAGTTCTTCCAGTTGCAGGCTACGGCTCAGTATGCCTTGTCGGACAAACTCGACCTCACCGGTCGCTTTGGCTATGAGACGGGCGAAAGCTATTCGTATGGTCTGGGCTATGGCGACGATGTGTTCTATGGTGGCGTCAGTGCAAACTATTATCCTCTTCAGAACAATCGCGACCTCCGACTCCATGCCACTGCTGCCATGCACAATCAGTATGACGAGGCTTGGCTCACAATCGGAGCTACTTATTTCCTTAGCTTAGACTTCTAAACGGGGGGGATATCTACAAACCACAGGAATGTGTATAGAATGCCAAAGCCCGCAGATAGGCTTCATGGCTCAGTATTCATAATCAATTCAAAGAAGAAAGATGGCTGAAACTATTATTAAAATAGATAATGTATCAAAGTCGTTTGGTGGAAAGACTGTTTTGGAAAACATAAACCTCGAAGTGAAGAAGGGCGAGTTCGTAACTTTCCTCGGTCCTTCGGGTTCGGGTAAATCCACCATGCTTCGCCTTATTGCTGGTTTCCTCACTCCAGACGAAGGCACAATCTCAATGAATGGCAACGACATCACGAAGGTGCCTCCATTCCAGCGCAAACTCAATACAGTGTTCCAACACTATGCCCTGTTCCCTCATCTCGACGTGTATGACAATGTGGCATTCGGACTCAAGTTGCAGAACTTGCCAAAGCAGGAAATCGAACAGAGGGTGAGCAAGGTGTTGAAGATGGTGAGCATGACCGACTATGAAGACCGTGACGTGACGTCGCTTTCAGGTGGTCAGCAACAGCGTATCGCCATTGCCCGTGCTATCATCAACCAACCCGAAGTGCTTCTCCTCGACGAACCGCTTGCTGCCCTCGACCTCAAGATGAGAAAGGACATGCAAATCGAATTGAAGGAAATGCACAAGAAACTGGGCACTACATTCATTTATGTGACTCACGACCAGGAGGAGGCCCTCACCCTGAGCGACACTATCGTCGTAATCAACGAAGGAAAGATTCAGCAGATTGGCACTCCGACTGATATCTACAACGAACCTTGCAATTCGTTCGTGGCCGACTTCATCGGAGAGAGCAACATCTTGAACGGAACGATGATTGAAGACCGCAAGGTCAGCTTCATCGGACATGAGTTCCCTTGTGTCGACGAAGGCTTCGGCGAGAACGTGCCTGTAGATGTCGTAATCCGTCCAGAGGATATCTATATGACCCACAAGCTCGAAGCTGCACAGTTTACGGGTGTCGTGAAGAGTTGTGTGTTCAAGGGAGTCCACTATGAGATGTTTGTCGATTCCGACTTCGGACACGAACTGATGATTCAGGACTACAACGCCTTCGAAATCGGTTCTACCGTTGGTATGCTCATCAAGCCTTCCGATATTCAGGTGATGAAGAAGGAACGCACATGCAACACGTTTGAGGGCGTGATGGTCGGCAGCAACCAAGTGGAGATGATTGGGGCTAAGTTCGACTGTGAGGACACTGGTCTTGCAGCTGGTGATAAGGTTCGGGTTGAGGTCGACTTCGACAAGATAGAACTTCTCGACAATAAGGAAGACGGAAGCCAGACTGGTCAGGTCAGCTTCATCCTCTATAAGGGCGACCACTACCACCTCACGATTTCTACACGCGAAGGCGATAAGCTCTATGTGGATACAAATGATATTTGGGACAAGTGGGACATTGTCGGCATCAGCATCAAGCCAGCCGATATGCGAATCGTTAAAGCCTAATAGCCTGAAAAGATGAAGAGATCAACTTGGGCTAGTCCCTATTTCATTTTCCTGCTATTGTTTGTGGCATTGCCACTGATACTGATATTGGTGTATGCATTCCAGGACAACGAAGGCCACTTCACGTTCCAACACTTTGTGAAGTTCGCAAGCGAGTCGGAATCTATCAATACATTCACCTATTCAATCGAGATAGCAGTCATAACCACTCTGTTGTGCCTCCTCTTGGGTTATCCGGCAGCATGGATTCTCAGCAATAAGGCACTCAATCGTTCGAGTGTGACAATCATCCTGTTTATCCTCCCTATGTGGATTAACATGCTTGTGCGCACACTTGCCACTGTAGCACTCTTCGACTTCATGAGCCTGCCTTTGGGCGAGGGAGCCTTGATATTCGGTATGGTCTACAACTTCCTCCCATTCATGATTTATCCTATCTACAACACCATGCAGAAGATGGACCATTCGTATGAGGCAGCTGCCCAAGACCTTGGAGCCACTCCTTCCCAGGTGTTCCGCAAGGTGACACTGCCATTGAGTATGCCAGGCGTTTCGAGTGGAATCCTTATGGTGTTCATGCCTACAATCTCTACCTTCGCCATCGCTGAATTGCTCACGATGAACAAGGTAAAGCTCTTCGGTACGACCATTCAGGAGAATATCAACAACGGTATGTGGAATTATGGTTCGTGTCTTGCTCTCATCATGCTCGTAATCATTGGTATCACAATGCTTTACAGTGATGAGCAATCGGCACAGGACGACGAGAAAGGAGGACTTATCTGATGAAGAAACTGTTAGCACAAGCCTATCTGTGGCTTCTCCTTATCCTTCTCTATGCTCCTATCATCATCATTGCCATCTTCTCCTTCACGGAATCGAAGGTTCTCGGCAACTGGACAGGATTCTCTACACGGCTGTATCAGAACCTCTTCTCAGGTGGTGTGAACAATTCTCTCATAAGTGCTATCGAGAACACTATCTTCATTGCTATTGTAGCGGCCACACTGTCTACAATGCTCGGAAGCGTTGCAGCCATTGGCATTCACAATATGCACGGAAAGAACAAGAAGGTTATCTCGTTCCTCAACGATATTCCTATGCTCAATCCTGATATCATCACGGGTATCTCGTTGTTCATCCTCTTTGTGGCTTTAGGCATTTCCCAAGGTTACATAACAGTAATCCTTGCCCACATCACATTCTGTACACCTTATGTTGTCCTCAGTGTGTTGCCTCGCCTCAAGCAGATGAATCCTAACGAATACGAAGCTGCCCTCGACCTTGGAGCCACTCCTTTCCAGGCTCTTCGCAAGGTTATCATGCCAGAGATAAAGGGTGGAATGATTTCAGGTTGGATTCTTTCGTTCACTCTCAGTATCGACGATTTCGCCGTAACTCTCTTCACGAAAGGTAACGAAGGACTCGAAACACTCTCTACCTACATCTATGCAGATGCTCGTAAGGGTGGTCTCACTCCCGAACTTCGTGCCCTCATGACGATTATCTTCGTTACGGTTCTCGTCCTTCTCATCATTATTAACGTACGTACGGCTAAGGCACAAAAGAAACAAGCTAAATGATTATGAAGAATATTGTCAGAAACATGAAGAGCATCATCATGCTCGCCCTTTGTGCCCTCATTCTTGTTTCCTGTACGGATGAGAAGCGCATGCACACATTGAAAATATACAACTGGGCCGACTATATCGACGAATCAGTACTCGACGAGTTCAAGGAATGGTATAAGGCTGAGACGGGTGAGGATGTGGAGATTGTTTACCAACTCTTCGACATCAACGAAGTGATGCTCGCCAAGATTGAGAAAGGTCATGAGGACTATGATGTCGCATGTCCGTCTGAATATATCATCGAACGAATGCTTCGCAACGACCTCCTTCTCCCAATTGATAAGGACTTCGGCACGACTCCAAACTATATCGACCGGAACCTCTCGCCTTACATCAAGGATTGCTTCAGCAAGATCGACGGAAGCGGAAAGAATGCCAACGACTATGCTGTCGGCTATATGTGGGGAACTACTGGTTTCATGTACAACACTAAGTTCGTGGAGGAAGAAGAGGTAAGTACATGGACGGCTCTCACGAATCCTCGCTTCAAGAACCGTATCTTCGTGAAGGATGCTTTCCGCGATGTTTACAGCACTTTGCTCACGATGCTTCGCCAAGACGATATCAAGTCGGGCAAGCTAACGTATGAGAAACTCATGTACGACAGTAGCGACGAGTCGATAAAGCTCGTGGAAGACTATCTCAAGAGTGCCAAGGACAATGTGGCAGGATGGGAAGCCGACTTCGGTAAGGAAGAAATGACGAAAGGCAAGGCATGGATTAACCTCACATGGAGCGGTGATGCCGCATGGGCAATCGAAGAAGCAGCCGATGTGGATGTCGAACTGAAGTACACGGTACCAAAGGAAGGAAGTAATGTATGGTTTGATGGTTGGGTGATTCCTCGCTATGCAAAGAATGTGAAGGCAGCCCGCTATTTCATCAACTTCCTCTGTCGAAGCGACATAGCTCTTCGCAATATGGATGAGATTGGTTATGTAAGTGCCATCGGAACTCAGGAAGTATTGAACGAGCAAAACGACCCCGAAACCTACGAAGAGGCAGTGGATGCAAGCTATTTCTTTGGAGAAGGAGCCGACAGTGTCCATCTGTGGCAGGTTCAGTACCCAGATGCGAGCGTCATCAATCGATGTGCGATGATGCACGATTCAGGTCCTCGAACTGAGCAGATGCTTGCAATGTGGTCGCGAGTCAAGGGCGATAATGCAAGTCCTGTAACGGCTATCGTGATTTTTCTTGCAGTAGTAGGCTTTGCTGTCTATGGCATCAACAAGAAGCGCAAGCGCCATAAGAAGAATAGTTGGTAATGAGTAATAACCGATAACCGAATCAATCCTGTATCCTGCATCCTGCATCCTGCATCCTTTAAATATAAAGATTATGAAGAAAATTCTGTTTATCCTGCTGGTGTTGTTGCAGACATCAATGGAAATGATGGCTCAGAAGCAACTTCCACCGCTGACCTACAGCGAGCAGCCAGCCACACTTGTTGTGCAAATCAAGCACTTCTCCGAGCCTTCCGACTGCAAAAACATCAAATTACACTACTTCCATGGGTTGGACGATGAGAAGGTTGATACAATCGCATTGTCTGCCGATGGATATGCCAAGGCTACTCTCGATTTAGTTTGTACCAAGGTGGTGTCAATAGGGGGATTGATTGAAAACGAAGTGTGTTTTCTGATGACTCCTGGAAAGGAGACAGTTCTCAATGTAGATGCCAAACTCCTGAACAGTCCCAATCCTTCGAAACCAGCATTTACCTTCAAGGGCGAAAATGCCGAATACAATAAGGATAAGGCTAACTATGAGTCGGAATATCAAGCCGAACAACTTGTGGCTGGCATACAGGGAACGGGCCTTAGTCAGTTCAAGGGTAAGACTGTTCAGCAATACAAGGAGACAGTCATGGGCCTCTATAATGAAGGTGTAGCCCGCCTCAATGCTGATAAGCGTTTGGGCAGTGCGTTCAAGGATTATCAGACAACCTGCTATCAGATACGAATCGGAGCTTCCTTGGCAGCCGCGTCTGCAGTCGTTGCATACGCCAATGGCGGCAAGGCAGCCGACTATCCTACGCCTCCTGATTTCATGGATGAGTTCAAGGCTTGGAATCCGTTCGCTTCGAACAATGCTCTCTATACCAATTTTGTTTCCGACTTGGAAGGCTATGCGCAAGCTTTTGGCCAGTTGGCAGGTATGGAGGATATCACCGTTCCTGAGAGTTATTCCCAGATTGCCAATGCAATCAATTATCTGAAGGACATCGACAACCTCAAGGTACTCACTCCTGAGCAGGTTGCAAAGCTTTCTTTTGATTGTCCGATGTTTGAAGATGAGGTCATTGCCAAGAACGAAGCTCTCAAGACAATGCTCGAAGAGAATGCCAAGAATCCTCAGTTCGTAATCCGTTCAATCCCAGAAGACCTTGAAGGCGAGGATGTGTTTAAGGCAATAGTTGAGCCATATAAGGGCAAACCAACACTTGTCGACTTTTGGGCAACATGGTGCGGACCTTGCAAGGCAGCTATGAAGACCATCGAACCTGTGAAGGAAGCGTTGAAGGGAAAGGCAAACTTCATATATGTCACGGGTCCATCAAGTCCTAAAGACACATGGAACAAGATGATTCCAACCATTCATGGTGAGCATTATTATGTCACTGAAGCCCAGTACAAGACACTTCTCGACCAATTCGAGAGTCAGGGAATTCCAACATATGTGATAGTCGACCAACTCGGCAAACCTGCCCACAAGCATATTGGTTATCCAGGTAACGAAACTATGATGGAGGAACTCACAAGCAAACATCTTGGGGCACCAAGGCCAGAAGTGGTGAAAGAATAAACGAGATAGGGGTTGCAACAGAATAAGTGCAACCCCTAATTTTTTTTGGAACTGACTTACATATTGACACCAACTCATCAACTATGATTTTCTCTCTCCGCTTATCGATTTGTCGCTTGGTTCATCCAAGAAAATATCATAAATTATTGCTTCAAACTTAAAACAACGTCGCCGTTTACCTAAATTACGTACGCTGTTTATCTAAATTACGTCGCTGATTTGAAAATGACCCTATAGAAAACATAGAATATTACGATAGAATCGTGGGAATGTTCAAGGCTTCGTGAGGTTTTGTCTTTATTTCAACGTACAAGGAATGATGCGGACAGACGAACAAAGTCCTGATGGCATTGGTTGCCACTTGTCGTAACGTGTGTTCTTGTAGTTGAGGTCGACCACATTGATTTCCTTGAACTTTCGCCATTCCACGCCTTCGCGGTCGAGCTTGGCAATGCGGTTTGCTCCCAAGTTGCTTACTTCCACCTCTATCTTGTTCGAGCCATTCTTGATGAATTCCGTAACATCACAAATGTAAGGAACTGCAAACAAAGTGGCTACTTCCTGACCGTTCAATCGCAATCGAGCTGTTTCACGTACATCTCCAAGGTCGAGCAAATAGTGAAGATTGTCCTTTGTCTTTATCTTGAAAGTTGTGGTGTAGAGTCCTGTAGCCATTGTTTCGGTCAGTCGCTTGTCGCCGAGTTCTGTCCACGATTTGAGCCAAGGCAACTTATAAGTGTCTTTGATTTCCTCAGGAGCAGATTGAATGAAACGGAGTGTCCAATTCTCTATTTCATGAGTTTGTTCTTCCTGTGGAAGAAGATAATCGTGGTCAGGAATCGAGATTGTACCTGATGTGGATTTGAAGTTTCGGACGATTGAGTTGAAGTTGTTGGAAGTGACGAGTATAATGCTTTCTCCACTTCTCAACTGAATCATGACTTCAGGCATTCCTTCCTCGCTTTGGCGGATTCGGGCACGAGTGACCTTTCCGTTCATAGGATTGCAGAATACTGCCTCTGAAGCTGCCTTTCCAAGTGTAATCCATTCGTCAACATCTCCTGCTTTCAAGTTGCTGATGAAATAATAGTGGCAATCGGCGTCAGCTCTTCTGATGCAGCTGAGGCCCTGCTTCGTGCGCATCAGTTCAGGTTTTGCACACGAATGAAGCACTTCATAGCTATCAGTAAGGATACTGCTCATGCGAAGCTGGGCAAGAACATTATCATATTCGGTTTGTTGTTCCAATCCTTTCAATCCAGGAGCACTTTCTGGCATTCCGCCCATAAAGATGACCTTTGCACCCGATTTTGAGAGGTTGAGCAACTTTTGAAGGGTTGCCAAAGGAATGAACTTCACTCCAGGGATAAGAATAGCACTATATCGGTTCCTTCCAGTGGTGGTCAGTTGGTGGTCGGCTCCTATGACATTCGTCTTCAAAACATATCTGTCGGAGATATAGTCGCAATCATAACCGGCATGAATGATTTCCGAAATCGACTTGATAAAGCGAGGGGCACGTTGAGCCATACTGTGGATGTCGAACTGAACCAAACGTCCTGGCTGTTCGTAAATCATATCGTGGAATGGCAGATATACGAGAATGTCGTTGTCGGGTTCGGCATATTGCATGAAAGCCTGTGTGCGTTCGATATACTTGTAAAAGGCAGGAGCATCTCGCCAAAGGTTGTTGGTCGGCGACATGTCGATGCTGGCATAGAACTTCCATCCTGGCCAAGGGTCGTCTTTCGGAGTGTAGCAACTGCCATGGAAGAATATGTGGTTGACTCCAGACACCATCATGAGGTCGAAATCAGGCTTGCATTGTGAGAAGGAAGTGCGGAAATGCTCCGTGAGCCATGTGAATGTTTCAGACGAAGTGAATTTCTTTCCAGATATGTGAGCACCCGAAGAAGCATACTTGAGCATGGAGATGTCGGAATAGTTCTCCTTTGTGTTGCCCGGGTCAGTACGCAAACCAGTGATTCCGAAATCAGTCAAGCCAAATCCTTCACATTCGGGAATGTCCACCTCTGCATAGAGGTCGATGAGGTTGGCCGGACTTCCGTGAGCCTGATTCCTTGTGATTGCTCCATGTTTGTGAGCCCAATCCGTCCAAACAGTTGTGAAGTTCTCATAAAGAAGGTCGGAGAGAGTTTCGCGATAATCCGACATGATTCGATGCTGAATATCTGTTGGATTAGGATTCTTACGGGAATCAGAAGCCAAAAGGAAATCCTTTAAGTGGTCTTCAAGTGCATAACCTCTTCGACTCTTGAACTCTTCGAGGAGAGTGGGAGTCCAATCGGCATTGTACACTTCATACGAATCGTTGAAGAAAGTGTGAGGGTAAGGAGTGTTGCTGTTGGCGAATGCCTTATCGAATGTGGCAAGATAATGCTCCACACTTTTGCGGTCGAAATGGTCGATAACCCATCCATCTCCACCAGGAGCTGCTCTCTTCACCTTCTGCTTTGTACGGCCGATACTTATGGTTCCGTCTTGTGAAACATTAAGTTTGCAAGCAGCTTCGCTTTCAGGAACGTTTGGTCCACCGAAAGGCCAACCGGTACCAGTGGCCATATTTACTTCGATACCCAACTTTGGAGCAATCGACTGAATGTAGGAAAGCATCTCCATCCAGCGTGGCGACAGATAGTCGATATCGTTGGCATCATTGCCTTTCACACCATAGATAGGGGTGATTTCCACTCCTCCTATTCCTGCTTTTGAATATTCAGTAAGGTTATAGTCGAGTCCTGCTTTGTCTACAGCACTTCCAAGCCACCACCAACGAGTGTAAGGTTTGGCTTCGGGAAGAGTCTCCACCCATACTTGTGCGCTTGCTTTAGCTGAAAGAAGCAAAAGAAAGGCAATACATATATTATTAATAATAGCTTTCTTCATGATGATTTGTCTTGTTAGTTTCCGTCAGGTTTAACACTATCAGCAATGCCTACAGCTGGCCAATTCCAGCTTTGAGGATTGTCGGGTTGGGCAGGATTGAAGTCGGTCCAATCATTGCGAAGATATTGAGCTATTGGAAGTCCTGCCTTCTTGATGCCCATAACGATACACTTGGAGATTTCGTAAGCTCCAAATGTGTTGAAATGAGTGTTGTCGGCAAGTGCTTTTGGCTGATTAGGGAATGAGTTGGCAGGATAGTGGACAAGCAACTTCTTACTTCCTTCATCACCCATTGCATTGAAGAGGGTTGTTGACATCTCTGTAAGGTCGATAAGAGGAACGCGTTCACGTTGAGCCACAGCTTTTGCTGCATCTGGATATTCTCCGTGAGTATTTTGGTTCAGTCCGTTTCGGAAACTTCTTCGGGCAGTAGGAGTGACCAAAACAAGTTGGCATTGCTTTGCACGGGCTTCATCGATAAAACGTTTCAGATTGGTGGAGAAGTTGTACCATGCACCGGTGCCAGCACCCTTATCCTTCTCATCGTTATGGCCAAACTCAACAAAGATATAGTCGCCAGGCTTTGCCATGGAGATAACCTTTGCCCAACGATTGGCTGCAATGAAAGACGTTGTTCGCTCGCCACTTTCTGCATAGTTTGCAATCGAAATCCTATCATCAAACCAACGAGGAATCATCTGTCCCCAACTTGCCCATGGTTCGTCTTCCTGGTCAACAACGGTTGAGTTGCCGCAAAGGAAAAGCGTGATGGCTGATGTGTCAGCTTCTACCTTAATGTCGGCAAGAGAAGGGTAGTCGCAAATTATGTCTATAGTGAGACTGTCATCCCAATTGAGATATTTGAGTTCTCTGTCTTTCAGCTTGACGGAAGTCTTGTCGTCAATTCGTGGACTTCTTTTGTGCACCACAAAACTGATTGTTCTCATCTCGCCCTTCTTGGTAGTTATCTCTTGAAGCAGTAACCTTCTGCTTTCGGTACGCACCCAACTTGTGGTGGAATGCTTTTTGTTTCCAAGTGTGAGAGTTACACGATAGTTGCCGTCATCAAGTTTATACGATTTGTGGATAGTGACGGCTTTGGCTTGGCAGAGTGTCATAAGTGCGCATGCGAATATAACTGACTTTATTAATTTCATATGTTTACTAGTTGTTTATTACTGACGGCTTTGGCTTGAGTTCGTCGGGCGATTCTTTAGTGAAGGTATTTACAGCAGGAGCCTCCTTCTCATACAAGTCGGTGATGTGTTGTGGCTCGAGTGTGAACTTAGGATTGAACTTGCCAGAGTTCATATAATTAAGGATTGAAGCTCTCATCTGTCGGGCAGCAACGCGTTCAGTCAGGCGACTGGTGATGTCCATTGTAGTCATTACGAGTTTTCCCCCAAGCACATTGGCTTCGAACAGCATACCAATCTTCCTGCTGATAAACCATGTGTCGATACTTTGAACGATTGGCTGGAAGTCGGCAGGGAATTGGGTGAACTGCATTACTTGTGCCTTATTCACAAGTTCCCACCATTGGAGGTCGCTATGGTAGTCGGTTGGGAAGAGTTCGAGAATGCCATGAGTGTTGTCGGCATAGATACCCGTTGTGTGAGGTGGGCGCATCTTAAACCAACTTGTGTTCCAGAATACAGGGGTGAACTGCTGGGAAACATCTTTCCCGTATGAAATCTTTCCTGCTGCAGTGAGGAGGACCTTTCCTCCCTTGCGAAGAACTTCCTTGGTCTTCTCATCAAATACATCGCTTATCCAAACGTTTCCCTCTGGAGCTTCTACCTTTGCAGGATATACCCAGAAACTCCATTCGTTCTTAATGTCAGTTCCCTTAATGCCTACTGTCAGAATAAGTCGGGTTGGTTCGCAGATTCCATCAAGTGCAACATCAATATCACCAATATTAACTATAGTGCCATTAGGAAGGTCACGTGCAGAAAGTTGCTTGCTGTCGAGTTGCTGCACCTTGCCCTTATTGCCATTCATCTCCATATCAAATGTGATGCGATCAGCAGCAGATATAGTATAATAGGGTATGGCATTCTTGATAGTGTGGTTGGCAAACTGATTGACAAGAATCTCTGCATGGAAAGTCTCATCACTTGTATATGTAAACTTAGGAATGCGTGCAAGAGGAACAACCTCAGAACAGAATTGGCGGAAGCGGTCGGCCGTCATATAGCCTTTGTCATCAAAGAATACATCGGTCACACCGACAAGTGCTGTTCCCTGTCCGGAATAGTCGTTGAGGGAGAGAAGTTGGAATCCTGCATAATCAGGAGTGCGCATTGTGCGCTCGATTTCATATTTATAGCAAATCGATTGTAATTTGCCGGCAGAATAGAGGAACTTCTTTGCCATCGTTTCCATTCCATTATCGCGAAGGATATCTTGGAATACCTCAAAGTTGCGAGCCTTGTTCACTCCAGTGTACTTGACAGTTTCTTCAAAGTTAGGGAATGCACACCATTGTCCTGTCTCATGACTGATGTAAGGTTCCTTTATATCTACTCCTCCTGGCACATCCTTACCTCCATATCGAGTGATGTTTGCAGTGAAGTCATCCATTGATTGAGGTGCTCTGCTTGCCCAATTAAGTCCTCTCGCTCCAGCCTTAACATGGTATTGACTCTTTGGCTGCCATGCCCAACCGCCACCAACAGAAGCTCCTGTATATACTCTTCTTGGGTCGGTAGCCTTCCAATAGTCAACAAACTTGCTGACCCATTCTACCCAATGACCTGCAGGTTCGTTTCCGCAAGCCATCATACAGAAAGAAGGATGGTTGCCATAATCGCGGGCCATTCGCTGAGTTTCTTCCATGAGGTACCTGTCGATTGGCTGACCATTTCCGAGTGCAACACCATGATTTGGCCAACTTGGTCCTTCTGGCTGAAGATAGAAACCGATTTGGTCGGCTGCAATGAATGCTGCTTCAGGTGGACAATATGAATGGAAACGCATGTGGTTGAGACCGTATTCGCGACAACGTTTGAATACTTTCAACCATGATTCGACATCCATCGGTGCATATCCGGTGAGAGGGAAACAACAGTTCTCGACTGTTCCTCTCAATTGAATAGGAATATTGTTGATATAGAACATTCGGCCTCTGATTTCAAACTTACGCATACCGAATGTTGTGGTCTTAACATCATCTTTCATCTTGCTTCCGCTCAAAGTGGCTTTGAGAGTCAGAAGGTTTGGCTCAAACTCACTCCATTCAGGGAAATCCTTTCCAAGCTCGAGGGCAACCTCTACCATCGTGGTGTCTTTCTCTAGAGTGATGGTTTTGTTTGCAGAACGTGTGAAAGGTTTGCTTGCTTTTGTGTCAGCAGAAGCCAAGAGATTGATTTTTACCTTTTGCTTAGCCTTTCCTGCAATCTGCAACTTAACTCTTGCAATGCCTAATGTATATTCTGGATATACTTGAAGGTCAGTGATGTGAGTGGCAGGGCGTTCCTGCAATTCCATTCTTCCTACAATACCGTTCCAGTCACCTTGTGTTTGGTCGGTTATAGAATGGCTGTCCTGTCCCACTTTGACTGTTTCCTGACGATTGTCGATTCTAACAACGATTGTATTCTTTCCATTGGTGAGATAAGACGTTACATCAAATTGATGAGCAGCAACCAAACTGTTCTGCATACCAACTCGTTGACCATTCACGAATAGAGTGGTTTCGATATGGGCCCTTTCGAAATAGATATTGTATGAAGAGTTAGGGTTGACTTTGTCAATATTGATTTCTTTCTTATACCAAGCCACACCCACATAATGTTTGTTTGGTGTGAGGAAGAAAGTCAGTTTCATGTCTTTGCCAGGTTTACGATATTTCTCCATATATGGGTTGTAGAAATACGAAGAGTCATAAAGACTTCCCACCCATCGAGTGTTTACGGAAATGTCGTCACCTTTCAAGCGCTCTGGCATTGATGCAGGCAATTCTATTGTATCATCGAATTTGTGCTCGGCATACCATTGTTCACTTATGCCTACATCTTTGCGGTCGATTTGGAAGTCCCACTTGCCAGCAAGATTAATTGTTTGTGCATATAATGCAATTGTGGCAAACAATAAACTGAATAAAGATATAATAGTTCGTTTCATGTAATTGATTAAGTTATTTAGATTAGTTGTTGATTTCTAATGTGCGAAGAGCGGCTTCGAGTGAGCGGATAAGCTCGCGTTTACTTTTTTCTGGAGCATATACAAAGCCTTCAGTTACGATGACCTTGTTGCTTGTTGTATCTACCTGTGTATAAGATACGAATGGGCCTCCCATCATGTCGTTTGTCATTGTCCAGAGTCCTCTGACTTCGATGATATTGTCATTTCCATTGAGGGTGATCAGACGTGAGATTGACAGGAGTGGCTGGGTGGCCATGTATTGGTAATCCTTATCTCCCTTGATATTTACTTTCATTACAGAATCGCGATGCTCAATAATGCTTTCCTGAGAGAAGTCTGTCTTATCATAGGGGTAAGTGTAGATGCATAGATTGTATCTGTTGTCGAGCTTATCGGAAGAAGCCCACATGAAGTTCTTGCCAGTCTTTACAGCATCAATTTCAGCAGGGGCATAGATGGTGTAGCCGAATTGTTTCTTCGCCTGCTTGTATGCAATGTTGCTGTGGTGGCTTGTAAGCATGTCTTTCGTGCGTTCGAGTTCGGCATCAATGAAAGTGTTGAGGATGCTTTGACTGTGACTGCTTACGAATTCTGCAAATTCTTTGTCAGAAGGTGCAGTTATAGACATGAGCAGTTGAGGCTTTGCATAGTCGTTTCGACTTAATTTCATTTCTGCCTTATCGTATTTCTTGTCAACTTCGGCAAAGATGATATTGGCAAAGCCCTTGAAAGTCTTGCTGAATCCTCTTGGGTTTACCGACATTGTACGGAAATATGGTTCAGACGCAGGAAGACAAGGAATCTCCGAGTTGAGAGTTTCCATAAGAATAGAGCCGGCAGGTGCTTTGAGCCACTCTTTGTTTGCTACAACGAGCAGTTCCCAAGGTTGACTTGTAGTTGTCTTCTTTGGTCCAACGCGCTTCTTTTGGGTTGAGTCGCCACAAGCCACAATTGTCGTGGCTATGATGACAAAGAGTATGAATCTGAGTTGTTTCATTTCTTTAGTTTATATACTTCACTTCCAGCAAGGAGGAAACATCCGAGACCAAAGTCGTCGAAGTCGGGCTCACTGTCAAATGCTACAGGTTGGGAATCACTTGGTTGCTTGCCAGTTCCTTGTACGAATCCAAGGGTTCCGTCTTTGTGGAGACATTCCTTTACCAAGGCATTCCATGTTTTGATTATTATTGGTTGATATTCTTTCTTTGGGAGGATACCATTGTTTACACCCCATGCCATTCCGTACAGGAAGAGGGAAGTGCCAGTAAGTTCCTTGCCTCCAAAGTTGCTTTCGTCGTGAAGACTTACATTCCAGAATCCATCCTTACGTTGGCATTTCTTGAGAGCCTCAGTCATTGCGAGGAAGTCGGCTTTATAGTCGTCGAGATGTGAGTCATAGTTTGGTGTGTCCATAATGTCCTGCATGGCACGAACCAAAGCTGCATAAACCCAACCATTTCCACGGCTCCAATAACAGTTCTTTCCGTTTGGCTCCTTGTAAGGCGGAACAAAGTCCTTGTCTCTCCACCAAAGTCCTTCTTCCTTGTTGAAAAGTCCTCCACCTTCTTCGTTGCGAGTCCATGCATACATCTTCCAACCCCAATCTGCATAGCGTGAGAATGTCTCATCACCTTCGGTGGCCTTGATTTGTGAGAGTTTGGTCAATACTGGAAGTCCCATCTGGATGGCATCAATCCATGTCCAGTCGGAAAGGCTTTCGCGATTGCGGAGAGTATTGTCCATACATTGCATGGTTGGTTCGAGGCATACATAATCCTTTATTTGAGAATAGATTCGAAGATAGGTTTGTCCGCAACAATAGTCATCGGCATTGCGAGTCTTTATTCCATTTCGAGGAAACCATTCATGGGCATTTCCCCAGTCGATGATATACTTGAAGTTGGTGTCGTATAGAGGCGAATTGACTTTCTTCTCGATTACGGTAAGTTCGTAAAGTCCTTCAAAGTAGACACCTCTTGTCCAAAGGTTGCTTGGGCGCATCTTCTTGACGAATGTAGCTGCACCTGCATCTGGATGTTTCTCGATGAAGTGCTTGTTGGCCAATTCCATGGCATTGAGAATACTTTCCTGCTTTGGCAACTTTTGTGCCGATGAAGCAAGGATGATGATTGTAAATAAAGCGATAAGTGTAGTTAGTCTTTTGATGTTCATATAGTTAGAGTTTTGAAATTAGTAGCTATTGTAATGCTTCTGTGAGTTGACGTTCCATTTCTTCATTGCTTACCCGATGTTGAAGTTCACCTCTTCGAGCAATCGAGATTGCACCGGTTTCTTCCGAAACAACAATTGCAAGGGCATCGCTTTGTTGAGTGATTCCAAGGGCAGCACGATGGCGAAGTCCTAATTCCTTTGGTATGTTCAGGTCGTGTGAAACAGGAAGAATACATCCTGCAGCGGCAATGCGATTATGACTTATTATCATTGCACCATCGTGAAGAGGACTGTTTTTGAAGAAAATGTTCTGAATGAGTTGCTGGCTGATGATGGCATCTATAGCTTCGCCCGACTTTGCAATATCTGTGAGCGACATACTTCTCTCAATGATGATGAGAGCTCCAACCTTGTTCTTTCCCATTTGTTCGCACGACCATACAATCTTCATTACAGCAGGATTGCTGCCGGTTTCCTTTGCCTTGCTCTTGCGAGAGAAAAAACGGGAGATAAACTTCAGCTTGCGTTGTGAACCGACTGTAAGGAAGAATCGTCTGATTTCTTCTTGGAACAAGATGATGAGAGCCAAAACGCCGACACTTACCAATTTGTCGAAGATACTTCCAAGCAGACGCATTTCGAACACTTGGCTCACGAGTATCCATGTGGCAATGAAGATGAGAATGCCATAGAATACATTGAGCGAACCGGAATCCTTCATCAGTTTGTAGACATAATAGAGCAGGAATGCCACGCATACTATGTCGATAATGTCTTTTATTTCAAAATTCAGCAACATCTTTATATTTACTATTTAGCTAATTACAAAGTTCTATTTTATTGTTGTTCTTATTCTTTCGAGGGAGAATTTAGTAGGGTTTTGAGCTTGATGCATTGTTTTGCTTCGGCCACATCGTGCACCCTGAGGATGCTGGCTCCCTTTTCCAAAGCCGTCATGTGGAGGGCGGTTGTTCCGTTGAGGGCTTCATTTGGGGTGCATTCCAAAGTCTTGTATATCATGCTCTTTCGGGATATTCCCACGAGAACAGGCAAATTCAATACTTTGAGGCAATCAAGATGACTCATGAGGCGGAAATTGTCTTCAACCGATTTGTTGAACCCAAAGCCGGGATCGAGAATGAGGTCGGCTTGTCCTCGGTTGCGAAGCATCTGCACTCTCTCTGCAAAGAAGAGCATCATTTGCTTTATGATGTCCATCTCTGGTTTGCGCTCTTCGTTGAAAGTAAGGATGTAGGGAGTTTTTGTACGAGCAACTACTTCAAACATCTCTTTGCATCCACCCGAAATGTCGTTTATTATCTGCGCTCCATATTCACAGATGCATCTCTCTGCAATGGTTGGACGGAAAGTGTCGACCGATATTGGCATTTGCGGCCATTTGCTTTTGACCAATTCTAAAGCCTCTGCCAATCGTCTCCATTCCTCTTCCTCGCTTACATCACTTGCTCCAGGTCGGGTACTCATACCACCAATATCGATGATGTCGGCTCCTTCCCTAATCATTCGTTCCACAGTGGCTACAATGCTTTCTGCATCCGAAGCATGTTCGTGGAAAGAGTCGGGAGTGGCATTCACGATTCCCATCACAAGCGGAATACTCGTTTCCATAAGTGTTCCACCAAGATTCAGCGTGTATGAGTTGCACCTTTCCATATATATTATATATAATGTGTGACAAAGATAATACAAATCGAGCTAAATACAAAATAAAAAGGGAAAAACTTTTGTTTTTATTCCAGAGATGCAATCTATATTGCGAGAATGATGATAAAAATAGTAGATATAAGATGCATTCAGAGGGAAATTATTTTTATTTGGCTTAATATTTTGAAAGAATCTTTGGTGGGTATTGATAAATACTCTATCTTTGTAAAACGAAATCAAAAACAATCATACGATAATGACACAAATAGAAGATTTATACAAAGCATTTCTGGAGCATCAGGAAGTGACAACAGATAGTAGGGTTTGTCCTGAAGGTTCGATTTTCTTTGCTCTCAAAGGTGAGACTTTCAATGGCAATCTCTTTGCTCTCAAGGCATTGGAACAAGGATGTTCTTATGCAGTTGTGGACGAAGATGTGGAAGGAACTGATGGAAATCCTCGCATTTTCCGAGTGGAAGATTCGTTGAAGGCTCTCCAAATGTTGGCTAACTATCATAGGAAACAACTCGGAACTCCAATCCTTGCAATCACGGGAACTAACGGTAAAACCACAACGAAGGAACTCACTTCGTCTGTTCTTTCGAAGAAATATAATGTGCTTTTCACTCAAGGCAATTTCAATAACCATATTGGAGTGCCTAAAACTCTTCTTCGATTGACAAAGGAACATGAATTGGCTGTTGTGGAAATGGGAGCCAATCATCCAGGGGAAATCAAGACACTCGTCAATATTGCCGAACCGGATTTCGGTATCATCACAAACGTTGGACGTGCTCATTTGCTCGGATTCGGTTCGTTTGAGGGTGTTATCCACACAAAGGGTGAACTCTATGATTTCTTGAGAGAGAAGGGTGGAACAGTGTTCATCAACGAGTCGAACCCTCATCTTATGGGTATTTCCGATGGCTTGAAACTCGTGAAATATAAGGGCCAAAGTCAGCAATCGAATGATTCTGCAAGTCAGCAAACCTCTCCTTATGTTCGTTTCTCTTTTGAAGGAAAGAAAATAGAAACCCATCTGATCGGAGCTTATAATGCTGACAATATGATGGCTGCAGCCACTATTGGTCGCTATTTCAACGTACCAACCGATAACATTTTGCAAGCTTTGGCTGATTATGTGCCTTCAAACAATCGCTCACAATTGATGCAGACGAAGGACAACACTCTTATTGTTGATGCCTACAATGCAAATCCAACAAGCATGAAGGCAGCTCTCGACAATTTCCGCCAATTGAAAGCCGACAATAAGATGGTGGTTCTTGGCGATATGAGAGAGTTGGGCGAGGAGAGCCTTAACGAGCATTTAGGCGTTATTGGCCAGTTGAAGGATTCGGACATAAAGACGATTTGGCTTGTGGGAGAAGAATTCAAGAAAGCTTTTGAGCAGTCAGCAGGTCAACAAGTTAACGAATCAAAGTGCCAATGCTGTGGAAATGAGGTTTGTTGGAAATTGTTCCCATCGGTTGAGGAAGTGGTTGCCGAACTACATTCTTCGGCTGTGAAAGACAAGACAATCCTTGTAAAAGGTTCGAATTCAACCCGACTTTATACTCTTGTGAGTGAGTTGTGAGAATAAACAAAAAAGGATGGTGACTGAGTCATCATCCTTTTTTGTGGTTGGGATATCGGGACTCGAACCCAAAATAACAGGACCAGAATCTGTTGTGTTGCCAATTACACCATATCCCAATTTCTCTTTCGAGGCTCACGGCTTAAGATGCCATCTTTTCCGTTTTGCGGGTGCAAATGTAGTGCTTTTTGTTGAACCGACAAAACATTATTGCAATTTTTTTTGATTTTTCTTGAAGTTTTTTTCCTTGAAGCCTTTTTTACCCGTTGTAAAGGGCAAAATCGGGCTTGATTTTGTGTTTTTCCGGCAATCTGGATTTCGGGCGTTTTCAGAGTGATTTATTGGCTTACTTTTTCTTTGTTTCCGGCTATATTTTATCGTTTTTATAGGAGAAAAACCTAAAACTTATAGAAACATTTTAATAATTATGTACATAACGTTAAATAATTATGTACAATATTAATATTAATTATGTCAATATTATTAATAATTATGTACATTATTTTAGTTTTGTTTCTAGGTAAAAAAGAAAATATTCCTATAGAAAAAGGAAAATGTTGCTGGCTTCGGAAAGGAAGTTTTGAGGGCAGAAAACGGGGGGTGGAAAATGCGTTTGAGGACGGGAATCAATAGGAGGTGTTTCGAATGGATTGTGATTTGTGAGAGCGGAAATGAGTTCCATTATTTTATAATGTTGTTGCATTTTCAGCCGAAAAAAAGGCCTTTGGAAATGAAGAAATGGCACGGAAAATGGATTATTTTATGTTTTTTGACGTAAAAAACTCGAACTTTAGTTCGGCGAAGCTAATAATTTATTATCTTTGTGGCGAATTTGCAGTAATAGTATGAGATTAAATAAGACACTGAAAAATATCGTCGATGGCATTCAGGACAAGAAGGGCCGAAACGTGAGAGTTGTGGATTTGAGGAAAATCGATGACACCATCTGTGACTTTATCGTCATCTGCGAGGGCAATACGCCAACTCAGGTGTCTGCTATTTCTGATTCGGTTGAGAATAAGATGAGGACGGAGATGGGAGTGAAGTCACTTTCTATTGCCGGCAAAAACAATAACCTGTGGGTGGCAATGGACTTTGCCGACATTGTGGTTCATGTGTTTGTGCCCGATTTCCGTCAGTTCTACGACATCGACAACCTTTGGGAAGATGCCAAATTCGAGGATATTCCAGATTTGGATTAGTCGGGTCGGACGGACAAGGTAATGATTTAATTATGTAAGAAACAAGAAATTAAGCAAATGAGCGAGAATACAAATAGGAAGATGAATGCTGACGGCAAGGGAAAGAAGCCAAAATTCAATTTCAATTGGCTCTATATTACCGTGATAGTCGTCATTGCGATGATGTATTTGTTTAAGGGTGGAGAATCAACTGGCAAACAGCTGACATATACGGATTTCCAGGCTTGCCTTGACAGTGGCTATGTGAAGGAAATCCTCGTCAATAAGGACAACCTCTCACTGAAGTTCTCTGTCAACCAGGATGGCGAGAAATATATTTACGGAGATGTGGCAAAGAGCACGTCCCGCCCTCGCACTCCGATGGTTGAGTTTGGTTCGGTTGAGAATCTCGAACAGCATATTGATTCTGCCCGTTCAAACGAGCATTTCCAAGGAAAGGTAAGCTATGAGCACGACAGCAATATGTTCTGGAACATTCTGCTTCAGGTAGGTCCAATCATTCTTTTCATCGTGCTCTGGTTTTTCATCATGGGCCGAATGGGCAATGGAGCTGGAGGTGGAGGCATCTTCAGTTTCGGCAAGTCGAAGGCAAAACTCTTCGAACAGAAGAATTCGAAGGACAAGATAACATTCAAGGATGTAGCCGGACAGACAGAGGCAAAGCGCGAAGTACACGAAATCGTCGATTTCCTCAAGAATCCAAAGAAGTACACCGAACTTGGAGGTAAGATACCAAAGGGCGCACTCCTTGTGGGCCCTCCAGGAACAGGTAAGACTCTCTTGGCCAAGGCCGTTGCAGGCGAGGCAGAGGTTCCGTTCTTCTCGATGTCAGGTTCTGATTTCGTCGAGATGTTCGTGGGAGTAGGAGCAAGCCGAGTTCGCGATTTGTTCCAGCAGGCAAAGGAAAAGTCACCTTGCATTATCTTCATCGACGAAATCGATGCAATCGGTCGTGCCCGTGGAAAGAATGCCAATATGGGCGGAAACGATGAACGCGAGAACACGCTCAACCAGTTGCTTACCGAGATGGACGGCTTTGGTACAAACAGCGGAGTCATAATCCTTGCAGCCACAAACCGTGCCGACATTCTCGATAAGGCACTTCTCCGTGCCGGACGATTCGACCGCCAGATTCATGTTGACCTTCCTGACCTCAACGAAAGAAAGGCAATCTTCAACGTGCATCTCCGTCCTATCAAAATCGACGAAACTGTGGATGTTGACACACTTGCACGCCAAACTCCTGGATTCTCAGGAGCAGATATTGCCAATGTATGTAATGAGGCAGCACTTATTGCTGCTCGCAACAACAGCAAATGGGTTAACAAGCAATGCTTCCTCGATGCAGTCGACCGAATCATCGGAGGTCTTGAGAAGAAGACAAAGGTGATGACGGCAGCCGAAAAGCGCACAATCGCACTCCACGAAGCAGGTCACGCCACTATCAGTTGGTTCTGTCAGTATGCCAACCCACTTGTGAAGGTAACAATCGTTCCTCGTGGTCAGGCACTCGGAGCCGCTTGGTATATGCCAGAGGAACGCCAAATCACTACAAAGGAAGAAATGCTCGATGAGATTTGTGCCACCCTTGGTGGACGTGCAGCCGAAGAACTCTGCACTGGCAGAATCTCAACAGGAGCAATGAACGACCTTGAAACCGTTACAAAGCGTTCGTATGGAATGATTGCCTATGCAGGTATGAGCGATTCGTTGCCAAACCTCTGCTATTATAATAATGAGGAATATGCTTTCAGCAAACCATATAGTGACCATACTGCCCAACTCATCGATGAAGAGGTGAAGAAGCAGATTGCCGAGCAATATGAAAGAGCAAAGCAAATCCTCAGTGAACACAAGGAAGGCCATGCACAATTGGCTCAATTGCTCATTGATAGGGAAGTCATCTTTGCAGAAGATGTTGAACGCATATTCGGTAAGCGTCCTTGGACTTCGAGAACAGAGGAAATCCTTGCAGCCAACAGTGAAGCAGATAAGCAGAACGCAAATGACGACCTCATGGACCATTCGGCCGAAAACGAGGAATTCATCCGTCGCAAGGCAGTGGATGCAGTGGTGGAGAAGGCAAAGAATGGCGAACTAGCCGACCAGAATCAGGAGAATCCAGGTCAGGTAGTACCCAACGAATCGGTTTCTACAACTGCTGAAGTAGTGGAAGAACCAATGGCCGAAGAAGAACCAGCACCAAAGAAACCTTTCCAGGAATTGAAGGTGACAACATTTGCCACTGGTGCAGATGAATTGGCAGATGATGAACCATTGGCAGAAGAGGAGGAAACTCCTGCAAAGGAAGAGAAAGAGGAGTATGTGGCTCCTGCTTGTTCTCCAGTTGAAGAAGAACCCGAAGAGGCAGAACCTGCAGAAGCAGAAGAACCTTCTGAAACTTCTGCAGAACCTGAATATCCAGAAATGGAACCATTCGAACCAATCGATGAACCTTATCAACCAGAAGAAACCGAAACTGAAGATGAGGCTCAAACTCCTGAAGCCGACGAGGAACCTCAGCCACAACCAGCTGAAGAACCAAAGGCTGAAGGCAAGGACAACAATGCAAAACCACAGGAATATACATTGTTCGGTTGGTAAACTGATAACTGATAAATTGATAATTGCTTCTTTGAAGCATTGATGAATAAATAAACGAAAATAAGAGATGAAGAAGAATTTAATAGTTCGGACAATCACAGGCTTGGCCTTCGTGGCGGTGGTAGTGGCTTGCATCCTTTTGCATCCACTGGCATACGCTATTTTGTTTGCGGCATTCTCCGGACTTACAACGTGGGAGTTTTGTTCGTTAATGAATAAGCATGCAGGTTGCCAAGTCAATCGATTTATCACAACCGTGGCTTCCGTTTATTTCTTCTTTGCTGTTTGGGCATTCAATGCAAGTGTGGCCGGGGCTGAAGTGTTCATCCCTTACCTCATTACATTGGTTTATCTCTTGATTGCAGAACTCTATTTCAAGGACAATAACGTGTTGCTCAATTGGGCATTCACCTTTATGTCCCAACTCTATATTGCTTTGCCTTTTGCCCTTCTGAATGCTCTTTCATTCGTGGCAATCGACGGAACAATGAATGTGGCCTACAGTCCTGTATTCACACTTTCTGTCTTCATCTTTATTTGGTTTGGAGATTCGGCAGCTTATGGATTTGGTACTTGGCTCGGCCGCCACAGACTTTTCCTTCGCATTTCGCCAAAGAAATCCTGGGAAGGTACGATTGCGGCATTCATTATGGCAATACTTGTTTCGCAGGTTATTGCATTCTATAGTCAGGACTTCAATGCCACAAACGATTTATTCAACCGACTTGGATGGGCGGGTTTGGCAATCGTTGTGGTTGCATTTGGTACTTGGGGCGACCTTGTTGAGTCGCTCATCAAGCGAAAACTCGGCATCAAGGATTCTGGAAACATACTTCCGGGACACGGTGGAATGCTCGATAGGTTCGACAGTTCCCTGCTTGCCATTCCAATGGCAGTAGTTTATATATATACAGTTACTCAATTTTTCGCAAACAACTAAAAAAATAATATATTATGGAAGAAAATCAAGTAATCGACAATGAACCTGTAGTTGAACCAACTCCAGTAGTTGAACCTACACAATCAGAAGAACCTATCGTTGAAGCAGCACCAGCAGTAGAAACTGAAGCACAACCTGTAGAGGAGGCTGAAGCAGAACCTGCAGAAGAAGCAGCTGTTGCCTTGCCAAAGACAAAGGAAGAAATTATCGAACGATTGAAGACAATCGCAGAAAGCGGTGAAGAAATCACTCGTCAGGAAATGGACGGATTGAAGAGCCATTTCTATCGCATTCTCAAGCAAGAGGGCGAAGCTGCTTATAAGCAGTTTGTTGATGAAGGTGGCGATGCGGAAGCATTCCAACCAGCAATCGACCCACTTGAAAGTGTCTTCAAAGAGCAGTTTGCAGTAGTTCGCGAACAAAGAGCTGCTCAGCATGAGGCTCAGGAAAAGCAGAAGGAAGAAAACTACCTGAAGAAGTTACAGATTATTGAGAAGATTAAGGCTATTCTCGACAGTCCTGATGAAGTAAATAAGATGTACAACGAATTCCGTCAGCTTCAGCAGCAGTGGAACGAAATCAAGGATGTTCCAGCAGAAAAGGCTACTGAATTGTGGAAGACTTATCAGGTACAGGTTGAGAAGTATTACGATACTTTGAAACTCAATAATGAGTTCCGAGCTTACGACTTCAAGAAGAATCTCGAAATGAAGGAAGCCCTTTGCGAAGCAGCAGAACGCCTTGCTGACGAAACTGATGTTATCGCAGCATTCCGTCAATTGCAGCAACTCCATCAGCAATTCCGCGAGATTGGCCCTGTTTCTAGAGAACTTCGTGAAGACATTTGGAATCGCTTCAAGGCAGCTTCAACTATCATCAATAAGCGCCATCAAGACTATTTCGAATCTCGCAAAGAATCAGAAAATGCAAATCTCGACCAAAAGACTGCAATCTGTGAAATCATCGAAAGCTTCGATATGGAAGGCTTGAAGACATTTGCAGATTGGAATCAGGCTTCAGAGCAGATTACTGCTTTGCAGGCAAAGTGGAAGACTATCGGATTTGCTCCACAGAAGATGAATCAGAAGATTTATGATCGTTTCCGTGCTGCTTGTGATGCTTTCTTTACAAAGAAGGCCGACTTCTTCAAGCAAACTCGTGATGCATTGAATGATAATCTCAAGAAGAAGCGCGAACTCACAGAAGAAGCTGAGGCTTTGAAGGATAGTCAGGATTGGAAGCAGACAACCGACCGCCTTGTTGCAATGCAGAAGGAATGGAAGACAATCGGTGCTGTTCCAAAGAAACATAGTGACGAACTTTGGTCTCGTTTCAATGCTGCTTGTGATGCTTTCTTCGAGGCAAAGAAGCAATCTACATCTTCAAAGTATGGTGAGCAAAACGAGAACCTTGCAAAGAAGCAGTCAATTGTTGACCGCCTTGCAGCAATCGTGCCTGAAGAAGTGGAAGACCTTCGTCAGCAACTCAAGGATGCTCAGGCAGAATGGGACGGAATCGGTCATGTTCCATTCAAGGAAAAAGATAAGATTTACAAGGCTCTTCGCGAACAGATGAATCGTCTTTATGATTATCTTGGCCAAACAGCTTCAAAGCGTAGAGTCGAGAAGTTCAAGAACGAAGTTGCAGGAGGTGGTGAAAAGGTTCGCGATCGCTTGGTTCGTCAGGCAGAAATCCTTGCTCAGGAAATCAAGACTTACGAAAACAACCTCGGATTCCTCAATCTCTCAAAGGGCAGCAAGGGTAATTCACTTGTCGACGAACTCAATCGTAAGGTGGATAAGCTTCGTGCTGACTTGAAGGAAATCAAGGAAAAGATTGCCGTAATCGATTCTGAAGAATAATCAAGACAGCCACTTTTCGGCCTATATAAATATAATAAGGTGTGTCCATGAGTTTGGATGCACCTTGTTATGATTCAAGGAGATTATGATTGATGATGAAACAGATGATTGCAAGGGGACGGAAAAAAGTTTAGCAAGAAAAGGCTTTGTGTTTAGCAAGAAATGACCTCCCGAACAGCTAGAAATAGGTCCGAGTTTAGCGAGAAATTGTGAAAAGATTTGGTGGTTAGCAAAATTTTTTATAATTTTGCAACGAATAGTGTAGATACGAATTTATGAAATTGAGCAGATTCTTCATACCAATCATTGTAGTTTGTACCATGATTATGGTGCTGACCTCAGGAATGCCCCGCAAAAACAAGAACATGTATGTGGAGATGCAGACAACTATGGGCACAGTTGAGTTCCGTCTTTATGATGAAACCCCAAAGCATCGCGACAATTTCATTCGTCTTGCAAAAGAACACTATTTCGACAGTTTGCTCTTCCACAGAGTGATTGAGAACTTTGTTGTTCAAGGTGGCGATCCAAAGTCGAAGCATGCAAAGCCAGGTCAGTTGCTTGGTGATGGAGATCCTGGTTATACTGTTCCTGCAGAATTTTGCTTGGACAAAGGAATCTTCCATAAAAGAGGTTCGCTCAATGCAGCAAGAGAAGGTGATGAAGTGAATCCTCGCCAAGAGAGTTGTGCATCGCAGTTTTGCTTCATTTGGGGACAAGTGATGACAGATGAAATGCTTGACAGAACCCAGGAACGACTCGACCGTCAGACGGGCGGCAAGGTGAAACTCACTCCAGAAATGCGCGAAGTGTATAAAACTATTGGCGGAACTCCTCATCTCGACGGACAATATACGGTGTTTGGAGAAGTGACAAAAGGTTTGGAAATTGTTGAGCAGATGCAGAAAGTGAAGACAGATTCAAATGACCGCCCAGTGGAAGACCTTCGCATAATAAGTGTGAAAGTGAAGAAGGAAAAGAAAGTTAAAAAAGTGAAGTAGAAATGGAACATCCAGAAAATAGCAAGGAATACGAGGGATTGCAGGTAAATGCAGGAGTTGATCATCAGGAGATAGTCAATCCTTACCTTAACAGAATGAGAAAGAAGCGTACGCGCCTTTTCACTCCGGCAGAATATGTTGACGGAATATTAAAAGGTGATGTGACGATGCTCAGTCAAGCAGTGACACTTGTGGAAAGTACACTTCCCGACCACCAGCAGATTGCTCAGGAAGTAATCGAAAAGTGTCTTCCTTTCTCGGGCAATTCTGTTCGTCTCGGAATAAGTGGAGTTCCAGGTGCAGGCAAGAGTACTAGCATCGATTCATTCGGTATTCATGTGCTTGAGAAGTATGGTGGAAAGTTGGCCGTACTCGCAATCGACCCAAGTTCGGAAAAGACAAAAGGCAGCATTCTTGGAGATAAAACCAGAATGGAACGCCTCTCAATACATCCAAAGTCATTCATCCGCCCTTCGCCAACAGCAGGTTCGCTTGGAGGTGTAGCACGCAAAACTCGTGAAACAATCATTCTTTGTGAGGCGGCTGGTTACGATAAGATATTCGTGGAAACAGTGGGCGTTGGCCAAAGCGAAACAGCTTGTCATTCAATGGTCGACTTCTTCCTCCTCATTCAGTTGGCAGGCACAGGCGATGAACTTCAGGGAATTAAGCGAGGAATCATGGAAATTGCCGACGGAATCGCAATCAATAAGGCCGACGGCTCGAATATCGACAAAGCCGAATTGGCTGCAAGTCATTTCCGCAATGCACTTCATCTTTTCCCAGTTCCTGACAGTGGAATCGTTCCGGAAGTGGTTTGCTATTCCGGCTTCTACGATTTGAATGTCGACAAAGTAATGAAGATGGTGTTTGATTTCGTAGATAAGACGAAGGAATCTGGCTATTTCCAGTATCGCAGAAACGAGCAGTCGAAATATTGGATGTATGAGAGTATCAACGAGCATCTTCGCAACAAGTTCTACTTCAATCCAACTATTCGCGAGCAATTGCCAGAGATGGAAAAGATGGTTCTTGGAGGCCAAATGACTTCGTTTATTGCTGCCAACCGTTTGCTCGAAGACTTTTACGAACAACTCAAGAAATAAAATATATGAGAAAGATAATAGTTATCAGCCTTTTATCGCTGATGGTTACTGCAAATATGAATGCTCAGGAAGGTGCTGAAGGATACGAGTTCCTGAAGGTTCCTACTTCTGCCCATTCAGCTGCTCTTGGTGGCAATAATGTGTCAATCATCGAAGATGACGCATCTCTCTTGTTCACCAATCCTGCACTTATTGCCAATGTTTCGGACAAAACTCTCGACTTCAACTTTACCTCTTATATCTCAAGTACGTTCAAGTTGAGTGCTTCGTTCATAAAGCAAGTAGGAAGCCGAGGAACAATTGGTGTGGGCGGAATGGTTCTCAACTATGGAGAAATGACGGAAACCACTTCCGACTTTGCCCAACTCGGAACATTCTCGGCAAGTGATGTTGGTTTGCAGGCAGGCTACACTTATCTCTTAAGCGATCGTTGGTCAGGTGGTGTTCAGGGAAAAGTCATTCTCTCAAACTATGGAGAATTCAAGTCGACTGCACTTGGAGTTGACTTAGGACTCAACTATTATGATCCAATGCGAGGTTGGTCGTTCTCTATTGTCGGACAAAACCTTGGAGGACAGGTTGATCCATTGTATGAAGAATCGCAATCATTGCCATTCAATCTGTTGGTTGGAGTTTCTAAAGAGTTTGCAAATGCTCCAATTCGTGTGTCTCTCACATTCGATGAACTCACGGATTGGGATGAGAAGAAACCAATCAACCATTTGGCATTCGGTGCAGATGTGTTCCCAACAAGCACAACATGGATTGCCCTGGGCTACAATCCCCGTCGCCACAATGAGATGAAAGTAAACGACAGCAGCCATTGGGCAGGCATCTCTATTGGTGGAGGTATAAATATTAAGAAGTTCAAACTGGGAGTTGCCTACGGAAAATACCATGTGGCAGCATCTTCAGTATTGGTAAATGCAAGTTATTCGTTCTGATTATGCCGGAAAAGAAAATAATAGTAGCAATCGATGGCCATTCATCATGCGGAAAGAGTACGATGGCTAAATGGTTGGCCAAAGAAGTAGGTTATATTTATGTAGATACAGGTGCAATGTATCGAACAGTTACATTGTTTGCCCTTCGCAATAAGTTTATCACACAGGAAGGAATTGATGAGGAAGGCTTGAAAGCAAGCCTGAAAGATGTGGAAGTAAGTTTCCAACTCGATCCCGAAACAAATCTTCCTCTTGCTTGCCTCAATGGTGAAGTGGTGGAGAAGGAGATTCGACTTATGGAAGTTTCGAACAACGTAAGTCCGATTGCAGCTTTGCCTTTCGTAAGAGAAAAACTTACTCGCGAACAACAATTTATGGGCGAAGCCAAAGGCATTGTAATGGATGGCAGGGACATTGGAACTGCTGTGTTCCCACAGGCAGAACTCAAGATATTCGTTACGGCTTCGGCTCAGGTTAGGGCTCAAAGGCGTTACGATGAACTTGTAGGAAAAGGGGAGAAGAACCTTGATTTCGATGAGATTCTTCGCAATGTGGAAGAGCGAGATTATATTGATTCCCACAGAGAAATGAATCCGCTCCGTCAGGCAGAGGATGCTCTCGTGCTGGATAATAGCAATCTTACCAAAGACGAGCAAAATGCTTGGCTTCTTTCTCAATTCAAGAAACGAACAGAGGCATAAAGCATTTGGATAGACACATTATCTATTTATTATAAAGTAGAAAAACAATAATTCGGCAATGATAGTAGAGATTGATAATGGTTCTGGATTCTGTCCGGGCGTTACAACTGCAATCCGAAAGGCAGAGGAGGAATTGTCTTCTGCTGATAATCTCTATTGTCTTGGCGATATTGTACATAATGGTCGTGAGTGCGACCGCTTGAAAGCAATGGGATTGATCAGTGTGGATAAGGACCAACTCGATAATCTGCATGATACAAAGTTGTTGCTTCGTGCTCATGGTGAACCTCCTTCTACTTATCTTCAGGCAGAACAGCAGAACATTCAGATAATTGATGCAACTTGTCCGGTAGTACTTCATTTGCAGAAGCGTATAAAGGCTGATTATGATGCTGATACCGAACATCGAAAGCAAATCGTAATCTATGGGAAGAATGGTCATGCAGAAGTAATCGGATTGGTTGGCCAAACAGAAGGAAATGCAATTGTTATAGAGAATCTCGAAGATGTTCATAAGTTGGATTTCTCTCGTGATATTCAGTTGTATTCACAGACAACCAAGTCGCTCGAAGGCTTTCGTGATGTTGTCAGTTATATAAAGGATCACATGCACGAAGATGCTGTCTTCAACTATTTCGATACAATCTGCCGTCAGGTGGCCAATCGAATGCCTCGAATCCGAGAGTTTGCTGAAGAGCATGATGTGATTCTTTTTGTGTGTGGAAAGAAGAGTTCCAACGGAAAAATGCTTTTCGATGAGTGTTGCAGAGTCAATCCAAAGTCGCACATGATTGATACTGTGGCTGAGATTGATTACAGATGGTTCGAGGGTGCCAATTCTGTTGGCATCTGTGGGGCAACAAGTACACCTAAATGGCTTATGGAAGATTGTAAGCAAGCCATTATTCAGAATATGAGCCAAGAAGAGTGTTAGGTATTCAAAGTATTTATTGTTACGAAACGAAAATAATATAGTATAGAGAAGTGATTGTTTGTATTGCCGAGAAACCAAGTGTAGCTAAGGACATTGCCAATGTGTTGGGAGCCACAAACTCCCGTCAAGGTTATATTGAAGGCAATGGCTATCAGGTGACATGGACCTTTGGCCACTTGTGCGAACTCAAGACTCCAGGCGAATATAATGCCCGTTGGCAGCAATGGGATATGTGGGATCTTCCGATGATTCCGCAACGTTTTGGCATTCGCTTGAAGGATGATGATGGAATAAAGAAACAATTCGCAATAATTGAAAAACTGATGCAGTCGGCCGACGAAATCATTAATTGTGGTGATGCCGGCCAGGAAGGTGAATTGATTCAACGTTGGGTAATGCAGAAGGCAGGGGCAAAGTGTCCGGTAAAGCGCCTTTGGATTAGTTCGCTTACCGAAGAAGCAATTCGCGAAGGCTTCAAGAGCTTGAAGGACCAGAGTGAATATCAGTCGCTTTATGAGGCAGGCCTCAGTCGTGCAATTGGTGATTGGACACTCGGAATGAATGCAACCCGACTCTATACAATTAAATATGGTCAGCATCGCCAGGTGTTGAGCATTGGTCGAGTTCAAACTCCTACTTTGGCTTTGATAGTTCGTCGCCAGCAGGAAATCGATTCTTTCGTTCCCGAACAATATTGGATTCTCTCCACAATATATAGAGATACTACATTCCAAGCCACCAAAGGTAAGTTCACTTCTTTGGAGGAGGGCGAGGAATTTCTTAATAAGGTGAAGGACAATCCGTTTGTTGTAAGTGAAGTCAGTTCGAAGAAAGGAACGGAAGCACCTCCTCGTTTGTACGACTTGACTAGCCTTCAGGTTGACTGCAACAAAAAGTTTGGTTTTTCTGCCGAACAAACGCTTCAGGTGATTCAAAGCCTTTATGAGAAGAAGTTCACTACTTATCCTCGTGTAGATACTACATTCCTCAGTGATGATATTTATCCAAAGTGTCCTGGAATCCTTCGTGGAATCAAGGGATATGAGCAATTTACTCAACCTTTGGCCGGCAAGAAATTGCCGAAGTCGAAGAAGGTTTTCGACAACTCCAAAGTGACGGATCACCATGCAATCATCCCTACTGGTGTGCCAGCACAGAATATGACTGACTTTGAGAAGCGGGTTTATGATCTCGTTGCCCGAAGTTTCATTGCTGCTTTTTATCCTGATTGCAAGTTCTTGACCACAACTGTTCTTGGTCAGGTTACAGACGTGGAATTCAAGGCAACAGCAAAGGTTATTACTGATCCGGGATGGCGAGTGGTGATGAAGGGTGTTGAACAGGAACAACAGGAAAAGGATGCCGAAGGCAATACAATGGTGGTCCTCAACAGTCAGTTTGTTGAGGGAGAGTCGGGACCTCACGAACCTTCACTTATGGAGAAATGGACAACCCCACCAAAACCTTATACCGAAGCAACTCTTCTTCGTGCTATGGAAACTGCAGGAAAGTTGGTGGAGGACGAGGAACTTCGTGATGCCTTGAAGGAAAACGGAATTGGCCGACCTTCAACTCGTGCTGCCATTATCGAAACTCTCTTCAAACGTAGGTATATTCGCAAGGAAAGGAAGTCGCTTGTACCTACAGCCACTGGCATCGAACTGATTTCTCTTATTCATGAAGAACTGTTGAAGAGTGCCGAACTTACAGGTATTTGGGAAAAGAAACTTCGTGAAATAGAGAAGCATAACTATAGTGCCGGTCAGTTTATTGAAGAACTCAAGCAGATGGTGATTGACTTGATTACCACTGTTCGTGCTGACAATAGCAACCGAAGGATTACTATAGAAGAGGAAAAGCCAGAAAAGAAATCGAGAAGTTCTTCCAAGGAAGGCAAAGCCAAAGCTAATGCCAAAGCCAGTGCCAGCGACAAAAAGGGTGATGCTCCCGCTGGATTCCAACCAAGAAAGAAATCTGCAAGTCAGCCATCTTCAGCTAACAGTCAGCCAACAGCTAATGCCAACTCTAATGCTACTGCTCCTGTTGCAGCAGCGGATGAATGGGTGGGGCTTCCTTGCCCTGTTTGCCATGAGGGTCATATAATCAAAGGCAAGACCGCTTATGGTTGTAGCCGATGGAAGGAAGGTTGCACATATAGACGTCCCTTTGCTTCAGATTCGACTTCAGACAAATAATATCAATTGGGATTGAAATCTTGTGTTTAGCCCTAATCGGCCAAAATGTCCACACATTTTTATATATAATATATATGCAACGAATCATACTAACCATTGTCCTTTTCCTTTCTTTCTTCCTTGAGAGTTTTGCCCAAATTGAGGAAATGCACGATTTCTCGGTCGAAATTGACGGCCAATCATTGCCAACTTATCGTTGTGATGTGGATATGCATGATGTTCAACAGGCATCGTGGTGCCAGTTTGATATGGGAAAACCCGTGAAGGTTAGGATTGTCAAACATGGGATTGCAGCTAAAAACAATGGTAAGGATGTCGCAGTTCTTCCATCTCGTTTTGGCATAAAACCTGATTTCGAGAATGACAGTACTATTTCTTTCATGCTTTCCGAACCTCATTATTTAAGTATAGAATGGAATGGCGACCGAAAGCACAACTTGCATCTGTTTGCTGATAAGCCGGAAACCGAAACCTATGATGGCACCGAACCTCGCCTGATCAATTGGCAAGGAGAGGCAAACAAAGATGTTTTCATCAAGAATGCTCGTATAATCTATTTTGGCCCAGGCATTCATCAGCCAAAAGACCTTATAATGGGTCAGCAAACAGGAGATATAAAAATTCCGAGCAACACCACTGTTTATTTAGCTTCAGGAGCTGTGGTCAAGGGAAAACTTGTTGTGGATCATGCAAAGAATGTCAGGATTCTTGGCCGAGGAGTTCTCGACCATCCGCTCCGAGGCGTCGAAATCACTCATTCCCAGAATGTCCTCGTTGAGGGAATAACCATTGTGAATCCGGTTCATTACACAGTTTATGGCGGTCAGTCGAAAAACGTAACCATACGTAATATCAAGTCGTTTTCCCGTCATGGATGGAGCGACGGAATAGACTTGATGTCGTGTCAAAACGTACTGATAGAAGATGTTTTTCTTCGAAACAGCGACGATTGCATAGCCCTTTACAATCATCGTTGGTGGTTTTGGGGAGATACAAAGAACATAACAGTGCGTCGAGCTACCCTTTGGGCCGATGTTGCCCATCCTTTCCATCTCGGAACTCATGGGGATGACCGTAGCGAAAAGGGTGAGACTTTGACAAATGTTTTATTCTCGGAATGTGATGTACTGAATGAAGATGGTGATGGAGTGTTTACGATTCGCTGTGGAGACAAAAACCGAATTAGTAACATTCGTTTCGATAATATTAGGGTTGATTATTTGGAAAAAGGCCGATTGTTCAACCTTCAAGTGTATTTCTCTGATAAATACAATAGGGCTCCGGGAAATTATGTGCGAAATGTTTACTTTAGCAATATCGAGTTTTTAGGCGATAAAAGCCGATTGCAAAGCGATGTTTGGAGCGATTTCGACTCTCAGCATCGTGTGAGTGACGTACATTTCACGAATATTTTCGTCAATGGACAGCCAGTAACCCCATTTGCCGAAAGAGGAAGGTAAATAGGACGAAACCTGGATACTTCCCAAAAGTTTATAGATGTTTCTCCAATACGATAATGGTCGTAAGGCGATACGATAATGATCGTATGGCCATACGATCATGTTCGTATGGCGGATTAACCTATAGAAATTTTCGTGACTACCTACAACAAAGCATCTGCATACCTATTTCTATTCCTCGAAATTCGTATGACAAAGGTTCTGTTCCAGATGAAAAGGCGATGGCCTTTTGTGGCATCAAGGAGTGCGTATTATTATTTTACGGTTATAATTTCCCTGTTTTGTGAATTTGTTTTTCAACTTACAGAATGCTGAAATAGTATAATAGAATGGTGCTGTAAATGTACGTTTTATACACGAATTATGCTTTTTTGTATGCTATGTGATAGAAATATGTTAAAAAGTTTTGTCGTTTCGTGCTGTTTTTGTATCTTTGCCACGAAATCAGTCGCATATTGATGAATATTATCTATTTATAGATAAGTGATGATGAGAATAAAAAATGGTGAAAACTTTCGCTGATTGAATATTACGTAAATAATTGAGAAGAAAAGTACAAATACTTTTATTTATTAATTCATTTTATTAACAACAAACAAAAATGCTTATGAAGAAATTCATTACTTTGGCAATTGCATTGTGCGCAGGCGCAGCAGCATTTGCACAAGCAGACCCTTCAACATGGGAAGAAGGCCAGAACGTGGCTGCAGCCCTTGGTATGGGTGATGTTGATGGTTCTTTCGGAGGTCCAACTTCGGAGAACTCAAATGGTGACCTTCAGTGGGACTCAATGGGTGACTACTGGAAGGGCTCAAAGCCAACAGAGTACGCTTGGAATGAAGAAACTGGTGTTGGTGCAATCGGTATTTACTTCGACGGTAAGTCAACAGGCGACCTTACAGACATGTATCAGGTGGTTTACTTCCCAGCTGGTTACTATACAGTGAAGGTTCAGGCTCTCTACCGTGAAGGTACTCCAGGCGACAACTTCAACAACATGTTTAATGGAGTTGTTAAGAAGAATGCATGGATCTACGCTGACCTCCTTTCTTCAGAGGATGCTAACTCAGCTGTAACACGTACATTCGAAACTAATGTTCGTTCACTTGCTACTTCAGGTCAGACAGAACGCTTGTTCTTCGACTCAGACGGTTCATGGAAGAACGACGCAAGCGGCACAGGCTTGGTAAACGGAGAAGAAGTAACATACTGGTGCCCATGCTGTCTTAACGGTGCACGCACTTACTTCGAAAACGATTTGTACCAGAACTCCTTCAACGTAGTAGTAAAGGAAGCATGCTGGGTACGCATCGGTTTCCGCAAGACAGGCAACATCGCTCAGGACTGGTTGGTATGGAACAACCTTCAGGTAATCTACAACGGACCAGCTGACGAAAAGGCAGAACTCGACCTCGCCCTCAACGATATGGAGGCAGGAATGAACAAGGACAACGAAATCGCTGACCAGATCGAAGGTTACGGATTCTCAGCTCTCGCATCAATCGTATACGACGGCGTGATGGAAATCGAAGGTAACACAGATATGGAAAGCCTTGAATCAGTACTCGCAGCAGTCAAGGCTCTCGATGCATTGTATGAAACAGCAGTAAACTCTCGCGTAATCGCAAGCAGCCTCGCTGAACTCATCGAAATGTCAGAAGACATGGCAGCATCAACCGACTTCGAAGGCAAGGCAGACTTCACTGCAGCATTCGAGGCAATCAAGGAAAAGGCATATGTAGAAGACCCAGAAGAAATCGGCTACGATCCAAACGCTTATGCAGAACTCTTCAAGCAGCTCCAGACAGCCCGCGCAGCATACCTCAACACATCTCCAGTAGATGAAAACGGTGCAAAGGACTTCTCATCACTCATCAAGTTCCCTTGGTTCGTGAATCCAGAATACACTCCAGTTCAGATCGACAACACTTGTGACGGTCGCAACCAGCCAATCTGGTGTATCCAGCAGGGCGGCGACACAAGCATGTGGCACTACAACGCAGTAGCAGCAGGTCCATCAGACTTCCCAGGCTCAATCGCAGGCAAAGGCGGTCGTGAAAACGTATCATCAAAGGTAGTTCTCGGTGCTGACGAAGACGTTCAGAACCAGTGGTACAAGTACCTCAACTACACAGCTGGTTGGTCAGGCGGTCTCAAGCTCATGTATCAGGGCTCACTCGTCGGTGTATCTGATGGTTGGAACTCAGGTCTTACAGGAACTCAGGAAATCCGTCAGCAGCTCGCAGGTCTTCCAAACGGTTACTACAGCGTTAAGGCTCTCATGAGAGGTAACGTAGCAAATGGTGAATGGGACCGCGAATATCACAACATCTTCGCCCGCAACTCAGAAGGTACAGAAGTTAAGTCAGCAGTAGGTACTCCAGACTCTGAATACTCTCCAACATGGGGTTGGAACGAATGGAACGGTGGTGTATGGCAGGAACACAAGACAGGTATCGTATCAGTACCAGACGGTCAGCTCCTCATCGGTGGCCAGACAAGTATGGTAATGAACGTAACTGGTTTCCGTCTCATGTTCTACGGTGAAACTCCTTCATTCGACGCAATGATCCAGGAAGAACTTGATGACATCAACGCTAAGATGGAAAGCATGCAGAACATTTTCGCAGGTGATAAGAAGTATGTAGAAGAACAGCTCGCAACAATCGTTCTCCCAATCGCTTCAACAGAAGCTTACGAAGAAGCATTCGCAACTACAACTGCAATTAAGCAGTTCCTTGCAAGCCTCTCTACAACAATGAACGGATATAACCTTCCAACTAAGTACGATGATCTCTACAACGCATGCGAAGCAGGTTCAGCAAAGGCATCTATCCTCGAACCAGCTCTCGAATTCATCAACGCTCTCGGTACAGCTGACGACGATACATCTGAAAAGATTGAACCAGCTAAGGCTGTTTACAATGCATACGACGCATACTTGAAGCAGTATGACAAGGCAGAAGCTTATGCAAGCGATGCAATCAATGCTAAGCTCGCAGAACAGGCAGCAGCTCTCGCTAAGGGTTACAGCGACGTTGAAACTCTCAACGCTTATGCAGCAGAACTCGGTCTCCTCATCAATGCAGCTATTATCGAACAGGCTGGTGGTAAGGATGCTACAAGAGAAAATCCTGCTAACATCACAGCTCTCCTCAACAACCCTGACCTCAGCGAAGGTCCTAAGACAGGTTGGGATTGCACAGTTGATCCTTCATGCAATACTTATGGACGTCAGCTTGCAGAAATCTGGAACCAGGCATCTTGGACAGTTTCTCAAACTATCGTAGGTCTCCCTGAAGGTACATATGCATTCAAGGTACGCGCTTGCTACCGTGATGGCGGCGATATCAATAACAATGGATGCTACACTTCATGGAAGGAAGCTAACGGCGACAAGTCTGCATGGGCTAATCACAATGCTGAAATCTTCGCTAAGACAAGCGATGACGCAGAATCTATGGATTACATCACATCTGTATGTGACGGTCAGTGGACAGACCTTTCATTCACTGAATGGTTCAATATGAAGGATGCAGCTGCAGAATATAAGAACCTTGGTTACTCAGCTGACTGGGATAACACAATTTGTATCTACAACTTCGAAGAACTCCTCCCAGAAGATCAAGAAGAAGCAGATGCTTATCGTCAGACAGCAAATCCAGATGCACCAGCTTATCCATTCGATACAAGAGTTGTTGATGGCGACAATGTATACTACTATCCATGCTCAATGGGTGGCTTCCAGTATCGTATTGCTAAAGACCCTGAAGCTTACAACAATGTAGTTTACATCTATGTTCCAGAAGGTGGTACTCTTACAGTAGGTCTCCGCAAGGCTCAGGGCCCTTCAGGCGACTGGGTAATCTACGATGACTTCCAGCTCGAATACCTCGGTGGCGACAAGGATCCTGTAGGTATCAACTCTATCAATAATGTTAAGGCTGCTCAGAAGGACATCTTCAACCTCGCAGGTCAGAAGCTCGCTGCTCCTCAGAAGGGTCTCAACATCATCGACGGTAAGAAGGTTTTCATTAAGTAATCAACTTATCCTGAGTCCTTCCGCATAGGAAGGAGTTGATAAAATCCATTGGATGCTCGGACACATTGTCCGGGCATCCTTTTTTTGTTTGTATTATATAATAACCATATAATATATATAATAATGTGTATCTTTTTGTTTGGCAATACAATAAAAGAAGGGTAATGTACGTTATAGAATAGTATGAAATGTAAGGTGAATAGATTGACCATGATGGCAACCGCAATGATAGTTGTGGCTGTCATTTGTGCGTGCAGCAACGAAACCATCAATTTCAAGAAGGGAGAGCAGTTCTTTGCATTGGGCGAATATTATCAGGCAGCCCAATTCTATAAGAAATCGTACCAACGCATCCCAACGAAAGATAAGGCGAAACGTGCTGACCGTGCCATGCGTATGGGCAATTGCTATCGCATCATAAACAATCCTCAGAAGGCAATGCAGGCATACCAGAATGCCGTTCGCTATAACAATCCAGACAGTACATCTCTGCTCTACCTTGGTCAGCAACAATTGAAATTGGCTAATTATAAGGGAGCAGCAGAAAGTTTCGCTGCTTATCTTGATAAGGATCCAGGCAATGAATTGGCTCGAAGCGGGTTGCTTTCGTGTGAATTGGCTCCAGAATGGAAGGCCAATCCCAATCTTTATATAGTAAAGAAAGAGGGATTGTTCAATAGCACTCGTTCAGATTATTCTCCAATGCTCTTTGGCGACGAATATGATCAATTGCTTGTTACTTCTACCCGTAAGGATGCTACAGGCGATGAACTCAGCAGTATTACAGGTGTGAAATATGCCGATATGTTCATTGCACGTCAGGATGAGAATAAGAAATGGAAGCAACTCGAGGAGATAGAGTCGGAAATAAATACTGAATATGATGAAGGTGTAAGCTGCATAAGCCCTGATGGTAAGACAATGTATTTCACTCGTTGCAGCAGCGACCCATCTTATCCTCGATATGCGGAGATTTATAAGTCGAACAGAAGTGATGCGACATGGGCAAAGCCTACAAAGTGTGAAATCAGTAAGGATACGCTTTCTTCATACGCTCATCCAGCAGTAAGTCCTGATGGAGTTTGGCTTTATTTCGTCAGTGATATGCCAGGTGGTGAAGGTGGCTATGATATTTGGCGCACTCGCATCATGAGTGATGGCTTTGGAGGAGTGGAGAATCTCGGCCGACCTATCAATACTGCAGGTAACGAGATGTTCCCTTCATTCCGCCAGAACGGAGAACTTTATTTTTCATCTGATGGTCATCCAGGAATGGGAGGCTTGGATTTGTTTAAGGCAGTGCCAGACAGTTTGCGTGGATGGATTGTAACGAACCTTCAATACCCAATGAATACGAATGCTGACGACTTTGGAATGACATTCGAAGGTGTGCATAATCGTGGATTCTTCTCTTCGAGCCGAGGCGATAACAACAGAGGTTGGGAGAATATCTATAGCTTTGAATTACCTGAGATATTGCAGACAGTCACGGGTTGGGTTTATGAGAAGGACGGCTATGAATTGCCAGAAGGTCTTGTGTATGTAGTAGGAAATGACGGAACGAACGAGAAACTCAGTGTCAAGGGTGATGGTTCGTTTACGATGATACTTACCCCTGGAGTTGATTATGTGATGCTTGGAACATGCAAGGGATATCTTAATGTGAAGCAGGAAATTAGGGTTGAGCAATCTAAGGAAAGCGAGGAATATGTCCTTCAGTTCCCTTTGCCTCCAATCAACATTCCGGTTCTTATCGACAATATCTTCTATGAATTTGATAAGGCTACACTTACTGACGAATCCACAGAAGCTCTTGACCGTTTGGTCGTCATGCTTAACGAGAATCCAAACATTACTATAGAGCTGTCGGCACATTGCGACTATAGAGGAAACGATACGTATAATCAACGTCTTTCACAGCGAAGAGCCGAATCTGTTGTCCGTTACCTTATCGAACATGGCATAAAGGCTGACCGTTTGACTGCTGTTGGTTATGGTGAGGAGCGTCCTAAGGTGATTCGCAGAAGGTTGGCTGAAGTGTATGAATTCCTTAATGAAGGTGATACACTTTCTGAAGAATTTATCCTTAAGCTTGATGAAGAACAGCAGGAGATTTGCAATGCTCTCAACCGAAGAACCGAATTTCGTGTACTCCGAACTACTTATGGAACTACTCTTCAAGAGTATAATCCAGAAGAGATGGAGCAAGAATTGAATGATGTTCCTACTGTTGAAGCCGAGGAAGCACCAAAGGCAACAAGGCGTGAACAGGTGGAAGAGACGGATGACGGTAACTTCATTTTCTAAAGAAGAAGAAAGAGATAAAGAAAGAGGGTTGTCAAAATTTTTGACAACCCTCTGTTGTTTTCTTTATTCAGTTGGCTCGTTGTTAGGATCGTCGCCAAGGAATTTGTGCTCAAAGTTGCTGCTCTTTGCAGATGGGAATTGGCTTCGTGGGTCAACATCCTGACGGTTGCGAAGATGATTGATTATGCGGTTGTAGCAATCCAGAGGGCTGTTTGCCTTCAACTTTGCACGGAAACGAGTGTCCTTGTATTGGAACTTGTTGGTTTCGGGAATCTGAATAACTCGCTTGAATGTGAAAGAAGCTTCGTACCAACCAACTTGTTCGATGCTGAGCATTTCAAGAGCTGATTTCTTTCGTTCAGGAACGTATGTTCCATCTGCCTTTTGTTCCTTGCGAAGTTGTTCCAATTGTTTGAATTCTTCGAGAGTGTTTGCCTCTGTCTTGAGGAAGAGGACGTAATTAGTATAACCAACCTTCAGACGGTAAGGATATACATTGCTGGATTCAGTGTAGTTGACAATACGTCCGACCACTTCGTCGGAAAGTCTTACTTCCTGTATTGTCTGCAAGAACGCAACCACTTCGTCGATGTTGGTTGCAAGTGTGTCTTGGTCAAAATACCTAATGTAAAGATTCATAAAAAATAAAAATAATTGGCTACCGCTAATGACAAACTTGGCATTTGTCAAACTTGTCTTTAGAAGTAGGTTGTTAAAAAATTTGCCGTTAGTTATTAAATGCAATGCAAAGATAGTGATTATTAGCGATATAGAGAAATTATTTGTAAACTTTTTGTTGATTTCCTTCGCTACTTGGTTTCTTTGTTGCCTGTAATGCTTATTTCGCCGGCAATGGATGTCGACATTTGTTTGCGTACTTCTTCGGGCGAAAGACCTTGGCCGAGAAGAATCATAAGTTTGGTTACGGCCGACTCAACTGTCATATCGTGACCACTGACGATTCCTGCCTGCAGCAACAGCATCCCCGTTTTGTAGAGGCTCATTTCCACGCTTCCATTCTGGCATTGAGTGATGTTGACAATTACCTTTCCTTCTGCTGTAGCTCGTGTGAGGGCATCCGTGAACCATTGCTTGCTTGGGGCATTGCCCGAGCCGAATGTTCGGAGGATGATGCCTTTTATGTCTTTCATCTTGACAACATTCTCTATCAGTTGCTGTTGTATGCCAGGGAAAAGTGTGAGTGCCAATACGTTGGTGTCGAAGTTCTTGTGGGTAATGAGCGGTTTGCTGAAATCGGGAATATGTATGAACTTGTCGGCATAACTGATGGAAATGCCAGCCTGTGCAAGTGGGGGATAGTTGTAGGAACGGAATGCATTGAATTGTTCCGAGTTTTTCTTCGTTGTTCGGTTGCCGCGATAGAGGCATTGCCCGAAGAAAATACATACCTCAGGCACGATTGCATGACCCTTTGCATCTGTGGCTGCGGCTATTTCGATTGATGTGATAAGGTTTTCCCTTCCATCTGTTCGCATCACTCCGATTGGGAGTTGACTGCCTGTGAGGATTACTGGCTTGGTCAGGTTTTCAAGCATGAAACTCAGGGCAGATGCTGTATATGACATTGTGTCAGTACCGTGAAGAATCACGAAACCATCGTATTTGGCATAGTTCTCCTCGATTATATCAACGAGTTTCACCCATAGCGAAGGTTCCATATCTGACGAATCGATAGGAGATTCAAACTGATAGCTGTCGATATTGAAGTCGAATTGCTTCAGTTCGGGCAGGTGTTGGCGGATGTGTTCGAAGTTGAATGCCTCGAGAGCACCCGTTTCGGCATTCTGTATCATGCCGATTGTGCCGCCGGTGTATATAATCAGTATTCGTTTCATACTTGTTTCTTTATTCTCCATTCCTTTGGATAGAGGTTGTTGGCACGGTTGCCTATGTTTTTGGCAATGCCTAATGCCAATCCTTTGTATGTGATAGTGATGATTCCGCGAGGGGTTTCGGCTGGCAATCGAAGTGCTTCTCCATGCAGATATTGAAGGGCTGTCTGATGGTCAACATCGACTGCAGCAACTGGTTTTTCTTCGTCTCCTTGCAGTGGCAATACTCTCAAAACCTTATTGGCACGCTTGATTATGGAATCTGCATTGACCTTGTCAGCATCTTCTTTGTTGCCTTCCTTTCTGAGAATCGCACAGAAGAAACCTTCGCCTTCGGTTCGGTGAGGCATGAAATGGCAACAAGGAATGTCTTTATCTGCAAGACTTCCCATGATGTTCCATTCGGCATTTGCAAGTGTAGGTAGGATTTCGGCTCCCAGTTCCTCACTTATCCAAATCACGTTTTCCTCGTCTTCTTTAGTGTTGAACGTGCAAGTGCTGTAAATCATAATGCCTCCTGGACGAAGACACTCCCAAATGTCGCTTATGATTTCTCTTTGGCGTTGCCAACACATCTCTACATTTTCCTTGCTCCATTCGTCGATTGCCTGACTGTCCTTTCTGAACATTCCTTCGCCCGAACATGGGACATCACACAGAATGAGGTCGAACGAGCATCCGAGTTTCTGATAGTCGCTTGCCTTGTTGTTGGTGATTGTAACATTCTTATTGCCCCATTTCGTGATGTTTTCCAGAAGAATATGGGCACGCTTTGGCATGATTTCGTTGGCGAAAAGATGCGAACCTTCCGAAAGTTCTGCAAGCAGAAGAGTGGATTTTCCGCCAGGAGCGGCACACAAATCCACTGCAAGCACATCTTCATTGCCGATATAATGCCTTACCAGACGGGAAATGTACATCGACGAAGCCTCCTGAACATAGTAGGCACCAGCATGAAACAGAGGGTCCATCGTGAATGAAGGACGCTCGTCGAGATACAATCCTTCGTCACACCAAGCCACCTTTCGCGCCTCTTTCCACACTTCTTGACACATCGGTTTGCGAGGGTTGAGGCGAATGCTCGTAGTGGCTGGCTTGGCAAGTGCTTCTTCCAGCTTCGCATACTCATCTTCCCCCAGGAGCGGAAGCATTTCCGATTGAAAATCGTCAGGCAGTTTCATGTGGTTTCTCTATATTTTGATTTCTTCTGCAAAGATACGAAATAAAACAGAAATATCACTACTTCCATCCGAAATAAAATCTTTCTCACGCAAATAATTCCATGTGCAGGTAGGTTTATACATTATTATATATAATCGTGCGCGTGGAAAGTCTTTCAAATGTCTATAGGTGTTTTGCAAATACGATCATGTTCGTATGGCGATACGATAATGTTCGTATGGCGATACGATAATGGTCTTACGGCAATACGATGGGCATCGTATGATTAATTGTTCTATAGAAACTCTGAATGAACTCAATAAAAAAGTGCCTGCCCCCAGCGGAACAGACACTTAACGCAGTAGATATTGGAAGTCGGGAACCTATTTGCGGGATTCCGTTGCTTCTTACTTTTCGAGGTTGACGAATGCATAGCTGTGGGCATGACGCTCATCGGCTGGATGCTCTTCGCGGAAAGTTTCCTTCCATTCATCGTACTTCACTTCAGGGAAATATGCGTCGGCTCCTTCTGGTTCGTCATCGATAATGGTGAGATAGAGTTTGTCGGCAAGCGGAAGTGTCTGGCGATAGACATAAGCTCCTCCGATTACGAATACCTCTCCATCATTCTTGCAGAGTTCGAATGCCTCTTCGAGAGAGTTCACCCATTCTGCTCCTTCCTTGTCGGCAGGCACTTCCTCTGGCAAGGCAAGCACGATGTTTCGGCGGTTTGGCAATGGGCGGTGAGGGAACGAAGCAAATGTGTTCTTGCCCATGATGACGGTATGATTGGTTGTTGTCAGCTTGAATCGCTTCATGTCGTTAGGCATGTGGTAGAGCAATTCGTTTTTCTTTCCGATTGCGAAGTTCTTTGCTATTGCTACAATTATTGATAGTGTCATGGTTGTTGAGTTTGATAAATGTGTGAATGGAATGAAATAATTGGGTACAAATCTGGGTTGAGGCGTAACTCGTAACTTGCAGCTTACGCGATTATACGCTTACGGTTGCCTTGATATGATCCCAAGGATCGTAGCCTTCGAGTTGGAAATCTTCGTACTTGAAACTGAAGATATCCTTCACTTCTGGATTGATTACCATCTTTGGAAGTGGGCGAGGGGTACGGGTGAGCTGAAGTTTTGCCTGCTCGATATGGTCGAGATAGAGGTGAGTGTCGCCTGTTGTGTATACGAAATCACCTGCCTTGAGGCCTGTAACCTGTGCTACCATCATGAGCAGAAGGCTGTAGGAGGCAATGTTGAACGGAACTCCAAGGAATGTGTCGGCACTTCTTTGATACAACTGAAGGCTCAACCGCCCGTCGGCTACATAGAACTGGAACAGTATGTGGCAAGGTGGCAGGTTCATGTTCTTTATGTCGGCCACATTCCACGCGCTTACCAAGAGGCGGCGGGAATTAGGATTGTTCTTGATTTGCTCAATCACTTCCTTGATTTGGTCGATGTGTCCTCCTTCATAATCTGGCCATGAACGCCACTGATAGCCATAGATATGACCGAGGTTGCCGTCTTCGTCTGCCCATTCGTTCCATATTCTCACACCTCTTTCCTGCAGCCACTTTGCGTTAGTGTCGCCATTGAGGAACCAAAGAAGTTCGTAGATGATGCTCTTCAGGTGGAGCTTCTTAGTGGTGAGGAGAGGGAAACCTTCTTCAAGATTGAATCGCATCTGATTGCCAAACACGCTGATTGTGCCTGTTCCGGTGCGGTCGCCTTTCTCTGTTCCTTCTGTGAGGATACGGTCGAGCAAGTCAAGATATTGTTTCATGAGTTCGTTCTTTTTGGCTTAATGTTGAATTATCTATGCAAAGATAATATATTTTGGCGAAATAAAGGCGCGTTTATTATAATAAATAATATAATAATGTGTGAAGTGGGCAATAAAGGTTAAAAAAGAGCGGTGCTTGTTTGCATCGCTCTCTTATTAATAGTATGTGAAGCTACGTTATGTTACTTCTTGTCTTTGACTGCTGAATAAACAATCTTCAAGGCATATGCTTTACGCAATTCTTGCTTAACGTCTGTAATGATACCCATTGGAGCATCTTTATCGACCTTAAGTGAAACAGTGTAGAAAGGCTTATCGCTTTCTGCCATTGTGTTACGGTCGTCCATTACATGGTCGTATACTGCATTTGCATCAGCGACATCGTCGTTTAACTGTACACGAGTACCAGAACCATAAACAGCTGCATACTGTTCAGTTGGTCTACCGATGTAGATGAATGAAGTACAAGATTTACGCGCAAGCTTTTCGAGCTGTGTTCCGGCTGGGCGGTCAAATCTCACTTTATATGTGACCTCACGCATACTTGTTACCATCATGAAGAAGAACAAGACTGAGAAGATAAGGTCAGGAAGTGAAGATGTATTCAGCTCCGGCATTTCTCTGCCACCGTTTTTATTAAATCTACTCATTCTAAATTGGCTTTCCGTATTGTTTAGGTTCAGCTTCAGATATCTTCTGAGGATATACCTCGCGGATTGCTGATTGCTGCTCCTTAGTTAAGAACTCATATTTGTAGCCAAACTTTTCCTTTCCCAACTCGTCGCGGAGGTTGTTGTAGGCATGTACCAGGATATCTTGTACCTGGAAGTAGATACCATAACTAGTACCGCGGTCGGTCTGTACTGAAATGACATGGTTTTTTGTAACCGGCATCTGTCCGAGAAGTTTAACATTCTTCACGATCAGTTCAGGAAGTTTTGGACTATTCTCTTTGTTTGCGATAAACTGTTCAGTCGCAGCCATGAAGAGTTTTGCATCTTCTGGATCAATCTTCAAAGTACCATCCCTATCGTAACGAGGTGTGATTGTGAACAAGTCGCCAACCATGATTTCGTTATCCTTATTCATACGGATGCGGAGACAGTTACGTTCCTTTACTTTGATTTCCTTGTTAAGATCTTCTTCCTCTGGTGGCTTTGGCAGGGTACGGCTAAGTCCCTGGTCAGTGTCCATTGATGTTGTTACAAGGAAGAAAATGAGCAACATGAACGAGATATCTGCTGTTGAACTGGTGTTCAAACCCGGCATCTTTCTTTTTTTCTTTCCCATAGTTACTCAATTTTTAAGTTATTACTTTTTGAGACTTACGAAAAGACTGTAGCAGATTGCTGCAAGTGCACCGATGAACATGATACCGATTGATACGATACATGTGTCAGTGATGATGAGTTCTGTTGGCTTAAACCAGTCTTCACCGTTGATGAGCATGTGTTTACCCTTAGCAACTTCAGCAAAGCCGATTGCAGCACCGATGGCGCAAGTAACGATTGGAAGTCCCCAAAGATAGATGTAAGATTTGTTGAATCCCCATTCCTTTACATACATGATGAAACTGCAGAGGGCTGCAACTGCTGCAATCACGAGGAGTGCGATAGACCAAATGAGCAGTACATCAAGGAACTGTGGGTCGTACATACTAGGATCTTCTTCCCAAGGTCTGCTGAAGTTGATGAAGAATAATATGCACACGATTACGCTGATTCCGGCGAGTGCCCAAAGCGTATATTTTGCTATTTTTTCTGTATTCATTTTATTCTCCTTTTTTTAGTTGTTAATGTTTTGTTGAATTAATGCGTTTGAAGTGATTTACTTGGAATTACTTCTTTGCTTCGTTCTTTGCAACTATGTCAAGGAGTGAAATTGTGCTGTTTTCCATTTCAGCTGTGATACCTTCGATCTTAGCGAGGATATAGTTGTAGAACAACTGAAGGATGAGGGCAACGATGATACCGAAGATAGTTGTGATGAGGGCAACCTTCATACCACCTGCAACGACTGTTGGAGAAATATCACCTACTTCCTGGATTGCATCGAATGCTGCAACCATACCTACAACTGTTCCCAAGAATCCGAGAGATGGTGCCATTGCGATGAAGAGTGTGATCCAAGAGCAACCCTTTTCAAGGTTAGATGCCTGAACTGCTCCGTAAGCAACAACTGCCTTTTCTACTGAGTCAGCTCCGTCCTTAAGACGCATGAGACCCTGATAGAAGATTGATGCGATAGGACCGCGAGTGTTGCGGCATACATCCTTTGCCTTTTCTACGTCGTTTGCGTCGAGTGCCTTTTCTACTTCTGCAATCATCTTGTCTGTCTTAACGTCAGAGAGTGCGAGGTAAACGATACGTTCGATGCAGAATGCGAGACCGATGATGAGTGCAAGTGCTACTGGGAACATCCAGCCTGCAGAACCTTCGATGAACTTGGTCTTCAACTGCTTGTACATACCAACTTCTTCGAGCTCTTCTTCTTCAGCAGGAGCTACTACTTCTTCTGCAGCTTCTTCTTCAACTGCTGCTGTGTCTACTTGCTCAACTGCTGCTGCAGTGTCTACTGCTGCTTCTTCATCTTGAGCGAAAACTGACTGAGTCATTCCAAATGTGAAGACTCCCATAAGTGCAATAATTGCAAATACTTTTTTCATTGTTTTGTTTTAATTTTTTAAGATTAATACTTTATTTAGTTATTATATTTGTTTGTTCCTTGTTAGGATTTGACTTTTTAGTTCTGTGTGTTGGTTGAAGGGGAACTTTTCTGCTTTGCTTGTCCACCTCTTCTCCTACAGAGCTTGAATAGTTTCCTGCGGAGAGAGGGGGATTCGAACCCCCGAACCGCTTTGGACGGTTACACGCTTTCCAGGCGTGCCTCTTCAGCCACTCGAGCATCTCTCCTTTGAGTGCACTTTAGCTTGTATGCCTCCAAAAACGGGTCGCTTCTACCCAATTTTTAATGTACTACACACTATTTTGCAACAAATATACGCATTTTTTTTGTTACTCAATGAAAAAGTTTGCATTTTTCTTTGTTTGGAAGGCAATATTTTTCATTTCGCACTCATAAATGCCTGCTAAGAGCTTAATTGTTTCAATTATTAGTGCGCTTTCGTTTCTTTTTCCTCGATGTGGCACTGGTGCCAAATATGGCGAGTCGGTCTCTACGACAATCCGGTCGAGTGGCACTGTTTCTTTTAGTACATTTTTGAGGTTGTTTTTCTTAAATGTTACGGTTCCGCCTATTCCGAGCATGAAGCCTTGGAAGCTTAGAAGTTGCTTTGCTTCTTCTTCGGTTCCGTTGAAACAGTGGAACACTCCTTGAAGGTTGCTGCTTCGATGTTTGTCCATGGTTTCGACGAGTTCTGCCTGTGCGTTTCTCGAGTGTATCATCAGTGGCAGATTGAATTCTTCTGCCCATTGGATTTGTTGCTCGAATGCATCAAGTTGTTGTTGGCGATAGGTGGAATCCCAGTAGAAGTCGAGTCCTACTTCTCCTATTGCTATGAATCGCTCTTCTTTTGGGGCTTTTTGGTTTGCCTTGAGCAATTCGTGAAGTTTATCGAGTTCGTCTTGATAGTCTTCCCTTACTTCTTCTGGATGAAGCCCTATCATGGGGTAGAGGTAGCCTTTGTATGCTTTGCATACTTCGATGAGATGTGGCATTCCTGCAAGGTTGATTGCTGGGATGAATATCTTCTCGATTTCTGCGGCTTTTGCTCTTTGTATGGTTTCGTCCAAATCTTCGGCAAATTCTTCTCCGTCGAGGTGGGAATGTGTATCGATTATCATAGTCGGCTTAGTTGGTGTTCTGGCATCGCGATTGCTGTGAAATGCTGTGACTGATGCTTATTTGTTGCGTTTGAGAAGGTTGTTGGCAAAGAGTTTCAAACCTTCTTTCTTGCTTTCTTCCACTTTTACTTTTCCAAGATATTGCAGTGACTGCTCGAAGATTTCTTCTATCTTCTGCTGGCAGATTGACTTGATTCCGACTTTATCGTATATTGTTGTTACGGCTTGTATCTTTTCCTGTGGGTTGTATTCTTTCTTTCGGATCCAGCTTTCGAGTTGTGCTTTGTCTTCTCCTGTGGCAATGTTGAGGGCATTGATGAGCATGAATGTCTTCTTGTTGCAGAGGATGTCGCCTCCGATTTTCTTTCCGAAGACGGCTGGATTGCCATAAACGTCGAGCAGGTCGTCTTGAAGTTGGAATGCGAGTCCCATCTTTTCACCGAAGAGGTAGAGGTTGTTGCAGTCTTCTTCGTCTGCACCTGCGAGTTGTGCTCCTATCTTGAGTGCGCATGCGAGAAGCAGTGATGTCTTGAGCCGAATCATTTCCATGTATTCTTCTTCCTTTACATCGTTTCGGCTTTCGAATTCTACATCGTATTGCTGTCCATCGCATACTCCAAGGGTTGCTTCGTTGAATGTCTGCATTGCCTTGATGAGATTGGTGCCTGCTTTTTGGTTCTCGCTGAAGAGTTGGTAGGCTATGATGAGCATTGCATCTCCTGAAAGTATGGCTGTGTTCTCGTCCCATTTCTTATGAACTGTTGGATTGCCGCGTCGCATATCGGCTTTGTCCATGAGGTCGTCGTGGAGTAGGGTGAAGTTGTGATAGGTTTCGAGTGCAATGGCGTTTGGCATTATTGTCTGGATATCGTCTTTGTAGAGGTTGTATGCCATTAGCATGAGCACTGGGCGTATTCGCTTTCCTCCGAGTGAGAGTACGTATTTGATTGGTGCATACAATCCTTCGGGTTGTGGATTGTATTGCATTTTCTCAATGTATTGGTTTACGATTGCGATTAGTTCGGCTTGACTGTTCATGTTTGTTATTCTTGTGTAATTTGGACGATATGATTGTTTGCGAAAATAAATTGCAAGGAATGACCTTGCGAACCGCGAGAAATGACCTCTCGAACCGCGAGAAATGGGGTCTCGAACCGCGAGAAATGGGGTCTCGAACCGCGATGTTTTTTCTTTCTTCTTTTTGTTGCCTATATTATATATATAATAAGGTGTGCCAAACATGATTTCTGACACACCTTATCTATATGTTTTCTTCCTGCTATGTCAAGCGGAATGAAACTGGCACTGTGTACTTTACGCGTACTGGTTTTCCACGCTGTTTGCCTGGAGTCCACTTTGGCATTGCCTTGATGACGCGCATTGCTTCCTTGTCACAAGAAGCGTCGAGTGACTTAACGACCTTAGGGTCTACGATTGAACCGTCCTTGTTTACGACGAATTCGATGATACTCTTACCCTGGATACCCTGTTCCTGTGCTACAGTTGGGTATTTGATGTTCTTGCTGAGGTAAGCGAGGAGGGCTTCCATACCGCCTGGGAATTCAGGCATTTGCTCTACAACCTGGAAGATTTCGTCTTCGTCGGATTGCTCTACTGCTGCAACTGGACCTGTCATAACTGGGCCTGTGTAAGCAACCTGAGGACCGCTGACTGCTTCGTTGTTGTCTTCAGAGCTCTGGATTTCTTCTTCTTCGATTTCTTCATCGTCTTCAACGATATCGAGGATTTCTGCTACCTCTGGAGCTTCTGCTGGAGGTGGTGGAGCTGTCTGGAAGATAGGCTGTGTTACAGGAGGAACTTCCTCTTCTGGATTAGCAAATGATACAACATAAACCTGTCCAGTCTCCTTGTAGTCGCGTGTAGTCCATTCAAATGCTGCGAATAGCAAGCCAAGGGCTACGATGTAACCAATGAGTAGGCTAGTGCTTCTCTGCCCCTCAAGGTCGGCTTTCTTTGATTTTTTAATTTCCATAGACTTATTTTATTTTCTTATTATCGTTTTTGGAGTATAGCTTTCGCTATTTGTGGCAAATGTAATACTTTTTTTTTATTCCGCAATTATATTTTACATTATTTTTAATAAAAAAGTTGTTTTCAATGCTGTTTGTCGTCAGAAGTGGCACTTTCTTTTGCAATTGAACGTATATAAACGTCTTGTTGAGGGAATGGAATCTCGATTCCGTTTTCGTTGAGTGTCTTGTAGATTGTTTCCTTCACTTTGGCGATGAAAGTTATCTTTTCTTCGACGAGTGGCCACAGTGCGACGATGAGGTTCACGCTGTTGTCGCCAAAGTCGGAGAAGAGGATTGAAATCTCTTTTTCTGGGTTGACGATTGGTTTGTCGTCGATTGTCTTCTTGCATAGAGGCTTGATGGCGTTGATGAGAAGTTTGCGAACTTGCTCAACATTGCTTCCGTATGCGATTCCGATTGGCACTTTGACGAGCTCGTAACTATGATTGCGAGTGAGGTTCTTGAAGTTTTTATTGAAGAGCGAAGTGTTGAGGAATGCAATCACGCTTCCGTCGAGGGTGGTGATTTGTGTGCTTTGATAAGTGATGCTCTCCACTTTTCCCTGAATTCCGTCGCATTCGATATAGTCACCGACGCGAAGTCGTCCGCTCATGAGGGAGATTCCGTAGAAGAAGTTTTCCAAGAGGTCTTTCATGGCAAAACCCATACCTGTGGCAAGACCTGCACCTACGATTTCGATTCCGCTTCTTGGCACTTTGAGCATTACGAGGGCGAATATTGCGTAGATTCCCCAAACGAGGATGGCTATTATGTTCTTTGCGAGTGTTTCGTTGAATTCGGCTCCGCCTTCTTCTTCCTTTCTTCTTCGGTAGACGTGATAGAGCGAACGTACGAGATAGTTGATGTATTTGAAGACGAAGAAGCAGCAGACGACGATTGTGAGTTTATCGAGTGAGAGCACGATGAGTTTGTCTTCTTCGATGATTACCTTTGTGAACATTTCCTCACAAGTGGAAGTCATTTCGAAGATACTTGCTGCCCAGTAGATGCTGAAGATGACTGAAAGGACGGCAGCAATAGGTACGAGTGCCATCTTGACGAGGTCGTAGAACCAGGTCTTTTGGATGTATTCGCCTTTCTTTATCTTTTCGTAGAGTTCGCCGCTGTTTCTTTCTTCCACGAGAGTCTTTCGGTCGGAAAGTGTTGCTCCGTCTTCGATGATTCTCTTTGTCAGAGGTCCGTTCTCATACATGTCCATCATGTCGTAGAAGCATGTGATGGTTTGTATTGATGCAAGTTGGAATGTCCACCAAATGATTATCTGAACGGCCATCAAAGTGTAGCCAACCCATGAGCAAATACATGCGCCCACCATTACAATCAAAGAGATGTAGGCATAGAGAAGGTCGCTGATTTCGAGGTTTTTCTTATGTTTCCGAATAGCGAGCAACTGCCAAATGGTGAATGCAAGAAGCACTGGAGGACAGATGATGTTCACGATATTGTTTGGTATGAGAACGATTCGGAAGAAGATGATTACAAGCGACATCCAGAGGAAAGGCATGTAGATGTTGATGCCCGAAGCCGTCTGGTTTGGTTTGAGTCGGATAAGCAATGAGATGAGGATTGCCTCGATGAGCCATGAGAAGTCGATCATGAGGTCGCAAGCCATCTGAAGGAGATGGAGCGAGATGAATTGCTTGACTATCGAAATGGCTACTGCGAAGATGAGTATTCCGAGGGCAAGCACGAGGATGTGTTGCTGTTCGTTGTATTCGAGGATAGGGCCGAATATCTTGTTTCGGGATATTCTGCTCTTGATTTTATGTGCTACGTGTGGTGTGATTTTGCGGACCATGGCAGGAATCCATCGGAGGATGAGATTGCTGAGCAATGTTGCGATGAAGATGTAGAACAGCATGAAGACGCTGACAGCCAAGACGATAGGTCCTCTCCATTCGGATTTGCTCTTTGGAGAATCGCCGAGAGGAGAGTATTTTGTCTTGAAGTCGTTCTTCATCAGCATCAAGTACATTGGAAGAGTTTTCAAAACCTTGATGTAGTTTGGTCCTCCGTCGCGGAAGATGTTTTGCTGAATGTCTTTGTACTTCTGCGAAGCATAGTTGTTGAGCACTTCAACCTTTTTGTCTACTACTTCATAGTAGTGGCTGTCTTCGTTTACTTCATCGAGCAGTTTCGTGAGGTTTTCGTGAATTGCCTTAGCAAAGACGAGACATTGTTTGCGGTCGTCGATTTCCTGTTCAGTCAGTTCGAAGGGCTTTGCTTTTATGCTGTCGGGATGCACTTCGTTGTCTTCCGTGATGATGTTCATATTGATTGAATCCTCGGCAGAGAGTTGGTTTTGGCTGTCGTCGATCGAAGGCGGAAGTTGCTTGAGCGATGTGATGAGGCTGTCGTATCGAATGATTTCGGATTCGATTCGCTTTCTTATCTGCTTGTAAGGGATGTTGTTCTTGCTGAGTTGCTTGTGGAGGTTGTAGGCTTCCGTGCAGGCATAGGCCATGTCGAATGTGAAGTCGGCCTTCTGGGAATAGAGCATAAGGCTGATTTGCTCGCTTCGCTTCATGTAGTCGATCAGTTGGGCGTGTTGGCTTCCGCTTTGTTGGCGATAGCGCTGGAGCATGATTTTCTGCTCTTTGTAGGTTTGTTCCAGTTCGAGTTTCAGCACGCTTAATGTCTTTGGAAGGTCTTTTTCCTTCAGTACGGCATTGGCTTGTATGGCTGCGAACATGAGCAACAAGAGTATGATTCCCGTTTTCTTCATTCCGTTGTGGTTGGCTTTATGTGGTTGAATTCTTCGCATTTTATCGTTTTGATGTGGTTTTTAGGTTGGAAGTTCCTACACATTATATATTTATTATAGGGGCGAGGGACTTATTGTTTGCGTTTAGTGTTTTTGTCGGCACTGACGATATCGTTCATTCCCTCATAGATTTTCTGCCCTATGTGGCGGGTTTTGCTCTTGCTTCCGATGCCTTCCTTGATGAGTTCTTCATCGCTTATGGTTTCGTCGCTTGCCTCTTCCTGGTCTTCCTCCATATAGTCCTTGAGCGACACTTGCAGGTGGGCCTTGATGTCCATCAGAAGTCCCTTGAAGCCTTTGTTCTTCCTGAAGGTCCTGTAAGCTTCGCGTCGACGGGCAAAATATGCCTTCACAGAGCCGGCGAACCTGCCTAACTGACGCCAAATCCATTTGCCTATCCTTTGGCAGAGATGGCCAAGGCGGATAAGGGTTGGCTTCAGATGGGTGATTCCGTGTATGATTTCGCGGCAGAGCCAGATGGTTCCTCGCTTTGTGGCCTTTGCCGCAGCAATCGTGAATTTCAGAAGTTGGCGGCCGGCTTTCCTCATCCAATGTCCTGTGACTCTGAGGCTTGTGGCAACAAACTTGTTGAATTTCCTTACTTTTTCCTGAGTACTGTTGTCGTTCCAATAGTCGACAATCGACTGCCAGAGGCGTTCCATTGCATCGATTGTCCAGATGATTCCTCTCAGAATCATGCGGAGTAGATGGCGAAGCAGCTTGAGGAGGAAGACTCCGAGCAGATGAAGGATTTCGGAAAGTATTTCTCCTCCCGATTTCTCCTGCATGTTGTCGTTGCCGAAGTCGTTGTCGGCCTTGCGCTTGTCTCTCATTTTTGTGTCAATCGATTACGAATGCAAAGATAACAATTTTTGGTGATAATGGCATTGTTTGAAGGAAACTTTTTTTCGAAAAACTTTCAGTTTTGTTCGATTGACCTATATTTACGAAGCTTTGGCCTTATGAGTTATTCTTTGAATGTAAGGCTTTGGCTGGAAAATCTTATAGAGGTTTCTGAAATACGATAATGGTCGTAAGGCAATACGATAATGATCGTATGGCGATACGAACATGATCGTATGACCAAAACATCAATAGAAATTTTCTGGAGTTTCAGAGGGTTTCTCCGAGTTCTATCACTTCAAGGTCCTTGATTTCGGTGCCGTCGATGGTGAAACGCACTAAAGTTCGGGTTTTGTGGAAACCGTAAATGCCAGCCGCACCCGGATTGATGTGGAGCATATTGAGCGTTTTGTCGTACATAACCTTTAGAATGTGGCTGTGGCCAGAGATGAAAAGCTTTGGCGGACGGGCAAAAAGCGAGCCGCGAATCGAAGGGTCGTACTTGCCTGGATAGCCGCCAATATGCTTGATGAGCACTTCGACTTCCTCACACTTGAAACGATATTTCTCGCTGAACATCAGGCGAAGGTCGCCTCCGTCGATATTTCCATAGACAGCCCTGAATGGCTTCAGTTGGGCAAACTTCTCGGCCAATTCAGTGGTTCCAATATCGCCCGCATGCCAGATTTCGTCACACTGGGCAAAGTATTTCTCGTATCTTTCGTCCCAATAACCGTGGGTGTCGGAAAGCAATCCAATTCGTTTCATGCCGCAAAGATATGAAAAAATCCTTATAAATGAGGATTGCGGAAGCAAAAAAAATGTCGTAACTTTGCAGCCGAAAACTAAAATAATGTCAATTCAACTGAAATCAATATGAAAAAGGTATTCGCAATCATGGCTTTGGCAGCAATCTCTTTGTCAGGATTTGCAGGTAATGATGATGTAAATCCAGACGAAAATCCGCTAAGTCACGCATATGAATTGGAGGAGGTCAGCATTGTTTCCACTCTGAAGGAACGAGGACTTCTTCGCGACCAGCCAAGTAGTGGGAGCATGATTACAGCAAGCCAAATCGAGGAACAAGGCATCAATTCGCTGAAAGGTGTGAGCAATCTCGTGCCAAACTTCTATATGCCTGATTATGGTTCGCGCCTTACGAGTGCCATTTATATTAGAGGTGTGGGTTCGAGAATAGGTACTCCAGCTATCGGACTTTATGTCGACAATGTGCCTTATTATGACAAGACAGCCTTTGATTTCAGTTTCCTCGATGTGGAGAGAGTAGATATTCTTCGCGGCCCTCAAGCCACTCTTTATGGCCGAAACACAATGGGAGGCCTTGTCAGAGTGTTCACGAAAAATCCTTTCGACTATCAAGGAACCGATGTTGACCTTGGTTTCACCACAAAAGACAGTCGCCATCGAGCTTCGTTCTCTCATTTCTCATGCCTTACCGATAAGTTCGCCTTCTCCCTCGGCGGTTTCTATGAAGGAAGCGACGGCTTCTTCCGAAACGATTTCACAGGGAAGAAAGTTGACCGTTTGAGCAGTTTCGGAGGCAAATTCCGTGGAATCTATAATCCAATAGGTCGACTTTCACTCGATGCAAACCTAGGTTATGAGTATTCAGATGAAGGTGCCTATCCATATTATTATGTTGATGGTGATGAATACGAAGATTTGAAAGGTCAGATAAGTTCCAATCTCGAAGGCAAATACAGAAGGGGAATGCTAAATGCAAGCCTAAATGCCGAATATTGGATTCATGGCAATCTCTCATTCAATTCCGTTACAGCTTATCAAAATATCAACGACCGAATGTTCATGGATCAAGACTTCCTCGCCACAGATATCTATTCGCTTCAGCAAAAGCAAAGGATAAATACGCTTTCGGAAGAGCTGCTCCTGAAAAACCACAACAATTATAAATGGCAATGGATTACGGGTGCAAGCTTCTTCCATCAGTGGCTCAATACAAAGGCTCCAGTCAATTTCCGTGAGGATGGAGTGGTTTGGCTCAACGATGTTATCAATACAAATGCCAACGCCAATATGCCTCCGGTCACGATTCCTCCAATGACGATGAACTTCGTCTTCAGCGACCGTATTCAGGGCAACAGCCTTCTATTCGACAATAATTTCGACACTCCAACCCTTAGTTTTGCTCTTTTCCATCAAACGACGTTGAACGATTTGTTCCATCTGAAGGGCCTTAGCCTCACTCTAGGCCTTCGTCTCGACTATGAAAAGATGTGGATGAACTACAATTCTGTATATGATTTCAGCCATAAATATAGCCTTTCAGGACTTCTCACCCCAATGAATATGAGTGTGAACATGGTTCCCGAACAGGAATTTGCAGTGGAGAACATGATGAAAGGCAAACTTTCCGACGACTATTTTCAACTTCTTCCTCGCTTTGCTCTCAAATACGATTTCAATGGAGGCAATGTCTATGCAAGCATAAGCCGTGGCTATCGTTCGGGCGGATATAATGTTCAAAATGTAAGCGAACTGATGCGAAGCCTTATGACGGCTGATATGATGACCAATGTCCGTGATGTAACGGTTCCCGTACTCGAACAACAACGAATGGTCACTCCTGAAGTCAAGGAGAAAATATATGGCATTCTCAACCGAATGGCCGATGCCGGAGAGATGAATGTTGCTGATGCGTGCCAATATAAGCCCGAAAGTGCGTGGAACTATGAAGTGGGAACTCACCTCAACTTCCTCAATGGTCGAATCAATCTCGACGGAAGTCTTTTCCTCAACGATGTGCGTCATCTCCAACTTTCACGCATGACTTCATCCGGATTAGGCAGAATAACAATCAATGCAGGCAGAAGTCGTACGCTTGGAATTGAAGTGGCTGTTCGTGCAAGAATCACTCCTTCTCTCATGGTTTCTGCTGGTTATGGATATACTTATGCCACTCTTCGCAACTATTCCGACTATGACCGAGACAACAACCTCATTGACTGCCGAGGCAATTATGTGCCTTTCATGCCAAAACATACAGTGAATCTCGATGCGGCTTATACATTCCGTTTCACTGATTCTGGAGAGAAAATCAGTCTAAAATCATTGACTCTTGGAGCCAACTATATTGGTGCCGGACACATTTATTGGACAGAACTGAATGATGCTGCTCAAAAGTATTATTCTCTTCTTGGTGGTCGAGTGTCGGCTGATTTTGGAATGCTTGAGGTACAAGCCTTTGCCCGAAACCTTACTTCCACCCACTACAACACCTTTTATTTCCTTTCGATGAACCGAGGTTATGAGCAACACGGCAAACCATTCCAGTTGGGTGTTGATGTTAGGATAAAACTGTAGATAGGAATTTTACGTTATAAGTCCTCAATTCTTACAAGTCCGTGCATCACAACATGAATGATAATATCTGCAAGTGAGCGGGCATTGAGCTTTTCCATAATGTTCTTTCGGTGGGAAATTACGGTTGTAAGACTTATATTTAATCTGTCGGCAATCTCCTTGTTTATATAGCCTTTGGCCAATAAAACAGCCACTTCGGCCTCTCGGGTTGTAAGAATGGTTTCCTTACAATGTGGATGATGGCCTTCATTTGCAGGCATTTCTCCCATGCTTACTTCGGCATTCATTCCTCTATTGCTGATTCCTCGGTTGTGAAGATTCAGAATGTCTTTCACAAGTCCTTGCTCGCTTTGGCTTACATTCAGTGTGAGCAAACCCGAAAGTCGTGGATAGTTATCTCCATATACCAAAACAATCGACCTATGAGGTTGGGTGATGAAGAATTGAGCATGCTCGAAATAGATGCCCGACGAAACAAAATAATGGCCAAACCTTTCTGGTTGATTGATTACCAACTCTTCATACGAACGGAAAACCCTTATATCACATGAGGGCATAATATCACGAAGGATTTGCTGCAATCCCATGCAAGTGAGTATGTTTGAGTCGATAATTGCCAGTTCCATTCCTTAATCTCCTATCATAATATATATTGCCAACACGAGGAGCATGCAGGCAAATGCGATATTAATTGCTTTTTGTATGCCTTGCATTCTTTCTTGGATTGCTTCCAACATCTTGCTTCCTTTCTTGAGAAGATAGGCAATCGCAAAGATAGGAAGAGCTGCACCGACAGAAAATCCTATTGCTGACAACGCGAAGTTTGATGCGTTTCCTTCTGATACAAATACGGAAAGGAACATGATAAGGGTTTCCGGACAGAATGCGAATGCCAAGAGAATGCCCATGAAGAAAGCAGAAAAATGGCGAGGGTGGTGAATGATTCGTCCTGAATTATGGCAAGAGTCGCCATGATGTTCGTGATGGTGGAATGCCCTATATACAAGATAGATGGCAATGGCAATGAGAATGTATGGCACAATTTGCTCTACCAACTCAAACCATCCACTGCCTTTTTCCGCCTCTTGGCTTATATTTATGCCACAACTAACAAGCCAACCAACAAGTATACCAAGAATGGTGTGGCTTACGATTCTGCCCAATACATACCACAAACCATTCTGCTGCTTACCATTGAGATAGGTAAGTGCCGAAATGTTTATGGCCAATTGGCATGGATTGATTGCCACGAGAATGCCTATTATGAAAGCTGTTGCTATGAACATAGAGTGAGTATGATTATTTGAGCGGTTATGATTCTGAGGAACATTGATAGAGGATAGACAGTGGAATAACCGATTGACGGAATATCATTGCCTGCCTGTTGGGTTGAGTAAGCAAGTGCTGGTGGGTCGGTTGTTGCGCCTGCCATAATGCCCATTATGAGAAGATAGTTCTCTTTGTAATACATTCTTGCCACAAATCCCATGATGATGAGAGGAATTGTCGTGATGAGGAAGCCGTAAAGAACATAAAGGTAACCACCATTCGTCACTGTCTCAACAAAGTTTCCTCCAGCTTTGATGCCAACGCTTGCAAGGAAAAGCACCAATCCTACATCGCGAATCAGTTGTGAGGCACTGCTTGTTGTGTATGAAACCAATTTGAGCTTGAAGCCAAAGCGGCCAAGAAGTATTGCAATGATAAGTGGGCCTCCGGCCAAACCTAATTTGACTGGCATTGACATTCCAGGAATGCTGAAAGGCAGGCTTCCAAAGATTATACCTACGAAAATGCCAAAGAACAATGTGAGAAGATTTGGTTTGTTGAGTCGGTCTTTATGGTTCCCGAGCTGAATGGTAAATCTATCCAAAGCATCTTCCGTACCTACTACAGTCAGTTTATCACCAACTTGAAGCGTTATATTAGGATGTGCGAAGAGTTCGATGCCCGAACGATAGAGGCGACTTACATTGACTCCATACACACTTCTTGGATGAAGGCTTCCGAGAGTTTTGCCGTTTACCTTGTCTCTTGTTACAAGTATTTGGCGCGAAGTCATTGGTGAGTCTTGCTCTTCCCAATTCACTTCCACTTCTTTTCCTATGAATGCGGTTATTGCTTCTGCATCTTCTTCGGCACAGACAATGCAAAGGCGGTCGCCAATATTCAGTAGCGTGTCCTTATTTGGCAGTTCTACATGACCTTCATGAAGGCTTCGGGTGCAGACGAATCCACGGACAATGTAGCTTTTTATCTGCATTATCGTCTTGCCAACAAGTGTTGGGTTCTGCACTTCAATGCTCATTACGTGGGGTTTTGCTGCAGCCTGGCTGCTTTGAAGGTCTTCAAAGTCGGACGCTTCTTTCTTGAAGTTTATCTTGAAGATTACTTTCAAGAGGAGAATACTTCCGATGATGCCGATTACTCCAAGAGGGTAGGCACAGGCATAACCATTGGCTATTGTTGGGAGAGAACCGCCCATTGCGTTTGCTCCTATTTGGTCGATGGCTGCATTGGCAGCACCAAGTCCTGGCGTGTTTGTAACTGCTCCACACAAAACTCCTACCATCATTGGTAGGGAGTGAGGGTTGCTTGTGTCGCAGAAGCAGTAGTAGATGCAGAGCATCACGGCAATGTTGAGCATGATGATGCCGAGGGCAATGGCGTTCATCTTGATTCCTCCTTGCTTGAAGGATGTGAAGAATGAAGGACCTACCTGCAATCCGATGGAATAGACAAAGAGGATAAGACCAAAATCTTGGATGAAGTTCATCACCATCATCGGTTCCTCAATGTTGTTTTTGTGTAGAATGTGTCCTGCAACGATTCCAACGAACAAGACGAAAGTAACTCCGAGCGACACTCCTTTTATCTTGATTTTGCCAAGCAACACTCCAAAAGAGATTACTATGGCAAAGAGCATCAGCACGTGAGCCACGGATTGTCCGTTAGTGAATAGTTCTTGAATCCAATTCATTTATTGTCGTTTATGTGTAAGTATTGTGTTGCGAATTCGAGAAGGAATTGTGCTGTTCCTTCCAATCCAAGCAGAGAACTGTTGACGCAAAGGTCGTAAGCTCGGCTGTCGCCCCAGTTTGTCTCGCAATAGAAATTGTGGTATTCGCTTCGTTGATTATCAGTTCGGTCGATAAGTTGGCGCGCTTTTTCTGGGGTAATTTCCATTCTCTTGGCCAGGAACTCCACTCTGTCGTTATAGTCGGCACGAATGAAGAGGTTGAGGTGGCGAGGATGATTGCGAAGAATATAGTCGGCACAACGTCCAACGATAATGCAGTTTTCGGTTTCTGCCTTCTTTCTGATGATTTCGGTTTGCATTTGGAACAGCGATTCGTTGCTGATTCCACTGTTGTTGTAGTCGCCGATATTGGTGAAAGGCGATGCAATGGTGCGCACAACGGATGCGAAGAAACCCTTGTTGGTCACTTCGTCTGCTTCGCGAAACAATTCGGGATTGAATCCACTTTCCTTTGCTGCCAACTTGATGAGGCGGCTGTCGTAGATTGGAATATCGAGGGCTTTGGCCATGATTTCGCCTATTGACTTGCCTCCACTTCCGAGTTCTCGTCCTATTGTTATTACGTATGGTTCCATATTATTCGTTTTTTCGTTTTTTCTTCGTTATAAATCCAATTAGCTGAGGTCAATGTCTGTTTGGTGGAAATTGCTCTTTCGATAGAACAACCAAAGCATGACTGAAGCTGTGATTACACTGATTCCGTCGGATACTGTTATGCTTGCCCAAACTCCCTTCGTGCCAAAATAGTTTGGCAGAATGAGAAGAAGTGGGGCGAGGAACAATAACTGACGGCTTACAGAGAGGAAGATGCTCTTCTTGGCCATTCCGATCGACTGGAAGAAGTTTCCGGTAACAATCTGGAAACCAACAAGAGGATTGAGCAATACGATTATCTTCATACCCTCAACGGCAAGTGCTGTAAGTTCGGGATCGTTGGTGAAGATGCGGATTGGAATTTCTGGGAAGAATTCGCAAAGCGTGAAACTCATCGTCATCACGATTGTTGCATATACGATTGCATAGACGAGAACTTTCGTCACGCGGTCATATTGCTGAGCTCCATAGTTGAAGCCGGCAATTGGCTGCATTCCTTGATTGATTCCCATCACAACCATAATGAATGTGAACGTAATGCCGTTTACGATTCCGTAAGCTCCGATTGCAAGGTCGCCTCCATGGCGTTGCAGACCTTGATTGATGAGGATGACTACAAGACAAGCGCATAATTGCATGCAGAAAGGAGAGATTCCGATGGCGAAGATGTTCTTCACGATTCGCTTCTTCATTGCGTAAATGCCTCGGCGAAGATGGATGAGTTCGTCCTTTCGGCAAAGTTCACGAACGATGTACAGGGTAGAAAGGAATTGTGAAATCACTGTTGCATAAGCTGCTCCGGCAATTCCCCAACCGAGTTTGCAGATGAAGAGCCAGTCGATGAAGATGTTGATTCCCACACCAATCATCGTGGCAATCATCGCCTTGTTTGGGTGACCCAAAACTCTGAGACAATTGACAAGGCCATGATAGAGGTGGGTGATGATGTTTCCATAGAGGATGATGAGCATGTAGTCGCGGGCATAGGAGATGGTGTTTTCGCTTGCTCCGAAGAACATGAGCAATTGGTCGATGAATACGATTGCAAGCACTGCAAACACGATTCCCATCACCACATTGAGCGAAACGATATTGCCAAGCACGCGTTCTCCCGTTTCGTAATCCTTCTGCCCCAACTTGATTGAAAGCAAAGTAGAGCCACCTGCACCAATCATTGCTCCAAACGAAGCCGAAAGGTTCATGATAGGGAAGGTGACAGCCAAACCGGCAATGGCCAATGCGCCTTCATAGTTGCCAAGGAAAGCACGGTCGACAATGTTGTAGAGCGATGCGGCCAGCATTGATATTACTGCTGGAATGGCATAGCGCATCAGCAAGGTGCTGATTTTTTCTGTTCCTAATTCCTTTGGCGATTTCTTTTCGTTTGTTTTCATATTGTTATTTCCTAATCTTCAATCTTTACCCTGATTTATCTTGTGCATTATATTATGGCTATAATAGATAGCCATCGAAAGCCGGCCGATGCCTGCCCTTTGAGGCTGCAAAGATACAAAAAATGCAGGATGCAGGTAGCAGGTAGCAGGATTTTTTTTCAACTTTTTGCTGTTTTATCTTTCCCTATTAGCATAAATTGTAAATTGTACATGGTAAATTGTACATTGTACATAATACTTTTCCCATGGCTTCATTTCCCTTTTTCTCTTGCTCTGTTTTATGTTTTCTATAGGAATAAAACTAAAATACTGTATATAATTAATATTAATCATGTACATAATTATTAATAATATTGACATAATTATTAACCGCAACGTACATAATTATAGTTTTGAAGCCTTGTGTCTAAGGTTTTAGAGCCATGAGTTTTAGGTTTTGAAGCAATGAAAATAAAAAAATGTGCCCACATGTTTGTGAACACATTAATATATATTGGGAGTTGCAAATGAGCAAACTCTTATCTGCCTTGGCGGTTTTGATTGCGAGCTTTATCGATTTCCGACCATTCGGGAGGAGTAACTCCGAGGAAATTCTTCACGAAGAAGTCGTACATCTTATGAGTTCCGTAAGCTCCACCCATTGTGTGGTGTTCGCCTGGGAGATAGATAAATTCGAAATCCTTATTGTGCTTAACGAGCTGATTGACAACTTGGAAAGTAGATGAAGGGTCGACATTATCGTCTAGTTCGCCAACGAGAAGCATCAACTTGCCTTGCAACTTGTCAATGTTTTCTGTGTTTGAACTCTCTTTGTATGATTCGTCGATTGGGTAACCCATCCATTGTTCGTTCCACCAAATCTTGTCCATTCGGTTATCGTGGCAACCACAAGCAGAATAGGCAGCCTTATAGAAATCGCCATGGAACAACAGAGCTGCAAGAGATTCCTGTCCTCCAGCCGAACAACCATAAATACCTACTCGGTCGAGATCCATATATGGATACTTCTCGGCTGCTGCCTTTATCCACAGTTTGCGGTCAGGGAAACCTGCATCCTTCAAGTTCTTGTAGCATACCTCTTCAAATTCCTTTGAACGCCAAGATGTGCTCATACCGTCACACTGAACAACGATGAAACCAAGTTCGGCAAGGTCGGAAAGATAGCCAGTTGTGGTTGAGAACGACTTTGGCACATATTGGTCGCCTGGACCTGAATAGATGTATTCGATTACAGGGTATTTCTTCGTTGGGTCGAAGTTGGATGGACGCTGGATAAGTCCCCAAATATCAGTCACTCCATCACGACCTTTGGCAACGAACACTTCAACTGGTTGCCAATCTGTCTTTTTGAGTTCGGTTAAATCAGATTCGGCCAAAACCTGCATGATTTTGCCGTCTTTACCATTGCGAAGCACGCAAACTGGTGGAACCTCATTGGTTGAATAAGTGTCGACAAGATAGGTCTTATCGCGATTGAATACAACTCGGTGAGTTCCTTCCTCTGGGGTGAGGTCGATGAAACCTGAACCATCAAAGTTTACACGGCAATAGTGGATGAGATAAGGGTCTTCCTTTGGATTCTTCTTTGGAAGGCCTTCGCCATTGGCAGTGAAGTAAATCTGCTTCTTTTCTTCGTTAATCTCAATAATATCTCTGACATAGAACTTGCCCTTTGTGATTTGTTTTTCAACCTCACCCTTATCTCGGTTGTACATATAAAGATGGCCGTAACCATCGCGCTCAGAGAACCAGATGATGTGTTTGCCATCACGAAGGTCGTTGCGGTTGAGGCGTGTCCATGCAATGTATTTTTCTTCCTTCTCTTCAATGATGGTGCGAACCTTGCCAGTTTCGGCATTGAGTTCGAGAATTCTGTAAGTCTTGTGACCACGTTCATTGAATGAGAATGTGAGAGTGTGCTTGTCTCTGTCCCAACGAGGAGTACTAAGTTCGTACTGGCTTTGGAAAAGTTCGGTTGAAGGAATCGTAACCTTACCTGTAGCCATTTCAATCACAACAGGAACTTCAAAGTTGAGTGAGTCGCCTGGCTTTGCGTATTCGCGGTTGAAATACTTTGGCTGAAGTTGGTCGGTTGGTGAAGAATTCACGTAAGTCACGTAACGCTTTGGTGCTGGAGTAATCTTCACTGTGGCATAATATTTACCATCAGAAGAGAAACTTCCCCAAGAAGAGTAGTAGTTTGTTTCTACCCCATCGGTTGTGAGTTGCTTTTCCTCCTTTGTTTCATTGTTGAAACTGTAAAGATTGAAGTCCTTCTCATACACGTCGAACTTTCTATCGCTTGATGAAGCTCTGCGGCCACGTTGGTTGTCGACTTCTGCCCAGTGGCGCTGTTCTCCGCCTCCGCGTTGTCCCCAATTAGGTCCTGCAGGACGTTGAGGTATTTCTTCGCCCTTTGTCAAAGCATTTGTGGTAGGGTTGTATGTCCAATTGAAACCATTGAACTGGAATGCAATTTCTCCATTGTCCTTCAGGTTGAGTGCTTGAGGACGGAAACGGTCAGCACCTACAATTGATTCGGTTTGGCCATTCAATGCTTCTGCAAGTTTGCTGAGGTTGAAGAGTTCGCTCTTTTTGTTTGACTTAAGGTCGACCTTATAGTATTCAGGTCCGTTCTTTCCTTGGACGGAATACCACATAGTGGAACCATCCTCTGTCCATTGAGGTACAACACTTGCAATCTGAGCCTTACCTGCATACTTGCTTCTGATTCCATAAGCGTTCAGGTAATCGTTGAGTGTGCCTTGGGCGAAAGCATTGATTGCCAAGAGGGCACTTGCTGCCAATAATCCAAACTTCTTCATGACTTAGTTTCTTTTAGTGAATTAGGTAATATGAGTTAGTTGATTGTATGTTCGCTGTCATCTTTAGGCATTCCTACTTCTGCTGAATTGCCGGAAGAAACATACTGAACCTTCTTGCCGTCTTTCTTTGCTTCCTGTGCAAACTGTTGTGGAGTAATCTGAACGGGTTCTACCATAAATTCAGGAATGTTGTAGCTCTTCATGAAGTATGAGTAGAAGTCAGGGTCGGCTTGAGGAAGTTCAAATGCCTTATGAGCCTTGCCTTGCTTGTCGAAGTAAGCAATATAGAGGCGGGAATAGTTGTTGTCATCTCTTCGGCTGATGAAGATAATCCAACGGCCATTGCTTGACCATGAATGGTAGCTTTCTGCACGGTCGCTGTTGACATTCTCAAGTTTGCGAATCTTCTTTGTCTTCAAATCCATGAGGTAGAGGTCGGCATCTGGATGCCAAACATGGAAGCAACCAGTGGCTCCAATACCAACAAGAAGGTATCTTCCGTCAGGGCTTATGCGTGGGAATGTAGCACTTACTGAATCTGCAGCTGCATCGTAAACCATTTCTGGTTCTCCAAACTTCATCGACTTTGCATCGAATGAGCGACGGTAAATGCTGTATTGAACAGAATCCCAACGTTGAATCATTTCTGTTTCATGGGCTACAGTATCCTTGTATTCAAAGTAAGCAGAACCATAATAGAGGTATTTGCCATCAGGCGACCAGAATGGGAAGTTCTCCATTTCGTTTGGAATGGCACTTACGGTTCTGATTTCGTTCTTGTCGACATCATAGATGATAACATCGCTTTGAGTGTCCTGCACTTCAATCTTGGCAATATCTCTTGTGTGGAACGACTGTCCTGTCTTGTTGGTAGAGTATGCAATGATTGGGAGAGTTGGGTGCCAAGATGGATATACACCGGCACTGATTGTGGAGTCGGTCTTCATATCAATCTTGTAAGGCACATTGTTGCGTACAATCATTGTACCTCCGTGGCCTTGACGCATATGGAACTGCATATTGTTGGTATGATAGTTCTGATATGAGTGACAATTGACGCATTGTCCGTCGGCTTCGTACGAAACGATAAGGTTGTTGTAGATTTCGGTTTCGTCAAAGTTGGTGAGATTACGTTGGCTGATACTGAGCATCTCGTAAGCAACGTATGAAGGGAAGATGAGACGATACGAGATGTATGGGTCGATTTCCTCTTCTGCCACATTGATATTGAATGGCTTGTATGCTGTCCATTCGTTGCCTTGCTTCGCGAACACTTCAACCTTGATGCTCTTGCCTTTGCATTGGTTGAGCATTTCTTTCCATTCGTCTTGGTCGATTACTACCTTGTGACCTTCTCCAAAAGTCGTTGTCTTTGCTCCATAAGTGAATCGGGCAACAACTTCACTGGCATTGCGAACAGAGAAATTCAAAGGAGCAATGTTTGATGGAATTGTAACATCTTTGTAATCTGGATAGATGTTTGGCTCTTCTTGGCTGTTTGAGTATGATTGTGGAACGTCGGGATGACTTGTACAACAAATCATACAAGTGGCAATTGCAACAAGGCATGCAATGCGTGCCAAAGGTGTGAAGAAACTATTTAATGTGTGAGTATGCATAATATCTGTATGTTATGATTGATTCGTATGATTGTTTGTTCGCAAATTATTAGTATGACTTAATGTCGCGGCAGAAGAAGTAGAACCACCAGAAAGTGTCTCCATATGATGCCTTCATGGCTTCTCCTACTTGGTCTACTGTCATTCCCTGTGCTATTAATGATTGTGAGAGTTGCTGGAATGATGCATAACGGTCGACAATATCACGGTCGAATGGCATAGTTGAAATGTCTACTTCATGCTCGAGATTGCCATAGAGGAATGCAGCTTCCTGATAGTGCTTTGGCATTGGCTCTCCTCTGTGGAGTGTTGCATAGAGGAAGAATCGAGGCCAGAAGCGCTGGATGTCCTTGCTGATTAGGGCAAATGCGAGGGTTGTCTCGTTGAGGAGTTCGCTGTCCTTATTCTGAGTGTTGCTGAAATAGTTGAGGAGATAGAGTTCTACAAGACCTTCATCGCCATCGAGCACACTCTTGAAATGGTCATGGTATTCAATCATGTTCTTGAATTCATCACTTTTGCGAAGAAGGGAAGTGTCGTTTACGAATGGTTCGTATTGCTCTGCCCATTTCTTGTAGAATGTTGTCTTCTTCAATATATTAATGTACTTGCGGGCAACATCTGGTTCGCCTGAAATGAGTGCACAACGTGTGAGAATCTTATAAATGTCAACTGTGAATCCGTATTCTACACTGTTCTCGATACACCAACGTGTGGCGAAGTTGCATCGTCCGTAATAATAGTAGAGAAGAGGTGCATTTGTCTGAACCATATGGACATGAATTGAGTCAAATGCTGCAGGAATGATGCTTTGATTGTCGTATTTGAACATGTTGGCACCAATTGTGCCCTGATTGGTAAGTGCAAGGTTCTTGAACAAAACCATTTCGCGTGTTGGGTGTCCAGGATTGTCGACCATTATTTCGAGAGCATCGCCCCAGCGACTTTCATCTACGGCACGATACATCCTTAATTCTCCGTGATAGTTGTAGTCGTCGAAGTGTGCACAATAGATTCCATATCCAATAGCTGCGATGCAAGCAACATTGATGATTACAAGTACAAATTTGTTCGCTTTCTCAACATTACGAATTGCTATAGGTATGAAGAGCAAAATGCAGATTATAAGATACCGCCATCTGAAATCTCCGCTATATGTGTAATCCCAATAGATTCCCAATCCGATAGCTGCGATGCAGATAATATTGGCAATTACAAGTGTATATTTGTTAGCTTTTTCGATATTGAAGAAAGGTAAAGCCAGGAAGAAAATGCCGATTAGGATGAATGGGAGTTCAACAATCCAACTGGTGTATTTGTCCATCTGGAAGAGTGGGAATCCAACGATCCAAGCATCTTCAATTCGCATTTGTGCAAAGAAGTTGTAACAGATGATTGGAATGGCAATGATGAGAAGCACTGCTGCGGCACTTGCCCAAAGGGCAGCTTTCTTGTCTTCTCTCCATGCAACAACGGCCATTGAAGCTGTGCTGATAAGTCCGTACCAACCAAAAAGTACGTAACCTACAACTGCCCAAACTATCAATACGCCTAATGAAATCCATGAGTTTTTCTTGAGAGCAAAGCGATAACCCCAAACAGCTGAAACGCTTGCTAATACGCCAATTGATTCAGCAAACCAATAGCCATCTACCTTGCAGTAGTAGAGCCAATAACCCAAATCGATTACTGAACAAAGCAATGCTGCAATTGGAAGAAGAGCAACGATGCTCCACCAACCTTTGATGTTGAATGCCTTGAGGGTAACGAAGAAAGTCAGAAGCCAAATGATTATCAATAACAATGAACCAACCCATGGTGTATAGAAGAATTGGGTAAGATAACAACCAATCCAAAGCATTACTCTTGCTGGCTTATTGGCAAGCATGCACCAGAATGCATCGTCGTTAAACCAAAGGGAATGTTCCTGTGCAGCAAATAAATAGTCGCTGTTGAGTCCTACCAATACATAGAAAGCAACGATTGAGAATAGAATTGCCCATATTGCTGGCATCCACTTTCCAACTACATTCCATGAAGATTCCTTGCGAGCAACTTCTTTGCTTACAGATGGTTTTGCATTATTTTGATAATTCTTGTTTTCCGTATTGTTTTGCTCATTACGGAAAGTCTTTTGACGTCTTTTATCTTCTTTCATCTTATTGATATTTTTTGTCTTTAGCCGATAAGAATGGAACAAATGTCCATTCATGGGGAATTTAGACTGCAAATATAATAATATTTGATGAAAGCAGAATCGAAACTATCTACTTTTTTCTCTCGGGTGCGTTATTTATTAATTAATTATGTGTAATTGCACCTTTAGCCGACAATAATAATATTTAAGCAAACAATTTGATATGCTTAAAAAACCTTGCTAAACTCGATGCAATTTCTTGCTAAACTCAAGGTCATTTCTTGCGAAACTCGACCTTGTTTCTTGCGAAACATTTTAGCTGTGCTTGCTGTCTTTTGCTTTGCGGGCAAATTCAAACAATTCCAAAGGAAGATGACAATAACCGTCAGGGTGCTTGTCATGATAATCCTGATGATATTCATCTGCAGGATAGAATACTTTTAATGGCAAGACTTCCACCATAATAGGCTCTTCATACTTCGCTGCTTCGGCCCTCATACATTCTTCAATCGTAGGAATGTCAGATTCGTCCGAATAGTAAATGCCTGTGCGATAACGGGTTCCGCAATCTTCTCCTTGCTTGTTTAAGCTTGTAGGATCTATTGCCTTGAAAAACATTTGGAGAATAAAATCTAAACCAATAATAGAAGGATTATACTCAATTCTCACTGTCTCTGCATAGCCAGTTTGGTCAGTATAAACCTCTTCATAAGTAGGAGATTCTGTATTTCCGTTGGCAAATCCAGTTTCGGTCGAAATGATTCCTTGAATTTGTTTGAAGAAATGCTCTGTGCCCCAGAAACAACCTCCTGCCAAATGTATAGTTCTTGTTTTTGCCTCCATTTCTTGATTTATAGAATATTATGTGTGGAAAAAAGTACTTTCTTTTTTAAAAATCCCTCTCCTTCGCTCAATAGAAGGGGAGGGATTGGAATGTATGCATACTGATTGGGAGATTTGACTTCCCTTTCAGATGATGAACAATTATTCTTCGTTCAAGATCTTCATCAGCTCAACAGCTGCCTTGCTGACAGAAGTTCCAGGGCCAAAGATACAAGCAACACCAGCCTTATAAAGGAAGTCGTAATCCTGTGCAGGAATTACACCACCAGCGATAACGAGAATATCCTCGCGGCCGAGCTTCTTGAGTTCTTCGATTACCTGTGGAACGAGAGTCTTGTGACCAGCTGCCAAAGAGCTAACACCAAGTACATCAACGTCGTTTTCAACTGCCTGACGAGCTGATTCTGCAGGAGTCTGGAACAAAGGTCCCATATCTACGTCGAATCCACAGTCAGCATAACCAGTTGCACAAACCTTTGCACCACGGTCGTGACCATCCTGACCCATCTTAGCGATCATGATACGAGGACGACGTCCGTTCTTCTGTGCGAACTCTTCAGTCATCTTCTGTGCCTGCTGGAAGAGATCGCTGTTGCTTGATTCTGATGAATACACGTTACTGATAGTTCTAATGATTGCTTTATAACGTCCAACTACTGCTTCGCAAGCATCTGAGATTTCGCCGAGTGTACAACGAAGTCCTGCTGCCTTTACTGCGAGGTCGAGCAAGTTGTTTTCGCTCTTCTTTCCGTCCTTGAATTCCTGAACACACTTTGTGATTTCTGCGAGAGCTGCTTGACAAGCTGCTTCGTCGCGGCTACCGCGTACCTTTGCAAGACTTTCTTCCTGCTGCTTACGAACGGCTGTGTTGTCGATTTCGAGGATGTCGATAGGATCTTCATGGTCGAGACGATACTTGTTGACACCAATGATTGACTGAGTGCCAGCATCGATACGAGCCTGAGTGCGAGCTGCAGCCTCTTCGATACGCATCTTTGGAAGTCCTGTTTCGATTGCCTTTGCCATACCACCGAGCTTTTCAATTTCCTGGATGTGAGCCCAAGCTTTCTCGATAAGTTCGTTTGTCAAAGTCTCTACATAGTAAGAACCTGCCCATGGATCGATGTGCTTGCAAACCTGAGTTTCGTTCTGGATGTAGATCTGAGTGTTACGAGCAATACGAGCAGAGAAGTCTGTTGGAAGTGCAATAGCTTCGTCGAGAGCGTTAGTGTGAAGACTCTGAGTGTGACCAAGAACTGCTGCCATAGCTTCGATACAAGTACGGCCAACGTTGTTGAATGGATCCTGCTCTGTGAGTGACCAACCTGATGTCTGACTGTGAGTACGAAGAGCCATTGACTTAGGATTCTTAGCTCCGAAGCTCTTAACGATCTTAGCCCAAAGGAGACGACCTGCACGCATCTTTGCAATTTCCATGAAGTGGTTCATTCCAATTGCCCAGAAGAATGAAAGACGTGGAGCGAAAGCATCGATATCAATACCTGCATTAACACCAGCACGGAGGTAATCCATACCATCGGCAAGAGTGTAAGCAAGTTCGATGTCAGCAGTAGCACCAGCTTCCTGCATGTGGTAACCTGAGATAGAGATTGAGTTGAACTTAGGCATCTTCTGTGAAGTGAATTCGAAGATGTCGGCAATAATCTTCATTGAGAATGAAGGTGGATAGATATAAGTGTTGCGGACCATGAACTCCTTAAGGATATCGTTCTGGATTGTACCAGCCATTTCCTCAAGCTGAGCGCCCTGTTCCAAACCTGCATTGATGTAGAATGCGAGGATAGGGAGAACGGCTCCGTTCATTGTCATACTTACAGACATCTTAGCCAATGGAATACCTTCGAAGAGGCGCTTCATGTTTTCGAGGTTGCAGATAGATACACCTGCCTTACCTACATCACCAACAACGCGTTCGTTGTCTGGGTCGTAACCACGGTGAGTTGGAAGGTCGAATGCTACTGACAAACCCTTCTGACCTGATGCGAGGTTGCGGCGATAGAATGCGTTACTCTCTTCTGCTGTAGAGAATCCAGCGTATTGGCGGATAGTCCATGGGCGGAATGGGTACATCATTGAATAAGGACCACGGAGGAATGGAGGGATACCTGCACCGAAGTTGAGGTGTTCCATACCTTCAAGATCTTCCTTTGTGTAAACTGGCTGAATGTCGATTTGTTCAGGAGTTCTCCAGTTGGCAGTGATTTGGTTGTCCTTCTGCCATTGCTGACCGTTCTTTGCTTCGATGCCAGCATAAATGTCTATGTTCTTAAAATCTTTACGTGCCATAGTTGTTCCTCCTTATTTGATACCCAGTTTAGCGTTAAATTCTTTCAAAGTCTCAAGCTGGTTGCTGCGAACGTGGATGAAGTTCTCAATGCCTGCTGCCTTGAGGTCTTCCATGCATGCTGGAGCACCTGCAACGATATAGATAGCACGTCCTGCGAGAGCTTGGAATGCAGGAACGCCATATTCTGCATATTCGTCATCAGAAGAGCAGAGAACTACGATGTCGGCATTTGCCTTCATTGCAGCTTCTACACCTTCTTCGACTGTTGGGAAGCCGAGGTTGTCGATTACCTTGTAGCCAGCTGCTGCGAGGAAGTTGCAAGAGAACTGTGCGCGAGCCTGACGCATTGCAAGGTTACCGATTGTGAGCATAAATGCAACTGGCTGCTTTTCTGCTGCCTCTGTCTGGAGACGGAGTGCTTCGAATTCGCTTGCCAAACGGCTGCCTTCGAGAGCTGTGATGCCTGTTTCTTCGCCACAGTTGCAATTGCAAGCACACTGGCACTGAATTGGCTTCTTGCCTTCGCTAACCTCTGTGAAGTTAGGGAACTGGTTAGTTCCAAGCATGAATTCACGACGCTTTGCAGCATTTGCGTGACGTGTAGCATTTGTTGCGTTTACTGCTTCTTGAATCTTACCAGCTACTGCCTGTGCAAGGAATCCGCCGTTTTCCTCAACATCAAGGAAGAGCTTCCATGCCTGTTCTGCAAGAGCCTTAGTAAGAGTTTCGATGAAGTATGAACCACCGGCTGCATCGACGATCTTGTCGAAGTGTGCCTCTTCCTTGAGGAGGAGTTGCTGGTTGCGTGCCAAACGCTCAGAGAAGTCGTTTGGAGTTTCATAACACTTATCGAATGGAGTTACAACGATAGAATCTACATTAGCCAAAGCAGCTGACATTGATTCAGTCTGGCTGCGGAGAAGGTTAACATAGCTATCAAACATTGTCTGGTTGTACTGGGTAGTTGTAGCGCAAACTTTCATCTTGCAAGCGCAACGGCAAATACCTTCTTCTGTGTGGTTAGGGCACTTGTCTGCGTGCTGGCACTGTGGCTTGTACTGGTCAACGATTTGAGCCCAAAGCATACGGCCTGCACGGAACTTAGCGATTTCCATGAAGTAGTTGCCGCCAACGCCCATGTTGAACTTAATGCGCTTAGCTGCTGCATCAGCAGGAACACCTGCTTCTACCATCTGCTGGAGATATTCATTTCCCCAAGCGAGAGCATAACCAAGTTCCTGATAGCAGAATGCACCTGCGTTAACGAGGTTGATGCTATTTACGTTAAGACATGCATACTTTGGAAGTTCTGCGAGAGCTTCGATAAGTTCCTTACCTGTAGCGATAAGAGCACTTGTGTCCTTGCCTGCCTTAAGAATCTTCTGAATAGGGTCGAAGTTGATGCTACCTACGCATTCGCAAAGTTTGCATCCCTTTGCCTTGAAGCAGTCGACGAGAATGTTTGCCAATTCAACGCACTTGCTCTGGCATGTGCCGAAGTTGAGTTCTACTGCTTCTGGACAAATGTCCTTAAGTAATACTTCGATTGTTTCCTTAGAAACCTTTTCTGCTGGAATGCAGAAACCGAGAGAGTTAACACCCTTGTTAAGAATGTCGAGAGCCTTCTCGTTTGCTGCCTTTGGACAGTCAACAGCAATGTTCTGGCGAACATACCATACGTTGTTGTCCTTCTTGTTTCCTCTTAAATAAGGGAATTCACCTGGAAGTGCATTTACGCAAGCTTCATTCTCAATGTCTTCCTTGAGATAGAAAGGCTGAACGTTGAAACCTTCGTTGGTCTTCCAAACCATTTTCTTGTCGAAGTCAGCACCCTTAAGGTCTACGATGATCTTGTCGATCCATTCCTGACGTGTAGGGGCCTGAAACTCCGCGAAGAGTTTTTCTTTATCTGCCATAATATATTAAATAATTAAAAAATTTAAAGCACACTTAGTGGTGGCCATAAGTGCCAAGAGGCATATATGAGGCCGTTCAAAGCGCAAAGTTACTACAAATAAATTAATTGGCAATAACTTTTGGGAAAAATGTTTACTTTTAAGTAAAAATAGGTTGGAAAGCGTTTAAAATGCAAAGGCTGGATAATAAAGAAAGGTATCACACGCGTGATACCCTCCTTGTTTTATATTATATTCCCGTATTGAGGTAATATCATTATCTCATTACCCACCAATCGAAATTGAATGTTGTGTCGTCGGTACAGTGGAATTTGAGGTAGAGGTCATGAATGCCTTGAATGCCACCTACAGGGCATTGATTCAATGAATAAGTGTCTAATGAACCAGTTGCGCCTACACCGAGGATGCCGAGGAGAGGGCCGGTGAAACTGTCGGCTCTCAATTCAATCATACCGCCATTCTTGTTTGCTGCAGTCATTGCATAGAATCTCTTAATGCCAGTGCCAAAGTCGACTCCACGCAAACGAATGCATTCGCCTTCATCAATGTCAGTGACACAAATGCCGCTCTTGCAAGGTTTGGTCTTAAGTCCGTAACCCCAAGCCATTGTCTCTGCCTGAACAATCTTGAAAGGATTGAGCCATTCGAGTTGGTCGAGAGGCTTTTGGTCGAGCCAATAAGGTAAAGTCTTGATAGTTCCATCGGCATTGTATTCCATCTTTGATGCACAAACCGAACGACGTTCATGATGGCGAGTTTCGGTAATCTTCATGATATCATAGCTGAAGCCGAATACATAGCTGTTGCCTTTGTACTCAATGATGCCTGGATGGTTTCCGTTTGTACGAGGAGTATGATCCATGATGGCACCCTTGTATTCCCAAGGTCCGGTAGGAGAATCGCTCATTGCATAGCCGATTCCTTCTGGACAGCAGGTTGAAGCAAATGCAAGATAATAGTGGCCATTGTGCTTGTAGAACCAAGGAGCCTCTTGATATTCCTTTATCTTATAGTCGAGCTTATGGATTTCTCCACTGTAAGAAATCATGTCTTCATTGAGCTTTACCCAATAGACATTTGGATTTCCCCAATAGAGATAAGCCTGTCCGTCATCGTCAATCCAAACAGTTGGGTCAATGTCTTCCCAATGTTCACGTTGCCAAACGATTGGCTTGCCGATTGGGTCCTTGAATGGTCCGTAAGGAGAATCTGCAACGAGAACTCCAATGCCGTTTCCGTGAAGAGGGCAATAGAGGTAGAACTTTCCATTGCGATGGATACATTGGGCAGCCCAAGCGCCATTATCGCGAGGGAACCACTTGAAGTCCTTTATTGTTGCAATGGCTCCATGATCGGTCCAGTTGACCATGTCTGTGGAAGTGTAGAGGAGCCAATTGTGCATTGAGAATCCTCCTGCATCGTCTTCATCATGGCCTGTGTAGAGAAATACAGTGTCGTTGTAGACCATTGGAGCAGGGTCGGGAGTGAACTTCGTCTGCACGAGTGGCCAGTTCTGATTCTGAAGGTCGGGGCGAAGTTGTGCTGAAGCAAAGTTTGCAAAGCATGCAAAAGCTCCGAGTGCCAGTATGATTCGTCTTGTATTCATTTTCTTTGTTGATTCTTATTTAGTTTGTATATGTGAATCTGATGTTTCTTTGTTAGAACTGAACTTCAACCTTGCTGCCATTGTAGCTAACTTCCTTGCCTTGAGCTGGCTTGTCGCCTGAAGGAGTGTTGGCATCAACGAGTACGAGATTGAACTGACGGTTTGCAAGCATTCCGTTGAACTTACCTTGGCGGTCGCTGATTGTGAGCTTCTTTGCTGCATCGTCCCAATGGAACTTGATGAGTGTGAATGCTCCCTTTTCATAGTTGTAGCTGTCGCCTTCGTCCTCATAGAATGTGTAGTCGCCATCCTTTCCTGGATAGATTCTCACTTCGAGATTGTCCCAAGGCTTTTCGTTTGAGTACTGAACGTCGGGACCGAATGGAATGATGCTTCCTGCTGGGATGTAGAGAGGGATGATGTTGATTGGAGCAAGGCGCTGGATTGTCTGGCCGCCTCTCTGCTTTTTGTTAGTGTAGAAGTCGTACCATTCTGTTCCTGCTGGGAGGTAAACGTCAACTGGAGCTGCAGCTTCCTTGACATTAGGATAGATAAGGTGGCCGCGCTTGTTGTTGTCCTTGTATGTGTACATTGGGTCAGTCACTGGGTGAACCAAGATAGAATGACCGAACATGTATTCGTCGTTGCGATTGATTGCTTCGTTGTCGTTAGGGAAGTCGAAGATGAATGGACGCATCATGCTTTCGCTGTTCTGAACAACTGCACCACACTGGCTGTAGATGTATGGGAGGATACGGTAGCGAAGCTTAACTGCATCAACCATTGCATCGTATGCCCAGTGGCCCTTTTCTCCGTAGAGATAGATTTCGCTGATCATTGGGCTTGAACAGTGGTTACGCATGAGAGGAAGGAATGCACCCCATTGCATCCAACGAGTTTGGAGTTCTGCGATTGCTGGATTCTTTGGAGTTTGGTCGAAATCCCAATAGAAGAAGCCTCCGAGGTCAGTGTTCCAATAAGGAATACCACACATTGTGTAGTTGAGGCCAGAAGGGATTTGGTTTTTGAATTCGCTCCAAGAAGCCTGAATGTCACCACTCCAGTTGAATGCTGCAGAACGCTGAAGTCCGAATGCTCCACAACGAGTCATCTGGAAAGCACGCTTCTTGTCGCTGCCCTTTACCTGGCGCTGATGCTCATAGATACCGATGTTTGTCAAGAGAGGGAATGCGTTCTTCACTGCACGCCAACTTCCTGCATAAGTCTTATAGTCGCGGTCGCCTGGCTTTTCTGTGTGGTCAGGTTCTGTAGAGTCGCTCCACCATGCATCGATGTCCATGTCGTAGAGGTTCTTGAGGTATTTCCAATAAATGTCGCGAGCCTTAGGATTGAATGGGTCGTAAGGGTGGCAACCACGGTTGTTTGGCCATGTTTCGAATGGTAGGAGGGCTCCAATCTTGTCGAGTTCCTTGAATTGATCTGTCCAAGGGCCGAAGCTTGCCCAAATACTTATCATAAGGTGTGCATGATTGTCGTGAACATACTTAATCATGTCTTCTGGTGACTTGATGCGAGGTGTTTGCTTTGCGAGTTCCTGCCATCCAGATTGTTCGCTGTCTGGAAGATAACGCATGTATTTAGGGTCGCCGAGTTTGTTGATGTAGCGAGGATTGACGAACTTCATTGCATTCCAGTTTGAGTCGCATCCCCAATACTGCCAGTCCTGAACGATTCCGTCGAGAGGAATGCCGAGCTGACGATGCTTGTCGACAACTTCGCAAAGTTCATCGCTGCTCTTATAGCGTTCGCGGCACTGCCAGAAGCCCATTGACCATAGAGGGAACATGGTTGCCTGACCCGAAATATGACGGACACCTGCCATTACTGCATCCTGTGAACCATCGCCATAGATGAAGTAGTAGTCGATTGCTGAAGCTACATCACTTGCAAAAGAAGATGGAGCAGTGTTGGCTGGAGCTGCTGCAGGAGCCATGCGAGGACCACGACGGTTTGCATTTGCCTGTCTTGGCTGTGGAGTGCGGGCATCGCGGAAATGGCTGAGGCCGGCATTGTCCCAATAGAGTCCATAGCCCTTTTGGCTAGCGAAATAAGGAATGGTGATGTTTGTGTTGCCACTCCAGAACTCAACGCTCTTGCCGGTTTGGTTCATGTCGATGTCCTTTCTCTGGCCGAATCCGAAGATTGCTTCGTTTTGGTCGAGAAGGAACTCTTGACGAGTCTTGTAGAAGCCCTTGTCAACTCCTTCAGTGATAGGAGTGATTTCGCCAGTAGTTTCCTTGAGAAGTTGCTTTCCGTCGGTAGTGCTGAATGTTACAGCTCCATTGGCATCGACCTTTACGCTGATGTTGCCCACTGTGAGTGAACCGCCATTAGTGATGCTCTTGCCTGATGGCTTTGCCACAATACTGAAACTGTTGATTTCCGGCATCTTGCTGAGAGAAGCTGGGTACTTGACTACGCGGACGCAATTGTCGCCATAAGGGAACACTTCAGTCTTCAACTGCTGTGCCTGCATCTGCGAAAAACAGCAAATTGCTGCTACGAATAAGGTTGCGATTTTCTTCATTTTGATTGGTATTTAGTTTGATTGTTGTTGTTTTACTTCTGGGTGCAAAGATACATTATTTTTTATATATAAGCAAGCGAAATAGGGGAAATATTTTCACAAAAGTCAGATATTTCCCACTTTATGCCGTCTTTGTACTATGAATGTTGGCCAAAGCGGTTAAATAACGATTGGAAACATTTAGTAGAATCTCACGAAATGAAAATCCGTGTTCAGCGAACAAAAACTTTGTTTTCTTGGCTTGATTCTTAAAATCACGTCGCGACGAATAAAAATCACGTCGTGACGAATAAAAATCACGACGCGACGAATAAAAATCACGACGTGATTTAAAGAAATACTATGGCAAAACAAACTTTTATCCCAGTAAATCCAAAGTTTTTTAGCTTGTTTTCAAAGTTTTTTGGCTGAAAATTGGAAAATCTCATTGCCTTCTTCGACTTCCCACTCCAAAATGCCTTGAAAATCCAAAAAATAGCTTTATTGGTGCCCAAACATTACAACATCAAGTATTTTCGTACTTTTCCGAAAGATTTACACATTTTTATTTTATTATATAGAAAAAACTTTTTATCTTTGCACAACAATATTAGACAACAATACAGTGCTTCCCCCTCGGCTGAAGGTCCGCATATATTGGAATTGGGCGTTCGAGCCGGTTGGCCACGTTGATTGAAATACCAATAATTAATAATATATCAAATCATTATGAACATCAAATCAATCTTTTTAGCTCTCGGAGCTTATTGTGCTGCCCTTGCTATGCAGGCACAGCCAGCGAACTTCTGGAACGACCCTCGAAAGAATCAGGACAATCGTCTGGAAAATGTTTCGACTTATTTCGCTTATGAGAACGACCAACTTGCAAAGGCAGGCAAGAAGGACGGCTCAAGTAGATTCCTCAGTATCGAAGGCCAGTGGAACTTCAAGTGGGTGAAGAATGCAAACGAACGCCCAGCAGGTTTCTATGCCCTCGAATATGACGATTCGAAATGGGACAAGATGGCAGTTCCAGGCATTTGGGAGTGCAACGGATTCGGCAATGCAGTGTATGTAAACACAAGTTATGCTTGGAGAAACGACTGGCAGACAAATCCTCCATACGTTCAGGACCTTGCAAACCATGTAGGAAGCTATCGTCGTTGGTTCAATCTTCCAACCAACTGGAACGGACAGAAGGTTTACATCCACATCGGTTCAGCTACAAGCAACCTCACAATGTACGTCAATGGTCAGTATGTTGGCTATAGTGAGGACTCAAAAGTTGCTGCTGAATTCGATATCACAAAGTTCGTAAAGCCAGGTCAGCGCAACCTCATCGCAATGCAGGTTATGCGTTGGTGTGACGGTAGTTACCTTGAGGACCAGGACTTCTGGCGCCTTTGCGGTATTGCCCGCGAATGCTACATGTATGCCCGTCCACAGGCTCACATCCACGACCTCTTCATCACTCCTGACCTCACTCCTGACTATAAGGACGGAATGCTCGAGGTGAAGACCGACTTCGAAGATGCCCAGAGCGGACTTTCTCTCGCTTTCCAACTCAAGGACAAGGATGGAAAAGTCGTGAAGGAAGCTACTGCAAATGTCAGTGGAAAGACAAACTCAACAACAATCGCCCTTCAGGCTTGCGAAAAGTGGAGTGCTGAATATCCTTATCTCTACACTCTCTACACTACTCTCAAGCGTGGAAACGAAGTTATCGAAGTAATCCCTCAGAAGGTTGGTTTCCGTAAGGTTGAAATCAAGAACAAGCAATTACTCGTAAATGGTCAGCCAGTTCTCATCAAGGGTGTTGACCGTCACGAACTCGATCCTGATGGTGGTTATGTAGTTTCTCTCGAACGCATGATTCAGGACATCAAGGTGATGAAGGAACTCAACGTCAATGCAGTTCGTACTTGCCACTATCCTGACGACCCACGCTGGTACGACCTTTGCGATGAATACGGTATTTACATGACAGCCGAAACCAACATCGAAAGCCACGGAATGGGCTATGGAGCTGGTACACTTGCAAAGCGTGAGGACTATCACGATGCCCACATGGAACGCCAGTACAACAATGTTCGTTCACACAAGAACCACCCAGCAGTCATTGTTTGGTCACTCGGTAATGAGGCAGGTTATGGAAAGAACTTCGAAGACGGCTATGATTGGATCAAGCAGTTCGACCCTTCTCGCCCAGTTCAGTACGAACAGGCAGGTCAGAACGGCAAGACAGATATCTATTGCCCAATGTACTACGACTACAACGGTTGCGAACGCTATTCTCAGAACGACAATCCTCGTCCACTCATCCAGTGCGAGTATGCTCACGCAATGGGTAATTCAATCGGTGGCTTCAAGGAATATTGGGACATTGTCCGCAAATATCCTGCATACCAAGGCGGTTACATTTGGGACTTCATCGACCAAGGCCTTCATGCTAAGAGCAAAGTCACAGGCAAGCCAATCTTCGCTTATGGTGGCGACTTCGGACGCTATCGTCCATCCGACAACAACTTCAACTGTAATGGTGTAATCAATCCTGACCGTCAGCCAAATCCTCATGGATACGAAGTTCAGTACTACTACCAGAACATTTGGTCAACTCTTATTGACAAGGCAAAGGGTAGTGTTGAAATCTACAACGAAAACTTCTTCGTTCCTCTCCAGGGTGTAGACCTCTATTATACTATCGAAGCAGAAGGTAAGGTCGTCGCAAAGGGTACAGTCGATGTTGAGAAACTCGCTATCAAGCCTCTTGGAAAGAAGAATGTCACTATCAAGGCAATTGCCGACGCTTTGAAGGATAAGAGTCTTGCAGGAAAGGAAATCGTCTGCAACCTCAGCTATAAGCTCAAGACAAACCACAATGCTCAGGTCAATGAATACGCACTTCTCGACGATAATACAGAAATCGCTCACGATCAGTTCGTATTGACTCAGTATCAGTATCCAAACCTCCAGACAATCGCTTCCGAGGCAAAGGGTGAGACTCCAAAGATTGAAGACCACTCTTCATTCCTCTATTTCGCTGCAGGTGATGTAGAAATCCTCTTCGACAAGCGCACTGGTTTCATCTCTCATCTTGATGTAAACGGTCAGCCAATGTTCAAGGAAGACTTCCAACTCAAGCCTGACTTCTGGCGTGCACCTACAGACAATGACCATGGAGCTGGTATGCAGCGTAGCATGAGAGGTTGGAAGAACCCAAGCCTCCGCACAACTTCATTCAAGCACGAAGTAGTAGGCAACAATCAGGTTGTAACAGCAGAATATACAGTTGGTATTACTGCACAGCAGAACAATCGTCAGCGCATGCGTCCTGACCAGCAGCAACAGCCACAGCAACCTCAGGCACAGCCACAGCAACCAAAGCTCATCATGACTTACACAATCACTCCTGATGGAACTGTAATCGTTGATGAAGAGATGAAGGTTGGTGAGGATGGCAACAAGTTCCCTCAGCTTCTCCGCTATGGAATGGAACTCGAAATGCCACAGGAATTCAGCAATATCGAATTCTATGGCAAGGGACCTCGTGAAAACTATATCGACCGCAACAACTTCGCACTTATTGGCGTTTACAAGCAGAAGGTTGCTGACCAGTATTGGGGCTATGTTCGTCCACAGGAATCTGGTAACAAGACTCAGGTTCGCTATTGGAAGGTTCTTAATGCAAGCAACAAGGGTCTCGAGTTCTTCTCTAACGAACCAATGGAATGCTCATCACTTCCTTACCTCACAGACGACCTCGACCCATCAGAGAATAAGGCTCAGCACCACTCAGGCGACCTTATCGAACGTCCTCTCACATCTGTTCACATCGCTCAGCGCCAGATGGGTATGGGTTGTGTAAACTCATGGGGAGCTTGGCCTCGTCAGGAATATCAGATGCCTTGCAAGGACCGCAAGTTCACATTTGTGATTAAGCCAGTTAAGTAAGCAAATATCCTACATCTATAAAAAGTCCCCTCCATCTATAAGTGAGGGGGCTTTCTATTTATTAATATCAAACCAATCAAAGCTATGAATCGACCTTTTATTCTATTGCTGTTAGCGCTGTTGACTTCTCTTGGAGTGAATGCTTCCCCAAGAAAAACGTGTATTGATAAGGATTGGCAGTTCCGCTATGAAGACGGAACTTGGCGCCAGCTCAATCTTCCTCATGATTGGGGAGTTGACACTGATGCTGCAATCTATTCGGGCAAGAAGCATATAGGTCCTTTTGTCAAAGAGGCAAGCGATTATCAAAGGGCTTATATCCTTGGTGGAACCGGTTGGTATAAGAAGACTCTTGTGCTTTCTCCGGAAGATGCAGATAAGCTTATTACTCTCTATTTCGAGGGAGCTTACTATCAGGCTACAATATTCGTGAACGGACAACAGGCCTACTTCAATCATTATGGCTATCAGAGTTTTCGTGCTGATATTACGAAATACTTGAAACCTGCAGGCGAGGAGAATGAAATCCTCGTGAAGTGTGAGAATCTTGGTATAAACACTCGTTGGTATTCTGGTTCTGGTATATTCCGCCATGTTTGGCTAATAAAGACACCGAAAGTTCATCTCGACGAATGGGAAACATTTATCAAGACCGAAAAGATTACCCCATCGGGAGCAGTTGTGTCAGTCAGTACAAACTATCCGACTGCCGCAATAGAGATACTTGATGCCAACGGAACCGTTGTGGCTACTTCTGCCACTGTGGGCAATTTGTTGATTCCTTCAGCACACATTTGGTCGCCCGACAATCCGTATCTCTATAAGGCAGTCTTGACATACGAGAATGATGAGATTACGATTCCTTTTGGTATTCGTACATTGGAATGGAACGCAGAAAAGGGCCTTCTTCTCAATGGCGAGTCGATTCTCCTGAAAGGCGGTTGTGTTCATCACGACCATGGTTTGCTCGGTGCTGCATCGTTTGATAGGGCAGAGGAACGCAAGATTCAATTGATGAAGGACTATGGCTATAATGCAGTTCGTTGCAGCCACAATCTTCCATCCGAGAAATTCCTTCAAGCTTGCGACAGCATCGGCCTTATGGTAATCGATGAATGCTTCGACCAATGGTATGTTGAGAAAAACAAGGATGATTATCACAACTATTTCCCAACTCACTATCTCGATGACCTTGGCACAATGATTCGTCGCGACCGCAACCATCCAAGCGTCATCATGTGGAGTCTTGGTAACGAAATCCCTGGTCGCCACCACGAGGATGCCCGAATCGCAGCAATGAATATGCGCGACCTTGTTGTCCGTCTTGATGGCACTCGTCCAACTACGGCAGCACTTTGCGGTTGGGGAACCGACCAACTGAATTGGTCGCAGGCATACGATTTAGTTTCTGCTTCGCTTGATATCGTTGGCTACAACTATATGTGGCGTGAGTATGAGAATGATATGAAGAATCATAAGCGCCTGATTTGTGGAACCGAATCGTATCCACGAGAAGCTTCCGTCAATTGGGACAATGTTGAGAAGTACCAACAAGTGGTAGGTGACTTCGTATGGACTGCAATGGACTATCTCGGTGAGTCGGGTATTGGTCATGGCTACTATCTGAAGCAAGGTGTACGCGACCCATTCTTTGCTGGCTATCCTTATTTCAATGGTTGGTGTGGAGATATCGACCTTATTGGACAGAAGAAACCTCAAAGCTACTATCGTGATGTGGTTTGGCGCAATCAGCCAATCACCGCAGCCATGGAACTTCCTCGCCCTGATGGCTATAGGAACCAAATCAGTGGATGGGGATGGGAGATTGAGGTTAACTTCTGGACGGACCCTTCTGCTTTCTTCTCTTTACACAACTATTACAATGTGATGTGGGATGGAGATGAAGGTGCAAAACTCAACAATCCAAAGGCATACCGTCAGCCACAGATTAGCTCGAAGGTCAATGTGCGTGTCTATTCCCGCAGTCCTGAGGTCCGACTCTATCTCAATGACCGACTGATTGATACAAAGACCATCACTAAAGCTTATTCCGCTACCTTTACTGTGGATTACCAACCAGGCACACTTCGTGCAGTTGAGTGGGATGGCCAAAAGGAAGGTGCTTCGTTTGAATTGAAGACTCCGGGCAAACCTGTTGCCATTCGGTTGACACGTGATGAAAAACGCAGTGAACTCCGTGCTGATGGAACCGACATTGCTTATTACTTGGCAGAACTTGTGGATGCAGAAGGTAATGTGGTACCAGAGTTTGAACGACAGGTTGAATTCAGTGTCAATGGAGAAGGAAATATTCTTGCTGCAGGAAATGCCAATCCAACCGATATGGGAAGTTTCCGTATAAACAACCCTCGCCTGTACAATGGTCAGGCAATGGTGATAGTTCAGTCGACTGAAAAGGCCGGCAACATCACGCTCACGGCTAAGTCGAAGGGAATGAAATCGGGCAAGTTGAACTTCCATACATTATAATATATAATATATTTATAACACATAATATTAACCATCAAATCAAAACAAAACGACCATGAACAGAAACATGTTAGTTTTAGCAGCAATGCTGCTTTCAGCTGCAGCTTATGCTCAACCTAAGCTCACACTTCAGGTTGACAAGGCTACACGTAGTGTAAGTCCTACTCATTACGGACTTATGACAGAGGAAATCAACTTCTCTTATGAAGGAGGTCTTTATTCTCAGTTGCTTCGCGACCCTTCCATGCAGGAGGTAAACCAGCAGCAAGGAGGTCGTCGTGGACAGCAAGGAGGTCCACAGGCTCCAAGAGCTCCACGCGCATCAAACATGCGCTATTGGCTCTTCAATGACACTACAGCCGGCACCATCCGTCAGCAGGCAAACGGTGGCGTTACATTCCAAAACAAGAAGTCGATTGCAATCGAAACATCAAAGAACGATGTCGAAGTGGTCAATCCTGGATTCTGGGGAATTGGTGTAAAGCCTTCAGTCAAGTATTTCGGTGATGCCTATTTCAAGGGGCAAGGCAAGGTAACAGTCGGCCTCCAGTCGCTTGATGGCAAGACAGTGTTTGCAAGTCAGGACATCACAATCGGTGCTAATGATTGGCAGAAGTATTCTTATTCATTCGCTACTTCAGCAGATGTGAAGCCTACAAAGGATGCTCAGTTCTTCATCAAGTTTGCCAATGCTGGCAAGTATAGTTTGGCTTATGCAACTCTTTATCCAACTTCGGGCAAGCAAGTGACAATCAAGTCGAACTGGTATCGTCAGGATATCATGGATATGCTTCGTGAAATGCACCCAACATTCCTTCGCTTCCCTGGTGGAAACTATCTTGAAGGCAATCGCTTCTCAGAGCGTTTCGATTGGAAGAACACTGTTGGCGACCTTGCCAACCGTCAGGGCCATCACAGTCCTTGGGGTTATTGGTCGACTGATGGCATGGGACTTCTCGAATTCCTTTGCTGGTGTGAGGAAATGAATGCAGAACCAATCCTTGGTGTGTTTGCTGGTTATGTCCTCGGTGGTGACTATGTAGAGGGTGATGCCCTTAATTCATTCATTCAGGATGCACTTGATGAAATCGAATATGTAATAGGTGGTCCTGAAACAAAGTGGGGTGCTCAGCGTGTAAAGGACGGCCATGCCAAACCATTCCCTCTCACTTATGTTGAAATCGGTAATGAAGACTTCTTCGACCGCAGTGGCAGCTACAGTCATCGTTTCAAGCAATTCTATGAGGCAATCAAGGCTAAATATCCAAAGCTTCAGATTATTTCCACAGTTGATGAGCGTGCTCTCCGTCAGAGCGCACAAGACCCTCAGGCAATCAAGGTGGACGTAATCGACGAACACTACTACCGCAACAGCGAGGCTATGTACCGCGCAGCTCAACAGTACGACTCATACAGCCGTGATGGCGTTAAGATATTCTGTGGAGAATGGGCAACCCGTGAAGGTCAGCCAACAACCAATATGGGTGCAGCCCTTGCAGATGCTGCTTGGATGACTTGCATGGAACGCAACAGTGATGTAGTCGTTGCTCAATGCTATGCACCTCTCTTCGTTCGTGTTGACGATGGAGCAATTCAGTGGCAGAGCGACCTTATCGGCTACGACGCACTCAATGCCTATGGTTCTCCAGCTTACTACGCTCAGTGTATGTTTGCACAGAATGTCGGTAATAAGGTTGTGCCTATCGTGGGCGACAATATCCCAACTATGAGCGACTATCCTGGCAATCCACTTCCTCAGCTTTATTATGTTTCTACTACTGATACAAATTCAGGCAAGGTATATCTGAAGATTGTCAATGCTGGCAAGACTGCTCAGAAACTTACTGTAGCCATAGAAGGTGCAAAGGTAAAGGGCAAGGCAGAGAAGACAGTGATGAAGGGCGAAAGTCGTGAAGCTACCAACAGTATCACCGACCCAACTCACATCGTTCCGCAGAAGAGTACACAAAAGGTTTCTAACAACTTCCAACTGACTCTCGATCCATTGTCAATCACAGTTCTTGCAATGTAAGGAAATACATACTTAGTGAATTACATACCAGTCGCGGTTCCAAACTTTTGGGGCCGCGATTGTTGTTTCTGAGTTTAGCAAGAAATAGGGCTGAGTTTAGCAAGAAATGACCTCCCGAACAGCTAATCAAAGCCATATTGTTAGCTGTCCTATAATTTGTATCTTCTTGGTCGGTTTATATATAAATTAATTGCAGCAATATATAGTTTGAATGACAACGCATTCACATGTAAAACAATGAGAGCACACCCAAAGGCATGCTCTCAAATATAGTTAAAAGAAGAGTGGGGGAATTACTTCTTTACATCCCAAGCAGGTTTTGTAAAGTACCAGTTCTCCTTGTTTAACAACTTGTTGTAGAGTTCTTCATTGCGTTCGCCAACAGTCTTCTCTGTGAAACGATTGTACTTGATGTTGCGGTTTGCAATCTTGTCAGCAAGCCATCCTGCTCCATCCTTACCGCTGGCCATCTTGTGCTCAGCCATACGTACAAGGTCAGTGAAGCGGCTGCCTTCGAATGCAAGTTCAAGACCCATTTCATCGCAGATGATGTTTTCAACAGCATCAATGATGTCTTCCTTGTTGCCTGCAGGGTCTACTCCATACTTATCAACAAGAAGCTTGTTGTAGTCGTAGTAGATTGAATCGTGGTAACCAGTGATGTTGGTTGACTTGATTGTACCTGTCCAGCTTCCATAGCCACAACCACGAGCGTGGAGACCATAGTTGTCGTCCCAGATTTCGTTTGTGAAATCAAGGAAGAAGTCGCGAAGTTCGAGGCTGTCGACATAGTTCATGGCACCATACTGGTTCAGACGAAGGTACTCTTCTTCAGTAGTATCATTAAGAATCGTCATTACAGGAACATCGATGACATTGCCTTCCTCATCAAGTTCTGGACGAGTGATAGGAGCACCTGTGATAGGGTTGGTCGCCTGTACGTATACTGTATCGCCATTCTCGTCAACTACTGGAGTGTAGATAAAGCGAGTTGCCTTCTCTGGCATATTGTCGGCACAAAGGCCATCCTTCAGGATTGCGAATGCAAACTCAGGGAAGCCTGCACGGTTGATAGCTTCAGCAAGACGGAGCCAAATCTGTGTGCGGCGATAGAGTGGAATTGCATAGTAGAACTGACGACCCTTGGCTGCCTTTGCACAGAGGTAGTATGCTTCACCGTCTTCGAGAATCTTTTCTGTAGAACCACCGTAACGAGCATCACCAGATTCGTATGCTTCCAAACGAGGAGTGCTGAGAGCCATATCATAATAGATATAAGTCTGAGCGTTATTCAAAGTGAAGTAAGCACCTGATGGAGCAACCTGTGCCTTGTAAGTAGCGTCAACTGTGATAGCACCAGAGGTTGTAGCAGACTCTGTGTTTGCTGCAACATCTTCAGTGATGTTAGTGTTCTGACGAGATGTTGGAGTATAACCATAGATGTCAGCAACGCGAGTGAGCATGGTTCCGAACTGCTTGTTTGCAGAACTTGGAATGAAGCAGATAACTTCATTGCTTTCGGCATTTCCTGAAAGTGTACTAGCATAACCGCCCCAGCTTCCAGCGCTCAATGTATATTTCTCCTCTGTATCATCTTCTTCGTTTGCATTACGGTTTTCTGTTGCTGTACAGTTTCCTGCGCGAACAATACCATTGATCTTCTTTAAGAAATCATAGTAGTACTGAGCAGCCTGACGATAGTCGGTTTCATCTTGTCCACGAAGCAAATACATGTCGGCAAGAACGAGACGGATAGGAATACAAAGCATACGAGCTGAAATATCTGAAGAACCATTGTTGAATGTTTCGTAAGTTGGATATTCAGTGTCGATGAAGTCTTCAATGCCTGTTTCGAGAATCAAGTCGATAAGGTTGTCCTTGTTTGCCTGACGATTTTCATAATCGAAACGCTTGATGATACCAAGGTCCTTAACAGGTTCTGTGATGAAAGGAACTGAACCATAGTTCTGAACCAACTGAAGGTATGCCCATGCACGTACTGCAGCTACCTGAGCATATTCTGGCTTCATGAACTTGATGTTACGCTTTACCCTTGAAGTATCAGCATAGTGAAGGTAGAAGTTACAGTTGTTGATGATGCTATAGTAGCTACTGATGTTGAGCATACTGCAGCTTCCGTCCTGAGGATCATCAAAGTTGGAGATGGCATGAAGGGTGTCAGTAATATATTCTGTTGTGCTGACAAGGTCACCTCTCAACTCATTGAGAATGATCTGACGCTCGGCAACATCCTGCATACACTTCATGATTCCAAGATAAGAATAGAGTGTATCGTTACCGTTCTCATAGAGCTTATCGCCAGTATCAACGGTTAGCATATCTTCGCAAGATGTGCCGACCAATGCCAAGATCATGGCCAGGGCTAAATATTTAATTTTATTCATATCGTTGATGTATTACAAGTTAAACCTTACTCCTAAATTGAAACTGCGATTTGATGGAAGCAAACCTGCGTCGATACCCTGGTAGAGCGTTCCATTGTTGCATGAGAATTCAGGATCTTTGCCTGTGTACTTGCTGAGGGTGAAGAGGTTGTTTGCCTCGCCCCATACTGTAACTCCCTGAATCCATGTAAGAGCGATTGGGAGATTGTATGATACGCGGAACTTCTTCATCTTCAAGAATGAACCGTCTTCAATCCAACGGTCAGAGAAACGCTCGTTGTCTACCCAAAGTTCACTTTCTGTTGAGCAAGCGCGAGGCATTTCTGTAACTTGTCCTTCACAAGTCCAACGGTTAACTCCTGCCAATGTCTGGTTGTAGAATCCGTTGAGGCTTTCAAGACGGCTGCGCTGGTAGTTGTAGATGTCGTTGCCAAGAGAGTACTTGAAGTTTACATCAATTGACCAGTGCTTGCCAAGGAAGAATGATGTGAAGATATTACCATAGAGGTCTGGGTTAGGGTCGCCGATGATGGTCTTGTCAGCTTCTTCGATAACACCGTTACCGTCGAGGTCGACGAAACGAACATCACCTGCCTGGAATGTACCGTAAGGACGATTCTTCAAACCTGTAGGATACTTCATGTAGTCTTCTCCGTTGTAAGCAGTGCTTGCTTCCTGAGTTGTAGCAAACACGCCGTTAGCCTTATATCCATAGAATACGCCTGCAGGATTGTCCTTGCTTGTGAGGATTTCTGCACCGTAAATCTTTGTTGTGTAGTCGCCTTCAGGGAGGTCTGTAATCTTATTCTTGTAGTGTCCGAGTGAAGCACCGAGTTGCCACTTGAAATTCTTATTGTTGATGAGAATTGCTGTTGCATTTGCTTCAATACCAGCATTGCGGAGCGAACCACTATTACACCAATATGCGTTCAAACCAGACATGTAGTTCACAGTCTTCATTGTGAGCAAGTTGTCTGTGTTGCGGACGAATAAGTCAACACCTGCATGCAAACGGTTCTTGAAGAATGAACCACTGAGACCTAAGTTCCAAGAACGAGTGGTTTCCCACTGAATTTCTGGGTTCTCGATGTTTTCCATCTTCAATGCGATTGCAGTCTTCAAATATGCAGATGACTTGAAGTATGTACGGCTGGTAGAGTAGTCGATATTATCGTTACCACTTTCATCATAACCGAGAGTGAGCTTCAAGTTGTTGATTGCCTTAACATTCTGCATCCACTTTTCGTTGCTGATAACCCAACCCAACTGGAGAGAAGGGAAAATACCCCAATTGACATTGAATAACTTGATACCTTCAACTGCATCGTGTCCGAAACGTGATGATGATTCTGCTGTGAGAATAGCATCGACGAAGTAAGTGTTCTTGTAACTATAGTCGGCATGTGCATACCATGCAATGTTCTTCCAACTATCGTTTGTACCTACTGAATTACGGAATTTGTTTGAGTTCTTGTTGTCTGGCATCTTATCGTTACCTGAATCATAACCTACGATGTAGCTGTCAGTGTAAGAGTTTGATGTGAAACGGAAACCTCCGAATACGCCAACATCGTGTGCACCATAGTTCTGCTTCCATGTGAGGCGTGCTTCTTCAAATACAGCAGTTTCCTTACCGAAGAGGTTCTTGATGACACTTGTGATATCACCGAGTCCTTCGAGGTTGTAGATTGGTGTACCAGACTCTGGCAAGTAATACTTTTCACTGTTGCGATTTAACATGTAAGAGAATCTGTTAGTGAAAGTAAGGTTGCGATTGATTTCCCAACGTGGTTCTGCATTTACTACGAACTGAGTAACTTCCTGGAAGTTCTTGTTGTCGCCTTCTCCATTCTGGATAATCCAATATGGATTTGCAAGAGCTGCGTTCGTTCCAAAGCGAGAAGCGAATGAGAATGGATAGTTGTCATCGTCAACATACTTACCAGCATAGATGCGTGATTCGTAAAGCTTGAGGTCATCGCCAGTGTAGTAACCATACTTGCTGAGGAATGGTGACTGGATAAGACCGAGAACGTTTGGAGAAGAAATTGTACTGCTCTCATAGTTCTCTGCCCAACCATTGTCGCGCATCGTGTTTGTCAAGCGGCTATAAGCAACGTCAAGTTGTGTGTAGAGGTTGCGGACGAGGTTGATGTCTGTGTTGAAACGAATGTTCAAACGGTCGAAACCAGTGTCCTTTGCTGTTGACTGTGAGTTAGCGTATCCAAGTGAAAGGCTATACATAGCGATTTGGTCACCACCTTGTACGTTTACCTTATAGTTCTGAGTGAATGCAGTGCGATAGAGTCCGTCTGACCAGTCAGTATTATTATGGTACATTGGATACCAATAATAGTTAGGGTCGTCATTAAGGAATGGAATAGAAGCATTTGCTGTAGTATTCTTCAATCCTTGTTCGGTTGTACCGATGAGTTCGCTCACGTAGTTCTTATACTGACTTCCGTTCATCATCTTCAAACTTGATGGTTCCAATTCGAAACCTCCGAAGATTGATGCATTGATTTTAGTTGCCATGCTACGGCCGCGCTTTGTGGTGATGATGATAACACCATTTGCTCCACGAGAACCATAGAGTGAAGTGGCATTCTTCAAAACTTGAACAGTTTCGATATCTTCAACGTCGATGCCTGAAAGGATATTGCTGAAGAAACCGTCGTGGATACTTATTCGGTCAAGCTGTAGGTCCATCATCATTCCGTCAAGAATGATAAGTGGCTGAGAGTTGATGTTGAGTGAGTTGATACCACGGATGAACAAAGCTGCTCCTTGGCCAGACATACCACTTCTGTTGATAGAATGGATGTCACCACCGAAATTGGTTTCAAGTTCTTGGTCGAGACTAATTGCACTTGACAAATCGACATTCAATTTCTTTTCAGTTGTAATGCCTGTTGTAGAAGTGTAGTATGACTTGAACTTGTCGGAATACATACCAACGTCTGGAACATTCTCTCCGTCGAATGCAACTTGTACTGGGTTGTATTCTGGAACGGTTATATAAAGAGAAGTGACGAATACTGGCACCTGGAAAGTGTACTTACCATTTTCGTCGGTCATAACAGAATAACGGAAATTGTTGAATGCCTGTACGCGAGCACCATCCATAGGTTCCTTTGTTGCTGCATCATAAACATATCCGCTAATAGTTTTCATTTCATATACTGGAGCTGGAGCAATTTTTGGCTTAGCCACAACTTCCACTTCTTCTGATTCTTCTTCGTCTGCTTCGTCTTGAGCATATGCATAATTATAGCCAAAAGCGAGAGCAACTAAACATACGAAATAGTTTGTATGCTGAAGGATGTATGATTTAATATCTTTCATATCTATTTTCTTTTATTTGTTCTTAACTTTAACTATAATTATTCTTCAGTTTCTTCCTTTGCCTTGAGGACGATTTTGTCAATCCACATTTCACGGCAGAAAGTTGATGTCTGCTTTGAACTAACATAGCTCGCAATCTTGAGTGTTGCATAAGCGTTAGGAACGCCGTCGTAACATACTGGGAACTCAAAGTCCTGTGCAATCAAGACGCTATCGATGTACTGATATTTGCCATCTTCATCGAAGTGAGGTGGTAAATTCATGAAGTTTGTTCCACTTCCATGAACGTCATCTACTACTTTAAGCTTTTCAGACTTAGTAGTTGCCTTCGAACCATCGTGGTATGTAATTGTAGCATTAAACTGATTTGGCTTGTCAGCTTCGTAATTGTAAGCCATCAGGAGGTAAATGTCGTACTTGCAAGAAAGAGTTCCAGGAAGCTTGAAAGTGAGTTCAGGGTTTGCTGATGCAGAAGTCTGAACTGTACGTGCTACAGAAATCTTAATTGTAGTATCTACGCTGAGAGTGTCTACAGTGCCGTCTTCGTTGTAAATGTAATCCTCGAGAGCAATTTCGTCAACAATTGATGTGTTCGAAACTACACACTTTGAATATGATTCAACGCTTCCCATACCAGCCTTGTAACTCTTGTCGTATGCCCATGTGTCACTTGGCTTAAAATTGAGGTTGTTGACAACGTAAGCATAACCATTACTGAGTTCTACTGGTTCTGCGCCATCAAACAATTCAACACTATGTGGGTCTTTGAAAATCTTTCTGCTTGTTGTCATCAAAGAGTCGCAAGCGCCTTCAATTGTGAAATCGGTGTAAGGGTGTTGCCACTGCAAGTTTACGTTAAATGCAAGGTTGCGGCAGATAGCATCCTTTGAGTGAAGATTCTTGATAGAGTCAAGTTCTTCGTCAGTGTATACTGTTGTGAAGGTTTCTGATGTTGTATTTCCTTCAGTGTCTACTGACTGAATCTTCTGCTCATACTTGTTCATGTAATTGTAGTACTTCTTAGTCTTCTGCAACATTTCATCCCAAGCTTTGTTGTTTGGCATGATGACAGCATAGCAACTATCCTCAACATTGAGTTCAGCACCCATGTTTCCGAAGTAACGGTTGTATGTGTAAGTAGCTGAGTCAACCCAAGTGATATAACCATTTACGGTTGGACCCTGTGTACTTGCACCTTCGTTGAACTGGACAACTTCATAATCCTTGAAGAATTCGCGAAGAGAGTCAAGTCCTTCTTCTTCTTTGATGAATTCGTAAAGGTTCATCATGTATGTAACAGGGGCTTCAGTAATGTGAAGCACACCATTTGTTGCGCCGATGTTCGACTTGACGATCTTCTTGTTGCCAAATGTGCCTTTACTGCAATCGAACCAAGCTGTCTTGCTATTGAAGAGGTCGAGCAATGTGCTGTCGTTTCCGTTGAGAAGGTGAGTGAATCGTGTCATGTTGTTGCGAATCAACTCTTTTTCAACTTTATAGTTACCAGCTTGTGTCTTGTCGTTCAACAACTCTTTGTAGTAGTTGTAGTCGAAACTTCCGTTCTTAGGAGCCCAAACAGTGAATGTCTGCTCTGTATTGAACAGGTCAGCATAAGTTTGAACAGTGGCATTGTTCTCGTTTTTTGAATAAGTGGCATTTGCGAGAATGTCAGCAAATTCGGAGAGTTCAGGGTTACTCTGAATATTTTCCCACAAAGTAGCTCTTCCTGCCACTTCTGGGTCAATTTCGAAATGATCGTCAGAGCAAGCAGTCATTCCAAGAGCAACAACTGATATTGCCAGTACTCTCCCTAACCATTTGTTATTTTTTATATTCATATTATTGTCTGTTTTGAAGTGTTCCATGATGGGCCTCATTTTGATTGGGTCAATTTGAGACCCATCGTCGGTTACACCTTATTAATATAATAATATATATAGCGACTGTTTGAGTTTATTTTTCTACTTCGTCAGAACGCTTCAAAGATTCGTCTTCTGTCCATACAGGGTTCTGGTGGAGATCCTTGTTAATCTTCATTTCCTTTTCCTGAACAGGGAAGAACAATGAAGACATTTCGTTCATCTTCGCAAATATTGCATTGCGGTTTTCGCTATACTTACGTCCGAGGAAGTTTCGGAGCATTTGTTGTGTTGAACCATGGCGCTGTGCGTAGCGTACGAGGTCGAACCAACGCTTGCCTTCTCCTACGAACTCTCTCTGTCTTTCAGCCATAACGAGATATTCAATACCTTCCTTGCTGTTGAATACGTCGAAATGAAGTGAGTCGTCCTTTGCAGTCTTATTGCTTGATGCATAAGCGTAAGGGTTTGAGCGCTTGAAAATATGACGGCAAAGTGTGAATGCTTCAAATAATGAATCTTCACTTTCTGCAAGCTGACCAAGTGCTTCTGCCTTCATAAGGAAGATGTCGCTTAGACGATATACAATCCAGTTTGCTGCACAAGGAGATGATCTAACAGTGTTAGTCACGTGGAAGTTTGACGCAGAGTTATCTGTGAAAGCGGAAGATGAAGTGCTACCATTATACTGTGTGATAGATGAAGCACAGAACTTTCCACATGGATATTCTGTTTGGTCAGCCTTGATGTATTTGAGTGTCTCCCATCTGCGGTAGTCTGTCTTTGTGAATACGCATGTTGGGACAAATACGTTTGGATTAAGGTCGATTGAGTTGAACATGTTCTCTGTACAAGCAAGTGAACCAGTTCCTTCATCGGAAAGACCTGCATAATAGCTTGTTACTGTAGAGTTAGCATTGTTGGTTCCGTCAAATTGGAGTTCGAAGATACTTTCGTTTGAGTTTCCAGTACCAAAGATAGCTTTGTGTGCACCTACTGAAGTAGTGAACTTGTTGTCAAGTTGCTCTTCATTAGGGATGAGCAAGTCTTCAATATTGAGATCTTCAATCTTAACACCACCAAGAACCTTGCCGTTTTTGTTAAGGCTCTCTACGCGTTCCTCGAGAAGGTCGTTGATAATCCAATCGCAGCAATCAATACACTTTTGATAGTCTTCAAGATACTGATTTCCATACTTTGCGATAGAGTCAGGTGAAGTGTTCTTGCTGGCTCTCCAAAGATATACGTCGGCCAAGAGTGCATAAACAGCGTTCTTTGTAATACGTCCCTTGTTCCAAACAGTTTTGCCGTAATCGTTCATCGCATATTCCTTCGCATATTCAAGGTCCATGATGATACTGTCAAGTACAGCTTGCTGAGTTGACTGACGAATTGCAAAATTCTGGCTATTGTTGTTATAGTCAATTGTTACGTAAGGAATTTCTCCCCAAGAACGAACGAGCAAGAAATGAGTGAATGCTCTAAGAGTCATCATCTCAGCCTTAATAGGTGTCCAGTCGCCTTCAGAGAAACTTGCATCTCTTTCAACGATAATGGAACCATGTGACAAAACCTTGTTGCAATAGTTGATTTCATTGTACAAAGGTTCCCATGCGAATGTGTTGCTTGAAGGAAGCAAGTTGGCATTCATCAGGTTTTCAGTGTCCTCGTTGTTATTACCGTTTGACATGCAGAAGTTGTCGCCTCGCATTTCTCCGCAAACGATATACTTAGTCATGATGTCGCTCGTTATGAGCCTCTTATAGCAAGATGCTACCATGTTCTCCAAGTCTCTTCTGTCTTGCCAGAAGTCTTCTTCGACAATCTGGTTGGTAGGCAGAATTGTCAAGTAGTCTTCGCAGGCAGCAAAGACAAAAGACAATACCAAGCATCCGCAGAAAGCTAATTGCTTAATTATATTTCTTTTCATATTATATTCGTTATTAGAATCCGACATTTAAAGTTAAAGTGAACTCCTTAGAGCGAGGTGTCTTGTTATTATCGCTTGAAATGCCATAAGAACCATAACCTACTTCAGGATCGATACCTGTGTACTTTGTGAAACAGTGAATCTGGTTAACAGAACCATAGAATCTCAAACTCTTAACGCCGAGAGGCTTAACCCACTTGTGAGGGAAATTGTAAGAGAACTGAATGTACTGTAAACGAAGGAAGTTTCCTGATTCAACGTAGCGGTCGCTACCGAGAGCATTGTAGCAAGTACCGTTAGTGACACTTGAATTCATTGCTCTTGGAATTTCAGTGATATCACCGTTCTTTCTCCAACGCCATGCAACTGCTTGGCTCTGGTTGATGTTGCTGCGCATTGATTCGTTGTTCAAACGTGCAATGTTACCAACCTTCTGACCGAGACGATAGTTGAAACTCAACTTAAGTGTCCAGTCGCCATAGTTGAAGTCGAAGCTGAAACCACCGAAACATGTTGGGTTAGAGTTACCGAGGTAAATGATATCAAGTTCGTTGATCTGACCATCATGGTTGATGTCTTCGTAGATGGCATCTCCGCCCTTGAATTCGTAATTTGTACCTCCATAATCGAAATACATGTGGAGTGGGTTACCCTTTGAGTCGAAGAGGATGTTGCCATCAGCGTCGCGAGCTACTGGGCATGTTGAGTTTTCTCCACGTGCTGCTGCAGCTGCTGCAGTGTTGTCGCCGAATGTTTCCTTTGATTCTTCTGTGTAGCCATTGTGCTCATAATCGTAACGGTAGATACCCTTGAAGCGGAATCCGTAGAATGAACCGAGTGAGTTACCAATCTGAATACGCTTGAGGTATTCTCCGTTCTGTCTGCCGAAGTCGCCATTGAGGTTAGAGAGTACGAGTGGATCCATTACGAGGATTTTGTTGAAGTTCTGTGAAACGTTGGCTGATGCCTTCATTGAGAACTTGCCTTTCTTGAGGAATCGTCCAGTGTTTACATAGAGTTCCCAACCACCATTTTCAAGTTCTCCATAGTTGTATGTATCGATAGAACTGAAACCTGTTGAACTTGGAATTCCATATCCATGGTTAGCAAGGTCGGAAGTCTTGTGGTAGTACCAGTTGAAGTCCATGTTGAGCATACTGTCGAAGAAGCTGAGGTTAGCACCGATATTGTACTTGTTTACAAGCTCCCAACGGATATCTGTCAAACGAAGGTTCAATGGGTTGATAGCTGTGATTGTGTAGCCATTTGCACCGTAGATGCCATAGTCTGCATATCGGTTGTACTGTGCGTTCTGTCCTGGACGGCTACCAGAAAGACCCCAGCTGGCACGGATACCGAGCATGTTCATGACCTTAGTAACAGGCTTGAACCATGATTCGTCGGTTACGTTCCAACGTCCTGAGATAGCAGGGAATGTTCCCCACTTGTGACCCTTACCGAATGATGAAGAACCATCGCTGCGGACTGTGAAGTCGAGTACGTAACGTTCTTTGTATGATGTGTGGATCTGTCCTGTGAGAGACATGTTGTGGCTACGGCCAGAACCTGAAGTTGAGGTTGTGAGGTAGCCTTCTGCGATTGGAGAGTCAAGTCCGGTTGGAACTCCTTGATAACCAACTTGCTGGTTTGAATTGCTGCTGCTTGAGATTTCGTAGCGGCCCATCATTGTTACGAACCAGTCAGGATTGTTGAAGTGAGGAGTGAATACCAAACTTTCACGGTTTGTGAATGAAAGACTCTTACTTTCGTGGCTTGATGTTGTGTTTACGCCCTGGCTCCATTTTGATGTATAAAGAGCAGATGGATTGTGTGTTTCGTCTGACTCATTATATATATTAAGGAATACGTCGGCATCGAGGTCGAGGCGGTGTTCGTCGTTGCTCTTACCGAGGAGCTTGTATCGGATGTTGAACTGAGGCGTAATACGATATGTTGACTGATTGCTCTTTCCGAGGTGACCAATAGCGATTGGGTTGCCATTGCTTACCATATCACTCAAGTAGCGTGAAGAATATCCGTCTGGAGTTTCACCTTCGCTTGGTGCTGATGGAAGCATCTTGTAGAAGTCGCCTGTAAGATTTCCAAATTCGTCATACTCATAGATTGACATGTTAGGCATTGCGTTGTATGCCTTACCAAGAAGGTCGGAAATGTTTCTGTGGTTGTCTGTGTATGTGAGGGCGAAGTTAGAAGAGAATCTGATTCGGTCGGATACATCGTAGTCGAGTACGATACGAGTAGAGAAACGGTCGAGTGTCTGCTTGATGATTGTACCAGTTTCATGGTCGTAACCACCTGAAATACGGAAACGTGCTTTTTCTCCACCACCACTGAGTGTTACATAGTAGTTGTGGCGCTGTCCGAACTTGTTTACTGCGTCAACCCAGTCTGTGTTCTTGTTGAAGTTGTTGTAATAAACTGGACGTGACTTGTCGTAGTTGAGCTCAACCATGTTTGATGTAACAGCACTTTGCTGTGGGTTGAAGTAAGCTTCCTTCATCATCATTGTGTAGCCGTCACCATCGAGCATGTTGAGTCCTGATGGCATCCATGTGCCAGAGAACTTGTAAGAGAAGTTGATCTGAGTCTTACCTGCGACACCACGACGTGTTGTGATTTCAATAACACCACTGGCACCACGCGAACCCCAGATTGCAGTTGCACCGGCATCCTTCAAAACCTTGATTTCCTGAATATCGTCAGGGTTGACTGAAAGGAGGGTAGCGAACTGTTCTTCGTTGTCCATGTTCTCGAAGTCGATATGCTTAACATCGTCTGGAATATCAAAGATGTTACCGTCGACAACGATAAGTGGTTCAACATCACCGTGGATTGAACTGATACCACGGATACGCATACTTGAACCTGCACCGAGGTTACCTGAATTCATGACGATATCGAGACCGGCAATCTTACCTTGAAGTGCTTCATCAACTGAAGAGAATGAAAGACCTTCAACATCGTCCATGTTCATTGTCTGGGCTGCAACTGAGATTTCCTTTACAGGGATTGTGAGTCCACCACTTTGAGTCATTGGTTTTGCCTTGATGACAACTTCCTGGATTGTGGTGTTGTCACGCATGTTGATGTTGAACTTTGTCTTCTTACCGATAAGTTCCTTGTGGGTTGCATATCCGATGTAAGAAATAGAGATGTAGTCCTTTTCGCTCTTTACCATCATTGAGAAATCTCCTTGCATATCTGTAACAGCGTGGCTGACGATACGGTTGTTGGCATCGAGTTCGACTACGTTGGCCATAACGACAGGTCCGTCAACTGTGTTGTATACGTGACCTGTGATTCTATGCTGAGCCATTGCAGCACTACAACAGAATAGTAGTGCAATGCTTGTGATTATAAACTTGATCTTATTCATATGCATTCTTTCTATTCTGTGATACGATATTTCTTAAGATACTTCTTTGCTTGAGCCTGGTTCTTGAAATCAGCATCATAACGATTGTTTGTATGCTTCTTGTAGTCAAGAACTCCGTCGATTCCGTGTACTACAGCGAATGAGGATGCACTGATAGCTGTTGGGTTAGATGAGCTGTTCAATGTGTAGTCACGAGTGAGGAGGTTGTGGCTTTCGGTAATGTTGCGAACATGACCGGCTGCGTCCTTGATTGAGAGAGTTCCGTTGCCCTTTGAAGAGACTTCAACCTTGCAGTAGACTGTTGGGTTGCCTTCTTCGTCGACTTGGAGAGTCGCAGTTTCGTACTGTGCTGGTGCGAGTACTGGATCATCAGCGAATACTGAATTATCCTGGAAGTGGTTTTTGATGAAGTTGATAAGTGCAGTTACTTTTGCGATACCAAGTGTACGGATAGAATCTTCTTCTTCTTCAGTCCATTCAGGAACGAGTGTTTCGTCTTCTTCATCAAGATAGAGCATTTCGCGCAGCTGTTCCCATGTAGGAAGACCGCGGTCAATTGCATCGAGGACAGCTTCGTTTGTTGGTACGTAAACAGTGTAACGGTAGTTGTTGAAGTACTTCACGTTTGTAGCGGATGTTACCTTTGAACCATCTACATGATCGTAGCAAGGGAGACCATTATCGTTGATGAATACAGTGTACTTCTTTTGTTCTGCTGTTGTTGTGATGCCGAGTGCATTGAGGACGTCGACGTCTGTCTGGCAGAGGTTGAAGAATTCACCGAAATCATCTTGATCGTTATACATTACGCTGTAAACTGATTCGATTGTTGGCTGGAGTGGCTTGTCGAGTTCGTAAGCCATACCGTTACCGTTACCGTTAGTTTCTTTTGTCTTATCGTCGAAACGGATAACTGTGCTGTATTCTCCTCTTTCATATTGCCATCCACCTTGAATCTTTGCTCCGTTCTGGCGCTTTGTTGCATCTGTTACGATAACTGGAGCTCCGTTCTTTGCAATGAAGAAGTGCTTGTCGCATTCGATACCAGTCTTTGTTTCGTCTAAACCAGTTGATGTGCTTTCGCCATCTGTGTTGTCTTCGTGTACGATTGTGTGTGTTTCGAGCATGTCACGAAGGCGGTTGAGCATTTCGCTGTCTGAAATTGATGATGATGCGATTGGTTCACCGATTTCTCCACTGCCTGTTGTGTAGTCATAGATATATTCGTATGCAGTACACTTTGGCTTGTGCTTAGCATCATCCCATTCGAAGAAGAGTGCTCTTGTCTCGTCTGTTGCCAATGCAAATGAAACAGGGTCGATGTACCAGAAACCTTCGTCGCCTGGTACGAAGAAACTGAATCTTGAACTCATGGCGAGCAAGTAAGCATAGAAGTTTGTCTGGATATCGAGGTTGTCCTGGTTGATTGCATAATTGAAGATGTGCATGTCTGTACCGACATATGCTGGAGCTGAAACTGCAGCATAACGTGCAGGAGTAAGAACTTCGTCCATGAGGTAGATAATACCATTGTTTGCGATGAGAACGTCTTCGATGAATGGAAGGTGGGTATCGTCGAGCATTGGGTCCTGAGCGTCATCCTTGATTGTTTCAAACTTACTTGGAACTGCGTTGATGAATGATGGTTTCATCAAGTTGTTGGTCAAAGCCTGAATTACAGTAAGAGGAATCTGGTCGAGAGCCTTATAGATAGTATCGATGTCTTCGATGCTCTTCACTTGTGCAAGCTGATCTGGTGCGTAAGCTTCGAGAAGGAAGCGACCACCACCGTCAGGTGCAAAGAAGTATTCGAAGAGTTTCTTGTCTGATGGAGCGAAGATTACGCCCATGTCTTCTTCCTTAGCCGACTTGTCGTCAGAAACGAATGTGTTCCATCCTGGGTCGAAGTTGAGGTAGTAAGGTACAGAAGAACCGTTAGGGTCACCCTGTGGGTTGGTTCCGCGGTCGTTGTTGAGAGCTGCATATCCCTGAGAGTGCTTAGAGAAGTAACGCTTCTGGAATACGGAGTCAACATCGTTTCCGTAAAGGAGTTGGTAGCGATAGGTGAGGTCTGCATTGTAGAATGGTGCAGAGAATCGTTCGATCATGTGGCTGAAGAGGTTTGTACGTCCGTTTGTGCGGAGAACTTCTGCCATGTTCTGTGGATTTACCAAAACCTTGTCCAACTTGTTGATGTAACCATTTTGGCAAGTGATGTCTTTCTCGATAATCTTGCAATCATAGATGTAAGCATCTGACTTTTCTCTTGACTTGCCCATGATGATTTCGAAGTCTGAGTCCTTGATGTTGTTCATACCCATCTGTTCAGCGATGAAGTGGGTCATCATAGGAACAGTAGCATCGAGTGCAAGGTGAATACCTCCCTTTTCAGGATCACGGAAGCGCTCCCAGTAATCCTTGTCGTCAGGATTGTAAGATGTAGGAAGTTGGTTGGCTGTGAAATAAGGCACTGAGTCGGTAACACTGAGTGCGGTTTCACGGCGGAGACATTGTCCCTTTTCTGGACCAACTGTACTTGACATCATTTCAACTAAGTAGGCGTTGTTTATCATTGCTGAATTTAACAACAGCTTCTTCTGAGCCAGTGTCAGCTGATTGTAGTTCTTAACTCCCCAAGGATTGTCTTGGTAGAACTTCTCAAAGGCCTCGTCGTCGGCTACGAACAGGGTTTTGCTACCTGTCTTTGCCAATACTTCAGAGTAGTCAAGGTCGTCAATAAGTTTGACGAAGTTGGTGTAGTTTCCTTGCTTGTTCAGATAGTCGTAGATGCTGGTGCCTAACCAATCTGGGTTTCCGTCATCCCAGAAGTAGTCATCAGAACATGCTGCGCCTCCCAAACAAATGGAAACAACGCATAAGGCTCTTAGCCATTTGCGTCCAAGTGAATTGATTGGTTTGTTCATAAAAGATAGTAAAATTTTAATATATATATTAATTGTTTTGTTGTCAACGCTGCAAATTTACTAATTTTTTTATAATGTATAAACATATTTTAGCACATTTAATAACGACTTTAACATTTTTTAAGAATTGTTAGTATGACAATAATTATTGCGGAATGGTGGTGTATTGTGGAAAAATGGTGCATATTTGTACGGGATGTTAGATTCTTGTAAGTGTTAAATTTAATTAAATAATAGCTTCTTGTAACGTAAAAATTAACATATACCATCACTGTGGGCAGATAAATAATTTTTGGCGAAGTGTCAGTCATTGCTGTTCCTTGAAATATACATTGCTGTTCGTGGGTAAAAAACATCGCGGTTCGAAGGGTAAAACATCGCGGTTCGAAGGGTAAAACATCGCGTTCTTTTGCCCCAAACATCGCGATGTTTTTCTGCTAAGGTATTGACTGCCGAACATTGGATGCGTGTTATCTGGTTTCTACCTTGAAAAGTTTATGTCTATAAAAACCTGTAATCCTGTCACTTTTGCTTGTAACCGATAGATTGTCAGTGGGTTGTGTAGTGACAGGTAATACCCAAACCTGTCACTAACTTGTCAGTAACCTGTCACTTTTAGCACTCCTTCCCCTAATGAGATTCATGATCGAATGATGGCAATTCTGAAATATAAATAACGTCTAAACTAGTTGGAAATATAATCGACCAATGTAGGAAAATAACAAGTCAAAATCCTAAGAGAGGTCGAATAGAAACATTCTGTGCAGTAATTCGCTAATTGCTAAATTGATAATTACGAAAAAATCTATTCTTGAGCTTTGAAAAGATTCCGTTGTTCGATTTTTTACTACAAATCGACTTCTGCTAATTAATATTAAAAATCAGCGGATAAATACTTTCTTTCCATTAATTATGTATGTACCTGTTGGTAAAATTTCAATATTGTTGTTCTTGCCTGTTTGGATTTCTTTTCCTTGAATATCGTAGATTTTCGCATCAATCTGATTCTCTGAATCAATGTTGATTTCGTCAATTCCTGTGTAGTGAGCCTTAATTGTTGAAGGCACTTTCATAGTGACAGGTTCGCTTGTTGTTTCGTCGCCTTTAAGAGTTACGATTCTTATTCTTAGAGTGATTGAGTCGTTCATGAGGGCTTCTGTATTACAATCATCACATGAAATGGTTTCGCTTCGTTCACTTGTGGTTTCCAGTTTGTAACGTTCAGTTGTAGTATAGAATGTCTTCCATTGGCCATCGGCATCAAGATATTCTATTATTTCCTCTTTTGTGAAGTCGCCATTCTTGTTGGTTATTACAGGAAGGAACTTCCTTCCAATTACTGTAAAAGAAAAGGCTAATGTGTTGTCTGTCTTCATCGAAGGGAACCAACCAATTGGTGTGAACTGCATCTTCTCTTGATATGCATGAGAAGGATGGGCGTCTCGATATACTTCTCCGCAAGGTGTAACCCACCAATTGTTCTTGTTGCTGTCCCATGATATGGCAGCACGATAATATGAATCCCAGTTGTAAAGTGAGTATCTTTCTATGAAATCGCATCCGTCCAACACTTCGAGAATGCTCTTGATGGCATTCTTTTGTTTTGCCAGTTTGTCGTTGTAGTCGGAAGGCCAACCTTCAGTTGTCCAAGATGCTCCATTGTTCCATTCCGTAATCCAGATAGGGCGTTTCGTGTTGTTGTAGATACTTTGCAACTGGCTCTTCCATGAAGAAGCATTTGGTGCTTCGTTTGTGCCCCAATAAGCGTGGAAACTGACAAAGTCAACACGATAAGCCATGTCATTGCAGTGGCCGATGTAATTTGTCAGCCACGAAGCATCGGTAGGGGAAGGACTTCCTATTCGAAGTCCACTTGCTTGGAATTCAGGCGTTTTCGTGCAAGCCTTCCATGCATCAATACTACCTCCACATGAACAATCACTGCTTTCGTGTTGTTCTCCATGTTCAGGTTCGTTGAATCCTAATACAGCAGTCGAATTGCGCTTGTTGTTGATTTCGCTCCAACTTGGCCAATATATATGTGCCTTGTGAGGAACATATTCCATGTCCGTTTGGGTGTTTCTGTCAGCACTCCAAGTATAGAACCAGGTTGTTCCCAATAATTTGCCTTCAGAATTGATTGCGCCAATGTCTTCTGTTGAGCACCAACCTTTCTTCGAAACCCAATTCCAAGGACGGATATTGATGTACGAAATGCGTTGCTTCAATAATTCTGGCAATACAGGTATTTCTTTATCACAATGATCTGCTACATATATACGACTATATCCTCCACCGTCACTTTCTGTGGCAAGGCATACCATATATCCTCGTTTCAATGTGAAACTTTGTATTTCGTTAGAGGCGACACCAACATCCCGATTGCCCTCAGTGAATGTATATTCGTTACCTGAAAACATTTCTCCACTATAACCATACATGGCAATTTTGTTCTTTGGACAAGGATAAACTACAGCTCCTTGCAAATAGATTGCAACTCGGCAATTCTGTCCATTGATGGCTTTAGCTCCTTTTATGCTTATGTATTTAAGATAATTGTTAATAACGTTAGATGGACGGACATTGTCGAAAATAATCCACGCATTGTCATCAGCGAGGTCAATTGAACTGTTGTTTAGTGGATTTGAGCTCAGGATGTGGCAGTCGATGCTGTTGCTGATTTGCACTTTGTTGTTAATTGACAAAAGAATCTCATTTTCTGCCTTATTATATTCGTTGAGGAAGAACTCTCCTGGTTTGAGAGCTGACTTTCTACTAACAATAATAGGAGTGTAACTTGCAAGTGAATTTAAGCCGAAAACGGTCCATTCGGCAGATGTGCCAACAGAAGTAATTGGCGCTACTGCTTGTTGCTCGGCTTTGCCAATGAAGGTCCCGTCAATATATAGGTTTACTTCCGAACCGTCAAAAGCAAGTTGGTAATCATGGGGTTGAGTTGTGTTGGCAACAGAGAATTCGCTATTACCAATGCAAACATTGTTTTGCTTTATCGTGAGAACACATCCTGTCTTTTCCGAATTGCGAATGATAAACATTGCTTCAGCATCTTCCGAAAAATTAAGTGATGTTTGGTTGAGCGCAACCGTGAAAGCATTGTCCGTGTTGAAACTACTGCCAGAAATCCAAATGGTATAGTTGCCTTCCTGCAAATTGCTTATGGCAGCCAACAAACCTGTACGGGCAGTTTCCATGAGTTCGATATTCTCTAATGAAGCATCAATGCGTGCTGAACGGGCATTGTATAAGGCGGTGGCAAGTTCGGCTTTGTCGTCATCTGTTCCGAAAATTGAACTTTCAAACATCTTTTCGCCTTGACTGATAGCTTCGTCGAGAGCATCAGTGTAAAGTTTCAAGCGACCAACATTGAGAGGGTAGTTAGCATCAACAAACTGCCAAACGGTTCTTTCGCTAACAGGTTTGTCATAATATATATAAATATATGTGTCACTTTCCTTTCCGGCATCAGGAGCAATGCGAACGTTTCCCGTTTCGTTGATTTGTTCTCCTCTGTTTGAGATGATTTCTCCATTTATGCCTCCGGTCAAGGCCCATTCGTATGAATTGTATTCTTTGTTGAGGCTTCCTGCAAACCAAATGCTCCAGGTATCGCCAGTTTTATTGCTTGCCTGAAGATACTTTCCCGTTGATTTCTGTTTCAGCCAATAGTATCCTTTATGAAGTGACGAGGCTTCGGCAACAAAGATGTAATTGTCTTCTTTGTTTGTCCCGAATGTTGACAATGCAGGAGAAGAGTTGTCGGCATTGCCTCCTAAAGCCTTGTTGTAGTACACATTATATATATAGTATTCTCCACCATCACGAATGGAGTTGTCTTGTGCTTTTGCATTTGTTGTGCAAAGCATCAAAATGATGGTGACTATTGTGTAGGCGAATCTATCTGACTTCATATAGATGGGAAAGTTCTTGTTTGTCGGCATTGAAGGATTATCTTACGATTACCTTTGCAGTTTTCTTGCCTTGACGAACGATATAGACACCTGGTTCCTGAGTGGCGTTGGCGGCTACCTTTGTTCCGTTTATATTGTATATTGTATAAGGAGTGTCGCCTTCAACATATATGCACTTGTTGATTACATCTGCTCTGATAGGGTCTTCACTTCGTGCAATAACCACATCGTTGATGCCGGCAGGAACAGAAGGAGCAGAGATGCAAATCCATCCGAATTCGTCGCCAGTGTCCTTGTTGTTCTTTACAGAGACGGTTGCACTTCCATCGACACATCGCTTGATGCGTGAACCATAAGTGTATGTGATGTCATCGTCGCCAACTGTAGTTATATCTGTCATTCGGCGAAGAACGATTCCTGTAGGATAGTTGTATGTTTGTGCCGAACCGAAGATGAATGGGTTTTCGAGTGCAATAGAGTCGGCACCTTCGCTTACACTGCCGTCAGGATTGGTGTAGTCGAATACTTCCTGGCGCATTGTTGTGCCGTAGAGTGTATTCTCGCTAATGCCTGCAGAGATTTGAATGTCGTCAGAAACGATTCCGATTCCTGGTGTGCAAGCCATGTACATCAATGTTTGAGCAGTGGCTACCTTCTTGTTGAGGCCAGCTTCATAGAGGGCAACGGCCTTGAAGCCAGTATTGGTGACGTCCCAAATGCGAACCATGAGAGGGTGGGTCTTGAGAATTGGCTTGAACTCTGTGATGACAACTGGTTTCACACCTTCCGGGAATGGCTGATTGAACAATACTTCAACAGTATCGGCACCTACTTTTGTGCTGCCGACTTCTACGTCCATGTCTCCATATTTGTAGTTGCCGTAGAGCATAGCCATGAATGGAATCTGCTCGTTGCTTTCTACTGTTTGGGTTCCCGACTGTTGCCAAGGAAGCATCTGATAAGTGAATCCCTTCTTTGTTACGGAAGTAACCATGGCTGTAGGCGTCATGGTTGTGTTCTTGTTGGTTGGAATACCCGTGAAGACGGCAGGTATGGATTCGAGTGCCTGACCAAAACCAACATCGATTCCTTCAGTGGTTGAAATAGTGAGTTTTCCGTATTGCAGTGTCTCATTGCCAGTGGAAGTACCGATTGTAACATAAGCTTCGCCAGTGTAACGTTTCTTTCCGTCGGAGTCGAAGTTGCAGATTCTGTAAGTTACAAGTCCTGCAACATCGCTGAGGTCATCGGCACTGTATTGCAGGTTCTTGCTTTGGCTGAGGCCAAGAGTTGCGATTCTGACGAAGTCTCTATCAACTCCATCGACCTTTCTTTCTACCCAAACAGAGTCGGTTTGCTTTCCGTTTTCGCTCTTCCAATTGAGAACGGCTTTCTTGGTCGACTTTGTGTAAGTGACGGTAAGGTCGGTTGGTGCCCAATATGTCCAACCTGGTACGTAACCTTCGCCACCGGTGTATGCCATATTCGACTTGTGGTCGGCATACCATTGACCGGCAGGAGTGAGCGAATTGTTGAGGATGACTGAACGGCAATCTTCGACCCAGTTGTAGATCATATAGCGTTCGAGGTGAGGGTTTGCTTCGAGTTTTGTCACGATGTCGGAGATTCCGGCTTTTGCGTGAGCTTGGTTTCTCGTTCCGGCTCCACGGTTTCCGTCTGGCCAAGTTTCGCCTGTCCAGTTGGCACCATAGTTCCATTCGCTGATCCAAACAGGGCGGTGCCAAGAATTGTAAACTGAATTCACTTGGCTGCTATAGGAATCGCCAGATGCATACCAATAGAGGTGGAGCACTACGAAGTCGATACGTTGGTTGTATTTGTTTGAGAGATTCATGAAATCTCCGAGCCATCCGCCAATATCTCCCGATGGAGCAGGCGAACCGATTCGCATACCTGTCTTCTGTGATTCCTGCCAAGCACCGTTTGCGAAGAGTGTTTTTTCAATGTCGGCACGAGGAATGTATTGCTCTTTTGAGTCGCCCGAGTTGTCAGGTTCGTTGTTTCCGAGAACGTGGATTTCGTGGGCGTTGTTGGCAAGGTCGCCCCAGTTTGTCCAACCTTCATGATGGTGCATGCCCACATATTCATAGTCGACATTTGTGAGAGGGTCGTCGCCACCGCCCCAGTTGTAGGTGGATTGGGCATTGAGCATGTTAACATCGCTGTTGGCCGTACCTTTCTTCGATACTGCTTTCCAAGCAACAATGCGGATGAAACCTACTTTTCCGCTGAGGTATTTGCCGAGGTCGGCCACTTCCATATCCTCATCTTGTGCGATGAATACGCGACTGTAGCCGGTTCCGTCAGTGTTTGTGGCCAGACAAGCCATATAGCCACGCTTCAGTTTGAATGAGCGGATATTGTTGAGGAATGAGCCGAGGCTTCCGTATTTGCGATAAGGCACATAGTTGTTTTCGCTTTCTCCTCCGAAATACTTCTCCGTAAAGACAGTGAGAGGTTTGAAGGTGGTGTTTGGGTGAGGATAAACGATAGCACCATTCTTCCAAACGGAAACGTGAACTGTTTTATCGTTGGTTGCTCTGTTGCCATTAACGTAGATGTAGCGAAGATATGAACTGATGACCTTTGAAGGCTTGATTGCATCGAAAATCACAACTGCGTCTTCATGGTTGAGGTTGATGCTTCCGGCTGTTGCGAAAGGCGTTGTGCCAGTGATGTGGTAGTCGACTGGAGTTGAGAGAGTCACTTCCGAGGTCACTTGTGATACGGTTTGTGACGAGTTGGCAGCAAGTGCAATGATTTGGATTGCGAGTGCCAATACGAATAGTGTAATTCTTTTGATCATATTCTTGAGGTTGTTTGTTGTTTGCTTAGTTTGGTTTGGTAATATCTTTTCGTGTGCAAATATAGAAATAAAATCACAAATAGCAATGCATTTCGCGCGTATATTTTTAATAATGTGTATGTATTTCGCTTTATTGTTTGGTTTTTGCGAGAAAAAGAGCTTCGGATAGTGTGGGTAAAGCCAGAATTGGCTTGCTCGTCATTGATTGCCTGATTGGTCGGGATTCAATTCGGTTGATTCTTTGATTTTGGCCCAAAATTTGTTGTAAAATGGCATGAAAACTATGAAAAACATGGGTAAAAACATGTTTTTGCTTGCTATATTTTTAAATCAACGTCGAAATTTAATTAAACGGCGACGTAATTTATATAAACAGCGACGTAATTTAGTTAAACGGCGACGCTGATTTAAGAATGTACCTATAGAAAACAAACTTTATTGCCTTGTTTTCAAACTTTTGTTGCCAGAAATACAAGTTTTGTGGAAATGGACCTTTTGATAAGGCGAAAATAAAACGAAACCAACACTCGAAGGGGCGAGATTTGCACTCGAGTGCTACCAAGTGAGTAGCAATTGTTGGCTTTTCTCCTTCTTTCGTTGGCTTTTGGATAAAAATCCAAGAGTTTTTACCCAAGTATACATTATTTTTAGTATCTTTGCATCGATATTTGGATAAGTATGGAATTTCAAGCAAAGCAAATAGCTGCCCTTATCGGTGGCTCAATCGATGGAGACGAGAATGCCGTTGTAAACGACTTCGCCAAGATAGAACAGGGAAAGCCAGGAGCAATCTCGTTCCTCGCCAATCCTCAATACGAGCATTATATCTATGAAACCAAGTCGTCGGTGGTGTTGGTAAATGAAGACTTCAAGCCTTCAAAACCAGTTGAAGCCACTTTGATTAGGGTTAAGAATGCATACGAGGCAGTGAGCAAACTGCTTCAGATTTATGATTCGATGAAGCCAAAGCGCAAGGGAATCGACCCTCTCGCTTTCGTTGCTCCTACTGCCAAAATAGGCAAGGATGTCTATCTCGCACCTTTCGTTGCCATTGGCGATGGAGCAGAGATTGGCGATGGAGCCGAACTTCATCCACATGCAACGGTTGGAGCTCGTGCAAAGGTGGGTAAGAATACGATAATGTACAGCAACAGTGTGGTTTACCACGATTGCGTTGTTGGCAACGATTGCATTCTCCATGCCGGAAGCGTTATCGGAGCCGATGGCTTCGGATTTGCCCCAACACCAGAAGGTTATGAGAAGATTCCTCAGATCGGAATCGTCATTATAGAAGATAATGTGGAAGTAGGAGCCAACACTTGTGTTGACCGATCCACAATGGGCGCAACAATCGTCCACAAGGGAGTGAAACTCGACAACCTTGTTCAGATTGCCCACAACGTCGAAGTAGGCAGCCACACCGTCATGTCGGCACAAGCCGGAGTGGCAGGAAGTTGCAAAATCGGTCAGTGGTGCATGCTCGGAGGTCAGGTAGGAGTTGCAGGTCACATCACACTTGGCGACCGCGTCTATGCCGGAGCTCAATCGGGAATACCTGGAGGACGACTCGTAAAGCAAGGCAACTGTACGGTTATGGGTTATCCAGCAATCGACCATCAGAACTTTGCACGAAGTGCAGCCGCTTACAAAAACCTTCCTGAACTTGTGAAGGAAGTAAACGAATTACGTAAAGAAATTGAACAACTGAAACAATGCAAAAGCAATTAACACTGAATCAAAGCTTTACTCTCAAGGGTAAAGGACTACATACTGGCAAGTTCATTACTGCCACTTTCTGCCCTGCAGCAGAAGACTTTGGCTATAAAATCCAGAGAATCGACCTCGAAGACCAGCCAATCATTGAATGCCTTGCAGAAAACGTTGTCGAAACACAACGCGGAACCGTCATTGCAAAAGGTGATGCAAAAGTCAGCACCATCGAGCATGCAATGGCCGCTCTCTATGCTTCAGGCATCGACAACTGCCTTATCCAGCTCGACGGACCTGAAATGCCAATTCTCGACGGAAGTGCAACCATGTTCATCCAAGAGATAGAAAAAGCAGGATTGCAGACACAGACAGCCAATAAGAACTATTATGTAGTGAAGCACAAGATGGAAATCAAGGGCGAGAATGGCGAACACATCATCCTCACTCCAGATGAGGAATTCTGTGCAAACGTGATGATTGCCTTCAATTCGAAGATTCTCGCAAGCCAGTTTGCCACACTCGACAACCTGTCAGATTTTGCTGCTGAAGTATCCTCTGCACGTACATTCGTCTTCGTTCGCGAGGTTCAACCTCTCCTCGAACTTGGACTTATCAAGGGTGGCGACCTCGACAATGCCATCGTAATCTATGAAAACGAACTCCCACAAGATAAGTTCGATGCCTTGGCAGATAAGATTGGCATTCCTCATCGCGATGCCCGCAATCTCGGTTATCTCAACAATAAGCCACTCACTTGGCCAAACGAGACAGCACGCCACAAACTCCTCGATATCATTGGCGACCTTGCTCTCATCGGACGTCCTATCAAGGGACGTGTGATTGCCACTAAGCCAGGTCATACAATCAATAATAAGTTCGCACGCGAAATCCGCAAAGACATTCGCAAGCATGAGGTTCAATGCCCTCAGTACGACCCAAACAAGGCTCCCGTTCTTGATGTCAACCGCATTCGCGAACTCCTTCCTCATCGCTATCCAATGCTTCTCGTCGATAAGATTATCGAAATCGATGAAAACAGCATTGTGGGCGTGAAGAACGTAACCGTAAACGAACCATTCTTCACAGGACATTTCCCAGAGGAACCAGTTATGCCGGGAGTGCTCCTCGTTGAGGCAATGGCACAGGCAGGAGGTCTTCTCGTGCTCAACACACTTGAAGAACCTGAGAAGTGGTCAAGCTACTTCCTCAAGGTGGACAACGTGAAATTCCGCAAAAAAGTAGTTCCTGGCGACACTCTCATCTCGCAAGTGAAACTCCTCGGACCTGTTCGCAGAGGAATATCTTCAATGGCAGGTTACGTCTTTGTTGGCGACACAATCGTTGCACAGGCAGAGTTTACGGCTCAGATAGTTAAGAATAAGTAAATAATGCTCTCCATGGGAGAGAAAAATATAAAAAGAAGAAATGAGTAAGATTAGTCCATTAGCATACATTGATCCAGAGGCAAAGATAGGCGAAAACTGTACTATTGGCCCATTCTGTTTCATTGATAAGGGTGTAGAAATTGGTGATAACAATGAATTGATGAACAGCGTCACATTGTTGAACGGTACTCGCATGGGCGATGGAAACCTCCTTTTCCCAGGTGCAGTCATTGGAGCCATTCCACAAGACCTTAAGTTCAAAGGCGAGGAAACAACAGTGGAAATCGGTAACAACAACCGTATCCGTGAGAACGTTACTATCCATAGGGGCACTGCCAGCAAGGGCAAAACCGTAGTGGGAAGCAACAACCTCATCATGGAAAATGCTCACATTGCCCACGATTGCGTCTTTGGAAGCGGCATCATAATGGGTAACTCCACAAAGTTGGCCGGAGAAGTCATTGTCGACGATAATGCAATCATCAGCGCAGTTGTTCTTGTCCATCAGTTCTGCCGCATCGGTGGCTACACAATGATTCAGGGAGGAACTCGCACAAGTATGGACATTCCTCCATTCGTCATTGCAGCTCGCGAACCAGTTTCATTCTGCGGACTCAACATAGTTGGCCTTCGTCGCAGAAACTATTCTGCAGAAATCATCAACGATATTCACAATGCCTATCGCATTATCTACAACAGCAACCTCCGTCTCTCAGAGGCTCTCCAGCAAATTCGCGAGACAATCCCAATGGGTAAGGAAGTTCAGTATATCGTAGATTTCGTGGAGGCATCAACTCGTGGAATCATCAGATAACAACTTTGAACATAATTACTTAAACCATGATATTTAGATTTACCTTAATCTCTGATGAGGTTGAAGACTTCATGAGAGAAATACAAATCGATTCTGACGCTACATTCTTCGACTTGCACAAGACAATTCTCGAAACTTGCAAATACGAAGACAATCAGCCAACTCTCTTCACAATGTGTGAGAATGGTTGGGAAATGGGACAGGAAGTCACACTCGAAGAAATGGATACAGAGAGTGATGAGGATTCATACGTAATGGCCGAAACCCGTCTTAGCGAACTTATCGAGGATGAAAAACAGCATTTGCTCTACACTTACGACCCATTGGCAGAGCGTTGTTTCTTTATCGAACTTTCCGAAATCATTACAGGAAAGACTCTAAAGGCTCCAAAGGTTACTCGCAAAATAGGCGATGCTCCAAAGCAGGCACTTGATTTCGATGAACTCTTTGCCCGCAATCCAATCAATACAGACACTTCCGATGATTTCGATGATGAAGATATGTTTGGTGATGGTATTGATGATGAAGAGATAGGACTCGAAGGTCTCGACATTAGTGATGGTAATCCTTACGAGTAATTTCTCGTGGCAGAACCAACATTAGTCGTATTGTTAGGCCCAACGGCAGTAGGCAAGACGGAACTGAGCCTTCGTCTTGCTGATTTGTTATCTTGTGATATTATCTCTGCCGATTCGCGCCAAATCTATAAGGGCATTTCTATTGGTACAGCAAAGCCAACAGAAGCAGAACTGCAACAAGTAACCCATCATTTTATCGACATTCTTCCTCTCGACCAGTATTATAGTGCCGCTCAGTATGAGGCAGATGTTCTTGCTCTTCTTGAAAAACAATTCCAAAGAGGACCTTATGCCTTGATGGTTGGCGGAAGTATGATGTATATTGATGCTGTTACGAAGGGCATTGATAAAATACCTGCAGTGGATGAAACTGTCCGTCAAACTCTTTATGATAGATTAGAGGCAGAAGGACTCGAACCTTTGCTTAATGAACTTCGACTTCTTGACCCTGATTACTATAAAATAGTTGACCAAAAGAACTACAAGAGAGTTGTTCATGCCCTCGAAATTTGTTATACAACTGGTTCACCTTTTTCTTCTTTCCGCACAAATACATTGAAGGAACGTCCTTTCCGTATTGTAAAGATTGGCCTTCGTCGAGAAAGAGAGAATCTTTTCCAGCGAATCAATCAACGAGTCGACCAAATGATGAGGGATGGTTTGTTGGGAGAGGTAAAGCGAGTTTATCCTTATAAAGACCTTAATTCTCTTAATACCGTTGGTTATAAGGAACTTTTCAAGGTGCTGGATGGCGAGTGGCAACTCCCAATGGCTGTTGAACGTTTGAAGAAGAACACTCGCGTTTATGCCAAGAAACAAATGACTTGGTATGCTCACGATGATGATATTCATTGGCTTGATGCTGATAAACTCTCAACTAATGAAATGCTTCATGCAATAAGTAAATTTCTTTAGTTTTATGCCATTCAAGCGAACAGCTGTTCTTCATATATTTCCTTGCTGTTCGTGACCTCATTTCTTGCTAAACATAGTGCCTTTTCTTGCTAAACATAGAGCCTTTCCTTGCTATCTTTTTCCAACAAATTAGGGAACCGCTTCACAGTGATTCCCTAACAAAATTTACTAACCTAAAAAATCAATTCAAACCATTATGTTGTTTATTACTTTAATCATTCGATTGTAATCTGCTGAGTCTTTGCTGGCTCTTCCTGTGGAGCAAGCTTTGGCAAAGTGATGTTCAGTATGCCATTCTCCATCTTTGCAGATATTTGAGTGTTCTCAATGTCTTCTGGCAAGATAAGTCGTTGCTCGAAGCGAGTGTATGAGAACTCACGGCGAAGGTATTGCTTTGCTTCCTTCTGTGCACAATTTGCGTCCTGATCGTTATTTGAACAGTGATGCTTTTCCATCTTGATCACGAGATCTCCGTCTGTGTCGATTTGAATGTTGAAGTCGTCCTTCGTCATTCCTGGTGCAGCAATCTCTACTGTATAAGCCTTTTCTGTTTGGTAAACATTTATTGCTGGAGTTGTTGCGTTTGCTCGAGGCATCCATCCGTTGTCAAAGATTTCGTTGAAGATTGTTGGAAACCATCCGTTTGTTGTTCTTTCTAATTGTGTCATAATTTTATCTCCTATTTTTTATTTGTTAAACTTAATTTGTTTCTTTGTGCCGTTTGTTGTCCGGCTACACCCTTAATAATGAAATATTCGTGCCAATGGCCAAAAGGCCCTTATGTTCTGCCAAGATGGCCGAAATAGGTGTCATTGTGGCATAAAGCAATGTAAAAGTATGACGAAAATGAAATAATTAAGCATTCCGCATACATTATTTTACTTTTTTTTGTATCTTTGCCACAATAAACTTAAACAATGTTTAGATTTTACATTATTATTAACAATTAAAACAAAAAGAAGAATTATGAAGAAGATTTTTGTAGCTATTATGGCTATTGCAGCTGTTGCTTTCAGTTCTTGCACAAATTTCTCAGAAAAGACAGAGGAAACTGTATGCGACTCAACTGAAGTATGTGAAGAGGTTAACGAAGAAGCTGTTGCTCAGCTCGACGAACTTGTAACAGAAATTGCAGACGGTGTTGAAGCAGAAGATGCTAACGCTGTTAAGAGTTCAATCGATTATCTTAAGGCTAAGATTCAGGAGTTCATCAATGCTGGTGACAAGGCAACTGCTCAGAAGTACATCGATGCTCTCAAGAATTGTGTTGAAAGCAACAAGGCAAAGATTGCTGCTATCAGCCCTGAACTCGCTACAGCTGCTGAAACAACTGTAAGTGACGTAGTTGCTAAGATTGCCGGTGTTCCTGCAGAAGTTGCAAACGAAGCAACAGAAGTTGCTGCAGAAGTAGCAAACGATGCAAAGGCAGCTGCAGAAGCAAAGGTTGAAGAAACAAAGGCTGCTGCTGTAGAAAAGGCAAACGAAGCTATTGACAACCAGAAGGCAAAGGCAAACGAAGCAATCGATAAGGCTGCTAATGATCTTAAGGGTAAGCTTGGTTTGTAATTGATAGGCTTTTTATATCAGTTATCAATTATCAGTTAAAGTTTACTGAGAAAAGAAAATCCCGAGTGTTCAGTTTTGACACTCGGGATTGTTGTTTTCTTCTTGGTAACTATTTCAACACTTTGCGCTTTTCGAAAACGATTTTGTTGAATGTACCTTGCAAACTCGAAACTTCGCTTGAGTTGAGAATGTCTTGCTGTTCGTCATACGAAAGTCCGGCCATTGCTTTCTGCATGTCCAGCAGCAGAATCTTAGAAGACGCATCAAGGGTCTTTCTGCTCTTTGCTTTTTCGGCACGTTCAATGGCTTCGTTGAGAGAGTCAACAACTTTTTCAGTTGGTGTAGAAGAACAGGATGTCAGCATAAGTGCTACAATGGCAACACATAATGCGCAGAGGTGCTGTAGATGTTTCATAGGTCGTAAAATTATAGGTAAGTAATGCTTATTTAATAAAGGATATCATCATTGTGCAAAAGCACACAAGTTCGTAATCAATAATACTTCGATGGCAAAGATAAGAAATAATTAACAATTACAATCATGAAATTGCAATTATTTTTCATTTTATGCTAAATTTTTATTAAAAAAGAGAATTATCGCTACCTTAAATCTTGCATTTGTTGCCTCAAAAGTTGCGTGAAATCATTTCTTCCCGTAATCCTTATCAACTTTGTGGTAAGCAAGGAAAGTGATGAATACAGTTGCGAGACAACAAACCATTACCATGATGAAGAAACCCGTATAGCCGAGCCATTCCTGCAAGTAACCAGCGAACATGCCAGGAATCATCATGCTGAGAGCCATAAAGGCAGTACATATTGCATAATGGGAAGTCTTGAATTCGCCTTCGGCAAAGTACATCATATAAAGCATGTAGGCAGTGAAACCGAAACCGTAACCGAACTGCTCGATTGCTATACAGATGCTGATGGTTACAAGACTTGTAGGCAAGAAGATGGCCATATAGACAAATGAAAGGCAAGGAAGAGTCATGCAGGCAGCCATTGGCCAAAGTGATTTCCTAAGTCCCCAACGAGATGCGGCTATTCCTCCGATGATTCCGCCAATGGTCAGGAACAGTACGCCTATAGTTCCATAGGCTATTCCAACTGCCTCTGTTGATAGGCTTAATCCTCCGTTATCGGTCGTTGCAACTAAAAAAGGTGTACACATTTTCAGAAGGAATGCCTCAGGAAGTCGATAGAGAAGCATGAAAGCAATAGCAAGCCAAACACCTTTTTTCTTGAAGAATGTGGCAAACGACTGACCGAACTCATATAGAATTGCCTTTGCCTTGCCTGCTGCTTCTCCGCTGAGTCGTGGAGCATCTTCTGTAGGACGAGGAATGGCAAAGATATGATAGAGGGCAACTAAAAGGAATAGTATTGCCGCAATGCCAATGGTCACTTGCCAAGAAAGAGGAATGTCGTTATAGTTTGTTTCGATGATTCCGGCAATTGCCACGAGAACACCTTGTCCGAATATGCTTGACAGGCGATAGAATGTACTGCGGATGCCAACGTAGAGTGCTTGATCCTTTTGGGTAAGGCCCAACATGTAGAATCCATCAGCAGCAATATCGTGAGTGGCACTTGCAAATGCTGTTATAATAAATAATAATAATGTGAATGTGAAGAGTGACATTGGTACTTCTCCACCTGCAATTTCTTCGGCTGTTGGATGTGGAAGTGTGAGTGTGAGGAGAATGAACATTGCAGTCATGAGCAACTGCATTGTGATAACCCACCAACGCTTTGTCTTGAACAAATCTACGAAAGGACTCCAAAGAGGCTTGATTGTCCAAGGCAGATAGAGAAGGCTTGTGAAAAGGGCCATCTGTCCGTTTGGCACTCCCATCTTAGCAAACATAAGTACAGAAATGTTGTTCACTATGAAATAGGGTATTCCTTCTGCGAAATAGAGAGTTGGAATCCAGAAGTAGGGTTTCTTGTTCATAATCAGTATATCTTTTTGAGTTCGGCTCCACTGTAATAATGAAGCAGGATTTGTTTGTAGTCGTAACCTTGTTCTCCCATCACGGCGGCACCAATCTGGCAAAGGCCCACACCATGTCCCCAACCGGCTCCATGAATGACGAACTGGTCGTCAATATGGTCGATTACGATGGCTGACGAGAAGAGATGTGAAGTGGAGAGCACGCGTCTTATCTCAAGTTCCTTGCCAATGATGAGGCTTTTCTTTGTGCCGACAATCTTCATTCGGGTGAGTCTTCCCGATTTTCCTCGTTCGATAGGTATGAGGTCGAGCACTTCGCCAAAATCGTCACGGGTGTTTTGGTTTATGAGTTCGGAAAGATGACTTTGTGAATAAGTTATCTTCCAACGGTAGAAGTCGGCAGTTTCTTGGTCGTAATCGTTGAGAATCTGTGAGATGATGTGAGGGTCGGAAGTGTTGCAAAGCGATTGAGGATTGCTGAGAATCCATTTGCGTGCCTCTGTCTCGATGGTGAGGTTGGGCAAGTCGCAATCTTCCGCAATATCACGTTTTGATTCGAGATAGTTCTTGTGGACATTCTCCCAACAATTCTCGAACTCTTCAGTCACACCTCCACAACACTTTGAGAATCGTGCATCACAGATTTCCTCTCCATACATCAGCATTTCGCCTTCGGTTTCCTTCACGGCTTGAGCCACGATTGGATTGCTGGCACGCGTGATGCCCTGGTAGCGTTGGCAATGGTCGTCGGCACAAACATCAAACAGTGTGTGGTCGGTTCGGTCATACCAGCGAATCTTTTCAGTATCTGTATTGGTGTGTTGAATGATTACGTTTTGTGTTTCTGGCTTTGTGTTCTTTCGCTTTTCAATCTGAGCCATGAGCCAACTTCTAGAGATAACTGCATGGGCTTTCAGGAATTCGAGAGACGAAGTACCGCTCATCTCCGACGAAATCACGCTTACAAGGTAATCCTCAACTGGCAGGACATTGATTGCCCTTATCATGCCTTCCTCCACGATGAATCGAAGAGTGCCGAGGAAAGTCTGTTGTTCCTTTCGTTCCCAATGGAAGTTGTTGCCAATCGTCACATCGTTGAGTGTGAAAGAGGCATCTTCGGTCAGTGGGGTGAAGTTTAGTTCCTGATAGAGCATTCCGTTCCATCTGATTCCGCCTTCGCTGAATTCCACTGATTGCGGGCCATTGGCCGTTTGGCCTTTGGCTGTATATTCCGTGTTGAGATTAAACTCAATTTGTTGTGCTCTTACTATTCCTATCGAAACATCCATAGATTTGTGAGTGGTTGGATTCGGTTTTTAGTAGGTTCGAACTATTGATTACATTCCGACTTCCTTGATGATGTTGATAGCGAGTTCGGCATGAATCTTATGGAAATCTTCCTCTCTTGGAGTGATGATAAGGCCGGCCATATCGAGTGCACCCGGACTTACGAGCAACTTTTCTTCGCCTTCTGCATTGTAGCAATCAGGGCGGTGCTTGCTTCGAGGAATGACGATGCAGACGAATTCCTCGCCTTCCTTCCATGCAATGACATTCATCATTGATTCGGTTTGTCCGTCAGGAATAGGGAGAGAATCGTAAATCTGGCGGAATTTCTCCTCCATCTTTTCTATATTGCAGTCACGAAGTTCGTGGTGAAGACTGTGGAAATTCATCCCAAGCGCATCTCGAGGACCTGCTTGGAAGTGCATGTGGTCGGGAGCGGAAGCCCCACAGAGAGGTCCGTTGTAGAAGATGAACATTCCGTTGAGCCTATCGGCAAACTCCATCATTTCCTTGAAGTGAGGCAGGATTTGCTGAGGAGCATGCTGGCGCATTGGTATGGTGAAATGGCGCTTGAGGATAGGGAACGGATTGACGAGCAATTGGAATCGGTCGGAAAGTGCAAGTCCCATCTGTTCCTCTGGGCGGTTCATGTCGCAAAGGAAGCATGCGCGATGCTTGATTGTCTTTGCGTCAATCTTGGCTCCAGTCGAAACAATTCGGGTAGGGTTGAACTGAAGAGTCACTATCTTTCCGTCCTTTTCAAGTTTTCGGGTTTGAACTTCGGCCAATTGCTGATATCGAAGTCGGGCATCTTCCCATTGTTTCAGTTGGTCGGTAAAGAGTCGGTCGGCATCTTCCTGAGTGGCTTTTCCCTTCCAAAACTCATTCAAGCGTTGGCGGGCGATGATTTCCGTTGTGCGAAGGCTGTCCTTGTAGTAGTTGTTTTGATTTACCTTTTCAGGTGAGAGGGCAGCATCCGAGTTTCCGTCCCATCGGCGGCACAGGTAGAGTTCGTCGAAGATTCGGCCAATCTTGTATTTGCGTGAGAAGGCAAGTCCGAGGGCGTAATCCTCTCCATAGCATGTGTTTGGCACTCCAATCTGGCGAAGCAGAGGAGTGTAGAATGCTCTAGGAGCACCAAGACCATTGATTCGGAGGGCATTGTTTCGGCCGTTTTCGTCGGTCCATTCCTTGTGGTCGATGATTCCTGGTGGGAGTGTCTTGAGGTGGAAGTCGCACATTCGGTACGAACCGATTACCATTGCGCAATGTTCGTCGCGGAACTTATCGACTATCATCTGCAGAGTGTCCTCACGGCTGTAGAGGTCGTCGGAATCGAGTTGGATGGCAAATCGTCCGCATCGGCAGTCGTTTACGGCCGTACTCCAACAGCCACCGATTCCCAAATCATTGCGTTCGGGAATGATGTGAACCACGCGTTCGTCGTAGTTTGCCAGTTTGGCGATGACTTTGCTTGTTCCGTCGTCGGAATGGTTGTCGACGATTATGATGTTGTATTTGAAGTTTGTTCGTTGTGAGAGGGCCGACATTATTGCGTCTTCGATTGTCTTCACACGGTTGCGAACGGGTATGATGACCGATACTTCATTGTCGAAGTCGCTTCCGTCTACATTGAGGTCGGACACGCAATCAGGGGTTATCAAGGCTCCGATTCGCTGGAGATGGTCGGTGCAAACCTGTTCCATCTCTATCTGCACCTCGCGGTTTCGAGGGTCGACATAGTCGAACTGCTTTTCCCCGCTCTTTCTTGTGTCTTCTTCCTCTTCGGTGTAGAGGTATTCGTTGATGTAGCGGATGGAGTCGGAAGCCTGTCGGCTGATGAAGAGTGTCAACTCATAGAGGGCAGCGGCCTTCCAGTTGGTGGAGTTCATTTCCTCGCCCCAAGCCTTCACGAGATTGGTTCGGAAGATGCGAATGCTGCCGAAGTCGAAGTCGTTTCGTACGCTTCCGAGTTGGTAGGCAATGACGGGCGACTTCACTTGTTTGCCTTCTTTCATGCTGTAGTGGTCGCTATAGAGGAGGCCTGCATTGGTGTTTTCGGCAATGCTCAGCATTCGTTCGATTGCCAGATAGCCGAGGGTGAGTGGATTCACCTTATTATATAATAATATGTATTCGCTTTTTGCCAGAAGTGCCACTTGTCGAAGTGTGGCCGAACTTTCCATGTTGTCTACAAAAACCGTTTGGCAACCTTCCAATTGAGGCAGGCGTGCATCGCGGGTCATGAGGAAAATGTTTTTCACGCATTTTGATTGGCGAAGTCCTTCCACATTTTTCTGTGCTACAAGAGCATCGCTGTATGGCAAGAAACAATCGATAGTCTTCATACTTTTTTGGTTTGAGAATCTTTCTGCAAAGATACGAAAAAATGCCAAATGCAGTATGCAGAATGCAGGATTTATTTCAACTTTTTGCCTTTCGTTCTTCACTTTTATCTCAAATTGTACATTGACTATTGTCCATTGCCCGTTTCCGCGGCCAATATTGTGGCTCAATATAGGAGGAAAAGATAATGATAACTATCGAAAAAAGGCCAGCAATCCGACCTCTGTCGGTGCTGACCTTAAAATTAGATAATTAACTAAAATAGATTCTATCCGTATGCAACCTTCTCGCGAAGATTGCATAAGATTAAAACGAATCTTAACAATTAAAAATTTACGTAATGTTTAAAATGACTGTATCTTTCGATACTAATCGTCTCACGACGAGTATGCTTTGCTCGCTGTCTCCTTCTGCTTTCAGGGCATGAATGAGGCATCGGAGTTGTGTGCATATTCTTCCTTTCAGCCGATTCCTGCGATTTATTGCCAGAAACCAATGGCTCGAAAGTTGCCGTGAGACTCACCGAACGGCTTTGATGATTGTTGATTGGAGATTGTTTGTTTTGTTCAGTCGCAAAAAAGAAAAAGCGTGAGAGTCTTGACCATTACCCATCCCGCTATCCAAGGTTCTAGCATTACCCATCATCGTTGAACGAGTAACGCAGAAGCCCACGCTAAACATGTATCGACACACTCTTCCTTCCTTTCTGAAAGAATACAGTGGTTGCTGTACATATTCACCATAAGCATCTACCGTTACTTTGATTCTTGACGATGATAATGAATTTGCTAGATTCGGAATAGCCAAGAGACAAAGCGTAAGTAAACGCCTTCTCAATTATGTCTGTCCACCCCCGAAAGCCCGCCCTTGAGAGTTCATGCTTCTGAGATGAACGCTGCAAAGGTAGTAAATTATGGGGAAGTAGGGATGGATGTTTATGCTTTTTTAATGTATTTTCACTTATTTTGGCTTGAAACGCATGGTTATTGCCATTCCAATGTTGCAAAACGATGGTTGAATCTCCGTTCTGTGGAATTTGGGAGTGACAAATCAAAAAGTCAAATCCTCTTGCTTAAAAAGTTTTGGGAGCCAGAGATATTTTGTAATTCTTCTATAGATAAAAATCGTACCAAACCCGAAGTATGATTGTACCAAACGTTTAGTACGATTGTACCAAACCCTAAGTACAATGGTACCAAACGTTGAGTACGATTTATTCTTCTTGCTATTCCTGCTTTTAGAGCCTTGAGTTTAAGGTTTTGAAGCCATAGGTGTTAATATGTTAGTCATAGCCCAAAAATAACTGTTACGCTGTTACGCTGTTACGCTTGCTTCGCTCTAGCCTCTGTGTGAAACTTTAGTTCGGCGGAGTCAAACAAAATCCTACAGTCGGTGAAGAAGCATTGTGTAGGTCGGTACTATCGGCAATGTGCAATTTCGAATGAATAGGGATTTTAATGGAAGAAATTGGAAATAAATCTGCTTTCTGAGTTCTTCGTTCTGCAATTTTTTATTATCTTTGTAGCCATGAATACAACGAACGAACAAAACATATTGCCACAGCGACAGAAATATTCTTCTGCCTTCCTCCTACTGACCGTATTGTTCTGCACGAGCCTTGTGGCATCCAACTTTTTGGAAACGAAGGTGATAGGAGTGTGTCGGGGATTCAATATCACGGGTGGATTGCTCGTTTTCCCAATTTCCTACATCATCGGCGACTGCATCAGTGAGGTTTGGGGATTTGCAAAGACGAGGATAATCATCTGGCTCGGATTCGCGATGAACTTCCTTGTCGTGATTATGGGCGGCATTGCCGTTGCCCTTCCTTCTGCTCCTTTCTGGGACGGAGCCGAGCATTTCAACTATATTTTTGCCCTTGCCCCACGAATGGTGATTGCAAGTCTTTTGGCTTTCCTCGTTGGTTCGTTCCTCAATGCAACCGTGATGAGCCGCATGAAGGCGAGTTCGTCGGCAGGTCAAACTGTTGATGGTGTGCCTCAGGAAACATCGGCAGCCAAGTTCTCTCTTCGTGCCATTCTCTCAACTCTCGCAGGCGAATCGGCCGACAGCCTTATTTTCTTCCCAATCGCATTCGGAGGACTTATGCCATGGAAAGAACTTCTGATGGTTATGATCATTCAGGTAGGACTCAAGACAATCTACGAAATCCTGGTTCTGCCTCTCACGATAAAGGTGGTCAGAATGCTCAAGGAGCATGAACAGATGGATGTTTACGATACAGATATTTCGTACAATCCGTTCCATATCCACGATTGACAACCCATAAAACGATAGGCGTATGAACATCAGTTTCAAACTTGAATACCGCACCATTTGGGGCGAGGATGTGAGAGTCAACTTGTCGGTTGGCACGAATTCACCCGTTCAGATTATGCTCCACACGGTGGACGGAATCATCTGGAGTGGGAGTGCAGAGGTGGAAAACCCCGACAATGAGGTCGTGACTTATCGCTACAGTGTCTATCGCAATGGCTACAACTACCGAATCGAGACGGGTACGATGCCTCATGTCTTGTTTCCTGAGAAGGGAAAGAACGAATACATGCAGGACGATTGGTGGCGCGATCCTGTCCGACTTGCAGGAGTGGCCATCCCGGTTTTCTCGCTTCGAAGTGAGGGAAGTCAGGGAGTGGGCGACTTCGGCGATTTGTTCACACTCATCGATTGGGCAGAACAGACGGGCATGAAAGCCGTTCAGATTCTTCCTGTCAACGACACTACAGCCTCACACACTTGGACAGATTCCTATCCTTACAACGGAATCAGCATCTATGCCCTGCATCCAATGTATCTCGACCTTCGCCAACTTGGCCGAGTCGATGATAAGGCTTACATGAAAACCTTCGAAGCCGAACGGAAGAGAATCAATTCGATGACACAAATCGACTATGAGGCAGTCAATCGATTGAAGGACGAATATATCCGTCGGATGTTTGAGCAAGATGGCGAACGAGTGCTTCGCTCGGCCGATTTCCGTCGGTTCTTCAAGAAAAACGAGTATTGGCTTCGTCCTTATGCCGCATTCTCTTATCTTCGCGACAAGTATTCGACGCCAGATTTCTCCCAGTGGCCTGAATTCAGTCAGTACGAAACCACAAAGATTGAAGCCCTTTGCCGAAAGACGAAGGAAGTGAAATATTACTATTATGTGCAGTATAATCTCCACATCCAACTGCTCCGAGCAGGCAATCATGCCCGAAGGAAGGAGATTATTCTCAAGGGCGACATCCCGATTGGCATAAGCCGAAACAGCGTGGAAGCATGGGTCGAACCACAATATTTCCACATGGACGGACAGACGGGAGCACCGCCTGATGCCTTCTCTGATGATGGACAGAACTGGGGATTCCCAACCTACAATTGGGAACGAATGTCGCTCGACGGCTATCGTTGGTGGCTTCGCCGAATGCTGAAAATGGCTGAATACTTCTCAGCCTATCGCATCGACCATATTCTCGGCTTCTTCCGCATTTGGGAGATTCCTGTGCCTCATAAGAGCGGACTCATGGGCCACTTCTCGCCAGCCCTTCCTATGACGATTGAGGAGATAGAGCGATATGGAGTTTCGTTCCGCGAAGAGATGTTCCTTCCTGATAAGAACAGCCAATCGACCTATCATCCCCGCATCCTCGCTCTCAAGGAACCAACCTTCCAAAGCCTGTCGGAAGAAGAGCAACACGGATTCCTCCGATTGTATGAAGACTTCTTCTATCATCGCCACAATCAGTTCTGGTATGATGAGGCAATGAAGAAACTGCCGGCTCTGACACGTTCATCACAGATGATTGCATGTGGCGAAGACCTTGGAATGGTGCCTGATTGTGTGCCTTGGGTAATGAAAGACCTCGGAATCCTAAGTCTCGAAATCCAGAGTATGCCAAAGGCTTCGTGGACGGAATTCGGAGTGGTGAAGGACTATCCTACGCTTTCGGTTTGCACGATTTCAAGTCACGACACTCCTTCGCTTCGAGGTTGGTGGGAGGAAGACCAGTTCCGTGCTCAGCGCTACTACAACAATGCGCTTGGAATTGAAGGCAAGGCACCTGCAACTATGCCTGCTTCTTTGTGTGAGCGCGTGGTGACCGACCATCTCAAGAGTCCTTCCGTGTTGTGCATTCTCACGATGCAGGATTGGCTCTCTGTCGATGCCGACCTCCGCAATCCTGATGCCTTGTCCGAGCGCATCAACATTCCTGTCAATCCTCACCACTATTGGCGTTATCGTCTCCACTTCACTCTTGAGCAACTCCTCTCAGCCGATGATTTCAACCATAAGGTGAGCGAACTCGTGAAATTAAGAAACTAAAGCCCAATCGATATGAAAAAGAGTTATTTATTCTCGTGCCTTTTCTGCCTTTCACTCGCTGTCAATGCAGAAGAGATTGATGTGACGACATTCAAGTATGCAGGTCCGTTCGAGGTGAAAGAGCCATTCCTCGTGGATTCCACCAATGTCAATTCGCATAAGTTTGATGCTTCGTCCCTGCTCGAATCATCGATAAGTCTTGATGCCCTGGCCGATGCAAGGGAAATTACGGCAGGTGCTCTTCCTGGATTCGAAGGCGGCAGAGCCATTCATCTCGTGGCGTTCAATATCGACAATAAGGCCTATGCCGATGTCACAATCAATGTCCGTGGAGTGCGCCACTACAAACTCTATGTCGATGGCAACGGTCCGATGCCTTCGTTCCAACGCCTCGAACCATCATCCCATCAGGTAGTGGTCAAGTATATGTCCGAACCCGATAAGGCCGACACAATTTCCGTTTCGGTCGATTGCGATAAGGACGGAGTGGTGAGTCTTTCTCCTTCATCGAAGAAACATGCATATAATCTCATGGATGTCCTTTGCTGCACCCGTGTCAACGGTGTTTCTCTCTCGCCAGATGGCAAGTGGATGATTACGAAATACCAAACTACTGACCGCACTGGTAAGACTACTTCGCGTGCAACTCTCACGGAACTTGCCTCGGGCAGGGTGACTCGTCTTCATTCGTCGAGTGTGTATTGGATGCCAACGAGCAATAAGTATTACTATACGAACACAGGCGTCGATGGCTATTCGCTTGTGGTTGTCGACCCTCAGACCAACGAGCAGAATACGCTTATCGAGAAGATGCCAGAAGGACAGTTTGCAATCAGTCCGACAGAGGATTTCATGATTGTCACGAAGACTGAGAACGGACCGAAGGAAGATGCCAATGTCTATCAGATACTCGAACCTGAAGACCGCCAGCAGGGATGGCGCACACGCTCCAATCTCTATCGCTTCGACTTCCGCTCGGGTTTGCTTCAGCCGCTCACGTTCGGTCATCATAATGTGATGGTGCAGGATATTTCCGCTGATGGCAAGTGGCTCCTCTTCATGAAGGTGGAATCCCGCCTCACTGCCCGTCCTACGACTGTGAACTCGCTCTATAAGATGAATCTCCAGACGCTCGAAGTTGAGGAAATCGTTTCGAAGGACGGCTTCATCGGTTCGGCTCTGTTCTCTCCCGATGCAAGCAAGATTCTGCTCACGGGAACTCCCGAATCTCTCGGCGGAATTGGCAGGAATGTCCGTCCCGACCAGATTCCGAGTATGACCGACAACCAACTATTCCTCCTCGAAGGAGGCAGTTGGGCAGCCCTCACGAAGAATTTCGACCCATCCGTTTCCAATGTTGAATGGTCGAAGGCCGACGGAATGGTTTATTTCACTGCAGAAGACCGCGACAGCGTCAATCTCTTCCAACTCAATCCGAAGAACAGGCAGATTCGTGAGATTGCCTGCAGCGAAGAGATGGTGATGAGATTCTCCGCAAGCAATGCAAGTCCTGTCATCGCCTATTACGGACAGGGAGCAAGCAACAGCGACCGAGTCTATACGCTCAACTTGAAGAACCTCAAATCGACTCTCCGCGATGATGTCAGTGCCCAAACCCTGAAGAATGTCGCTCTCGGCCAGTGCCGCGCATGGACATTCAAGAACAGTCGGGGCGACACCATCTATGGCCGCTATTATCTTCCTGCCGATTTCGACGCGTCGAAGCAATATCCAATGATTGTCAACTACTACGGAGGTTGTTCGCCAACAAGTCGTAATTTCGAATCTCGCTATCCTCAGCATGCATACGCATCGCTTGGCTATGTCGTCCTCGTTCTCAATCCGTCAGGTGCAACGGGCTTCGGACAGGAATTCTCTGCACGCCACGTGAACACCGCAGGACAGGGAGTTGCCGAGGACATTATCGAAGGCACGAAACAATTCTGCAAGCAGCATCCGTTCGTCAACGATAAGAAGATTGGTTGCATCGGAGCATCATATGGCGGTTTCATGACTCAGTATTTGCAGACAGTCACCGATATATTTGCGGCAGCAATCAGTCATGCAGGCATCAGTGATCACACCAGTTATTGGGGCGAAGGCTATTGGGGCTACAGTTACTCGGAGGTCTCTATGGCAGGCAGTTATCCTTGGACCGACAAGCATCTCTATGTCGATCAAAGTCCGCTCTTCAATGCCGACAAGGTTCACACACCGCTCCTCTTCCTCCATGGCGATGCCGACACCAACGTACCGGTAGGCGAGAGCATCCAGATGTACACAGCCCTGAAACTCCTTGGTCGCGAGACGTCGATGGTACTCGTGAAGGGAGAGAACCACCACATTCTCGATTTCCAGAAGCGAATCAAGTGGCAGAACACCATCTTTGCCTGGTTTGCCAAGTACTTGCAAGACGACTCCTCGTGGTGGGACACCCTCTATCCCGAGAAGGATTTGTAGCCGTTATGATAAAAACAAAAGCGGGAAGAAAAACCTTCCCGCTTTTTTGTTTTATATGATAAATAGTTTTTGCTGAGAGATCAGCTTACGACTACATAAGTTCGATTGCCTTGGTGATGGCTGCCTTGAGGCCGTCTGGGTTCTTGCCGCCTGCAGTGGCAAAGTGTGGCTGTCCGCCTCCACCGCCTTGGATGAGTTTGGCTGCTTCGCGAACGATTGTGCCTGCATTCTTGCCTTCCTTCACGAGGTCGTCGGAGAAGGCGATGGTGAGGTTTGGCTTGCCGCCTGCAAATCCACCGATGACTACTGCGAGCGATGCAGGGAACTGGGCACGGAGTTGGAACGCCATGTCCTTGGCTGCCTGAGCATCAACAGGAATAACGCCTGAAATGACTTTCACGCCATTGATGTCCTGTGCGTTCTCGATGAGGTCGCGCTTGAAGCCTGCTGCTTCCTTCGACTTGAATTCCTCTACCTGATGCTTCAATTCAGCGTTGTCGTCGATACACTTCTTGATAGTGGTGAGAAGGTCGGGCGCGTTGTTGAAGAGTTCCTTCATGTCGCTCACGAGGTCTTGAGTCTTGTCGAGCATTTCCTCTACCTTCTTGCCTGTGATGGCCTCGATACGGCGAACGCCTGCTGCAATGCTGCTTTCGCTGACGATGCGTACCATTCCGAGTTCGCCTGTTGCCTTGGCGTGGCAACCTCCACAGAATTCGATTGACGAACCGAACTGGATGACACGTACCTTATCTCCGTACTTCTCGCCGAAGAGAGCGATGGCACCGAGTTGCTTTGCGTCTTCGATAGGGATGTCGCGGTGTTCCTGAAGTGGAATGTTCTGGCGAATCTTCTCGTTGACGATATGCTCTACCTCGCGGAGTTGCTCATGACTTACTTTCTCGAAGTGGGAGAAGTCGAAGCGAAGTCCGTCGGCATTGACGAGTGAACCCTTCTGCTCTACGTGTGTGCCGAGCACTTCACGGAGTGCTTCGTCGAGAAGGTGAGTGCATGTGTGGTTGGCCTCGATGGCGCGACGGCGCTCTACATCGACGCATGCCATGAACTCAGCCTGTGGGCAGAGTGGCAACTTATCCACGATATGAATGGCAATACCGTTTTCCTTCTTTGTATCTATTACGTTGATTGTTTCTTCTTCATTGACGAGTACGCCTGTGTCGCCGACTTCACCACCCATCTCTGCATAGAATGGAGTTTGATCAAGCACTACTTCATATACAACGCCCTTCTTCTGCTTCACCTCGCGATACTTGAGGATGTGGCAAGTGTATTCAGTGAAATCGTAGCCCACAAACTGACTTTCGCCCTCGCTGATGAATGTCCAGTCGCCCATCTCCACGTGTGCTGCATTGCGTGCGCGGTCCTTCTGCTTCTGCATCTCTGCGTTGAAGCCCTCTTCATCCACTGTCATGTCGTTCTCGCGGCAGATGAGTTCGGTGAGGTCGAGAGGGAAACCGTAAGTATCAAACAATGTGAATGCCTTGTCGCCCGGAACGACACTCTTGCCTTCAGCCTTGACAGCAGCCATGAGGTCGTTGAGCATCTTGATGCCGTTGGCCAATGTGCGGAGGAATGAATCTTCCTCTTCCTTCATCACCTTCATGATGAGTTCGCGCTGAGCACCAATCTCAGGGAATGCATCGCCCATCTCCTGGATGAGGGTAGGGACGAGACGATAGAGGAATGCCTCTTTCTGTCCGAGGAATGTGTAGCCGTAGCGAACGGCACGGCGAAGGATTCTGCGGATGACGTAGCCTGCCTTGGCGTTGCTTGGAAGTTGGCCGTCGGCAATTGAGAATGCAATGGCACGAAGGTGGTCGGCTACTACTCGCATAGCGATGTCGGTCTTCTCGTCTTCGCCATAGCGCATTCCTGCCATATCGCCGATAACCTTGATGATTGGCTGGAAGACGTCGGTATCATAGTTGGAAGTCTTGCCCTGAAGTGTGCGAACGAGGCGCTCGAAGCCCATACCCGTGTCGATTACCTTTGCAGGAAGTGGTTCGAGACTGCCGTCTGCCTTGCGTACATACTGCATGAACACAAGGTTCCAAATCTCGATTACCTGTGGATGGTCCTTATTCACCATCTCGGCTCCGGGAATCTTAGCCTTTTCCTCTTCTGGACGGCTGTCGACATGAATCTCAGAGCAAGGTCCGCAAGGGCCTGTATCGCCCATTTCCCAGAAGTTATCGTGCTTGTTGCCATTGATGATATGGTCTTTTGGAAGGAACTGCTCCCAAATCTGTGCTGCTTCATTATCGCGCTCGATACCCTCCTCAGGCGAACCTTCAAATACGGTAGCATAGAGGTTCTTTGGGTCGAGCCCAAGAACGTCGACAAGGTATTCCCATGCCCATGTGATGGCTTCCTTCTTGAAATAGTCGCCGAACGACCAGTTGCCAAGCATCTCAAACATTGTGTGGTGGTAAGTGTCGTGACCAACTTCCTCAAGGTCGTTGTGCTTTCCGCTGACGCGAAGACACTTCTGACTGTCGGCCATGCGGCGGCACTTAGGCTGCACATTGCCAAGGATAATGTCCTTAAACTGGTTCATTCCTGCGTTGGTGAACATCAGGGTAGGGTCGTCCTTCACTACCATAGGAGCGGAAGGAACGATGAGGTGTTCTTTCGATTCGAAGAACTTCTTGTACGATTCGCGTATTTCTTTTGCTGTCATCGTTGTCATATTGTTGATTTTTACTTTGTTCGATTTAGGGTGCAAAGATACAAAATAATGTAGAATTGACAATGTACAATGTACAAATTATAGATATTTAATCTAAAAAACTCGTATTTCGTAATTATTTATTATCTTTGCAATCAATAATTAAATATAATGTAGTCATGAAACTGTCAGTCATCATACCCGTCTATAATGTGGAAGAAACACTCAGCGAGTGCTTCCGCAGCGTCGTGGGTTCACTCGCCAAGGATGCAGAAGTAATCCTCGTCGACGACGGCTCAACAGACAGCAGTGGGAGAATGTGCGACGAACTGGCATCGAAATCAAGAGCCGACGTGAAGGTAGTCCACAAGCAGAACGGAGGACTGAGCAGCGCCCGCAATGCAGGACTCGACATTGCCACAGGCGACTACATTGCATTCGTCGACAGCGACGATAAAGTCGACACGGAAATCTTCAACCAGTTGGTCGACGAACTCGACAGCAACCAAGACATTGACGTCCTGGAGTTTGGCGTGAAATACTGCAAAGGCGAGAAATGCCTCAAGACTTTGGCGTTCGACGAGATGGTGTTCGACTCCCCAAAGGACTACTGGCTCCAGTGCAACGGCTACAACCACGCCTACGCATGGAACAAAATATTCCGACATTCCCTCATCCGCAACGTACGCTTCCCCGATGGCAAGAACTTTGAGGACGTGTGGTTCATGGCCGACGTGATGAAGAAAACGCCGATAATCAGCACAAGTACAGTCGTTGGCTACAACTACAACTCCAACTCCAACGGCATTACGGCAAATGCGAGCGGCGACGATTTGGAATCCCTGCTCGAAGGACATTTGGCAATGGCAAAGACTCTGAACGTGGATTTCATGGATGCAAACACCGACAAGTGGTATCTGAAACTCCTGAACATTCAGTTGGACGTCAATCGCATGAAAGGCAGCAAACCAATATTGCCACAGCACGAACTCCAGTTGGCGATGCCTGCCACATTCAACGAGAAAATAAAGATTGCCATCCTCAACTCGTTTGGCATCGACACACTATGCAAATTCAATAAATGGGCGAAAAAGGTGTTCTCATCAGTTTTGTAGTGACTTACTACAACATTCCGCTTCCGATGATTCGCGAATGCATTCATTCCATCGTAAGCCTCAATATCCCTGCCGACAGTAGGGAAATATTGCTTATTGACGATGGAAGCACCACCAACCCAATGCCCGCAATGGCTGAATATGCCGAACAAGTCACATACATACGCCAAGAGAACAGGGGACTGAGCGGAGCACGAAATCGAGGAATCGAATCGGCACAAGGCAAATACATTCAGTTTGTCGACGGCGACGACCGATTGATACCTCAAACCTACAACCAGATGATACGCTTTGCCTCTGAAGACAATCTCGACATGATAATGATGAGGCTTACGCATAAGAATAACCCAGTCAACAAGTCAACAAGCCAACAAGCCAACCAGACTTCGGGCTCGCAATATATGGCAAGCAACAATCTGAGAGTGTCGGCTTGCTCGTTCCTTGTGAAGCGCGAATTGCTCTCCGAATTGAGATTCAAGGAAGGAATCCTCCACGAAGACGAGTTGTTCATGCCATTGCTCATGCTCAAGGTGAAGTCGATGGTAAGCCTGCCAATCGATGCATACTATTACAGAGACCGAACCACCTCAATCACCCATCGCGACAATAAGGATTGGATTGAACGCCGACTGAAGGACAAACACAAGGTTATCCTCTTGCTTCAGCAGGAACTCACGCATTTGACCGACGAACTGGAGAGAAAGGCTCTTGAAAGAAGAATTGCCCAACTGACGATGGACTATATCTACGACACTTGCCGACTGACTTCCGATGCCAAGGGCCTGGAGACAAGAATCGCTACATTGAAGAGTGAGGAACTGTTCCCTCTGCCACGAGAGAAATACACCAGGAAGTACCAATTGTTCGCTTGTCTTTCTCAAAGCGAAGCGGTTCGGTATTTGATGGTAAAGATACTCTAATAAAGGGTAGTGATATAATGTCACTAACTCATCGACTATGAGTTCTTCGGTTGACTCCGCCGAACGCATGGGCAAGAGCGAAGCAAGCGTAACAGCGTAACAGCGTAACAGTTATTTTTTTGCAATGAACAGGCTTTTATTTGGCTTGAGCAAGTCGAACACCCCTGACTCTGAATTCCTGAGTGGTGCTTCCGTTCGTTAAGTCCGCCTGGAATCCTAAATACACGTCCTGTTCTTTGCCAAGAGTGAAGAATATTCCGTCAAAGCGTCGGTTGTTGCCGTCGGGAGTGTTGTTGATAGCATAGTAGGCAATGGATTTCTCAGGAAGTTCTTCCGTCGCCATGATATTGGAAGATGCAAATATGTAGGCTCGGTTGCTGATGCTGTAAGTAGTGTTGTAGTTGGCACCAAAATAGTATCTGCCTGCCTTCAAATGCACCTTTTTATATATACGCGCATTAGCGAGATTGCCTTCCTTGCTGTTCTCAATGTCGTTCCACACGCCAAGCATCAGACAATCATATCCAGGATGACGGTCAATGCCATTCTTGACACCATCATTGCCATTGGGGATGTTGAAGTTCTCGACAGTCCAATCCCTTGGAGTGGCAAAACGAGTTGTCGTACCAGCATCTTTTCGTGCAAACCCTTCGGAAGGTCCAAGCATGGAAGCCGTGATGTCAGTATATTCAGCCCTTCCAATGCTTCCGCCTTTCACCTTGCCTGTATCCATTAAGTTGCTGTATGCTTCAGCCAATTTTACGATAGTTTCTCTTTGTGTGTTGGCGTCTGCCTTAGTGTATTTCTTCGATTCTTTGACAACCGACTTGAACTCATTTATCGCATTCTTGGAGAACTTGCCAGTATTAGTGCCTATCAGTTTGTCGTAACCTTTTATCTGCTTTGAATACATCTTGACCACTTCACCGAGAGGACCTTCAGCATCTTCATCAAATGTTACGGAAAAGACTGGTGCAATAGGATTTGGCTTTTCGCCTGGCAATTCAATCTTTACGCCTTCGGCATTTGTCGAGAACTGTACGGGACCATAGCCAAGTAATTCTATGCTTTTCACCTTTCCGCTATAATACTTAGAAGCATATCCAAACGACTTGAATGTAAAGGTGTCTGCCGCAGGCCAACGCATGATAGTAGCAAACACGGTGTCGTTCCTCTGAACAAAGCGAACATCATTGGCTGAATAGTTGTTGCCTTCATTAAATCCCTGTGCATTGATTGGGTTGGCTCCTTCTGCAAGAGGTCCTTCTCCAAATGTCTTCCAAGGGCGAGTGCCATAGACAGTGTTGCCATTGATGTCCATCCAAGCCTTGATGTCTGCAAGGATTGCACGTTCCTTATCATCGATTGTTCCGTTGCCCCTTACAGGAACGTTGAGAAGCATGTTGCCATTCTTGCTGACAATATCAACCAACATGTCAACAACTTGCTGAGCCGACTTATAACCATTTCTGTTATATACGGCTTGACTGTAATGCCAATCTCCGAGGCAAGTGCAAGTCTGCCAATACTTTTCCTGTATTCTGTCGGGAACACCTCTTTCAACATCCCACATCATCGCATCCTTGTGCGATTCTTCCAATATCTTTCCTGTTACCACAACCTCAACCTTGCCATCGTTGTCGGCAGCACTTGTGTTGTAGTAGTGAGCAAGAATGTTAAGACCTATAGATTCGTCGCAACCATAGAACGGCAGCACTGTATCGTCGAAATAGAGAACATCAGGACGATAGTCGTTGATGCACTGAAGCACACGGTTCTGGAACTTCTGCTTGTATTCTTCGCTTGGGAGTGACGCTCCGTTTTGCCATCCCCATTGGCTGTGGATAGTACCAGAGTTCTTCCAACCTGTACTATGCTCGTGACGTTGGGCATAGAGTTCCTGAGGGTCAAGTCCCTTCCACCATTTCTCGGTTCCGTCGGCATTGAGAGTGTAACCGTCTTCCTTTGTCAGATTGCCGTCATAATCAGTTGACTTTTCAAGCCAAGTCCAAGCATGACTTGCATGCATCGACACACCAAGAGGCAAACCATACTTCTTGCAAGCATCGCTCCAACCCTTCACGATATCCTTCTTTGGACCTAAATTCACAGAATTCCATTCTTGATAAGGGCTGTCCCAAAGGTCCATGTTGTCATGATGGTTGCCTAGAGTGAAGAAATATCTTGCACCCACACTTTTGTAGAGTCCTACCAATTCTTCTGGATTCCATTGGTCAGCCTTCCATGCATTGCAAAGATCTTTGAGTCCAAAGTCGGATGGATTGCCGAAATGGTCGCAGTTCCACTTGAAAGCACCCGAATCTTCATAATACATGAAACGTCCATACCAGTCGCCATCTTCAGCCTGGCACTGAGGACCCCAATGAGCCCAGATACCAAATTTAGCATCCTTAAACCATTCAGGACACTCCCAGGCATTCAGACTTTCCCAATTAGGAGAGAATGCTCCTTCTTTTACGGGAACATTGTTTTGTGCAGACATTGCCAACGATATGTACAAGCACATGGATAATGACAAGATTTTACGCATAGATTTATTATGTTATGTTATTGATTCTACAGATTTGGAGTATCCAAGATATTATCGTTGGCAAAGTTACGAACATTTATTTGATATTCGATAAAAAGAAATAGATATTTTATAGGATTATTTTGATATTTTGCGTTTTTGTTTATATATTTGATGATGGTTAGGAATATATTATTTATATTTGCGAGTCAAAACTAATGACGCATTCGGAAATGTAATAACCATTATATAATATAATTATGCATATAGACGACTTTCATCCGCTTGTTCTGTGGTGTGGATTGGCTCAACATAATGCCGATTGGAATTGGAATAATGTTTGCAGTCCGTTTGCAAGAATTTACTATGTGGTTAGTGGCAAGGCGACAGTTACAATGAATGACAATACATATGTCATAAAACCTAAACATCTGTATCTGATTCCTCCATTTGTTACTCATACCACTTCGTGCTCTCAAAGTTTTGTGCATTATTATATTCATATGTATGAAGACGGAATGAATGAGGAGGGAATCTTTGATTCATATACTTTTCCTGCAGAAGTTCAGGCTTTGGAGAACGACGAACTCTTGTTTGCTCGTCTTGCTGATATTAATCCTGCAATGTGTTTGCCTGAGTCGAATCCTGTTTCATACGATAATAGAAATATGATTAATGACAGCATAATAAGAAACAAGCAACGCACACAGAGTTTGCAGTTTGAATCAAGAGGAATTGTAATGCAATTGCTGTCCCGTTTCCTTCGAAATGCTGTTCCTACAATGCCAGAACGTGATGAACGAATAAAGTTGGCGATGCAATATGTTGTTTCCCATTTGGGAGAATCATTGACCGTTGGACAATTGGCAAATAATGTATGCCTTACATCTGAACATTTCATTCGTTTGTTCTCAAAGTCTGTAGGATATACTCCTCAGCAGTATATTAATATGAAACGAATGGAGCGTGCTCGTTTCTTACTGGTTACGACAGATATGGAAATAAAGAACATTGCTTATTCACTTGGCTTTACAGACAGTTCATATTTTATCCGTGTGTTTAAGCAAAGTGTCGGAGTTACTCCTATTGAGTTTCGGAAGGGTTGCTCCAATTCACAAGATACAATCGTTCCGTAGCGCGTGTCATGGCTGTATATAGCCAACGATAATAGTCTGTGTCTATCATATCTTCGGATACATATCCTTGATCGATAAAAACTGCTGACCATTGGCCGCCTTGTGCTTTATGACATGTTACGGCATAAGCATATTTAATTTGCAGGGCATTGTAGTATGGGTCTTCCTTCATTTTCTTGATTCTGTCGGCTTTATGTGGAATATCCATGTAATCTTCCATTACTCTGTCCCAAAGCAGTTTGTTTTGTTCTCGTGAAAGAGCAGGTTGCTCGAGATGAAGAGTGTCGAGCATGACTGTTGCGTCGAATTCTAAATCATCATAATCTGGCAGTCGAAGTATGCAATCAGCAAAACGGAATCCATAGAGTTCGCGTTCGTTTCTGACTCTTTCCACTATTGCAATGTCTCCATTAGCGATGAATCCCTGTTTCGCATTGTTTCCGTCTTCCCCATGTTCAATATCTTCTATGTTTAGTTCTTTCAGCCAATGGTAGTTGTTCTTGGCAATCATAATGATATCTCCCGAACCAAGTTCTTCTTCTCTGTCAAGAATTTGGGCACGAATACCTTGATTGTAGATATTTGCTCTTTTGTTTGACCTGCATACAACAATTGTATCGTCCTTGCCATAGTCATGATAGCAATCATATATGGCCTCAATTAGTTCGTTCCCTTTTATGTTGACAACATCAGCCGAGAATTGTATCTTTGGAAATTCTGCATAGAGGCTGGTTTGGGAATCCGTAATCATCATCCTTAGGTTTGTGGCATTCTTCAATATTCCCGACATGTGTCCTTGGCGGACAACTTCCGTGAGTGTTACGTTCGTCACATTGATGCCATAACTGCTGATTACGGCAGGTATCAAGGCTGCACTGTCCTGTTCGCCAACAGGTGGGAGTTGGGCAGTGTCACCTAATAGAATCAGTCGGCAACCGGCTCCTGAATAAACAAACTCAATCAAATCATCTAATAAGTTTCTTGGTAATAGAGGGTCTAACGAATTGGATGATGCTATCATTGAGGCTTCGTCAACAATGAAAAGAGTGTTCTTCATCGAGTTGAAACCGAGGGAATAACCAGTATCATCACCGACAGATTTCTGACGATAAATGCGTTTGTGAATTGTGAATGCTGGATTGTCGGCATATCCAGAGAATACTTTTGCGGCTCTTCCAGTTGGGGCAAGGAGTACGCACTTGCGACCAATTTCTTCCATCGCTTTCACAAGAGCAGCAACGAGAGACGTTTTTCCTGTTCCGGCATAACCGGTAAGTATAAATGCCTCCCGATTAACAAAGGCGGAATTTGCATTGTCAGAATCTTCCGTCATCTTTAAGATGAATTCTGCCAACTTGTGAATCGCTTTATCCTGACATAAAGTGGTTTTATGCCCGAAAAAATGCAAAATCAGCTCCTCTAGATAGTCAATAATCATATTTTATATAAAAATATTGCCCTTTGTTGCGGTTGTTTCAATTAATTTCATTACTTTTGTGCCACGAATATAACAAAAATTTAAATACAACAACCATTATGATTAAAAAAATCGTTATTTCAGTGCTCGTTTTGCTTGCTTTAGGTCTTGCAGGAGCATGTGTTGAGTGCATTTATGCTGACATTCGCTTCGATGATGAGAAAAAAGCAAGAGAACAACTTGTCATCGACCGCCTCCTCCAGTTGCGCGATGCAGAAGAAGAATTCAAGAAGTCACACCGTGGTTATTTCTGTGGAGACATCGATTCTTTGATTGATTGGGTTAGAGATGGCAAAGCTATCGACCGAATCATTAAGGAAGGTGAACTTACTGATGACCAGCTTGAAGCAGGCTTGACAGAAGCTGAGGCTGTAGCACAGGGCCTTATTGTCCGTGATACAGTGTGGAAAGCTGCTGTTGTAAAGTTAGACATTGATAATGCTGACTCACTTCTTTATATTCCTGCAGGTAAGGCTGGCGCAAAGTACCAACTTCGTAAGAAGGAAGCATTCAACCTCAAGTCAAACGAATTTGAGCAGGTTTGCGAAATCCGTGCATCTCTTGATGACTATCTCGATGGATTGAGCGCTAAGCGTATCAAGAATCTCAAGTCAGACCTCAAGAAGAGAAGCAAGAACCGTGCTGACCTTATGCTTGACAATGCTGACCAGACTGAAGGTGAATGGTACGGACTTCGTGTTGGTGACCTTGAAGACCCTCAGAACAAGCTTGCAGGTAACTGGGAGTAATGATGTTTTAAACAATAAGTTATGGGGAGAGACAATGACCAAAAGTTGTCTCTCTCGTTTGTTTTAACGGAAAACTTTATTAATTAATATTATTATAAGGTGCGAATAGTATCGGGTAAATATAAGGGAAAGCGTTTTGATGTTCCTCATACATTTAAAGCACGCCCAACAACTGATTTTGCGAAGGAAGGCTTGTTCAACATCCTTTCAAATGTGTATGTGGATTTTGACGAAGAACCATCAGCACTCGACTTGTTCAGTGGAACTGGCAGCATCAGCCTTGAGTTCCTTTCGAGAGGTTGTGGCAAGGTGGTTTCGATTGAAAAAGATTTCAAACATTATCAGTTCCTTCAGAAGGTGGCCCACGAACTTAATGACAATAAATGGCATCCACTTCATGCAGATGTTTTTAAGTATTTGAATTCATTTGTCAGTTCGGATGAATCCAATGTGGGAATCAATACCAGTTCTCTAGGTTTTGATATCGTGTTTGCCGATCCTCCATATGCATTGGAAAATTTAGGAAGTATTCCTGATATAGTGTTTCAGCCAGGAATGAAGCTCCTCAATCAAGATGGGCTCTTCATACTTGAACATGGGAAGGACTATAATTTCGAACAGCATCCCCATTTCATCGACCATCGCAACTATGGTTCCGTTAACTTCTCTTTTTTCAAATAAGAAATCATTACAATACAATTAATTTTACCTAATATGAAAAAAATAACTTTAATTATGATTGCAACGATGACACTTGCATCATGTACTCAAAACAGAACTAATCCTTTCCTTACGGAATGGGACACTCCTTATGGTATTCCTCCTTTTGATGATATTCAGGTGGAAGATTATATTCCTGCAATCAAGGCTGGTATCGAACAGCAGGAAAAGGAAATTCTTGCTATCACATCAAATCAGGAAGCTCCAACATTCGAGAATACTATTGTTCCTCTCGAATTGTCAGGCGAGATTCTCAGTAAGGTGTCAGGCGTTCTATATAATATTACCGAAACCGACCGAACCGATGAACTTGATTCTGTAATGGAAGAGGCAATTCCTCTTATGTCGGCTCATTCGGATAATATTTCCTTCAATAAGAAACTCTATGAGCGTATTGAGGCAATCTATAATGGCGACACATCAGACTTGACTCAGGAGCAGAAGATGGTATTGAAAAACCATTATGAGGATTTCGTCCGCAATGGTGTTGGTCTTCCAGAAGATAAACAGAACGAACTTCGCGAAATCAATGCAGCCATCGCTACAAAGACTCAGACAATTGGAAACAATATTCTTGCAGAAAGCAATGCCTTTGCAGATAAGTTTGGCATCAGTGTTTCGGAATATCCTAATGCAATGACCAATACGGAAGATCGTGCCCTTCGCCAACAAATGCTTGAGGCTTACACAATGAGAGGTCATAACGGAAACGAGTATGACAATCGTCAACTCGTACTTGATGTTATGAAACTGCGCATTCAGAAGGCACAGATTATGGGCTATAATAATCCTGCTGAATATATCCTTGAAGAGAAGATGGCTCACGATCCTGCTACAGTTGATGAGTTCCTTGATGGAATTATGGTAGCAGCAGTTGCAAAGGCAAAGGAAGAAGTTGCTGAGATGCAGAAGATTATGGATGAGGATATTGCTGCAGGAAAGGTAGAGGCAGGTGCTACAATTCAACCTTGGGATTGGTGGTATTATGCAGAAAAGGTACGTAAACTCAAATACGATCTTGACGAAAACCTTACAAAGCCATACTTCAAGTTGGAGAATGTAGTCAACGGAATCTTCATAGCAGCAAAGCAACTCTATGGCGTGAATATGGAGAAGTTGGATGGCGTTCCTGCATACAATTCAAAGGAAGTCACAACATATAAGGTGACTGCTGATGATGGTTCACTTCTTGGAATCTTCACAACCGACTATCTTCCTCGTCCAAGTAAGCGAGGTGGTGCCTGGATGAATGGTATCCGTGAGGAATATGACGGTGCTGATGGTAATATGGTTCGCCCAATTATTGTCAATGTAGGTAATCTTGAAGAATACCTTACAATTGATGAAGTTCAGACAGTCTTCCATGAGTTTGGCCATGCTCTTCATGGCTTGCTCACACAATGCCGCTACAAGTCAGTAAGTGGAACAAGTGTTAAGCGCGACTTTGTTGAAGTATTCTCTCAGTTCAATGAGAATTGGGCATTCCAACCTGAATTACTTGCTCAATATGCTTTCCATAATGAAACAGGCGAAGTCATCCCAACAGAATTAGTTGAGAAGATTAACAATGCGCTCAAGTTCAATCAAGGTTTCATGACAACCGAACTTTGTGCAGCTTCAATCCTTGATATGAAGTGGCACGAACTTGAAAGCGTAGAAGGCATTGATATTGATGAATTCGAGCAGAAGGTATGTGAAGAAATGGGTTTAATCCCAGAAATCGGTCCTCGTTATCGCACTACTTATTTCAACCATATATTCTCAAGCGGTTATAGTGCTGGCTATTATGGTTATCTTTGGGCAGAAGTTCTCGATAAGGATGCATTCTCTATCTTTGAAGAATCTGGCAAGGTGTTCAATCCTGAATTAGCTAAGAAGTTTAAAGAAACATTCCTTGAGAAGGGTGGAAGTGAGGAACCTATGGATCTCTTCCGTCAGTTTGCAGGTCGCGAACCTGACAATACTGCATTCCTTCGTGGCCGTGGATTGATAGATTAATGAAAGCAAGTCCATACACATTATATATTATTATTTATTGCGCGCGAACTTTTTCCATGTAAGGAATGATAAATATGATTACGGATAAATAAAATAGCAAAACAAAAATGAAGAAGATGTTGTTATGGGTTGCAGCCATCACCCTGAGCATGGCATTCGTAAGTTGTGGCGATGATAAGGATGACGATCCTAATTTGCCAGTGGCAAATGAGAATTTCTATCTGTATCTTACATGTGAGCCATCTGATGTGTGGTATGATTTCTATGATATAGTAGCTACATATACTGATATTCATGGACATGAAGTTGTGGATACACTATCTCCTGGTCATGGCTTGATGTACAATGCATCATTGCCTGTAAAGGACAAGACATTGGGAGAAACATTCTATTGTTATGTAAAGGCAACAGCAAAGTATTCTCCAGAAGAACTGAATCCAAGTTATAAGGTAGATCTCATTCAGACTACATTTGCTCGTGTTTGTCAAGGACCTTCTCCTGCAGAATGCTCTTTAATAGTACAGGATGCAAGTTGGAAGGGTATGTTGGCCAAATCAAATGCATATGGTACATTGATCCAGAGGTTTGTGGAGAAATATCCTGAAGGCTACTTCCTTCAAATGAAGTATTCACGTTAACAAATGAAAACAACAGCCTCTCCTCAACTTACTCGAAGAGAAGAGGCTTTTTAATTTTCTCGGAAGCATGCAGATATTATACAGATTGTCAGATTGGATTGCAGGAAACATTACATTGTTTGTTGTGATAGTTTCGGCTTTAGCCCTTTTGTTCCCACCTTCATTTACATGGATTGCCCCATCTGTAATTACTCCGATGCTTGGAGTAGTCATGTTCGGAATGGGTTTGACATTAAAACCTTCCGATTTCAAACCAGTCGTGATGCAGCCAAAGAACATTATAATTGGTGAGTTGGCGCAATTCATCATTATGCCTTCGATCGCTTGGCTCCTTTGCAAGTTGCTTGGATTGCCAACAGAGATAGCCATTGGCGTTATTCTGGTAGGTTGTTGTCCAGGTGGAACTGCTTCCAATGTGATTTGCTATTTGGCAGAAGGCGATACGGCTTTGTCTGTTGCAATGACAACTGTTTCGACTCTCTTGGCACCACTCGTAACACCAGCACTCGTGCAACTATTAGCTGGACATTCTGTGGATGTAGATGTGTGGGGTATGTTCCTGAGTATTCTGCAAGTGGTTATCCTGCCAATAGTTCTTGGCTTTGTAGTCAACCACTATCTGAAATCTGTCACGAAACGAGTTGTTCCTCTGTTGCCAATGGTATCAACTTTAGCCATTGCAGTCATTATTGGCATTGTGGTTTCTCACAATTCGACTAAGATTCTTCAATGCAGTCTTTTGGTAGCTCTTGCAGTAATCCTTCACAACCTCTTAGGACTTGGACTTGGATATCTTGCAGGTTATTTTCTTCGACTCGACCATGCGAAGCGTACTGCCATTGCAATTGAGGTCGGCATGCAGAATTCTGGTCTTGCAACATCTCTTGCTACAGTTCATTTCGCAATGTTTCCAATGGCGGCAGTTCCTGGTGCAATCTTCTCTGTATGGCACAACTTTTCAGGAAGTATAGCAGCAGCAATATTCCGTGGAAGGATACGGAAATAGTGAGTAATAATGCTTTTGAGAGAAAACGTATGTATAATAAATTCATTGTAACTCAAACCGGAACACTTGTGTTTGGTATTGTACACCTTCACAGAGATTTGATACCAGAGGGCGAACAAACATGCAAGGGGGGGGGTATGGAAGATTGACAACCAAAGAGGCTGTATATTGCTCTATGGCCGTTCATTTGATTTTGGTGCACCCGATTTGGATTGTATCAGGAGATTGGATACTTCAAAGGTTGCGGATTTTCCACCTTATCCAATGTTTTATCAACGCCAGTGGTTGGATGAGGAAATCCTCGAACCAGTTGTGGTTGTTGATTAGACTTATATCATACGAAACAAATAATCCCTGAGGCTTTTGCAGTCCCAGGGATTATTCTTTTAATCTGTTAAACTCTTTTATGGTTTACCAATGGCCTCCACTATTCCAGTTGCCGCCATGTCCGCCGCCCCAGCCGCTGTTGGCACTCTTTTCGTCGTCAGTTCCCATAGTGTTCTTGCCTCCAAATATACTGAAACGATAGATTGCGCGAACCATTCCGTATTGATAGATTGCGTTTGAACGGCTATCATTACGCATGAAGGCGTTGATGCTTCGGCTGATATTTGTCTGCTGACCGAGAATGTCGAACACTTCCAACTGAATTGTGAGGGCATTACCCTTGAGGAATGATTGTGAGAGCTGTGCATTCCAAAGGAGTTCGTTTGTGTTCATGTCCTTTGAAGAATAACCTCTTCGGCTGTTCATTCCTATATCAGTAGAGAGTTCTCCACCCCAAGGCATTGTCCATTCAAAGTCGGCTCCATAATCGAAATCATAAGTGTCTTGGTTACCATTGTTGTTCACATTGTTCTTCATGTGAGAGTATTCGATGTCGCCATGTAGGCGAATGTTGACCCAATCATTGCGGAATGTGCTGTTGATGCCTCCGTTGAGTGAGAGATTCTTTGTGACTGACTTGATGTCAGTGTTGTCTTCCTCTTCACGATTTACATTGTTGTAGAAACCTACATTATGGCTGAACCATGAACCGAGGTCGAAACCAATGTCGAATGCTTTCTTCTCTCCAAGACCAGTGTTGAAGCCAACACCTCCACCAACATTCCAGTTGCCGTTGATGTTCATAGGCATTGTTGTCTGAACACCAGTGTCCTTATCATAGGTTGTCTTGTTGCTGATGCTGTTCTTTGTGGTTGAGAAGTTTGCATATCCCCAAATACTTCTCTGATGGTCAACATCATAAGTGTCGAAGTCGGCATTCACGTTGTTTGAGAATGAAGGCTTCAAGTTAGGATTACCTCGGCTGATGTAGAGTGGGTTAGAGTCGTCTCGGATGTCGAGAAGGTTGGTCATGCTTGGCTGACTTGTGCGTCCGTTGTATCTGAGGCGAAGGTTGCTCTGCTTGTCGAACTGGATGCGGAGGTTGATTCTTGGGGCAAGGTCGAATACGTTTCGTGTAACTTCTGGATATTCCTTGCCCATGTACTTATAGTTGAGTACGGAACGTTGAGGCAAAGCATCAACTCCAATGCTGAAGTTGTAGTTGTCGCGAACCTTACGATACTGAAGTCCGATTGTCTGGTTGTAGTTCTTATATTCAGAGAATTGACTGAGTTCTACTGTATCTCTCATCATGTAGCCCATCTCGTCCATGAATTTAAGGATTGACTTGATATTGTATCTATGGTCGAGAATGCTTTGTGCCAAGTCGGCATAAGCTTGTGAATCATAGATGTAAGCTTGGCGGTCGTTCTTATTATAACTATATGTGTAGCGATAGTCGAACTGCAGATAAGTTCTGTCGCCAATTGGTTCGTTGTATGTGAGTCGGCCAGTGAGGCTGTAGTTGTTTGAAGGAGTCTTGTAGTATCGGTTGTTCTGCTGAGCTGTACCAAGAGTGTTGTATGTGATGTTAGCTGCAGAAATCTGCTTGCTTTGTCCGTCGGTATAGTTTCCGTCGAATCGGAAAGTGATGTTACGTCCCTTATCGTTGAGCTTGCGGTTGTACTGAAGGTTACCGCTGATGTTTGAGTTGGTGCTGTACGACTGATTGCGGCTTGTGTTTGTGTTTACCACTACATCGAGCAATCTCTGTACGATTTCGTCAGGATTGGCAAGGGTAGGGTCGGCACTGTATTGTGCAATCATATCGTTGTATTCGAGTGCATTTTCTGCGATTTCGTTAGGGTCGGTGTCGTACGAACCAGAACTGCTTGTACCGAAACTTCTGTTGCGTGAGAAGTTGATGTTAGGACGGAAGATGATGTTTGTGAGAGTGTCGGGTTTCCATTCCAAGCGGAAGTTGGCTCTGATATTGTGATTGCTTGAAAGGTTCTTGTTCTTGCTTTCGCTGAATGCACCTTTCATTGCAGCAAAGTTCTGACTTGATGATTCACTACGGCTGTCGCTACCGTTGTAGTTGTAGCGAACACTACCACCAGCTTCCAACTTTTCTGTTTCAGTCACGATATTTGCACCGATTTCCTTGTTTGTTCTCAAGCCGCCCCAGCTCCATCGGCCAGATTCGTTGTTCATGTTGCCGAGCAAGGTGATTTGAGTGTTATCGTTGAATCGGTTGATGTTCATTCGGCTGTTGTATCTGTCGTGGGTACCTCCTCCGAGATTGACATTGCCGAACCATCCGTTCTTCATTCCTTTCTTCACGGTAAGGTCGAGTACGGTTTCCTCTTCACCATCGTCGATACCAGTAACTCGGGCAAGGTCGCTCTTTCGTTCGTAAGTCTTGATTTTATCAATCATTTCGGTTGGTATGTTCTTCATTGCGACTGATTGGTCGTTGAGGAAGAATTCCTTTCCATCGACAAGAATCTTCGAAACGCTCTTTCCGTTGATGGTGATATTGCCGTTTTCATCTACCTTTGCACCAGGAAGTTGCTTTACGAGGTCTTCGAGAACAGAACCTTCTGGCACTCTGTATGTAGCTGCAGTATAGACGAGGGAGTCGCCACTTACTGCTACCTTGGCGGCATTGGCTGTAACCTCGGCTTCCTTCAACATGATGGCATCGGATGCGAGGGTGATGTAGCCAATATTGACTTTGCTTGTCTTTTTGTCATTGAGGTTGACATCGACATACTTTGTGATGTAGCCGATGTAGGAAATCTTCAATGTATATTTGGCTTTCTTGATGTCCTTGAGGGTGAATTCACCTTGAGTTCCAGTGGCAATACCCTTGACGAAAGTACTGTCGGGAAGTGACAGCAACTGGACAGTAGCGGAAACTACTGCTTCGTTTGTACCTTTTTCAATGATTGTGCCATTGATATTAAATTTACTTTGAGCCGAGATGCTCAGACAGCATAGCATGGTCAGTGCTGCAATCGCTGCAAACTTTTTCATTTTCTTTATACTTGCTTTTATGGTTTGAATTCTTTTTACCAAATTGAGAATCCGCAGAAGCGTGTGGTGGTATTCCACAAATCGAGTGCGAAGTTACTAATAACTTTCCGTATAGAGCATGTTTTTTAATTATTTTTTACATATTTCGTAAGTTTTTATGCAAATCATGTCGGTAAATCATCTTTTATCGCTAATTTTGCAGTCGCAAATCCCCTTTGGGGATGTTTTTATAGTTTAGAGATAAGAGTTTAAAGTTTAGAGAATTCGTAATTAATGATTATGATGAAAAAGATATTTGTTGTGATAGCAATGATGCTGATGATGGTAGGCAATGCATTTGCCCAGTTTGTCCGCATCGAGAAGTATCCAGCCATTCCAATCGAGTTTGAGGCAGCCTTCGTTGATCAGGTTTCGGGTTATGTTTCAGGAGTTGTGAAGTCGATGTACGGCCAGTATTTCGGTCAGATGACCCCTGAAGGCAACATCTATGGCTTCGGTTCGTTCTATACCGATCAGGATGGAGAGGTTTACGGACTTTATCGCAATGGCGACCTTGCCTTCGGAATCAAGAAGGGCAGTGATATTGCTAAGGTTGGTACAAACGACCATTATACGGCTTATGACCTTCATACTGGCAATATCCTTTATGTGATGAAGGACAATCAGAAGTATAATCCTTCGACCGAACTGAAGGAAAACAATAAGTTCCTTGTGCTGACTTATCCTAATGGCGACAAGTATGTGGGCGAATCTTCACACAATAAGCGTGATGGTTATGGCCTTTATTTCTATGCCAACGGCAATTTCTATTATGGCAAGTACAAGGACAACAAGCAACTTGGTTATGGCGCTCTCTTCAAGCAGGAGAATAACAATGTCACCATTCAGTATTGGGACGGCTTGACAAATCAGGAATAAAAGAGAGGCATGAGCGATAAAAGTTATAAGAGTGAAAAAGTAAAAGGGTTCAAGTGTTCGACTGAATGAAGCAAAACGGATTGAAAGCATGGATATTGGCTGCAAGGCCAAAGACATTGACAGGGGCGATCGCTCCTGTTATTGTTGGTGGAGCATTGGCTTACAGAATGTGTGGATACGAACCCGAACGCCTGCTTCCATTCGTGCTTTGCCTTCTTTTTGCCGTTTTCATGCAGATAGATGCCAACCTCGTGAACGACTATTTCGACTGGAAGAAAGGCAGCGACCGCGACGACCGCCTCGGCCCTGAACGTGCTTGTGCTCAAGGTTGGATCACTCCAAAGGCTATGAAATGGGGAATTGCCACAATGACCATTCTTTCATGTCTCGTTGGCCTTCCTCTCATCGCATATGGAGGTTGGTGGCTGATAGGCATTGGCGCTCTTTGTGTTGTCTTCTGCTTCCTCTATACCACCCGCTTCTCCTATCTTGGCCTTGGCGATTTGTTGGTAATCATTTTCTTCGGCATCGTACCTGTTGGCTTCACTTATTATGTGTTGACAGGCGAATGGACTTGGCAGCTCATGCTAATTGCCTTTGCCCAAGGTCTTGTGACCGATACGCTTCTTATCGTGAACAATTATCGCGACATCGACCAAGACAGAGCTTCGGGAAAGAAGACAGTCATAGTACGCTTTGGTCGCAATTTCGGCCTTTACTTCTATCTTGCATGCGGAGAGATAGGAACGGGAATCGTCGGATTTACACTTCTCGGATGCTATTTCTGCCGTTTGTGGACATTCTTCATCATCATCTATCTGGCTCTCCACACGGCTACTTTCATCAAGATGACTATGTGTACCGGTCGCCAACTCAACCGAATTCTTGGCAGTACTGCCCGCAATATCTTCATCTTCTCGCTGACAACAGCACTTGCCCTCTTCACTTGCCGATTCTTCGGATAAGTTTCCAGAGGGACTCTCTATCATAATCTTTTTTGAAAATTATGGCAACAAAAACATTGTTGTTTGTGATTATTTTTGTATCTTTGCGGCTGTAAAATTAAAATCACGTCGCGACGAATAAAAATCACGACGTGACGAATATTAATCACGACGCGACGAATAAAAATCACGACGCGACTTAAAGAATGTTTCAAGCCTTTAGGTAAAAGGCATTTGGAAGAATTTGGATAAGAAAAAGTTTTGTCAGACATTTAAATAATACGAATATGATACAATACGTAAAACAAGAGTACACCGACCTCAACGGAACGGGCAAACGACCACTTTGCTATAAGGTGGTTCCAACTGGAAGAATCTCACGCGACGAACTCGTCCGCAAAGTTGCCGGACACGATTCGAAGTACAACGAAGGCGATGTGGGAGCCGTAATCTCACAAATCGAAACCATTATAGCCGAACTGCTTCTCGATGGCTACACCATCGACTTGGGCGAAATCGGCAGCATCAAGTTGGCTCTTGGAGTGAAGGAGGGAAAGGAACAGGAAAGCGTTGGCGATACCCAAAACCGACATAATGCCCAAAGCGTGAAGGTGAAGGACATTCACATCAAGGCAAGCAAGAAGTTGCTGAACAAGGTGGCCGATAAGGCAAAATTTGAGTATGCAGGCACAAACTGCCATTATCGCCAGCAATACACAAAGCAGCAACGACTCTCGCTTCTCAAGCAATTGCTCCATGAGAAACCATTCGTCCATGCCAACGACTATGCCCAAGTGGCCGAAATCTCACTTTCTCAAGCCACAAGAGAACTTCGCGAATTTGCTCTCGACCCTTCATCTGGTATTGCACGCCAAGGCAAGCGAGCTTCACTCGTCTATATGCTGAAGCAATAGTTGAGGCTTCCCGCGCACGCGCATGTATACGTAGAATAATATAATGTGCGATTAACGGTAGGCGAATCCATATAAAACAATAATCCCGACCACAAGTGGCCGGGATTATTCGTATGGTGAATCAGTCGTAACGAATTCTTCCAAATATTTCTTTATCCGTTGATTAATGCCACAGCATATGCACTTATGCCTTCTTCGCGTCCTGTAAAACCGAGATGTTCAGTTGTTGTGGCCTTTATTGAAATATCATCCTCGCTGATGCCCATGCATTCTGCCAAAGTTGATTTCATCTCAGGAATGCGAGGATTCATCTTTGGTCGCTCTGCACATATTGTGGCATCTACGTTTCCGATTGAATATCCTTTGTCAGCAATAAGTTTGACTACCTTGCGAAGAAGTATCTTGCTGTCGATGTTTTCAAAGTCGGATGAAGTGTCAGGAAAATGATATCCGATATCGCGCATATTGGCTGCCCCAAGGAGAGCATCACAAATGGCATGAATCAGAACATCAGCATCGCTGTGGCCAAGAAGGCCCAACGAGTGTTCCAACTTTATGCCACCCATCCAAAGGTCTCTGCCTTCGACGAGCTTGTGAACGTCATATCCGAATCCGACTCTTACTTTCATGCTGCTATCTTCTCTTTTTGCCAAGCAGGTCGCCAATACCATCCATATCGAATGCAAGTGAGAAACGAAGTGTCTGGTCAAGAGGATTGCTCTGTGCGGCCGAGATAATATAACCCGCATCAATTGAGAATATGTTCATCTTGAAACCGGCACCTACTGTATAGTATTTGCGGTTTCCCTTGTTAGGATGCTCGTAATGATAACCGGCACGAACAAAGAACTGGTTGTTGTATGAATATTCCATACCGACACTCCAAGAGATTTCCTGCAATTCTTCCTTTCCACCACCTGGTGCGTCATTGAACGACTTGAAGATACCTGAAATAGGAGAGATGTTGTAGTAGCCTTCATCCATCAACCAACTTGTATAACCAGAGAAGTCATCTTCGTCGGCACCTGTCTCTTCCATATATTGCTCCATTGTTGGACGGGTAGGAACAAGCAACTTGTTGGCATCGGCACTGACACTGAATGTGTTGTATTCGTCGATTGGAATCATGAGGGAAGCTCCCAAACGAAGGTTTGTAGGGATGAATTCACTTGTGTTGCCATCATCATACGAAATCTTACTACCGATATTGTTGATGTTAAGACCCCAACCGAGTTGGCTTTCGTGGTTGCCAAGGTTGATGTAGCCATTGTGGTAGAAAGCGATATCAGCTGCAAAGGCAGAACCAGGAGTTGTCTCGTCATCAGCCTTATAAGCAAGGTCGGAATAAATGTAGCGAAGAGCAACTGCTGCAGAGAATGTTTCGCTCAACATACGGGAATAAGCAACATCCACTGACATTTCGTATGGTTTGATAATATCCTCAATATCACCATTGTATCCAACTGTTACTTCACCAAGAGAGAAATAGCGAAGTGAAGCACTGAGGGCATCATAGTTGCCAATGCGGTAATAGCCGGTAAGGTTGGCAAGGTCGATGTCGCTCGTCAATTGACGCAACCAAGGAGTATAGTTGAGTGCAACGCCTGAACGGCTGATAGTGAATGGGTATTTTGCTGGATTCCAGTATTGTGAGTTAACGTCAGGATCGGTTGCTGCACCTACATCACCCATCGCTCCAGCACGTGCATCCGGTGCAATCGCAAGTGACGTCACTCCATAATACACTGGATTGAGTTGGTTCTTTACGTCTTGAGCCTGCATCATTGCTGTGAATGGAAGCAAGCACATCATTATTATTATTTTCTTCATCTTCATATATTCAGTCGAATTCTTATTTATATTATATGTATATATTAATATAACTGAAATCAGTCGTTTTTATTGTGCAACCACCAAGAACTTTTTAGATTCTACGGATTTAGCTCCATTACCTGTACAGACACTTGCACGAGCAATATAGATTCCAGGAGGCAAGTGGCCGCCATTGCTGTTGAGATTGCAAGTATATGTGTAAACATTTGAAGCGCTTGCGTTTGTTTCGGAGCGTCGGAACACCTCTCTGCCTGTAACATCAAATACTTGTACATCCACTGTAAGTGTAGATTGTGGACGGTCGTTTTCAATTGTGAGGGTGAGTTGGTCTTTGATTGGACCATTTATCTTCATGTCGAAGATTGTTGGTTTTGTTCCTTCTTCAACAACAAATTCCAATTGCAATGATGATGGATTGTTGAGCATATCCCATGCGCGGAATAAGAGAGTATGACTTCCGGCAGCAAGTTCTGGCAAACTATAACTAACAGAACCTTCACTCCATGAACCTGGAACATACTTGAAGTCATTGTTCAGATAGAATGTAAGGTTAGGGTCGTTGTCAATCACAAGTGTAATGTCGTGACCGATGCCACTGCCAATAGTGTTGATTCCGTTTTCGTCAAGAAGATATCCATTGAAGAAAGGAGTTTCATGCATTATGACATCGCATATCTGTATGCTGTCTGATTTGTTGGTGAACATGTGACCATTAAGTGTAATAGTAATCTCTGGTCCATTCTTATCATCAGAAAGATTTGGATCAGTACCACCAAGTGCGAAGTCAGTAAACGAACCATTGGCTTCCAAAGTGTTGGAGTTGTTGGTCGCATACAGATTCAGCAATCCGGTCTTATTTGAATAGTTGATATCCAAAGGCACAGGGAAGGTGAATGCAAACTTGCCATTCTTAATGGAATCACTTCCGTTGTAGATTGTTCGGATGCGACTGTAGAACTCGTATGGATCAATATCTTCTCCTTCGTTGTTATTACATCTTACGAGTTCGATGTTGTCGAGAACAGTAGGAGAGATGAGACCGTTGTAGTTGAACGCAAGATTGCCGTCTTCATCAACAATATGTCCTGCTACACTGACGATTGCGCCTGCTCCAATAGTGTCGATTTCTGCTAATGGAACATTTCTCTCGTTAAACTTATCAACTACAACTTTATACTTAGGAGTAGTCAATGCAATTGCCGGATCACCTAAAAGAACGAAGTGGCATTTGTTGATTGAGTCGCGCTTTGCTAAAGATGATGATGTGTTGATAATATCTGATTTTGCATTAGCCAAAGCTTCTCCAACGGTATATCTATGTCCGTCCTTAGGGTCGGTCCCCAACAGATATTTCATCAAGAACATGTTGAGTTTCTTGTTTTGGGCAGAATATACCGTACGGGTAGTTGTGATGACTCCCATTGCAGCACCTGCATCATTAAGCAAAGCTGTCTCTCCAATGTTTTCTTCATTCATGTCGAATGGAGAAATATCACAGGCTGCATGAATCCACAAAGGAAGGCGAGGTGACGACCAATTAGCAAAGTCTGCACGCTTGATTACTTGTTCGTGAGAAAGACAATATGCAGCTCCATGACCGGTATAGTTCATGATGAGTGCTCCATCTTCCATTTGCTTATTAATGTCATTGTAAGCTCCTGTATATGACATTCCGGCACCTGTTTGCTCTCTTGTGTATGAGTCCCAGTAAATCTTTCTGATGCGATAGTCGGGATAGAGGCTCTCAATGATTGTGACATCATCGTCAGCATCCTTCATGTGAATGTTGCTGTTGCCATCATCAGCAAGGAAGCATACTGTGTTCTTCCATGAACCGGTTTCTTCGTTGTTGATGTAACGAATGAGTTTGTCAACAACGCCTCTGGCTTCAGATGTAGTAGTTGCAGATATACGTCCAACTCCACAATCTGGTTTTTCTTTCAGTGGACTAATTCCTTTTCCGTCAGCAAGAAGCGTAATGTATTCTTCCATTACATAACTGTCAGTATGGCTTAACGAACCAACAGATTCATAGCAAAGCAGATAATCGTTTGGATTCTTCTTTGCAAGACCGGCCGTCACCATACGATTGTCCCAATAACCATCTCCGAACAAGCAAACATTCTTTGGTCTGTCTGCTGCTGTTTCTGCTTTATCATAAAGCATCTTGAGGAAACGTCGGTATGCAGTAGCATCAGGAGTTCCTGACGAGAATTCATTGTATATTTGGTCAGCACGAACAACTATGCAACGTAGACTGTCTTTTGCAGTATGGGCATCTGCCAATCTTTGTGCTTGAGCTGTAAGTTTGCCATTGGCAGGAACTATGATTACGAAATCAATATCTTTTACTGCATGAAGGTCTTGATTCTCAATTGCTCCTATTACTTCAGGCTCAGGGAATGATGCATTAACATTTAATGCTACATATTCGTCCATCTGACTCATGGTTCCTGTACTGCAAACGTATGTGCCTCCATCAAGTTTGCCTGTCATCTCACAAGTTCGTTCAGGTGAAGTGACTCTCAAAATATGTGTATTCTCGTTTGCTCCTGCAACTTTGAATGTCTGCCACATAGTGATTGATGGACGGAAAGCAAGGAACTTCTGTCCTGAAAGGTCGAGCTTGCGGTCATAATTAACTTGGAGGAAATCGAGACGGCCAGACACTCCACTGTTACGATTGTGTGTCAATGTAATTGATGCAGTTTCAGACAAGTCTTTCTTCTTAAAGTTATAAGTCTTGCTTTGAAGCACACCATATTCGTATTCAACAAGAGAACGGAAACTGATATAGCTGTATGTTGTGTCATCTGCAGTAACTGAAAGCCGTGAAGTTGAAGTTCCTGCGGCTGCAAATTGAACAAGAAGTTTCGTGTCAGTTTTAGCTATACCTGGCAATTGAAGTTTATATGTTTTCTTGTTTCCACTGTTGTAATCGTATCCTTCAAAGAATGTGCGACCAGTCTGAACAAAATATGCTGCATCACTTTCAATCAAAGCATGGTCAGGGAATGAAGTGATAAAGTTTTGATTGGCATTGTTCGATTCTGTAGGCATTTCCTTTGGACCATTGCTGTTCTCTGTAATGAAATAATAGATGTATGACGAATAAGGATTGTTGATGTGAGTGAAATCTGATGTGTTCTTCTTTCTTTGCCATAATGTTGGCCCGCAAGAATAGAACAATACAGAACCATCATTCTTTCTATATAAAGGAATCTCTACCAAGTCGTCATAGATGTTTTCGATAAAGGTTTCTGGAAGTATTGGCAAATTGTAACCGTACAGACTGACATTTGCAGGATTGCTGAATCCCATTGATGACAGTTTGCTCTTGCTTATTTCATACACTCCTGAATCGCTTACACGAATCTTCACCCACTTACCCGACGCGAGGAGAGAGTGGTCTGCATATCTTTCGGCCTTGTTGCCTTGTGCTGACAATGGAACCGAAATGAGCAGGACGAATAATATGGATAATATCTTCTTTATCATTATATCGTGATTTACCATTTATATGAATATCAATATCGGTTATTTTATTTTTAATTCTAATAGTTTCTTGTCTTCGATGTAGCCTTGCAAAACTTGATTCTCACTTACAGGCCCAACTCCGGAAGGTGTTCCGGTAAAGATTAGGTCACCTGTCTTCAATGTGAAGAATTGGCTTACATAAGCAATAATCTTGTCGACGGAATGTATCATATCGGCTGTACATCCGCTTTGTACAGTCTTTCCGTCAATATCAAGATGGAAATTAAGATTGCTGATGTCTGACAATTCATTCTTGTTGACGAATGTTCCAACAGCAGCAGCTCCATCAAATCCTTTGCAGATGTCCCATGGTAGACCTTTATCACACAATTTCTTTTGGAGATCACGTGCAGTAAAGTCAATGCCAACTGTTACTTCATCATAATAGCGATGGGCGAAACGTTCGGCAATGTTTTTGCCCAAACGATTAATTCTAACCACTATTTCTGTCTCGTATTCGAATCTCTCTGCAAAGTCGGGAATGAAGAAAGGCTTGCCTTCCCGCAACAGTGATGATTCGGTTTTTGAGAATATCACAGGGTCCTGAAATAATAACGTGTGATTCATCTCTTTATTGTGTGCGGCATAGTTCATGCCTACGGCAAGTATCTTCATATAGTATAATTTGTTTAGTTGTCAATACAAGTCAAGTCTATTACATTCCCAACAGTCGTGTAATGTCGTTCCATGTGGCAAATATCATCAATGCAATCAAAAGGAATACACCAATGTATTGTGCAGTTGCGAGAACTTTATCACTTGGCTTTCTTCTGGTAATAATCTCATAAATCGCAAATACAGCATGTCCGCCATCGAGTGCTGGAATAGGGAGCACGTTCATCACACCGAGTGCGATGGAAAGCAATGCGGTCAGCAACCAGAACTTCTGCCAATCCCATACATCAGGGAATATGTTTGTAATACCAACAACACCAGAAACGCTCTTAGCTCCTTGGGCAGTGAAGAGATATTTGAGGTCGTTCACATAACTGCCAAGCTTTTCCCATCCATAAGAACATCCAGCAGGAATGCTTTGGAGAAGAGAGAACTCTTCGTTAGTGATTTTGTATTCAGGTGCTTTGTTTTGGAATCCTAATGTGAATTCAGGTGTAAGTACAACTTCCAATGAGTCTGTATTGTTGACTAACAATGTGATTGTTCGAAGTCTAAGGCTGTCGGCTGCAGTGGAATTCTCTGTAAGAGGTTCGCCAAGAACAGACAATTGATGAGCGAATTCATTGAAGTTGTCGACTTCGATTCCATTGATGGCATTAATTACATCGCCTTTCTTAAGTCCAATTTGTTCTGCAGGAGAATTTGGCATAATGCTGTCGATGCAGAATGGAAGCAAAGGTTCTGCATAAGGTGGATTGCTCTGAATCATATCGAGCATATTCATCTTTGCCGGCATCTTGAGAACTTCTTCCTGTCCATCACGCAAGATTGTAACTTCGTCCGCATTCGAAATATCGCGGAGAACATTTACATTCCAAGCCTTTATTTCCTTATCATCTGTTTTGACAATGATGTCTCCATCTCGGAATCCATCAGCAATGGCAGCTTCACTGAATTTAAGACCATGGGTCATATCTGTTGGCTTGATGTAGCTTTCGCCCCAAGTGAAGAGAACGGCAATATAGATTACGAATGCAGTTATGAAGTTGACAATAATACCTCCAAGCATTACGATAAGGCGTTGCCAAGCAGGTTTGGTACGGAATTCCCAAGGCTTAGGTTCACTGCTTAATTCTTGAGTGGATTCGTCAATCATACCCGTAATATTAACGTAACCGCCAAGTGGCAACCAACCTGCACCATATTCTGTGTGGTATGTTTCGCAATCGGCCTCTGGGTCCTTTGTGGAAAGACCTCTTTCCCAATTACAGAAACTCCATTTACCGTTTTCAAATTTGGCAAGAGAGAAAACATCCATTGTGTATTCTGGATCTTTCTTCTTGTCATCATCATTGCTTTCATCTTCAATCTTTATGAACTTAATGTAGCGAATGAAGGCAAATTTTTTGTTTCGATATGCAAATAGAGAGAAAAGGGGACTATTGCTGACAATAGGGAAATCGAAGAAAAGATAGAATTTCTCAACTCTTATCTTGAATAGTTTTGCACATACAAAGTGTCCTCCTTCATGAAGTACGATTAGAAGAGCGAATGCTACTACTACTTGGGCTATTTTTATGATGACTGTTTCCACAACTAATTTTTCTTTCCTTTTATGATTATTGGCAATGCTTGATTGCTTGTTTATTCTGTTTCCTATAATAATGATTCTGCGTAAAGGCGCGTTTCTTTATCTGTCTGAAGATATGTGTCGAGCGAAGAGTCGGTTGAAAAACTAATGTGATTCATTGACTGCTCGATGATTTCGCTAATCTTGTTGAATGAGATTCTATCGTCGATAAAGGCTCGATTTGCAATCTCGTTTGCTGCATTCACAATGCAAGGCATATTGCCGCCTTTGTTCAATGCTTCATAAGCAAGGGCAAGACAACGGAATCTATTAGTATCTGGCTGTTCGAATGTGAGGTCTTTCATCTTGAAGAAATCTACTCTATCGAAAGAAGCCTTCAGACGAACCGGATAACTGAATGCATATTGAATTGGCAATCTCATATCCGGTACTCCAAGTTGAGCCTTGACTGCACCATCCTCGAATTGTACCATGGAATGGATAACCGACTGAGGATGAACGATTACTTGTATTTGCTCAGGTCGAACTCCAAACAACCATTTAGCTTCGATTACTTCAAATCCCTTGTTCATGAGAGTGGCAGAATCAATAGTAATCTTTGCTCCCATATTCCAGGTTGGATGAGCGAGGGCATCAGATTTTGTTACTTTAGCCAACTCTTCAGCAGGAAGGCGACGGAAAGGTCCTCCACTGCATGTGAGAAGAATCTTTTCAATCTTGTTCCCTGGTTCAAGACATTGGAATATTGCAGAATGCTCACTGTCAACAGGCAATATCGGTACTTGATATTCTTGTGCAAGTTTGTTGATAAGTTCGCCAGCAACAACGAGTGTTTCTTTGTTGGCCAATGCAATCACTTTCTTTGCCTTTATGGCACTAATTGTTGGGCGTAAGCCAGCGAAACCTACCATTGAAGCCAAAACGATATCAACATTTTCATCCTGAACCACTTGGCATAGAGCCTCTTCACCTGCAAATACCTTGATTGGGAGGTCGCTTAATGCTTCCTTCACCTTCTCATAGTGTGCTTCATTGGCAATAACCACGGTGGCAGGAACAAATTTCCTTGCTTGCTCTAGAAGTCGGTCGACGCTGTTGTTGGCGGTAAGAACGTAAGCTTCGTATAGATGGCTTTGCTGCTCAATCACATCGAGGGCTTGAGTTCCTATCGAACCGGTCGAACCGAGAATTGCTATCTTTTTCTTATTATTCATAATTCTAACAGGCCTTCAGGAAGGTCCATTTCTATAGTTTTCTTTTTGTGGTTGATATCAATGATGAATTCTTCGTGGGCAGGAATGAGTATTTCCTTGCCTTCCGAATCTTCAACAACAAAGAGCCAATTCTCTGTGTTGTCGTCGATATCAACTATTTCACCAATCGCGTTGCCTTCGCTATCAATTGCATTGAATCCGACGAAATAGCTGAGGGACACTTCTTCCTCATCACTTTCTTCAATGAATTTGTTTTCGAAGAATACGTCACTTCCAACAATTTGGCGAGTGTCTTCAACCGAATCAATACCGTCGAACTTTAGAAGGGCAGAAGAATCGGTCTTAAATCTGTATTCTTCGAGAAAGAATGGCACCAAGATTCCTTCAACCTCGCAAATGAGATAGGGGCAATCTACTCGGTCGAAAATGTCGTCGGTGAAGTTGAAGATGACTTCGCCCTTCAATCCGTGGGGCTTTCCGATTTGTCCAATCTTATATGTGTCTTCTTTCTTTATCATTGCAGTTTCGATTTTCTATCATCAATTTTAGTCCACTCTCTTGATTTTGGCTCCAAGGGCAGTGAGGCGTGCTTCGATGTTTTCGTAGCCGCGGTCAATCTGCTCGATGTTGCTGATGCGGCTTGGTCCTTCGGCACTCATTGCGGCAATGAGAAGTGCGATTCCGGCTCTGATATCAGGGCTCGACATTCTTGAACCTTTGAGGCGGAGGCGTCGGTCGTGACCTACTACAACTGCTCGGTGAGGGTCGCAAAGAATGATTTGTGCTCCCATATCGATGAGCTTGTCCACAAAGAACAATCTGCTCTCAAACATTTTTTGATGGATAAGGACAGAACCCTTTGCCTGGGTGGCCACAACAAGCAGAACGCTGAGAAGATCGGGGGTAAGTCCTGGCCAAGGAGCATCGCTGAATGCCATAATGCTTCCGTCCATAAAACTGCCGACTTCATAGTGCTCGTGCTTTGGAATGAAGAGGTCGTCGCCTCGGAGTTCAATCTGTATGCCTAATTTTCGGAACGAATCAGGAATGATTCCGAGATTGTCGTAAGAAACATTCTTGATTGTGATTTCCGAACCTGTCATTGCTGCCATTCCGATGAAACTGCCCACTTCAATCATGTCTGGCAGGATTCGGTGTTCGGTTCCGTGAAGTTTGGCTACTCCTTCGATGGTAAGGAGGTTCGATGCAATTCCTGAAATCTTTGCTCCCATGCGGTTGAGCATCTTGCAGAGCTGCTGAATGTATGGTTCGCAAGCGGCATTGTAGATTTGGGTTGTACCTTCGGCAAGTACTGCAGCCATAATGATGTTGGCGGTTCCTGTGACCGAAGCTTCGTCGAGAAGCATGTATTTGCCTTTCAGATGAGTGGCTTCGATTTCGTAGATGCCTCTTTCTGCATTATAGGTGAATTGTGCTCCGAGTTCGTTGATTCCGAGGAAGTGGGTGTCGAGTCGTCTTCTTCCGATTTGGTCGCCTCCAGGTTTGGCTACAAATGCCTTATGGTAGCGTCCGAGCAATGGACCTAACGTAAGAATCGAACCGCGAAGGGCAGCACATTTTTGTATGAATTCATCGCTTTGGAGATAATCCATGTCGAGCGATTTTGCTTGGAAAATCCAAGTGTCTTTCGTCTCTTGCTGGATGGCCACTCCCATATTTCCGAGCAATTGGATGAGATTGTTCACGTCGAGAATGTTTGGCACATTGCTCATTTTGATTGGCTCGTCGGTGAGCAAAGTGGCACAAATCACTTCGAGAGCCTCGTTCTTAGCTCCTTGAGGTGTGATTTCTCCATGCAGTGGATGTCCTCCTTCTATTATGAATGATGCCATTTTGAGTTGGTTTTCTTGTTGTTAATGAAGAAATGGTTCAGCTTGTTGCCTATTTCTTCTTCTTTTTCTTGCCCACACCGGTTTGTTGGAGTTCGGCCATGATTTCCTTGTCGCTTATGAGTTCGATTTCGTTTGGAAGGAGGGAAATCTTTCCGTTTGTGAACTCGGCAAGGTCTTCGAGAATCTTCTCATCATCGAGTGCATTGCTGTTCCAGTTGGCAAGTGAACGCTTCATCTGGTTGGCGACGAGCAATGTGAGTTCGTCTCTCTCAGGTCCTGGCTCCATCTCGCAGAGAGTTTGTGTGAGTTTTTCGACGATTGCACCATAGTGGCGCTTGTTGATTGCCTTTTGTGGGTAAGGCACAATTTCGCGTTTCATGCCTTGTTCGTCTTGATGCTGAATCTCCACTGGATAGTCAATATCGAGCTTGTAGTCGGATATGAGTGCCAGATGGTTCCAAAGTTTTTGGTAAAAATCATCAGCATCTCCTGTGTAATCCTGCATGTTGGCCATAAGGTCGATTATGGTGAAGGCACAACGCTGGCGCTCTTTCTTGTCTTCGATTGTCATTGCATAGTCGACCATCTGTTGGATGCATCGGCCATACTCTGGTAAGACAAGTTTGGCACGTTCAGTGTTGTAGTCGATTTTTCTTTCTGTTTGCTTTTCCATCATATTCTATATTCTTTTATTGTTTTCTTCTGTTGAAAAATATTGTTATATTGCCTTTGAAAAATGAACCGCGAAACTCAAGGTCATTTCTTGCGAAACTTTTGCCTTCGAACCGCGTTCTTTTTTTTCGTTTGTATTTTATATGTTTGCGAAAGGGTTTTTCGGCTTGAGGGCAACGAACTCTTTCAGGTAGTTTGGCTCGAAATATGCAACATCCACGAATTCCTCTCTTGCATGTGCTTTCTCTGCAAGTGGCGACATCCATTTTGCGAGAGGCTTAATGTCTGCAATGAAATGTGCATTTGGATGAGTGATTGTCTCCTTGCATTTATCTGCTCCATTTCCGAAGAAATAGATTGGATGCTCGGCAAGCTGTTCTTCAAACGAATGTCCGTCAACCACCAATGCCTGAAGGTCGATTATTGGGCGGAGGGCTCTGTCGTAAAGTGCTGTATAGACTTCCATCCTGCGGGCATCAATCATAGGACAGAGGAGCGCATCGTCGGGCAATTCTTCGTTTCGGAGCAAAACTGGCACGCACATCACTTGGAGAGTTGGCAATGCAATGAGCTTGAGATTGCGAGCATAGCAAACTCCTTTGGCCATGCTTACTCCAATTCTCAATCCCGTGTAGCTTCCAGGACCGCTGCTTACGGCCACTGCATCGAACGGAATGGCGTGATTGTCGGTGAATGAAAGTGCTTCATCCACCATGCTTCCCAACTTTTGGGCATGTGAAGGCCCATTCATCTCCTCAGTGTGGAATATATTGGCTCCATCTTGGCTTACAGCCACCGAACAAACGTCGGTTGATGTTTCGATATGTAGTATACAAGACATAATAATCCAATTTAACTTTGCAAAGATACGAAATTATTCCTTATCTACAACTTATTATTTATAATAATTAACAAAAAGATAGGCTTGCACCCGAGAGTACAAGCCCAATTGCATATTTTTGGTTGCTATTTGTCTGCTATTCTGCCAAAGCTGCTGAAAGCAGATATACAAGACCTGCCTGCCAATTGATGGCAATTTCATTGCGTGAATAGTCGTCTTGCTCATCCACCCAATCTGTGGCTGAATGTCCCCCGCCAACAATGTAACCTGGCCAAGGGTCATCAATTCCGTCGGCACCCGAACGACGGTCATGTGGATGCATCGGAGGATTCACTCCAATTCCAGTGACAAATGAGCGACCATAGATGTTGTTGCCGAGAACATAACCTGCAATTCTCTTGATTGCTGTTTGATATTTTGCATTTGGAGCGAGAATGTCTGCCATGTGGAGGTTGAGAGCTTGACGGCAAACGGTTCCGTTGCAACCCCAATAATACTGGTTCAAAGCACGTCCAAATGGGTCGCTTAAAGAATTGTCAGCCAGCTGGTTGGCATCCTTTATCATTGCTGCCTTCAACTTGTTTTCGAGTTCGGCATTCTTACCTTCTCGGTTAGATAATATATATGTGTAGGCACCAAGATTGGAAACATCTCCCCAATCCCAATTCGAATCGATGAGATTCCATTGACTGCCGAGGCGTTGTTCGGCATCAGTGAGGTATTGCTGTTCGCCAGTTGCTTCCCACATTTCAACTGCCGCCCACACTATATCATCGTCATCTCCTGTTTGATAGCCGCCTGTGCTGAAATCTCCCTGCATAAAGTTCTTTCTTCCATACTTTTTCAATGCATCATAACTGAGACGGGCAGCACTCAAAATACGTTCGGAATACTCTTTGTCATAAGGTTCGAAAATCCTTGAAGCCATAGCCATCATTGCGGCAAAATCTGCTGTTGCAGCCGAACTCCATTCAGTGAAATAACGTTTGCCATCATCGGTTTCCGGCATAATGAAGCCGGAGAATTCTGTACGTGTAAGTTTGTGCGAAACTCTTCCGCTCCCATCGGCATATTGCATCTTCAGAAGGAAATCTGTTTCCCACTTTATCTCTTTAAGAAACTCAGGAAATCCCTTTGCTGTTTCGGGCAGATTGAGGTCAACGGAATTGAGCTGCTTCTGGAAATGTTGCCAAGCCATAAACAAGACACCCACTGTGACTCCAGCATTTACGGTATATTTGCCATAGTCGCCGGCATCGTGCCAACCACCGGTTCCGTCTCTCCAATCTTGCTCTTCTCCAAGATATTTGGTGTAGCCATCTTTTGTGTGGCAAGCCGCGGTCGTCTGATAACGATGCCCGTTGTATGTGGTTTCCACAGCCATTCCGCATCTCCAAAGGTAGAATGCCCGCATTGCAGTTGTGTAGGCATCTTTATATACGGTTTTACCGATATTGAATTCGCACGATTCCTTTCCATTGTTTGCCACAATCTTATATCGGCCACTCTTCTTGAAGGCAGAGAAATCGGCTATACAAAGGTCTTGTTTAACATCTTCACACCATTGAGCATCAGACAGTTTGCCAGTGAAAACCGTCTTCCCGTTTGTAGCATTTACAACCTTGAATTCTTCTCCTCCGTGTCGACCTATAACTACTGCTTGTTTCTGGTCGTTAGGGTAGAAACCGATGGAATTGACGACAATGTCAGGAACTTCTGCACAATGTCCAATCATTGGAATTGACAGGAGAATGAGTGAGATTATGAAAGCGAATTTCTTTTCTGCGTGCATGATATTCTTGTAATTTGATTAGTGACTACAAAGATACAAAAAAATACCGAAAACAGAATGCGGAAATGAAAAAAAATTACAAAAAACATCTTCCGTTACCATGCTTTCTGCATTATTTTGTACCTTTGCACTAAAATGCGAAAAATATGGAATACAAGGATTTCGGAACATGGCTGACTCAACAGTTGGGATGTAAGGCACAGAAGATTTCAATCAATGCGGGTTTTACATGTCCAAACAGAGACGGAAGAGTAGGTGTTGGTGGTTGCACTTATTGCAATAATCAGACCTTCAATCCCGAATATTGTCGTACTGAAAAATCCATTTCACAGCAATTGGAGGAAGGCAAGCAATTCTTTAGCAAGAAGTATCCGGATATGAAGTATCTCGCTTATTTTCAGGCATATACTAATACGTATGCTGGCATTGATGAATTGAAGGAAAAGTATGAAGAAGCACTTGGGGTAGAAGATGTTGTAGGACTTGTGATTGCCACTCGTCCTGATTGTGTCAATGATGCTTTGCTCGACTATCTGCAAGAACTTTCAAAGCGTACGTTTATCCTTGTAGAATATGGAATTGAGAGTGTTTTCGACCGTACTTTGACCCGAATAAACCGAGGTCATGATTTCCTTACAACGGCCGAGGCAATAATGAAAACGGCTCAAAGAGGATTGCCTGTTGGCGGTCATGTCATTCTTGGTTTGCCAGGCGAAACCAAGGACGATATTTTGCGAGAAGCAGAAATCCTTTCCGAACTACCTTTGACTACTATAAAACTCCATCAGCTCCAACTGATAAAAGGCACTCGAATGGCTGAGGAATTTGCCGAATGTCCGGAAGATTTCCTTCGAATGACGGCCGATGAATATGTTGATCTTATAGTTGATTTCATTCGCCATTCACGTTCGGATCTCATCTTCGAACGCTTTGTGAGCCAATCGCCTGCATCACTTCTTGCTGTTCCCGGTTGGGGATTGAAGAATTATGAGTTCGTGGAGAAAGTGAGGAAACATTTATAGCAAGAATTGCTGGCTTATTCTTTCTTTGATTCGATTGTTTTTGGAATGAATATGGCTTCGTATCCAAGTTGTGAAAGAATGTGCGAAATGGCTTCTTCTGCATAGATTCGAGCCTTGTCCTTGTTTTCCCTTGTATCGAATCTTTCTCGGATTTGCATCTCAACTTTCCGCTTCATACTATTGGTTGAAGTAAGTTCGTGACTCCAGAATTCTTCATTGTCTGATATGAATGGCGAAGCTTGAGTCGATGCAGTATATACTGGTTCTGGCATTGTCACCTCCATTTTCCCATCTTCTGTGAGATTATATTTCACGTCGGCAAGATTGACCTTATAGCTGACTTTTTGGCGAAGAACCTGAACGCAAGAATGCTCTTCGGGGAAGAAACCAAGATGATATTCAGTTGCTTGCTTTGAAGTGTAATCTTCGATTACGGCTGTGGCCACATATATCTCGTTCTTTGGCAATATGCTGATGATGGCAGAAGGTGTGTTTTCTATCGAAATGTTGTCGGAATTGGAATCTCCTGCACATTTTTTCAGGATAATAATTGTCAGTGAAAGACAACAAATGATGAGAAGAAGGACAATAAGCGAACTGCCTTTCAATATCCAATTCAATATTTGTTTCAGTCGTTCCTGCATGATGATATTCCTCTTGTTTTGATTGCTTTAGTCGTTGATTCTCACATCTTTAAATCCCATCCCCCTAACGAGTGAAGCCAAGACGGTTTCGGCATTGTAGCGGATTTCCTTGCCAACGATTTGCTCGAAATCTTCCTTCATCACTTCATCATAAGCTTTCTGGCGAACAGCTTCGATGGTTTCGTGGCCGATTTCATCGCGAAGTCCTGTTGAAATGCTTGTGATAGTGCTTGGGTCAACATAAGTGTTGTAGCTCGAGTCGATTACTTTTGCCTCTGGCAATGTGATTTCCACACCCTTGCTCTCGTCATCTATCTTGATGCTTTCCATTGTCATTTCGCGCAAATCATAACCGTATTTGATTGTTACTTCCACTGGCACAATACACTTTCTCTCTCCATATTTCCATGTGGAAGGGTCGGTAAGCGAAATGTGTTCGTGTTGGTTGGAGTCGTAGATGGCAATCTTGCGGATTGTGAGTTCTGTAGTCACAATATCTGCTTCCTGTTGGATTTGCGACAGCAAAGTATTGGCATCGGGAGTTGCATCCTTACACCCCACTATCAATAGCAATAATGAGGAAAAGATGCTTGTATAGAGATATTTCTTTAATTCGATGTTCATTGTTTGAAGTTAATTCATTAAATTTGTGGGCAAAAGTAATAAAAATATTTTAGATATGAAGAAAATATCAGTAAGCATTTTGCTATTTGTGGCTACAATGACCCTTATGGCACAGGAAATATCATTACAGGATGTAATTCGTGGCCGTTATCGTCAGGTAGGAGTTTCTGGAATGACACCTCTCGAAGATGGTGAAAGTTTTTCACGCATTGAGGGTGGCAAGATTATCCGTTGCTCGTTTAAGACAGGCGAACCAACAGGTGTGGTACTCGACCTTGCCGAAGCTCAAGGCGAAAAACCTCGAAGCATATACGACTACATTATGGCTCCTGATGCCCGTCACATGCTCATTGAGACAAATCGTCAGGCAATTTATCGTCGAAGTGCCACTTCCGACTATTACCTCTACAATGCTGATACAAAGCAGATTCAGCCACTTTCGAAGAATGGAAGTCAGGAATGTCCTTTGTTCTCACCTGATAGTAAGAAGGTTGGTTTCGTGCGCGATAATAATTTATTTATAGTAGATGTGGCAACAATGGAGGAAACTCAGGTCACAACTGATGGAAAGTTCAACTTCATTATCAACGGAAAGCTAGATTGGGTTTATGAAGAGGAATTCGAATATAATCGTGCTTTCGATTTCAGTGCCGATAGCAAAGTGCTTGCATGGGTGAGATTTGACGAGACAAACGTCAGAACTTTCTCTTTCCCTTGGTATCAGGGAATGGCTCCTGCAATGACTGAATATGCTGTATATACTGGCAACTACGAGTATAAGTACCCAAAGGCAGGCGAAGAAAACTCGAAGGTTCAGCTTTTGGCTTATGATATTGATGCAAAGACAACAAAGACCTTGACAGTTCCTCTCGATGAAGATGGCTATATTCCTCGCATTCAGTTTACATATGATAAGGACCGTTTAGGCGTGATTACCCTCAACCGTTTGCAGAATTGCCTTAAGATTTATATGGTGAATCCTCACAATGGAGACGTGAAACTCCTTATGACTGAAAATGGAAACAAGTATATCGAAACCGACCTCTACAAGAATCTCGACTTTTCTCGCGACAAGTTTATCGTTCTTTCTGATAGAGACGGATTCATGCACATGTATCTTTATTCGACTGTTACAGGCGAACTTGTCCGCCAACTCGAAAAGGGCGATTATGATGTTGACACTTATTATGGACAAGACGAAAAGGGAAAGTACTTCTACTATTCAAGTCATGAGCAGTCGCCTCTCGAAATCAATGTCTACAGAGTTGATATGAAAGGCAAGAAAACTATCCTGACTCCTGATAAGGGTTGCAATGATGCTACATTCAGCAATGGTTGCAAATACTTCCTCAATCAGTATTCAAGCATGGAACAGCCATCTGTCTATACTCTCTATGCGTCTGATGGAACACTCTTGAAGGTGCTCGAAACCAACCAGAGATTGAAGGATGCTTATGCATCGCTCAATATTGCAAAGCCAGAACTTTTCCATTTCACAACAAGCGAAGGCGTTGAACTCAATGGTTGGATGGTGAAGCCAGCCGACTTCGACCCATCAAAGAAGTATCCAGTGCTTATGTATCAGTATTCAGGTCCTGGCGACCAACAGGTGATGAATCATTGGGGCAATGGCCATTTCGGAGGCCTTATCTGGGAGCATCATCTTGCACAAAAGGGCTATATTGTCACATGTGTTGACGGCCGAGGCACTGGTGGCCGAGGTGCTGATTGGAAGAAATGTACTTACCTTCATCTTGGAGACAAGGAGTCGAAGGACCAAGTGGAGGCGGCAATGTATTTGGGCAGCCTTCCTTACATTGATAAGGATAGAATTGCCATTTGGGGTTGGTCGTATGGAGGTTGGAACACATTGATGTCGATGTCAGAGGGCCGTCCAGTCTTCAATTGCGGTATTGCCGTTGCTCCAGTCACATCTTACAGATTCTATGACAGTGCCTATACAGAGCGTTATATGGGACTTCCAAAGGACAATGTCGAAGGTTATGCGGATTGTCCGATTGCAAGAGCAAGTAAACTTCACGGACGAGTTCTTCTTTGTCATGGATATGCGGACGATAATGTACATTTCCAGAATATGGCCGAACTGACTGAAGCTTATGTTCAGCTTGGAATTCAGTTCGAGAGTCAGTTCTATGTAAACCGTAATCACGGTATTTCCGGAGGCAACACTCGCATGCACCTCTTCACTCGAATGGAGAACTTCCTCGACGAGAATCTGAAGAAATAGCCACACATATTTATATATTATATATAGGGCACCTATAGGCTTCCGAAAAAGTCTATAGGTGTTTTGTTTATACGATCATGTTCGTAAGCCTATACGATCATTATCGTATGGCCATACGATAATGATCGTATTCTGAATGGAACAATAGAAATTCTCTGGAGAAGCAAAATGAATGAATGTCGGCTTCGTTTCATTGCATTGTATCAACATGGATTTGATAAGTGGAATATCTGTCGCCAAGAACGGAAGATTTGTCTAAAATTCATCAATAATGATTGCTGTTTCTCAAATTATTCGTACCTTTGCACCCGTTTTTAACGTAAATGAGAAAATAAAAAGATGAAAAAGATTATTCTTTTAGCTGCAATGGCAGCTTGTATGGCTACTGCAAATGCGCAGCAGGCCACAGTAAACAGCAAGACTTTCGACAATATGTTCGTCAGCCTTCAAGGTGGAGTTTATGAACCAACAGTAGGTCAGAGCATCTTCGGTGATATGCGAGGAATGACTCGCCTCGAGATTGGCAAGTGGTTCACTCCTGCAATTGGTGCAAGCATCTACGGAACTGCAGGTTTCAATGCAAACAATGCTAATATCAAGTCTCATGCCTTCACACCTGCACAGATGTTTGGCACAAAGACAGTTGTCGACTTCTCAAATGTTGGCCTCAATGGTCTCATCAATCTCAGCAATCTTTTCGGTGGTTACAAGGGCCAGCCAAGAGTAGCTGAACTCGTTGCAGAAGCTGGAATCGGATGGGGACACCTTTATGGTCTCAACTATCTTGCAAAGGCTGACAAGAACTTTGCAACAGCTAATTTCGGCCTTGCTCTCAATTTCAACGTTTCTGATGCATGGGCAATCAACCTCAAGCCAGCTATCTCTTATGCATTGCTTAATGGCAACAACCCAATGTTCCTCGATGTAAATCAGAGCGTTCTCAACCTCACAGCAGGTTTCACTTACAAGTTCAAGAACAGCAATGGTACTCACCATTTCGTATATTGCAACAAGAAGTTCACACAGGCTCAGATGGACGAAATGAATGCCCGCATCAATGCAATGCGTGCAGATTTCGACGGACAGCTTGCAAGCAAGAACAAGACTATTGCTGACCTTCAGGCAGAACTTGCAGCTGAAAGAGCAAAGGACAAGACAGTCGTTGTAAACAAGACTGAAGTGGTTCAAACTACAACTCAGCTTGCTCCAGTTGTTATCTTCGACCAGGGCAAGAGCACAATCAATAAGGCTCAGCAGCCTTCAGTTCAGATGATTGCTACATATATGAAGAATCATCCAGAAAGCAAGGTTACTATCAAGGGTTATGCTTCACCAGAAGGCAATGCAGAACTCAATCAGAAACTTTCTGAAAACCGTGCTCAATCAGTTTACAACATGCTTGTCAATACATACAAGATCAGTGCAAACCGCCTCAAATGCGAAGGCCTTGGCGCTACAGCTGATGTATTCCCAGAAAACGATTGGAACCGTGTTTGCGTATTCCTCGAGGAAAACAAGTAATATCCGGCCCCTTCTGGTGCTTTTATAAATAATAGAAAGCCTAGAAAAATCAGCAGGCTAATTGATTTATCTCCCTTTGGATGGTTTCGTCCGAAGGGAGATTCTTTTTCCTCTTTTTATGGCGAAATACAATAAAAGAGCCTTGCATTCGTTATTAAGTTAGATATGAAATGGTTTGAACGCATACGAAATGTAAAGATTCTCCTTATTGTGGTTGCTATCGTAATCGCAATCATGTCCTTGCTTACATCCAACTTCCTCATACAAGACTTGAAGCGTGAGGAAATCAATAAGATGAATGTTTGGGCAGAGGCAATGCGTTCGCTTCGTCAAGCAGACGAAACCACCGACCTCTCACTTGTATTCAGTGTAATCAACGGAAACAACACAATTCCAGTTGTTGTCCTTGATAAAGATGGAGAAGTGCAGGCATCGAGAAATCTTGGAGTTAAGTTCAAGGAAACGGAAGATTCAATTCCTGTCATAAAGCAAATGGCTTCAGAGATGAAGGCCGCACATCATGTGATTAGTTTCAATCTTGATGAGGATGGCGATGTGATAGACATTTGCTATGATGAATCGTTGATGCTGAAGCGATTGACCATTTATCCTTACATCCAATTGAGCGTTGTTGTAATCTTTGTTCTCTTGGCTCTCTTTGCTTTGTTCACATCTATGAAGTCAGAACAAAACAAGGTTTGGGTCGGTCTTTCAAAGGAAACAGCTCACCAACTCGGCACTCCTATAAGTTCGCTTATGGCTTGGACTGAAGTGATTCGCGAAACTTATCCGGATGATGAAATGTTGCCAGAAATGGAGAAGGATGTTAAGCGACTGGAAAGAATAGCCGAACGATTCTCTAAGATTGGTTCTATCCCAGAACTGAAACCTGTTGATGTGGTGGAAGTTATCAACCGAGTTGTGGAATATATTGACCATCGTACATCGAACAAGGTGGTGATTACAACTCATTTTCCTAACGAACATGTGGAAACTCGAATGGTTGCTTCATTGTTTGAATGGGTTGTTGAGAACCTTTGCAAGAATGCCGTGGACGCAATGGACGGGTCTGGCAAGATTGACCTCTATTTGGAACAAACTCCTAAAATGATAATCCTCGATGTGAAAGATAATGGTAAGGGAATGCAGAAATCTCATTTCAAGACAGTCTTTAAGCCAGGTTTTACCACAAAGAAACGTGGATGGGGACTTGGACTTTCATTGGCAAAGCGAATTGTGGAGGAATATCATAAGGGTAAGATTTATGTTAAATCATCGGAAATCGGCAAGGGAACAACCTTCTGCATTGAGATTCCTCGAACTAAATAATCTGCAAAGCATACGAAAAGAGCCTGAATCATAACACTGATGATTTAGGCTCTTTCTTCTTTTGGTCAGTATAAGGTTGTATGTGATTTATGCTTTGATTTCGGCAAATGTTTGCTTTAGGAATTCCACACATTCATCATGTTCGTTACGAATTTGACCGTCGAGTATGGCTTCCTTCATTGCATTCTTCAATATACCAACTTCCTTGCTTGGGGTGAGATTGAACATTTGCATGATTTCATCTCCATCGACGGCAAACTTCATATTGCGGATTCGGTCCTTTTCCTCGATGGCAATGAGCTTTTCCTTAACCAAAACAAAGTTCTGACGGAATTGCTGCTTCCTAACCTCATTCTTTGATGTGATGTCGGCATTGCAGAGAATCATGAGGTCGTCAATATCATCTCCTGCCTCGAACAGTAATCGTCGAACAGCAGAATCGGTCACTTCATCATCTGCTATAACGATTGGACGCATGTGGAGGCCAACCAGTTTCTCCACGTATTTCATCTTCTCGTTCATTGGCAACTTCATCCTTCGGAAGATGTTCGATACCATTCGTTCTCCGATAAGATTGTGGTTGTGGAATGTCCATCCATTCTGATTGTCCCACTTCTTGCTCTTTGGCTTTCCTATATCATGAAGAATGGCGGCCCAACGAAGCCAAAGGTCGTTGCTGTTTTTGGCTACATTGTCAAGAACTTCAAGGGTATGATAGAAATTGTCCTTATGTGCCTTGCCATTATGTGTTTCGACTCCTTCCAATGCATACAGCTCTGGGAAGATAATTTCCAGGAGTCCACATCTCTCTAGGTCGATAAATCCCTTTGAAGGAGTAGGGGAAAGAATAATCTTGTTGAGTTCTTCAGCTATACGTTCTCCTGAAATTATCTTGATTCGTTCTTTGTTTCGCTCGATTGCTTCAAATGTCTCGTCTTCGATATAGAAGTTGAGTTGTGTGGCAAAGCGGATGCAACGCATCATTCGGAGAGGGTCGTCGCTGAATGTGATATCAGGATCGAGTGGTGTTCGTATGATTCTGTCTTCAAGGTCGTAAAGGCCATAGAATGGATCGACAAGTTCTCCAAAGCGAGCCGAATTGAGACAAAGAGCCATTGCATTGATTGTGAAGTCGCGGCGGTCTTGATCGTCTTCGATGGTTCCGTCTTCTACATAGGGCTTTCTGGAATCGTGGCTGTAGCTTTCCTTTCTTGCTCCAACGAACTCCACTTCCATTCCTCCGTATTTGAGTTGTGCTGTTCCGAAGTTCTTGAAGACGGAAAGATGTGCTTTCTTTCCGAGTTTCTTCTTGAGTTCTTCTGCTATAAGAATGGAATGACGTATATTGGTCTTGTTGGTTTCGTCTTTGTGTTCTCCTTCTTCGCTTGATGTGTTGCCGTTGTTGTGGCATACTACAACATCGATATCATTGCTTGGTCGCTCAAGGAATAGGTCTCTTACGAAACCTCCAATAACATAGCATTCGAGTCCGAGGCTGTCGGCAGCTTCGGATATCTGATGGAATATTTGTTTGTTGAGCGATTGTATGAGCTCTTGGTCAGTGAGGAGTTTCATAGTGCAAAGATACGAAATTATTGCTAAATGGAGTGTATGAGGTTGACAAAAATGTTTGATTGGAGTTGTTTTCTATATATAATATATAATATAATGTGTAGGTGGAGGGCAGTGGAAGAAAAAGAGTGGTACACGGATTGTTGTGTACCACTCTTTCATTTATGATGTTTTTAGCTTGTCTGTTTTGTTGATTACCACTTGTCTTCTGGTTCATCTCCATTGTAAACTGACTTAGGAACGAATTCGAGGTAGTCGAAGAAGAACTGAGTTGAACTACTTTCGAGTACTGACTTGAAGCGAACATAGTATGTCTTGCCAGCTTCGAGCTGTCCTGTGAAGATAACCTTACGCAAGCAGATTTCGCAATCGCGTCCTGAAACGTTGTTTGCTGGATAGAAGTACTTAGGGCCCTTCATGTAGCCATTGTGGCGCATTGCCTTGTCCTTATCCTCGATTGCTTCGTCTGTACCAAGTGATGAGTCGCTTGCCCAGTTGATCATTGAAGAGCTACCTGTGAGACGGAGGTCGATTGGAATACCAACTGCTGGGAGGTTGTTAGGATTTGTTCCGATGTAGATCTGACCCATACCACGGTTGTTGTTTGCATTTACACCATAACGGATTTCGTATGTACCTGTGTAAGGAACTGGTGGGAGACGGAGTACGAAGTCGTAGATACCACGAATATTGAATTCGTCCATCTGGAAGTTTGTCCATGTGCCTTGGCTACCTTCGTTCTGATAGTTAGAGAGGTATGCGAAGTCTGTTTCTTCTGACATGATAGGGATTGCGCCTGAACCGCCGTTCTTTGATGTGAAGTAGTCAGGAGTGTAGTACCAAGCCTGAGTTCTGTGGTGGCGGTGGTTGTTTGTCATCATTTCTGGGAGAAGTGATGATACGTCGTATCTCATTCTTTCATTAAGTACGCGTGTAGGAACGTCTTCTGTCCAGAGGAGGATGTCGTCGATTGGATAGTAGTAGCCGTTCATTGCGTTGTTGTCAAACTGTCCGTTGTTGGCGTTGATGTTTACACCTTCGATTGGAGCTGGACTGATTTCACGATATGAAAGCATGTTATACCTTGAGAGTCGGTTGATCTTCTTTCCGTTGCGGATACCTGTGATCTTAATAGAGCGACGGTTAGGGTCCATTGTCTCGTAGTATTCCCATACGTTTACGCCGAACTTGGTTCCGTCGTTTGGTGAACCACTGTAGAATCCCTTTTCGTTGCTGTAGATTACGAGGCGGTTCCAGATAAGACGTTCAGGGAGGAGGTGGTATGCTACGAACTGATAGATGGCGTTGTTTGGATTATAATAGTCGTCGCCATAGCTTGTGTTCTCGTCGTAGTATGCGTTTTCCTTAATATAATTCTTGAGGTCTTCGATGTTGTTGATGCCCTTTTCTGCGAATACAGAGTCGGTTTCAACGAATGCTGTAAAACCGAAGTATCTGTGTTCTGGGAATGTTCCGTTCCATCCTGAACCACCGTTTACGTTAGTTCCGATTGCTCCGGCCTTTTCGTTGTCTTCGTAGTCATAGTCCTTATAAGCAAGGAGCTTTGACTCGAGGCCTGTGAGCTTGAGAAGGTCGCCGAAGAATGTGAGGTTTTCTGTTGTTTCGATGAGGTCGGCAAGTGTTGCTGTTGAAGGAGAGAGCACTTTGTCGATTGTGTGGATGTAACCGTTCTCAACTTCGATGTCCTTTTCGATGATGATTGAGTTGGTGTTTACAAAGATGAGAGTTGCGCCAGTGCTGTCGTTTCCGTAGCTGATGTTGACGTAACGGTCATTCATGTTTGTAGTGGTCAATGCACCTTCTACGAAATCGGTAGTTGCAAATGCTGGGTTGTCTCCGTTTTCAATGATTGAGTTGAAGACGATTGATTCTGCAACTGAGTCAGGAACCTGATGGATGTCGGTTGAGCTGACTTCGCCGATTACCAACAATGAATCGAGATGGTGTCTGATAGCTTCGTTGGTTGGTGCAAAGCAGGTGTAGTTACCACGTGCAGCGAGAAGAGCTCGCATTGTAGAAGGAGACTTCTTGCTTGGGTGTACTTGATCCAACAAAACGAGGTAGTCGCTGTAAGTAGCGGTGTCGTTTGTAAAGTGATCGATCATCATTTCGCCAACAAATGTGTACAATGCTGAATCGTCAATCTTTTCAGAGCAACTTTGTTGAACGCAAGTAGCTGCAATAAGTAGTGAGCAGCATACTGGAGTAAGTAATTTTTTTATTTTCATTGTTTGTAAGTATTAATTTCCGTCGCAAAGTTAATATTTTTTTCAATACGAAGTATCATACTTATTAACTTTTTTTATCATTTTATGATATTTTTTTAGAATTGCCATGATTATTGGTGTATATTTCCGTTCCGAGGCAGATTGTTTTTGAGTTTTTTTATCTTTGAGATAATTGTATATGGGAAAAGCAAGAAAAGACAGTAAGCAAGAATAACTAATTTCCGAAGCCTTGAAGAAAAACCTGATTTTTCTTGATGTATTTTATGTTTTCTTTGGATGTAAAAGTAAAATATTGTACATAATTAATATTAATCATGTGCATAATTATTAATAATATTGACATAATTATTAACCGCAATGTACATAATTTTACTTTTTAAGCCAAAGGTTTAATGTTTTTAAGCCGTTGAAAACAGGAAATGTTTGTGGAGGAATCATAAAATGATTGTTGGCGAGAAAATTGCCAAAAATTGTGAGGGGATTCTTGATGTTTTTGTATAGTGCTTAATTACGATGAAAATTGGCAAAGAAACGTCAATTGGTTGAAAAGCATGTGATTTTCGTTGCTGATTGATAAATATTTGGCTTTTGAGAGACGAGATAAGTAAAAATATTGTATATTTGCACGTTTAAATAATAGTATGTGTAAATATTAAATTTTACGATCATGAAAAAAATATTGGTTGCAAGTGTAGTTTTTCTGTTGGCATTGGCGTCTTATGGTCAAACAAAGCAGGAATTAGTCGCAATGATAGAAAGAGTGAATAATGTTTGGCAGGCAAACCACCGACCTCAATGCAGGGCTTTCTGGGACAATGCAACTTATTTCACGGGCAATCAGGCGGCTTATGAACTCACAAAGCGTCAGGAATATCTCGACTATGCTCTTGCGTGGGCAAATTTCAACCAGTGGAAAGGCGCAAAGCAGACAGATAAGTCGAAATGGGAGTACAAGACCTATGGAGAAGACGACAATCACGTGTTCTTCGCAGATTGGCAGATTTGCTTCCAGGTTTACATCGACCTCTACAAACTCGAACACAGAGCTGAACGCATTCAAAGAGCGTTGGAGGTGATGTGTGAACAAGCTCGTACAAAGGAAAATGACTATTGGTGGTGGTCGGATGCCCTCTATATGGGATTCCCAATCTTCACGAAACTCTATACCGTAACCCACAAGCAGAATTTGCTCGATAAGCAGTACGAATGCTTCAAATATACCGACGACCTCCTCTATGATAAGGACGAACATCTGTATTATCGCGATGCAAAATACGTCTATCCAAAGGTTACGACTGTCTGCAACAAAGGCAAGAGTTTCTGGGCAAGAGGCGACGGATGGGTTCTCGCAGGTTTGGCACGAGTGCTTCAAGACCTTCCAAAAGACAGCCAATATCGTCCATTCTATGTTGAGAGATTCCGTCAATTCGCAAAGGCGGTGGCAGAATGCCAGCAAGAAGGAGGCTATTGGAGCCGTTCGATGCTTTGCGAAGACGAAGCTCCTGGATACGAAACCAGTGGAACTGCATTCTTCACATACGGAATGCTTTGGGGCGTAAACAACGGACTTCTCAAGGAAAGTGAGTACAAGCCAACAATTGATAAGGCTTGGAAATACCTGACAACAGTGGCTCTTCAACCAGACGGAACCATCGGATACGTTCAGCCAATAGGCGAAAAGCCAGATCCAACCCGAACCGTTGATGCCCGCTCACAACAGCCTTTCGGCACCGGAGCTTGGCTCTTGGCAGCATGCGAGTATTACAAGTATCTTGATAAATAATAAAAGGTATTAGATATAAAGAAAAGTTATGAAAGATTTTTTGAAGTACATGTTGGCAACAATTGCTGGTATAATAGTTGTTGCACTTATCATCTCAGTGTTCTCACTGCTCACATTAGTAGGCATTGCATCAATGGATTCATCTGCCTCTCCAGTTCTCGACAATTCTGTATTGGTAATAAAACTTGACGGAACAATTTCTGAGCGGGCTCAGGAAAATCCATTTGCACAATTCCTCGGCGACGAGGCACAGGAATCAGGTCTTGACGACCTTCTCGCATCAATCAAGTGTGCAAAGGAAAGTGATAAGATAAAGGGTATCTATCTCGAAGGTGGAGCTCTCGCAGGAGCCACTCCAGCCACTCTCGAAGAACTTCGCAATGCTTTGTTGGATTTCAAGACATCAGGCAAGTTCATCATGGCTTATGCCGACAACTACACACAAGGAACATATTATCTTTGCAGTACAGCCGATTCACTCGTCATCAATCCACAAGGAATGCTTGAATGGAAGGGTCTGGCTTTACAGACAATCTACTACAAGAACCTTCTCGAAAAAGTTGGCATAAGCATGCAAGTGTTTAAGGTTGGTACATACAAGTCAGCCGTTGAACCATATTTGCTCGACGATATGAGCGATGCAAACCGTGAACAAATCACTACTTTCGAATCCGAAATCTGGAATAAGATGTTGAAGGATGTCAGCAAGTCGCGCAATATGAAGGCCGAAGAACTCAACGCATTGACCGATAGCGCACTTATGTTCAAGAGTGCCAAGTTCTATAAGAAGAACAATCTCGTTGATAAGATTGCATATACAGATGCAGTTCCACAGATTCTTGCAAACATGATGGAATGCGAGAAGGATGACTACAACACAACAAATGTAGCTGACGTAACAGCTCTCGCACAGTCAAAGCCAAAGAGCACAAGCGGCAATCTCATTGCAGTTTACTATGCTGAAGGCGAAATCGTACAGGAAGAATCAGCAAGCATGCTCGCACAGGGAGCAAGCATTGTAGGTCCAAAGGTCGTGGAAGACTTGAAGGAACTTGCTGAAGACGAAGATGTAAAGGCTGTTGTTCTTCGCGTCAACTCTCCAGGTGGAAGTGCTTATGCTTCAGAACAAATCTGGAATCAGGTCATGAACATCAAGGCAAACAAGCCAATCATCGTATCAATGGGTGGTTATGCAGCTTCAGGCGGCTACTACATTTCATGTGCAGCTGATTGGATTGTGGCTGAACCAACAACTCTCACAGGCTCTATCGGTATCTTCGGTATGTTCCCAGAGGCAAGCAAACTCATCAACGATAAGCTTGGATTGAACTTCGTAACAGTAAAGACAAACGAATTTGCCGACTTTGGCGACCTTTCTCGCAAGGTTAGTGACAATGAGGCAGCTGCATTGCAAGGCTACATCAATCGTGGTTATGAACTCTTTACAAAGCGTTGTGCCGATGGTCGTCATGTTTCACAGGATAGCATCAAGGCAATTGCAGAAGGACGTGTTTGGGCGGGCGTTCATGCAAAGAAGATCGGTCTTGTCGACCAACTTGGAAATCTTGATGATGCTATTGAAGTAGCAAAGAAGAAGGCAAAGATTGACGACTATACAGTCAAGAGCTATCCAGCAAAGCAGAACGTATTTGACCAGTTGATCAATCAGGTTAAGGGCAACAGCTATGCAGATGCTAAGCTCAAGGAAAGCCTCGGCGAATTCTATGGAGTGTTCAACTCTGTAACAAATATGGCTCGCAAGGATCATGTACAGGCAGCAATGCCATACTATCTCAAGTTCAACCTCTAAACCAAAGAATATAAGGATTGCTGATATTATATCCTTTTGCATGGCTCTATGACGTTGTGACAAGTGTCCGCAACTTCATGTACAATCATGGCTTACTCTCATCAGTAAGCTATGATTTGCCAGTTATATGCATAGGTAACATTACTGTTGGCGGAACAGGAAAAACTCCTCACACCGAATATCTTATTCGCCTATTGCAATCAGAAGGATATAAGGTGGCAGTATTGAGTAGGGGGTATAAGCGTAAGACAGAGGGATTCGTCCTCGCAACGGAATCATCAACAGCAGAAGAAATTGGAGACGAACCTTTGCAGATGAAACGAAAGTTCCCGAAAGCTGAAGTGGCAGTGTGTGCAGATAGAAGGGAAGGCATAAGCCGTTTGGTGGAGGAAAGCAATCCCGATGTGATTCTTCTTGATGATGCATTCCAGCATCGTAAGGTGAAAGCCGGATTGAATATAGTGCTGATGGATTCAAATCGTCCGATATGGAAAGATTATGTGTTGCCTGCAGGAAGATTGCGCGAAAACAAGCGAGGAATCAGTCGTGCTGACATCATTATTGCCTCTAAGTTGAAAAAAGAGGTGGGGGACGGAACCGCACGAATGTATTTCGACAAGCTCGATATACAAATGAATCAGGATATCTATTTCACTCGATTCAGTTATGGCCAGTTGGTTGGCAGCATATCGGATATTCCTCTTGAAGAGTTGGATAAGTATAATGTCCTGTTGGTTACAGGCATTGCCAATCCAAAACCATTGGAAGAAGAATTGAGCAAATATGTTCAGTATTCGTATATCAACTATTCCGACCACCATCAGTTCTCGGATGCTGACTATAAGCAAATCTCTGCTTTGTATGAGCAAATGCCAGAAGATAAGCCTCGCATTATCGTGACAACAGAAAAGGATGCGGCAAGGCTAGATGTTTCAAAATTGCAAGTAACATCAAATTCAGTTTATTCAGTTCCGATTGAAGTAGAATTTTTAAGAGACGAACAAACAGTATTCAACAAACAAATATTAGATTATGTACGAAAACATTCAAGAAGCAGCAGCATTCATTCGTGAAAGAATGCCAAATAAACCAGAGACAGCCATTATCCTTGGTTCAGGACTTGGCCGTTTGGTAGAAGAACTCGATGTAGAGACAGAAATATCTTATGCGGATATTCCTCACATGCCAGTTAGTACAGTAGAGGGACACAGTGGCAAGCTCCTTTTCGGTCGCCTTGGCGATAAGGAAATCATGGCTATGCAAGGACGTTTCCACTATTATGAAGGTTATTCGATGAAGGAAGTAACATTCCCAATCCGTGTTATGCACGAACTTGGCATCAAGAATCTTTTCGTCAGCAATGCAGCAGGTGGTATGAATCCTGCATTCAGCGTTGGTGACTTGATGATTATCGAAGACCAAATCAACATGTTCCCTGACAATCCTCTTCGCGGAAAGAACTTCCCTACAGGTCCTCGTTTCCCAAGTATGCACGAAGCATTCGACCATGGATTTATCAAGATAGTTGAAGCAGCAGCAGAGCGTCTTGGCATAAAGGTTCAGAAAGGTGTTTATATCGGAACTCAAGGCCCTACATACGAAACTCCAGCAGAATACAGAATGTTCCGTGGAATGGGTGCAGATGCAGTCGGAATGTCAACAGTTCCAGAGGTGATTGTGGCTGTACATCAAGGTATGAAGGTGTTCGGTATTTCCGTAATTACCGACCTTGGAGGTTTTGCAGAGGCAGTCAGTGTAAGTCATGAGGAGGTTCAGGCAGCTGCAGATGCTGCTCAGCCACGCATGACCGCACTTATGAAAGAATTGATTAAGGAAGTTTAATCCCATTATGGCAACAATACAGGAATTAGGTGAGTTTGGATTGATAAAACATCTCACTGAATCTATCGAGTTGAAGAATGAATCCTCACTGAAAGGTGTGGGTGATGATTGTGCTGTTTTGGCTTATCCACAGGATAGGGAGGTGTTGGTAACAACCGACTTGTTGCTCGAAGGCGTTCATTTTGATTTGACCTATGTCCCGCTTAAGCATCTTGGCTATAAGTCGGCAATGGTGAATCTCAGCGATGTCTATGCGATGGGAGGCATGCCTCGCCAAATAACAGTGAGTTTGGGACTTTCCAAGCGTTTCACACTTGAGGATATGGAACAGTTCTATGATGGTTTGCGTCTTGCATGCGATGCTCATGGAGTTGATATTGTTGGTGGAGACACAACAAGTTCCATGACGGGGTTGACTATCAGTATCACTTGCATTGGTGATGTAGAGAAAGGTAAGGCGATTTATCGCAATGGGGCAAAACCAACTGACATTATCTGTGTGAGCGGTAATCTCGGTGCAGCTTATATGGGCCTTCAGTTGCTTGAGCGTGAGAAGATTGTTTATTATCAGCAGTTGAAGGAAAATAAGGGTAATGCTACATTGGAAATGGCAGAACCCGACTTTGCTGGAAGAGAATATCTTCTTCAACGTCAATTGCGCCCAGAAGCTCGAAGGGATGTGATTCTCCGTTTGCGCGAACTTGGCATTCAACCAACCTCAATGATGGATATCAGTGACGGCCTTTCGAGTGAGTTGCTTCATATTTGTACAGATAGCCATACTGGTTGTAGGGTTTATGAAGAGCATATTCCTCTCGACTACGAAACTGCAGCTCAGGCAGAGGAGTTCAATATGAACGTGACAACTTGTGCCCTCAATGGCGGAGAAGATTATGAGTTGCTTTTCACAGTTCCTATGAGTGATAAGGACAAGATTGAAAAGATTGAGGATGTTACGATGATTGGATTTGTTACTAATGAAGATGAGGGCAAGGTATTAGTCACTCGTGATGGTAATGAGTTCCAGTTGAAGGCTCAGGGATGGAATCCTTTGAGTGAGGAAAAAGACAAGGAATAATTGTAATAGATGTAATAGGATTACAGTTCGTACAATTTGTTGTCGCGAATGTATTTAAGGACAGCGGGGTGGAGCATTTCAAGCTTTTCCCCGTTTCTTATTTCTGTACTGCTTATATCGAAGAGTGGAATTTCTTCGTTTTCTGTCTGACCAAGAAGGATAGGCTTGTTTCGCTTGCTTCCTACTTTGAACTTGGGCGTATTGTTGGATTCGTTTGCTTCTATGGGTTCTTCATAACCAGGGCGTGGATAGACGATGATTCTGTAGTTTGCCTTAATTTCGTCGGCCTTATACCATCTGTTGAAGTTCTTCCAATTGTCGGCACCGATGATGAGTGTGAATTGGTGTTCGGGGAATTCTTTCGACAATTCGGTTAGGGTCGTGATTGTATATGAAGGCACGGGGAGATGAAGTTCAAAGTCGGATGCCTTTATGTGTTCCATTCCTTCTGTGGCGAGTTGTGCCATTCGGAAACGGTCGGTGTAAGATGCGGAATTGTTGCCCTTTAAAGGGTTTTGTGGCGAAACTAGGAGCCATACTTCATCGACCAATCCTTGTTGTACGAGTGAATTGGCGAGCGATGTGTGCCCAATGTGGATTGGGTTGTATGTTCCTCCGTAAATGCCTATCCGCATGTTGCTTGTCTTGAATTATCTGAGGAAGTCGGCAACGATTTGAAGCACTTCCTGCTTTGCTGTTTCGAGGTCGTCGTTGATGACGATATGGTCGAAGTATTTTGCCTGGCTGATTTCGTATTCGGCTCTTGCAATTCTTTGTTCGATTACTTCTGGCGCATCTGTAGCTCGCTTGACCAGACGGTTTCGGAGTTCTTCGATGCTTGGCGGCATAATGAATATGCTCTTTGCTTCTTCTCCGTAATGTTTCTTTATGTTCTTTCCTCCGTTTACGTCAACGTCGAATATGATGTTTTGTCCCTCTTCGCGTTGGCGCTCTACCTCTGATTTCAGTGTCCCATAGAATCTGTCGGCATAAACTTCCTCGTATTCCACGAAGTCGTCGTTGGCAATGTGTTGGCGGAATTCTTTAGGGGTGATGAAGTAGTATTCCACTCCGTTTTGCTCGGTTCCACGAGGTTGGCGTGTTGTTGTGGAAATCGAGAAATGGAGGTTGAGCCCTTTGTCCATAAGGTATTGTACGAGAGTTGACTTTCCCGAACCTGATGGTGCTGCGAATATCAGTAATTTGCCTTTCATTGCTTACATTACGTTTAGTACCTGTTCCTTGATTTGCTCGAGTTCGTCTTTCATCTTTACCACGATGTTCTGCATTTCTGCGAGATTCGACTTGCTGCCTGTGGTGTTGATTTCTCTTCCCATTTCCTGAGCGATGAATCCGAGTTTCTTGCCTTGTCCCTTTCCGTCCTTCATTGTTTCCATGAAGTATTTGAGGTGGTTGGTGAGGCGTTGCTTTTCTTCCGAAATATCGAGTTTCTCGATGTAATAAATCATTTCCTGCTCGAGACGGTTCTTGTCGTATTCGGCTTCTGGAATCTGCTCGAGTGCAGTGACGATGCGTTGGCGAATCTTCTCAACTCGTTCTTTCTCGTATGGCTCGATGCTGGCGAGGAGTGCTGTGATATTCTCAATCTTTTGTGTGAACTTGGCTGCAAGAGCTTGTCCTTCCTGTTTGCGGAATTCGACGAGTTTTCCGAGGGCCTCTTTGACAGTGGCCAATACTACATTCCATTCTTCTTCGCTCAGTTCTTCCACTTCTGTCTTTGTGGTTACGTCAGGAAGTCGGAGGAGGATGGAGAACCAGTCGTTTGGCATTGGAATGCCTGTTTGCAGGCTGATATTCTGAATTTGCTGATAGTAGTCGTTGATGATGGCTTGGTTGATAGGGGCAGCGGCTCCGCTTTCGTCCTTCTCAATCCAGATGCTGAAATCCACCTTTCCGCGTTCGAGTTCGGCAGCAATCAAGCTTCTGACTTCGATTTCCTTTTCTCTGTAAAGAGGTGCAATACGAGTGGAGAGGTCAAGTGCCTTACTGTTGAGCGACTTGATTTCCACATGGATTTTCTTTCCGCAAAATTCAGCTACGCTTTTTCCGTAGCCAGTCATTGATTGTATCATATTTCAGTCGTGTTATAGAATTCTTTCTTCTTTCATAGACAAGCCGACGGTTGTTCGGTTTGTTTGATTTGCAAAGTTACTAAATTTTTGGGACATATAGCTAAAACCTCATTAAAAGTTGTGGATTTCCCCGAAAATAATCTGTTACTTGCAAATATTTGATTTGCTACACATTGTTTATATATTATATGCGCGCGAAAACGGGCAAAAAAGAGTTAGCAATGTGCCTGAAAAAGTTTAGCAAGAAATAGGGCCGAGTTTAGCAAGAAATGACCCTGAGTTTAGCAAGAAATGACCTCATTTCTTGCAATACTTTTTTCGATGGTTACGAAGCGCGAAGTTTGAGGCAGAGGAACGCGAAGTTTTACCCTTCGAAACGCGTTGTTTTGAGTCGCGAAACGCGTTGTTTTTTTCTTCGGCCACAAATGACAAATTGAAAGCAACATTGTATTCCGAAGTGGGATTTTCAGCCGGTAAAGTCAAATAATATTGATTCGAAGACGAAAAAAGATGAAAAAATGTTTGGCACATAAAAAAAAAGTAGTACCTTTGCAAGCCGATTATTATCAAGGAGGCATAAGATGAACCTCCTTAGCAGCGTGTAGATAGCATTAGCTTTGGCCGGCAATGTGGTCTGTGAATCGCTCGAAACAAACAACATCTCCGCTGAAACTCCAGCTCTCCAGAGAGCAGGGAGCGACAGATAGGGAGTGTATTATTATGGTTATAACTAAACAAAGAAAAATGAATACATTAAGTGCCAAGACCCGCTTCGTAACAACAGAAGAAGCTAACAAGCAGTGGGTCGTTGTAGATGCAACCGACCAGACAGTAGGTCGTTTAAGCTCAAAAGTAGCAAAGATCTTGCGCGGTAAGTACAAGCCATGCTTCACTCCAAACATGGATTGCGGCGACAACGTAATTATCATCAACGCAAGCAAGGTAAAGTTCTCAGGTCAGAAGTGGACTGCCAAGCAGTATCTCACTTATTCAGGTTATCCAGGCGGCCAGCACAAGGCAAGCCCAGCTGAAATGGCAAAGCGTCCTCACGGATATGAAAGAATCCTTCGCCATGCAGTAAAGGGTATGCTCACAAAGGGCCATCTCGGAACTCAGTTGCTCGACAACCTCTACATCTACGAAGGTGCAGAGCACAAGCAGCAGGCTCAGCAACCAAAAGAAATCGATATTAACTCACTGAAATAAATAAAGAAGATATATGGAAATGATTAACGCAATAGGTCGTCGTAAGGCTGCAGTAGCACGCGTATATCTTACAGAAGGTACAGGTAAGATCACTATCAACAAGAGAGATCTTAAGGACTATTTCCCATCAGAACTCGTACAGTTCGTCGTTAAGCAACCATTGAACCTCCTCAATGTTGCCGACAAGTACGACGTGAAAGTAAACCTCTATGGTGGCGGTTTCACAGGACAGTCACAAGCTCTCCGTCTCGCTATTGCCCGCGCATTAGTGAAAATCAATGCAGACGACAAGAAAGCACTTCGCGCTGAAGGATTCATCACTCGCGACCCTCGTATCGTTGAGCGCAAGAAGCCAGGTCAGCCAAAGGCACGCCGCAGATTCCAGTTCAGTAAGCGTTAATATTCGGAATCCACGGATTTATCGTTTAGCATCTAAACTGGTTGAGATTTCCCAACTTCTCAAACGAAAAGCAGGTGAACTACTCAGCGGTTGGTTTTAAAACAAAACTAAAAAGAACGTAAACAAACAAAACAAAAATCAAATTATGTCAAGAACTAATTTTGAACAATTACTCGAAGCAGGTTGCCACTTCGGCCACCTCAAGAGAAAGTGGAATCCAGCAATGGCTCCTTATATCTTCATGGAGCGCAATGGTATTCACATCATCGACCTCAACCAAACCGTAGCACACATCGACGTAGCTGCAGACGCACTCAAGCAGATCGCAAAGTCAGGCAAGCGCGTACTCTTCGTAGCAACAAAGAAGCAAGCTAAGGACATCGTAGCAGAAAAGGCACAGTCAGTCGGAATGCCATACGTAATCGAACGCTGGCCAGGTGGTATGCTCACAAACTTCCCAACAATCCGCAAGGCAGTCAAGAAGATGGCAAACATCGACAAGCTCTTTGCAGACGGAACATACGACAAGCTCTCAAAGCGTGAGAACCTCCAGATTCGCCGCAAGAGAGAAAAGCTCGAGAAGAACCTCGGGTCAATCGCCGACCTTACTCGCCTTCCATCAGCACTCTTCGTAGTAGACGTAATGAAAGAAAACATTGCAGTCCACGAAGCAAACCGCCTCGGTATTCCTGTATTCGCAATCGTAGATACAAACTCAAACCCAGACAACGTTGACTTCGTAATCCCAGCAAACGACGACGCTTCAAAGTCAGTTGAAGTAATCCTCGACGCATGCTGCAAGGCAATCGCAGAAGGACTCGAAGAACGCAAGGTAGAGAAGATCGACATGGAAGCAGCAGGTGAACAGGCAGAGGAAGAAGCTGCACCAAAGGCAGAACGCCCACGCCGTCCACGCAAGACTCGCAAGGCTGAAGAAGAAACTGCAGAAGAAGCTCCAGTAGAAGAGGCTCCAGCAGCAGAAGAAGCACCAGCAGCAGAAGAATAATCCATTAATTACAGACAAAAAGAAACAAACATAATTATGGCAATCACATTAGCAGAAATCAATGCACTCCGCCAGAAGACACAAGCAGGTCTCATGGATTGCAAGAAGGCCCTCACAGAAGCCAACGGCGATATGGAAGCAGCTATGGAAATCCTCCGCAAGAAGGGTCAGCTCGTAGCAGCAAAGCGTTCCGACCGTGAAGCAGCTGAAGGTTGCGTACTCGCAAGAGTCGACGGCAACTTCGCAGCAATGATCGCCCTCAAGTGTGAAACCGACTTCGTAGCAAAGAACGCCGACTTCGTAGCACTCGCTACAAAGATCATCGACGCAGCTGTTGCAAACAAGTGCAAGACACTCGACGAAGTAAAGGCCCTCACAATCGACGGTAAGTTGGTAACAGACGCAGTTACAGAACGTTCAGGCGTTACAGGTGAAAAGATGGAACTCGACGGCTACATGACAGTTGAAGGCGACTATGTATGCGCTTACAACCACATGAACCAGAACTTCCTCTGCACACTCGTAGCAATGAACAAGCCATGCGATGCAGACGTAGCAAAGAACGTAGCAATGCAGGTAGCAGCAATGTCACCAGTTGCACTCGACGAAAAGTCAGTTCCACAGTCTGTAAAGGACGCTGAACTCGCAGCAGACGTTGAAAAGGCAAAGCAGAACCAAATCAACAAGGCAGTTGAAGCAGCACTCAAGAAAGCTGGCATCAACCCTGCACACGTTGACTCAGAAGACCATATCGAATCTAACACAAAGAAGGGTTGGATCACTCCTGAAGTTGCACAGCAGGCACGCGAAATCAAGGCTAAGGTTGCAGAAGAAAAGGCAGCTAACCTTCCAGAGCAGATGATTCAGAACATCGCTCAGGGTATGCTCAACAAGTTCTACAAGGAGTCTTGTCTCCTCGAACAGGCATACATCGACGACAGCAAGGTAAGCGTTGCTCAGTATCTCCAGAGCGTCGACAAGGATCTCACAATCTGTGACTTCAAGCGCTTCACTCTCCGTGCTGAATAATTCTTCGCCCAGCAAATCGAGAATATCGAAACATAAAAATACGAATAAGGTGTTCCTTCGTGGAGCACCTTATTTTTGCAAAGCAAAGACTCATATTTGAACCAACACTCAGCCATTTAAGAAGTTTTTGCCTTCAAACACAAAGAAACTGCAAGTTAATAAAGAAAAAATTTTGTCATTAATAAAAAATGTATTAACTTTGCACCCCAAATGGATAAGAACAATACATACAAGATCGACTTGCTCGGCCGAAACATAAACGGAATGACAGCCGAATACGAAATCGACGACAAGTTCTTTCAAGAGATTGACGGCTTAATCCAGCGTGGTCAGATCCATACAACGATTCATGCTCAGGGAAGCGCCAGTTCGATGGTAGTGTTCGAAATCCATTCAGTCGGAACAGTCTTCGCACCATGCGACAGATGCTTGGCAGATATCGAATTGCGGATTGATACCACTGACAGCATTTCTGTAAAGCTTGGAGATGAATACTCCGACGAAGGCGAAGTAGTTGTAGTTCCCGAAAAAGACGGAATGATCGACCTCTCGCAGTTTATCTATGAATTCATAGCTCTGAGTTTGCCTTTGAAGCTGATTCACGAACCTGGGAAATGTGATGAAGCTATGATAGCCAAGTTAGAAGAGCATCTTTCCGCCCGAAGCGGTGAAGACGACGAAGAGACAGAATGATTAGACCCAAAAATGAAAATGTTTAAATCAAAATCAAATAAGTAAAGAAAAGTTATGGCACATCCTAAAAGAAGACAGTCAAAGACTAGAGGTCGCCTCAGAAGAAGTCACGACGCTGCAGTAGCTCCAACATTGGCAGTATGTCCAAATTGCGGTGAATTCTATGTATATCACACAGTATGCCCAGCATGTGGATATTACAGAGGCAAGGTTGCAATCGTAAAGGAAGAAGCAATCTAAACCACACAAAAACAAACGCATCGCATTCAACAATACGGTGCGTTTTTTATAACCAACCAACGCTATGCACAAATCAGGCTTCGTAAACATAGTGGGCAACCCAAATGTAGGTAAGTCCACATTGATGAACCTCTTCGTAGGGGAACGCATCTCCATTGCAACATTTAAGGCTCAGACCACACGTCATCGCATTATTGGAATCATAAACGATGATGACGTGCAGATTGTGTTCAGTGACACTCCAGGTGTATTGAAACCAAACTACAAGTTGCAGGAGTCTATGCTCGCCTTTTCCGAAAGTGCTCTCGACGATGCCGATGTGTTGCTTTATGTCACCGACCCTGTGGAGAAAATCGATAAGAACAATGAGTTCCTGCAGAAAGTGGCAAAGATGACAGTGCCAGTGCTGGTACTTATCAATAAGATTGACCTTACCGATCAGCAAAAGCTCATTGAGTTGGTCGAAGAGTGGCATTCCGTATTGCCACAGGCAGAAATCATTCCAGTTTCGGCCACATGTAAGTTCAATGTAGATAATGTTTTGAAGCGCGTCAAGGAACTGATTCCAGAATGCCCTCCATATTTCGACAAAGACCAATTGACAGATAAGCCAGCCCGCTTCTTCGTGAGCGAGATTATTCGTGAGAAGATTCTTCTCTATTACGATAAGGAAATCCCTTATTCCGTGGAAGTTGGAGTTGAACGCTTTGAGGAAAGTGATAAACTCATAAAGATTAATGCAGTTATCTATGTGGAGCGTGACAGTCAGAAAGGTATTATCATTGGCCACCAGGGAAAGGCTTTGAAGAAAGTCGCAACCGAATCACGCAAGGCTTTGGAGAAGTTCTTCGACAAGACAATCTATCTTGAAACATACGTTAAGGTAGATAAGGATTGGCGCAATTCAGACAAGGAGTTGAATCTCTTTGGTTACAACCCGCAGTAAGAGTAGGGAGAACAAAGCAGAAGCAGTTCCAACGAGAAATACAAGAAATCAATATGGCAAATTTATTAGCAATAGTAGGTCGCCCAAATGTGGGCAAGTCAACACTTTTCAATCGCTTGACTCAAACACGTCATGCCATTGTAAGTGATGAAGCCGGAACAACTCGCGACCGCCAATATGGAAAGTGTGAGTGGGGAAACAAGCAGTTCTCCGTAGTCGACACAGGAGGTTGGGTTGTAAATTCCGAAGATATATTCGAGGAAGAAATCCGCAAGCAGGTGTTGATAGCAATCGAGGAGTGTGATGTGATCCTGTTCATGGTTGACGTTATGACGGGTGTTACCGATCTCGATGCTCAAGTAGCAGAAATACTTCGCAGAGCGAAAGTGCCTACAATTCTTTGTTGCAACAAGACGGATAGCAATGAATTGCGTTATGGCAGTGCTGAGTTCTATTCACTTGGTCTTGGCGATCCTATTTGCATCAGTGCCCAAACAGGTAGTGGAACTGGTGATTTGCTTGATTTGATAGTTAGCAAGTTCACTAAGGAAATGTCGGATGTTATCGAAGAAGATATTCCTCGTATAGCTGTTGTAGGTCGTCCAAATGCTGGTAAGTCGTCTATCATCAACGCATTCCTTGATGATGATCGTAATGTGGTTACAGACCTTGCCGGAACTACCCGTGATTCAATCTATACGAAATATGATAAGTTTGGATTCGACTTCTATCTCGTCGATACAGCTGGTATTCGCAAGAAGAATAAGGTGAATGAAGATTTGGAATACTATTCAGTAATGCGAAGCATCCGTGCAATAGAGAATTCCGATGTTTGTATCCTTATGATAGATGCAACGAGAGGAGTCGAAGGTCAGGATTTGAATATATTCCAGGTAATACAGAAAAACCAAAAAGGACTTGTTGTAGTAGTAAATAAGTGGGATTTGGTAGAAGACAAGAGCCAGGAAGCTATCAAATACTTTGAAAGTACAATCCGCAGTCGTTTTGCTCCATTTACCGATTTCAAGGTTATATTTGCATCAGCTGTTACAAAGCAGCGCATATTCAAGGTACTTGAAGAGGCAAAGAATACATATAAGAGTCGTGTGAATCGAGTTTCTACCCACAAACTCAATGAAGTGATGCTTCCAATTATTGAGGCAACTCCACCTCCATCAATCAAGGGAAAGTACATCAAGATTAAGTATTGTATGCAGTTGCCAGCAACTTATGTACCTTCATTTGTGTTCTATGCAAATCTTCCGCAGTATGTAAAAGATCCATACAAGCGTTTCCTTGAAAACCAAATTCGTGAACATTGGAACTTCTGTGGTACTCCAATCAATATTTATGTTCGCCAGAAATAGTATGCAGCATAGTCGTTTGGGTCATAACTTCCATACAATATACTCCCGGTTAGCAGTAGGGGTGAGTATAGTGCTTTCCTTCTTCATCTCAGCATGTAGTTGCAGTGATGATAAGGATAGGATAGGTGAGGAACAGTGCCAACTTGTTGAAAATTCCTTGACCGCATTGTATCAAGGCGACATACAGTCATATATGGCAAGTGCCGACTATGGAGTGGAACTTGACACTCTCCACACCCGAATAATCGAATCATTACTTAGCAGGCATGTGCATCAGGTAAGCGAAATAGGCGGAATGAAACAAGTGGCAACAACAGGAGTTACGTTTGATTCTGATAGCGTTGCAGTAGTTTCTTATACCCTTACATACAATAATGGTACGCGTGAAAGCCATTTGCAGAAGGTAGTAAATACCGGAGATGGTTGGAAACTAAGAATTGTAGAGTAGAAAACATAGCATAGTTCCTGTTCCCGTGTTGCTTATGGCAATGTGAACGAACCGTAATAACAGTAAAGGGAGTTGCATCAATTGATGTAGCTCCCTTTATTGTTTATGGTTATATATTAGGTAGTTATTTACTTAATGACACTAATGCTTTTTTCTCTCCCCAAATTATCATAAATTAATCGATTGCCAGCCCAGAGTATTCTGCTCCGTTCCATCCTTTTACAAGCGTTGACTTGCAGATGATGGCCCGAAGCATAATCCTCAAAGTCTTGTGCCAAGCCTTCCATTTGGCTGACAATATTAGAAACAAATTCCATCCGGATAGTAATTAACTTTTAATTTACGAATAATATTAGTTGGATGAGTTAATTTTCAATGAAAGTGAAATAGTTATTAGCAAAAAATGCAAATAATTCTCAATTTGACATCCTGCATTATAAATTATTTCATATCTTTGCATCGTCTCAGTTAGCTTTAGGGCAAGTGGGGCACCATTTTATTGATTAAAAAGGACGTTTACGAACGTTATCTTCTACTTTCTAACTTCGCAACTTAGAACTATACAAGAAGATAGTGCATCGGGATGTCTGCGTTTGGTGTATTATGCCTTTACAGGTTTTTAATACTCTCAATGCGTGGGCTAACTGGGTGGCTTATCCTTGTATAGGGGCAATGCGAAGGCCTGAAAGTGGGATAGGCAAGTACAGTACCCACGTTTTCCTTTTCATACTAACTTAATGCCGAATCTGGGGTGCAATAGGCAGAATGTTAGCAATTATGGATTCTGATTTTTTATATCACTATACAACAATAGAGAATTGGCATAATATATTGGGAACATTGTCTGAAGAAAATAAACTTATCTTTTATGCTTCAGATGTTTTTTCATTAAACGACCCCAAAGAGGTATTTATTGGATATGACTTGATAACTCAATTGATAAAACAAGTTGAGCAGGAAATAGATTCTGATAGAAATGTTGGAATAGGTGAGTTACTTGAACAGAATGACGGTCAAACAAAGCTAATAGAGATATTTAAAGAAGCTATTCCTGGTATTAATATAAGAAGTTTTGTGATATCATTTTCAAATATACGAGATTTTATGCCAATGTGGTCCATGTATGGCAAAAATGGTAACGGAATAGTGATTAAGTACAATAAGAGTGAATTGCAGAATCTTGGAATACTAGAAAAAGTCGTTTATGTTCACGAATCGGGTAATGGCATAACATTAAATACTGCTGATTTAGATATGTTAAAATGCTATTTTAAAAAAGCGTATTTATTGATTTGTAAGGAATATGTTAATTGGGATGAACTTCACAAATTGCAATTTTTTGCAATGTTATGTGCTTATGTGTGTCCGATGGTTAAACATGATGCATATAAATACGAAGATGAAGAGCGCATTCTATTAGTCAATGCGGCAGATAAGAATATTAAGTTTCGGGTTAGTTCATCTGGGAATATTATTCCATATAAAGAGTGTCCTCTACCAGTAAGTGCAATTACCGAGATAATAATAGGACCTTGTTGTGATTTCGATGTTGTTGAAAGGGTGCTTCGGATGGAATTAGCAAACTATGGAATAAAAAATATTAAGATTACGCAATCAACAGTGCCTTATCGCTAATTTAAAACAAAATAATCATGAAAAGAACTATTCAACAAACAATTTTATTGTGCCTATTATGTTTGTTAGGCAATAGTATTTACGCTGAAGAAATTCCAAACAATGAGATTTGGTATACAAGTACTGATGGAAATGTTGTAGAACCATATGATAGAGGTGTTTATGGTGCAGATATCGTCTCTAATACATATTCCAATGGGAAAGGAATCATTATATTTGATGGAACAGTGACAAGCATAGGCAAAACTGCTTTCTATTGTTGTATTAGTTTAACATCGATCGAAATTCCAAATTCCGTAACAAGTATAGGAAGTTATGCGTTTTCAGGCTGCTGTAGTTTGTCCTCAATAGAGATTCCGAATACCGTCATCAGCATTGGATCTAGGGCATTTAGTGATTGCTGTGGTATGACCTCAATAGAGATTCCGAATTCAGTAGTAAGTATTGGAAATTCTGCATTTTCCAGATGCAGTAGTTTGAAATCAATTGAAATACCAAATTCTGTTACAAGCATAGAAACTTATACATTCAATGGTTGCAGTGGTTTGACATCAATTACAATACCTTCTTCTGTAACAAGCATAGGCAGTAGTGCATTCTCAGGTTGCAGCAGTTTGGCATCAATTACAATACCTTCTTCTGTAACAAGCATAGGCAGTAGTGCATTCTCTGGTTGCAGTATTTTGGCTTCAATTAACATACCAAATTCCGTCACCAGTATTGGAAATTGGACATTCTTTGATTGCCGCAGTGTGATGTCAATAGAGATTCCAACTTCTGTCACGAGCATAGGAGATAATGCCTTCTCTAGTTGTAGCGGTTTAACCTCAATAATGATACCAAATTCCGTAACAAGCATAGGTAATTATGCGTTTTCAGGTTGCAATAGCTTAATTTCAATAGAGATTCCGAATTCTGTGACAAGCATAGGAATTTATGCATTCGATGGTTGTAGCGGCTTAACTTCGATAACAGTTAATTGGAAGAGACCATTGTCAGTACCGAGTGACGTGTTTGCGCGTGTTGATAAAAATGCTTGTACATTGTATGTCCCACAAGGTACTTCAACAATGTATATGGTGGCTCCGGTATGGATTGATTTTATGAATATTGAAGAGGTCAGTTCAGAGGAATCCCAATACGAGAAAGAACTGAAACAATGTGACGTCAATGGTGACGGAAAAGTCAATGCTACAGATGCCATGATGATTTATAACTTTATACTTTCGCATTAAAATATGAATCTATATATGAAAAGAACAATTAAAATAGTTACTTTAATTAGCTTTTGGGCTGTGATAGGTTCAGTAGCAATGGCGGACGAAATTCCAAATAATGAAATTTGGTATACAAGTACAAATGGAGCAATAGTTAAGCCGGCAGTCACTTCTGCGTTTGGAGTAAATATTGTTTCGAACGAATACTCAAATGGGAAAGGAATCATTAAATTTGAGGGACCTGTAGACAGCATTGGATTAGTAGCATTTGATAAATGCCGCAATTTGAAATCTATAACTATTCCAAATTCTGTTACTAACATTGGCGGTTATGCATTTTATTGTTGCAGTGATTTGGCTTCAATCACTATGCCTAATTCTGTAACGAGCATAGGACCCTTCGCCTTCTCTGGTTGCACAGACTTAACATCTGTTTTGATACCTGATAACGTTACTAGCATAGGACCCTCCGCCTTCTCTGGTTGTAGTGGCTTGACCTCAATTACGATACCGAATTCTGTTACCATTATAGAGGAAAATGCTTTCTTTGGTTGTGGGGGCACAGAAACATTGTGTTGGAATTCGAATATTTCTCCAACTTGTCTCATTCAGTATTGTAGAGATAAACTTAAAACTGTAATATTAGGAAATGATATCGCCAGCATAGATGGCTTTAATGGCTGCAGTAGCTTAGTTTCAATAAATATACCAAATTCTGTGACGAACATAGGAGAACGAGCATTCTTTGGTTGTAGTAGCTTGACTTCAATAGAAATACCTAATTCAGTAACTGACATTGGCTCTAATGCCTTTGAGAATTGCAGAAGTTTGACAACTGTTTCCATTTCAAATTCTGTGTCAAGTATTGAAGATTATACATTCTCTGGTTGTAGTGGTTTGACATCAATCTCAATTCCTAATTCTGTCACTAGCATTGGTAAATATGCATTTGGTAGTTGTGGCGGTTTGACTTCAATAATAATCCCTAATTCCCTGACTAGCATAAAAGATTATGCATTTAATAATTGTTCTGGATTGAAATCAATAGAAATGTCTGCAAATATCCAGGAGGTTGGCTCTCATGCGTTTGATGGCTGCAAAGTGTTTGAATGTAAGCGATTGGAAGTCGGCCAGATGTATGCTAAATTTAAAACAAACACAATATTTACTTCAAGTGCAGGAATAAAGGTGAAGATTAATGATTCTGAGGCAGATGAACCTGATGGTATAATAATTGTAAAAGGTAAGCCTAATAAGTCTTATTCTAGCCCTTGTAAAGTTTATTGTAATGGAACACTTATTTATCAATCTAATAATGTTTCATTTACAACCAAGAGTTTGTTGCCAAACCTTAATTATGAATCAAATCCAACTCAAATCATAATATCCTCAGTTTCTTATCTGGAAGAGGACGCTAAAGTTGTTAAAACTGAAGTGTGGAATCCGATTACAAGCGAATATGTAACTGGAGGAGCTTTGCGATTGACAAATCTTACACCCAACTCATCATATTATATCCCGTATAGAGTGTATTATGGAACAGGAAAGGATGATTACGAAGGAGGTAGCACTTATGTAGATACATATAGCTTGACACTGAAAACAGAAACTCCGAAAGTCGTAAACAGTAAAAGTGCAGTAGTTGCAGCTACAACTAACATTCCTGATGATGAGGTTTCTGTAGGTTTTGAATGGAGAAAGATAGATGCTCCAGAAGAGATTCCTTCAAAATCTGGTGGTGCTGTAATATATAATGGCCGAATGGAAGGAAAGATAATGAATCTGCAAACAGATAGTTATTATAAGGTTCGTGCTTATTATGAATCACGAGAAGGAAAGAAGTACTATGGCGAATGGGTAGGTTTCGACCCAAGCGATTTTTCTTACTTTGAACCAACAGTTCATACATACGCAATGGCATCAGCACAGACAAGCAACAGTGTGAAGGTAAGAGGATATGCAGTTGCAGGTACGGATGACTTGGACGAACAGGGCTTTGAATATAGCGAAGTTGGTTCTAGTGCAGAGCCAAAGCGAGTGAGTGCAACGGGACAGTTGATGACTGTAACGCTGGAAGGTTTGAAATATAATACTTCATACAATGTCCGAGCATATGTGAAGACATCAAGCAAAACAGTTTATGGTGAAACAGTCACATTTAAGACTCCTTACACTGACGGAATCGAAGAAATCACGGTTGATGCAGTTCCTGAACGAACAATTCAAGGAGTATATGATATGCAAGGCAGATTGATCAGTCGCGATTCAAACATCGATTTGTCAACATTGAAGCAAGGTGTCTATATAGTTAATGGCAAGAAGGTGCTGATTAAATAACTTCATTTGGCAGCGAAACTGCCGAACACTCAAATGACGAAGCCTCTTGGTCTAAAAATGATGACCGAGGGGCTTCTTTCGACTGTCGAACACTAAACCGCTAACGCGAAAAATATAAAATTTCGAAAAAACCTTCATTCCTTCAGTTTTGCTTGTAAGTGGGTGATAATCAGGGTGGTATAAGCTGAAGGTAAATCTATTTACCTTCAGCTACCTTCAGCTACCTTCAGCCACCTTCAGGATTTGTATGGTTTCCCCTCTACTATTCATGCAGGCAACGAAACCGTTTTGGCTGAAGGAAACTGAAGGAAGGCTGAAGGAAAACTGAAGGTTTTAGACTCAGCCTTCAGCCTGTAAGGTGTTGTGTTATAGGGTGTTATCTCATAAAACTGAAGGAAAAGCCAAAAATAGCAAAACTCTTTTTTTTCGGCAGCAGAACAGCCGAACACTTAACTGCTGACGCAGAACTACCAAGCGCAAAACTGCCGTACACTTAACTGCTGACGCAGAACTACCAAGCGCAAAACTGCCGAACACTTAACTGCTAATGCAGAAAAACATTATAAGGAAAGGGCTGAAACATTATAAGGAATGGGGTCAAGTCTTATAAGAAAATGCCTCACGAACCATAAGGAATGAAGCTAAACATTATAAGATATCGACTTGTCGCTTGGTTCATCCAAGTTATCGACTTGTCGCTTGGCTTGTCCAAGAAATTTGGCAGTGAACCTATAGGAATTGCATCACGAAGCGCGCTTCAAGCCCCTTCGAAGCGCGGTGTTTGACCTCACGAAGCGCGATGTTTTGCTTCACGAAGCGCGATGTTTTGCTTCACGAAGCGCGATGTTTTTGGAAGTTACATATTTTCTTCCTCTGCTTCGCGGAGTTTCTTTTCTTCGATAAGTTGGAAGTCCTTTGGACGGAGAACGAAGTTGCTGCCGAGATATTTGTCGCGAACAATTTTGTTGGCTGCAAGTTCTGGAGGTGTGCCTTTGAAAAGAATTCGGCCTTCGAACAGTAGGTATGCACGGTCGGTGATGCAAAGAGTTTCCTGAACATTATGGTCGGTAATGAGAATACCGATGTTTCTGTCTTTCAGTTTCCAAACGATATACTGAATATCTTCAACGGCAATTGGGTCGACTCCTGCAAATGGTTCGTCGAGCATGATGAACTTTGGATCGATTGCAAGGCAACGGGCAATCTCACAACGACGGCGCTCGCCACCCGAAAGTTGATTACCTTTGTTTTTCCTTACCTTTTGCAGACGGAACTCATCGAGAAGGCTTTCAAGTTTTTCCTTTTGATATTCGCGTGGTTTGCCAGTCATTTCGAGAACTGTCATAATGTTGTCTTCCACACTCATTGTGCGGAAAACGGATGCTTCCTGTGCAAGATAACCCACACCTTTGCGGGCACGCTGAGCCACAGGGTCGTTCGTGATTTCCATATCGTTTAGGAAAACTCGTCCGCCATTTGGCACAACAAGACCGGTAGTCATGTAGAAACTTGTAGTTTTTCCTGCACCATTAGGGCCAAGCAATCCTACGATTTCGCCTTGGCGTACATGGATGGAAACATCGTTTACAACAGTTCGCTTGCCGTAGGTCTTGAAAAGATTGCGAGTGTAGAGGGTCATTCTATCGTCAGAAAACTCAGGAATCGTTTCGTCGCCGGCATTCGTGATTATGTTTTTTTTCTGTTCGTCAGAGTTCATAAGCGTTGTTATTTGTTGCAAAATTACAAATTGTTTGCTGATAAGTCGACTTTAATCGTAAAAAACTTTGCGGTTGCCCTTCTTTTTCTTCTTTTTTTATTAAATTTGCAACCTGTAAGAGGTGTGAAACCTTTGCAAAATGGAAGAATATGCTGACATTTGAAAGTGCATTAAGAGGAACAGGCAAGTATGTGATGCTGATGGGGCGCACGCTTTCGCGTCCCGATAGATGGCGTATGTTCTATCGTCAGTATGTGACGGAGATGTTCCAACTCGGATACAACTCTATCGGCATCGTCTTGATTATATCTTTCTTCATCGGAGCGGTAATTTGTTTGCAGATCAAACTGAATATCCAAAGTCCTTGGATGCCGGAGATGGTGGTTGGATACACTACCCGAGAAATTATGCTCTTGGAGTTCTCTTCCTCTATAATGTGTCTGATACTTGCAGGAAAGGTCGGTTCGAATATCGCTTCCGAATTGGGTACTATGCGAATTACACAACAGATTGATGCCCTCGACATTATGGGTGTGAATTCAGCAAACTATCTGATTCTGCCAAAGGTGGCAGGACTTATCACTATCATGCCTATATTGGTGACATTCAGTGTGGCATCTGGTATCATAGGTGCATATTGTACTTCATTCCTTGGCACAACAACCGTTGAGGAACTTACCGTAGGATTCCATTATGAATTCAATCAATGGTTCTTCTGGTGCGGAATCATCAAGGCTGTGGTTTATGCCTTCATCATCACAAGCGTTTCCGCCTATAAGGGCTATACGGTTGTCGGTGGTTCGGTAGAGGTAGGTAAGGCCAGTACTGATGCTGTTGTAACAAGCAGTGTACTCATTCTCTTTGCAGATATATTCCTAACACAGATATTAACATAATTCCCAATCGCGAGAAATGATTAAGGTAGAACATTTATATAAGTCGTTCGACGACCGAATGGTCCTCACAGACATCAATGCCACCTTCGAGAATGGTAGGGTGAACCTTATCATCGGACAAAGTGGTTCGGGAAAGACTGTGTTCATGAATAATATTGTAGGTTTGCTTACTCCCGACAGAGGAAACATATTCTATGACGACAGGGACTTTGTTGCCCTCAGCAAGCGCGATAAGATATTGCTCCGCAGAGAGATGGGAATGATATTCCAGAGTGCGGCTTTGTTTGATTCAATGTCAGTGCTTGATAATGTGATGTTCCCTTTGAATATGTTTTCCGACAAGTCGTACGAAGACCGTGTGAAGAGGGCAAAGGAATGCTTGGCTCGTGTGAATCTGGCAGGAACTGAAGGTAAATTCCCAAAAGAATTGAGTGGTGGTATGCAGAAGCGTGTAGCTATTGCCCGTGCCATTGTGCTTGAGCCAAAGTATTTGTTCTGTGATGAACCAAATTCAGGCCTTGATCCAAAGACAAGTATCGTGATTGACGAACTCATCCAAGGAATCACTCATGAGGACAATATTACTACAATCGTCAATACCCACGATATGAATTCCGTGATGGGAATAGGCGAGAACATCATATTTATCTGTGAAGGCAAAGCCGAGTGGCAGGGCTCGAATCTCGAAATCATGGATGCCAGGAATCCTCGACTTGAAGACTTTATCTTTGCTTCCGATATTCTTCGTCAGGTGAAGGAAGCACACGATGCTCAAGGCTGATAGCGGTTCACGGTTCATGGTTATCGGTTCACGGTTCACTGTTAGCGTTGCAAATAACCATGAGCAAAGTCTATTTTTGCCGAAATAATCAAATATTTCAACTTTCTACATTGTTCAATGAGCAATTTTTTGTACCTTTGCACGCTCAAAGCATTTATGCCGAGATTATTTAAGGTAAAAAATAATAAATAACATATTAACGCGATGAATATCACATTACAGAACATTGACGCAATCAATGCAACAATTACAGCAGAAATCATTCCTGCTGACTATGAAGAGAACGTAAATAAAGCAGTCAAGGATTTTCGTAAAAAGGCTAAGATGCCAGGTTTCCGTCCAGGAATGGTACCAGAAGGACTTATCCGCAAGCAGTACGGAACTTCTATCCTTGCAGAAGAAGTGAACAAGTTGCTTCAGGAAAGCCTCTACAAATATATCAACGATAATAAGGTCAATATGCTTGGCGAACCTCTCCCAACAGAGGACAACAATGAAATCGACCTTCAGATGGGTAATACTTTCACTTTCAAGTTCGAACTTGCACTTGCTCCTGAATTCAAGGCGGAACTTACAAAGAAAGATAAGGTTGAATACTATGACGTTACAGTAAGCGACGAAATGGTAAACAATCAGATTGAAATGTACCGTCAGCGTGGTGGCAAGTATGATAAGGTAGATTCTTATCAGGACAACGATATGGTAAAGGGTATCATCACCGAACTTGATAAGGAAGATGCTCTTACAGCAGAAGACGTTGTAATGTTGCCAAAGTATTTCAAGAACGACGACCAGAAAGCTCTCTTCGCAGATGCTAAGGTTAACGATATCATCAAGTTCAACCCTTCAGTTGCATATGATGGAAGCGAGTCAGAACTCTCTTCTCTCCTCAAGGTCGACAAGGAAAAGGTTGCTGAACACAAGGGCGACTTCAACTTCCAGATTACAGAAATCACTCGCTATGTAGCAGGTCCTCTCGATGAAGCACTCTTTGAGCAGGTTTATCCAGGAGCAGGCATCAAGACAGCTGAAGAATTCTCTGCAAAGATTCGCGAAGCAATTGAAGCACAGTTCAAGAAGGATTCCGACTACCGTTTCCTCATCGATGTTCGCAACCATCTTACAAAGAAGATTGGCAAACTCGAATTCCCAGACGAGAAGCTTAAGAAGATTATGACTGCCAATGCAAAGGGCGATACAGAGAAGGTTGATGCCAACTATGAAAAGAGTATCGAAGAACTTACATGGCACCTCATCAAGGAAAAACTCGTTGAACAGACAGGCGTGAAGGTTGATGATAAGGATGTTGTCGAAATGGCAAAGGAAGTCACTCGCATGCAGTTTGCTCAATACGGAATGCTCAACATTCCTGACGAGTATCTCGAGGGCAGTGTAAAGGAAATGATGAAGAAGCGTGAAACAGTCGACAACCTCATCGACCGCTGCATCGAGGTTAAGCTCGGCAATGCTATCAAGGAAATCGTTACACTCAAGAACAAGGCAGTAACTCCAGAGGAATTCAACAAACTTTTCGAAGAATAATTCCTTTAGGAACAATTGAAATATGAAGGTAATCTCAAATCGTTGAGGTTACCTTTTTTGCTTTATTTTGCATGCGAAAAAAGTATTATAATGTTTGCCCCAATTTCTTATAATGTTTTGGGTCGTTTCTTATAATGTTTTTATGAGTTTGTTGTGTTTATGATGTAAATATTAAAAAAAAGTCGGTGTTTTAGTATTGGGTTTCGTTATTTTTTGTATCTTTGACCGGATATTTAAAAAATGCACATGAAGCGATTACTTTTCAACATACTGCCATTTATTGTGTTTGCCATCGCGGCATTCGTATATATGGCTATAAGATATCAGGACTTGATGTATGTGGTGCAGATGCAGGACATGTTCAGATACGATGTTTCCTACTTCCTCCAAATGATTATCGAGCCAGGGTTCATGCTTCGTTATGTCGGTAGTTTTCTCGGCCAGTTTGCCTTCCATCCAATGCTTGGCATTTTGCTGTTTGTTGCTCTTCTGATATTGTTGGCATGGTTGTTGAAATGGGGATTCAAGATTTCGGCAGAAGCTACATCCATTGCCTTGATTCCTTCCTTGCTTATTATGATGTACGTGTCGGGGTGGGATTACAATGTGTTTGCCATGCGTCATTATGGCAATCTTTTCTCGCCGATAGTTGGATGCCTCACGATGGCGTCTCTTGCCGCTTGGTATGTTAGGATAGGGTGCAGATGGATGCGTTATGTGTGGACAATTCTTGTGATTGCCATTGGATATCCACTCGTAGGAATCTATGCATTTGGTACTGTTGTTATGGCATTGCTCCATGATATTTTTGAAAGTAAGCGATTCGATTGGATTATGGCTGTCATGGCAGTTGTCCTTGCAGTGGCAGTGCCATTCATCGCATCGAGATATTTCTTCGTCAAATTCAATACAATGTTCCTTGCAAGTGCTGGACTTCCATATTTGGATTTTGGAGAAGATGCCAACATAAAGACCCCTCTCTATATTGCAATCGTTGCTACCGTTTTGATTCCTGTAGCAGGAAAACTCCTAAATATGTTGAAATATGACAGGATGAGATTGATTGTATCGGCAGCATTGACTTTGATAGTCATGATTCTTGTACCAATCAAGGCAAATTCCGATTCCAATTTCCGCACACTTCTTGCAATTGAACATGCTTACGAAGATGGTGAAGACGATCGAGTATTCGACCTCTGCCTTCAAGAAAAGAATCCAATCCGTTCAATCATTCAGTATCGAAATATAGAACTATTCCGCAGGAATCAACTGCTCGACCATATGTTCAACTATTCATGGGTTTCGAGTGACATCAAGTGTAACGGTTTCTGCAGCAATACATGGATAACCGCATCACGCGTGTACTTCAAACATGGTTTCTTTAACTTTGCATATAGATGGGCAATGGAGAGATCGGTAAGATACAAGTATTCAAATATCGATACGAAAATGATGGCGGCAGCTTCCGTTTACAATCAAGAAAAGGTGCTTGCCGAACGATATCTTAGTTTGCTCGACAATACTCTCTATTACAAGGATTGCGCGAAGGACATTCGTAAACTTTATGATAAGGAGTTGATGCATAACGACAATCTTTATCAGCGTCATCGCCAAATTGCGTTTGTTCCGAAAGGAGCAATTGACAATACGGAAATGTGTGAATACATGCTGATGAAGCATTTCATGAACCTTCAGGTGACATCGGTGCAACGCAACGACCTTTCGATAGCCAATGCAATGGTGGCAGCCAATCAAGATGTGTTTTGGAAACTGTGTCTTGCCCGATATCAGCAGAATCCGAACCAACCTTTGCCAAAGCATGTTCAAGAAGCCGCTCTGCTGTTTGCCTTTCTCAAGCAGAATCCTCAGCTGTACAACCAAATCAAGTTGATGGTAGGTCCTGAAGGAGAAGTTTGCCAGCAATTTGAACGCATTCAAGATATTATCGTTCGTTTGCTGACCCAACCAATGGACAGTGATGTAAATACATTGCTCTCTATCTGCCCGGGTACATATTGGAGCTATTTCTTCTATGATGCCCGCCAACCAATGGTATTTGATTAATTCAAGGAAATTCCGAAGCCAATGAAGCATTTCTATAAATATATAATAATGTGTTTGCCATTCCTCATGGCAGCATGCACTGCATCGATTCCAAAAGATGCGAAGATTGTGGATGAAGTAGTGCCGACTTATCCCGACTATTCCGATGTTGTTGTGCCTTGCAACATAGCTCCACTCAACTTCCATATCGACATTGACAATGCAGATGATTATGTTACCAAAGTGGAGGGCACCGATGGTACCGAAATTATTGTGGGAGGTCAGGATGCAATGTTTGATGTAGATGAATGGCATAACCTGCTCGATGCAAACAAAGGCAAGCAACTTTCGTTTACTATATATGTGTGTCAGGATGGCAAATGGACTCAATATAAACCAATATGCTGCACTGTTGCAGAGGAACCAATTGATGAATATCTCTCATATAGATATATTGAACCAGGATATGTTAACTATCGCGAACTCTCTATCTGTCAGCGCAACCTCACGAATTTTGATGAGGAACTCATATACAGCAATCTGCAGAAAAATGAGGTGGATATTGCCAATACATACCAATGCGTGAATTGCCACAGCTATCAGAACTATCATACTGACAATTTCCAATTGCATGTGCGTCAATATAAAGGAGGAACAGTGCTGTATCATGATGGCAAACTGTCTAAAATCAATATAAAGACAGACGAAACTATCGGTAATGGAGTATACACATCTTGGCATCCTACCGAACCGCTAATTGCATACTCCCTCAATCATACTGTTCAATGCTTCCTCATAGGCGATGCAGATCATAAGATAGAAGTGCTCGATACATTGAGCGACCTTGTTCTTTATCATGTTGATACGAATGAGGTTCAGATAGTTCAAAACTCAATTGATAGTTATGAGACTTATCCATCTTGGGATCCTACAGGGGATACATTATATTATTGTTCGGCATATTATCCAATAGAGGGAACTGCCCACCATTTCGCTTTGGGCAACCACTACGATAGCATATATTACGACATAATTCGTCAGAGCTATGATGTGGCTACAAGTCAGTTTGGCGATCCTGATACAGTGTTCCGTGCCAGTGCCATCCATAAGAGTGCCACCCATCCTCGTGTAAGTCCTGATGGCCGATATCTCTTGTTCTCTCTTGGAGATTATGGCAATTTCCAACTCCACCATACAAATAGCGACCTATGGATGAAAGACCTTCGCACCGATTCGCTTCAAAAACTCAGCAATATGAGTACGGAACAGGCAGAGAGCTATCACGTTTGGAGCAGTAATGGACGTTGGATTGTGTTCAGTACACGAAAGGAAGATGCAACTTATACACGTCTATATATAGGTTACTTCGACCGTCAAGGTCGCGATTTCAAAGCGTTCCCTCTTCCACAACGCGATCCGCTTTATAACAAAAAGCTGATGAAGTCGTTTAATTTACCTGAGTTGACAGTCGAACCAGTGAAAATTTCCCCTCGTGAGATAGCTGATGTCATCGAAAAAGATGCAAAAATGGCAGATATATATAAAAAATAACTAAAAACTCTTTGGAAATAAGAAAAAAAATTATACCTTTGCTTTACGAATAGGAACTGAAAACTGTTTAACCTATATAAAATTTAATGATTATGATGGTAGAAGATTTTAAAAAGTATGCTACAAAACATTGCGGAATCAATAGCCTAGTGCTCGACGATGTCGTAAAGGCTCAGGCTGGATATTTGAATCCTTACATTCTTGAGGAACGTCAACTTAACGTGACTCAGTTGGACGTGTTCTCACGTCTCATGATGGACCGCATCATTTTCCTTGGAACAGAAATAAATGACTATACAGCAAATGTGCTTCAGGCACAGATGCTATATCTGGATTCAGTAGATTCTGGTAAAGATATCAGTGTGTACATCAATTCTCCAGGTGGAAGTGTATATGCAGGCCTTGGCATCTATGACACAATGCAGTTTGTGAATAGTGATGTGCAGACTATTTGTACGGGTATGGCAGCATCTATGGCTGCAGTTCTGCTCGTTGCCGGAAAGGAAGGTAAGCGTAGTGCATTGCCACATAGCCGCATTATGATTCATCAGCCAATGGGCGGAGCTCAGGGACAGGCAAGTGATATCGAAATCACAGCTCGCGAGATTCAAAAACTCAAAAAGGAACTTTACACAATCATCGCAGACCATTCTCATCAGCCATTTGACAAGGTTTGGAACGATTCCGACCGCGACTATTGGATGACAGCTCTAGAGGCAAAAGAGTATGGAATGATTGATGATGTTTTGATGAGAAAGAAATAAACCGAAAGTATGGACAAGCAAAAAAGATGTTCGTTCTGCGGAAGAAGCGGCAGTGAGGTCAATCTTATGATTACTGGCCTCAATGCTTGTATTTGTGACGACTGTGCCCGCGAAGCCAATCGAGTGGTTTTGGAAAACAGCAAGTCGCAGGATTCTTTCAAGATGAACAAACTTCCGAAACCTAAAGAAATAAAAGAATATCTCGACCAATATGTCATTGGACAGGACGATGCCAAGATAGCCATGTCTGTGGCTGTTTATAACCACTATAAACGTCTTGAATATGAGTCGTCAAAATCCGATGCCAATGATGTGGAGATAGAGAAATCAAATATCATAATGGTTGGTAGCACTGGTACAGGCAAGACTCTTCTTGCGCGCACCATTGCCAAAATGCTTGTTGTTCCTTTCACAATAGTAGATGCCACCGTACTGACAGAGGCTGGTTATGTTGGTGAGGATGTAGAAAGCATCCTGTCAAGATTGCTCCAGGTTGCTAATTATGATGTAAAAGCTGCTGAGCGCGGAATTGTATTTATTGATGAAATTGACAAGATAGCTCGAAAGAGCGATAATCCTTCAATCACTCGTGATGTCAGTGGCGAAGGTGTTCAGCAAGGCCTCCTCAAATTGCTTGAAGGCTCAAAAATCAACGTACCTCCATATGGTGGCCGAAAGCATCCTGAACAGAAATTTATTGAGGTAGATACTCGTAACATTCTGTTTATTTGCGGAGGAGCGTTTGATGGTATTGAAAAGCGTATTGCACAACGACTCAACACTCATGTTGTGGGATATGGAGCAGTGGAAAATGCAGCTCAGGTTGACAAAAAGAATCTTATGCAATATATTGCACCAATGGATCTCAAATCATTTGGACTCATTCCTGAGATTATCGGCCGAATGCCTATTCTCACACACCTTGAACCGCTTGACAAGTCGGCATTGCGCAATATACTCACAGAACCAAAGAATTCGATAGTAAAACAATACATACGTCTTTTCGAACTTGATGGCATTCGTCTTGAGTTCGAACCAGAGGTACTCGATTTTATAGTAGATAAAGCAGTTGAATTTAATCTTGGAGCACGTGGCCTCCGTTCAATTGTTGAAACTATTATGATGGACAAGATGTTTGAGTCGCCATCGAAGCGTATCAAGCATCTGACGATTACACTCGATTATGCCAAGGAGCAACTCGGTAAATCAGGTGCCAATCGATTAGCAATTAATAGATAACCCATAGGATTATGAAGCATAAAATGACATTACAAGAATCATTGAAGTACTACTTCGGATTCGATACATTCAAGGGCGATCAGGAAGCGATAATCCAAAACCTTATGGCAGGGCATGATACATTTGTTCTTATGCCTACAGGTGGAGGTAAGTCTCTTTGCTATCAGTTGCCAGCCCTTCTTATGGAAGGTACTGCAATCGTTATCTCGCCTTTGATTGCACTGATGAAAAATCAGGTAGATGCCATCAAGCATATAAGCGAGGACGATAATGTTGCTCACTTCATAAATTCGTCGCTCAATAGGGCAAGCATCTCCCAAGTCAAGGATGATATAGTAAGTGGCAAGACAAAACTCTTGTATGTTGCTCCGGAGTCGCTGACGAAACAGGAATATATCGATTTCCTGAAGTCGGTAAAAATTTCATTTTATGCTATAGATGAGGCTCATTGCATTTCAGAATGGGGACATGATTTCCGACCAGAATATCGTCGAATTCGTCCGATAATCAATGAGATTGCTCAAGCTCCGATTATTGCTCTTACTGCTACAGCTACGGATAAGGTGCGTACTGACATTAAGAAGAATCTCGGAATCGTTGATGCCGCTGAATTTAAATCTTCATTCAACCGACCAAACTTATACTACGAAGTACGCCAGAAAACAAAGGATGTAGATAAAGACATTATTAAATATATAAAGTCGAATCCTGGCAAAAGTGGTATTATCTACTGCTTAAGTCGTAAGAAAGTAGAAACTCTTGCAGAGACTCTCAAGGTTAACGATATACGTGCTGCTGCCTATCATGCCGGACTTGAAACAGCTGTAAGAAGTGCTACGCAGGACGACTTCCTTATGGAACGAATTGATGTCATCGTAGCCACTATCGCATTCGGAATGGGAATTGACAAACCTGATGTGCGTTTCGTGATTCATTACGATATACCAAAGAGCCTTGAAGGTTATTATCAAGAAACCGGTCGTGCTGGTCGCGACGGAGGAGAGGGTCGTTGTATAGCATTCTATACTCGCAAAGACCTCCAAAAACTTGAGAAATTTATGGAAGGCAAACCAGTGGCAGAGCAGGATATTGGCCGTCAACTCCTCAAGGAGACAGCTAACTATTGCGAGTCATCAGTATGCCGCCGTAAACTCTTGTTGCATTATTTCGGCGAGGAATATGGAGAGGATTCATGTGAACGATGCGATAATTGCCTCCATCCAAAGCAGCGAGTTCGTGCTGACCAGCAACTTCAATTGGCACTTCGTGCTATCCAGATTACGAAGGAAAACTTTAAACTCGAATATATAATCGACTTCTTGAGAGGCAACGAAACCGAACTCGTTACTGCTCATAAGCATGAAAACCTCGAACTCTTTGGGGAAGGTGCAGATAAGGAGCCTTCATATTGGAGTGCAGTGCTCAATCAGGCGATGATGTCGGGTTACATCAACAAAGAAGTGGAAAACTATGGAGTGCTTAGCCTTACAAAAGAAGGTAAGAAATACATTAAGAAACCAGTACCATTCTATGTTGTGGAGAATACGGAATTCGACGATGTATATGTTGATGATGGCGGTGAGCAATCCAATGCTCTCGATGAAGCACTCCACAAAATGCTTCTCGACCTTCGCAGTCGCATAGCAAAACGTTTCAATGTGCCACCATACATTATCTTCCAAGATCCATCCATCGATGCGATGACTACGTTCTATCCAATCACCATTGATGAACTCCAGAATATTCCGGGTGTTGGTGTTGGAAAGGCACGCCGCTATGGAAAGGAATTCGTCGAACTTATTCGTCGCCATTGTGAGGAAAATGAAATAGAACGTCCTGTGGATATGCGTGTTAGGGTAGTGGCCAACAAATCGCAACGCAAAATTAGTATTATTCAGAGCATCGACCGCGAAGTGGCTCTTGACGATATTGCAAGAATGCAGGGCATAGACTTCGATGAACTTTTGGATATTCTCGAAACCATTGTATACAGTGGTACGAAGATAAATATCGACTATTTCATTGATGAGGAAATTGATGAAGACAAGGTAGATGAGATATTTGATTATTTCCGTAGTAGCCAGACAGATAGCCTTGACGAAGCTTTCCGTCATCTTGATGATGATATTTCCGAAGAGGAAATTCGCTTGGTTAGAATTAAGTTCTTGTCGGATTTGGGAAATTAGAACGTTATATCAATGATTTATAGAATTAAGGAGGGCAGTTTGAATTGCCCTCCTTTTTCTTAGCTGTTCGCGACCTGATGTTTAGCTGTTCGAGAGGCTTTGTTTAGCAATGTTTTGGGTCATTTCTTGCTAGTCTTTTTAACATGGGTAATTAATGCTCTTGTTTTGTGATTTGAGGTGGAATTCTTTAGGGAAAATAGATGTTTCATAAAAAATATTGAAAAAAATCGTAAAAACACTTGCATGTTACTAAAATATTACTTAACTTTGCAACGTCGATTAGCTTTTAGGGATTCTAAAGTTAAGTTCGATTGATCATTTGAAGAATTGTTTAAGTATTATACTGTATTTGTAATTTGAGAACTAGGCCTCCGTGATGGAGGCCTTTTCATATTTTTATCGAGTATATGTATCTATGGAATTAATAGAATATGCAAATGAAAGGTACTTTTTTTATTTATAAAAAAATCTTAAAAAATGAAAGATTGTTTAGGATTGTGATGTAAATTCGTTAAAAAATCAAAATAATTCAGTGTTCTGTATTCAGCATTCTGCTTTTTTTCGTAACTTTGCACGCAATATATTAAAATGTAATTGTTTATGTCTTCATTTATTGCAGAAAAAGTAGTGATGGAAGGTCTTACCTTCGATGATGTGTTGTTAGTGCCAGCATATTCAGAGGTTCTTCCAAGAACAGTAGAGCTCTCTACTCAGTTTTCCCGTAACATCCGTCTTAACATTCCTTTCGTGACTGCCGCTATGGACACAGTTACTGAGGCTTCTATGGCAATTGCTATTGCAAGAGAAGGTGGTATCGGCGTTATTCACAAGAATATGTCGATTGAAGAACAGGCAAGACAGGTGTCAATTGTAAAACGTGCCGAGAATGGTATGATCTACGACCCTGTTACTATCCAGAGGGGAAAGACAGTGAGCGATGCTTTGGCGATGATGGCCGAATATCATATTGGTGGTATTCCAGTGGTGGATGAATTAGGAAAGTTGGTTGGTATTGTTACTAACCGTGACCTTCGTTTCCAGCGTGACGGCAATAAGTTGATTGATGAAGTTATGACCAAAGACAATCTTATTGTAACTCATCAGCAGACAGATCTTGATAGTGCATCGCAAATCTTACTTGAGCATAAAATTGAAAAATTGCCAGTAGTGGATGAAGATGGTAAACTTATAGGTCTTATTACATATAAGGATATTACAAAGGCAAAAGATAAACCAATGGCTTGCAAGGATGAAAAGGGGCGCTTGAGAGTTGCTGCAGGTGTTGGTGTTACAGCAGATACATTACAGAGAATAGAAGCTCTTGTAAATGCAGGTGCAGATGCTATCGTAATTGATACAGCTCATGGCCATAGTAAATCTGTAATTGACAAGGTGAGAGAAGCTCGCCAGAAATTCCCAAATGTAGATATCGTTGTCGGCAATATAGCTACAGGTGAGGCTGCCAAAATGTTGGTGGAAGCAGGCGCAGATGCTGTTAAGGTAGGTATCGGACCTGGTAGTATTTGTACAACTCGTGTTGTGGCAGGTGTAGGAGTTCCTCAGTTGAGTGCTGTTTACGATGTGGCTAAAGCATTGGAAGGAACAGGCGTTCCTTTGATTGCTGATGGAGGTTTGAGATATTCAGGTGACGTTGTAAAGGCTTTGGCAGCAGGTGGTTGGAGCGTAATGATTGGCTCTCTTGTTGCCGGAACGGAAGAGGCTCCAGGCGAGACAATCCTTTTCAATGGTCGTAAGTTCAAGTCATATCGTGGTATGGGTTCTCTCGAAGCAATGGAAAATGGATCAAAAGATAGATATTTCCAGTCGGGAGAAAAGGAAACCAAGAAACTCGTGCCAGAGGGAATTGCCGGACGAGTTCCTTATAAGGGAACTGTTCAAGAGGTTGTATACCAATTGGTAGGTGGCCTTCGTTCGGGTATGGGATATTGTGGTGCAAAGGATATAAAAGCATTGCATAATGCTAAGTTCACTCGCATTACAGCTGCAGGTGTACTCGAAAGCCATCCTCACGAGGTAATTATCACAAGTGAGGCTCCAAACTATAGTAAGCCACAGTAATGTGTGCAAACTAATGGCTGTCAGTAAATGGAGCAATATTATTGTACATTGTAAATAATTAATAAATAAATGAGAAGATTCAATGTTTTGGCTGTAGCAGCTATGATGGCTGCAACATGTATGGCACAGAGTGATCCTGTGTTGATGACAATCAATGGCAAACAGATCACGCGTTCAGAATTTGAATATAGTTTCAATAAGAATAACTCTGACGGAGTGATTGACAAAAAGAGTATAGAGGACTATGTTCCGCTCTTTGTTGATTTCAAACTGAAGGTTGCCGCAGCAGAGGAGGCTCGTTATGATACTATTGCCAGTTTGCAGAAAGAACTTCGTGGCTATAAGGAACAGCTGGTGATGCCAACAATCGTTGATAACGACTTTATCGAAAAAGAGGCTCGTGCTACTTATGAGAATACAGCTAAGCGTTTCGATGGTCAGGACTTGCTCACGGCAAGCCATATTCTTGTGTTGCTTCGCCAAGATGCTACTCCAGAACAGGAAGCAGCTGCAAAAAACCGAATCGACTCAATATTTAATGTATTGAAGGGCGGTGCCGACTTTGCTAAGGTGGCACAGGAATGTTCTGATGATAAAGGTTCTGCTGCTAAAGGTGGTCAGTTGGGCCAGTTTGGTAAGGGTATGATGATTCCAGACTTCGAGAATGCAGCTTATGCTCTTAAGGCAGGCGAAATGTCAACTCCATTTAAGTCTACAGTAGGTTGGCACATCATCCTCATGCACGATCGCCATCCATTTGAATCTTATGAATTCCATCACGAATCGATCATTAAGTTCCTTGAACAGAGAGGTATTAAGGAAGCTTCAGCAGAGCATTATGTAGATTCTATCGCAAAGATGAAAGGAATCACACGTGAGGCAGTCATTGATGAGAAGTTCAACGAATTGATCAACAGCGATCCTGAAATGAAGTTCCTTTCACAGGAATATTATGACGGAACACTCATGTATGAAATTTGTAAGAAGGAAATTTGGGATGTTGCAGCCAAAGATGAGGCTGGACTTGAAAACTACTTCAACAAGAACAAAAAACAATATGCATGGGATAGTCCTCGATTCAAAGGTATTGTGATGCATATGAAGGAAGGCTCTTCTCCTGAAGCTGCAAAGAAACTTATCAAGGGCGTGAAGGACGATGCCGAATGGGGAAAGATTCTCGTTAAGGAATTCAATACTGATTCGGTAAAGAATATCCGTATCGAACATGGAATTTATAAGCAAGGAGAAAATGTAAGTGTTGATGTTTATGCATTTGGCGAACAGAAAGAACTGAAACCAATGAAGGATTTCCCTGTAACTGATATATATGGCCGACTCATCAAGAAACCAGAATCGTATAAGGACGTGAAGGGCCAAGTTACAACCGACTACCAGAATGCAATGGAGAAAGCTTGGGTAGAGACACTTAGAAAAAAATACTCATACAGCGTAGACAATGAAGTGCTGAAAACTGTAAATAATCATTAATCAGATGAATATAAGGAATATCACAATAATAGCATTGACCGCCATTATGCCAGTGGCAAATGTAATGGCGCAATCAAAAAACAATGTAATAGATGAGGTAATTTGGGTGGTTGGTGATGAAGCTATCTACAAATCAGATGTTGAGAATCTTCGTCAAGACTATCAAGCAGCAGGTCAGCGACTTCCAGGTGACCCATATTGTGTTATTCCAGAACAGTTGGCAGTTCAGAAACTCTTCTTGCATCAAGCAGCTTTGGACTCAATCGAAGTGACTGATGCCGAAGTGTTTGAGGCAGTAGATGCTCGTATAGAGGAATTCATCGACAACCAGTTTGGCTCTATAGAACGAATGGAGATGGCTTTCGGCAAAACACAGACGCAAATCCGAGAACTTCTCTTCGATTCAGAACGTAGCAAACTCTTGACACAAGAGGTGCAGCGCAACATGATTACCGGTACAAAGGTAACTCCAGCACAAGTAAGAAATTATTTCAAGTCGATGCCAGAGGATAGCTTACCTTATGTGCCAACAAGAGTCGAAGTCGAAATCTTCGTTCGCCAACCAATTGTAACACAGGAAGAAATCGATAAAGTAAAGGATGATTTGCGCAGCTACACAGAGAGAATAAACTCTGGACAGATGCAGTTCTCGTCTCTTGCTGCATTGTACAGTGAAGACCCTTCTTCATCGAAAGGTGGAGAACTGGGATATGCAAGTAGGGGAGATTATGTTCCTGAATTTGCAAATGTGGCTTTCAGTCTTACGGATCCAAAGACAGTGAGTAAGATCGTCGAAACGGAATACGGATTCCATATCATCCAACTTATTGATAAACGTGGTGACAAGATAAACGTTCGACATATTCTTCGTAAACCAAGGGTTTCGGACGAAGCTATTGAAACATGCATAAACTTCCTCGACTCTGTATGTGCAGAAATAAAGAATGGTGATTATACTTTCGAGGAGTGCGTACCATACCTTTCAGATGACAAAGACACAAGAAACAACCACGGCTTGATGGTTTATAAGAATCCGATGACGATGGAAACCCGTTCAAGAATGGAACTTAAAGAGTTGCCAACTGAAGTGTCACGCGCAGTATCGGGACTTGCAGTAGGTGAAATGTCAAAACCTTTCCTTATGATGAATACACAAGGAAAGGAAGTGGTTGCAGTTGCCAAACTCAAAAATCGTATAAACGGGCATAGAGCAACTATGGCTGATGACTATGAGGAACTCCAGAATGTCATGATTGACAAACTCAATGGTGATAAGATTGAAGAGTGGATTAAAGAAAAGCAGAAAACTACATACATCCGAATCAATGAAGACTGGCGTAATTGTGAATTCCAGTATCCAGGTTGGGTGAAGGAATAAATATATAGAGGAAGGAGTAAAAGTGCGTGAGAAATAGAGACTTTCTATATAATATATATATAATAAGGTGTAGGATGCTTCTTGTGGGCATCCTTTGCTTGTTTCTATCTCTACCAGTCGGCGCACAAAAGAGAAGAACTGATTCGAGAATATATCTCATCCATTCGGACTTGCTCTATAAGACGCCTCGCGATCCTCATGCCGAAATTCTCGTCGGAAATGTTAGGTTGAGTCATGAAGGAGTTTATCTTGATTGCGACAGCGCACGTTTTTACCGCGAGGACAATTCATTTGATGCATACGGACATGTGAAGATGGTTCAAGGTGATACTTTGTCACTTAAGGGTGATTCTTTATTTTATGATGGTTATGCTCTCCAAGCCCATGCCAGAGGTAATGTTGTTTTGACTCATAGGAAATCACGCCTTCTCACAAACAAACTCGACTATGATAGAATGTATGGAGTCGGAATGTATATTGATGGAGGAACACTCTATGATGGAGATAATGAACTTAACTCAAATTGGGGACAGTATACTCCTTCGACTCATGAGGCATTCTTCACTGATAATGTTACATTGAAGAACCCAAAGTTCAATCTCGTCAGCGACACCCTATATTATTATACCGATACAGAGGTCGCGCAGATTGTCACTCCTACAAATATCACAACTAATGATGGTACATTTGTGTACGGACAAGCTGGCAACTACGATACCAAACAAGCAAAAGCTTATCTTCTTAATCGCTCTTATATAATTAAAGATATGAGAAGGATTGAAGGTGATAGTCTCAATTACGATAAGGAACGAGGAATTAGTGAGGCTTTTGGCGATGTAATACTGACAGATGATGAAAATATGTGTGCCCTTAAAGGAGATTATTGTTGGTATGAGGATTCAACAGGGAATGCTCTTGCAACTGGAAGGGCAGTGGCTATGGAATATTCAGAACAAGATACTCTCTATGTTCATGCCGATACATTGAGGATGTATACGTTTAATATGAATACTGATTCTGTTTATCGTAATCTTCATGCTTATAAGCGTGTTCGCATCTTTAGAAACGACATTCAGGCTGTGTGTGATTCTTTGGTTTCTCTCCAACTTGATTCATGTACATATATGTATGGCCAACCTATTCTTTGGAACGAAGAACAGCAAGTGTTTGGCGAGGAGATTAGAATATACAATATTGAAGATAAGATAGATTGGGTTCATATCTTAAGGCAAGCCATGACTATAGAGAAAGTAGATTCTGTATCATATAATCAGGTGGCTGCTAAAGAAATGATGTGTTTCTTCAAGGATGGAGAGATAGAACACAACGAAGCCCATGGAAATGTATATGTAGTATATTTCTTTGATGAGGATGACGGTAATCGTCTTCTCATGAATTATACAGAAACAACTGACTTGAGTATCTTTATGAAAGAGAGGAAAGTCGAAAAAATATGGATGCCTTCTTCGCAGGGAACCATGTATCCCGCTTTGAAGATACCAAACGAAAAAAGATATCTGAGTAACTTTGCTTGGTTTGATTATATACGTCCTCTTAATAAGGATGATATTTTCGAATGGCGAGGTAAGGACTCAAAAAATATTCTTAAAGCCAGTCAGACGAGAGTGGCTCCTATTCAGAAACTTTCAAATGTGAAGACTGGCAAGTTTGATAAATGATAACTTGACGCTAAATTCAAACGATTCGATATGGGAATGTTCAGTGTAAACAAACCTCGTGGATTCCAGCATAATTATATTTATTATGACCCACGAAAGGAAAAACTGGAAAAGATTCGCGAGAATGCAAAACGCGAATTGGGACTTTTGCCTCCAAAAGAATTCGACCCAGAGGACATCAGGGGAAAATTTGTCGGAGCAACTACTCATTTGAAACGTAGGAAAGAAAGTGGAAAGAAACCTCTTCATGCCGGAGTCATCATAATGCTTATAATTGGCTTGATATTCCTGGCTAAGTGGTTATGGACAGGACAGGTATTCTAATATGGAGGATATTATTCATCTTTTGCCAGATTCGGTAGCTAATCAAATAGCTGCGGGAGAAGTCGTACAACGACCTGCATCAATAGTGAAGGAACTTGTTGAGAACTCACTTGATGCTGGTGCAACTCTTATCCAGGTACTTGTCATAGATGGAGGACGTACAAGTGTGCAAGTCATTGACGATGGAAAAGGTATGTCGGAAACTGATGCCCGTTTGGCCTTTGAGCGTCATGCTACATCTAAGATAATTAAAGCTTCGGATTTGTTCGCACTTACGACTATGGGTTTCCGAGGTGAGGCTCTTGCATCTATTGCTGCAGTAGCACAAGTTGAGCTGAAGACCCGTCGCCCAGAAGACGAACTTGGTACATTCATTCGTATTTCAGGTTCGAAAGTGGAACAGGAAGAACCAATAGCTTGTCCGGTTGGCAGTAACTTCTCAGTTAACAATCTGTTTTTCAATGTGCCTGCAAGAAGAAAGTTCCTCAAATCGAACCAAACTGAACTTTCTAATGTGGCGGCAGATTTTGAGAGAATAGTATTGACTCATCCAGAAGTTCATTTTGAACTGTATAATAATGGGGTTGAGATGTACAAGTTGCCTCAAGCTTCATTGCGGCAGCGAATAGTAGATGTGTTTGGCAAGAAAATCAATCCAGACATACTTCCGATTGAGGTGGAAACTTCTTTGGTCACAATTACTGGTTATGTGGCAAAGCCAGAAACTTCAAAAAGGAGAGGATCACATCAATATTTCTTTGTGAATGGTAGATACATGCGCCATCCTTATTTCCATAGTGCTGTTATGCATGCATATGAGGACTTGATTCCTGTAGGTGAGCATGTTTCTTATTTCATATATCTTTCAGTTGAGCCTTCTACTATTGATGTCAATGTACATCCAACAAAGACGGAAATCAAGTTCGACAACGAACAGCCTATTTGGCAGGTTTTAACTGCCACGGTAAGAGAAGCTCTTGGAAAATATAGCAATGTACCAACAATTGATTTCGATACTCAGGACAAACCAGATATTCCGGTACCGGGACTTTTAACAGACATTCCGCAACCTCCTAAGGCTGTGTCGACTGATTATAATCCATTTAGGAGTTCTTCGTCAAATCGTCAGCCTAATGTTGAAGGCTGGGAGTCGTTGTATGTTGATAACATTGTAAAACAAAAAGAACCGCTTCAGCAAACTCTATGGAATGAGAATCCACAAGTGGAGAAACCGGATCTTTCGACTCCTCATTTCCAATACAAAGGAAGGTATATAGTGAAACCGACTCCTTCTGGTATTATGTTGATCGATCAGCATAGAGCGCATGTCCGGGTTTTGTTTGAACAATACATGGAGAACCTCTTCCAACAACAAGGCGTGTCTCAAGGAACACTCTTTCCTGAGATTGCCCAGTTTACGAAACAGGAAACTCTTACGTTGGAAGACATTCAAGCAGATTTGGAGAGCATAGGTTTTGAACTTACGAATCTTGGAGGCGGCTCATACTCGATTACTGGAGTTCCTTCCGGTATCGAAGGTGTCAATCCAATCAAACTGCTCCACGATTTAGTGGCATCTGCAATGGAAACCGGAAGTAGTGTGAAGGAAAAGGTACACAAGGCAATTGCACTGACAATGGCTCGTGCTGCAGCAATTGTTTATGGCCAGGTATTGTCGGATGAGGAAATTAAGTTGCTTTTGGAGCGACTTTTCGACTTGTCAACTCCGAAATTTACTCCAGATGGAATGGTGGTTTATGTGGTTGTTGACAATACAACTATTGACAAGCAATTCAAATGAACATTAAATAGACAAAAAAATGCCCCAATTGTATAACTCGACTTTACAAAATGGGTATAAAACGCAGAAAATGTAAAAAAACATTAATTTTTTTTAGAAAAAGTGTTTGTTTGTAAACAAAAAATATTAATTTTGCCCTCGAAAAGTGAAAATTATGTCCGTGCCAAAGGCAAAACTATTAGTTAATAGGTGTCTTTCGGCAGTTAAACAGACTGAAAATCACGGCTCTCTATATATATAAGATAATGTGTAACAGCATGTCGAGTGTGTGTAGATAAACAAGGAAACAAAAAGTAATAGTTAAATTATTTATCATTTTTTAAAATTTTAAAAAAAAGTATTTATGAAAAAGATTTTGATCGCACTGGCATTTGTCGGTCTCGGTACTGCAGCTAACGCTCAGACCACTCAAATTGAAACTCCATCTAAGTACTGTGTTGCTACCAACTCATTCTGGTCAAACTGGTACGTACAGGTAGGTGCTGACATGACTCTTTCTGCTCCTTACGGTGCAAAGAAGTTGTCAGACAACGTATTCCACCAGGGTAAGTCTTTCGGTGTAGACCTCGCAGTAGGTAAGTGGTTCACTCCAGGCCTCGGACTTCGTTTGAAGGCACAGTGGGAAAATGGTATTCTTGATCAGCACGCTTGTGCTTGCCATCCATCTTGGACAGCAAACTTTGACGGTGTTGGTGAAGGCGCTGATTTCGGAGCTATCTATGGTGACGTTCAGTTCAACCTCAGCAACTTGTTCTGTGGTTACAACGAAAGCCGCGTATGGAACTTCATCGTTTATCCTCGCGCTGGTTTCACTCGCGTATTTGATGCTAACGCTTACACTCCAGTTCTTGGTGGTGGTATCGAAAACACTTGGAAGCTTGGTAAGGTTGTAGGTCTTTACCTCGACGTTGCTTACAACGTAACTACTCAGCACTGGGGTCGCTACCTCCAGGTAAGAGACAACGACAACGCAATGTGTAACACTTACGTAACTGCTGAACTCGGTCTCCAGTTCAACCTCGGTGACAACACATGGCAGAAGGCCGTTACACTTGACGCTTACAACGCACTCGCTGCTGCAAGTGAAGAAGCTCTTGCAAAGCTCCGCGCTGAACTCGACAAGGAACGTGCTGAAAACGCTCGCCTCCGCGCTGAACTCGCTAAGCAGCCAAAGCCAGCTGCTGCACAGCCTGCAAAGGTTGAAAAGGTAGTTGCTGCTGCTGCTACATCTGTATTCTTCGACCTCAACTCAACTACAATCAACTCAAAGAAGGATCTCATCAACCTCGAAGCAGTTGCTGCAGTTGCTAAGGAAACAGGTGCTAAGGTAGTCGTTACAGGTTCTGCAGATAGCCAGACTGGTTCTTCAGCTTGGAACCAGAAGCTTTCTGAAGGTCGTGCTAACGCAGCTAAGGACGAACTCGTTCGCCTTGGTGTAAACGCTGACAACATCGAAGTTAAGGCAGTTGGTGGTATCAACGAAGTATCTCCATACATCTTGAACCGTCGCGCAGTTGTTGAATTAAAGTAATAATTACATTAATTTGATAAATAATTATGAGGGTGTTGCTCACGCAGCACCCTCTTTAATTTTATATAATACTCGGTGTTCTCAAATATTAATATTATTCATTAGAGTATTGGATCCAAATATCATCGCGTTCTTTAGCAAGAAACATCGCGTTCTTTAGCAAGAAACATCACGTTCTTTAGCAAGAAACCTCGCGTTGTTTAGCAAGGAATATCGCGTTGTTTAGCAAGGAATATCGCGTTGTTTAGCAAGGAATATAATCGACAAAAATGATTAACCATGTAGGGAATTGTGTTAGTTGAATTGTTTCTTTCATAGAATAGTGAGATTGTTTATGCATGAAACGGCTTTTGAGATGTAATAATATCATATATTTTCTGTGTAATTACAAAATTCGTTAAAAGCCTATTTTCGTTCATAAACTATGTTCATTGCCTTCGTAAATGAGGTAATATAGGCTAAAGATGCAAAAAGATTAAAATATTTTGAAAAAAACTTGCTAAAAAGTTTGTCAGTCCGGAAAAAGTTTGTACCTTTGCATCGCTTTTGGAAAAAGACATCCAAAGTACGGGGTATAGCGCAGTTGGTAGCGTTCCTGGTTTGGGACCAGGCGGTCGCGTGTTCGAGTCACGCTGCCCCGACAAATAACGAAGGAAGATGTATTCCTGAGAGGGCGTTTAGCTCAGCTGGTTCAGAGCATCTGCCTTACAAGCAGAGGGTCGGCG